>CAWJBO010000012.1:0-126517 GCA_963841145.1 uncultured Gammaproteobacteria bacterium
AAACACCCCGTTCCAAGCCAGAACGAACTCCTGGACTTTCTAAATGAGGCTGGTAAGCCACTGAAAGTAGAGAAGATGTTGACCGGTTTCTCGCTTAAGGGTCAGCGTATGCGGACGCTGCTCGTCGATCGTCTGAATGGCATGGTTCGCGCCGGCCAAATTCTCGAAAACCGTCGCGGCGAATACTGCCTGACGGCGAAACTCGACCTGGTCACCGGAACAGTCAGCGGCCATCGCGATGGTTTCGGTTTCGTGATCCGCGACGATGGCGAGCCGGATGATGTCTATCTTTCGGCGCGCGAAATGCGCTCTTTGTTCGACGGCGACCGGGTTGCCGTTCGCATTACGGGACCTGGATCGACGCGGCCGCGCCGAGGGCGATCTGGTCGATGTCCTTGAGCGTGGCACGCGGGAAATTGCCGGACAGTACATCCGGGAACGCGGTATCGGCATCGTCGTGCCGGACAACCCCAGGATCTCGCACCGCGTCCTGATACCGAAAGACGAGGCCGGAAAGGCGAAGGCCGGGTGACATGGTCGTGGTCGAGATTCTCGACTTTCCGACCAAGATCGAACAGGCGACGGGCCGCATTACCACGGTGATTGGCAAGCCGGGCGAGAAGGGCATTGCCACTGACATCGCGATTCATTCCCACGGCATTCCGTTCGAGTGGCCGAAGTCGGTACTCGGCGAAATTAAGTCGTATGGAACGGAGGTGCCAAGCAAGGCCAAGGCGGGTCGCGAGGATCTTCGTGGCATCGACCTGGTCACCATCGACGGTGCCGACGCGCGCGATTTCGATGATGCCGTGTTCTGTGAGAAGTCGGGTGCAGTGGCTGGCGCCTGCTGGTTGCCATCGCCGATGTGTCGAACTACGTGGACGTTGGCACCGAGTTAGACAAGGAAGCGACGCGGCGCGGTACATCGGTCTATTTCCCTGACCGTGTGGTGCCAATGCTGCCGGAGGTCTTGAGCAACGGACTCTGCTCACTGAATCCGAAGGTGGATCGCCTCTGCATGGTTTGCGAGATGAGCGTGAGCGCGGAAGGCAAAGTAACCCGTGCCAAATTCTACGAAGCGGTCATGCGCTCGAAGGCACGGCTAACCTATAGCCAGGTCAGCGGTTTCCTCGAGGGCCAGAAGCAAAGCGCGGTGCCCGAAGATCTGCAGCCCTCGATACGAGAGCTGCACAACCTCTACTCGGCGTTTGCGAAAGCTCGGAGTCGGCGCGGCGCCATCGAAATCGATCTGCCGCAGACCAAGTTCAAGCTGAATGATGACGGTGAGATTGAGCGCATCGAGGTAGTGCCGCGCAACGATGCACATCGCCTGATCGAAGAGTGCATGATCGCCGCCAACGTAGAAGCCGCGAAGTTCCTGAAGGAACACCGCATACCCGGCCTTTACCGTGTACACCCGAAGCCCGATCCTGACCGCTTCAATGACCTGCGACTGTACCTCGTGTCATTGGGACTGAAGGTTGCGCACCCGGATCATGTCGAACCACGTCATTTCACGGAGTTGATTCGGCAGATCAAAGACCGTCCTGACGCCGCCGCCATCACGATGGCGATGCTGCGTTCGCTAACGCACGCGGAATACTCGCCCAAGAACGTCGGCCATTTCGGGCTTTCGCTGAAGTCCTATGCGCACTTCACATCGCCGATCCGACGCTATCCGGATCTACTCGTACATCGCGCTATTCGTCACATTGTTCGGGGAGGCAAGCCCGGTCGCTACGATTACTCGCCAAAAGAAATGGAACGACTCGGTGCTATTACGTCGGCACACGAGAAACGTGCGGAAGAAGCGACCCGCGACGTCGAAGCCTGGTTGAAGTGCCAGTATATGGAAGGCCATCTTGGTGACGAGTTCGACGGCGTCATAACCGGTGTCACCAACTTCGGTTTATTTGTTCAGATAACCGAGCTAATGACCGACGGTCTGGTACATGTTACGAGTCTCGCCAATGACTACTACAAATACGATGCCGGCTCGCAGCGCTTGATCGGTGAACGTAGTGGTAAGACCTTCAGCCTCGGTGAGCCGATGCGTGTGCGCGTGCAGCGGGTCGATATGGAGACGCGCAAGATCGATTTCCGGCCCGTGGACAGCGAGCCTCCGACATCGAGCAAGGGCGGGGCCGGCAAACGACGAAGACGCCGCGCATGAGCAAATCGCAGTATGTGACGGGCTTGCGCGCAGTCGAGCAGTTGCTGAGCAGTGGCGGTGAGGATATCCGTCAGATATTTGCGGAGTACCAGACCGAGAATCCACGTGTCCAGACAGTTATCTCCGAAGCGCGCAAAGCGGGCATCGAGATCCAGCCTGCGAACCGCGCGCGACTCACACAAATCAGCGGTGAGGCTCGACACCAGGGAATCGTTGCCGAGGTGCGGCGCAGCACAGTCCTTGATGAGGCGGCGCTGCGGACGATGATAGAGGATCGGTTGCAACGAGACGGTGGTGGCCGAGTGGTGCTGTTGCTGCTGGACGGGATTCAGGATCCTCACAACCTCGGCGCCTGCCTGCGGACGGCTGATGCGGCCGGCGTAGATGCAGTGGTCGTGCCGCGGCACGGCGCGGCTGGGCTCGGGCCGACCGTTAGCAAGGTAGCGGCGGGAGCCGCCGAGCAACTGCCGTTCGTGCCTGTCGCCAACCTCGGCAAGGTCGTGCAGTGGCTCAGTGGCTACGGCATACGCTGTATTGGCACCAGTGACAGGGCGGAGAGCAGCCTGTTCGACGCTGATCTCACCGGCTCCGTGGCGCTGGTCATGGGCCGGGAGCACACGGGCTTGAGCAAGGCCATCACCAGCCGATGCGACCTGCTGGTAGGCCTGCCGATGCAGGGCGCGGTATCCAGCCTCAACGTGTCGGTAGCCACCGGTATCTGCCTGTACGAGATTGTCCGGCAGAACCGCTAGCCCGAGGCGTCGAGATCCTTGAATTTCAGGGATTTTTGGCTTGCGTCTACCCGTATCGTTGGGTAGGATGCGCGTCCCCGTTGATGAGACGGGAGATTTACCTCTTGCTGCACCGGATGTGCCGGGCAGCTTTAATCCGACAGTGTACTTTGGCGATTGGCGAAAGTAGCCGTTTGGATTTAATCCAGAAGGGAAGACAATGAGACATTACGAGATCGTGTTTCTGGTTCATCCGGACCAGAGCGAACAGGTACCTGCCATGGTGGAACGCTACCATGCAATGGTGACCGAATCCGGCGGTGCCGTGCACCGCAGCGAAGATTGGGGACGACGCCAGATGGCGCACCCAATCAACAAAATCCACAAGGCCCATTACGCACTTTTGAACGTCGAGTGTGATTTCCCGGTGGTCGAGGAAATCAAGACTGCATTCAAGTTCAATGATGCTGTTTTGCGCAACCTGGTAATCGCCCGCGACGAGGCCGTGACGGAAGCATCACCGATGGCGGTTGCCGTCGCTGAAGAAAAGGCCAAGGAAAAAGAAGCGCAGCAGCGTCGTGACGCCAAGGCTGTCGCCGAAGCAGCGATGCGCACCGAAGCCGCTGAGAAAGAGGCCGCTGAGAAAGAAGCCGCTGAGAAAGCAGCAGCGGAAAAACCAGCGGAAGAGGCAGCCCCGGTTGAAGCAGACCGCTGAAAAGCCCGCTGAAGAGTCCGCTGAGAAACCCGCTGACGAGCCCGCAGAAGCTGAAGCTGTAGCTGAAGTCGCCGCAGCTGATGATGCAGCAGATGACGCTGCCGCGAAGAGCGCTTAAGGAGTATTGCAATGAGTCGTTATTCACGCAGGCGTAAGTACTGCCGTTTCACCGCTGAGGGCATTAAGGAGATCGACTACAAGGATCTCAACCTGCTCAAGGCTTACGTTACCGAGACGGGCAAGATCGTTCCGAGTCGGATCACGGGGACCAAGGCTCACTACCAGCGCCAGCTGGCTACGGCAGTGAAACGTGCTCGTTTTCTCGCGCTGCTGCCGTATACCGATCGGCACTAAACGCCGTAGGTCAGGCTAGTGCGGACAATCGCCTCTTGGCTTGTCGCGCGGCCGCAAAACGCGGTAATGGGGCTGGCGGTAACGCTGCTGTTGCCCGCGCCGCAGCTGACCAGCGGCGTGATCATGGTGCTGCTGGTGCTGGCGCAGGGAACAAAGCTCGCCCTGGTTGAGGGCTGCATTGCCGCGGCGGTGTTGCTGACGGTATCGCTGATTTTTGGCGTGTCGATTCCGTCGATCGTCACGTTGATGACCGGCACCTGGGTGCCGGTCCTGCTGCTCGCGGTCATGATGTTGGGCTCGCGATCGCTGACACTGACCGTGCAGGTTGCGGTTATTGTCGCGGCAGCGGCGCTACTGGGATTTTACATTGTCGTCGTCGATCCGGTTGCGTTTTGGCAGCCGTACATGGAGACGATGGCGGAGATCGTACGGCAGAATAATCTGCAGCTGAACCTGGAGTTGCTGACTGCAGAGGTTATGACCGTATCGGCCGCGTTGGCATTTTGGATGCTTTACACGGTTGGCTTGTTACTGGGGTATGCGCTGTACAAGCGTCTGCCCGGCGAAACCGGAGATTTTGGCCAGTTTCGTGATTTGAATTTGGGGCGTGTTATCGCGGTAATGATGGCGTTGACTTCATTGTTGGCGCTCGCTTTTAACGCGACCTGGCTGCAGAATCTCGCGTTCATGTTGTTCGTGGTGTTCTGGATCCAGGGCTTGTCGATCGTGCACTGGATGCACGCGCAAGGCACGTTACCGCTGGCGGCGTTAATCGCCGTCTATGCGTTACTGCCGTTCCTGCAGGTACTGCTGATGACGGCACTGGCGGTTTTGGGTTACACGGATGCCTGGTTTGATTTCCGGCGTCGAATGAAGAAAGCATAGAAGGTTCTAATCATGAACGTGATTTTGTTGGAAAACGTTGAAAACCTGGGTGGCATTGGCGACATGGTCAAGGTCAAGCCAGGTTACGGTCGTAACTTCTTGTTGCCGCAGGGCAAAGCTGCCCTCGCGACAGCGGATAACATCAAGGCGATTGAATCGCGTCGCGCCGAGCTCGAGAAAGCGGCCGCGAAAGATCTTACGAAGGCCAAGGCCCGCGCGAAGACGATCAGTGGCCTGGAGGTTGTTATTTCGGCAAACGCCGGCAGCGAAGGCAAACTCTTTGGTTCCGTCGGTCCGATCGACATCGCCGAGGCACTGGCCGCGATTCAGGTCGAGGTAGAACGCGCCGAGATTCGCATGGCAGACGGCCCGATTCACGACCTGGGCGAATTCGCAGTTGGTGTTCATCTGCATACGGAAGTAGACGCCGAGATTACGGTCAAGGTTGTTGCCGAAGACTAACAACGACCTCGCGCGCCATTGCGGCGCTCAAGGCTGGTCTGAATCGTGCCGTTGCGTGCCTGTGACCGATGTGTTTCAGCCATTATGTGGCTGCTACTGCCGTCCCCTGACACGCTTTTACGCACGGGCCCGGCAATGTGTTACTTTTCCAGCAGAGTGATCAATCCTCGAGGGAACTGAACAATGGTGCGTGCTGTGGATGATGGATTTGGTGGTGGAGGTGCGGAGCAGCGCCTGAAAATACCGCCGAACTCCGTCGAGGCCGAGCAAGCGCTGATCGGCGGCCTGATGCTCAACGCCCAAGCCTGGGACAAAGTAGCGGATGTCGTTCTTCCCGACGACTTCTATCGAAAGGACCATCGCCTTATTTTCTCGGCGATCGGCAAGCTGATCGAAGGCGGTAGCCCGTGCGACGTGGTAACCCTGTCCGAGCACCTCGACGGCAGCGGCGAGCTGGAGCAGATCGGAGGGCTCGAGTACCTGGCGACACTTGCTAATGAAACGGCCGGTGCGGCAAACGCACGCGCCTACGCAAAAATCATTCGAGAACGCGCGACACTGCGGGCGCTCATTAACGCGGGCAATGAGATCAGCGGCAACGCGTTCGCAAGCGATGGGCGGACCGCGTCCCAGGTACTCGACGACGCGGAGCGTATGGTCTTCGAGATTGCCGAGAAAGGCAGTCGTGGTAAGAAGGGATTCCGGTCTTTGAAGCAAATCTTGCCGGAAGCTGTCGATCGCATCGATCTGCTGCACCAGTCGGACGGCAGCATTACCGGTATTTCCAGCGGCTACCATGAATTCGACAAGTTGACCGCGGGCCTGCAAGCCGGCGAACTCATCATCATTGCGGGCCGTCCGTCCATGGGTAAGACGACACTCGCACTCAACATCGCCGAGAACGCGGCGATTGGCTCGAAGGTTCCGACTGCGGTGTTCTCAATGGAAATGCCATCACAGCAACTGGCGTTTCGCATGATTTCTTCGCTGGGTCGCGTGGACCAGACGCACCTGCGTACGGGCAATTTCCCGGATGAAGACTGGTCCAGGATCAACACCGCTGTGCAGCTGATGTCTGATGCGCCGATCTACATCGATGACACGCCGAGCCTGTCGCCGACGGAGATTCGCGCGCGCGCGAGACGCCTGCATCGCGAGCATGGTCTCGGCCTTATGGTCATTGATTACCTGCAGCTCATGCAGGTCGAAGGAAGTAAGGAAAACCGCGCAACCGAGATTTCCGAGATTTCTCGCGGCCTTAAGGCACTGGCTAAAGAGCTCGAAGTTCCTGTTATTGCGCTGTCGCAGCTCAATCGAAGTGTCGAGCAACGCACCGACAAGCGACCGGTAATGTCGGACCTGCGTGAGTCGGGTGCGATCGAGCAGGATGCGGACCTGATCGTCTTCATCTACCGAGAAGAAGTCTACAATCAGGACACGCCAAGAAAGGGCATCGCGGATATCGCGATCGCGAAGCAACGTAACGGACCGATTGGTGATTTCCCACTGACCTTCGTCGGCCGCTACACCAAGTTCGAGAACTGGGTGCCTGACGCTTATGCGGAAGACTATCCGTGAGCTTTGGAGCTCGAGCGCTAATCCGGCTCGGCGCACTCAAACATAACCTGGAAATCATTCGGCAGGCCGCGCCGGACTCTCGTGTAATGGCCGTCATCAAGGCGAACGCCTACGGTCACGGCATGGTTACCGTCGCACAGCATCTGACGCGACGTCGACGCGTTTGCGGTGGCGCGCGTGCCAGAGGCTTTGCTGCTGCGACAACAGGATATCGAGAGCGCCAATTGTTTTGCTGGCTGGCGTGACGACCGAAGCAGAACTGGCGTGCGCCATCGAGCATCAGTTCGAGCCCGTTGTGCACTGCGTTGAGCAGCTGGAGTTACTGGAGGCTGCGAGATCGGGCGCCGTTACCGTCTGGCTCAAGTTCGATACAGGTATGAATCGTCTCGGCTTCCCCCCACAAGACGCCGATCAGATTATCAGCCGGCTGAGGGCGACGCGCGCGGTCGATGAATTACAGCCTGATGACGCACCTCGCGAGCGCCGACGAACTTGAGGGCGACACGACACCCGAGCCAGCTGGCCGCAATTCAGGCCAATCGTCGAGGGCTTCGAGGGCGCGGTCAGCATCGGCAACACGCCCGGTATGTTCGGCTGGCCGGCCGTTACCGAAATACGCGCGCGAATTCGGTTTTGCGGGGGATAACTGGATTCGACCCGGCATTGCTCTGTTCGGTATATCGCCGTTCGCAGACAGAACGGGCGTTGAGCTGGGTCTGAAGCCGGTCATGCAGTTCGAGGCGCGCCTTATTGCGACGAAGCCGCTGCGAAGCGGCGCGCGGGTCGGCTACAGGGGTAGTTACATCAATGACAGCGATACTCGGCTCGGCATCATTTCGGCCGGGTATGGCGATGGATACACGCGGCATTTCCGTACCGGTACGCCCGTGTTGATCAATGGTCGCCGCGTGCCGCTGATTGGCAACGTATCGATGGACATGATCGCCGTCGATCTGGGCGCCGATTCAACGGACAAGGTCGGCGATATTGCGACGCTTTGGGGTGATGGACTGCCCGTTGAGGAGGTCGCACCGTTTGCGGACGCGATCCCCTATGAACTCGTTTGCGGCGTAACGAATCGCGAGGACAGCGAAGTCGTCGAGTAAGTCCAACCAGCGGGCGCTAGGAGAGGAAGAAACCCATCTTTACGCCGGCGAGCTGCACGACGTCGTTGTCTGACAGCTTGCGGGCCTGCGGGCCCGTCGGTTCACCGTTGACCAGCGGAAAGTCGCCTTCCTTGCCGGACTCGACGTGCACTATGTAGTAGCCCTCGGCGCGTCGTGTGATCGCAGCTACCTGAACGCCGGGTCGGCCGAGCGTTGTGAGCGCTTTGGTCAGTTCCAGTTCGCGTCCTGCAAAGGCTCCGCTTAACACCTGGAGCTTCGCCAGCGGCAAAGCGCTCGGTGCGCTGGCTGGATCGATGCCGGTTTGTGTGGCCGTCGGCGGTGGTGGTGGGGCGGCGGTGGTGCTAATTCTTCTTTTTCCGGCGGCGGCTCGTCGTTCAGTGCGGCGGCTTCTTCGGGGTCCAGTTTCACGGCGGCGGCTGCTTCAGACTCGGCATCGGAGCCGGCTGCCTCGCGCGCTGCTTCGGCCGCTGCTTCGGCTGCTGCCTCGGCAGCCTGCTCGGCCTTGGCCAGCTGGTCCGCATTCTGCTGACCCGCCGGAATAACCATGGTCTTCTCGAACTCGTCCTGTTCGCTTTCGTTGGTCTGCTGATCCGAGAAACGCAGCTGATGGTGGCCAATCGTGATCACGTCACCGTGTTGCAGTGCGTGCTTCTTGATCAACTTGCCGTTGACGTAGGTGCCGTTGGTGCTATTCAGATCCTCGAGGAAGGAGTCGTTGAGGATATTGATAATCAGGGAGTGATGTCCGCTCACCGCGGGATTATCGATGCGTACATCATTATCCGGGAGGCGCCCAACCGTGTAGCGCTCCTTCGTCATGTTGTATTCCGCCAGAACCTGATTGTCCAGACTTAGAAATAACCGTGCCATGTTTACTCGCTCTTAGACCGCTGCATCCCTTATGAACGAAACCAACCGGCAATTTTTGCGAGCAGACCCTTCTTCGCTGGGAAGGGTTCTTTAATCTGCGCAAGCATTACCGAGATGTTGTCTCGTCCGCCGTGGTCGTTGGCCAAGTCAACAAGTTGTTGACCAACTACCTCAAGACTAGCATTAAAAGTACTGATAGTTAAGTGAATATCGTCATCTTCGACCATGTCCGGCAGGCCATCCGAGCAGAGCAGATAGACATCATCGGGCAGGACGTCATGCTCGTGAACTTCGACCTCTACCGCCGACTCTACGCCCAGCGCCCGGGTCACATAGTTACGGTTTGTAGAGCGCTGTGCCTCTTCTTCCGAGTAAAAGCCGCGGTCGACCAGCTCCTGCAGTAGAGAGTGGTCCAGAGTGATCTGCTCGAGTTCGCCGCCGCGCAGGCGGTAGGCGCGCGAGTCACCAACGTGGGCGATAGATACGCGGTCGTCGTAGTACATGCAGGCGACGATGGTCGTGCCCATGCCCTCGCAATGAGTCTGGCTCTGGGCTGTTTGGTAAATGATCTTGTTGGCCCGGTAGACGGCGTCTCTCAGGACGATCGACTGCCGCATCAAGCCGCTGTGCGGATCGATTTCATCGCGTTCTTCCCGGTTCGCCCCGACCGTGGCGAGTTCGGTAACGATCTGTACGGCGATACCGCTGGCGACTTCGCCCGCATTGTATCCGCCCATGCCGTCGGCAAGCACCATGAGCCCGATCTCCGGCACGCTGCCGATCGCATCCTCATTGTGTTCACGCACGCGACCAGTATCAGTGATCTCGGCGAAATCAATTTTCCCGCGAAGGTTCATTACTTAGGTTCTTTGCTCGCTCATCGTTCTTGTTATGAGAATCTCGCGCAATTCCTGAGCGCGATCGCCATCTCGGCGCCGCAGGAAAAGCGATTTTCCGGCCGTTTGGACAGTGCCTTGGCCAGTACAGCATCCACGCTCGGCGGTATCCCGGTGCGCCTTGAGGACACGGGTGCCGGGTCTTCAGTTGTGATCTTGGTCATCAGCACCGCAATGTTCGTCGCTTTGAACGGGACCTCGCCAACCAGCAGTTCGTACAGGGTAACACCAAGTGAAAATAAGTCCGATAGTCCCGTGAGATCCTCGGCGCCGAGTTGCTCCGGCGACATGTACATCGGGGTGCCCAGGACGATGCCGGTCTTGGTGCGATTATTGTCCGTCATGCGCGCTACGCCGAAATCGCTGATCTTCATCGTGCCGTCTTTCGGGTTGTACAGCAGGTTGGCGGGCTTTATATCGCGATGAATTACGCCCTGGTTGTGGGCGTAGTCCAGTGCTTCGGCGGTCGCGGCACAAAGCTCCAGCGCGCGTTTCGGTGCCAGCAGCCGCTTCGGGTCGGTAAAGTCTTTCAGCGGGATGCCCGGCACGTACTCCATGGCGATATAGGCAAGACCCTTGTCCTCGCCCGCATCGTAGACGGTAATGATATTCGGATGTGTCAGTCGACCCGCCGATTCCGCCTCGCGGTAGAAGCGCAGTCGCGCTTCTTTGAGTTCTTCATCCTCGAATTCCTTTTCGATCGGTATGACCTTGATGGCAACCGCACGGTTGATGCGCGGGTCCTTGCCGAGATAAACGGCGCCCATTGCGCCGCGCCCGATTCGACGCTGCACGACATAGCGTCCGAGGCGCTGCGGGACGCCGCTGAGCTTTTTCGGCGAAAGATCGGTATCCGTGTTTCCTGTGTGGGTGCGCTTCATCCAGTCCAGCACGGCCTCGGCGCGCTCCGGCTTCGCCTGTTCCTCGAACGCGAGCGACAGCTTGTACATCAGGGGGGCAACCGATTCCGATGGGTGGCAGCGGCGAAATTCCGCAAATGCCGGCTCCAGCCGTCCTGCCGACAGGAAGTCGGAACCGCGTTTGAGGGAGTCTACAGAGACTTTCTTGACGTTCTGTACCAGGTAGGCACTCAGTATCGCGACACCGATAAAGATCAGAATCGGTCGACCGAGATCGATGCGAACATTCAGCCCGAGCAGCATCAGCGCTTCCAGCAGCAGCAATGAGAACGCCGTTGTGATCGTAAATACCACGATTTCATGCCTGTTTCGATCAGGCAGGAACAACACGGAAACGATGGCCAGGAGCAACGGTGCAAGCCACTCTATGGATTTGGCCCAGGTGGGCGCAATGATCATGCGGTCATTCTCGATGTCAGCGAGCAGGGCGGCCGTCAACTCCGAGTAGGTGACAAACTGTCCAGAAGGCAGCAGCGCTTCAGCGCCGACAATCGCAGGGTCAGAGTCGACAAACACGGTTGCGCCGGAAAGGTCGGTCTTGCCTTCAAGGACCTCGGCGACGCTTAGCCTGGGAATTGCAGCGTACCGCGAAAAGTAGATGGAATCGTCTGACCTGGACAGACGCGGTGCGGTAGCCGTTAGCGATTCAGCCAGCGCTATCGCGAGCGGCAGCGATGGTGACATTACGTCGCCATTGAAGTGCCACAGCTCTGAGCGACGCAAAACACCATCGTTGTCTGCGTTGTGAGCAGAAAAGCCCTTGTTCCTCGACACATCGGCGAGGCGATGACGAGACGGAACAAAAACCGGCACGCCGGAGCCCAGCAATGCGGACCAGCTCGGCAGGTCTTCGGTCGTCGGAATCTCGGCCGGGTTTGCGAGAACGATTCGTTTGGCCTTCGTCGCCTGCAGTTTCTCAATAATCCTGCCGTACTGCTGCAGCACGTCGGCCGGCGTCGCTCTTTGTGGATCGATGCTGACGATATAGGCGTCGGCAAGCGGCTTGGTGGGAAGGTGTCCGGCAAACTGGTCGTAGAGCAGACGGTCGGCCGCGACAAACCACTGCGCCAGCGGTCCGTAGACCAGCAGCAGCAGCACGCTAACGAAGCTGAGCGCTATCAGGCGATTGCGTTTGGATTGTTTGGCCGTCTTCAAAGTGCGTCATGTCCCTGTTTTAAGGGCAAAATTATAAGTAAATGCAGCTCAGCGTAATGAGATAGGGTTGGCACTTTTTATGTAATAACGTCGCCGAAGGCGGTGCTATCATTGGCGTCCAGAGAATTTCGTGAATTTAACAATAATCGCGTCGTGCGTCGCGTGAAGAATGCGCGCTTGGCTACTAATCTCATATTTAACAACGTGTTACGTGGCACGGGGCATGGGTGTCGGCGGGCTGATATGCGCAACCATGCTTGAAGACGGCACAACAGGGGAAATGGGTCGTGGCGAAGGCAAAAAAGGCCTATGTTTGTGGCGAATGCGGGGCACACAGCGTCAAGTGGGCCGGTCAGTGCCCGGAATGCCTGGTGTGGAACACGCTGGCTGAGCAGTCGTTTGCAGCGGCCGGGGCGGCGACCGCGGGCAGGTGCCAGTACTCAGCGGCTCGATGAACTGTCGGGCGATATCGAGCAGCGCTTCGCAACCGGCTTCAGCGAGTTTGACCGTGTCCTCGGCGGAGGACTGGTGCCCGGAGCCGTCACACTTCTGGGCGGCGACCCTGGCGTCGGCAAGTCGACGCTGCTGCAGCAGGTTTCTGCCTGCCTGATGACAGAATTGTCGGTCTGCTACGCAACGGGCGAGGAGTCGCTACGGCAGATCGGGCAACGGTCAATGCGCCTGGGACTCGACGCGTCGGCAATGAACCTGTTGGCCGATACATCCATTGAGAACGTGCTCGAACAGTCGATGCGCTGCAACGCGAAAGTCCTGGTTATTGATTCGATACAGACCATGACGTCGGAGCATCTGCCGTCGGCGCCAGGTTCGGTGGCACAGCTTCGGGAAAGCGTCGGTCGCCTCGTGCAGTTTGCGAAGCAAAACGAAGTGTCTGTGTTTGTGATCGGTCACGTCACCAAGGAGGGCGCCATCGCGGGCCCGCGCGTCGTGGAGCACATGGTCGATACGGTCTTGTACTTTGAGAACGATCCCGCCAGCCGCTATACGATGATTCGATCCGTCAAGAATCGGTTTGGCGCCAGCGGCGAAATGGGCGTGTTTGCAATGACCGAGACAGGCTTTCGTGAGGTCCGTAATCCGTCGGCGATTTTTTTGTCCCGCGACTCCGTCAATGAGCCGGGCAGCGTCGTGTCCGTTGCCTGGGAGGGGAGCCGGCCGCTACTGGTTGAGATTCAGGCGCTGGTTGCGGATGGCAACAGCAATTATGCGAAGCGGCTGGCACAAGGTGTCGATCAGAATCGGCTGGCCCTGTTGCTCGCTGTGCTGCAGCGACATGGCGGCCTTGCGATGATCGATGAAGACGTTTTCGTCAATGTCGTCGGCGGTCTGCGAATTGCCGAAACTGCTGTCGATCTGCCCACCGTACTCGCCATAGTCTCGAGCCTTCGCGACCGAGCCTGTGCGGAGCGGCTAATCTGTTTTGGCGAACTCGGACTCGCCGGCGAAATCAGGCCGGTCCGCTTTGGTACCGAACGCATCGCTGCGGCTGCGAAGCAGGGTTTTACGCAGGCCATCGTTCCCGCCGGCAACGTGCCAAAAAGACCGCCAAAGGGGATTGAGGTTACGGGCGTGCGGCGCTTGAGCGAGGTGCTGGAGGCCGCCTGGTAGATGGATTCAGGAGGAGGCGGGAGCAGACGCCTGAATCTGTTGGCCTACGCGCACTGAGCGAATCCGGTTGTCATCCGTCTCGACGATTTCGATAGGATAGCCGTTGATCTTCAGACAGGTCCCGGGCGTCGGAATTGTCTCCAGCTTCTCGATGATCAGGCCGTTGATCGTCTTCGGGCCATCGGTTGGCAGATCCCAGTCCTGAGATCGATTGAGCTCACGAATGTTCGCCGCGGCATCGACAAGAAAGGTGTCGGAGCCCTCGTCGATCACATCTACCTCGTCATCAGCGGGGTCCGTCGTGAACTCACCGACGATTTCCTCGAGGATGTCTTCGAGCGTCACGATACCCTGGATATCGCCGTACTCATCGACGACCAGCGCTGTTCTCTCTCGCCGGCGTTGGAACTGTACCAATTGCGTGCTCAGTGGCGTGCCTTCCGGAACAAAATAGGGTTCATCCAGCAGGCTCAGCAGATTGTCTTTTGTGAGATCTTGCTGCGCGAGATTTGCGAGCTTGCGCATGTGCAGTATGCCGGCGACCTGATCGATGGTGTCCCGATAAACCGGCAACCGTGTATGCTGACTGGCGCCGATAATGGATTCGATCTCGGGGATGTCGTTGTCAAGATCGATGCCGACAATTTCGTTGTGCGGCACCATGACATCGTCGACGGTGACCTGCTCGAGATCGAGAATGCTGAGCAGCATCTTTCGATAACGCGTTGAAATCCGGGCGCCGGCTTCGTGGACGACAGTTCTCAGTTCTTCGCGCGTCAGCGATTGCAGGTCGCTGTCACTCTCGCGCACGCCTAGCAGGTACAGGACACCGTTGGATGCCGCGTTTGTCAGCCAGACGATCGGGTACGTGATCTTCAGTAAAGGGTAGTAGATCATCGCCGCCGGGAACGCGAGCCGTTCCGGATGCATGGCCGCGAGCGTTTTCGGCGCGGCCTCTGAGAAGATCAATACTACGAGCGTCAGGAACAAGGTGCCGAGTGCGACGGCTGGCTGACCGCCGATCTGGAAGGCGATCACTGCGACCAGCGATGCGGCAGAGAAATTAACCAGGTTGTTGCCAAGCAATATCAGCCCGATCAGTCGGTCGGGCCGTTTCAGGAGTCGCTCGGCAACACGGGCACCACGGTGCCCCTCTCGCGCTTTGTGGCGAAGCTGGTAACGATTGAGGCTCATAAGAGCCGTTTCCGAGCCCGAGAAAAAGGCGGAAAGCAAGAGCAGGACAATGAGCAGCCCAATCAGGCCTGCTAGCGGAACGTCGTCGCCCAAAAGAAGGGCACCTCCAAGTCAGCCATAGAAAAACAGTTCAACAGGCCGTTGGCAGGCTGTCAAGAACGGCCGTCTCAGCCCCAGCTCTTGTCGAAAATTTCCTGCAGGATTACGCGGCTGCCGAAATAGGCCAGGCACAAGGTGGCGAACCCCCAAAGGTAGAGCTTCACGGCACGTTTGCCGCGCCAGCCGGCAAAAAAACGACCGGCAAGCAGGATGCCGAAGATGACCCAGGCAATCAGTGAGAACGCAAACTTGTGAGCGAGATTCTGCTCCAGTAAATCATTGACGAATGACAAGCCGGATGCGATGGACAAGGTCAGTCCGGCGAAGCCCGTTGCTGCGACTCCGATCAGCAATTTTTCTGTTGTCTCGAGCGGCGCGAAAAGGCTGTTTGTCGGCGTAATGCGCGCCGAATGCAGGCGGCGTTCCTGAATCAATGCAAATACGGCAACGATTGCGCCGACAGTAAGAAGACCGTAAGACAGCAGCGCGATCAGGATATGTGCTCTGACCTGCCAGGCCATCGCCACCCCGGTCGATGGGTCGACCGATGCGCTCATCAACATTGCTGTTGCCGCCGATAGGATCAGCATACCTGCGCTCAAACCGCGCAAAGTCGGCTGGACGGCTGCGACGATCGCAATGACCGCAAGCTCCAGACCGATCAGTGACGCGGCGCTGCCGATCGAAAGATGGAATCCGTCGCCGGGCAGGATCAGCTCGAACAGGTGCTGCTCATGCAAAACCACGCCGATCAAAACGAAAACGTACGCAACCAGAAAGTACGGTCGGGACTGGGATTCGAAATCGCGGGAGACGGCTGAGCGTGAAGGCTGCGGCCGCCAGCAAATAGAGCGAAAAAATTGTGATTTGAGACACAGAAACCCTATAGGCATTCACCTAACGTCAGATCATCCCATATGGCGTAGTCCAAGAGAACCCTCGTTATGCGAATTCGCGTGCTTGGTTGCAGTGGGGGGATCGGCGCTGGCGCACGAACCTCCGCGATGTTGATCGACAATGATGTCCTTATCGACGCGGGCACTGGAATCGGTGACCTCGATCTCCAGGACCTCGACTCGATTCGGCACGTATTCCTTACGCATGCGCATCTTGATCACGTCGCCGGACTTCCCATGCTCGCCGATCGCGTTTTCGATGAAAACTTCGAGGTGCCTTTAACCGTGTACGCGCGTGAAGAGACATTGCGTGCGGTCCAGGATCATCTTTTCAACGGCGTCATATGGCCGGACTTCGCGAAGTTGCCGTCGCCACATAACCCAATGCTGCGCTACCACGTGTGCAGCCCTGGTGACACGATCAGCATCGATCATCGGGACTTCTACGCGGTTGACGTTATGCACTCGGTGCCGTCGTTGGGCTTCACGGTCCAGAATTCGGGCGGTGTGTTCGCCGTCAGCGGGGACACCAAGACCAACGAGACGCTGTGGCCGGTTCTCAATGCCTGCGATGATCTCCGTGTGCTCGTTATCGAGGTGTCATTCCCTGACGAAATGCAGAGCCTGGCTGCGGACTCCGGCCATTACACACCGCAAACGCTGACCGACGATCTGCAGCGCCTGCGCCATGAGCCGGAGATCTGGTTGACCGGCATGAAGCCTGGCGAAGAAGACAGAATCTACGCACAGGTGAGAAAGGCAGCGCCCGGGAAGAACATCAAAATGTTGTCGCGCGGAACCGTGCTTACCGTCTAGCGGCACCTCTGGCTGTCATCGATTACAATTGAGTGTCGAGCCGGCGTCTATCTCCCATTTGCATGATCATCTCGGCTAGAATACGCGCATGTTTGAGAATCTGACTGGCCGACTTTCCGACGCAGCACGCCAGCTGTCCGGCAAAGGGCGACTTACCGAAACCAATATCAAGGATACCTTGCGCCAGGTCCGCCTGGCTTTGCTCGAGGCCGATGTCGCGTTGCCGGTCGTCAAGGGATTCGTTGAGCGAATTCGCGATCGTGCGCTCGGCGAGGAGGTCGGCAAGAGCCTGACCCCGGGCCAGGCGCTCGTGAAGATCATTCACGCCGAGCTGGTTAGCATCCTCGGCAGCCAGTCGGTGCCACTGGACCTGAAGGCTCAACCGCCTGTCGTCATTCTGCTTGCCGGCCTGCAGGGTGCCGGTAAGACCACGACGGCGGCAAAGCTCGCCAAGCGACTGATCGATACCGACAAGAAGAAGGTAATGCTCGTCAGCGTGGACGTGCACCGGCCGGCGGCAATACTGCAGCTGCAGACGCTGGCTGGAGAAGTCAGCGCGCTTCATTGTCCCAGCGAGGCGACCGAAAAACCGACGGCTATCGTCGCGCGTGCCCTTGACGCGGCACGCCGCTCTTTTGCGGACGTCTTGATCGTCGATACGGCAGGGCGGCTGCATGTCGATGGCGAGATGATGCAGGAGGTCATCGATGTTCATAAGGCCGCGCAGCCGCACGAGACGCTCTTCGTTGTTGACAGCATGGCGGGACAGGACGCCGTAAATTCGGCAACCGCATTTGACGACAGCCTGCCATTGACTGGCGTAATCCTGACCAAGACCGACGGCGATGCGAAAGGTGGCGTCGCACTCTCGATTCGAGAGATTACGGGAAAACCGATTCGCTTCATCGGCGTCGGTGAAAAAGTGGACGCACTGGAGGCGTTTCACCCGGACCGAATGGCGTCCCGAATACTCGGCATGGGCGACGTGCTGTCCCTGGTTGAGGAGATCGAGCAAAAGGTCAACAAGGATCAGACGGATAAACTCGCCAGAAAGCTCAAGAAAGGGAAGGGTTTCGATCTATCCGATCTCAAGGACCAGCTCGAGCAGATGATGAACATGGGCGGGCTGGCATCGATGCTCGAGAAGCTGCCTCTGCCGGGCAACGTCAATCCTGCTGCGCTCAAGGACACGGCCAACGAGAAGACGATCCGGCGTCAGATTGCGATCATCAATTCCATGACGCCGTCCGAGCGGCGTTTCCCCAAGACCATCAACGGTTCCCGCAAGAAACGCATTGCCGGAGGTGCCGGACAGCAGATCCAGGATGTGAACCGCCTCCTGAAGCAGCATATGCAGATGGATAAGATGATGAAGAAGGTCTCGAAAGGCGGCATGGCCAAGTTCATGCGGGGCATGCCCGGAGGGGGTCTGCCGCCCGGAATGCGCTGATTTCCGGCCCATTTTCGGCCCGAAAAGCCCACGCCGGACCACGAAATGCCATCTACGGCGCTAAGGTACCGAAATACTTAGGTATTTTCGCCCGCAAAACGCTTCACATTTGGCGCGATTCCCGTACAATGCGCCGTCTACTCGGGTCGGCCCGAGAAAAGGCACGTCTGCCTCTTTTTTACACAAACACGGAATTGCAATGGTTAGTATTCGACTTTCGCGCGCTGGCGCGAAAAAGCGCCCTTTTTATCACCTGGTGGTCACCGACAGTCGCAACCGTCGGGACGGCCGGTACATCGAACGTATTGGTTATTTCAACCCGGTAGGGCAAGAGCACGAGGAGAACTTGCGAGTTGACCTCGAGCGCGCCGACTACTGGATCGATCAGGGAGCACAGCCTTCCGATCGCGTGGCGTCATTGCTCAAGAAGCATCGTAAGGCTGCCGCGAGCAACTGATCTCTTGGCAGACCAACCGATAGTGCTGGGACGTATTTCCGGCGTGTTCGGTGTCCGGGGATGGGTCAAGGTTCACTCCTACACGGATCCCCGGGAAGCGGTACTGGATTATGAGGGCTGGTCTCTGGGTCACGAAGGTGACTGGCGACCGGCCAACGTCGCGGAAGGGCAGCGACACGGAAAAACGGTAGTGGTACGAATCGACGGGTTCGACGATCGCGACCAGGCGGCGACGCTGATTGGCGAGGAGATAGCCGTCCCGCGGGACGCGTTGCCCGAAACCGAACACGGACACTATTACTGGCGGGACCTTGAAGGACTTAAGGTCTTGCGGAGCGACGGGTCGAAACTCGGCACCGTGGCTTACATGCTTGAGACCGGCGCGCACGACGTGATGGTGGTCAAGGGCGAAGTCGAGCGGTTGATTCCGTTCGTCAACGATGAAGTGGTTGTCGATGTGGATCTCGCCAATGGTGTGATCACCGTCGACTGGGAATGGGACTGATCTCGTGCAGATAAGCGTCGTCAGCCTGTTTCCGGAAATGGTCAGAACGATTGCCGATTTTGGCATTGTGGGGCGCGCGGCTGATCGTGGCCTGGTTTCGCTGGATTTCGAGAATCCGCGAGATCACACGAACGACGCACATCGGACGGTCGACGACAGGCCGTACGGCGGTGGCCCCGGCATGGTGATGAAGTTCGAGCCGCTCGCCAGGGCATTGCGAGCGTCAAGGGCGCGGTTGCCGGAGCGCAGCCGGGTGGTTTACCTGTCGCCGCAAGGCGCAGTATTCAACCAGGCGGTCGCAGAGCGATACGCCGCACTGCCAGGGCTATTGCTATTGGCCGGTAGGTACGAGGGCATCGATGAGCGACTCATCGAGGCGCAGGTTGATGAGGAATTGTCGCTGGGAGACTTTGTGTTGTCTGGCGGTGAGATTGCGGCGATGGCGGTTATCGACGCGATTGTTAGATTACTGCCCGGGGCATTGGGCGACGAGGAGTCGGCGCAACAGGACTCCTTTGCAGGTGGGCTGCTGGACTTTCCCCACTACACGAGGCCGGAAGTCATAGAGGGCCGCAGTGTGCCGGAGGTACTGGTATCAGGAGACCACGCTAAGATAGCGCGGTGGAGACAAAAGCAGGCTTTGGGTCGCAGTTATTTGCGGCGCCCCGACCTGCTGGAAAAACTGGAATTGGATGACGAGCAGCGCAAGTTGCTCGACGAATTTTTGAAAGAGCAGAGAACATGAGCAAAATTATTGAAGCGATCGAAAACGAGCAGATGGGCAAGGACATTCCCAAGTTTTCTCCGGGCGACACGGTTGTAGTCCAGGTAAAGGTGAGGGAAGGTACTCGCGAACGTCTTCAGGCGTTTGAAGGTGTTGTCATTGCCAAGCGCAATCGCGGCCTGAATTCGTCGTTCACGGTGCGAAAGATTTCGCACGGTGAAGGCGTGGAGCGCGTTTTTCAGACTTACAGCCCGGTTGTAGATTCCATTGAAGTCAAACGCCGTGGCGATGTACGTCGCGCGAAGCTGTATTACCTGCGCGGCCGCACCGGCAAGGCAGCCCGCATCAAGGAAAAGATCTAGCTTACCTCGCGTACGCGGACAGGCCGCCGGCAGGCGCTGGCGGCCGTGTTCCTCGCCACGAGTCTAGATGCAAGTTCCAAAGTCCGGCATTAGTCCACATAATGCGGTGTTTCTGGGTACACAACTGGAACCAAACCCCGGCAGCCGGGTCCCTCGTGTGATGAGAATAATATTCCCTGACTATGTCCTGAAAGCGGCGTTGCTGCTGGTCTCGAGCGCTGCCCTGAGCGGCTGCACGATCATTGTGTCGAACGCGGCAACGGGCCTGGCCGAGAATTTGTCGGCTGCTATTCTCAATCAGGACGATCCGGAGCTCGTGCGCTCCGGGGTACCTTCCTATTTGCTACTGCTCGACAGTTTTGTCGAAGGCAATCCAGATGATGCCGACATACTGGCGGCCGCGGCCACCCTGTATGCCACTTATGGAGCTGTTTTCGCTAACGAGGGCGTCAGAGCCTCTCGCCTGACGAAGCGTGCGCGCACGTATGCGCTCAGAGCGATGTGCGAGTCTTATTCACCCGCCTGCGGGTGGCCGGACGCGACCTACGACGAGTTCGTTGCCACGCTCGACGATGTCAGCCCGAAGAAAGCCGAGTTTCTATTTACCTACGGCTTTGCTTCGCTGGCATACCTGAGGGCGCACAGCTCGGACATGAATTCAATCGCCGAACTGCCACAGATCGAGGCTTTGCTCAATCACTATCTGGACATAAGTGGGGACGCAGTTAACAGTAGCGCCTACACCTATATGGGAGTATTGCTGACCTTGCGGCCGGCGGCGGCTGGTGGCCAGCCGGAAAGGGCGCGCGAGTACTTTGAAAAGGCCATCGAGTTGACGGATGGCAAGGATCTTGGGGCCAAAGTTGAGTTCGCCCGGAGTTACGCGAAGAAGCTTTACGAACGGGAGATGCACGACCGACTTCTTAATGAGGTCATGGCGGCAGATCCCTACCAGGATGGGTATACGCTGGGCAACGTCCTGGCACAGGACGATGCGGTGCTGCTACTCGCCGAAGCGGACGATTATTTTTGATGGGTAAATCATGAAAAAACTGTTTTTGATCCTCTTTGCATCCTTACTCAGTCTGCCTGCTTACGCTGTCACGCTGAAGATTGCCACGGCTACGCCTGACGGTACGCAGTGGATGGATGACATGCGCTCGGGTGCCAAAGAGATAAAAGCGCGTACCGAAGGTCGCGTGCAAATCAAGTACTACGGCGGCGGCATAAAGGGCGACGACAAGAAGGTTCTGGGTCAGATCAGAATCCGGCAACTCCAGGGTGGCGCCTTCACTCCGTCGGCCCTCACTTCTCAATACGACGATCTGAACCTGTACGGCATGCCGCTTATTTTCGATTCGGAAGAGGAGGCGGCTTACGTCAGGAGTCGCATGGATGCACGTTTGCAGCAGGGGCTGGAAGACGCGGGTTTCGTCAACTTCGGATTCGCGACGTCGGGATTCGCAAACATCATGTCCAACACACCAGTGAGGTCGCTGTCGGACCTGAAAGGCAAGCGCGTGTGGGTACCCGAGGGAGACTCCATCAGCTACGCCTCAATGGAGGCCCTGTCGCTGTCGCCAGTTACGCTGCCGCTGACCGACGTGCTGACCGGCTTACAAACAGGTCTCCTGGATATTGTCGCGATTCCTCCCTACGTTGCGTTGATTCTGCAATGGCACACCAAGGTCAAGTACGTCACACGACTGCCGCTGGTTTACACGTTCGGATTCATGGCAATCGACAAGAAGACGTTTGAGAAAATAAGCCCTGAAGATCAGGCAATCGTCCGGGAAGTCATGGGCGGAATCTATGAGAACTTCAACAAGGTAAACCTGGCTGATAACGCTGCGGCTTTCGATGCGCTGCTGAACAGCGGTATCGAGGCCGTCCAGCTTGACGAGGAGGAGTTCAAGAAAACCCGTGAAGTGTTGCTCGCGTCAAATCGGCAGCTGGGGCAGCAAGGCAAGTTCACTCTCGAGCTCTATGACGAGATGATGCGGTATATCGATGAGTTTCGCAGTGAACAGGATGCTGCAGTCGGCGAGTAGCGGTGCTCTATAAGTTCATGACCCTGCTGGAGAGGCTCGAAAGGGCCGGGAGTCTCTTCGAGACCATTCTGCTCGTATTCCTGCTGAGTTCGATGATGCTGCTCGCGGTCGGTCAGATCGTGCTTCGCGAGGTCTTCAGCACAGGCTTCGTTTGGGCCGACGAGCTCATCAAGCTAATGGTCCTTTGGCTTGCCATGGTCGGGTCTATCGCGGCGTGCCGTGAGAACCGCCATATTCGAATTGATGCTTTGTCGCATATTCTGCCGAAGCTCGCGGTCGAGATTACACGTGCCCTGGTTGACGTTTTTGCTGCGATCGTTTGCGGCGTCATTGCGTGGCAGACATGGCGATACCTGCAGATCGAAATCGAATACGAGGATATGGTTCTCATCAGTATACCGGCGTGGATCGCGCACAGCGTGTTGCCGGCTGCATTCCTGCTTATCAGCCTGCGTTTTGTCGTGCTGGTCATCAAGCAAGCAGGCAGAATCGTTACCGGCAGCTACGTGGAAGACGACGCATGATTCTGCTCAGCGTGCTGCTTGTAGTCCTTGCGATATTCGGTGCACCGCTGTTCACGGTAATCGCTGCCAGCGCGATGATTGGTTTCTACAAAGAAGAAACGGACCTCATGATCATGGCGCTCGAAGTGCAGAGCATTGCCAGCATGCCATTTCTTGCCGCAATTCCATTGTTCACATTTGCCGGCTACCTGCTCAGCGAAAGCAACGCGCCGAAACGACTCGTAAAGCTGACCGGCGCGATGCTCGGATGGATGCCTGGCGGCCTCGCGCTGGTTTGCCTGGCGGTCTGCGCGTTCTTTACCGCGTTTACCGGCGCATCGGGAGTGACGATTATCGCGCTCGGCGCGATCTTGTATCCGGCCTTGAAGCAGGATGGCTACGGCGATAAGTTCAATCTTGGCCTGGTTACGTCGGCGGGTAGCCTCGGTCTGTTGTTTGCACCATCGCTGCCGCTGATTCTGTATGGCGTGATTGCGGAAGTACCCGTCGACAATCTGTTTCTCGCGGGCATCCTGCCAGGGCTGCTGATGCTGGTGATGCTGTCAGCGTGGAGCCTGTGGGTTAACCGGGCTATCCGCAAGCCGCTGAGTTCGTTTTCGTTGCGGGAGGTCGGCAGCGCGCTGCGCGAGTCGATCTGGGAGCTGCCGCTACCGTTCGTCGTTCTCGGCGGCATCTACTCAGGGTTCTTCGCGGTCTCCGAGGCTGCGGCGGTGACAGCACTTTATGTGCTGGTGGTCGAAGTGGCAATCCTCCGGGAAATTTCGCTTCGGGAGCTGCCAAGAATCATGCGGGCGTCGATGATCCTTGTTGGCGCTATCCTGATCATCCTCGGCGTCTCCGTCGCGTCCACCAGCTACATGATCGATGCCGATATTCCGCAGCGCCTGTTCGAACTTGTATCGACTATGGTGAGCAGCCAAACGTCGTTTCTTATCTTGCTGCTGCTTTTTCTTCTCGTGCTGGGCGCGATTCTGGATATATTCTCCGCGATCGTACTGGTGGTGCCATTGATTTTGCCGATTGCGGCGGGGTATGGAATCAACGAAGTGCATCTCGGTATCGTGTTCCTTGCGGCCATGCAGCTTGGCTACCTGACGCCCCCTGTGGGGCTGAATCTGTTCATCGCGAGTTATCGCTTTGAGAAACCGATCATGCACGTCTATTCGGCAACTTTTCCATTCCTGATTATCCTGATGGTGTCCGTCGTGATAATCACGTTCTTCCCGGCACTGTCGCTGGCGTTCCTGTCGAATTAAAGCGCTCCGCATGAAATTCGATTAGGCTTGTCTGGACGCGCAAGAAACTGAGGCCAAGTAATTATGAGTGAACGCAATATATTTGTACGCCTGATTAGCGCCTTGTGGCGCGGCGCAAACGGGCTTCGAAAAGTGCTGCATTTGTTGCTCCTGATCTTCGTCTTTGCTGTGTTTTTCGGCGCCATTTCGGGTGGCACGCCGCCGCTAATGCCTCGGCAAGCCGCGCTCGTGATTCAGCCTTCCGGTGTGCTGGTCGAACAGCTGGCAGGTAATCCCTACGACCGCGCAGTGGCCGAAATTGCTCGGCGAGGTGCAGACGCAGACGCTTGTCCAGGATGTCGTTGACGCGTTGGAGTATGCACGCAACGACGATCGCATCACGGCCGTGCATCTCGAACTTAGCGCGCTTGGCGGAGGTGGGCTCAACAAGCTGCGACGCGTCGGGGACGCCATCAATGCTTTCAGGGAATCCGGCAAACCGGTGATCGCCAGTGCTGATATCTTCGTGCAAGCCGGGTACTACCTCGCTGCACATTCCGATGAGTTGTACATGCACCCGCAAGGCCTGGTGTTGTCTGCAGGGCTACGGCGGCTACCGGAATTACTACCGGGATGTGATCGACAAACTTCGCATCGACTGGAATGTGTTCCGGGTTGGCACGCACAAGTCGTACGTCGAGCCCTACACGCGCATGGACATGTCTCCCGAAGATCGTGCATCAAGGGTGAACCTGATCCGCCAGTTCTGGACCATGTACCAGGAAGATGTCGTCGCGGCACGCGGATTGCCGGAAGGCACTATTGATGATTATGCACAGGGCATGGTGGCGAAAGGTGCCAGCGTCAATGGCGACCTGGCGGTAGCCGCGCGTGACAGCGGACTGGTCGATGAGCTGCTCGGTCGCACGGAGCTGCGCGACAAGCTGAAGGAATATGCAGGCGAAGACTCTGACGACGAGTCCTTGTACGCATCGGTGGGCATGAATGAATACCTCGACCAGATGCGCATGCTCCATGGGGAGAAACCGAAGAAGCAAAATGTCGCGATCGTCGTTGCTGCGGGCGAGATTCTTGACGGCATGCAGCCGCCAGGTTCGGTAGGCGGTGATTCGACCGCTGACCTGTTACGAGAGGCTTTGACTGACGAATCGGTCAAGGCGGTCGTATTGCGAGTCGACAGCCCTGGGGGCAGCGTTTTCGCCTCCGAGGTGATTGCGCAGCAAGTCCAGGCATTGCAGCAGGCCGGCAAACCGGTCGTAGCTTCGATGGGTAGCGTCGCGGCCTCCGGCGGCTACTGGATCTCGGTTGTCGCGGACAGAGTTCTGGCCAGCCCGTCCACGGTGACCGGCTCTATCGGCGTGTTCGGCATGATACCGACATTTCAACGCACAATGGATGTCGTGGGAATCGCGACTGACGGCGTGGCGACGACGCCCTGGGCGGGCGTGCGTCCGGACATGGCATTGCCCGAGCAGGCAAGGCAGTTAATCCAGATGCTTATCGAAAATGTGTATGACGATTTCATCTCAAACGTCGCCGAGCAGCGCGGCATGGAGAAGCAGGCGGTGGACGCTGTTGGCCAGGGACAGGTCTGGACAGGGGTGGATGCCCTCGAAAACGGGCTCGTGGATCAACTGGGCGGTTTGGATGATGCTGTGAGCATCGCGGCGGATCTCGCTGGCCTTGCCGAAGGCGAATATGGTCGAAAGGACATCGTAATCAGGCTGTCTCCGACCGAGCAGATGATCGTTGATCTGCTGACCATCGCGAAACACAGTGGCCTGGAGCCTGCCAGCTTCGTGTCAGCGCCTGCGCCAATCATGACTTTCGCAAATCAGTTGCAGGAAATACTCGCTGGGATAACCCGGTTCAATGACCCGCGAGGTGTCTATTCGCATTGTTTCTGCGATATCAACTAAAGCAGCGCGACTACGCCTTAGTTCCAATGCAGTATGACTTTACCTGTCTGACCTGATTCCATCAGTTCGAACGCGGGCTGGAACTCGTCGATGTCGAAATGATGCGTGATGATGGGCTCCATGTTGAGCCCGCTTTGCAGCATGCTCGACATCTTGTACCAGGTTTCGAACATCTCGCGGCCGTAGATCCCCTTGATCACCAGGCCCTTGAAGATCACCTCGTTCCAGTTGATCGCCATGTCGCCCGGCGGTATGCCGAGCATCGCGATCTTGCCCCCGTGATGCATCGAATGCACCATGTCGCGAAATGCATCGGGATTGCCCGACATTTCCATGCCTACGTCAAACCCTTCTTCCATGCGGAGATCCTGCATGCAGTCTTCGATGGTCTCACGCGTCACGTTGAGTGCCCTTGACGCACCCATCTCGCGAGCAAGATCGAGTCGATAGTCGTTGACGTCGGTGATGACGATGTGACGCGCTCCGGCAAAACGCGCTATAGCAACGGCCATTACGCCGATAGGTCCGGCGCCAGTGATAAGGACGTCTTCGCCGACAAGGTCGAACGACAGGGCGGTATGGGTGGCGTTGCCTAGCGGGTCGAGGATTGATGCCATTTCGTCGCTGATGGCATCCGGAAGCTTGAAGACATTGAAAGCGGGGACCGAGAGGTACTCGGCAAAAGCGCCGGGTCGATTGACGCCGACGCCGATGGCGTTCATGCACAGATGGCGTCGACCGGCCCGACAATTTCGACAAACACCGCAGGTAACATGCCCTTCGGCTGACACCCGATCACCAAGACTGAAGCCGCGGACTTCGACGCCCATGTCGACGATGCGGCCACTGAACTCGTGGCCAACTGCCATCGGCACCGGGATCGTTTTTTGCGCCCAGTCGTCCCACTTGAAGATGTGAATGTCTGTGCCGCAGATTGCGGTGCGGTTGATCTTGATGAGTACGTCGTTATGGCCGACGTCGGGCGTTACGATGTCCTGCATCCAGATGCCGCGTTCGGGCTTTGCCTTGACCAGTGCTTTCATTGTTAGTTCTCGTGCAAGTTTCTGCTAATGGATTACGCCGAGTTCCCGACCGACCTCGGTAAAGGCCTCGATGGCCTTGTCGAGCTGTTCGCGTGTCAGGCCGGCTGACATTTGCGTACGAATACGTGCCTGACCTTTCGGCACAACCGGGAAAGCGAAGCCGACGACGTAGATGCCTCTCTTAAGCAGCAGGTCTGCCATATTCGTCGCCAGTTTGGCATCGCCCAGCATAACGGGGATGATCGGGTGCTCGCCTGGCTTCAGGTCGAATCCCCTTTCGGTCATCTGCGCGCGGAAGTACGCGGCGTTTTCGTGCAGCTGTTCGCGCAGTGCGCTATCGCGTTCGAGCAGGTCCAGCACGGCAATAGACGAAGCCGCGATGATCGGCGCGACTGAGTTTGAAAACAGGTAGGGACGCGATCTCTGGCGCAACCAGCCGATGATTTCCTTGTGGCCAGACGTGTAGCCACCGGACGCGCCGCCGAGGGCCTTGCCGAGCGTGCCGGTAATGATATCGACACGCCCCATCACGTCGCGGTATTCGTGCGTGCCACGGCCGGTCTTGCCCAGGAAGCCGGTGGCATGGCAGTCATCAATCATGGTCAGCGCGTCATACTCCCGTGCCAGATCGCAGATACCGACGAGGTCGGCGATCGTGCCGTCCATGGAGAACACGCCGTCGGTGACGATAAGGTTGACGTCTGCAGCGGCTGCGTCTTGCAGTTGTTTGCGGAGGTCGCCCATATCGCTGTTGGCATAACGGTAGCGACTCGCCTTGCAGAGGCGAATGCCGTCGATGATGCTGGCGTGGTTCAGCGCGTCACTGATTACAGCATCGCCGGGGCCTAGCAGCGTCTCGAACAACCCGCCGTTCGCATCGAAACATGACGGGTAAAGAATCGTCTCCTCGGTGCCGAGGAACGCGCTGATGCGGGCTTCGAGCTCCTTGTGGATGGTCTGCGTGCCGCAGATGAACCGTACAGACGCCATGCCGTAGCCAAACGTGTCGAGCGCCTTATGCGCCGCCGCGATGACCTCAGGGTGGTTAGCAAGCCCCAGGTAGTTGTTCGCGCAAAGGTTGAGCACATGATCGGTGGCGCCATTGACCCGCACGTCGATAGCGGCCTGCTGCGGTCCTGCGATGAGCCTTTCGGTCTTGAACAGGCCCTCCGCACGGAGCGCCTCGGTTTGCTCGGCAAGAGATTCCAGAAAGCGTGTCGGCACGGTGTTGCCCTCAAGGTGAGAAGGAAGCAAAGTATATCAGGAGCGCAATGGGGATAGGTCATGTCGGAAGACTCACTAAGACTGGATCGATGGCTTTGGTTCACGCGGTTTTACAAGACGCGCACGGCGGCCACCGCAGCGGTGCAGGGCGGCCATGTTCGTGTAAATGGTGAGCGCGCCCGCACCTCTGTCCGCGTCCAGCCACGCGACGAAATCCGGCTGCAGCGTCAGCAGCTGGAGTATGTCCTGACAGTCGTTGGTATTCCGGCACGGCGTGGCCCTGCCAGTGAAGCAAGGGCCTGCTACCAGGAGTCTGAAGAAAGCGTTGTCCGCCGCGAGCAGCGTCTCGCCGAACTGCGCCGTGATCGCCTGCAAATGCCCATGACGCATGGCAAGCCCGACAAGCACACGCGCCGCCGG
The DNA here is from genome assembly GCA_963841145.1 of uncultured Gammaproteobacteria bacterium. GTDB lineage: Bacteria > Pseudomonadota > Gammaproteobacteria > Steroidobacterales > Woeseiaceae > UBA1847. The sequence continues at coordinate 28,436 of CAWJBO010000012.1, forward strand.
CTGCGGCAGCGCAATCGGGACGTCGACTAGGCCGACACGTCAGGAGGAATACCGATGCCTGTCGAGTAGTGAATACCCTATAATCGCGGCCCGATTGTTCCTTTTTGAGTCCGTCGGAAGAACGGATGTCTGGAGTCGTCACATGAGCTACGTTAACCAGCCTGCCGCCCGAGAGGGCAGTATTTCCTACATCAATGACCTGTACCTCGCCGACGAGGCGAAACTCGTCAGGGAGCTGGTGGCGGCTGCCGATCCCGGCACTGCAGTTCGCATCAAGATTCAGAAAACCGCGGAGCAACTCGTGCGTGCCGTACGTAAAAACACGGCCAAGGACGGGGGCATAGAAGCATTCCTGCAGCAGTACGACTTGTCGTCAGATGAAGGTGTGCTGCTCATGTGCATCGCTGAAGCCTTGCTGAGGATTCCCGACGCCGATACGGCAGACCGACTCATCGCGGACAAGATTACGTCGGCTAACTGGAAAGATCATCTCGGTGTCAGTGATTCCATTTTTGTCAACGCATCGACCTGGGGCCTGATGCTGACGGGCCGGATTCTGAGTCTTGACGAGGTCGCGACGAGTAACCCCGGCCAAACGCTTGGCCGGCTGGTCAGTCGTGCGGGCGAGCCGGTGGTACGCACGGCCATGCGCCAGGCCATGAAGATCATGGGCCACCAGTTCGTCATGGGGCGCACGATCGGGGAAGCCCTAAAACGCTCGCTGAAAAACGAAAAGCTGCCATACCGCTATTCCTTTGACATGCTTGGCGAATCCGCGCTGACGGCGGCGGATGCGCAGCGTTACCTCGACAACTACCACCAGGGCATCGACAGCATTGCCAGTGGTCCACAGATCGATGCGCCAGACGTGTTTTCGGCCCCGGGTATATCGGTCAAGTTGTCTGCGCTCCACCCGCGCTACGAGTTCACACATGAACAGCGAGTCATGGATGAACTCGTACCATCAGTTGTTGAGCTAGCCAAACACGCGAAGGACGTAGGGATCGGCCTGACAATCGATTCGGAGGAGGCGAACCGACTCGAAATGTGGCTGGATATATTCGAGCGCGTCTATCGTGACAAAGCGCTCGACGGCTGGGATGGCTTCGGCCTCGCCGTGCAGACTTACCAGCGCCGCGGCCGTGACACGATGCGGTTCATTGAGGATGCCGCGGCCGACGTAGGACGTCGCATTCCTGTGCGCCTCGTAAAAGGCGCCTACTGGGACAGTGAGATCAAATGGGCGCAGGAGCAGGGTATATCGAGCTACCCGGTGTTCACGCGCAAGTCGCATTCGGACGTGTCGTATCTCGCGTGCGCACGTGCGGCACTCGCGGCAGGCGAGAAGATCTACGCGCAGTTCGCGACCCACAACGCGCATACGTTGGCGAGCGTGCTGCACTATGCCGGCGAGCGCCGGGACTACGAGTTCCAGCGACTGCACGGTATGGGCGAGGAACTGTATGCCGAAGTCGTCGACCCGCAAAAGCACGACCGGCCCTGCCGCATATATGCGCCGGTGGGAAATCACGAAGATCTGTTGCCCTACCTCGTTCGACGTTTGCTGGAGAACGGTTCGAACACATCGTTTGTGAACAAGATCATTGATGAGTCTATAGATGTGCAGGACATCATTGCAGATCCGTTGGTCGTCGCTCTCCAGCACGACTGTTTGCCGCACGAGTTGATTCCGAGGCCGGTCGATATCTTCAAGCCCGAGCGAGACAACTCGCACGGCGTTAACCTCGCGGACCGCAATGTAACCCGCAAGTTACTCGTCAGACTTGGAGGCTGCCAGCGCCAGGCCTGTCACAGCCAAACCGATCGTTGGCGGCAAGGAGATGTCCGGGTCGGAGGTGCCATCGGTTAATCCGGCGAATACGGACGAGGTCGTCGGTATTTGCCATCAGGCAGAAGAGCAACACGTCGATGCGGCGCTGGAGCTGTCGGTCAAAGGACAGGTTGCCTGGGATCGCATGGGCGCTGACAAACGCGCCGTGATTCTGAATCGTGCGGCAGACCTGTTCGAAGCTCATCACGCCGAGCTGCTCGCCCTGTGCGTGAGCGAGGGCGGCAAGACGATTCCGGACTCTGTCTCCGAGTTGCGCGAGGCCGTGGACTTCTTCCGATACTACGCGGCGCAGGCACAGCGACACTTCGGTGAGCCGCTGGTGATGCCGGGGCCTACGGGAGAACACAACACCTACGGCCTTCGGGGCCGCGGCGTGTTCGTCTGCATCAGCCCATGGAATTTTCCGCTGGCGATTTTCACGGGGCAGGTTGCAGCCGCGCTTGCGGCTGGCAACGCCGTGCTCGCAAAACCCGCGGCGCCGACGCCTTTGATCGCGTACCGCGCTGTGCAGCTGATGCATGAGGCCGGCGTGCCGGCGGACGTACTGCATTTCATTCCTGGTTCCGGCTCTCTCATCGGCGGCCGCGCCGTGGCGGATCCGCGCGTTGCCGGCGTGGTATTCACGGGCTCAACCGGCGTGGCGCAGACAATTAATCAGACGCTGGCCCATCGAGACGGCGCGATCGGCACGCTGATCGCCGAAACCGGCGGCCAGAATGCCATGTTTGTCGACAGCTCGGCGTTGCCCGAGCAGGTCGTCCACGACAGCATCTATTCGGCCTTCAACAGCGCAGGCCAGAGGTGCTCTGCTTTGCGCTTGCTGTGTGTCCAGCAGGATATTGAGCCACGAACGCTCGATTTGCTGCGCGGCTATATGGACGAACTCGTAATCGGCGATCCGAAATACCTGTCAACAGACGTCGGGCCCGCGATAGACGGGCCTTCCAGAGCGGTGCTTGAGGCACACGTGGAAAGAATGTCGAAAGACGCGAGAATCGTTCATCGATGCGCTTTGCCCGCGGGGCACGAGGCGGGCACTTATTTTGCGCCTACGCTCGTAGAGATCGACGACATCCGTGTCCTGACGGAAGAGGTTTTCGGCCCAGTCCTGCACGTACTCAAATTCAAGGGTAAGTGAGCTCGATAAGACGGTTGCGGCCGTTAACGCCACGGGCTATGGCCTGACAATGGGTCTCCATAGCCGTATTGACTCGCGAGCACGGGGCCTGGTGCAGGCATCCGGTGCGGGCAACATCTACATCAATCGCAATATGATCGGCGCAGTTGTTGGCGTACAACCGTTCGGTGGCCGCGGCTTGTCCGGCACGGGACCAAAGGCGGGCGGGCCGCACTACGTGCAGCGGTTTGGCAGCGAGTACACGGTCAGCAATAACATCTCGGCCGTCGGCGGCAATGCCAGTCTGCTTACGCTCGGCTCTGACTGATGGCAGCGATTAGCGTATTCGATATCTTCAAAATTGGTATAGGCCCATCGAGTTCTCACACGGTCGGGCCAATGAAATCGGCCCAGGCGTTTGTCAGTAACCTTGCAGCGTTTGCTGCCGATGTCACCAGAATCCAGGTCAGGCTGCATGGGTCGCTGGCCTGGACCGGCAAAGGTCACGGTACCGACTCAGCCGTGCTGCTGGGCTTATCCGGACTGCTTCCCGAGACCATCGAGCCGGATACGGTCAATGCGTTATTGGGGAGTATTCACGCAGAGTGCGCGATCGCAGTCCCGGCGGTCGGTCGAATGTCCTTTGACCCGGCGAACCGACCTTGTTTTCGATTACGAAGCAGAGCTGCCGCGGCATACGAACGGCATGCATTTCATCGCCTATGCGGAGGACGGCTCCGAGCTCCTGAACGAAAAATACTATTCGCTCGGTGGCGGCTTCATCGCGCGCAATGAGGAAGCGGAGCCAATGGCGCAGGAGGGCGAGCCACCTTACCCGTTCGCAACGAGCCAGGCGCTCCTGGCGACAGCCGCTGCTGAGAATCTCAGCATCGCGGAACTCGTGCTCCGCAATGAGATGCAATGGCGTAGTCAGGAGGAGGTCCGCCAGCGCCTGGACGACGTTTGGAAAGCGATGCGCGACTGCGTCGAGCGCGGCCTGCGAACGGATGGCGTATTGCCCGGAAAAATGTCGGTATTGCGGCGCGCGGCGAAGTTGCACCGGAGTTTGTCGAAACGAGGCGAACCCTCCGCGTTCGATGCCATGGAGTGGGTGAACACGTTTGCGATCGCCGTTAACGAGGAGAATGCGGCCGGTGGGCGCATTGTGACGTCGCCGACAAACGGTGCGGCAGGCATTATTCCGGCGGTCCTGATGTTCTACGATCGTTTCGTGCCGGGATCCGACGAGGAGGGCATTCGCACTTTTATTCTCACAGCCGGGGCAATTGGGATCCTGTACAAGATCAATGCGTCAATCTCTGGCGCAGAAATGGGCTGCCAGGGCGAGGTTGGCGTCGCCTGTTCGATGGCAGCGGGAGGACTTGCCGCTGTGCTTGGTGGCAGCAACGATCATGTTGAGGAGGCGGCCGAGATCGGCATGGAGCACAACCTCGGCTTGACCTGCGATCCTATCGGCGGACTCGTGCAGATTCCCTGCATCGAGCGCAATGCGATGGGTGCGGTAAAGGCGATCAATGCGGCCAAACTGGCGATGCACGGTGACGGCACGCACAAGGTTACGTTGGATCAGGTCATCGAGACGATGCGCCAGACCGGCCTCGACATGGCCTCGAAGTACAAGGAAACGTCCAAAGGCGGTTTGGCGGTGAATGTGCCCGAGTGCTGAGGTGTCCGCCTGTCAGGCGGTCTTCTTTGGATAATCGTGCACGAGCAGACGAGTTTTCGGGCGCTCGTAAAGCTTCCAGTGATCCTGGTCAATTTCGACCGAAACGACACCTGCGGTCGGCAGATTATGACGTCAGACCCGGCGACAGAAAATTCGCGAAGTCCGTCATGCCCGGGTTGTGTCCTACGACCATGATGGAATTGAAGTCCTTATCCTGCGCGACGAGAACGTCCAGAAAATCGTCGAGCGACGCGAGGTAGAGGCTGTCCTCCCGTTGCAGGAACTCGAGGGGGTACGAGAGCTCCGCGGCAATAGTCTTCGCCGTCGTCCACGCGCGTTCCGCGGGGCTGCTGATGATCAATGAAGGCCGGATACCGTGATCCGCGATGCGACGGCCCATAATCGGTGCGTCGTGCTTGCCGCGTTTGTTCAGAGGACGCTGTCTGTCGCCGAGCGTCGCGTCGCTCCAGCTGGACTTCGCGTGTCGAACAAGGGTGAGTATCTTCATCGTCGTTAACGTCTTTCCCGACTACATCATGCCGGTCTGCAAGCGTGCCTCGTCGGTCATCATCCCCACGTTCCAGGGCGGGTCGAAAACAAGCTCGACCGAAACGTCAGAGATCGTCGGAATTATCGCAATCTTCTCGCGTGCGTCCTCGACAAGGACCTCGCCCATGCCGCAGCCAGGGGCCGTCAAGGTCATGTCAACGCTGACAGAGCGCTGGCCGTTGCCCAGCGACTGGATATTGCATTGGTAGACAAGCCCGAGATTGACGATGTCCACCGGAATCTCCGGGTCGTAGCAGGTCTTGAGTTGATCCCAGACGACCGCTTCAATATCCGCGTCCGTCGCGTTGTCCGGAACCTTCGGTGGCGGCACAGGTTCTTTGCCGAGCGCATCGGCGTCTGCGCCGGAAATACGAAACAGGCTGCCCTCGACGTAGACCGTGAAGCTTCCGCCAAGCGCCTGTGTGATGAAGCCGCTGGTCCCTTCTCGCAGGGTCAGCTGCTCACCCGCCGGAATGATGATGGCTTTGACGTCGCGTGTCAGCGAAATCGGTTCGTTGGTGTGACCAAACATCCTGCAATTACTCCGTAGTAGCGGGTTTAGAGTCGCTGTCCAGCGCCGAGTGCAGCGCGTGCCAGGCGAGGGTGGCGCATTTCACACGGGAAGGAAACTCGCGAACGCCATCGAGCGCGCGCAGTTTATCCATACGTTGCCGCAGCGCACCTTCGATTTCGGTGTCGGTGTCGGGACTCTTAGTCGTTGCCGTCAATCGGCCGTAATCGACCTGAAGATGGCTTCCGCCTGGTCGATCGGCAGTCCCGTGACGGTCTCGGTCAGTAACGAAGCGGAGGCCACCGAGATGGCACAGCCTGAACCCTCGAAGCTGCTCGCTGCGACAGTCCCTTCCTCGTCCACGCGCAGGTACAGGGCGAGCTTGTCGCCGCAGAGCGGATTGATGCCTTGCGCCGTATGCGTGGCGTCGTCGAGACGGCCAAAATGCCTCGGCGTGCGGGCATGGTCGAGAATCAGCTCTCGATAGAGGTCCTGAATATCGTCGTTCTCGATCGCGTGAACGGTCATCCGAAAACCTGCCGGGCCTTCACCAGTGCCTTGATCAGTCGATCGATGTCGTCGGTGTTGTTGTAGAAAGCGATGGACGCCCGTGAGGTCCCTGAAATGCCAAAGCGCGTCATGACCGGCATCGCGCAGTGGTGACCGGTGCGAATGGCGATCCCCTGGTGGTCGAGGATCGTGCCCAGATCGTGTGAGTGAATATCGTCCAGCAGGAAGGACTGGACGCTTGCCTTGCTGCTCGCGGTACCGATCAGTCGAATGCCGTCGAGGTCGCTCAGTTTCTCGACCATGTAGTCGTGCAGTTCGCGTTCGTAGTCGGCGATACGCAGCATGCCGATAGCCTGCAGGTAGTCGATTGCAGCGCCGAGGCCAATGACACCGGAGATATTTGGCGTACCGGCTTCGAACTTGTAGGGCAACTCGTTGTAGATGGTCGATTCGAAACTGACTTCCAGGATCATGTCGCCGCCGCCCTGGTACGGTGGCATCGTATCGAGCAAAGCTTCGCGAGCATAGAGAACACCGGTGCCGGTCGGACCAAACATCTTGTGGCCGGAGAAGGCGTAAAAGTCACACTCGAGATCCTGGACATCGACAGTCATATGCGGGACGCCCTGTGCGCCATCAACAAGTACCGGAATGCCGCGCTGCTTTGCCTGGGAGACAATCTCTTTGAGCGGATTGATCGTACCCAGTGCGTTCGAAACGTGGCCGACGGCGAGCAGGGCAACGTCGTCCGTCATCAACGTCCACAGCGATTCCAGTTCGAGCTGTCCCTGGTCATCGATCGGTGCTACTACAAGCTCCGCGCCCGTCTGTTCACAGACCAATTGCCAGGGAACGATGTTGGCGTGATGTTCGAGATGGGTAATGAGAATCTTGTCGCCAGGTCCCACGCGTGGGCGACAGAAACTCTGCGCGACCAGGTTGATCGATTCGGTGGTGCCGCTGGTCAATACAATCTCTGTGCGACTGGCCGCGTTGATGAAGTCCCGAATCTTGTCGCGGGCACCTTCGTAAGCGTCGGTCGCCCTGTGACTGAGCGTGTGCACGCCACGGTGAACATTCGCATGGTCTTCACGTTGGTAACGTGCGACCGCGTCTATGACGCTGGCCGGCTGCTGCGCCGACGCCGCGCTGTCGAGGTAGACCAGCGGCTGACCGTTGACCGACTGCTGCAGGATTGGGAAGTCGTTCCGCCAATCCGCCGACGATTCCGTTGCTGTCAGATGCGCATGACTCATGCGAGCAATTCCGCGACGTCGTCCGCCTGGATCAGTTCGGCGAGGCGCGCTTCCACGATACCCGAGACAGCTTCTATTGCAGATTTGACCGGCACGCGCCGTACGAGGTCGGCCGCAAAAGCGTGCGTCAGGACCCGAATGGCGTGTTGCTTGTCGAGGCCGCGTGTGCGCAGGTAGAAGAGGGCGGTTTCATCCAGTTGACCCACGGTCGTGCCGTGGGCGCACTTCACGTCCTCGGCGTATATCTCGAGCTCTGGTTTTGCGTCGATTTCGGCTTTTTCTGACAGCAGCAGGTTGTGATTGGCCTGCTTGGCATCGGTACCGTCCGCATCTTTGTGAACGATGGCCTTGCCGTTCCATACGCAGCGGCATTTGCCGTTTAGTATGCCGCGATACTCCTGGGACGAGGTCGCCGGGCCGACGCGGTGGTCTACGCGCGTGTGATTGTCGATATGCTGGCCGTCGCCTGCAAGGTACAGCCCGTTGAAAGTCACATCGGCACCTGGGCTGCCGAGATCTATGTCCACATCGTTTCGAACCAGGCCGCCGCCCAGGTCGAAGCCGGCCATGCGCAGCACGGCATTACGTCCCGGCGAGATTGATGTGCGGCTGGTCTGTACATGATTGAGCGAGCGGTTCTGTATGCGCACATGATTGACGGTTGCGTCATCGCCAATATTCATCGTCAATACCGAGTTTGCGTAATGATCGCCATCGCCGCGGGAGACGTGATACTCGATGAAATCGGCTGCGCCAGCGGGCGCGACGTCTATCTCGATGCGGGTTTGCGTAACGCCGACGTCCGCATCGGGGCCGTCGACGAGCAGAATTCCGATCGGCTTGTCTGCGCGACCTGTGATCTGAATTCGAAGTCCGTCCTGCAGCAGTGCGGCGTTCAGATCTGCCAGGGGCCGCGATAGTGCGACCGTTGAAGGTGAGTCGCTAATGCGCGAGACGGTAATCGCGTCACTCAGAGCGGTCTCGAGTGCCTGTTCATCAATCTGACCGTCGGCGACCACAATCCAGGTCGCATCAATCGAACGAAGTAATCGAGTCGATGATCTCACGCTCCGCGCGCACGGCCGGCCGCTGTCCGCCGCTGCTTAGCCAGCGGTTACTGATGTCAATGAGCGGCGCAAGGTCGGTGTATTTCCAGTCTTCATCACGGAGCGTCGGCAGCCCATGCTCACCGAGATGCTGCAGCGCCGCTTCGCGCACAGAGCCCAGGCCGTTGTCGGGCAGTTGCCGGACAACATCCCTCAGGTTGTCATAGTTGAGTGACGCCGGTTTCATGCCGTGGCGGCCTCGCGAACCCAGTCATAACCCCGCTCCTCGAGTTCCAGGGCCAGCGACTTGTCGCCCGAGCGAACAATCTGTCCCTGCGAGAGTACGTGTACGAAGTCAGGCTGCACGTAGTCCAGCAGGCGCTGGTAATGAGTCACCAGGATGATGGCGCGATCCGGGCTGCGCAGCGTATTGACACCAGCGGCGACCGCTTTGAGCGCGTCGATATCCAGGCCGGAATCGGTCTCGTCGAGAATTGCCAGGCTTGGTTCAAGCATTGCCATCTGCAGGATCTCGTTACGTTTCTTTTCGCCGCCTGAGAAGCCTTCGTTGACGCCGCGGTTCAGGAACTTCGGGTCCATGCCCAGCATCGCCATTTTTTCGCGAGCCAGCTTCAGGAATTCGAACGCGTCGACTTCCTCGAGGCCCTGATGCTTGCGCTTGGCGTTAACGGCTGCTTTCAGAAGGTAGGCGTTGTTCACGCCCGGGATCTCGACGGGGTACTGGAAGCCGAGGAAGATACCTTCGCGCGCACGCTCTTCAGGACTCCGGTCCAGCAGGTCGAGGCCCCTGTACGTAACCGAACCGCCGGTTACTTCGTAATCCTCGTGTCCCGCGATGACCTGGGCCAGGGTGCTTTTTCCCGAGCCGTTCGGTCCCATGATCGCGTGAACTTCGCCCTTTCCTACCGACAGTGACAGTCCGTGGAGAATTTCGACGTCGCCAATGCGACTCTTCAGATCTTTAATTTCGAGCATGTTATTTCCTTAGCCTACGGCGCCTTCGAGGCTCACGTTCAGCAGTGCCTGAGCTTCAACGGCAAACTCCATCGGAAGCTCTTTGAATACTTCTTTGCAAAAACCATTGACGATCATGTTGACCGCATCTTCTTCGGAGATGCCGCGTTGCCTGCAATAGAACAACTGGTCGGCAGAAATCTTCGAAGTCGTTGCCTCGTGTTCGACCCTTGCCGTCGGGTTTTTGATTTCCATGTACGGAAAGGTATGCGCGCCGCACTGCTTGCCAATCAACAGTGAGTCGCACTGCGTGTGATTCCTCGCGCCGTGCGCCTGCGGCATGATGCGCACCAGTCCCCGGTAGGCGTTCTCGGCTCGACCGGCCGATATGCCCTTGGAAACGATCGTGCTGCTTGTATTGCGGCCGATGTGAATCATCTTCGTGCCGGTGTCCGCCTGCTGCATGTTGTTGGCAACTGCGACAGAGTAAAACTCACCCACCGAGTTATCGCCACGCAGCAGGCAGCTTGGATACTTCCAGGTGATGGCCGAGCCAGTCTCCACCTGGGTCCAGGAAATCTTGGAGTTGGCGCCGCGACAGTCACCGCGCTTGGTCACGAAATTGTAGATACCGCCAACGCCGTTCTCGTCGCCCGGGTACCAGTTCTGCACCGTCGAATACTTGATCTCGGCATCCTTCAGGGCCACGAGCTCCACGACAGCGGCATGCAGCTGGTTTTCGTCGCGCATCGGTGCCGTGCAGCCTTCCAGGTAACTCACGTGGCTGCCCTCATCCGCGATAATCAAGGTGCGTTCGAACTGACCGGTATTGGCCGCGTTGATGCGGAAATAAGTCGACAATTCCATCGGGCAGCGCACGCCCTTCGGGATGTACACGAACGACCCGTCACTGAATACCGCCGCATTCAGCGCAGCGAAAAAGTTATCGCGCCTTGGAACCACTGTGCCCAGGTACTTTTGCACCAATTCAGGATGTTCCCGCACAGCTTCGGAGAACGAGCAGAAGATGACGCCGGCCTCCGACAGCTTGGCTTTGAAAGTCGTAGCAACTGAAACACTGTCGAAAACTGCGTCCACGGCCACGCCGGCAAGGCGCGCGCGCTCATGCAGCGGGATACCTAGTTTGTCGTAGGTTTCAAGCAGCTTGGGATCGACCTCGTCGAGGCTCTGCGGCCGATCTTCGTCGGACTTCGGCGCGGAGAAGTATGAGATTTCGTTGTAGTCGATCTTCGGATAGTGCACATGTGCCCATTCGGGTTCACGCATCTCCAGCCATTGCCGATACGCTTGCAGGCGCCACTCGAGCATGAAGGGCGGCTCTTTCTTGCGTGCCGATATCGCCCGCACGACGCCCTCATCGAGGCCCGGCGGCAGGCTGTCGGTTTCGATCTCCGTAACGAAGCCGTGCTCGTAGCGTCGATTGACCAGGTGTTCCAGATTTTCGGATTCTGTTGCCATTGATTCAGTTCTTGTTTTCCACGTTGATAGACATGCCCGCGAACCGGAGGTTGGGCACCGGGCTGTTCGTGCGCAGCAGGTCGCTCAAGCTGACGTCGTCCAGCGCGCGTCGAATCGCGACATTGATACGCTGCCAGGCGCCGCCCACGCTGCAGACACCCTCGTGCTCGCACAGGCTGTCTGAGGAGCTGCATTCTGTGATCGATACGGGGCCCTCCAGCGCATCGATGACGTCTGCGGCGCTGATGTCCCTCGGACTGCGCGCCAGTTGATAGCCGCCGTTGGTCCCGCGCGTCGACGAGACCAGGCCGGCCTTCGCCATGGATTTCAGTAGCTTGCTAACCGTTGGCAGGGCAATGCCGGTCGCCGAAGCGACATCCGCAGCGCTGCAAACATTCGGCTGATTCGATGCCAAATGCGCCAGTAGGACGGTGCCGTAATCGGTCAGTTTGCTGATTCTGAGCATCATTCGCTCCGCTCGTGTCTCGATAACGGACTATTTTAGTCCTATTTCGCTTTCCAAGCCATAGCGAAACAGGTTTTCGAGGCATTCAGGGACCCGATTCTTGTTATGCTACGGCCTTGCCGTGCGCCTGAGCTGCGCGGCGTCTCCGTAATAACAAGTTAGCAATAACAAGCAAGAATGAGGCGTTTTGGCTGATTCATCCGAAAACCTGATCGAGATTCACGACCTGAAGTACTCGCGCGGCCCGCGGGTCATTTTCGAAGGTATGAATCTCGCGATCAAACGTGGCGAAATAACCGCGCTAATGGGGCCCAGCGGCACTGGCAAGACGACGCTTCTGCGGCTGATAACCCGGCAGTTGATCCCTCAACACGGTGCGATCTACGTCGACGGTGTGGATATTTCGACGTTGAACATCGCCGAGCTGTATCGGATGCGGCAGCGCTTCGGCATGTTGTTCCAGAACGGTGCGCTGCTCACTGATTTGAGTGTGTTTGAAAATGTGGCTTTCCCGCTCAGAGAGCACACGAAGCTGACCAATCGCCTGATTCGGCACGTGGTTCTGACGAAGCTGCATGCCGTCGGTCTGCGCGGCGCCGCTGACATGATGCCGGCACAGCTATCCGGCGGCATGGCGCGCAGGATAGCCCTGGCGCGCGCTATGGTCATGGATCCCGAGATCCTGATCTATGACGAACCTTTCGTGGGCCTGGACCCCATCTCCATGGGCGTGATCGTAAGACTCGTGCGTCGCATGAACGATGCACTTGGCATAACGAGCGTCATCGTGAGTCATGACGTGGCCGAAGTCTCGACGGTTGCGGACCGCAGTTTCCTGATTTCGGACGGAAAAGTCGCAGCATCGGGGAGTCCGGAAGAACTTCGTGACGCGCCGTCCGACCTCGTTCGCCAGTTCATGCACGGCATGGCCGACGGACCGGTCGCGTTTCATTTCGATGCGCCAGGCTACGAGGAACAGTTGCTCGGACGGGATAACGAGTGAGCAAGATCTTGCGGGACATCTACGACACTTGCGTCGAGTTTGTGCGCACATTCGGTGCATTCCAGCTGTTCTTCCTGCGGCTGCTTCGCTACTCACCGCGCATGTTATTCAGTCGTTTCGACCTGATCGTCGCGCAGGTCTTCAATTCCGGTGCGTTGTCCCTTGTCATCATCATGGTCAGCGGGTTGTTCGTTGGCGGTGTTCTCGGGTTACAGGGGTATTCCAACCTTTCCCGGTTCAATGCCGAAGACGCGGTGGGCGTGTTCGCCGCCTTCGGCCTGATCAAGGAATTGGGTCCCGTGATCACAGCATTGCTGTTTGCGGGTCGCGCCGGGACTGCGCTGGCCTCCGAGATTGGTCTGATGAAGGCGACTGATCAGCTTTCTGCGATGGAGATGATGGCCGTCAACCCGGTACAGCGTGTCCTGGTACCCAGGTTTCTCGGCGGAGTCATTGCCATGCCGTTCCTGGCCGCGATCTTCAGCATGGTCGGGCTACTTGGAACTCATCTGGTTGCCGTTGAGCTGTTATCGGTGGATGTCGGCGCGTTCTGGCAGCAAATGCAGATTACCGTCGACAGCAAGGACATTAATGAAGGTATTTTCAAGAGTCTGGTATTCGGGGTTGCTGCTAGCCTGATCGCGGTTTGGGAAGGTTATAATGCGATCCCAACGGCCGAAGGTGTCGGCAGGGCAACGACCCGGACTGTAGTTATAACGGCAATTGCGGTGCTGGTGTTCGATTTCATGATCACCGCGCTGATGCTTTGAGGTAAGGAAATGCAACAAACACGTTCAGTTGAAGTAGGTACGGGTCTCTTTGTCCTTCTGGGTATGGGCGCGCTGTTCTTCCTGACGACCCAGACCACAGGCGGTGACGACTTCACGGCGGAGGAAACCTTTACCGTCGAAGCGCGCTTCGAGAATATTGGCAGCCTGCGCAATCGTGCACCGGTCGCCATGTCCGGTGTCACGATAGGGCGGGTTACCGACGTGCGTTTTGATTCGGCGACGCTGGAGGCGGTCGTGAGTTTCGTAATCGACAGCCAGTTTGACCAGATACCGGATGATTCAGACGCCAGCATTCTGACGTCTGGTATTCTCGGGAGCCAGTACATCGGGCTGCAGGCAGGCGGCTCGGATACCTACCTCGAGAATGGCAGCGAAATGATGTTCACACAGTCCGCGATCGTTCTGGAGAACCTGATCGGAAAATTCCTGGTCAATGCGGGTTCAAAAAATGACGACTAATGGCATTGCGGTTGGAGTCTTGCGACGGATTATTCTGAAGACGCTTTTTGTCGTACTGGCGACTGTGACACTGTCCGGATCGGCGCTGGCTGCTGCGGACACGCCTAATGCGATCATCGATGGCGCGGTAACGCAGCTAACCGAATTGCTGGACGGGCGCAAAGCGGAACTGGCGGTTGATAGAAAGGCGCTGTATGAGCTAGTCGATAAGATCCTGTTGCCACGATTCGACCGCAAGTTCGCCGCGCAGGTCGTGCTGGCAAAATATTGGCGTACAGCCGACGCGACACAGAGGGCACGATTCATCGAGGCGTATTACCAGGCCCTGGTACGCAAGTATGCCGATGGCGTTCTCGAGTTTGACCCCGACAGAATCGAGGTCCTGCCTTACCGGGGTGACGTATCGAAACCCCGTACCCGGGTCAGAAGCTCTGTCGCGCTTGATGATGGCAGCAAAGTCGCCGTCGACTACGATCTGGTGAAGCGGGACAGCGGCTGGCTGGTATTCAATGTTGTCATCGAAGGCGTTTCCTATGTGCGCAACTTTCGCGCGGAGCTCGACGCAGAGATTCGCGCCAGCAGCCTCGAAGAGGTGATCTCACGCCTCGAGCGTGAGGCTGACATCGGCACCGGATCTGCTGCCACCGCGGATGAGTGAATATACGCTCGAGGACCTGGGTGAGGGTCGCTTTGCGCTCAGCGGAGAGATGACCTTCGATACGGCGGAGCGGATACTGAAGAAAAGCGGGGATCCTTTCGAGGCGCACACGCAGATCGAGGTTGATCTGTCCGGTGTGACCGACAGCGACTCAGCAGGCCTTGCTTTGCTATTGGAGTGGGTAACCTGGGCAAACCATACGGTGCGGGAGATTCGCTTCACGGGAATGCCGGAGCGGGTCCTGGCTATCGCGAGAACGACCGAGGTCGAGAATCTGTTGTCGCGTGGCGAGCGCTGGGCGGGATTTATCGAGGCGCCCGAAGTCGGGCAGTCCGCCGAATGATTGCCTGGCGGTAACATTCGCCGCTGCTACATTTCGTCATCGTCAAAGAATTCGTCGAAGAACTCGTCATCTTCGGGCGGATCGCCATCGTATATCTGGAACTCGCGATTTTGCAGGTAAGACTCGCGCACTGTGATGTAGCGGTCTTTCGAATCGTCGATGAACTTTTCTGCCGTCAGGATGCGCGAGCGAAGGTCGATCAGGCGCAATACCTGTAACTTGTCGCGTACGGAGGTGTTGTCGTAGTTGTACAGCAGAAACGACACACCGAAAGGCCGCAGTATGGCACCGCGAAGCGTGTGCGGGCCGAGGAAAGGAAGCGTGACGTAAGGGCCCGCGGGCACACCCCAAACCGCCGCCGTCTGGTCGATGTCCTCTGTCTTCGCCTCCATTCCACCGGATGTAGCTACGTCCATTAGACCGCCGATACCAACCGTGCTGTTGAATGCGAAGCGCGCGAGTTCCGTGAAGCCGTCACCGGGCTTGCCCTGCAGGAAGTTGTTGACGGCCGACTGTGGCGTCATCAGATTATTGTAGAAATTGCGGATACCGGTTCGAATCGGGCTGGGCAGTACCGCTTCATAGCCCTTCGCAAGCGGCTTCAGAGTGACGTTGTCTACGACCGTATTGACGCCAAATATGGTCCGGTTCAGCGGCTCCCAGGGATCGGACGCCACTCTTTGTTCTGGCGGAACGTTGGCACAGCCGCTTAGCGCTGCAAGTAACAACAGTTGCGAAAACAGGGCGGTAACTCTTTGTGCGCGTCGTGTCGGCATGTTCAGTTTGCGTTGCGCGCTGACTTGCCTACCGGTTTCTCACGCTGCAGCATTTTGAGCTGCTCTTCTGTCATGAATTCACGAATGAAATCAATACGAGCCTGGAATCGTATGCGCTGAATTTCCTGAAGCTCGGGCAGCCGCAGGGCCTGCTGGAGGTAGCCGATACCACCGGTAAGGTCGCCGATCATGAGCCGGTATTCCGACAGGTAATAGAACGCCTCAGCTTCTTCGCCTGCCTCGCTTGCCGCCCTGGCGATCAGGCGCACCTGCTCTGGCGTCGGCGGCACGTTGTTCATCAGGTCCAACAGCATTGCGTGCGCTTTGGGCGCCTGGCCAAACTTCAGCAGCTGCTCGCCATAATCGAGCACGAGCGGAACATTGCGTGGGAATAACTCCAGCGCGCGCTCATAGGTTGACTAGCGCATCCCGTCGGCTGATCAAGGGCGACCAGTACCTGTCCGAGGCCGATGTGATAGGCGATGACTGACTTATCCTTCTCGAGTAGCGCCTTGAAGATGTCCAGCGCTTCCCAGTAGCGACCCGCGCGCTGGTACGCGACGGCTCGCCCATAACGCTCGACATCGTTCTGGTTGGCATAGGGGCGCTTCTCGAAGTATTCGACGGCCTGTTCGCCCGTGTCGAAGCGGGCGACGATCATCCGGGTTCGAGCGATGCCGTAACCCGCCGAATCGTCGCTGCGAATAGCCGGGTATTCACGCGCCCTTGAGCGCGCCTCGGCGACGCGTGCGCTGGATACCGGGTGCGTCCGCAGGAACTCGGGCGCTCGCATTTCGGGGCTGGTTGTCGTTTGCCTGGACAATACTTCAAAGAAGGAAGCCATGCCGTAGGGATCAAAACCGGCGTCCGCCAGTGCCTTGATGCCCACCCTGTCTGCTTCGTATTCGTTGGTGCGCGTGAAGTTGATTTGCTGCTGAACAGCGGTGCCCTGCGCTACGGCAACGGCGCCCTGCACGGCGTCCGAACTGCCGCCGGCGGCGGCGACGATGATGGCGCCTAGCATCATCGCGGTGGTCAGAATGCTCTGCCGCGAGTTCGCATGGATTGCCCGTGCAATATGCCGTTGCGTGACGTGGGCAACTTCGTGCGCGAGGACGCCTGCGAGTTCGTCCTCGCTGCGCGTCGCTTCGAGGAGACCGGTATGCACACCGATGTAGCCGCCAGGCAGGGCAAACGCATTGATCCGCGGGTCGTTAATGACGAAGAACGTGAAATCGTGGTCGCCGTCATTGGTCTGGGCCACGACACGGCTGCCGATATCGTTCACGTATTCGATAACCAGCGGGTCCTCGACCACCTGGCCGCTGCGGCGTATGTCGCGCATGATCATGCGTCCCAGGCGAGACTCGTCGTTGGTTGATAGCACGGCATCCGCCGGACTGCCCATATCGGGCAGCTTTATGTCGTCCGCACCGGCGCCGCTGACAAAAACCAGCGATGCGATCAGTAGCGCTATCGAGGGCGCTTGGCGGTACTTCTGATCATAGGCAAAGACTAAGAACTACGGTGTGTGTCTGACTCGGACTAGGCGCCGGTCCTGGTGTTCCCCTGATTATAGAGCCTTCACGGCCTCCAGGACCTCTTCGGCGTGGCCGCTTACCTTCACTTTGCGCCATTCAGCGCGAAGTTTGCCTGCCTTGTCGATCAGGAAGGTGCTGCGCACGATCCCCATGAATTTCCGGCCGTAGAGCGATTTCTCGTGTACGACGTCAAAAGCTTTACATAACTTCTCATCTGCATCCGATATCAGGTCGAATGGGAATTCTTGTTTGGCGCGGAATTTCTCGTGGGAGGGGATGCTGTCTCTTGAGACGCCCAGGATGACGGTCTTTTGTCGCCGAAATTTCGCATGAAGGCCTGCGAAATCGCGCCCCTCCGTGGTGCAGCCCGGCGTGCTGTCTTTCGGATAGAAGTACAAGACGACATTCTGGCCGCGGAGGTCCTTAAGCCGAATGTTCTTGTCTTGAGTTGCGTTTGCGGTGAAATCCGCAACAACGCGGTTCATTCTCGGTGCGCTCACAGGGTTCTCCTGGTCAATATTGGTGTGGCTGCCAGATCAGATTTTGACGGGTTCGATAATCGCGTCCAGGTTGAGACGGTCGCAGAACTCGAGGAATTCTTCGCGCAGCTGCGCGATATTCAGGGAGGCGGGCACGTTGACCGCCATCTGTACCGCGAACATCGGGGCGCCCGTATGTGCGGCGGCGTAACTCCGCGTCGCCACGTCGGCAATCTCAATATCCCGGGAGGAAAAGAAATCGGCGAGGTTGTAAACGATGCCTTGGTCGTCAAGCGCGACGACGTCGATTGCATAGGGCATGCGATCCTGCTTGGCAGGTTTCACGTCCGTCTTCCGTATCGAGATAGAGAGGCGATCGTTCTCGCAAAGTTTGTCGAGCCCTTGCTCGAGGCGATTCAGCGTGTGCCAGTTGCCGGAGACCAGCAACAGCATGGCGAATTCAGATCCCAGCGTGGTCATGCGGCTTTCTTCGATATTTCCGCCGCAGGCGAGTATGACCTTCGTCAGATCTTGTACGACGCCAGTTCGGTCAGTTCCAACTGCTGAGATAACAATAAGTTGTGACATTTTTCTATAATCAACTTTATATGAGAATGTAGGGCCGCACGTTCGCCTGGGGCCGCCCCTTCCACGCTTCGCGTGAGATCGTGACAGTCCTTGCCAGCGCCGGACATGAACAGTAACATCGCCGCCTCATTTCTGGCGAGGACAACTTGTGTTCAAGGGCAGCCTGGTCGCGCTAGTAACGCCTTTCGACGACAATAATCGGGTCGATTACGCGAGTCTCAAGCGCCTGATCGATTTTCATGTGGCGCAGGGCACCGACGGGCTGGTCATCGCCGGTACGACGGGCGAGTCGGCGACGCTGTCGCGTTCCGAGCACATTGAGCTTGTCGGCCGGGCTATTGAGATCGCGCGTGGACGCCTGCCAATCATCGCCGGCACCGGTTCGAACTCGACCGCACAGACTATTAAAGTTGTCGCTGGCCGTGGCTGACCCTGGTATTGCCGCTTACCTGGTCGTGGTTCCTTACTACAACAAGCCGACCCAGGAAGGTCTGTTTCAACACTTCTCGGCCATTGCCGATGCAGTGGACCGGCCGGTCATGATGTATAACGTGCCGGGCCGTACGGTCGCGGACATGCTGCCCGAGACCGTTGCGCGACTGGCGAAGCACGGCAACATTTTTGGTATTAAAGAGGCGACGGGTGAAATCCAACGCCTGAAAGACATTCAGGCACTGGTTGGCAAGGATTTCATGCTCTATAGCGGCGATGATTTCACGCTGTTACCGTTTATCGAGCAGGGCGGACATGGGGTCGTGACCGTGAGCGGCAATGTTGCACCTGCGGCGGTTTCCAGGCTGTGCAAGCTGGCATTGTCGGGCGATCATGATGAGGCAGTCGCGCTGGACGCGAGGCTGCAGCCATTGAACAAGGTGCTTTTCGCCGAGTCGAACCCGATACCGGTCAAGTGGGCGGTGAGCGAGATGGGTCTGATGGGACCCAACATTCGACTGCCGCTGACGCCATTTTCCGAGCAACATCATGAAACAATGCGATCGGCCATGAGCAACGCCGCATCCGGTCAGGAGACACACGCATGACAGCGATTCGACAGACAATAGCGCTGCTGCTGCTCGGCAGCCTCTGGGGCTGCGGTGGGGACGCTCTTATCGACAATACCTGTGACGAGCCCCAGCGGTACCAAAGCGCTGCGGAGGCCAGGAGAATCGTTGTGCCGGAAGGCCTGGATCCCCTCAATGTGCGAATGGAGATGCCGATACCGAAGCCTAAGGACGCGCCGTCGCGCCCCATGGGATCGCGGTGCATAGAAATGCCGCCGCGGGTTGGAACCGACTAATAGAATTCGGAGAGATGGCTGAGTGGTTTAAGGTGCTCGCCTGGAAAGCGAGTGTACGGTGATACCGTACCGAGGGTTCGAATCCCTCTCTCTCCGCCAAAATATCGAAAGGCCCCTTTTTGGGGCCTTTTGCATTTTTGCCGAGGGATGTGGATGAGGACCTGTTCGAGCAAACCGGTGTTGCCGAGTTGGACGCACGCAGTGGCCGGAGGAAGTGCCCTTGGGGCCGCCCTATGGACGGCGCGCAGCGCCCAATCCCTCTCTCTCCGCCAAAATATGAAAGGCCCCTTTTGGGGCCTTTTGTATTTTTGCCGAGGGGGTTGAGGACTTCGAGCCCTGTTCGAGCCGAGCAGCGGCGCAGCCGCCTTCGGCGCCGCGAAGCGGCCATCCCTCTCTCTCCGCCAGAAAAACTGAAAGGGCCCTTTGGGCCCTTTTTGTTTTTCAAGGTGAGAGATGTGGATGAGAACCTTGTTCGACAAATCGGCATCGCCGATTCGGACGCACGCAGTGCGCCCCGGAGGAAGTGCCCTCGGGGTGCGCCCCGAAGGGGTGAGCGCCGACGGCGCGCAGCGCCCATCCCTCTTGATCCACCGCCCATCCCACCCAGAGTAGAAATTGGCGCAATATGAATAATATTTACAGACCTGCCCATACATAATGTCTGGGATCAAAAAGTGACATGAGAGGCAAGGCAAATGGGCGAAGAAATCCGGGACACAAAATCCGACGTGCAGACAGACAGGGACCTTTTCAAGGCAACCTTGCCGTTCGGTGTTGAGTCCGTAAAGACCAGCTGGTGGGTCGTCGGCTCGACTTTCCTGCTGTTGCTCGCGTCACTATCCGGTGCCGCCCTCGCACCGGCGTGGCCATTACGTCTGTTGTTCTCCTTTTTGTCGGCGCTGTTATTGCTGCGCGCTTTCATCACGTACCACGACTATATGCACAACGCGATTTTGTCGCGGTCTCGGCCCGCATGGTGGTTGTTTCGCCTATACGCCGCATTTGCGCTCACGCCGCCGCGATCGTGGAAGAACAGCCACAATTTTCACCATGGTCATGTCGGCAAGATTGATGCCGCCAGCGTTGGCGCCTTTACGATGATGACCACTGACATGTGGCGTGACGCTTCCGTCGCGACGCGCATCGCCTACCGGGTCGAGCGTCATCCGCTGACCATTCTGGCGGGTTACTTCACGATCTTCTTCCTCAGCGTCACGGTGCTGCCATTCTTAAGGAACCCAGCCCGGCACTGGGATTCGCTGCTTGTGCTGCTCGGTCACAGCTCGCTGATTGCGGTGTTGTGGATCCTGGGTGGTTTTGATGTCGCTTTTTTTGTCGTCTTGTTGCCAATGACAATCGCTTCGATGATCGGCAGCTACTTGTTCTTTGCTCAACACAGCTTCGAGAACATGCGCGTCTTGCCAACGGAGACATGGACCAGTCGTCGAGCGGCGATGGAGTCCTCCAGCTACTTGAAGCTGAATAAAGTCATGCGTTGGTTCACCGGCAACATTGGCTATCATCATGTCCATCACCTGAATGTACGTATCCCGTTCTATCGACTTCCCGAAGCTATGGAGGCAATTCCAGAGCTTCAATCGCCCGTGACAATAACGCTCTCGCTAAGGGACATCAGGGCATCCTTCCGATGTTGCCTGTGGGATGAGGGACTGCAGCGAATGGTCTCGTATCGGGAGTTCGCCAGAGCGGCGGCGGCTGTCTGACTCCGAGACCCTCGCAGAGCGCGGTTCGCTCCGGACTTGCTGCTCCGCCATAAAAGCAGAAAGGGCCCTTTGGGCCCTTTTTGTTTTCCAGGTAAGAGATGTGGATCATGCTGCGAACGATGGATTGTGAGTCCAACAATCGGCGATAATGCGTTCCCGCCAACCAAAATAAAAATTGAGGGTTTCTGTCTTGCGTAACCACCTGTCCTGGATCACCTTACCTGCGTTCTTGCTGTTTGCCCCGCTGTGTAGCGCTGCCGGCACACTTCATGATGAACGCGAAGTACATTTTTCCGACGTCCGTCAGCTGACATTCGGCGGCGAGAATGCCGAGGCCTATTGGTCGCCGGATGGTTCGGAGCTTATCTTCCAGTCCACACACGGCCCGTACGCCTGTGACCAGATGTTCCGCATGCCGATCAGCGATCCCGCGAGCCTGACGTTGGTTTCCACCGGTACCGGCCGAACGACGTGCGGGTATTTTACGGCCGATGGCGAGCGCGTGATTTATTCGTCGACGCATGTTGCGGGTGAGGCTTGTCCTGCGACACCTGATCGTTCGCGCGGTTACGTCTGGCCCATCTACGACAGTTACCAGATCTATTCGGCAGCACCCGACGGTACTGATATCAAGGCGCTAACCGATACAAATTTCTATGATGCCGAGGCTACCGTGTGTTCGCAGGATGGATCGATCGTGTTTACGTCGACGCGAGATGGCGACCTGGACCTGTATCGCATGGATGCGGATGGTTCGAACGTTTCACGTTTGACCGAGACGCCGGGCTATGACGGTGGCGCGTTTTACTCGCGGGACTGCAGCAAGATCGTGTGGCGGGCATCGCGACCGACGGGGCAGGCGCTCGAAGAGTACCAGGCGCTTCTGGTGGAAGGCCTTGTGCGTCCCAGCGCACTTGAGATCTGGGTTGCCAATGCCGACGGATCAGATGCGCGGCAGGTGACTTATCTCGGTGGTGCAAACTTCGCCCCATACTTATTCCCGGCCGGGGATCGCATTTTGTTCTCGACGAATCACCACGATCCGCAGGGTCGCGAGTTCGACATCTTCGCCGTGAATGTGGATGGCACCGGGCTGGAACGCATTACCTACACCGAGGGATTTGACGGCTTTCCGATGTTTTCGCCGGACGGTCAGACATTGGCCTTCGGCTCGAACCGCAACCAGGGTAAGCCAGGTGAAACAGATGTTTACATGGCCAGCTGGAATTCCAAAAGCGGCAAAATCGAGGCGCGTGCGGCCGATCGCTACCTCGCCGATGTGCGGTGGCTAGCCGACGACGCCCGTGGCGGTCGCGGAATAGGAACAGAAGGTCTGGCCGATGCTGCCGACTGGCTTGAGCAGCAGTTTATGGCAATCGGTCTTGAGCCGGCCGGAGAAGCAGGCGGCTATCGGCAGCGTTTTGACGCCGTGGTGTCTGTCGAGAATGGCCCGGCGACGCTATTGCGTCTGGACGGTGAGCAGCTCTCGGACGAAGATTTCATGATTCCCGGGTATTCAGCAAGCGCCGCTGTTTCGGCACCCGTTGTCTTCGCAGGCTGGGGTGTCGCGTCAGAAGAAAATGATATCGACGACTACGAGGGACTCGATGTCGAAGGGAAAATCGTACTCGTGCGTCGTTACACGCCGAAAGATGGTGTTTTCGAGGACGAAGATCTGCAGCGACGCCTCGGCGACATACGGTACAAGGCTTTTACGGCGCGTGAACGTGGCGCCGTCGCTCTGCTGATTGCAGACCTTCCCCTCGCTGATGAGATCGAAGAACCACCGTTGCCAGCGGTACGGGCCGACAACCAGGGCGATGCGGGCATGCCCGTGGCCGTGATAAAGCGAGAATGGGCGGAGCGCTTGCTCGCCAGTGATCAAGATGCGGTCATCACGACGGACCTTATTGGTCACACGCAGCCGATCGACAACATCGTTGGTCGATTGACCGCCAAAGAGCGGCTCGCCGGTGCGGTACTCATTGGCGCCCATTACGATCATCTCGGACTCGGCGGCCCCGGTTCCCTGCAGCCGGATAGCAAAGAGCCACACAATGGCGCTGACGACAATGCATCGGGAACAGCGGCTTTGCTCGAAGCAGCACGCTTACTCGCCGCGCGCAGTGATGAGTTGAGACGCGATGTTATATTCGTCGCGTTTACAGCGGAGGAGTCTGGCCTTCTTGGTTCGAGTGAGTTGGCCAAGAACCCATTGCCCGGAACGGCACCTGCCGGCCTCGTCGCGATGCTGAATATGGATATGGTCGGGCGACTCCGCGACAACCGCGTCGCCATATTGGGCGGCGAGTCGGCCGAGGAGTGGAGTGACCTCGTGCAACCGATTTGCGCAGATTTGCAAATTGGCTGCCAGCTCGGAGGCGATGGCTATGGTCCCTCCGATCAAACACCATTCTATGCGGCTGGTGTGCCAGTACTGCATCTGTTTACCGGCGCGCACGAGGAATATCACAAGCCTTCGGATGACGTCGAATTTATTAATGCCGCCGGCGGAGCCCGAATCGCGAACCTGGTCGCCAATCTTGTCGCTGACCTGACCGGAATAGATGGGCTCACTTACAAAGAGTCGGAAGCGCCCGCACCCCAGGGAGATGTCCGTGGTTACGGTGCGTCACTCGGTACGATCCCCGATTACACCGGAGCGCCGGACAACAAGACCGGTATGCTGCTTGCAGGAGTTCGCGCTGGCGGGCCCGCAGATATGGCGGGGCTGCTGCGCGGTGACCGAGTTATCGAGCTCTCGGGTCACGAGATCCGCGATATTTATGACCTGATGTACGTGCTGCGAGAGGCAAAGCCCGGGCAGAAAGGCAGTGTAATGGTTGAGCGCGGTGACGAACGGATTGAAACGACCGTAACGTTCGGAAAGAGCACGCGAACGAATTAGTGGTCGCGTGTCGGAATTTACGTAGATATCTGCAGCGGAGAAGGTCCTATAGTTCGGTAGAGTCTCGATGCAAGGAGACGAACAATGAATATCTCATTGATGCAGATTTTTTCCGCCCTGGCGATGGTCGGTATTGCTATCGCCTTGCTACTCATTTATCGCAGCTACCTGGCGAACAACTCCGAACGGAGAATGCAGGCAATGCTCCAGTCGGTCGGCCTGGATCCGGCTATCGCCTCCAGTGGTGAGATACCTGCCATCATGCAAGAAGTACGACAACGTTGTCAGAGCTGCGCGTCAGAAGGCGCATGTGAGCACTGGCTGGCAGGCGACAAAAAAGACAGCAATGACTTTTGTCCCAACGCGAAGGTGTTCGAGATTCTCAATAAGTATCGAGATACCGCCGCCTAGAAGAATCGCGTCGCGATGAATTAGTCAACCGCATTGGGGCCTGCTCCGCAGGGCGCCAGACCGCGGGGTCTGGCCGCCGATCTACTGACATCGGCGATTCGACATGAATACACGCACGGATTGGTCCGGTCATCGCGATGACCGGCGACAGGCAGTTATGGCGTTTGTAGCTGCGACGCTCGCAGTTGGTTTACTTTGCGCGCTGTCGATTCGCGGTTGCATTCTGCGAGAATGAGCGCAGCTGCGAGTGCGGCGCAAGAGTGAGATATCCTGAGTCGAGATTGCTTATAGGATAGT
Source organism: uncultured Gammaproteobacteria bacterium (assembly GCA_963841145.1). GTDB lineage: Bacteria > Pseudomonadota > Gammaproteobacteria > Steroidobacterales > Woeseiaceae > UBA1847. The sequence continues at coordinate 53,159 of CAWJBO010000012.1, forward strand.
TGGTTTAAGGTACGACAATAAGCAATTTTCCGTATTCCTGTCTTGGAAAGAAGCGCATAATATGCGGAAAATATTGGCCTTTTTGCGAGTGCGATCATGACTGACACGAATAAGAGTAATCCCAAGACTGTCGTTTCCATGCCCAAAGCGGATCCGGTGCACGAGGTGGAGTCTCCTGCGCACATATTCAGCTCTATGCGGCACGACCCGGAGAAGGTCAAAGAGCTGTTCCGCAACGGCACGTACCCGTACAAGACGAAAATCCGCAAGGCCGTCTACGAAAAGCACAAGGAAGAGCTGCAGGTTGAACTGCTGAAAGTGCAAAACTGGGTCAAGGAGACGGGCGAGAAGATCGTCGTGATTTTCGAAGGCCGCGATGCAGCGGGCAAGGGCGGCACCATCAAGCGATTCATGGAGCACCTGAATCCTCGTGCAGCCAGGGTTGTGGCGCTCGAGAAGCCGACCGATCGTGAGCGGGGCCAATGGTATTTTCAGCGTTATGTGTCGCATCTGCCAACCAAGGGCGAGATGGTGTTCTTCGACCGCTCCTGGTACAACCGCGCGGGCGTTGAACGCGTCATGGGGTTTTGCGACTCGCAGGAGTATCTCGAATTCATGCGTATGGTTCCTGACCTGGAACGCATGCTCGTGCGCTCCGGAATTCGTCTGTTCAAGTTCTGGTTCTCAGTGACGCATGCGGAACAGGAGCGCCGCTTTGTACAACGCGAAGGCGATCCCCTCAAACACTGGAAGCTCAGTCCGGTTGACAAGGAATCGCAGGGCAAATGGTCTGAGTACACGGACGCCAAAGAAGCGATGTTCTTCTATACGGATACGGCCGATGCGCCCTGGACGATTATCAAGTCTGATGACAAGAAACGCGCCAGGCTGAACTGCATGCAGCATTTTCTCTCCCATCTCGACTACCCGGGCAAGGATGCGAAGATCCTGCATGGTCCCGATCCGCTCATCGTGGGTTCCTCGTCGCAGGTCATCGAAAAAGACCGTCACCTCTGGGGCTAATAACAGGTTTGTGTTGCGGTGGACTAGCGGCGATAATCCCCGGCGGTCCGCGTCGGCTTTCTCGCGACGGTCAGCCGTGAATTCCGCCAGGCCCGGAAGGGAGCAACGGTAGCGGTGATGCCGGGTGCCGGGAATCGGCTGGCGCGGGCCACTTACGATACACTGTCCAATCCTCAAAACGCCCTGAAGGCGGCTGAAGATTTATGAGCTATCTCGTCCTGGCCCGGAAATGGCGGCCGAAAGACTTCTCGGACACGGTAGGCCAGGAGCACGTTCTCCAGGCCCTGGTCAATGCGCTTGAGTCGGGCAGGCTGCATCACGCTTACCTGTTCACCGGGACGCGCGGGGTTGGCAAGACGACGATCGCACGAATTCTGGCCAAGGCGCTGAACTGCGAGAAGGGCGTCACGTCCCAGCCCTGCGGCACATGCAGCGCCTGCGTCGAGATCGACGAGGGTCGTTTCGTCGATCTGATCGAGGTTGATGCGGCGTCGAAGACCAAGGTCGACGACACGCGCGACTTGCTCGACAACGTCCAGTATGCGCCGGCGCGGGGCCGCTACAAGGTGTACCTGATCGACGAAGTGCACATGCTGTCAAAGAGCTCGTTCAACGCGTTGTTGAAAACGCTGGAGGAACCGCCGCCGCACGTGAAGTTCCTGCTGGCGACCACGGACCCGCAAAAGCTGCCGGCCACGGTCCTGTCGCGTTGCCTGCAGTTCAACCTGAAGCGCATGACGCCGCGATTGATTTCCGACCGGCTCGCGTACATCTGTGAGGCCGAGTCTGTCGATGTCGATCCCGCGGCGCTGGCCTTGCTGGCGCGTGCTGCGGACGGCAGCATGCGCGATGCGCTAAGCCTGCTGGACCAGGCAATCGCTTACTGCGGCGGCAAGATCGAGGAGAGCCAGGTCGCGCTGATGCTCGGGACGATCGATCGTGATCATATTTCTCGTCTGACCCAGCTACTGGCGGGCAACGATGCAAAGGGCCTGATCGACGCGATTCGTGAGATCGACGAGCAGTTTCCCGACTATGCGCGCCTGCTGGAAGATCTCGCACGTGATTTGCAGCGCGTTGCGGTCTATCAGCTCGTCGGTACCTGTGACAGCGATGACGAAATCAGCGAGCAGGAAATCGCGTCACTCGCCGAAGCGCTGACGCCGTCGGATGTGCAGCTTTTTTATCAGATTGCCGTGACGGGACGACGGGACTTACATCTCGCGCCCGATCCACGCAGCGGCACCGAGATGACGCTGCTGCGAATGATCGCTTTTCGGCCGGCGACCGGAGAATCGGCAGCGACACCGGCGGGTGGACAAACAGCCCCGATGCGACCCGGAAAGAAAAGCCCCAAGCCCGCGGTGACGCGCAAAGATACAGCCGCCGTCGCGAAACCGTCGGCGTCCGAGGCGTGGCATGATCCAGACTGGAGCCAGCTGGTTGCAGGGCTTGGTCTTGCCGGTACCTTGCGGTTGCTGGCCAGCAACTGCGCGTTTCGGCGACGAGAAGGCAATACGGTATTACCTGGGGCTGGATCCCAGGTCCGAGTCGTTGCTGACAAAATCACGCAAGAATGCGCTGGCCGAGTCACTGTCAAAGCACTTTGGTGAGACGCTGGTTGTCGACGTGACGATGGGTGCAGAGGCAACCGAGACGCCTGTGCAGCAGGAATCGCGCATGGCAGACGAGAAGATGGAGGCGGCTCGACAGGAGTTGGAGGCGGATCCGAACGTGAAGGCCATGAAGAACATGTTTGGCGCTGAATTGAAGACGGATAGCATCGAATTAATTAGTCCGTCGCAATCGGACTGAACGGGATGTTGGGAGAACAGGTATGAAGGGTGGAATCGGTCAGTTGATGAAGCAGGCGCAGCAGATGCAGGCCGACATGAAGAAGGCGCAGGAAGAAATGGCGTCGATGACGGTAAGCGGAGAGTCTGGCGCCGGTATGGTGCGCATCACGATGACCTGTCAGCACCAGGTTGAGAGGATTGAAATAGACGACTCGCTCGTGGGTGACGACAAGGAAATGCTCGAAGACCTGGTTACCGCCGCTTTTAATGATGCAATCCGCAAGGTCGAGCAGACCGTTAAGGAGAAGTATTCAGGCATGACGGCAGGCCTGGGATTACCGCCCGGGATGAAGCTGCCGTTCTAGGGTCTCACTGACGATGTCCTATTCACCCCTGTTGGTTCGACTGATTGACGGGCTTCGTTGTATGCCCGGCGTCGGCCAGAAGTCCGCCCAGCGCATTGCTTTCCACCTGCTTGAACGAGATCGGGAAGGTGCCAGCGGACTTTCCAGCGCGCTTGCCGATGCGGTCGGCGGCATTGGTCACTGCAGTCGATGCAGGATGTTCACTGAGCACGACTTGTGCTCGATTTGCTCGGCAAGTGGCCGAGACGCAACGCAGCTTTGCGTGGTGGAATCCCCGGCTGATGTCATGGCTATCGAGGATGCGACTGGATTTCGCGGACATTACTTTGTTTTGATGGGGCATCTGTCACCGCTGGACGGTATCGGGCCGGATGAGCTTGGCCTGCAGAGGCTGGAGGAGTGGCTGGCGCAAGGCGAGGTGAAGGAGCTGATCATCGCGACCAACCCGACCGTAGAGGGCGACGCGACTTCGCACTACCTTGCCGAACTGGCGGCACAACAATCAGTGCAGGCCAGTCGCATTGCGCACGGCGTGCCGCTCGGCGGAGAGCTTGAATACGTGGACGGCGGTACGCTCTCGCACGCGTTTTTCGGACGCCGGGCCGTAGAGTAGAAGGAGAGATTCTTGACTAACAAAGACTGCCTGTTCTGCAAGATAGTAGGGGGTGACATCCCGGCAGACGTGATTTATGAATCCGACGCGGCGATCGCATTCAGGGACATAAATCCGCAAGCACCGACCCATGTGCTTATCATCCCCCGTAAACACATTGCCACGATCAATGACATTGGCGAAGAAGATCACTCGTTGATCGGCAGCCTTTATGCGGCTGCTAAGGACATTGCCGCCCAGGAAGGCTTCTCTGAAGAAGGCTATCGCGCGGTGATGAATTGCAACGAGGCCGCCGGACAAACCGTTTTCCACATACACCTGCACCTCCTCGGCGGCAGGCCGCTCGGTTGGCCGCCCGGCTAGCGGTTCTTCAGTAGCGACCCTCGGACAACTGTTCGGTCAGGTTGATGACGCGTTTATAGCTGTCGTAGCGGCGCTCGCTGATCGTGCCATTTTCAACGCCCGCCTTAACGGCGCAGCCGGGCTCGCGCAGATGCCTGCAATTTGAAAACTTGCACTGCTGTGCCGCCTGCGTGATTTCCCGGAAGCCCAGTGCCGCGGCGGCGGAGGATTCCAGAGCTGGCGCATAGTCGCGTACGCCGGGTGAGTCGATCACGGAGCCGCCATCAGGCAGGTCGATCATTTCAGAGTTCACGGTCGTGTGGCGACCTTCGCCAGTCTTGTCGGAGATAGAAGAGGTACGCTGCTTGTCGTCGCCGATGAGGCGGTTAATAAGGCTCGATTTGCCGACACCGGATTGTCCGACAATAATCGCGCAGCGCTCATCAAGCAGGCTGGCGATCTCATTGACACCGGTGCCATCGATGGCGCTGCACCGAACAACATCGTAGCCGGCCTTCATATAGTTCGCGAGTTCCTGTTCGGCTTCGGTGGTGTCCGTTTTGAGGTCAAGCTTGTTGTAGATGACAGCGGCGCCAATGCCCATGAGTTCGGCTGCACACAGATACCGATCGACGATGAACCAGTCGGCCCTGGGTTCTACCGCGGCGACGACGACCAGGTAGTCGATGTTCGCGGCCAGAATCTCGGTCTGCCCACGCATATTAGGCCGCGTTAGTTCGTTGTCCCGCGTTGCGACAGCCGTGATCAGCCAGTCAGACTCATTGCTGATGGGCTCGACCTCGACCCTGTCGCCACAGACGGGCTTTAGCTGTTTTCCCTTGATCCGGGCATCGACTTTCTCGCCATTCGCGAGACTGACCCGCATACGACGGCTGTAAGTCGCAATCACAGTAGCTCTGGAGACACTCATGAGTGGCAGTATGCAGCCTGGCGGGCAGCCTTGCACACCCAAGACATGTAAACTACGCCGGCCGATTGCCTTGGAAAAACAAAATGTCGATGAGCGAAGTTGACCGTTCAAGCAACCTGATCTGGATCGATCTCGAGATGACCGGGCTTGATCCCGAGCACGATACGATCATAGAGATCGCCACAATCGTGACGGACAAGTATCTCAATGAACTGGCAGTGGGTCCCGTGCGGGCCATCTGGCAGGCGCAGGAGCGCATGGATGGTATGGACGATTGGAATACACGTCAGCACGGCCGCTCCGGACTGGTTGCCAGAGTGCTTGAGAGCGATCTCACTCTTGCCGATGCGGAGGCTGAGACGCTGGCTTTCCTGCATGAGTGGGTAGACGAGAGCGTATCGCCAATGTGCGGCAACAGCATCTGCCAGGATCGGCGTTTTCTCGCGCGGGAAATGCCGGAACTCGAGAGCTTCTTTCACTACAGGAATCTGGACGTCAGTACGCTGAAGATACTCGCCCAGCATTGGGCCCCGGCGGTTGCCAGTGGATTCTTCAAGGAGTCGGCGCACCTGGCGCTTTCGGACATTCGCGATTCAATTGAGGAACTCGCCTGGTATCGGGACAAGCTGTTCGATACGGCGGTACTTGACGCGCGTGCGACCAATAGCTGACAAGCCGTGGTCCGAGGCTGCGGAGAAAAATGCGGCACCAATTCTCGAGATTCTACGTCACGAATTTCAGGATTGTGCCGAGGTGCTGGAAATTGGTTCGGGTACGGGCCAGCATGCCGTCCACTTTGCATCGCGGCTGGGGCACCTGCGCTGGCAGACGAGTGATCTTGACGAAAATCACGCTGGCATCACAGCGTGGCTTGCCGAAGCTGGCCTGGCGAACGTTCTCGCGCCGATATCGCTCGATGTATCGCGGGCGAGTATCAGCGCAAGGTATGACGCCGTGTATTCTGCGAATACGGCGCATATCATGAGTTTCGATGCGGTGATCAAGATGTTGGCACTGGTTGGCAGGGTGTTGAGGACGGGTGGAGTGTTTTGTCTCTATGGTCCTTTTCGTCGTTTCGGGCAGTTCAATACGTCGAGCAATGCGCGCTTCGACGCCAGCTTGCGATCGCGGCATGCGGCGATGGGCATTCGGGATCTCGAGGATCTTGACCAGGCCTGCGCCGAACACGGGCTGCGGAGATCGGGCTTGTACGCCGTTCCTTCGAATAACCTGGTGGTTGTATGGCAAAAAGTGAAATAGCAGAAGTTTTGACGACGCATACGGGCGGCTGTCACTGCGGGCGAGTGCGCTTTGAAGTCGACGCGCCATCCGATATTGCCGCAGATGAGTGCAATTGCAGCATCTGCAAGAAGTCTGGCTTTCTGCACCTGCTGGTTGCGGCGGGCGCATTCAGATTGTTGCAGGGCGAAGATGACATACAGACCTACACTTTCAATACCGGCGTCGCAAAACACCATTTCTGCCGGAATTGCGGGGTGAAATCCTTCTATGTGCCCCGGTCCCACCCGCATGGCATCAGCGTCAACGTCAACTGCCTCGACCATGACACCGTCGCGTCTATCCAGATTACTCCGTTCGACGGCCGCAACTGGGAACAGAACGTTTCAAGCCTGTCGCCGATCAGCGACTAGGATAGCGGCATTGCCGCTGGCAGGTATAACGACCTTGGCTTATAGTTGCGTTTTTTCGGGCCGGGTCCCTAACGAGAGATCGATGAAAAAAATAGTAAGGATTGCCTGTATTTGCGGGCTGCTGTTCAGCTCGGCAGTTTTGGCGGCGCCCGCCTGGGTCAGCGACCAGTTTGAAATCACGCTGCGATCCGGTCCCAGTACAGGTAATGCGATCCAGCTGATGGTCGATAGCGGACTGCGCCTCGAAGTATTGGAGCGGGACGCCGAGTCCGGCTATTCACGCGTGCGCACCCCCGGCGGCACCGAGGGTTGGGTTCTCAGCCGTTACCTGATGAACGAGCCGAGCGCGCGCGAACAACTCGAGAATCTCACCGGTCAGTTGACCAGCGCGACATCCCGCGGCAGCTCGCTGGACGCCCAGATGAAGGCGGTCAAAGCCGAGTACGATTCGTCGAATCGCCAGATTGCCAAGCTGGAGCGTGAAAAAACCGCTGTCGAGAAAGAGCTCGCCGAATTAAAGCGCACGGCGGCCAACGTACTGGCAATCAATTCTCAGAATAAGTCACTGATGGATCAGCTTGCGGCGGCGCAAATAAAGGCCGATACACTCGAACAGGAAAACCGTCAGTTGTCGAGTCAGACGACGCGCTACTGGTTCATGGCAGGAGCGCTGGTGCTGCTTATCGGTATTTTTCTCGGCATCTGGTTGCCGCGCGTGCGCTGGCAGCGTCGTTCGCGTTACGACCGCTTCTAATCAGACGGTTTCACCCGCGAGGAACATCCAGGTCTCGATAACTGTATCAGGGTTGAGCGACATGCTCTCTATTCCCTGGTCAAGCAGCCAGCGCGCCAGGTCCGGGTGATCGGATGGGCCCTGACCGCATATACCAACGTATTTACCGCGTCGCTTGCAGGCAGATATCGTCATTGCCAGCAATGCTTTGACAGCGTCGTCGCGTTCGTCGAACGTGTCCGCAACAAGCGCCGAGTCTCGGTCCAGGCCCAGCGTAAGCTGCGTCATATCGTTTGAGCCGATAGACATACCATCGAAATGGTCGAGATACTGGTCGGCGAGCAGGGCATTGGTTGGTAATTCGCACATCATGATGACTTTCAGGTCGTCTTTGCCTCGCTCGAGGCCATTCAAGGCCATAAGGTCAATGACGTCTTTCGCCTGTTGCACTGTGCGCACGAAAGGAATCATGACCTGCACGTTGGTGAGGCCCATGTCGTTGCGCACTCGCCGCAAGGCTCGGCATTCCAGTTCAAAACAGGGGCGGAAGCTGTCCGATACGTACCTGGCTGCGCCGCGGAAGCCCAGCATCGGGTTTTCTTCGTCCGGTTCATACTTTTCGCCGCCAATGAGGTTGGCGTACTCGTTGGACTTGAAGTCGGAGAGTCGAACGATAACCGGTTCCGGCGCGAATGCCGCCGCTATCGTTGCGACGCCCTCAGCCAGCTTCTCAACAAAGAACTCGACAGGGTCCTGGTAGCCGGCCATTTGCTCGTCGACCGCCTGGCGGGTCTCTTCATCGAGCTGATCGTACTCCAGCAGTGCCTGCGGGTGTACGCCAATCATGCGGTTGATAATGAACTCGAGCCTCGCCAGCCCGACGCCGCGATTCGGAATGGCGGCAAAGTCGAAGGCGCGATCCGGATTGCCAACGTTCATCATGATCTTAACCGGGATATCGGGCAACGAGTCCAACTCGATCAACGTCTGCTCGAATTCGAGGTTGCCGCGATAGACGATGCCCTCATCGCCTTCTGCGCAGCTGACGGTTACCTCCATGCCATCGGTAATCACTTCTGTCGCATCGCCGCAGCCAACGACCGCGGGAATCCCCAGTTCTCTTGCAATGATGGCCGCATGACAGGTGCGTCCGCCGCGGTTGGTTACGATAGCTGACGCCCGTTTCATGACGGGCTCCCAGTCCGGATCGGTCATATCGGAGACCAGCACATCACCAGGCTGCACACGGTCCATTTCCGCCACTGAACGAATGACCTTGGCCTTCCCGGCGCCTATCTTGTGGCCAATGCTGCGCCCAACGATGACGACGTCCGAATGCCCCTTCAGCGTGTAGCGCTGTATCGTACGGCCGCTGCGGCTCTGTACGGTCTCCGGTCGAGCCTGCAGGATATACAGCTTGCCGTCGTTGCCGTCCTTGCCCCATTCGATGTCCATGGGGCGTCCATAGTGATCTTCAATTGTCACCGCCATCTTCGCGAGGGCTATGACATCGTCGTCGCTAATCGAAAATGTCTGCCTGTCTCTCTCATCAACATCCACGGTCTGAACTGTCTTGCCGGGTGTTGGGTCATCGCTGTAGACCATCTTGATGGCCTTACTGCCCAGGTTCTTTCGCAGCACCGGATGCTTGCCGGTCTTCAGCGCAGGCTTGAAGACATAGAATTCATCCGGGTTTACCGCACCTTGTACAACCGTTTCGCCAAGGCCATACGATGCGGTGATAAATACGGCGTCACGGAAGCCGGTTTCCGTGTCGAGTGTGAACAGCACGCCCGCAGCTCCGACGTCACTGCGGACCATGGTTTGTACGCCCGCCGAAAGCGCGATCTGGCTGTGATCGAATCCCTGGTGAACCCGATAGGCGATCGCACGATCATTAAACAGCGATGCAAACACCTGGTGCATTGCCTCTACCAGGTTGTCGAGCCCCCGAACATTAAGAAATGTCTCCTGCTGTCCGGCGAACGAGGCGTCAGGGAGGTCTTCAGCCGTAGCTGAAGAACGCACGGCAACCGCTATATCCTTGCCGCCGCTCATCTCTTCCCAGGACGTCCGGACAGCCTCCATCAGCTTGTCGGGAAGGGGCGTCTCCAGGATCCAGTTGCGAATCGTATTCCCGGCGCTGGTCAGCGCCGGGATATCGTCGACATCGAGATTATCGAGAACCGCATTGATCTTCTTGTCGAGACCGCTGTCCGCGACAAAATCCCTGTAGGCGGCTGAGGTTGTCGCAAACCCACCTGGCACCGAGACACCAAGTGCACTGAGGTTGCTGATCATTTCACCGAGTGATGCGTTCTTTCCGCCGACGATTTCAACGTCTTCCATGCCAAGCTCTTCGAGCTTGATGACATATGGGTCCAAGACAGACTCCCTTGTGTTCTTCGGCAGGAAATGGAGAATCCTACCAATGGTTGAACGCGCTGTATTTTTTCTTTCGGATCAGACCGGTGTCACGGCCGAGGCGCTTGGACACAGTCTTATTTCGCAATTTGCCGGACAGAAATTTCGGCAGATGACTTTGCCATTTATAGATAGCGAAGACAAGGCGAGGGAAGCGGTGCGGACGATAAATGCCGCCAGTGAGAATGATGTCCTGAAACCCATCGTTTTCTCCACACTGGTACAGCCCGAACTGCGGGCAATCGTCAAAGCGGCGAGAGGCATGCATCTCGATATCTTCGATGCTTTTCTCGAGCCACTGTCCTCGGAGTTAGACGAATCTCCGACATTCGCGCTGGGTGGCGCTCATGGTATGAGCGACATAGATGCGTACATGAGGCGCATCGAAGCAACCAACTTTGCACTCGCCAATGACGACGGGGGCGTCAGTCGCAATTACGATATGGCAGATGTCATTCTTGTTGGTGTTTCACGTTCCGGCAAGACTCCCACCTGTTTGTACCTTGCACTGCAATATGGGGTCTATGCCGCAAACTATCCGCTTACGGACGAAGAGCTGGAGATCGGTGAGCTGCCCGGCATACTGTTGGCACAAAAGAAGAAACTTTACGGCTTGACGATTTCGCCAACACGTCTGCAGCAGATACGCAAGGAGCGTCGACCTATGGGTAAGTACGCTTCGGCACAACAGGTGCGATTCGAGCTAAGAGAGTCAGCGAAGATATTTCGCCGCTACGGCATCCCGTATGTCGATACAACCGAGTTTTCCATCGAGGAGATTTCCAGCCGAATCCTGGAGATTACCGGTGTCGAGCGCAGGGTACGACCCTGATAATTCGCACTATTTGCATGCTATATTTGACCCATGATGCTTGATACACATCTTGTTCCGCAGACCATACTGAAGCGAGGTAGCTTCGTCGGACTCATGGCGCTGTACGAGAGTAACTATTTGCGGCTACTGAGGTTGATACCCGAGGTTGCGCGGCTGGATGGCTGCTTTCGATCCCGCGTCGCGGGGGCCTGTGATCTTCATGTCGAGGTTCTCGAGCGCTGTCGGTATACGGTGACCCTGTCCCTGACGTATCACTTCGAAACTGACGACGGCCTGCTGGTCGATCCTGACATGACGATTCGCGTTTATCTCGACGGGCAGCTGGCAGAGGCTATGGCGATCGGCCAGAAGCAACGTCACGCGGCCCTCCGGCAGTTTGTTCGCGAGCATCGCAGCGAGCTCGACTTGCGGTGGCAGCGCAACAGTATTCTCAACAAATGGCTGGAATACCTTTCCGATAGCGGTCACCTGGTGCTCGAGCGACAATAGACCCCGATTTACGGGTTTCTCAAAGTGTCGATTCAGTCAGAGCTTAACAGCCGGTCAATTGTCATCATTGACGCCTGATCAGGTTCGGTGCACGTCCGCCCGACGCTATATTATGTTAAGAGATCCTGTATTGGCGAGTTTGACGACAATCTTCAAGAATGATGCGACGGATACGCATGAGGCCGACAAGCTTGTCGATCTCTTCCGCAACCGTGCGGAATTGAAGAAGGAATTCGCGGAACTTCGCAACGAGAAGTACGAATTACAGGATCGCGTCAAGCATCACCAGGGCGCAACGGCACGCGTCCAACAGCAGTTACAGCACCTGGAGAACCTGCTGCTCGACCCGGACTGGATGTACAACGTCGTTGCTTTCTACCAGTTGCGGGCGATGTCATTGCATTGCCAGAAGCAGGTCCTTCGATTCGCCGAGGAACTGAAACAGCAGAGAGAGAAGCGGGTGCACTGCAAGGCGCTCGAGGGCTGGAACCAGCAGCTCGCGCAAGAAGCGGAGAAAATCCAGAATCGTGTCGGCGAACGACGTGTGGCGCTGCAGCTGTTGGAGGACAGGTTGCATGTCAGCACAGCAAGCGCTGACAACGATGGGTGGTTTCAAGAAGTTGTTTCGTGGTCGCTCCGTCGAAGCCGAGATCGCGGAGATTGAGTCCGACATCGAGACAACGCATCGCAAGGAACAGGAGCTGCTACGTGAACTGGAAGCTCTCGAGCAACGTGAGCCGCCGGACCACCAGGGGCTCGATATAGCGGCAAAGCGCTCGATCAATCTTCATGATCCTCGCGTTCGCCCAACAGCTGTACTTGCATTTCGAAGAAGATGCCCTGGTTCAGCTGGCAAAAGAAGCCAGTGAGAAGAGCGTCGGGGCAGTCAACTATGGCAGCAAGCAGGACTGTGACCTTCTGCTGAAGCGACTTAAGCAGCGAATGAGTGCGGAAAGCGCCCAGTCGGATACGGCAGGCGCGTTGCGGAAACGTTCCAAGTTGATAGGTGACGGCGCGCAGTTTCGTCACGATGACGATGCCGTACCAATACCGGCGACGGTCTCAACCGTCTTTGCGATTGACGCAAATGAAGTTATTCATCGCTCGGACGCCAATCTGCTCGGCCAGAATTACTTCGGGATTGCGAAAGTCCTGAGCCGCTGACCGGGTTTCAGATATCCCGCCGGTACATGTTTCTCTTGTACCGTTCCAGGGCACCATCGGATACGCCAGGCACGCGCGCCTTGATCGTCGCCGGCTCGTCTTCCTCCACCGTAGTTTCTACGTCAGGCGCCGGCTCAGTGCCTTGTTCAAGGCCGTCCTGGAATAGCCTATTCAGTGCGGACTCGGCCTCGGGTGTCAGGTAGTTGGCTGGTACCAAGGGGACGTCAGCGTCATCGACTCGTTCATCCGCCGTATCCTCGGAGCCGAATTCATGATCAATTATTGACGCATGCAACTGATCGGCAGGAACGTCCGGCGGGGTGCCGTCCTGGTTGTCGCCGGACGGCGGTAGGTTCGAAGACGCGAACGCAGGATTACCATGGGACAACACTAGTAGCCAGGTCGCGGCACAAACCGCGAAGATCCTGCCTGAATAGGGCGTCAAGTACCGTCCTGCCATGGCGTCTCCCGTTGCCGCGATTGCTGCGGCAAAACGTATAACGGCAAAAAAGCGAGCATCCGAGTGTTGTAGTCGAGTATAACACCCCGATTTGACGCTGCAAGACGCTCCCGTCAGGGCTTGATCTGTGCAGTTCGCTCTGGCTTCAGAGGGATCTGGCGCATAGTCGCCAGGTCTGCCGCGATTCCGGCGGCTTGGTCGAGCAGCACATCCGGCAGCTCTTCGACAGCAATATCGTCGAGGCTTTCTATGGGCTCCAGATCAAGCGCGATCCGGCGAGCATTCTCGCGCTCGAGGCGCTTGTCGAGATCTGACTGACGTTCGGCGCGACGCGTGTCGATATTTAGCGAGACCGTCTTCTGCGATCGAACTGACTCTGCGGCACGGATCAGGTCCACCTGGTACTGGAAGTTCGGGTCAGCCTTGGAGCGCTCGACGTGATTGACTGTCAGCGATTGAATCGTGCTGTCGAGTGGTCGTCCGGCACGGAAGCGCGTGGTCTGAACTGTGTCCCAGGGCAGGGCGCTGTCTCGCACGCTCTCGCCAACAAGCTCCGCATCGATGCCCGAGGGCAGCGCGATGTCGGGGTCGACGCCACGATGCTGTGTGCTCTCACCCGTTACCCGATAGTACTTGCCGATAGTCAGTGTGAGCTGGCCATATCCCTTGTCACCATCGGGTCTCAGGTACTGGTCCAGCGAGTACAGGTTCTGCACGGTTCCCTTGCCGAAGGTCTGCTGGCCTACGATGACGCCACGCTCATAGTCCTGAATAGCTGCAGCAAAAATCTCGGAAGCTGACGCGCTGAAACGGTTTACCAGAACCGCCAGCGGTCCGTTGTAGGCTACCCGGGCAACCGGGTCTGGATCATCAAGGCGGCTTATGCGCCCGTTGGCATTTCGCAGTTGTACAACCGGACCGTTGTCGATGAACAGTCCCGACAATGCAGTTGCCTCCGTGAGATGGCCGCCACCGTTGCCGCGCAGGTCGATGACGAGCCCGTCTATCCCTTGCTCTTCAAGCTCACCGATGAGGCGTTTTACGTCTTTCGTTGTACTGGTGTAGTTCTTGTCGCCATTGCTGAGCGCCCGATAGTCGCGGTAAAAGCTCGGCACGTCGATCACGCCAATGGACCATTCGCGACCGTCTCGCTCTATCTTGACGATGTCGCTCTTCGCGGCCTGCTCCTCGAGTTTCACCTGGTCACGGGTCAGGTCAATGAGCTTCTTCGGACTTCCCGGCGGCGCGTTGGCCGGAATGATCTCAAGGCGCACAACGGAGTCGGCGGGACCTCGAATCAGGTCGACCACATCGTCCAGGCGCCAGCCGATGACATCCTCAACTTCGCCCTCGAGCCCTTGCGCGACACCCGTTATGCGGTCATTGGGCTGCAATTTTCCATCAATTGCGGCCGGTCCTCCGGGGATGATGCCGACGATCTTCACAAAATCGTCCTCGGTTTGCAGTGATGCGCCGATGCCGAAGTAGGACAGGCTCATCTGGATTCGATATTCCTCGGAATTGCGCGGCGAGAGGTAGCTCGAATGCGGATCCAGCGCATGTGCAAAGGCATTCATGAAGCGTTCGAATACGTCGTCGTTATTGACCTGGTCGAGGCGCTTGATGAAACCCTTGTACCGCTTGGTAAGCACCTCCCTGATCTTCTCCCAAGACTCATCTTCGAGCGCAAGGTTCAGGGCATCATTCACCACGCGCTTGCGCCAGATATCATCGAGCTCCGCGCTGTCGACAGCCCAAGCCGACTCTGTTCGGTCAAATTCGTATTGGTCGGTCGAAGCGTAGTCCGGCTCGGTTTCGAGCTGCGACAGGGCGAATGTCAGCCGCTCGCGGACACGCGTCTGATAAACCTCAAAGACTTCGAATACCGGATCCAGTGGCTTGCTCTTGACGATGTCATCGAGCTGATAGCGGTAGGCCTCGAAGTACTTCACGTCGCTGTCGAGGAGATACATGCGATTGCGATCGAGCGCCTCGATGTAAACATCCATAACTCGCGACGATAATTCGTCATCGACAGTTATGTGCATATAGTGCGAATTCTGAATAAATTGCGTGATGAGTTCGCCGATCTTCTCGTGGCGCTGTTCCGGAAAGAGAAACGTGTTCTGCTCGACCGCGGATGTCGTCGCAAGGGCCTGAACGGACAGAAAAGTGACAATTGCGGCACTCAGCCACGAAAATTGGCGATTCAAGGTCTTTCTCAAAATTCTCTCCATAGTTGCCAATGGCAATTCTGCGACGCACGAGTTTGAGCTAGGCTAGTTGGCTTGAGGCCTTTGATCAAGGGCATACTCGTCATAATTTCTGTCAGTCAGAAACTTTTTTGTACCGTTGTGGAAAATAATCGATGCGACCACTGACCGCCGTAACCATGATTATTCTCGGGTCCTGCTTTGCTATTGCGTTTAGCCTGGGCGCCGTTCTGATCGTCGTCCTGGTCCTGGGCGATGAATACCCGCGCCTGCAAGCGGAGTTTCGCCCGTTGCTCAGCAGCTTCACGCTGTTCCTCGGTATGACCGCGGTTTCGGCCGCAAGTTTCTATGCGCTTGTCATTAGTCATCCCCTGCGGTTCTGGGGGCAGGGCGCCATGTGGCTGGGTCTTGTCGCGACCGGTTGGTACTACTGGCCCTGATTGGCCGGATTGCTGTCTACTTCAGGATGCCAGGCAGCCCCTTGCGCCGACGGCGCATTCGAGACTGCAATGACTTGCGCCGTTCGGTCAGCCAACCCTGTCGGCTGACAGTCGCGCCCTCACCCTGCTCGCGCTTCGTGCGATCGCGATAATCGCGAAAATCCTGATAGGCATCGATCTCGTGTTTCAGTTCCCGCACAACCAGTTCGATCATAATGGCATCATCGAGAAATCCCAGGCCCGGAATATGGTCGGGGATGAGGTCTTCGGGTTCCGAGAAATAGGCCAATGCATTGAGGACGCGGCTTGCGTCCTGATGCGGCAGTCGCCACTCGATATCAGACAGCATATCGATCATGAGTTTGAGTTTGTGAATCCGGTCGAGAATGAAGCCCGGTGCTTGTTCGGAGGCACCGACACTTTTCAGCAATTCTTCGGCACCGGCGACGATGTCTTCCGGCGCCAATCGGGCCGCAGCCTTACGCGCATCATCCATGATCAAACGAAAGTGCTTGAGGTCGTCTTCATCAAGCTCAAAGGAAATACGCAATGTCACAGGACCGCCCGTCTCAGCTGTTTTGGGAAGCTGAAGATTAGCACGGCAATTTGGTGTTGGCCCAGCCTTACTCGCGGGAGCGTTGATCCCACTTCTTTGATCGATCGAATCCGCCGGTGTTGTAGGGGTCGATACCGGGCTCTTCGCCAGTTTCGATCATCGAGTCGTCGAGGATCTTCAGCGTTTCATGCGTCCCGGTTTCCTCACGAACGAATCTATTTCGAATGAGCACGTTCTTGCCCGGACCGATAGATTCGATACGTCCCTGAAGTTCGGGATCTATTTGGACAATGCTGGGTTCGGGATCCTCCAGGGACGCTTTCTGTTTCCGCGGGCGTGCCACTTTCAGGTAGCTTGCCTTACGCAAATCCCGTGGTTCCGGTTTGGTGCTTTGAAACCGGTCCATGAACCAGTTTTTGATCTTCTCCATCATTGTCTTGTAAACCAGTAGTTTCGCAATCGCCGTCGCGTTAGAGCCGTTCCAGCCTCTAGCATATATCAGAATGCCTCATGCTGTGTCCGGATACCGTGCGATAGAGTGCGGCGACGGTGGCCGCAGCGCCTAAAATGAGACGCACTTCACATTTTGGGGGGGGCTGAGCTCGGGCGACTATCAATCCGGGCTATGTGGGGCCCGTCCGAGACGGCGCCAGGCTGTCGCCATGAGGCGAAGAGATTGCCAGACCAGGTAGGGGGCGAGAACCAGAAACCAGGCGACGCGATCGCCTGTGCGTATCTTCTCGCTGATCGTGCCAAAAAACTCTGCGTAGCCTGTTCCGCCGTAGGATCCGAACAGGCTTTGGCCAATCAGGAAGATGCCAACAGGCATCAGCACAAGGCCGAAGAAAAGCAGGCCGGCAAGAAGTCCTACTTCCTTGCGAATTACCGGTCTAAGGACTGACGGTTTTGTACTCACACAGTGCGCCTGATTCATGCCTGGGGTGGGTATCGTTGCGCAGGTGGAAATTCACGTCAAGCGTGAAAGCGAGCTTGGCTAGTTCGTGTCGTCAGCCGGTGTGGCGGTCTGCCGATGACGGCGCCGATAAACAATGACGCCCAGGTGAAGGCATACGAAGGAGAAAAGTACGTAGTGGGGGAGGATCCAGAACCATTCGGTGATGTACAGCGTTGCAAAAAACGCGGCCAGACCGGATACGAGGTAAAAATACGGAAGGGCATCGTAAATGAGCTTCGGTAGCCAGATCCTGCGCGACGCGAGACTGCTTCTTTCACGGCGACGAGGCCGCGTATTCGATTGAGTTGTCGCTTTCCCTGCGGCTGTGCTCAGCATCGTCATGACTTGATCCTTGTCAGTACGGAAAGCTTACTCCAGGACGCTGATAAAGACCGTGATTACGCTCACACATTCTCGCGAGAGCGACCTAAGCTCAGGCTTCGCGTTTCGGGCGCTCCTCGTAACGGAACTTCGCGTTGCCGACAGCAACGATGTCGCCGTTGGCAAGGAAGCGCTCTGTTACCCGCTCGGAGTTGACGTACACACCGTTCTTGCTGCCCCAATCGATCACCCGCGTGGCGTCCCCCTCGGTGAGCACGACGGCATGCCGACGACTGATGTATGAGGTCTTCAGTTGAATATCATTGTCGGACGTTCGACCAATCGTCAGACGTTTCTTGAATAGTGGGAAGCGAAGTTCCTGTTCCCCGATATTGCCTACGAGTACGCGTGTTATTCGATCGCGATCGGCCGCAACGGGCGCACTGCCGCGATGGTCCGCTGCGTCGGTATCCTGCTCGTCGAAACGCTCCGACATTCGAGTGTCAATTTCCTGAATGACTTCTTCGATTTCACCGATCGATTCCAGTTGCTCGGACTTCTTCGCCAACTCGCCGAGCAGGACATTAATCGCCGTGTTCTTTGTGTCGAGCTTCTGCCTCGAACTCTTCCGCTGTACCGGAGAGTTGCTTCACCTTCTGCTCGAGGTCGGTGATGCGATCTTGTGCGTCTTCTTCGGTACGCATTAGCATTCGCTCCAGTTCCTCTTTGAAGCTGCGTGTGCTTACGAGATCGGAGACGAGCTGCGTATTGATTTCACCCGTTTGAACGACGCTGTCCTGTGCTTCTGTCAACTCGAAACGCAACGTACGCAGTTCCTGCGCCTGGTCGGCAGAAAGCTGCTCAATCGAAACCAGCAATTCCTCATTGGCTGCTTTTACGGAATCAAGTTCTGCGGCCTGTTCAACATTGCATGCTGCCAGTGTGGCGGCTTCCTTGCCGAGCATGTCACTTCGCTTCGAGGCCTTGGTCAGTGCGTCTTTGCTATCCTGCAGATTGAAGCGTAGAGAGTCGGCATATTGCTCGGTCTTTTCCAGCTGCGCCTGCAATTCCTTGACGACACTGGACGTGGTCTTTTGGGTCTGTACAATTTGCGCCGCACTCTGATGGAGAGCGGTCTCGAGTTCGAGGTTCAGCCGGGCAATCTCCTGTCTCGACGCCTGCAACTCTGCGGCATGTTCCGCTTCTGTGGAACCGAGTGAGCCCAGTTGCTCTTCGAGGCCAGTGATCTTTTGCTCAAGTGTGCTCTCGAGGTCATCGCGCTGATTTATTTCTGAATTGAGGTTTTGTTCCTCTTGCGTGGCTGATTCAAGCTCTTTGCGCATTCCTTGCAGTTCGAGTTGCGCTTTCTCGAGAGCAGCCGACTGCTCGGCACTCATCTCTAGCTGCTCGACTAGCTGTTGTTCAAGCTGACCATATTCCTCGTCACGCTGCTGCAGTCGCTTTTCGGTGTCCGCCATTGCGCTATGAGCTGTTTCGATCTCGGCGAGAGCATCCCCAAGTTCACGCTCAGCAGCGTCTCGAGACCTGGCACTTTCCTCGTCGGTCAGCGCTGTGCGTAGCGAGTTCGTCTTCCAGCAACAACCTGTTCTCTTCGCGTTGCCGAATTTCCGATTTGAGCGCCTTGATTGAAGCGCTGCGTTTCTTCAGCAGGTTGTTCTTACGCCCAATCTTTCTTGGTGAGTGTGTCGTTGTCATTCAGCAGGTTGCTGACAATCTCCTCGCGAGCACTGATCTCCGCTTCCAGTCCCAACCACTTGGAGCGCAATTGCTGGATGTCATACTGCAACTGTCCAATCGTTCGCGTGCGCGACTTCAGGTCGGACTGCAATTCCGGAATCGTCTGGGGACGGGGAATGTCCGCGTCGTCAGGGTCGCCAAGGCCGCAGGTGTGCGCGTCGGATTCTCGTTCGGCATGCAGGTCTTCGGAGTCTACTGGAGCCTGAAAGCTCGGGATCTCAAGCTCTGCTGTCGGGTCATCATCATCCGAGACTAACTCTTTAATATTTTTGTTTTCATTAGCCATGAAAGAAGTTTACCACGGGAGCCGGGTGGCTCAACCGATGGTGATGGCTGGGAGGGTCTGTCAGATTAAGTCAAATCGGCCTCAGTCACACGGAACCGTGCGCCCTGCGGCCCAGTCACGCATTGCCGTTATCTTTTCGCGCATAACGACTGACAATGGTCGTGTATGGGCGATTTCCTCCAGGATATGCGCATTTGCAAGTGGTTGGTCCTTGGCATGGGCAGCATACAGCGCGGAGACGATTGCTTGCTCTACCTCGGCTCCAGAGAATCCCTTCATTGCCTTTGCCAGGCCTTCAATGTTGAAGTTGGCCAGGGGTTGTTTGCGGTTGCTCAGGTGAATGGCAAGGATCGCCGCGCGAATTTTCGGGCTCGGCAGGTCGACGAAAAAGATCTCGTCGAAACGACCTTTGCGAACCAACTCCGGCGGCATGTTGCTGATGTCATTCGCCGTCGCAACGACGAAGACCTGGGATTTTCGCTCGGCCATCCAGGTCAGAAATGTGCCGAGTACGCGCTGCGTGGTCCCGGTTTCCCCGCCCCGACCGGCAATGCCTTTTTCAATCTCATCGATCCACAGAACGCAGGGCGCCATGACATCGGCAGTGTTGAGTGAGTCGCGCATTTTGCGCTCAGTCTCGCCGTGATACTTGTCATAGATCGCGCCGAAATCCAGGCGCAACAACGGTACGCCGAATACTCCGGCTGTCGCTTTCGCAGCGAGACTCTTGCCGCAGCCCTGGATGCCAAGTAGCAGGATCCCCTTGGGTACGTCGAGATGCGACGCCGATACGTCGCCTTCAAACGCCGGACGGCGTTGTGCAAGCCATTTCTTGAGCCGCTCAAGCCCGCCGACGTCGCTGAAATGCGCCGTGTCGTATTCGAATTGCAGTGCGCCCCCGCGATTCAATAATTCGTACTTGGCCTGCATTACCTGGGGCAGGTCGCTCTTGGTAATCGCACCGTCGACATAAATGGCGTTTCGCGCCAGCCGCTCGGTCTCGTTGTGGCTAAGGCCAGCGAGGTTTTGCACCAGCAGCTGATGTGCTTTTCGATCTACCTGGACACGACGCCCGGGGTTGTCGTTACCATAATCGTTGACAGCACGTTTGACGATACGTGCGCGTTCTTCTTCGGATGGCAGGTCCAGATCGAAGCGCGCGCTGAATGCCTCGAGCTCGCTGGGCAGTGTGACTTTGTGACTGATAAAAACCA
Organism: uncultured Gammaproteobacteria bacterium; assembly: GCA_963841145.1. Taxonomy (GTDB): domain Bacteria; phylum Pseudomonadota; class Gammaproteobacteria; order Steroidobacterales; family Woeseiaceae; genus UBA1847. The sequence continues at coordinate 73,729 of CAWJBO010000012.1, forward strand.
GCTGCCGCGGAGATTGCCGATACTGAATGCAAATATCCTTGATAAGGCGAACATGAACGGGGTCGTCCAGGAATGGATGAAAGTCCAGAAGTGCGTAGATGCCGGGTTTCGAAACGGCTCGTATGTGCTTCAGCACATCCGTCGGCTGGGAATTCATGGACTGCGGTTCCAGCAAGATATCGATGCGTTGCAGTCCGTCGGTAATCGTCCAGCGGAACAGCGGCGCATAGTCGTCACCGACGCGTGCAACGGCAATGGACTGAAGTAGCTCCAGAATGCGAGCTTCATCCTGCGACTCGATCACGATGATCGGAGTTCGCGATCGCAGTACCAGTTCGAGATCTTGACGTCGGTCCATTCTGAGTGTCAGCCGCTTTGTTCGCCTGGCGCCATTCTAGGGCAGCCCGGCAGCTTGTCGCTGTGAAGTACGTCGGACGGTTCGCCGATAATTTCAGCAGCGGCAGACGCCAGCCTCTGAAAACTCACCGTCGGTCCCTGCATAATCAGGTACCGCAGCAAGTCGTCGAGATTGCTGTTGCCGGAGGTCTTGTCGAGTATTTCCTGGTTCAGGGCGTGCAGTGTTGTTACCGCAAGCGCCGTGGTGGCACCGGTCGATGTCCTGCCGCAGAGGCTGACCGCCTTCTTGGCCCATTCCGCCTGCTCGGCTATGGCAATGCGATGCCGCTTGGCCGAGATCGCGTTGCCGGCTCGCAAGAGTTCGATGCCGTAGTATTCCGCCAGGCCTTCGACGATCCAGTCCGAATCCTCGCCAGCCTGAATCGGCAGCGCCGTGTGCAGCACCTCATGCAGTAGCGGGCTCGTGCCGTTTTCGCTGATCATTGGGCGGTCCGAATGGATAAACAGGGATGCAGGCGCGGAGAGCCCGCCACGCCACATCGGGTCACCGGCGCTGACAATGGTCAGGCGATCGGGCGGGTCAGGCAGTAGTTCCGTCAACTCGGGCAGTACCCAGTTCATGAAAGCGAGCATGTCCAGTCGTCGAACAGAGTGGCCTTGCGGGCCGGCGACCGCGACGCGTATTCCCGCGATAGTCTCGCGCCGCACGCCTATGTCTCCCACAACCATCCATCCGGTCGGTTGATCGAACCGTCTGTGGGGGCGTTGCACGCGAACCGGATCCCGGGTGCCAGAGTATTCACTCACCGCGGACCACCCGGTGGGCAGTGAAAACGTAAAGGTAGTGTTGGACGTCGAGCCCTTGAGCGCGCGAGTTCTTGCGCGCGGAATGATGTCCTCTGCGCGGAAGATGCCCCATTCAGGTCCGAGCCAGGCGTCGTAGGCATTCTGGCCACGCTGCTGATTGACGCGAACCCGCCACGTCAGCGTTCCGCCTTTTTCCGGGACCCGCCAAGTCAGCGAATCGCCTTCGATCGTCAGCTCGCCATCGGCGTCGAACTCTCCGAATCGGTCCGACAATGACGTGAAGCGTAGTTCGCGCAGCAGGTGTCTGGGTTGCCGGATCTGAAGTGCAACCAGGACTGCGGCATCGACCGGGTCTACCTGCAACACGTAGTGTGCATCGTAGTCCCTTTTTGCCGGGCTATCCGCCGATTCCGAGGTTGCTACTCCGCATGCGGAAATGACGAACAACCCGAGTAGCAACGCCCAGTGACGCTCACGCACATGGCGGAACGACCGGCTATCTGGCGCCCAATCCTGAGAGACAGTTCATATTGAATTAAGGCTCCATGCCGTATGGTGTAGACAATCTCGCGGGTCAGAGTGACACGGATGATAGCGCAGCCAGCGCGCATATTCGGTATTTTTGCCTTAGCAATCACAATGTTGGGGCTGACATCCGCGTGTTCCTCAACGCCTCGGGCGGCGTATCCAGCGGGGACACCGGGGGGCACCGTCAATGTCGCTGGCTCTGTCGGCGAAACTGCGGCCGCGATCGCGCTCGACCAGGTAGGTATTCCCTATCGCTACGGCGGCACTGGCCCCGGCGGATTCGATTGCAGTGGACTGGTGCAGTACTCCTATTCACGAGCGGGCAAGCGATTACCGCGGACTACGAAACAACTGTGGACCTCGACGGAGGCGGTCGGCAAACGCGAACTGCGCGTCGGCGATGTACTTTTCTTCAGCATAGAAGGGAAGATGTCACACGTCGGGTTGTACCTGGGTCAGCGCCGCTTCGTGCATGCCCCGGCCTCCGGACGAACGGTTAGCGTTGCGTCGCTGGACTCACCGTATTACCGGACCGCATTCCTGCGCGGTGGTCGACCGCGCTAAAGAACGTACGGCCCTGAAATCGCGATTGCGCTCGATTACTGGATGATGAATGCCTTTAGCTGCTCTGCAAGGCCCTTGCAGGCGGCTGCCTGGGTTCTTGCGATTAGCGGTATCGGCACGACAAGCGCGGGCAGGAAAGACGTTCCGCTGACATCCGCCGTAACGGTACCCGCCGTCTCATAGCCATCGAGGTCCCAGACAGCAGCCTCATAATCGGCGTCCTTTTGCCACCAGGCGAAACCGAAGCAACCACCGCCGCCGGGCCCGGCGGCGCAAGACAGGCTGCCACCCTGGGCGACGGTTTCAGTGTCACCGTCAAGCCAGACGATGTAGCGGATGCCCAGGTTCTCGACAATATCCGCGATGCCGGGTCGCTCCATGAGTTTCGTCAGGCCCTTCGTTTCGGCGGGTGCGGTGCGTGGTTCGAACCACGGAAATAGCGAATCGATGAACTGTTGCCGCGGTACAACGCGCAGGCCCCTAGAGCCCCGTCCCAATGCGTTCTCGACGCAGCTGATGTAGCCGGATTCGGTCTCATTGCCCTGATGATAGCTCTTGGCCATGATGACAACGGACTCGCCTTCATTCAGTCCGGTTACATTCTCGCGCGCGTTCTCAACCCGAGACGTGACGCAGCCCGCGGATGGCAGGGCGAGAACAAGAGCGGCGATCAAGCCCGCCCGCGACATTCGTTTATTCCCGTTCCTCATCAATCCCTCCGATGACGAAAATGCCAAAGTTGTCTTCGGCCGTGTCCCGCCCGTCGTCAAAATCCGTATCGGTCGAGGCCTGCATTGAATCACGCGCCCCCGGCGCCAGGCCGCCGTTCGCGAGCTCGCTTATCTGCGTCGCCTTGTCGATTTGCATAATAATCAACGCAGCGGCGTCGCGCATGGCCAGGACCGCGGCTCTTTGCAGCGCATTCGAACTGTTGAGGCCTTGTTTCTCGCTCTTTCCATAGGCACTAACCGTCCAGTTTGAGGCGTTATTGCCTTTGCGATCGAAGACCTTCAATCGATATCGAATCCATACGGCGAAAGCCTCCGTCTGGCTCTGGGTTGGCACAGAGAATTCGAAACCATCGATGCTTGGCTCGATCAGGGCATCGAACTGGAAGTCGCGCGCATCGTCCTCGGGACCGATGAGAGTGACCTTGTTAAACATGTAGCCGAACAGTTGCTCGAAGAAAACGGCATTCGAACGACCGAGGTCAATCGTCCAGGATTCCCGTCCGAGTATGGCTTCCTCGTGAACGAAGTTATTGAATTCCTCGGGCATGCGCACCACAACGTCAACAGGGATCTTTTCTGTCAGGGGTGCAGGAATCGTCGGCTCGTCCATCGTGGTCGTCGAGCTGCAGCCTGCAAGCGCAATCAATAGGAGACCAACGAAGGTTAGGGCACGATTCTTGGCGATCAAGTGGCTTAAATCCGCACAGCTGTTATCAGGTAGTCGATATATCAGAGCCGATCCATGGCACGGAGTTCCACGCGATCGGCCGTATTCGGCTATTCGCTCACTGTAGTAGCAGCGGAACGGCAGTGCAAATCGAGACGCAGCAGCTTCGACGAGGGCACGTTCCGTGTAAAGTTGGGGTCCGGAATTGCTGAGAAACACGCGTCAGAGACAATGCCAAGGCCGAAAATACTTGTATTTCAGCATGTTCCCTTCGAACCGCTGGGAACCCTTGATCCGCTGCTGAAAGAATCGGGGTTTCGCATTCGCTATGTCAATTTCGGTCGCGAGCCAGAATCCAGACCTGCGCTGGAGAAATACGAGGCGCTAATTATCCTCGGCGGTCCCATGAATTCGGATCAGATCGACAGTTATCCGAACCTGATTACCGAGGTGGAGATCATCCGCGAGGCCTTGCAGCGGGATATGTCGATACTCGGTGTTTGCCTGGGTGCCCAGTTGCTGGCAAAAGCGGTTGGCGGGTCGGTTTCACGGAACCCGTCACGAGAGATAGGCTGGTGTGACGTGGATCTCACCGAATCGGGCGCCACGGATCCGGTCCTGTCGTGCTTCGCGCCCCGGCAACAGGTTTTTCAATGGCACGAAGACGGCATCACCTTGCCGCCAGAGGCCGTGCACCTGGCAAGTTCGCCGGCGAGTACCGTGCAGGCTTTCCGCTATGGCAAGCATGCGTATGGTTTTCAGTTTCATCTCGAAGCAAGCCGGTCGCTCATCGAGCGCTGGCTGTCAGTACCGGACCACCAGGGAGTGCTGGATGAAGAACAGGGGCACATCAGTGCCGCTGCCATTCGGGAGCAGACCACCGACTCGATCAGGCCTTTGCAGGAGCTCAGCCGGAAAACGTTCTCACGATGGATCGACCAGTTTGAGATCCGGCCGCGACAGCGCCGCCTGCCGTCCCGTTAGGGCCTGTCAACACTGTTTGAGCGTGCCCTGTAGTGCCTGAAAAAGCGCCAATCGAGGCGCGAGGAGAGACTTTGGTTATTCCAAATAAACGACGAGCAACACTGAGTGGCGCTTTTTCAGGCACTACCCAAAGGGCCGGGCCTATTTTTCGCCCAGCGGCGTTCTCGGTCGCTTTTGTAGCCATGCTACACGGCGCTCCGTCTGCCTTGCTGGACAAAAAATAGACTCCGGCAGGACTTGCTCAAACAGTGTTAACAGGCCCTGGTCAGAAATCACGCCACTCGAGCGGCGCTTCCTGCATTAGCGCAACTTGCTCGCGCAGCGCCAGCACGTGGTCGTCCCAATAGCGTCGGCTGTCAAACCAGGGAAACGCGATTTTGAAAGCCGGGTCACCCCAACGGCGCGCCAGCCAGGCGGCATAGTGCATGATGCGCAGGCTTCGCAAGGCTTCGACAATGTTGAGTTCTCGCGCGTCAAACGTCCGAAACGACTGATAACCCTCCAGGAGCGCCGTCAGCTGCGGCGTCTGTTCTTCTCGATCCCCTGACAGGAACATCCACAGATCCTGAATCGCCGGTCCGTGGCGAGTGTCGTCGAGGTCGACGATATGCAGCCGGTCGACGTTTACAAGGACGTTGCCCGGGTGAAAGTCGCCATGCAGCCGGATGTCCCTGATGCCGCCCGCACGTTCGAAACAGGCTTCCACGCCATCGAGAACCAGCTCGGCGACACTCTCGTAAGCCTCGAGGTTTTCTTCGGGGATGAAGTCATGGTCCAGCAAATAATCGAGCGACGCCACGCCGTAAGACTCGATATCGATGCTGGGCCGGTGCTCGAAGTCCTGCGTTTCTCCCACGAGGTGGATGCGCGCTACCAGTCTTCCGAGTTGCGTTTGCAGCGCATAATTGTCCAGGTCCGGGGCACGACCGCCGTGGCACTCGTATACTGCAACACGGTGATGCCCGACGTGGTGCAGCGTGGCTCCATCCCGGCGAAGCGGCGGGACGACAGGAATTTCCTGCGCCGCGAGTTCGATCCCGAAGGCATGCTCTTCGAGGATGGCGTCATCGCTCCACCGCTGTGGCCGATAGAATTTCGCGACGATCGGCCTGTCGTCTTCGATGCCAACCTGGTAGACGCGATTCTCGTAGCTGTTAAGTGCCAGAAAGCGACCGTCACACTCGAAACCCATGTCGTCGAGCGCGGTTAGAATATCGTCGGGCTGCAGATCCGCGAACGCCAGCGCGGCCGCATCTTGCGTCATGAGACCTTCCTGCGAGAGTCCCTTTTCCGATCAGATTCGGTCAGCGATTTCATGCGCAGTCGCAGGTTCTTGGGTGTTACCTCGAGCAGCTCATCGTCGTCGAGGAACTCCAGCGATTGCTCAAGCGAGAAACGCGTTAGCGCCGTAAGTACGAGGTTCTCGTCTGTACCGGCGGCGCGAACGTTGGTCAGTTGTTTTGCTTTTGTTGGATTTACTACGAGATCGTTGGCGCGCTGGTGTATGCCGATGATCATGCCTTCATAAACCGGTGCGCCGTGGCCGATGAACAGACGACCGCGCTCCTGCAGGTTGAACAGGGCATAGGCGAGCGCCTTGCCTTGCACCATCGATACGAGCGCGCCGTTGTTACGCTGCGCAATGGATCCCGGCACGCGCGGGGCGTAGTCGTCAAAGACACTGTATATGAGACCGGTTCCGGATGTAGCCGTCAGGAAGTCTGTCCGGAATCCGATCAGGCCGCGGGTCGGAATCCGGTAGTCGAGTCGCATCCGGCCCCTGCCGTCCGGCAGCATGTCAATGAGCTCGCCTTTGCGATCGGCCAGGCGTGTCATGACGGCGCCTTGGTACGCCTCCTCGAAATCGACGGTCAGCTGTTCCCAGGGCTCGTGCTCGACGCCATCAACGTCATGCATGATAACTTCAGGCCGGGATACAGCGAGCTCGAATCCTTCACGCCGCATTGTCTCGACCAGTACCGACAGGTGCAGCTCGCCGCGCCCCGAGACTCTGAACTTGTCCGGGTCATCGGTTTCAGCAACTCGAAGCGCAACATTGTGTTTGAGCTCCTGATCGAGTCGTTCCCGAATCTGCCGGCTGGTAAGGTACTTGCCGTCCTGTCCGGCGAACGGAGACTTGTTGACCTGGAACGTCATACTGACGGTGGGCTCGTCCACCGAAAGAGCCGGCAGCGATTCTTCCGCGCCGGGCGTGCAAAGCGTATCGGAGATGCCGAGCTTGTCGATACCACTGAACACGACAATTTCACCGGCTGAGGCTGATTCCGTCCGCTGTCGCTTCAGGCCATGAAAGCCAAACAGCTCGAGGATCTTGGCACGTCGCGACTTGCCGTCGGGTGAAACGACGCTGACCGCCGAGTTCGCGAGCACAGTGCCGCGGCTGATGCGTCCAATGCCCAGGACCCCGACGTAGGTGTCATAATCGAGACTCGACACCTGCAGTTGCAGGGGACCCTCTGAATCCACGTCTGGCGACGATACGTGTTCCACGATCGTCTCGAACAGCGGCGTCATGTCGCCATCGCGCACATCGGCATTCTTGCCGGCGTAGCCATTCAGCGCCGATGCATAGATGATCGGAAAATCGAGTTGCTCATCGGTAGCGCCCAGGCGATCGAACAGATCGAAGGTCTGGTCCAAAACCCAGTCAGGACGCGCGCCGTCACGGTCGATCTTGTTGACTACGACAATGGGTACGAGACCACGCGCAAAGGCCTTTTGCGTAACGAAGCGCGTCTGTGGCATCGGACCTTCGACGGCGTCCACCAGCAAGAGTACGCTGTCGACCATGGAAAGTACGCGCTCGACTTCGCCACCAAAGTCGGCATGGCCCGGCGTATCGACGATATTGATGCGGTAGTCGTTCCACTTGACCGACGTATTTTTTGCAAGGATTGTAATGCCGCGTTCGCGCTCGAGGTCACTTGAATCCATAACGCGATCAGGCACGGCGGCCCGCGGACCAAGGGTGCCCGATTGTTGTAGCATCTGGTCTACGAGCGTGGTCTTGCCGTGGTCAACATGGGCGATGATCGCGATATTGCGAAGTCTGGAAATGTCAGGCATCAGGGTAAGGCTCTGTAAGGAGGCGGCGGATTATAGAGAGCCGGCCTCCTAATTGATATGGCACAGGTAGAGAGAACCATGAAGAATTCGATCGCATTGACGCTAATTGTACTGCTCCTGAGCTCATGTAGTCAGGCCGAGCCTTCCCTGGACCAGCAGGCCTACGAGCAGCAGCTGATGGACTGGCGGGCGGGGCGACTGGAGCGGCTGCTGGCGCCGAATGGTTATCTGAACCAGATTGGGTTGTTCTGGCTCGATGAGGGCACGTACAGTATCGGCTCCGGCCCGGACAATGACATCCGCCTGCCGGCCAAAGCAGCGCCGCAGATCGGCGTACTCGAAGTGAGCGCGGCTGGAGTGCACATGCGGGTCGAGAGCGGTGTGGAGGTCCTGAACGGCGACCAGCCGGTCGTGAGTATCCTGCTGGCGGACGACACAACCCCGGACCCCGTGCAGCTGTCCCATGGGTCGATCGCCTGGACGGCAATCAAACGGGATGATCGCATGGGTGTTCGCGTGCGGGACTTCGAGCACCCGTTTGTCGATACCTTTGGCCCGCTGCAGTATTTCCCGGTGGACTCATCGCTACGCCTGCAGGGCGTCTTGAAGCGCTACGACGTGCCGAAGATTGCCAATGTTGGCACGGTCATCGAAGGGTTGGGGTATCACCCTGAGTCTCCCGGTATTGTCGAATTCGTGATCGACGGCCAGACCTATGCTCTGGAAGCGTATACGTCCGGTGACCGGCTGTTCTTCGTATTCGGTGATGCGACCAGTCGTGACGATACCTACGGAGCAGGGCGCTTCCTGTACGCCGACCTTCCCGGCGACGACGGCAAGACGATTATCGACTTCAATAGGGCGTACAGCCCGCCGTGCGCATTCAACGACTTCTCAACGTGTCCTGTGGCCTCGCCAAGGAACCGTCTGCCGATTCGCATCGAGGCCGGCGAAAAATACGACAAGGCACTGCACTATTCGGCTGAGGCTAGTCTCTGATTTCGAAACTCAGGCCGGCGTTTTCCTGCAGTCGCTTTAATAGCGGTCTGGCCATCGCTGATGCAGGTGTCCATACCCCGCCGCCGACCTCAATATCGTCTTTGGCCAGGCAAACGGCGCACTCGCTCAACATCTTGCTGGTGGAGCCGTAACCCGGGTCCTGGTCGCCTGTTATTCGCGATCTCAGAATTTCGCCATCAGGCAGCACACCGATTTGCATGAGGTTGAAGAAGCCTTTTTGCTGCATTTCCGCATCGGGCCCTTCGCCCGGTTCCGGCAGAACAAATTTTTGCAGCAGCTTCCGGGACGCTGAGTAAGAGGCGCCGACCACCAGGCCGCCGAGAGCAGCCGTCATGGCGGCGCCCTTTGCCCAGCCGGTCGGACCGTCACCGGTCATAACGGCTTCGTGGTAACGGAAGTCCTTGCCGTACGGGTAACCGAGCAGCGCATGGCTGCGCCGAACGACCTTGGTATTCACCGCAGCCATCACAAATGGCGCCGTCCAGGACTTCGCTTCGGCGTTATAGATCACGCTTTGCTGGTCTCTTCGATCCGGACCTTCGCGTTCGCCTTCCGGGTTCAGCGAATAGGGATGCACGAGGATACGTGCGATGGCGCGATCCTTGCGACTTTCCTCGATCAGGTTGATCAGGCTCGCCACGGTGCCGCCGCTCGCGCTGCCTTTCGTCGCTTTCACCAACATCGTGATTGACTGGCAGTAATGACCGAAGCGCTGCTTCGCCTCTTCCTGCAAGAACCATACGCCAATATCCATCGGCACCGAATCGAAGCCGCAGCAGTGGACGATACGCGCGCCCGTCTGTGTTGCTCGCTCGTGGTGTTGGTCGATCATCTTTCGAATCCACTGCACCTCTCCGGCCAGGTCGCAGTAGTGTGTGCCGTTTTCGACGCAGGCGGCCACGAGTTCGGAGCCATAGAGTGCATAGGGGCCTACGGTAGTAAGCACCACACGTGTGCGTCGGGTCAGGTTACTCAGCGCGCTTGCATCGAAGCTATCAGCAACGATAGTTTCGAGCGCTTCCTCGTTCAGCTCGAGTTCGTCTCGCAGAGCATCGAGCTTTTCCTTGCTGCGTCCTGCGATAGCCCAGCGCACGTCACCGTCAACGCCATACTGGCGCAGCAGGTATCTTGCGACGAGGGCACCGGTGAACCCGGTCGCACCCCAGACGATAATGTCAAACTCTCTTGTTGCCGTTGCTTCACTCAAAGCCTCATCTCCAATAGGGCGACTTCTTTTTTGCCGCCTTCTGTTTGCTGCTTGCCAACTTCTGTAAAACCAAATTTCCGGTGATACTCCATGGACGATTCGTTGGCCGGCCGAACATTCACTTCGCAGGTCATCACCTCGATGCCATCAACAAGCGTTGCTGCGAAGTCTCGGTAGAGTCGCGTGGCGACACCAAGGCGACGGGCCGAGGTCGCGACGGCGACTCTGTCGATGTACCCGAAGTCCTGGTAGCGCTCACTGAACCAGCGATAGTTCGGGCTGGCGTAGGGCAGGCCGGGTCTCAGGCCAATGAGAAATCCGGCCAGCTCCGACCCGTGTCGAACAACACGAAAATAGTGCGCATGCTCCGCGAACCATGCCATCTCGTTCCGGTCGATACGACTGACATGCGGTACGGAGTCTTCATTGAGGACCCAGACATCCTCGAGATCGGTCTGGCTAATGTCTGAAATCTGCATGTCGTCCAGTGTACCTGCAGACGTCGAAGAAAACGTACCACGATGTATCCAGCATCTTCGCCAGCGCCTGTCCGGATGCTAGGCTAGCGTAGTCGTTGCTTGCGATGGCTGCCTGGTTTGAGTCAGCCACGAAAAACCTGGAGTCGAAATGAACAGATCGTTACTGGCCATACTTGGTGTTCTTCTTGCGCTGGTCGCCTGTGCCGGCGAACCGGATGTCACATCTGCATCGCCGCTGAAAGTGGACCTCGACGAGGTTGTCGCTAACGGAGTCGTGCATCCCGTCGATGGATTAACCGCGGCCGGCCAGCCGAATCTGGCGTCGTTCACGGTATTCGCAGACAGTGGTTATGCTGCAGTCATCGATCTGCGCACGGCGGGTGAGGCACGTGGTCTTGATGAACCCGCCGTTGTCGAGGGGCTGGGAATGGACTACGTCTCGCTGCCCATTGGGCGCGATGGCATCAGCTTTGAGAATGCCAGGTCTCTGGATGAGCTAATCCAACGCTACGAGGGGCCTGTGCTGGTGCATTGTGCCAGTTCTAATCGCGTTGGTGCCTTGCTGGCACTTGCGCGCGAGTCTTGAAGGGGCTGACGATGCGCTGCTCTTGGAGGCCGGTAAGGAAGGCGGCCTGACGGGGCTCGAGGGTAAAGTGCGGGAGGTTCTTGCAACGATTAGGCGACAACCGCGTAGTGCATTCGCCGTGCCGTGTTCTGGCTGCCAGTGTGACAGTCGGCTATGAAATAACTCGTGAACAAAACGATCACCGGGAGCGCGTAACACCGCGCTCTGAAAGGGAGTCCTGACATGAGATAAATCTTGACGATGCTTGCGGCAGTGGCCTGCATGTCGATATCGCTGGCCGACGAGTCGAGTGTCGATGGCCTGGACTTCGGCGACTACTTGTCCGCCACGCTCATGGTCAAGGGCTGGGAGGCTTTGGGCGAAGGCAAGTATGAGGACGCCGTGAAGTTGACCGAAAAGTGTGTGGAGCTCTACGAAGAAAAGACGCACAAGATGCAGGCGTCACTGAGTGAAAAACCGTCGGCCGAGGTCGTGAATGAATACTGGGCGCATAATGATGTAGGCACCTGCTATTTCATTATGGGCGAAACGCTTGATGGGCGGCCCTTGTAAAGTTACGAAGGAAGTCCGACGCTCTGTTTGCCTACAAGGTCGTCAGGGATGACCTCTACTATGCACAAGCCTGGGACCCTAAAGGCTGGCATTGGTCGCTGTCCGATGCGGCTTACCCGAAGGTTCAGATGCTGGAATTGCAACAGAAAGTCGATTTCTAGGGAAGTTGATGAAAAGCACAACTATTGGTTGTTACATCGCGCTACCGCTCAGTTTGTGTCCTGCCAGCGCATTGTGCGATACCGACATGGCGCCTGGTTCCACGGTGCAGGTCGTCAAGGAATCCGATGGCTCCTTCACGCTGCTGCGCAATGGCGAACCTTACCTGGTCAAGGGCGCCGGGATTGCCAGCGGTCCAGGGCCTGGAGGCAACAATCTCCAACTGCTGGCGGAATCCGGCGGCAATTCCGTTCGCACCTGGGGTATCGAACACCTGGAACAGGTCGTCGATGGCAAACCGTTTCTGGATCGCGCTCATGATTTGGGCATTTCGGTCACGGCCGGTTTCTGGGTCCAACATGTGCGGCATGGCTTCGACTACTCCGACTCGGAGAGTGTCGAGCACAGCGAGCATCGACTGCGCGATGCAGTTCTGAAATACAGGGATCATCCCGCGCTGCTTGCCTGGGGGCTGGGCAACGAGATGGAGGCCTTCGAGCCCAACGTGGAGGGCGAGGTTATCTGGCGAGAGTTGAATCACCTGGCCGGTATCATCAAAGACCTGGATCCACACCATCCGGTTATGACGGTAATCGCCGGAGCCACGCCGTCGATCATTGCCGGCATTCATCGAGCACTATCCGAACCTGGATATTCTTGGCGTCAATGCCTACAGCAATGCGCCCATGGTTGGCCAGAATTTGGTCGGTTTAGGTTGGCAGGGGCCGTACATGCTCACCGAATTCGGTGTGACCGGAACATGGGAGACGACGACAACAGAATGGGATGCCCCTGTTGAACCGGACCCCAGCACTAAAGCGGCAGAGACCTACACTGCGTACACGATGGATCGTGACAACAACGTAGGAAGGTCTCTCGGTTCCTACGTCTTTTTTTGGGGATACAAACAGGAAGCTACCGCGACGTGGTTCGGCATGTTTCTGCCGTCCGGTGAGAAGCTACCGCGGGTCGATGCGATGGCCTATGCCTGGTCGGGAGCATGGCCGGAAAATCGTGCACCCAAACTGAACTCGCTCGACACACCGATCGCCTTCAAGAAAGTTGAAGCCGGCAGTCAATCATTTGCAGAAGTTGACTGTATTGATCGGGAAGGTGACGAAATACGTTACGTTTGGGAAATCCTCGCGGAAAGCTCGGATCGAAGGGAAGGGGGTGATGCAGAAGCTGCGCCTCCGTCCTTTCCTGACGCAATCGAGAAGGGTCAGGGAACCGATCGGATTTCTTTCAGAGCACCGAAGCAACCAGGCGGTTATCGTGTTTTCATCACAGCGTATGATGGCCAGGGCGGAGCTGTCGCGCATAATCTGCCGTTCTACGTCGAGTAGTACTGATGTTCGGGCGTCACGCGCGGTGACGAGAATGGATTAGCCGCCTGCGGCGCCTCACCGCTTCGGGCGCACTGCGTGCGTCCAAAACGGGCTGCGCCGCGTTTTGTGAACCCGCTACGTGAGCTTCACTCCCACCACCGCCCACAAAAGAAAAAGGCCGCCCCAAGGGGCGGCATTGTTTTGTTGGTGGAGGTGGCGAGAATGGATGAGCCGCCTGTGGCGTCCTCACCGCTTCGCGGCGCACTGCGTGCGTCCAAAACGGGCTTCGCCGCGTTTTGTGAACCCGCTACGTGGCTTCTCTTCCGCACCACTGTCCACAAAACAAAAAAACCGCCCAAAGGCGGTTTCTTAGTTTTGGTGGAGGTGGTGGGAATCGAACCCACGTCCGCAAGCCCTACGCTACGAGGTCTACATGCTTATACCGTCTTTAATCTCGCTGTAAGCTACCCGACGGGCAGGGAAAACCTACAGCCAGCTCAGAAAGGATTTAACGGTTTGAGCCCTGAGCACGCTCTCGCCGCGGTCCTGTTTCGGTGACTCCTGCGATCCGGACGAACAGGCACGATCCGGGCAGAAGGCATTTACTGGTTTTTAAGCAGCTAGTGCGTAGTTGTCGTCGTTGGCAACTATGAGTTTTACAGCTGGATTTACGAGGTTATCTGTTCCTCGGCATGCACCCGGAGTTTCGCGACCCACGTCGAAGCCATGTCACCCCCGTGTACCGACTAGTGTAGGGGCTGATTTACGAAATACAATGCGGTGGTCCCTGTTTCGCCACAGCCAGGGCATTTTTTTATTGAAGAAATGACTTGAAGAAAAGCTAATTAACTATTGAATATTAATCAGTTTTTAAGAATTCTCTCTTTCTGGCGCTGCCAGTCGCGGTCTTTGTCAGCGGTCCTCTTGTCGTGCTGCTTCTTGCCCTTCGCGAGGCCGATTTCAATTTTGGCGCGGCCCTTGTGCCAGTGCAGATCCAGCGGCACCAGCGAGTAACCCTTTCGCTCCACGGCCCCGGTGAGGCGGTCCAGTTCATGCCGGTGCAGCAGCAATTTACGTGAGCGGGTTGGGTCCGCCTTCATATGCGTTGTCGTGGTCTTTAGCGGCGAAAAATGCGCGCCGACAAGCCAGGCCTCACCGTTCCTCAAGTGGACATAAGCTTCAGTCAACTGCGCGCGACCCTCACGCATGCTTTTGACTTCCCACCCCTCTAGCGCAAGGCCGGCCTCGAAGGTGTTCTCGATAAAATAGTCGTGGCGTGCCCGCCGATTGACGGCAATCACGTTTCCAGTCGGTTTTTTTTGTTTCTTCTTACTCATGAATCCTGGGTATCGGGCATGCGGCGGCGAGCGGATTATACGGGTAAAGCGTTGTCACACTCCCGGATTTGTATGAGAATCGCGGCAACCAATGCCGATTTGAGAATAATAATGCTAAGTAATCAGGCAGACGACGGGAAGAGGCTTTCCCTACACGGCCACTGGTCTTCCCGCATGGCCTTTGTCCTTGCTGTCACCGGATCGGCGGTCGGTCTCGGTAATATCTGGAAATTTCCCTACATCGCCGGCCAGAACGGCGGCGGGGCTTTTGTGCTGGTGTACCTGGCCTGCGTTGTAGTAATCGGCATGCCCGTCATGATGTCGGAGATCCTCATTGGTCGGCGTGGACGGCGCAATCCGATTTCGACGATGGAGCTGCTCGGTAAGGAAGAGGGCAGCTCTGCGCGCTGGCGTTGGCTCGGTGTCCTGGGCGTGGTCGGCGGCATTCTCATACTGTCCTATTACAGCGTAATCGCCGGATGGACCCTGGCCTACGTGGTCAAGAGTGCCTCGGGCGTGTTTGTCGGGGCCAGCCCTGACGCGGTCAACGGGCAATTCGCGAACTTCATCGGCGACTGGCGGTTAATTGGCCTGTGCCATACGGTCTTCATGGGGCTCGCTGTTTTCGTGGTCGCCCGCGGCGTTGAACGGGGCCTGGAACAGGCGGTGCGATTCATGGTTCCGGCTCTGCTCGTGCTGATACTGGTGCTGCTGGGTTACTCGATCAACTCCGGTTTCTTTGGCGAGGGCGTAGCCTTCATGTTCACGCCAGACTTCGACAAATTGACATGGAATAGCGTGCTCGCGGCACTGGGCCAGGCCTTTTTCACCCTGAGCATCGGCATGGGTGCAATCATGGCGTACGGAGCCTATCTCCCCGAGGAGACTTCCATTACCGGCGCGTCTGCTGCGGTTGTGATCGCGGATACCTCTATCGCAATTCTCGCCGGCCTCGCCATTTTTCCATTGGTGTTTGCGAATAACCTGGATCCGGCCGACGGCCCTGGGCTCGTCTTTCAGACTTTGCCCCTGGCATTCGGGCAGATGCCCGGAGGCGTGTTCTTCTCAACGATCTTTTTCGTGCTGCTTGCCTTCGCCGCATGGACCTCGGCGATCGGGCTGATGGAACCCGCCGTTGCCTGGATCGTTGAGCGATATAACAAGACTCGTGCACAAGCGACGATAATGACTGGCCTGACTATCTGGCTGCTGGGAATGGGTTCGGTGCTTTCGTTCAATGTGCTGGCCGACTTCAAATTCCTCGCGGGCACGATCTTCGACAATGTCGACTACCTGACCAGCAATATCATGTTGCCTCTGGGTGGTCTGCTGATCGTGCTATTCGCCGGCTGGGTCATGTGCCGCAACTCTACGGCCGATGAGCTTGGGAGCTCTGGCATGATGTACAAGACCTGGCGTGTCCTGGCGCGCTTCGTTGCGCCCATCGGTATCCTGCTGGTGCTTATCAACGCCGTGCTCTGAGGCGTGTCTTTCAGAGGCTTTCGTCGGTTGGCCAATTTGCATGCGTAGTGTCAGTCGCAGTGCTCTGGTGCCTTATTCGGCTGCTGACATGTACGTCCTGGTGAAAGACGTTGAGGCCTACCCCTCGTTCCTGCCATGGTGTGACAATGCAGAAGTGCATATTGCGCGGCCGGATTTTATCGAGGCATCCCTGGAGTTGCATCGGCACGGGATCAGCAAGCGCTTTAGAACTCGCAATGCTCTGCAGGAAAACGTGTCACTCGGCATCGAGCTTGTCGGCGGCCCGTTTCGCCACCTGTCCGGCGGTTGGCAGTTTCAGCAGCTGGGCGATTCCGGCAGCAAGGTCGCGCTGGAGCTTGAGTTCGAATTTGAGAATCGTGCCACCGATATTATTTTCGGACGCTTCTTTGAAGGTACCTGTAATTCGCTGGTTGACTCGTTTACCCAGCGAGCGGCGCAAATGTACGGGGCGCGATAGTGGGCGTGGCGACGCAAATCAAGGTGGAGGTTGTATATGCGACGCCTGGCACCCAGGTTTTACTGCCGGTGATCTTGCCGGCAACCTCGACCGTCGCCGATGCGTTGCTCGAAAGTGGTCTGCCGAAGCAGTTTTCGCAGGTCGATTTCGATCACCTGCAGGCGGGCATTTGGGGGCACACCGTGGCGCATGACCATGTACTTGTTGATGGCGACCGTGTTGAGGTTTACCGACCTCTCGAACTGGATCCCAAAGAGGCACGGCGCCAGCTCGCCAGCCTGGGTCTTACGATGGGCAAGACGGCAAAGGACTAGTGTCCTGTTTGCTGAGTTCGCTGACTTTCAGCGCTATTGGCAGCCCGTCTTGCGAGGCGCAGGAGTGCAGGATTAGCGGGCTACTTCAAGCGACTGCAACGCGGCAGGACGGGCTGCCGGGAGCGCCCGGAGGGAAAGCTAGCGAACTCAGCAAACAGGACACTAGAGGCCCGGGTCAAGCTCCTGGTCCTTGCGGATTTCGCTGACCTTGTCTTCCGCGAAGAAGACCGATACCCAGCGCTTGTACGTGGCATCGTTCCGGCCAAGTTTGAGGTAGTAAATGTAGTCCCAACGGTCCCTGTGGAAAGGATCGTCAATCATCGGCGTGCCAAGAAGGAAGCGAATCTGGTTGCGCGTCATACCGACTTCGGCCTGGTCGAGATCTTCCTGCTTGATCAGATTGCCTTGTGCAATGTTCGCCCGGTAAACACAGCCGGCGGACGCGGCGAGCGCGAAACACAAGAATAAGATTGGTAACGATTTACGGATTGCCATAGAGCCTGACTGCCAACTGGGTCATAATAGGCGCGCATCATACCTTGAAAGAGTTTGTTCATGCAGCAACGACAGGAACTTCGCAAAGCCGGCCTCAAGGTCACTCTGCCTCGTCTGAAGATTCTCGAGATTCTCGAGGAGGCGAAGCAGCGTCACCTCAGCGCGGAAGACATATACAAGGACTTGCTGAAGGCCGGTGAGGACATCGGCCTCGCCACGGTCTACCGTGTGTTGACTCAGTTTGAGGCGGCGGGGCTCGTCACTCGACACAATTTTGAAGGTGGCCATTCCGTCTTCGAACTGGATGATGGCGATCACCACGATCACATGGTGTGCGTGGAGACCGGCGACGTCGTCGAGTTTGTTAACGAAGAAATCGAGCGCCTACAGCACGCGATCGCCGAAGAGTATGGCTATGAACTGCTTGATCACAGCCTCGTTCTTTACGTTAAGCAAAAGCATACCGATTCGGACTCGGACTAGGCGCCGCTCGAATCAGGCCCGTTTCTTCGGTGCCCCTGCCAACATCTCGGCTGCATGCGCCAGTGTCTTTCGCGTAATTTCAACGCCACCCAGCATGCGGGCCAGCTCTTCGACGCGCTCATCCTTACTGAGAACCTGCACGTTGGTGCGGGTGAACTTGCCGTCGGATACCTTGCTGACCCGTAGATGTTGATTCGCCAGGCTCGCGACCTGCGGCAGGTGCGTGACGCACAAGACCTGGCGGCTGATGCCGAGCTCCTGCAGTCGCCTGCCGACCATTTCGGCAACGCCGCCACCAACACCGCTGTCAACTTCGTCGAAGACCATTGTCGGGATCGTGCTGCCGTCGCTGGCTATGACCTGTATCGCGAGGCTCATGCGCGACAGTTCACCGCCAGACGCAATCTTGGCAAGCGGCTGTGGAGCCTGACCGGGGTTCGCGCTGATCAGGAACTCGATTGCATCAATACCCCACGGACGTGCGGCCTCGGCTTCCAGTGTCGTGAGTTTGATCTCGAACACGCCGCCCGGCATGCCAAGGCTCTTCATGGCCTCGGTGACTTTTTCCGCAAAGGACTTGGCCGCTTTCCTGCGGGACTTCGACAGCGCCTGCGCGAGTGTAAGGAATTCGTCCTTAGCCGCTGCGACGCGTCCCTCGAGTTCCCGACCGCGTTCCTCAGCGTGGTCGAGCTCGTCGAATTCGTGCCGCAGTTTTTCGAGCAGCCCGGGCAGGCCGTTTGCCGTCACACGGTGCTTGCGCGCAGCCGACTGTATGGCATCGAGCCGTTCTTCGACCCAGTCGCGGCGTTGCGGATCCATGTCAACCGTATCGCTGTAGCGCCGCAGAGAATCCGCGGCTTCTGCGACCTGGATGCTGGCGCTGTTCAGCAATTCCAGCACCGGTTCGAGATTCGGATCAAAATCCACCAGCGACTCGATGGAGCGCACGGATTCGGCAACGAGGCCATTGGCGTTACGGGCCTCGTCGTCAAAAAGCCGTAGCAGCGCGTTGCCAACGCCCTCGCGAGGCGGTCGCTGTGCTGCAATTTTTGCCGTTCGACTGACAGTTCGTCGACTTCGCCGGGTGCCAGTCCCAGCGTATCGAGCTCCTGGATCTGAAAGCGGAGCAGATCGAGCCGCGACGCGCGATCCGTCTCGGCCTCCCGCAACTGCTGAAGATGGCCGGCAAGCGCATGCCAGTCGCTATAACTTGCTTCCGTCGCACGGCGTTGTTTCTGCAGACCCGCGAAGTGATCGAGCAGGTCTCGCTGTATCGAACGATGTCCGAGTGACTGGTGAAAATGCTGACCATGAATATCGAGGAGCTTCTCGCCAAGTGTCTTCAGCTGCGCCAGCGGCACGGGGTTACCGTTGATAAAGGCACGCGAGCGTCCCTCAGCACTGATCACGCGCCGCAGGAGGCACTCGTCGTCCTGGTCCAGCGCGTGCTCGGCGAGCCAGGCCCGCGCGGCGTCGAGTTCTGCGATATCGAAATCGGCCGCGAATTCTGCCCGTTTCGCGCCATCGCGCACCAGCTGCGCGCTGCCGCGCTCGCCGAGAACCAGTCCCAGCGCATCGACCAGGATCGATTTGCCGGCACCGGTTTCGCCAGTGAGCACCGTCATGCCCTCGTCGAATTCGATCTCGATTCGGTCAACGATGGCGAAGTCGCGCACCTGCAGGTTCATCAACATGTCATGCGTTCCGACGTAGGCCTAACCGCGCTTGCGGTTGTCGCGTCCCCAAAAAAGCTTGGAACGGAGTATGCCGTAGAAATCGTAGTTTGGAGGGTGTATCAGCGTGATGCGATGGTCAGCGGCAGAAATGATCAGCCTGTCCGCCGGCTTTATACGACCCAGCGATCGGCCGTCTATAGAAATGGACGCCGTCGATTCATGACGTTCGAGCAGAATGACTTCTATCGACCGGTCCGCCGGGATAACCAGGGGCCGATCGGTGAGCGTGTGCGGGCAGACCGGTACCACCACCACGGCGTCGAGTTGCGGCGAGATGATCGGCCCGCCGCAGCTTAACGCGTACGCCGTTGAACCCGTTGGTGTTGCGACGATGAGACCGTCGCCCGAGTGCGTGTTGACGAAAGTGCCATCGACCTGTGTCGAAAAGTCGACCATCCGTCCTGTCTCGCGACGCTTCAGGACGACGTCGTTGAGCGCAAAGGCGGTCTTCTCTTCGCCGCTTTCTTTAATCAAACGGGCTTCGAGGAGCATCCGTGTGTCGCGCGTGTACTCGCCGCGCAGCACCTTGTCGACGCTGGCTATCATCTCGTCCGGCGTAACATCCGCAAGAAACCCGAGTCGGCCTCGATTGATGCCGAGAATCGGCGTGCCTGATTCGCGCGCGAGGCGACTGGCGTGCAGCATCGTGCCGTCGCCGCCTATCGCAATCACCAGGTCCGCCTTCGCACAGAGTTGCGATTCCGGCATGCGTGTGGCTTTAAGGTCGAGTTTGACCCGATCGGACGCAAGCACCGTGATGCCCGCCTTGGTCAGATGCTCGGCGATTGCGCGCATCGGATCGGCGACTCGAATATCTTCGTGACGACCCAGCAGGGCGATGTTGGGGAATTGGGTATTCATAGTGTGATTGTTGCAAACCCTTGACCGGCCGCCAAGCCGTTGCTAGCGTGTTGGAGACTAATCTAACACAGCTAAATGATTGGGAATTTCCCTTGTTTCTAGTGCATGTCAGCAGAAGCGACTAAACAGGTACCGAGCGATCGCGGACAGCATCTGTTGCGCGTGCTCATCCAGCGCTACATAAGCGACGGGCAGCCTGTCGGCTCCCGAACCCTCTCCAAGGACTCCGGTCTCGACCTGAGTCCCGCCACAATTCGCAACGTGATGTCTGATCTCGAGCAGATGGGGCTGGTGTCTGCGCCACACACCTCGGCGGGCCGCATTCCGACGCCGCTTGGCTATCGGCTGTTTGTCGATACGCTGGTGCGCTATCGCCAGCCTGTCGACAGCGAAATAAAGAAGATACAGCGCAAAATCAAAGGTGATTCCGATAATCCCGACGCCCTGGTAACCGCCGTGTCCGGCTTGCTGTCCGAGGTCACGCACATGGCCGGCGTTGTTTCTGCACCAAGACCGGCGCAGGTAAAGCTACGCCAGATCGAATTCCTGCCGCTGTCGGACAACAGGATCCTCGTGATTCTCGTCACAAACGACCGCGAAGTTCAGAATCGGATTCTCCACACCGACCGCAGCTACGATGCATCCGAACTGCAGCAGGCGCAGAACTTCATCAACGAACATTATGGTGGCGCAGACCTGGATACGGTTCGTGAACGGCTGCTGACTGATCTCGACGAAACGCGGGATTCGATGAACCAGGCGATGCACGACATCATTGCGGTGGCGCATTCGGCGATGGGCAGTGCCGCGCATCCGGATGACAATTACGCGCTGGCCGGCGAGACCAATCTGATGGAATTCGCCGAGCTGTCGGACATCGACACGCTGCGTGGCCTGTTCGATGCGTTTTCACGCAAGCGGTTGATACTGGATCTGCTGGATCGGAGCATCAACGCGGACGGTGTCCAGATCTTCATCGGCGAGGAGTCCGGGGTCAGCATCTTCGACGGCTGCAGCGTCATTACAGCGCCGTATCATGTCGATGACGACACGATCGGGGTGCTTGGCGTCATCGGCCCGACACGCATGGCTTACGATCGCGTCGTGCCGATTGTCGATGTTACGGCCCGGCTGCTCGAGTCCGCCCTTAGCCAAAGCAGCTGATTCAGCTGGCAAAAAAAACCGCTACGCTCTTGATATTTTCGGCTCGGCCCCCAGACTGCTGCCGTTATTGTTGCGCCGACCCTCGTGGCGGCGTGTGTGCACAGAACTGGAGCTCATAGATGAGTGTTGAACGCCCGGACGAGGCAATCGAAGAAGAAGCAGCTGTTTCGGAGGCCGAACAGGCATCCTCGGAAGACATCACGGATCCACTGGCCGAGCTTCAGGCGAAGGCGGATGAAAACTGGGAGCGCTATGTCAGGGCGGTCGCCGAAACCGAGAATGTGCGCAAGCGCACGGCTCGTGAGGTCGAGAATGCGCACAAGTTCGCACTGGAGCGATTTGGCAGGGAGCTGCTCGCGGTTACGGATGGGCTGGAGATGGCGCTCGCGGCCTCTGAGAACGCGACTATTGAGAGCCTGCTGGAGGGCAGCAACGCGACGTTGAAATTGCTCGGCTCGACGATGGAGCGCTTCGGGATTTCGGCCATTGATCCGGAGGGCGAGCCTTTTGATCCGGAGTTGCATGAGGCGATCAGCGTGCAACCGTCCGACACGGCCGAGCCCGGCACTGTAGTCACAGTAATGCAAAAGGGCTATGTGCTGAACGGGCGGCTGCTCAGGCCAGCGATGGTAGTCGTGGCGGAGGGCTGAGGTCCGCACCGCGAAAAAGTGGCAAAAAGCGCTTGAAACAGGGTCTGCTGGCCCCACCTCAGAGCCAGTTTAGGCAATTCTTACCGAATTTGGAGTCATAGAAATGGGCAAAGTGATTGGTATCGACCTGGGTACCACCAACTCCTGCGTTGCAGTCATGGAGGGGAGTACACCCAAGGTCATCGAAAACAGCGAGGGTGATCGTACGACCCCGTCGATCGTGGCATTTACGAAGGACGACCAGGTACTGGTAGGGCAGTCTGCCAAGCGCCAGGCTGTCACGAACCCCGAAAATACATTGTTTGCCGTCAAGCGACTGATCGGTCGTCGTTTTGAAGACGATGTGGTTCAGCGAGACATCAAGATGGTGCCTTACGCGATCGTCAAGGCGGACAACGGCGACGCCTGGGTCGACGCGAACGGCAAGAAGATGGCACCGCCGGAGATCTCGGCACGCGTGCTGATGAAGATGAAAAAGACCGCCGAGGATTACCTCGGTGAAGAGGTAACCGAAGCTGTCATCACGGTGCCTGCCTACTTCAACGATTCGCAGCGCCAGGCGACCAAGGACGCGGGCAAAATTGCCGGACTCGAAGTCAAGCGCATCATCAACGAGCCGACGGCTGCGGCACTTGCTTACGGCATGGACAAGAAGCGCGGCGACAAGAAGATCGCAGTATTTGATCTCGGTGGCGGAACCTTCGACGTGTCGATCATCGAAATTGCCGAAGTTGACGGTGAGCATCAGTTCGAGGTGCTCGCCACTAATGGTGACACGTTCCTGGGTGGTGAAGACTTCGACATGCGGGTTATCGAATACCTGACATCCGAGTTCGAGCGTGAGACCGGTGTGGATATCGCCGGCGACGCGCGTGCCATGCAGCGCCTCAAAGAGGGGGCGGAGAAGGCCAAGATCGAACTCAGTTCGCAGCAGCAGACCGAGGTCAACCTGCCGTACATCACGGCCGATGCAAGCGGTCCAAAGCACCTCAATATCAAGCTGACCCGGGCGAAACTGGAGTCGCTGGTCGAGAAGCTTGTCGAGCGTACGATCGGGCCCTGCAAGATCGCTCTGCAGGATGCCGGACTCAAGGTCAACGAGGTCGACGACGTTATTCTTGTCGGTGGCCAGTCACGTATGCCGAAAGTGCAGGAAGAGGTACAGAACTTCTTCGGCAAAGAGCCGCGACGCGACGTCAACCCCGATGAGGCCGTTGCGCTGGGTGCTGCTATCCAGGGCGGCGTTCTGGCAGGTGACGTTAAAGACGTCCTGCTGCTCGACGTGACGCCGCTGTCGCTCGGTATTGAGACGCTCGGTGGGGTCATGACGAAACTCATCGATAAGAACACGACGATTCCGGCCAACGCGGAGCAGGTCTTTTCGACGGCTGACGACAACCAGACCGCCGTCACCATTCACGTGCTGCAGGGTGAGCGCGAACGAGCGCCGGACAACAAGTCGCTCGGGCGCTTCGACCTGGCGGACATTCCGCCGTCCCGACGCGGCACGCCACAGATCGAGGTGACGTTCGATATCGATGCAAACGGTATCCTCAACGTCTCGGCCAAGGATAAGGCGACCGGCAAGAGCCAGAACATCGTAATCAAGGCATCGAGTGGCCTGTCGGACGATGAGATCCACAAGATGGTTTCCGATGCCGAGAGTCACGCCGAAGAGGATCGCAAGTTCCGCGAACTCGTCGATGTGCGAAACCAGGCGGATGGGCTGATTCATGCGGCCGAGAAGACCTTGAGCGAACTGGGCGAGAAAGCTTCTGCGGAGGAACGCCAGGCCGTTGAGAACGCGGTTTCCGATCTTAAGAAGGCGCTTGAATCCGACGATAAAGATATTATCGAGAAGAAGACGGCGGCGCTTGGCGAGGCATCCGGAAATCTCGCGCAGAGGCTCTACGCAGAGCAGGCGGCCGATGATGCCGGTAGTGATGCCGGGGCATCCGCGTCCGACGACGATGTTGTCGACGCCGAGTTCGAAGAAGTGGATAAGGACGATACATCCAAGTCCTGATTGGCTGACACAAGAAGGAAAAGCGTCGGGCGCCCCTTGGGGCGCCCTCGCTATAGGGAAGCATGGCAAAACGCGACTATTACGAGGTATTAGGCGTCTCCAAATCGGCGACCGATGACGAGATTAAGAAAGCCTATCGGCGTCTTGCCATGAAGCATCATCCCGATCGCAATGAGGATGGTGATGGTTCCGAGGCGCGCTTCAAGGAAACGAAGGAAGCCTATGAGGTCCTGAAAGACGCCGAAAAGCGTGCGGCGTACGACCGTTTCGGTCATGACGGGGTCCGCGGGGCCGCCGGGGGCGCCGGCGGTTTCGGTGCTGAGGGATTCGGCGACATCTTCGGAGATGTTTTCGGCGATATTTTCGGCGGCGGGCGCCGTGGCGGTGGTCCACAGGTATTCCGTGGTGCGGACCTTGGCTACGAACTCAAGCTGGACCTCGAGAAAGCAGTTGCGGGTGATAATGTCACGATCGATGTGCCCACCCAGGTCGGCTGCGAGACCTGCAGCGGCAGCGGCGCGAAGAAAGGCAGCGAACCCATTCAGTGTTCAACCTGCGGCGGCGTTGGCCAGGTGCGCATGCAACAGGGATTCTTCTCGATCCAGCAGACCTGTCCTGCCTGTAAAGGGGCGGGGACGACGATTTCGGATCCGTGTAGCGACTGCCATGGTCGGGGCCGCGTCCGCAAGACGCGTACGCTGGCCGTGAAGGTGCCGGCCGGTGTCGACGATGGCGATCGTATTCGGCTGTCCGGTGAAGGAGAGGCGGGTCGCAATGGTGGCCCCCCTGGCGATCTCTACGTTGAGATTCGCGTGAATCCACACAAAATATTCGAGCGCGATGGCGCCAACCTTTCCTGCGAGGTGCCCGTAAGTGTCGCGGCGGCAACGCTGGGTGGCGAAGTTGAGTTGCCGACACTGGACGGCAACGTGGCGCTGAAGATCCCCTCAGGTACGCAGTCGGGCAAGGTGTTTCGCCTGCGCGGTAAAGGTGTACGAACTGTGCGCGATCAGCGCATTGGCGACCTGTTCGCACAGGTGGCGGTCGAAACACCCGTGAATCTCACCGCCGAACAGCGAAAGTTGCTGGAGACGTTTGACGCCTCGCTGCAGTCCGGCGGCGAGAAACACAGCCCTCGCGCCGGGGGGTGGCTCGATACCGTCAAGCGTTTTTTCGAGCGCATCGGCTAGAGGCGGCAGACCGATTAGTCTACTCAACATAGGAATCGCCGGCGCCGGGCGCATGGGACTTGCTATCGCGGCGACAATTGAGGCGTCTGAAGACCTGGCCCTGGCCGGCATCTGGAAGCGTGGCAGTGACTTGAATCCGATCGCCGCCGCGGCAGATGTCATTATCGATTTCAGCCTGCCGACAGGCTCGGATGACGTCCTCGTCGCGGCGGTCAGCCATAGGACGCCCCTGGTCTGTGGTGTCAGCGGGCTGAGTGAGGGGCAAATGGAAAGCCTCGGTCAGGCGGCAAGAGAGATTCCCATTGTTTACGACCGCAACATGAGTCTCGGCGTTGCAGTGCTGGAGCGCGTCGTGCGCGACGCTGCCGCGGCGCTTGGGCGTGACTTCGCGATCGAGATCTCCGAAACGCACCACATCCACAAGAAGGACGCACCTTCGGGTACGGCGTTGAAGCTCGGCGAAGCAATCGCCGAGTCGCGCGGCGAGCAGGGGACTGACGGATTCACCTTCGCATCCCAGCGAATCGGCGAGGTGCCGGGGGATCATGAGGTGATCATGCGTTCTCCCACGGAGCGCCTGACCTTTGGCCACAGCGTGACCACACGGCAGGTGTTCGTTGATGGGGCCCTGCGGGCCACGCGATGGGTTGTCGATCAGCCTGCGGGCCTTTTTTCGATGGGTGATGTTCTGTTCGGCAACTGACGGCCGGGAGCGCTGATCGGCAAAAAAAGTGCGTTCAGGCTATGGCGCGCGCAGGTAGCCTTCAGTAAACTACGCCGGATCGCTGGGCGGTCAGCGAAGTCGCAAGCGGGAGGCCAGGTCCTTCCGCTTTTGTGCATCTGAAACAGACGCATGTCGTCACGAGCCGGAAGGCAGTCACGACAGACACGCTGATCCTCGTGTGGTCTGGTATTCGTACTTCTTTTGAGGATCGTTCTTGAGCACGCCTGCGATACTTGCACTTCAGGATGGCACCGTTTTTCACGGCACCTCCATCGGCGCCGACGGACAGACTATCGGTGAGGTCGTCTTCAATACCGCGATGACCGGTTACCAGGAGATCCTGACGGACCCGTCCTATTGCCGGCAGATCGTCACGCTGACTTATCCGCATATTGGCAATACTGGCACCAACAGCGCCGATATGGAGTCCACGAAGATTCACGCGTCCGGCCTGATCATTCGTGACAGCTCGATGCTGACCAGCAGCTGGCGCTCGGAGCGATCGTTCAGTGATTTCCTGAGGCAGGGCGACGCCGTCGCCATTGCGGATATCGACACGCGCAAGCTCACGCGCATCATTCGCGAGAAGGGTGCGCAGTCAGGCTGCATCATGACGGGTAACAAGAAGCCCGAGAAGGCCATCGAGCATGCCAGGAAGTTTCCGGGCATAGCCGGGATGGACCTTGCCAAGTTTGTGACGACCGAAGCGTGCCTACCAGTGGTGCATGGGATCCACGTTTGGACGCAAGCCGCGGGTCATGAGCCGACGCATCGCGCCGTACCATGTAGTGGCTTACGACTTCGGCATCAAGCGCAATATTCTGCGGCTGCTGTCGGATCTCGACTGCCGAATGACGGTGGTGCCGGCCGCGACCTCGGCGGAGGAGGCACTGTCCCTGGCGCCGGACGGTATCTTCCTGTCGAACGGTCCGGGCGACCCGGAGCCCTGTGACTACGCTATCGACGCCATTCGCACCTTCCTCGATGAGGGTGCGCCGGTATTCGGCATTTGCCTCGGGCACCAGCTGCTCGGGCTTGCCGCTGGCGCGAAGACGACCAAGATGAAGTTTGGCCACCACGGTGCGAACCACCCGGTTCAGGACCTGGCTAGCGGGCAGGTCATGATAACCAGCCAGAACCACGGCTTCGCAGTTGATGAATCGACCTTGCCGGACAACGTCCAGGCGACTCATCGCTCACTCTTCGATGGCACGTTGCAGGGCATAGCATTCAAGGACAAGCCGGCCTTCAGCTTCCAGGGCCACCCCGAAGCAAGCCCGGGCCCGCACGACCTGGTGCCACTTGTTCGAACGCTTTATCCAAAACATGGACGCGCACAAGCGCAAGGGCCTCAAGGCTTTGATGGGTAAATGATAAAGCAATTAAAAACAATAGATTACGAAACTTTCTTAATTAAGAATATCATCCTTGGACTGAAGCCCTGACAGCATGCCAAAACGCACTGACATAAAGAGCGTCATGATTATCGGCGCCGGACCCATCGTCATAGGCCAGGCCTGTGAGTTCGACTATTCGGGGGCCCAGGCCTGCAAGGCGCTTCGCGAAGAGGGTTACCGGGTGATCCTGGTTAATTCGAATCCTGCGACGATCATGACGGATCCCGACATGGCGGACGCGGTGTACATCGAGCCTGTCCACTGGTCTGCTGTCGAGCGGATTATTGCCAAAGAACGGCCGGATGCGCTGCTGCCCACCATGGGCGGGCAGACCGCGCTCAACTGCGCGCTGGACCTGGTTCGGGAAGGCGTTCTCGAAAAATACAAGGTCGAGCTGATTGCGGCCTCCCGCGAAGCCATCGATATGGCGGAAGACCGCGATCTGTTTCGTACGGCCATGGGAGAAATCGGTCTCGAATGCCCCAGGGCGGAGATCGCTCATTCGCTGGAGGAAGCGCTTGAGAAGCAGCCGAACATCGGCTTCCCGACGATCATTCGCCCATCGTTCACAATGGGCGGCAGTGGCGGCGGTATAGCGTACAACCTTGAGGAGTTTCAGAAGATCGTCAGCCACGGGCTGGAGATGTCTCCGACCACGGAGGTGCTCCTCGAGGAATCCGTGATTGGCTGGAAAGAGTTCGAGATGGAGGTCGTTCGTGATCGGAACGATAACTGCATCATCGTCTGCGCCATCGAGAATTTCGACGCCATGGGTGTGCACACGGGCGACTCGATCACCGTGGCGCCCGCGCAGACGCTGACCGATAAGGAATACCAGCGGTTGCGTGATGCTTCAATCGACGTGCTGCGAAAGATCGGCGTGGAGACCGGCGGCTCGAACGTGCAGTTTGCAATTTGCCCGAATACCGGCCGCGTCCTGATTATCGAGATGAACCCTCGTGTATCCCGGTCGTCG
Organism: uncultured Gammaproteobacteria bacterium; assembly: GCA_963841145.1. Classification (GTDB taxonomy): domain Bacteria; phylum Pseudomonadota; class Gammaproteobacteria; order Steroidobacterales; family Woeseiaceae; genus UBA1847. Next base: position 102,098 of record CAWJBO010000012.1, read on the forward strand.
GCTCTGGCGTCGAAAGCGACAGGATTCCCGATCGCGAAGATTGCGGCCAAGCTGGCTATTGGTTACACGCTCGACGAGCTGAAGAACGAGATCACTGGCGGTGCGACGCCGGCTTCGTTTGAGCCGACAATCGACTATGTCGTTACGAAGATCCCGCGCTTTACGTTCGAGAAGTTTCCGGGGGCCAATGACCGCCTGACAACGCAGATGAAGTCGGTGGGCGAAGTCATGGCAATTGGCCGCAATTTCCAGGAATCGCTGCACAAGGCGTTGCGCGGGCTCGAGACGGGTATTGCCGGTCTTGACGAGATCTGCGGGCCGATCGTCACGGATGTGGATCGCGACAACCTGCGCCACGAGTTGCGAATTCCCGGCGCGAATCGCCTCTTGTACATGGCTGATGCGTTGCGCCACGGCTACTCGTACAGCGATGTATCGGAATTGACGGGCGTCGATCCGTGGTTCGTTATTCAGATTGCCGATCTCGTCGAAACCGAAGCAGAAATACGGGCTGAGGGCCTGGTTGCGCTCGATGAAACGCGCATGCGATTGATCAAGCGCAAGGGCTTCTCGGACGCAAGGCTTGCCGCGATCCTCGGTACTGATGAAAGCGCGGTTCGCGCGCGCCGCCTGGAGCTCGGAATACGGCCGATCTTCAAGCGAGTGGATACCTGCGCCGCCGAATTCTCCACGACGACCGCTTACCTGTATTCGAGCTACGACGAGGAGTGCGAGGCGGATCCGACGGACAGGCCCAAGATCATGATTCTTGGGGGCGGTCCCAATCGTATCGGACAGGGAATCGAATTCGACTATTGTTGTGTGCACGCCGCGCTTGCACTCAAGGAATCAGGTTACGAGACCATCATGGTCAACTGTAATCCGGAAACCGTATCGACCGACTACGACACCTCGGACCGGCTTTACTTCGAGTCGCTGACGTTCGAGGACGTCATGGAGATTATCGACAAGGAGCAGCCGAAGGGCGTCATCGTGCAATACGGTGGGCAGACACCGCTGAAGCTGGCAAGAGCGCTGGAGGCCGCCGGTGCACCGATTATCGGTACATCGCCGAATTCCATCGACCTGGCGGAAGACCGCGAGCTTTTCCAGAAGCTGGTAGAAGACCTGGGGCTTCGGCAGCCGCCGAACTGCACCGCGCGCAGCAAAGCCGAGGCATTGGAGTTGGCACCCACGGTAGGCTACCCGCTGATCGTAAGGCCCTCGTACGTGCTCGGTGGTCGGGCGATGGAAGTAGTGCACAACGATGAGGACCTGGCCGTCTATATGGGTGCCGCGATCGACGTATCGAATGACAGTCCGGTGTTGCTGGACCGTTTTCTCGACCTCGCTACCGAGGTCGATGTCGACTGCATCAGCGACGGCGAGCGGGTCCTTATCGGCGGCATCATGGAGCACATCGAGCAGGCAGGTGTTCACTCGGGTGATTCCGGTTGCTCGCTACCACCGTTCTCACTGTCGGCAGAAATCCAGAAGGAACTCGAGGAGCAGGTCGTCAAGCTCGCGAAGGGTCTCAAGGTACTGGGGCTGATGAATACGCAGTTCGCGATCCAGGGGGATGTCGTTTATTTGCTCGAAGTTAACCCGCGTGCTTCGCGAACGGCACCGTTCGTTTCCAAAGCAACCGGGGTGCCGCTTGCGAAAATAGCGGCGAAGGTCATGGTGGGTGAGACCCTGGCGAAACAGGGGTTGGTCGACCAACGCGTGCCGGACTATTTCTCGGTCAAGGAGTCTGTATTTCCATTTATCAAATTCCCGGGCAGCGATCCGATCCTTGGGCCGGAAATGAAGTCGACCGGCGAAGTGATGGGCGTCGGTCGGACGTTTGGCGAGGCATACGCGAAGGCGCAACTTGCCTCAGGCGTAATTTTGCCACGGCAGGGTACCGCGCTCCTCAGCGTGCGCGAGCGCGATAAGGAGTCGTCAATCGAACTTGGCAAACTATTGCACGACATGGGCTTTGATATTGTGGCAACGCACGGGACGGCCCAGTCCCTGGCGAAAGCTGGTGTATTATGCCGACGCGCGAACAAGGTTCGCGAGGGGCGCCCGCATATCGTGGACATGATCAAGAACGGTGAGATCGACCTGATCGTCAATACGACAGAAGGCAAACAGGCGATTAACGAATCTGTTTCGATTCGGGCCGAGGCGGTGCGCAAGGGCGTGACCTATTACACGACGCTCGGGGCCGCGATAGCGACCTGTCGGGCGATCGAACATCTGGACGATGGCGACGTCAATCGCCTGCAGGATTTGCATAACGAGGTGGTGGCATGAGCAAGGTGCCGATGACGGTTCGAGGCCATGAGCTGCTGCTTGCGGAGCTAAAGAAACTGAAGGGCGTCGACCGCCCTGCGGTGATCAAGGCAATCGCCGAAGCGCGCGCGCATGGCGACCTGAAGGAGAACGCCGAATATCATGCCGCGAAGGATCAGCAGGGTTTCATCGAGGGACGTATCAAGGAGATCGAGGGCAAGCTCTCGCACGTGCACGTCATAGACGTGACGACGATCGATGCGCGCGGCAAGGTGGTATTCGGTTCGACTGTCGAACTTATCGACGAAGAGACGGGTAAGGAAATCACCTACAAGATCGTTGGCCAGGACGAAGCCGATATCAAGAATGGCATGCTGTCGTTCACGTCGCCGATTGCACGCGCGCTGATCAGCAAGAACGAGGGTGACGTTGTCGAGTTCCAGGCACCCGATGGCCTGAAGACCTACGAGGTTGTTGAGGTTCGCTACGAGTAGGCGCGGGCAGCTTGCTAACGGGACGGCAGTCGAATGCGTTGCTCGAGTTTCTTGTTCAGGTTTGGCCGGTAAAGCAAGGCGACGTTGCCGATTCGCTGGATCAGGTTCGCAGCACTGTCAGAGCATAATTTCTCAATGATCTCATCACGCGCCGCCCTATCGCCCACACGCACCCGTACCTTGATGAGTTCGTGGTGGTTCAGAGTCGATTCGTACTCGGCCAGCACGGAGTCGCTCAGCCCGGAGTCGGCAACGATAACCACCGGTTTTAACGCGTGGCCGAGGCCGCGAAGATGTTTCTTCTGGGATTCGCTAAGTTTCATGGGCGCGCAGTGTAACAGCGCGTTGACGAGGATTCCCATGGCTTTCGTCGGCAGGCCATGAGCGGTCCGCGCCGCAGCGGAGGCAGCTGGTATGAACGCCAGCAGCGCGACCCGTACGTGCAGCAGGCCCGCAAGGACGGGTGGCGTTCTCGCGCTGTTTACAAGCTCGAGCAAATTGACAAGAAGGAGCGCCTGCTGCGGCCGGATATGGTCTGTGTTGACCTCGGCTCGGCACCGGGTAGCTGGAGCCAGTACGTTACGAAAGTCCTTAAAGGGCGGGCGCGTATTGTCGCCATTGACCTCCTGGCAATGGATTCGCTTCCGGATGTCGAGTTTATCCAGGGCGATTTTCAGGATGAGGCCGTCTTTGCCGGTTTGCTGGAGGTCATCGGAGATGGCGGTGTCGACCTTGTAATGAGCGATATGGCCCCCAATATCAGCGGAACGAAAGCGGTAGATCAACCTCGCTCAATGTACCTGGTAGAGCTGGCGCTCGACATGGCGCGACGTGTACTGAAACCTGGTGGTAATTTTGTCTGCAAGGTCTTCCAGGGCGAGGGATTTGACGCGCTGCTGGCCGACGCCAGGCGCTCCTTTGAGCGTGTCAGGGTCATGAAACCAAAGGCGTCACGGGCCGGTAGTCGTGAGGTCTACTTGGTAGCGAGGAACTACCGAGTGTAGTAGTGTCGAACAGTACGTATCTGCCGAGGCGGCCTCGGTTCTTGAGCCGCACAACACGGAATTCAAATGTGAATGATTTAACAAAAAACATACTGGTCTTTATTGTCATCATCGTGGTGTTGCTGTCGGTGGTGCAAGGCCTGTCCGGCGTTAGTGGCAGCCAGCCACAGGAAAAAAGTTACTCGGAATTCCTGACGCAGGTACGTTCTGGCCAGGTGACTATCGCAATTATTGACGAAGACCAGATCCGCTTCGGCAAAGGCGACACGCCGCAGTTCTTTACCGTGAGTCCCGAAACGGATAACAACACGCTGATCGGGTTGCTGGACAAGAACGGTGTCGATTTCACCGGCGCCAAGAAGAAGCAGCAAAGCCTGATAAGCAGTCTGCTGATCAGTTCATTCCCGATCCTGCTCCTGATCGGTGTCTGGATCTACTTCATGCGACAGATGCAGGGCGGCGGCGGTGGCCGTGGCGCCATGTCGTTCGGCAAGAGCAAGGCACGACTACTCGGCGAAGACCAGGTTGGCGTTACTTTTGCTGACGTGGCCGGTATCGAAGAAGCAAAGGCAGAAGTTTCAGAAATTGTCGAGTTTCTCAAGGACCCGAGCAAGTTCCAGCGCCTCGGTGGAAAAATACCGAAAGGCGTTCTGATGGTGGGTTCGCCGGGCACTGGCAAGACGCTGCTCGCGAAGGCCATTGCGGGTGAGGCGAAGGTTCCTTTCTTTACCATCTCCGGTTCGGATTTCGTCGAGATGTTTGTCGGCGTCGGCGCCTCGCGCGTACGCGACATGTTCGAACAGGCCAAGAAGCAGGCGCCGTGCATAATTTTTATTGATGAGCTTGATGCCGTTGGCCGTCATCGTGGCGCAGGGCTCGGCGGCGGACACGACGAGCGTGAGCAGACGCTCAACCAGATGCTCGTTGAGATGGACGGCTTCGAAGGTAACGAGGGCGTCATTGTGATCGCGGCAACCAACCGTCCGGACGTGCTCGATCCGGCGTTACTCCGCCCGGGCCGTTTTGATCGCCAGGTGGTCGTGCCGTTACCCGATGTGCGTGGTCGAGAGCTCATTCTCAAGGTTCACATGCGCAAGGTGCCGCTGGATGAAGACGTACGGCCGGGGATCATCGCGCGCGGTACGCCGGGATTTTCGGGTGCTGATCTTGCCAACCTCGTTAACGAGGCGGCACTGTTTGCCGCGCGCTCGAACAAGCGCGTCGTGAGCATGGACGAATTCGAAAAGGCGAAAGACAAGATCATGATGGGGGCGGAGCGCCGCTCGATGGTCATGAGCGAGAAGGAAAAGCTGAATACGGCCTATCACGAGTCGGGCCACGCAATCATCGGTTACCTGGTTCCCGAGCACGACCCTGTTTACAAGGTTACGATTATTCCTCGTGGGCGCGCGCTCGGCGTCACCATGTACCTTCCCGAGGAAGATCGTTACAGCATGTCGCGGCAGCAGCTGGAGAGCAGCATCTCCAGCCTGTTTGGCGGCCGTATTGCTGAAGAGATGATTAACGGCTCCGACGGCGTGACGACAGGCGCGTCCAACGATATCGAACGAGCGACGGAAATCGCACGCAACATGGTTACCAAGTGGGGGCTCTCGGAGCGCCTGGGTCCGCTTACCTACAGCGAAGACGATGGTGAGGTCTTCCTGGGGCGGTCGGTTACGCAGCACAAACAGGTATCGGACGATACGGCGCATGCGATCGATGAAGAAGTACGGCGAATCATCGATACCAACTATGAGCGTGCCAGAACCATGCTTACCGAGAACATCGAAAAGTTGCACGCGATGGCGAAGGCGCTGATCAAGTACGAGACTATTGGCGAAATCCAGATCAAGGACATCATGGAAGGGCGCGAGCCTCAGCCGCCGGAAGACTGGGATGATTCGATCGAACCTGATCAGCCCGACGATGACGGCTCTGCAACGGCTGAGTCGGACAGCAAGGGTACGATCGGCCGGCCGGCAAGCGAGCATTAGTCTCCGGATCCTTTTAAACTGAGCGAGCGCCGCAAGGCGCTCGTTCTGTTATGACACTAAGAAAATGTTGCAGCTAGCCTTATTCGATCTTCCCAGGCCCTCGGTGATGGGCATCCTCAACGTTACGCCTGATTCTTTCTCCGACGGCGGGCGCTACATCAATCCGCATATTGCGCTGCGCCAGGCTGCAACGATGGTGGAAGAGGGCGCGGCCATCATCGATATCGGCGGGGAATCCACCAGGCCGGGTGCAAGCGGCGTAAACGAGCAGGAAGAGATGGACCGGGTTCTGCCTGTCATCGAGTCTGTGCGGTCCGTTACCGACGTATTGATCTCTGTTGATACCAGCAAGCCGGGCGTCATGAGAGCGGCCGTTGCTGCGGGCGCATCGATGATCAACGACGTGGCAGCTCTGCAAGCCGAAGGCGCGCTTGCCGCCGCGGCCGAGCTGAAAGTGCCGGTATGCCTGATGCATATGCGCGGCCGGCCGAGAAGCATGCAGGACGAGCCAAAATACGTGGATGTCGTCGCCGAAGTGGCGGCTTTTCTGGGTGAGCGCATCGATGCCTGTGTTGCCGCCGGCCTCGATGAGCGCCTGATTATCGTCGACCCGGGCTTTGGCTTTGGCAAGACGCACGCCCATAATGTCGAGTTGCTGGCGAATCTGCGACAATTGAGGGTGCGTGATCGGCCTCTGCTGGCCGGTATTTCCAGAAAGTCGACCCTCGGTGCACTCACGGGTCGGGACACCAAAGATCGAATGCCCGCAAGTATTGCCGCGGCGGTCATTGCGGTGATGAACGGCGCCGATATCATCCGGGCACATGATGTCTCGGCGACCGTAGATGCAATTAAGGTGGCGCAGGCAGTCATGAAGACAGGCGGATAGCGATGAGCAAACAATATTTTGGCACGGATGGCGTTCGCGGCACCGTGGGCAACGACCCGATGACCGCCGATTTTACGATGCGACTTGCGAGCGCGGCTGCGCAGGTGCTTGTGCCGACTGGCGGCACGGTCGTCATTGGCAAGGACACGCGCCTGTCGGGCTACATGTTCGAATCTGCACTCGAAGCAGGATTCGTGGCAGCGGGCGCCGACGTGTTGTTGCTGGGTCCGCTCCCGACCCCGGCTATCGCGCACCTGACCCAGGAGTTCAATGCCGATATGGGCGTGGTAATCAGCGCCTCGCATAACCCGTACTATGACAACGGCATCAAGTTCTTCGACAGTAGCGGATCGAAACTGACCGATGCGATCGAACTCGAGATCGAGGGGCAGCTCGCGAATCGCGCCATTACGCTGGAGTCACAGGCCCTCGGAAAAGCCAAGCGCATCGATACGGCTCGCATACGCTACCAGGAATTCTGCATGGCGAGCATGCCTGACGGCATTAGTCTTGACGGGCTGAAAGTGGTGTTCGACGGGGCCAATGGCGCTGGCTACAAGGTGGGGCCTCGCGCGCTGGCATCGCTTGGAGCGGAAGTCATCCCGATAGGATGCTCACCGAACGGGCGCAATATCAATGATGGCTGCGGCTCCATGGAGCCGGACCTCCTGAAGCTGACGGTTCCCGCCGTTCACGCCCACGTCGGCGTCGCGCTGGACGGCGACGGCGATCGCGTCGTCATGGTCGACGAACTGGGCAACATTATCGACGGCGACCAGCTTCTGTACGTGCTCGCGACGGCGCGCAAGCAGAAAGGTAACCTGCAGGGCCCTGTCGTCGGCACGGTCATGAGCAACCTCGGGCTCGAACATGCGCTAAAAGCGCAGGCTATTGAGTTCCATCGGGCCAACGTGGGCGATCGCTACGTGCTCGAGATGCTGCGACAGCACGGCGGCATCCTGGGCGGCGAGACGTCCGGGCATATGCTGGTCCTGGACAAGACGACCACCGGTGACGGCCTGATCTGCGCGCTGCAGATACTCGCGATCATGCAGGACACCGGCAAGCCGTTGTCAGAGCTGGTCGCTGGCATGCCGAAGTACCCACAGACCATGGTTAATGTGCGAACTGTGAAGCGTATGGATCCGAGTCAGTCCTCCGAAGTGAGGACTGCAGTGGCGTCCGCGGAGAGTGAGCTGGCCGATAAGGGCCGTGTCGTGCTGCGCGCGTCCGGCACGGAGCCGGTGATTCGAGTGATGGTCGAAGGTGAGGATGAGCAGCAGGTAATCGCCCTCGCAAACCGCCTGGCCTCGGTTGTTGCGGAAGTGGCCGCATGATCGGACGCGTTTGCGCGTTGATTTGCCGAGGAAGCCCCGGTATCCTTGCGCGCCTTTTGAGCCTACGGACTAACTGACATGCGCGAATTCCTGGTTGCGGGCAATTGGAAGATGAACGGCTCCAGCGAGGCCAATAAGGCGTTGCTCGAGGGCATCGTCGCGGGCGTTCCCGCTGGGCAGGGGTTTCGACTCCTGGTATGCCCGCCCTATCCGTATCTTGCGAGTGCGGTGGCACAAGCGGCCGGTTCCGCGGTGAGTGTTGGTGCGCAAAATATCTCTGAACACGAGTCTGGCGCGTTCACCGGAGAGGTAGCGCCCTCAATGCTCAAGGACGTCGGCTGTGACTACGCGATTGTCGGACATTCGGAGCGACGCGCAATTTACGGCGAGTCGAGCTTCCAGGTGGCGGCAAAATTTCAGGCGGCGCAGGCAGCAGGCATTGTGCCGATTTTGTGTGTCGGTGAGACGCTCGAGGAGCGTGAGGCAGGTTCGACGGAGAGCGTTGTCGGCTATCAGCTCGGTGCGGTGCTGGATGCTGCCGGTATCGGCGCATTCGCCAACGCGGTCGTGGCCTACGAGCCCGTCTGGGCGATCGGCACTGGATTGACAGCCACGCCTGAGCAGGCACAGGATGTGCATCGCTATATCCGGAACATGCTGGGTGTGAGCGATGCCGGCGTAGCCGAGGGTCTGCAGCTATTGTATGGCGGCAGCATGAAGGGTGAAAATGCGGCAGGACTGTTGTCCATGCCGGATATTGATGGCGGTCTGATTGGCGGCGCATCATTGAAAGCGGACGATTTTCTGGCGATTGCCAAGGCGGCAGCCCAGTGTGCGCAGAACGATTGAGGATTAAATGGAAACTATACAAAAAACAGTTTTGATCGCGCATACGGTGATCGCGCTTCTTATTATCGTGTTGGTGCTGCTTCAGCGCGGCAAAGGCGCGGATGCGGGCGCGGCCTTCGGTGCCGGCGCATCGGGCACCGTTTTCGGCGCGCGTGGCTCAAGCAGCTTCTTTTCACGAGCCACGGCGGTCTGCGCTACGGCCTTTTTTGTCAGTAGCCTGACGCTGGCCTACCTGAGCAGCCAGGGCTCCTCGGCCCCGGCCAGTTTGCTGGAGAACGCACCGGTGGTTGAGGCTGAGACCGACGAGGTGCCTGGGCTTAGCGACGAGATGCCCGTTTCGGACATGCCGTCACTGGAACCAACGGGTGACAGTGTTGATCTGCCGACATTGGAAGAGGGAACGGCGGAACCGAAGCAGGACTAGACGACCAACAACGCTCTGGTGGTGGAATTGGTAGACACGCTGTCTTGAGGGGGCAGTGGCGCGAGCCGTGCGAGTTCGAGTCTCGCCCAGAGCACCAAAATCAAATCGGCCTGTTGTTGCAACTGCAACAACAGGCCGGTGCAGTTTGGGCCTCGCTGAGCGAGCGGGGTCGAAATCGTAACAATCCCGATATGGGCTGTATTCCGGCCTCATGACACTGATACAATCTCGCGCTGATTCAGGCGCGTTATCAGCCGCCAGACAAGCGGAACAGAATGCTACAAGAATACCTTCCTATCCTGATTTTCCTGGGCATCTCGACCGGAATAGGTCTCGTATTGCTGGCTCTCGGGTTTCTCATCGGTAGTGGCTCAAAAGACGCAGAAAAGCTGTCGCCGTACGAGTGCGGTTTTGAAGCGTTCGACGATTCGCGGATGAAGTTCGATGTCCGCTATTACCTGGTCGCCATACTTTTCATTATTTTCGATCTCGAGATCGCTTTTCTTTTCCCCTGGGCCGTTTCGCTGGATGCGGTCGGCAAATTCGGCATGCTTGCGATGGCCTTGTTCCTCGCGATCCTGGTTGTCGGGTTCATCTACGAATGGAAGAAAGGGGCACTCGAGTGGGATTAGCCGAAACAGCTCCGACCACCGCGCCCGCCAGTGATGCAGAGGCAGCGGGCGGCAGCCTGCAGGAGAAGGGGTTTGTCGTAACCAACGTCGACGCCGTTATGAACTGGGCGCGCACGGGATCGCTGTGGCCCATGACCTTCGGACTCGCTTGTTGTGCGGTTGAAATGATGCAGGCCGGCGCGGCACGCTACGACCTGGACCGCTTTGGCATTATCTTCCGGCCAAGCCCTCGGCAGTCAGATTGCATGATCGTCGCCGGGACCCTGACGAATAAGATGGCGCCGCCACTTAGAAAGGTCTACGACCAGATGCCCGAACCGCGTTGGGTGGTGTCAATGGGCTCGTGCGCGAATGGCGGCGGCTACTACCACTACTCGTACGCCGTCGTCAGGGGTTGTGATCGAATCGTTCCCGTCGACGTGTATGTCCCCGGCTGTCCACCAACCGCCGAAGCCCTGATTTACGGTCTGATGCAGTTGCAGAACAAGATACGCCGCACAAGCACGATAGCCAGGTAATCTGCAAGAACAAGAAAAACAATGAGTGAGCGTTTAGAGACATTAGCGAGCAAGTTAGACGGGCGTTTTGGCGAGCAGCTTTCCCGCGTACCGTCCAACTGCGGTGAGCTGACCTACGAGGTCGATAAAGACGATCTTATCGAGGTCGCCACGGCGATGCGTAATGAGGCCGATTTTGGCTTCGAGATGCTCATGGACGTTTGCGGCGTCGACTACCTTAACTACGGCAGCGATGAGTGGAAGACGAATGACGCAACCGATTCCGGTTACAGCCGGGGTGTCGAGCGCGATCCCGTTATCCTCGACGAAGCTGACGAGTTTGATCCGCGGCGTTTTGCCGTCGTCTACCACCTGCTTTCCCTGCAGCACAACTTCAGGCTGCGACTGCGTGTTTTCACAGGAAGCAGCAATCCGCCGATGATCAAGTCGGTTGTCGATATCTGGAACGGTGCGAACTGGTTCGAGCGCGAGGTTTTCGACCTGTTCGGCGTGCTGTTCGAGGGACATCCGGACCTGCGCCGCATCCTGACGGACTACGGGTTTATCGGGCACCCGTTCCGCAAGGACTTCCCGCTCAGCGGCAATGTCGAGGTGAGCTACGACGCCGATGAGGGTCGTGTCGTCTACAAGCCGGTGAGTATCGAACCACGCACGCTGGTACCCCGCGTAATTCGTGACGACAACCGCTACTCCGCCGAGCTCAAGGACGCGAACGATGGCTGAGATTCAAAGCTACACAATGAACTTCGGGCCTCAGCACCCGGCGGCGCACGGCGTGCTGCGTCTCGTGCTGGAGATCGAGGGCGAGGTTATCCAGAAGGCGGATCCGCACGTCGGACTGCTGCATCGCGGAACAGAGAAGCTTGTCGAGAGCAAGCCCTACAACCAGAGCATCGGTTATATGGATCGCCTCGACTACGTGTCGATGATGTGCAACGAGCATGCCTATGTGATGGCGATCGAAAAGTTGCTTGGCGTACAGATACCGACGCGCGCGCAGTACATCCGTGTGATGTTCGACGAGATCACGCGGATTCTGAATCACCTCATGTGGCTTGGCGCGCACGGCCTCGACATCGGCGCCATGACGATGTTCCTCTATTGTTTCCGTGAGCGCGAAGATCTCATGGATTGCTACGAGGCAGTATCGGGCACGCGCATGCACGCAACGTACTATCGGCCTGGAGGTGTGTACAGGGACCTTCCGGAGTCGATGCCGAAGTACCAGGAATCGAAATTCCGTAGCAAGAAAAAGCTCGATAGCATGAATGCGAATCGTGAGGGCTCGCTACTCGATTTTATCGAGTCGTTTACCGATCGTTTCCCCGCCTGCGTCGACGAATACGAAACGCTCCTTACGGATAATCGAATCTGGAAGCAGCGCACCGTGAATATCGCCGTAGTGTCGCCGGAACGTGCCATGCAGCTCGGGTTCTCGGGTCCGATGCTAAGAGGATCGGGCGTGGAGTGGGATCTTCGCAAGAAACAGCCCTATGCAGCCTACGACCAGATGGATTTCGATATCCCCGTCGGCGTAAACGGCGACTGTTACGACCGCTATCTCGTGCGTGTCGAGGAAATGCGGCAGTCGAATCGAATTATTCGTCAATGTGTCGATTGGCTGCGCAACAACCCCGGGCCGGTGATCGTCGACGACAGCAAGGTCGCACCGCCGCCGCGTGTCGAAATGAAAGACGACATGGAATCGTTGATCCATCACTTCAAGCTGTTCACGGAAGGCTATTGCGTACCGCTGGGCGAAGCGTATGCCGCGGTTGAGCATCCCAAGGGTGAGTTTGGTGTCTACATTGTCTCGGACGGCGCCAACAAACCGTACCGGGTGAAGATTCGTGCCGCCGGTTTCGCACATCTTTCCGCGATGTCGGAGATGGTCGAGGGACATATGCTGGCCGACGTCGTTGCGGTCATTGGTACGCAGGACATCGTTTTTGGCGAGGTGGATCGATGAGTTACGTCCTTTCCGATCACGTCAGGGAAGAAATAGAGCACTGGAAATCGCGCTTTCCGGAGGGCAGGCAGCGTTCGGCGGTACTCAGCGCGCTGCACGCTGTTCAGCACGAGAACCACGGCTATCTGACTGCCGAACAGTTGAACGCCGTAGCCGACTATCTTGAGTTGCCGACGATCCAGGTATACGAGGTCGCAACGTTCTACTCGATGTTCCAGACGAAGGAGGTCGGTCGCAACGAAGTTGCGATTTGCACCAACGTCTCCTGCATGTTGCGTGGCGCAGAGGACATCGTCGACCACGTCGAGGGCAAGCTCGGCACCAAGCTGGGCCAGAGCACGAAAGACGGCCGCATTTTCCTCAAGAAGGAAGAAGAGTGCGTAGCTGCCTGTTGCGGTGCTCCGGTCATGATGGTCAATCACAAGTATTACGAAAACCTGACGAAAGAGCAGGTCGATGAAATCCTGGACGGACTCGACTAGTGATCCACCGAGGTAATATTTATGAGTTCAGCGAGTTGGGAAGCGGTTGGCCGCAAGGCGCGCCTCGCCGGCAATGGCGCGTCCTTGCCAAGAGGCGCAACACCGCGGACGACCGCTTCCCGGCTCGCCCGAAGGGAGCAACCCAGATGATCCAAGTCGGCGTTGCAGCCCTTGAAAAGGACACGGCCATTCCCTGCGGGCTGCGCCTTGTCCTGGATCATCTGGGTTGCTCTGAATCCATCAATATTACCTCGGTGGACCACTAATGGCCTACGAACAGAATCTGGTCTGCTTTAATACGCTGGGCTCTGACGAGTCATGGACGCTGGCAACCTACGAGAAACACGATGGCTACCAGACGTGGCGTCGTGTGCTTGCTGGTGAACTGACGCCTGAGGAGATAATCGATGAGGTCAAGGCATCCGGCTTACGCGGTCGCGGCGGAGCGGGCTTCCCGACGGGGTTGAAGTGGAGTTTCATGCCGCGTAACGCCGACGTTCAGAAGTACCTCGTTTGCAACTCGGACGAAAGTGAACCAGGCACCTGTCATGACCGGGACGTGCTTCGCTATAACCCGCATGCGCTGGTCGAAGGTATGGCGATCGCCGCCTATTCCATGGGTGCGACCGTTGCCTATAACTATATTCGTGGTGAGTTTCTGGATGAGCCGGTGCCGCGCTTCGAGGCTGCGGTCAAGGAAGCCTACGAGGCCGGCCTGCTCGGTAAGAATATCCAGGGTTCTGGCATCGACTTCGACCTGCATACTTTCGTAGGCGCAGGCGCCTATATTTGCGGTGAAGAAACGGCCTTGCTCGAGTCGCTCGAGGGCAAGCAGGGCAGGCCGCGATTCAAGCCGCCGTTTCCGGCCAACTTCGGGCTCTACGGCAAGCCAACGACCATCAACAACACACAAAGCCTCGCCAGCGTGCCGGCCATCTTGCGCAATGGCGCAGCCTGGTTTGCTGCGCTGGGGCCTGAAGGGTCGGGCGGCACGGCGCTGTTTTCGGTTTCCGGTCACATCGAGAAGCCGGGCAACTACGAGTTGCCGATGGGCATACCCTTCAAGGATCTGCTGAACGATATCTGCGGCGGCATGCTCGGCGGCAGGAAGCTGAAGGCCGTGATTCCCGGCGGTTCATCCTGCAAGGTACTGCCGGCCGAAATCATCATGGATTGCACGATGGACTACAACTCGCTGCAGCAGGCCGGATCGTCGTTCGGCACCGGCGCGGTTATGGTCATGGACGAGACAACCTGCATGGTCAAAGTGCTGCGGAGAATTTCGCAGTTCTACATGGCCGAATCCTGCGGTCAGTGCACGCCTTGCCGCGAGGGCACCGGCTGGCTCTACCGAATGCTGAGCCGCATGCTTGAGGGCAAAGGCGAGCAGGAGGACCTCGACAAGCTGGTCGATGTCGCGAACAAGATCGAAGGCCACACGATTTGCGCGCTCGGCGACGCGGCTGCGTGGCCCGTACAGAGTTTTCTTAATCACTTCCGCCACGAGTTCGAGTACATGGTTCGAAACAACGGTCGAAGTATCGTGGATAGTGAAACCGAGGCGGCTGCGTAGTTGTCATGAGTGACGATATCCTGAACATTGAGGTTGACGGCAAGCCGGTTGAGGCGCGCAGGGGGCAGATGATCATCGAGGTCACGGATGCCGTCGGTGCCTACGTGCCGCGCTTCTGTTACCACGAGAAGCTCAGCGTTGCGGCGAACTGTCGCATGTGCCTCATCGAAGTTGAGAAGGCGCCGAAACCAATACCGGCCTGCGCAACGCCCGTCGCCGACGGTATGAAGATCTTTACCAAGTCACCGAGAGCCATTGCCGCGCAAAAAGCGACTATGGAGTTCCTGCTGATCAATCATCCGCTTGACTGCCCGATCTGTGATCAGGGCGGCGAGTGTGAGCTGCAGGATCTTGCGATCGGCTATGGCCGCGATGTGTCCCGGTACAACGATGGCAAGCGTGTCGTTAAAGACAAGGATATCGGTCCGCTGGTCTCGACGGACATGACGCGCTGCATTCACTGCACGCGGTGTGTTCGCTTCGGCGAGGAGATTACGGGCAAGGCGCAGCTCGGCACGATCGGTCGTGGCGAGAACGTCGAAATTGGCACCTACGTCGAACAAAGTGTCGATCACGAGATGTCCGCCAACATTATCGATCTCTGTCCCGTGGGAGCGCTGAACAACAAGCCGTATCGCTACAGCGCGCGTTCCTGGGAGATGGTGCAGCGCGCAACCGTATCGCCGCATGACTGCGTTGGCTCAAACATGTACATGCACGTGCTACGCGGTACGGTCAAACGTGTGGTGCCGCGCGTCAACGAAGCCATCAATGAGACCTGGCTGTCGGATCGCGATCGTTTCAGCTACGAGGCGATTTACAGCGACGAGCGACTGATGTCGCCGCGTATCAAGGAAAATGGTGTCTGGCGCGATATCGACTGGGAAGACGCCCTGGGAGCAGCGGCCGACGTGCTGCAGCAGGCGGATGCGGAGAAGATCGGGCTTATTTCGACATCGGCGATCACTGTGGAAGAAGGGCACCTGCTTGCACAGCTGGCGGATCACCTCGGCACAGCCAATATTGATCACCGTGTGAATCGCCGCGACGTGTCGGACCAGGACGACGACCCGATGTACCCGTCGCTGGGCTGCAGTATTGCCGACATCGAGGCGCAGCCCGCGATCCTGGTTGCTGGCTCGAATGTTCGGGCAGAGGCACCGATTATCGCGCATCGATTGCGCAAAGCCGCGCTGGCCGGCGCAGAGATCAGCTTCGTCAACAATGTCGACTACGAATACTTCTTCGACGTAGCCAATTACCTGTCAGGTGAAGGGCTCGTACATTCTCTGGCCGGGATCGCCGTCGCTGCGGCGGGCGGCAAGCCCTTGCCCGATACCGTTGCCGCGATCTGTGAAGGGGTGACCCCCGACGAACAGCACATCGGCGGTAGCCCGATCACTCAGCGATGCCGATGGCGGCCTCGTGCTGCTGGGCACCGTCGCGGGGCGACACGCTGCCTATACCGCGGTCCGCGCTCTTGCGTCGTGTATCGCCGAGCTGACAGGCGCGACATTTGGCGGTCTTTCGGAGGGACCGAACTCTGCGGGTGCCTCTCTCGCCGGCGTCTTGCCGCATCGAACGCAGGGGGGCGAGAACCGCGAGTCGTCAGGTTTGGGCGTGGCCGCGATGTTGTCGGACACCCTGGACGCGGTCGTGTTGGTTAACGTTGAGCCGGAGGCCGACATTCACGCGACGTCCGATGCCGTCGCGAAGCTCGCGGGCCAGCAGTACGTTGTCGCACTCACGCCGTTCGTTTCAGAGGGGCTGCTGGAATGCGCCGACCTGTTGCTGCCCACCGGCACATTTGCCGAGACGTCGGGCACCTACGTGAACGTCGAGGGAACCTGGCAGAGCTTTTCCGGCGTAGCCAGTCCGGTTGGCGAGAGCCGCCCGACCTGGAAAGTACTGCGCGTGCTTGCGAACCTGGTGGATGCGCCGGGCTTCGAGTATGTGACCAGTGAAGATGTTCGGGATGAATTTGTCGAGCAGCTCGGTGACGTTTCAACCAGCGATGCCTACGAAGGTACGGTAAAGATTGCCAAGCCGAATGGCCTGGACGCGCCGGACAACGAGATCGACGTGTCGCTTTACTCTGTAGACGCTACGGTGCGAAGGGCCTTCGCATTGCAGCAGACCGACGAGGCTCGTCGTGCTGCTGACAAAGGTGAGTCTTGATGCCGCAATTTGTCATTGACTTCGGCGACTGGTGCCTGGCGGTTTTCAATTCGCTGCCGGCTCCTGTTGCAGTACCTGATGACGACGACCTTCAAGATCCTGCTTGTCACCGTCTGCGTCATTCTGATTGTCGCATTCTCGACCTACTTCGAGCGTAAGGTCATAGGCGGTATGCAGAGGCGCGTGGGGCCGAATCGCGTCGGTCCCAAAGGCCTGCTGCAACCGTTTGCCGACGTGATCAAGCTGCTGGTCAAAGAGGTGATTGTTCCGTCGCAGTCCAGCAAATTCCTGTTTGTGATCGCGCCGCTACTCTCACTTACGCCGGCACTGGCGACCTGGGCGGTTATCCCGTTGAATGGCAGCTTTGTCATCGCGGATATCAATGCCGGGCTGTTGTATGTTCTCGCACTGACCTCCGTCGGTGTTTACGGCGTCATCCTTGCGGGTTGGGCAACCAACTCCAAATATGCCTTGCTTGGCGCAATGCGCTCGGCCGCGCAAATCGTGGCCTACGAGATCGCCATGGGTTTCGCCCTGGTCGGCGTGTTAATGGCCGGAGGCAGCCTGAACCTGGGCGATATCGTCGAGGCGCAGGCCGGCGGATTCAGCCAGTGGTTCCTGCTGCCGTTGTTCCCGCTGTTTGTTGTTTACTGGGTATCCGGCGTCGCCGAAACCAACCGTGCCCCGTTTGATGTCGCCGAGGGCGAATCCGAGATCGTTGCCGGATTCCACGTCGAGTACTCCGGCGTGGCATTCGCCGTGTTCTTTCTCGCGGAATACGCCAACATGGTGCTGATCTCGACACTGACGGCGATCTTCTTTTTCGGCGGATGGGCGTCGCCATTCGAAGGCTGGACCTTTCTTAATTCGACACCGTGGTTGTCGTGGCTTGCCGCCGGCGGGCTGCACTGGCTGTTTTTCAAGATGTGTTTCTTTATGTACACCTTCTTCTGGCTGCGCGCGACGTTCCCTCGTTATCGTTACGACCAGATCATGCGCCTGGGGTGGAAGGTATTTATTCCGGTTACGATCGTGTGGATTGCCGTTGAGGGCGCCATGGCATGGTTCCAGGTCGGCCCATGGTCGGCTTAAGACGAATGGAGCAGAGGGGCATACAGCAATGACACCTGGGGCAATCGGACAATGAGTCGAGCTATAAGCTACATCAAGACCTTCTTGCTCTGGGAGCTGCTAATGGGGCTCTCTGTGACCTTGCGCAATTTTTTCCGGCCGAGTGTCACGCTTGAGTACCCGGAAGAAAAGACACCGCAGTCGCATCGTTTCCGTGGCCTGCACGCGCTGCGCCGCTATCCAAATGGTGAAGAACGCTGCATCGCCTGCAAACTGTGCGAGGCCGTGTGTCCGGCATTGGCGATTACCATTGAGTCCGAGGTCAGCGACGATGGCACGCGCCGTACCTCGCGCTACGACATCGACCTGTTCAAGTGCATCTACTGTGGCTTCTGCGAAGAGGCGTGTCCGGTTGATGCCATTGTGGAAACGCGAATTCATGAATATCACATGGAGCTGCCGGGCGAGAACATCATGACCAAAGACAAATTGCTGGCTATCGGTGACAAATACGATGCGATGATCTCCGCCGACAAAGCAGCTGACGCAAAATACCGCTAGGACGAACGATGCTATTTCACTCGATCTTGTTCTACGTTTTCGCCGCGATCATGTTCGGGGCCGCGCTAGGCGTGGTGTTCTCACGCAATCCCGTGCACGCGGTCATGTTTCTTGTCTTGACGTTTTTCAATGCAGCGGTGCTCTGGCTGATGGCCGAGGCAGAGTTCCTCGCGATTGTCCTCGTTCTCGTTTACGTCGGCGCCGTAATGGTGTTATTCCTGTTTGTCGTCATGATGCTGGAAGTCGATGTTGAGGCGGCGAAGCGTGGGCTGACCCGGTTCGCGCCGCTCGGAATCGGTATCGCCCTGCTAATGGCTGTCGAACTGATCCAGGTTATCTGGCTGCGCAGCCAGATCAGCCAGGGCGCATCGGGCTTTGCCGCGACGCCGGAGGGCTACAGCAACACGAAGGCGCTGGGCGCCGTGCTTTACACCGAGCACGTGTATGCGTTCGAAATAGCCGCCGTCATCCTGCTGCTCGCCATTGTCGCCGCCATAACGCTGACGATGCGTAAGCGCCCCGGGCTGAAGGTCCAGGACATCGGCGCGCAGGTCGCCGTGCGTGCCAAAGACCGCGTTCGCATTGTGAAGATGGACTCGGAGAAACCGCAATGATCGGGCTGCAACATTACCTCGTGGTTTCCGCCATGCTGTTTGTCCTCAGCATCGCCGGCATCATCGTCAATCGACGCAACCTCATCCTGCTGCTCATGTGCATCGAGCTCATGCTGCTGGCCGTGAACTTCAATTTCATTGCTTTCTCGCGTTACCTCGGCGATGAGACGGGGCAGGTCTTTGTCTTCTTCATCCTTACGGTCGCGGCGGCGGAAGCGGCCATCGGTCTCGCGATTCTCGTTGTGCTGTTCCGCAATCGGCGCTCCATCGCCGTGCAGGAACTGAACACCTTGAAAGGTTGATATGTACGACTACTACCTGACAATCGTCCTGGCTCCGCTGCTCGCAGCGATCGTTGCTGGTTTATTCGGCAAGCAGATCGGCCGTGCCGGCGCACACTGGGTAACGATCTTAGGCGTCGGCATTTCGTGTGCGCTGTCGTTGCTGGTACTGAAGAACATGTTCTGGGGCGGCGCCGAGGCCGAGAACATCAGCGTCTACACCTGGGCCGTCACTGACGGGCTGCGTATGGAAGTCGGCTTCCTGGTCGACCGGCTCACGGCGCTGATGATGTGCGTCGTTACGTTCGTGTCGCTGATGGTGCATATCTACACGATCGGCTACATGCATGAGGATCCGGGTTATCAGCGTTTCTTCAGCTTTATCTCGCTGTTTACGTTCTCGATGCTGATGCTGGTCATGTCGAACAACTTCCTGCAGCTGTTTTTCGGCTGGGAGGCGGTGGGCCTGGTCTCGTACCTGTTGATCGGTTTCTGGTTCAAACGCGAATCCGCGATCGTCGCCAACCTGAAAGCGTTTCTCGTCAATCGTGTCGGTGACTTCGGCTTTATCCTGGGTATCGCCGGTGTCGTCATGTTCACGGGATCGCTCGACTATGCAACTGTGTTCGGCAGTGCCGAAGCCGTCGCTGCGCACACCATCGACGTTATTCCGGGCACGCCGTGGAATGCGATGACCGTCATCTGCATCCTGCTGTTCATCGGTGCGATGGGTAAATCGGCGCAGGCGCCGCTACACGTCTGGCTGCCCGATTCGATGGAAGGCCCCACACCCATCTCCGCCCTGATCCACGCCGCGACCATGGTCACCGCCGGCATCTTCATGGTGGCGAGAATGTCGCCGCTGTTCGAGCTGTCGACGACGGCTCTCGGCTTCGTCATCATTATTGGTGCAGTTACCGCGTTCTTCATGGGCCTGCTTGGCATCGTGCAGAACGATATCAAGCGCGTCATCGCTTACTCGACGTTGTCGCAGCTCGGTTACATGACGGTCGCGCTTGGTGCCTCGGCGTACAGTGCCGCAATCTTCCATCTCATGACGCATGCGTTCTTCAAAGCGTTGCTGTTCCTCGCCGCGGGCTCGGTCATTATCGCGATGCACCACGAGCAGGATATCCGCAAGATGGGCGGGATTCGCAAGTACATGCCGATCACCTACTGGACGGCATTGATCGGCTCCCTGGCGTTGATTGGTTTTCCGGGCAGCAGCGGCTTCTTCTCCAAGGACCTGTTGATCGAAGCCGTGAAGGACTCGCACTGGCACACCGGTACGTCAATGGGCGACCAGGTGACCTACTGGACCGCCTACCTCAGCGTGCTGCTCGGCGTGTTCGTAACCGCACTGTATTCTTTCCGTATGTTCTTCCTCGTATTTCATGGCAAGGAACGCATGAGCGCCGAGGAGAAATCGCACCTGCACGAGACGCCTGCGGTTGTCACGGTGCCGCTGATAATGCTGGCCATTCCGTCGGCGGTTATCGGCTGGTTTACTGCAGGGCCGGTGCTGTTCGAGGGTTTCTTTGGCGATGCCATATACGTCGAACATTCGCGTGATGTACTTGCACACATGGGTGAGACGGTCTGGCACGGCAGCCTGGGCCTTGTTACGCATGCCGTTGCGACGCCGGTTTTCTGGCTGGCGGCCGCCGGTGTCTTCACGGCCTGGTTCCTGTACCTGAAACGTCCGGACATCCCGGAGACGATCAAGAACAAGCTGTCAGGGCTCTACAACCTGCTCGATCGCAAGTACTACTTCGACGACCTGTACATCAAGGGTTTCGCTGCCGGTGGGCGCTCAATCGGCTCTTTCCTGTGGCAGAAGGGCGATGCAGTTGATCATCGATGGAATGATGGTCAACGGCACGGCGAGAAGCGTGGGTCGGCTGGCGGGCATCATGCGCCAGATTCAAACGGGTTATTTATACACCTATGCCTTTGCAATGATTATCGGCCTGACGATGTTGCTCGGCTGGCTCATCTGGTTGAGGTAAGGACCCGTGCTCGCAAACTACCTACTGAGTATTCTGGTCTGGCTGCCGATCATCGGCGGTGCAGCGCTGCTGGTCATCGGTGACAGTGGCGATGTCCGCTCGTCCCAGGCGCGGCTCATGCGCATGCTCGCGCTTGGCGTCACGCTGGTAACGCTGCTACTGAGTATTGGGCTCTACGCTGGATTCGACAATGCCGAGAGCGGCATGCAGTTTGTCGAACGGGTGCCCTGGATCGAATCGCTGGCTGTCTACTACTACCTGGGTGTTGACGGTCTTTCGGCGCCCCTGATCCTGTTGACGACGTTTATCACGCCGCTCGTCGTCATCGCAGGATGGGATTCGATAACGAATCGTCCGGCGCAGTATTTCGCCGCGTTCCTGATTTTGGAAGGCCTGATGATCGGCGTTTTCTCGGCGCTCGACGGGTTGCTGTTCTACGTGTTCTGGGAAGCCATGCTGATCCCGATGTTCCTGATTATCGGCGTATGGGGTGGGGAGCGGCGCGTTTATGCGACGCTGAAGTTCTTCCTGTACACGTTCCTCGGTTCGGTGCTGATGCTGGTTGCGTTTATCTACCTGTATTTGCAGACGGGGAGCTTCGATCTGCTCGGGTTCATGAACGAGCCGCTAAGCCTGCAGGTTCAGAAGTACATCTTCATCGCCTTCCTGCTGGCATTCGCCGTCAAGGTGCCGATGTGGCCGGTACACACCTGGTTGCCGGATGCGCACGTCGAGGCGCCAACCGGCGGTTCCGTCATCCTGGCTGCCATCATGCTGAAGATGGGTGGTTACGGTTTCGTACGACTGTCCCTGCCTATCGTCCCGGATGGCAGCGCGTACTTCTCGGGGATGATGATCGCGCTGTCACTGATCGCGGTGGTCTATATCGGCTTTGTTGCGCTGATGCAGAAGGACATGAAGAAGCTGATTGCGTATTCATCGATTGCACACATGGGCTTCGTGACGTTGGGCATGTTCCTGATGTGGGAAATCGCGTCCTCAACCGGTGCGGGTCTCGGCATGACGGGCGCCATGGTGCAGATGATCTCGCACGGCCTGATCTCCGGCGCGATGTTCCTGTGCGTCGGCGTGCTGTATGACCGCATGCATAGCCGGGAGATTGCGGATTACGGTGGTGTGGCGAACACCATGCCGGTTTTCGCCGGGTTCATGGTGCTGTTTTCGATGGCCAACGCGGGATTACCCGGCACATCTGGTTTCGTCGGCGAGTTCATGGTGATCATTGCCAGTTTCAAAGCGAATTTCTGGTACGCATTCCTCGCCGCAACGACGTTGGTTCTTGGTGCGGCTTACACGCTGTGGATGGTCAAGCGCGTTCTCTATGGCGAGGTCGCGAACAACCACGTGGCGGAGCTTGTGGACCTGAACCGCGGGAGTTTATCGTGCTGACCGTACTCGCGATCAGTGTGCTGGTCGTGGGTCTCTGGCCGGCACCGCTGGTCGACATGATGAACACGTCAGTCGGGATACTGATTGAACAGGTCGGGCAATCGAAGCTCTGACAGGCCTACTTATGAATCTAACGCAATTTATATCAGCCGCTCCGGAAATGACCCTGCTTGGGTTGATCTGCGTCGTGCTGATTGCAGACTTGTTCGTCGACGACGAGAACCGCGTAATAACGTTCTGGTTGACGATGCTCGCGCTGCTGGTTACGGGGGCTGTGCTGCTGGCGACCGCGCCTGAGACGCGTATGGTTGTTTTTTCCGGCAGCTACGTCAGCGATCCGTTCTCTCAAATCCTGAAACTCGGCATCGTACTATTCGTCGCATTGTCCTTTTTCTACGCGCGTGATTACCTGCGGGCGAATGACCTGCACAAAGGCGAGTTTTACCTCCTGGGACTGTTCGGTCTGCTCGGCATGATGATCATGATGTCCGCGAACAGCCTGTTGACCATGTACCTCGGCCTCGAGACCCTGGCGTTGTCGCTGTACGCGCTTGTTGCGATCGATCGAAACAACGTGACGGCCGCCGAGTCGGCCATGAAGTACTTCGTTCTCGGCGCTATTGCCTCGGGTTGCCTGTTATACGGTATCTCCTGGGTCTACGGCGTCACCGGTTCACTGCAGTTCCCGGCTATTGCGGCCGCGATTACCGCGGATCCGTCGCTGAACAGTCTGCCGCTCTGGTTTGGTCTGGCGTTCCTGATCGTCGGTATCGCGTTCAAGTTTGGCGCCGTGCCGTTCCACATGTGGCTGCCGGACGTTTATCAGGGCGCACGGACACCGGTCACTGTGTACCTCGCTACGGCTCCGAAACTGGCGGCCCTTGCGCTGACCCTGCGTATCCTCGTCGACGGTCTGGGTGGCCTGCACGAGACGTGGGCGCCGATGATCATGGTCGTCGCGGTCTTGTCGCTTCTGGTTGGCAATATCGTTGCGATCGCTCAAACCAACATCAAGCGCATGCTCGGTTATTCAACAATCGGGCAGGTTGGCTTTATCCTGCTCGGAGTGTTCTGCGGTACCGGTGACGGCTACGCCTCGGCGCTGTTCTACACGCTGACCTACGTCGTGGCAGCAGCGGGCGCGTTCGGCGTGATTATTGTCATGAGCCGACGCGGCTACGAGGCGGAAAACCTGACGGACTTCAAGGGCCTGAATGCTCGCAGTCCCTGGTTTGCGCTGATGATGATGTTCCTGATGTTCAGCATGGCCGGCGTGCCGCCGTTCGTTGGTTTCTTCGCGAAATTGAACGTGATCAGTGCGGTATTGGCGTCTGGCTATGCGGAGCTCGCCGTTCTGATGGTGCTGGCCTCGGTCGTGGGCGCCTTCTATTACCTGAAGGTGATCTGGTACATGTATTTCGAGCCCGCCGAGGACCAGGCAGTCCTGCAGGCGAGCACCGATACGCGCCTGGTGCTGAGCCTGAACGCCTTGGCGGTACTGGCTTTGGGCATCGTCCCGGGCTGGCTGATGGCCCTTTGTATCGAGATTCTCGGATAGGGTTGTAAACCCCGTGGGGGTTGCGTAGTATCCCGATCCTGCCGTTGCGGGGTGGAGCAGTCTGGCAGCTCGTCGGGCTCATAACCCGAAGGTCGCAGGTTCAAATCCTGCCCCCGCTACCAAACAACAATGGGTCCCCTTGTGGGACCCATTTTTGTTTGGGGGTGTGGGGATCAGGAGAGGAACCTCGTTCAACAAAATGCGCGAGCATTTTGGACGCCCGAAGGGCGGGGCGAAGCCCCGAAGATCGGCTTAAGCCGATCTGAGTCAATCCTGCCCCCGCTACCAAA
>CAWJBO010000013.1:0-109105 GCA_963841145.1 uncultured Gammaproteobacteria bacterium
CGTGCGGCAGCAGGCGCTGGTCGATGATCTGTACGACCGATGGATCATCGGGCTTCAACCAGATGGTGCGAAAGTTCTCGCCACGCTGTGCCATGTCTATGTCCTGAACTTCGAAGGCCCGTATTCTACGTGGCTTATCGCGTCGCGGCATTGTTTAGGCGATGGCTGTGAGTTAGAACAGTATTTAAATACGGGAGCACATTGATGGGACCACTGGAAGGAAAGCGCATTCTTGAGTTCGCCGGACTCGGGGCCGCGCCGTTCTGCGGAATGCTGTTCGCTGACATGGGTGCTGAGGTTATCGTCATTGACAGGCAAGCAGCTGCCACGCAGGAATCGGCGGCGACCCTGGCACCGGAGTTCATGCTTGCCAATCGTGGCAAGCGGTCGGTTACCCTGGACCTTAAGCAGCCGGATGCGGTGGACGTGATCCTGCGCCTGTTGCGAGGGGCCGACGGATTGATTGAAGGGTTCCGGCCCGGCGTAATGGAGCGTCTGGGGCTGTCACCGGATATCTGCCTGGCAACAAATCCGAAGCTAGTGTACGGACGCATGACCGGTTGGGGCCAAACCGGGCCCCTGGCGCAAGCCGCTGGTCACGATCTGAACTACATTGCCCTGTCCGGTGCACTGCACTTCACCGGTCGGGCCGATTCGCCGCCCACATCGCCAGCAACAATAGTGGGGGACATTTGTGGCGGCGGCATGATGCTCGGCGTAGGTATGCTGGCCGCGATGATCAACGCGCAATCCACGGGCAAAGGCCAGGTAATCGACGCTGCGATGACGGACGGATCTGCGCTTGCGACGACTTTGGTGTACGGAATGCTCAAAGGCGGGCGCTGGCACAGTTCTCGCGAATCCAACTTGCTTGATGGTGGCAGTCATTGGTATGACTGCTACGAATGCGCGGACGGACACTATGTCTCGCTGGGTGCGCTCGAGCCCGAATTTTATGCAGTACTACTCGAAAAACTCGGTCTCGAGAATGACCGTGAATTCCGGGCGCAATACGATCCGCAGCAATGGCCGGAATTGAAACGACGTCTCTCGGAGATTTTTAGATCCCGACCGCGCCAGCATTGGTGCGACCTTCTCGAAGGTAGCGACGTCTGTTTCGCACCGGTTCTCGACTTCGAGGAGGCGCCTGAGCATCCGCACAACCGCGCGCGAGGCGCATTCACATCCGTTGCCGGGGTTACACAGCCCGCACCGGCACCGCGATTCAGCGACACGGTATCCGAGATAACGTCGTCGCCACCCGTGCCCGGCCAACACACGGACGATGTACTCAAGAGCGTCGGATATTCCGCAAAGGAAATCGATGATTTACGCAAGCGGGGCGCGATTTGAAAATCTAGCAGCGCCTGGCAATAGGAAACCCGGAATCTATTTATTGAACGTCGGCCATACCCAAAACCTGCCATTCGAGCGACTGCATCAGAAAATTGCGGCCGTTTGTAATCGCCCAGTTGCCCAATGAATTGACGGTACGAGCAGCCCTCATATCTGTTTAGGAACGACTCCTTCTGGGGTTAATCTATCTGGCGTTTATCTATCATGATAAACGGGGTAGTCATGTTTGATATAAGAATTGGACTTGACCAAATATTTCATGATGGCGATAGTAGAATATCTCGGCTCCGGGTATCGCAAGGTTTACTATGAAACTCATAATCGCCGTCGTCGTTCTCGCGCTTTCGATTGATGTTAATGCTGCAGTATCGAAGTGGATACCTTTTGACAGCGAAGGCGGGCACATATCGATACCCGTTACCGTCAATGGTGTGGAAACGCGTGCGCTGCTGGATTCTGGAGCTGCGGGAAACGGCATCACCGAGCGATTTCTTTCAGAGCATGAGATTGACTACAAGTACGGTCGGCAGGTCATCCTTTCGGGCGTTGCGGGCGAACGTAAGGTCGCTCTGATTAATGGTCTTCAGCTTGGCATGTTCGGGGCAGAATTCGATATTGACCAAATGATGCCGGTAAACCTTCGGAATGCCGACGTACTTATCGGTCTGGGGTTCTTCAATAACTTCATATTGCAGATCGACTATCCGAACAGTCAGCTGCGTATTATCACTCATGACGCCATCAAGCTTAGAAAGCTTGCAAATGTCCGTATGAAAAAGGCAGCGGGCTCCCCGCAGCCTATTGTAAAGGTCGATATGAACGGGGAGGCGAACCTCTGGCTAACGCTGGATACCGGGAATAACACCGGCATTTTGATCCCGCGGCGCTCGGCGACGCGATTTGACTGGCTGGAAAAATACGGCACGACTGATGCGCGACTGGCAGGTGTCACCAAATCGACAAATATCGAGCGATTTAATCTGCCGGAGCTAACGATCGGGCCTATCGTTCTTGAGAACGTAGCAGTGCTCGTGCCCGATGAGGGCGAGAGGACGAATGTCGGGAAAGAGGTGCGGGCAAAAATCGGGACGCGGCTTAAGAAAACGAGTTCGGATGGAATTCTTGGTTACGACGTGCTTAAGCATTTTGTCGTGACGATCGATTACAAGCATTCGTTCTTGCACCTGGGGGTGCCGGCCGAGTAATACTAATAGGGGACCGGGTTTCAACCCTTTTCCCGGCCAGTCAACGGCACGGCTGCTTTGTGTCAGCAGCCACTCGCTCTTGCTGAGAATCTATCGTTACGATGACTGCAGCGAAGTCAACGAATGCTATTCATCGCTCATCAAGCTGGAAACACACCGCCGACTTTTTTGGCGACGAAACAGAATCCATTGTGGGTAACTAATCGTAAGGTCGCAGGCGCGCCAGGCTATGCACGAAGATCACGCGATCCTCGATCGTTAGAACGCCCTCGTCAACCATGTTTCGCAGCAGGCGCGACAGTGTTTCGGGCTGAATGGACAGTCGCGACGCAATAACGTGTCTCGGAAGCTCAAGGCGCACGGTCGCTTCGTCCTCATTTGTTTCCACCACGTGATCGAGCAGGTAGCTGGTGAGGCGGCTGCGTGCGTTCTGTACAGTAAGATTCTCGATCTCGCGAACGCGCGCGTGCAAGTGCCGGCAAACATCGCTCAGGAGCCGCATGCAGGCATCTGGATTGGCGTAAACGAGGTCGATATACGCCCGAATAGGAATCTGGCAAAGCGAGCAATCAGCGAGAGCTTCTGCGGTCACTGGATATTTGTGGTCCTGCATGAACGCAATAGCTTCTGCAAACGTTCTGCCTGGGCTGGCGACTTCCAGCACCTTCTTCTCGCCTGACGCGGCGATAAGATTCAACTCGATCAGTCCGGTATCGAGAAAGAAGAAGTCATTAGCGACGTCCCCCCGATGAAACAGCACTCCGCCTTTCTCGAGCATCTTGACCGAGACGTCCGCTACCAGCGTGTCGAAATCGTCCTGGTCGAGACCCGAAAAAAGGTAGTGCCGCCTGAGTGTCTCGTAAAGGGGGGAGCCAGAGTCCATGAATGGAGATTCTAGCACCCCCTTGTTACGCGTCGCTTCCTGCGTATTCAACGATTTCTCAGCCTGGTACCGGCGACAATACCTGAACAGGGCGCGTTTCGGTGCGGCCGATCGTTAACATATCCCAGAACAGCAGGACGATACCCATCGACATCATGGCGCCGAATACCATGCGCCAGTGCATTCCCTGCATGAACCACGCAGACTGCTGGGCCAGGAAGTAGCCGCTCCACGTTGAGCCCTCAAGCGCCCGCTCGATGAACGACTGGTCGTAGCCGGCGATCAATAGCGCCATGGTCATGCCGAGCATCCCGCCGTTTAGGAGGCCGAGCGACCATTTCCACTTCCAGCCATTGTCGGCCAAACCAGCGGACATCCAGACGTTGCCGCGCACGCGCTGCAGCGCCATATAGATCATTGCAATATTGATCGTCGCGTACGCGCCAAAAAAAGCCAGGTGGCCATGCGAAGAAGTCCACTGCGTGCCGTGCGTGTACAGGTTGATCTGCGGCAGCGTGTGCATGAAGCCCCAAACACCCGCGCCGAAGAAATTGCCGAATGCATGCGCGATTAGCCACGCGAGTGCCGGGTGGTTCGAACTCTTGAAACCATGGCGACCAGAGTCGTAGACCGCATGCACGACCATCGCGACCAGCGGTATTGGTTCGAGCGCCGAGAAGAAACCGCCGATGGTCAACCAGTACTCAGGCGTACCGATCCAGAAATAATGATGGCCGAGACCCAGAATTCCGGACCCAAACATCATCGCGACCTCGATATAAAGCCAGGTCGTTACGATTTTGCGACTCGCACCAAGGGTCTTGATGAGACCCCAGGCCATGATGCAGCCAACCAGTACTTCCCAGGTTGCTTCGACCCAGAGGTGGATGACCCACCACCACCAGTGTTGATCGACAGAAATATTCGGCGTGAAGTACATACCGGCCAGGTAGAGTCCGGCAAGCGCAACCAGGTCGAGCACAAGTACGCCGGAGATACCGCTCCAACGGCCCTTCATAAACGTGGCCGCCACGTTGTAGAAGAACACGAGCATGCAGAAGACGATGCCTATATCCGCCCAACGCGGTGCTTCGATGTATTCGCGACCCTCATTGATCAGCCAGATAGATTTCAGCTCGCCCGGGCCAACCTGGACAAACAGGTAAACGACGACGACCACGGCGACAGCAGAGGTAAGAATCCAGAAGTTGATCATCGCGAGCTTTGACCCGACGAGTTCGGTACCCGCCTCGTCTTCGACCAGCCAGTAAACCGAACCGATAAATCCGAACAGCAGCCAAACGATCATGGCGTTGATGTGCACCATGCGCGTGACATTGAAATCAAGTTGGTTGTAGAACAGATCGGGCATGATGTACTGCATGCCGGAGATCATGCCGAACAGAATCTGCGCAAAGAACAGGATCATCGCGGCGACAAAATAATGCATGGCAATGTGTTGTCCGGCGTTCAGCGGCCCGGCAGCCGATACGCTTTTCGTTGCTGAGTTCATGCTCCGTCCTCCTGATCGAGCGGCGTAAAGCCGCGCGGAAAGCCATTCGTGTCGATTGACGACATCCATTTCAGAAACGCGACGATGCCCTTCGCTTCTTCCTCGGTAATATCGAGGTTCGGCATGCGGCGACCGGTTCCAAACGTGCGTGCATTGCTTTCAGGATCCATCAGGAACTGCACCATCAGCTGTTCGCGCGTGTCCTCATGCACCCAGCCCGGGTCCAGCCAGGCTTTGGTCAGGTCGGGTGCGTAATAGGCACCATTGCCAAGCAAGGTATGGCAGTTCATGCAGTTCTTCGCCTGTGTCGTGAGCTTGCCCAGGGTTACGAGGGCCTCGGCATTCGCTTCGTCCAGCGCGTTGCCAAAAAGGGCGGCCGGCTCACCGATTCGTGGCACCTGGTAGCCGCGCGAATCGTCATATTCGTAGAAGATTTTCTGATTGATAACGCTGTACGCCGGTACCCGCTCACCGCCGGCTGTTATCTGGCGTACTGTGTCGAACGTCAAGAACATCAGCACTACGGCCATCACGGCGGTTACCCAGATCGCCATTTTTCGCCAGTATGATTCACTGGACCACCAGGGGACATCGTTCATTGTGTTGCCCTCGAATGAGTATCTGCCGGCTGACCGGCGTGTGTGCCTACGCACAGGTGCCAGATTGCGCGCGGCAGTAGGAAGTAACCGACCAGCATGACGGTCGTAACGAGAATCCAGACGCCGTTGAGCGCCAGTGCATCCGCCAGGACATAGGTGGCCACGCCCAGCAGGAGATATGAGATCAGCGATGCGGCACTCATCGCGCGGCTCTTGTGCAAGCGCCCGAGCGCGAAGAACAGTGCGTAGGAAGCACCCATCAGGACGATTGCAGCTGCGGCCATCGTGCTAAAAAATATGTCCTGCAAACCCAGCGGCTCACCCATCAATATTTCTCCTCGAGACTGATTGCCAGTCTAGAGAACGGGCGCTGACTGTCCTTGATCTAGATCAAGGCGACCAGGCGATTCGCAGCCTAACTTTCAGGCATGGAATCGGAGTCACCTCGGTGAATTTCGGTGGGCACCCCAACAGAAGCGAATAAAGCTATGAGAATCTTCACCATTGCGAGTCTCGCCATCGGCCTGACACTGTTTTCGGTCGAAAGCCTCGCGCAGGATGTCGGGCACGGCGCGGAAGACTACAAGCTCTGCGCCAGCTGTCATGGTTTCCGTGGCGAGGGCAATCCGCTTGTGAATGCGCCGGCTCTCGCGTCCCAGGAGGACTGGTACCTCGAGCGCCAGATCAGGAATTTTCGTGATGGTGTAAGGGGCGCATCTAGTGATGACGTCCACGGCTACGCTATGGCGCAGATGACCCGCGGCATCACGTCTGAAGGGCAGATTTTGGACATTGTTGCCTACATCGGCAAACTTCCGGCGCCGCAACCGGAAAACACAGTCGATGGCGACGCGAGCAAAGGACAGACCCACTATTCTGCATGCGCGGCGTGCCACGGTGCTGCCGCGGAGGGCAATCCTGCCTTAAACGCTCCGGCACTCTCGACAACGGGCGACTGGTACCAGGTTCGTCAACTAAAGCTGTTTAAAGAGGGCCTTCGTGGCGCTCATGCCGACGATACTTACGGCCAGCAAATGCGCCCCATGGCGGGCGTGCTGGTCGACGATGCTGCGATTCAGGACGTTGTCAGCTACATCAACTCGCTGAAGTAGGAAGGCGCTGCGATGCGCGGATCGAATGCCGCTCTGCTGGCAATGACGGTTACTCTGCCGGTATTCGCTGCTGCAGCATCGGCGAATGCCAATACCAGCGATGCGCTCGACGAAATCGTGGTGGTTGCCACGAAGCGCGCAACGTCAGTGCGTGACGTCGCCGCAGACGTCACGGTACTGAGCGCCGCGGACTTGCAGGCGACATTGAGCACCTCTCTTGCCGATGCTTTTCGCTTCGTTCCTGGCGTTGCACACGAGGCATCGGGATCTCGATTCGGATCAGAGGGTATTACCATCCGCGGCATAGGCGGCAACAGAATTGCCATGGAGCTCGATGGTGTGCCGCTGTCGGATCATTTCGACATCGGTAATTTTTCGAACGCGACCCGGGATTTGGCGGACACAGGCCTGATCGGCCAGATTGAAGTCTTGCGTGGTCCCGCCTCGGCAGTCTACGGCAGCTCGGCGCTCGGCGGCGTGGTGGCGATGCAGACCCTGTCTCCGAGGGACTACGATAATTCGGGTGTGATGGCCGGCCGGGCATCGCTGCTCTATCGCGGCCTGGATGACAGCCGCAATACTGAGGCAAGCCTGGTACTCAGGGGCAAATGGGCATCGCTGCTGATTGCCGGAGGCTTCAGGGACGGCTCAGAGCGGGACTCCGCTGCTCTCGATACGGCAGAAGACAAACAGGATTTCCACCACGATGCAGCGCTTGTCAAACTGGTCGGCGAAAATCGCCTCGGCCATGACTGGCAAATTAGCGTCATCCGCCAGGATCGTGACACGACAACGGAAATAAGTTCCGTTCTCGGCACCGGTCGCTTTGCGTCGACGACACGCCTCGAAGGTGACGATCGCCACTCGGTTGATCTTGTCAGTGCCGAGTATCGATTTGATGCCGGTGCCATCAGCGAAGGCTTGTTCCGTGTCTTTCACGCCGATGCCGATATCGCTCAAGTAACGCTGGATGAACGGGCGTTGGCGCGATCGCCTGCCTCAATTGAGAGACGCTTCTTTTTTGATCAGCGATTGCGCGGTGCCGAGCTGAATCTGTGGCGAGACACGGAAATGGCGGGATGGTCGCATCGTCTCGGTTTCGGGCTCGAATACACGGAGTCGAAGACCGAGGAACTCAGAGACGGCTTATCGACAAGTCTCGTCGATGGCAGCCAGACCACGAGCATCCTGGGAGAGAGTTTTCCGCTACGTGATTTCCCGATCACAGAAGAGCGGGAGTTCGGCGCCTACGTGTCTGACCAGCTGTCACGCGGGCCGCTTTCGCTGATGCTGGGTCTGCGGTTTGACGAGAACCGTCTATCGCCCTCCAGCGACGATATTTACGCGGCCGACAATCCTTCAACATCGGTAGTCGCGCTTTCGGACTCCGACTTATCGCCAAAACTGGGCGCCATCTATCACGTGGGCGATAACCTCGACCTGTACCTGCAGTACGCACACGGATTTCGAGCGCCACCGTTCGAAGACGCCAACATCGGGCTGGATATTCCGCTGTTCAACATTCGTGCGATTCCCAATCCGGGGCTCAGGTCCGAAACGTCTGACGGCTGGGAGCTGGGCATGCGCTGGCAGCGCGAACGCTCGCGGCTGCAGCTGGGAGCATTTCGCACGAGTTATACGGACTTTATCGAAACCAAGGTGCGTGTCGGTATTGATCCTCAAAGCGGACGCCTGCTTTTCCAGTCGATCAACATCGGAGAAGCCTGGATTCGTGGCGTCGAAGCCAGCTGGTCGCAAGACGTCTCGGAATTCATTCCCGGCATGACGCTGCGCGCATCCGCTTATTGGGCGGAAGGCGAAAATCGCGAAGACGGTCAACCACTGAACTCGGTCGGCCCCGCCGAAGCAGTGATCGGCGCGCACTGGCAATCGGTCGATGAACGCACACAAGTTCGTGCCCTGCTGACAGCAACGCAACGCTGGTCCAGGCGCGACGAATCCGGCGGCGAGCTGTTCGAAACGCCGGGGCACGCCGTACTGGATCTGTTCATGGCGCGCCGCGTGGGCGAGAACCTGATGCTGCGAGCGGGTGTCGGCAACGTCACCGACCGCATTTACTGGCGCTGGTCCGAGGTTCGCGGCCTGGCGCCTGACGACGTATTACTACCGACACTTGCCGAGACCGGCAGAAATTATTCAATTGGCCTGCAGTGGGACTGGTGAGCAGTTCCAGTCAGGCACTTATGGGAGATAAGAGATGATCACGCTAGGCACTTCGAAATCGGTTTCACGTTGGCGCACCCTCGCGTTGGCGAGCTGCCTGCTCATTCCGGGTCAATTACTGGCGCAGGATGCAGCCGTGCACGCTGCCGAGACGGCGACCGGTGACACGGCCCAACTAATGGCCGACGGCCAGGGCCTGTACAACACGCACTGCGCCGCTTGCCACCAGCCTACCGGACAGGGCCTTGCGGGCGCGTTTCCGCCACTGGCGAAGTCGGATTACCTGATGAAAGATCGGTCGCGGGCGATCGCAACCGTTGTGCAGGGCAAGACTGGTGAAATCAAGGTCAACGGCCAGATGTACAACGCCGTTATGCCGGGCATGGGCCATCTGAGTGACACGGAGATTGCCGCGATACTGACCTATGCGACCAACTCCTGGGGAAACGAAGCGTCGGCCTTCGGCGTCGAGGAGGTTGTGAAGATACGCATCGACACCGGCCTTGAAGATCGCGCCGCAGGTGAACGTCACCCGGGCGCAAGCGAAGGTGAGATGCGCTACCAGGGGACGCCGTCTCCCATCCCACCGGAGCAGGCCAAGGCCTTGCAGAGTCCGGAAGGCCCAACGCTAAGCGCTGAAGAGTATTCCACATCGACGCGCCTGTATTTCGAGCGTTGTGCGGGATGCCA
Organism: uncultured Gammaproteobacteria bacterium; assembly: GCA_963841145.1. GTDB lineage: Bacteria > Pseudomonadota > Gammaproteobacteria > Steroidobacterales > Woeseiaceae > UBA1847. Next base: position 9,543 of record CAWJBO010000013.1, read on the forward strand.
TGGCGTGCTGCGCAAGGGTGCAACCGGCAAGCCGCTGACGCCGGATATCACGCGACCGAAAGGTACCGATTATCTTAAGGCGCTCATTACCTACGGTTCGCCGGCTGGCATGCCCAACTGGGGAACGTCGGGCGAACTCAGCGAGTATGAAATCGACATGATGGCGCGCTTCCTGCAGCAGGAACCCCCGGCACCGCCGGAGTTCGGCCTGGAGGACATGAAGGCCTCGTGGAAGGTTATGGTCGCGCCAAAGGACCGGCCGAAACGACCTATGCATGATCGCGACTACGAGAATTTCTTCTCGGTAACGCTGCGCGACAGTGGACAGGTGGCGCTCATTGACGGTGATACCAAGGAGATCGTCAGTATCCTCAAGACCGGTTACGCGGTACATATCTCACGTCCGTCGGCGTCCAGTCGCTTCGTCTACACCATTGGCCGGGATGCCAAAATCGACATGATCGATCTGTGGATGGATCCGCCGCAAATCGTTGCCGAAATCAAGGTCGGGCTCGAAGCGCGCTCGGTCGAAACCTCGAAATACAAAGGCTACGAGGACAAATACGCGATTGCCGGAGCTTACTGGCCACCACAATACGTCATCATGGATGGCGACACGCTCGAGCCCATGAAGGTCGTATCGACACGCGGCATGACCGTGGACACCCAGGAATACCATCCGGAACCTCGAGTTGCGGCTATCGTTGCGTCCCACGAGCATCCTGAGTTCATCGTCAACGTCAAGGAGACAGGGCACATACTGCTGGTCAACTACGCGGATATCGACAACCTGACCGTTACCGATATAGGCGCCGCGCGTTTCCTGCACGACGGCGGCTGGGATCGCAGCAAACGCTACTTCATGACGGCGGCGAACCAGTCGAACAAGATCGCCGTGGTTGATTCGCGTGACCGTAATCTCGAAGCGCTGATTGACGTCGAGAAGATCCCGCATCCGGGTCGCGGTGCGAACCTCATGGATCCCAAGTTTGGTCCTGTCTGGGTCACCAGTGCTCTGGGAAATGCCAACATCACCTTCATCGGCACCGATCCGGAGGGCCATCCAAAAAGTGCCTGGAAAGTTGTACGCATACTCGACGGCCAGGGCGGCGGTTCATTGTTCGTCAAGTCGCACCCGAAATCGACGAACCTCTGGGTTGACGCGCCGCTGAATCCTGATGAGTCCATCAGCCAGAGCATCGCCGTCTTCGATATCAACAACTTTGAGGCCGGTTTTGAAGTGCTGCCAATCGCGGCGTGGGCCGAACTGGGTGAGGGTCCGAAGCGTGTCGTACAGCCTGAGTACAACAAGGCTGGCGATGAGGTCTGGTTCTCTGTCTGGAGCGGCCAGGAAGAAGAGTCCGCTATCGTTGTCGTCGACGACAAGACGCGGAAACTGAAGCACGTCATCAAGGGGCCGGAGGTAATCACGCCGACCGGTAAGTTCAACATATTTAATACCGTAGAGGACGTCTACTAGCAATGAACAGCAGAATCAGGAATGGATTTTCTGCAGCGGCGCTGTCCGCGACATTGGCAATGTCGCTGGCGGCACCGGCTATTGCAGACGACAGTACGCACGAGGATATTGCCTCGGCGATAGCTGCGGGCGATGCCAACGTGGACCTTCGTTATCGTTATGAGTTTGTCGATCAGGATGCGTTCGCGGAAGACGCCAACGCGTCCACACTGCGCCTGCGCCTCAATTACAAGACAGGCATGTGGCGCGGCTGGTCGGGATTTGTGGAGTTCGACCAGGTCATGGAAGTGCTCGTTGACGACTTCAACAGTGGTGCTGGCACCAGCGGCCCGAACCGCAGCCAGTACCCTGTCGTCGCGGATCCTGATGGATCGGATCTGAATCAGCTGTACTTTCAGTATGCGCCGAATGAAGACTGGCAAACGCGTGTCGGGCGCCAACGCATATTGCTGGACGATCAGCGTTTCGTCGGTGGTGTCGGCTGGCGGCAGAACGAGCAGACCTACGACGGGCTTTCGGTTCAATACTCGGGCTTCGAGAAGACCAGGCTGTTCTACAGCTATGTGGGAAATGTGAATCGCATCTTCGGTTCGGAAGTTCCGGCCGGTGATCAGGATCAGGACACACACCTGCTCAACGCCAAGGTCGGGCTGGCGGACGGCTGGGACGTGGTTGGCTATGCCTACCTTATCGACAATGACGATGCGCCGGCGTTCTCGACTCGCACCTTTGGCGGTCGCCTGACTGGCGGATTTGCATTAGGCGAAGGACGCGCCGCTGTTCTGGCGGACATCGCCCGGCAGTCCGATGCAGGCAATGCGACGGCCAGCTTCGATGCAGACTACTTTCGTCTGCAGGGTACCTGGTCGATCGATGCGCTCGTCCTGGGAATCGGCTTCGAGTCCCTCGGCAGTGACAATGGCCAGGGGTTTCGTACGCCACTGGCGACCTTGCATGCCTTCAACGGCTGGGCCGACCAGTTCCTTGGGACTCCCGGGCACCGGGCTCGAAGATCTGTATCTGAAGGCGGCTGTATAAGCTGAAGCCCTGGAATTTCCAACTGGTCTATCACGACTTTGCCGCGGAATCGGGTAGCGAGGACTACGGCAGCGAAATAGATTTGTCGGCAGGGCGCGGCTTCGGTGATCGTTACAAGTTGCTGCTCAAGCTGGCGATGTTTAACGCGGATTCGACGGCGTACACGGACACGACCAAAGCGTGGCTGATGCTGAGCGCCGGATTCTGAGCAGGCTGCGGTGGCGGCAATCGCCACCGCAGATCGTCCTGATCGGAGATCGGAAGAGACGCCTGCAATGATGGCGCTGACGACTAGCCTTCGAGCCCGGCCGACAGGCGCGCGGAACGCAGGGTGTTGAACATCAGCATTGTGATCGTCATCGGACCGACGCCGCCCGGCACCGGCGTGACAGCGCGAGCAACAGTACAAACGTCGTCATAGTCAACGTCGCCGGTCAGGCGCGACTTTGTTTCGCCATCGATTGTTTTCTCGACGCGATTGATGCCGACGTCGATGATGACCGCCCCTGGCTTGACCCAATCGGCCTTGACCATGTCAGGCCGACCGACGGCGGCGACAACGATGTCCGCATTGCGCACAACCGCCGGCAAGTCCTTTGTGCGGCTGTGGGCGACCGTGATCGTCGCATTGCGTTGCATCAGCAGGCTGGCCATCGGTTTGCCGACGATATTCGAGCGGCCGATGATCACTGCGTTCAGTCCGGAGAGGTCGGAGCCGAGCTCGTCCTCGATCATCAGTACGCAGCCTGCCGGCGTGCAGGGCACGAAGGCATCGCCGGTGTGACCGGCCGTCAGTTTGCCGATGTTGACGAAGTGAAATCCATCCACGTCTTTGGTCGGCGCAATCGACTGCGTGATGGTCTGCTCGTCGAGGTGGCCAGGCAGCGGCAGCTGTACGAGGATGCCGTGAATGGCATCGTCGTTGTTGAGCTCGTCGATGAGGGTCAGCACAGCGTCCTGCGCGACGTCTTCGGCAAGCGTGTGCTGGACCGAATGGAATCCGCAGGCCTCGGCCCGGCGCTTCTTGTTGCGCACATAAACCTGGCTGGCCGGATCTTCTCCAATAATGACAACAGCAAGCCCGGGTTTGATGCCATGGTCCGCCAAAAGGGCCGCGGTCTGTTCCGTGATGGCCTGCGCCAGTTGCTCCGCCTTGGCTTTGCCGTCGATTCGTTTTGCTGTGGTCATGGCGATTGCTTCCAATGAATGATCGGTATGCGCGCCGCATGGTAACGCCGTCAAACGAGTCCGTAAAGAAGCCCCAGCGGAAGAGCCGATCGAACATGGCTGATAGCGTAACGCGCGTCGTCAATTTCAAGCTAGAATGCGGTTTCGTTCCCCTCAATTGCATGATTCGTGACCCGACTCTTACGCCAACTGCGCGGAATAATCGTGTTATCCGGCTTTACGATAAATACGATTTTCTGGTTCATTCCGATCTTCCTGCTCGGTATCGTCAAGCTCCTGCTGCCGATCGCTGGTTTGCGGCGCTTTCTCACGGGCGTGCTGATGGCGCTGGGCGAAAACTGGATTACGGTCAACTCGGCGATGCTACAAACCGCCGCGTCAATAGATTGGCAGGCGCGCGGTCTCGAGGGCCTGCGGAAGGACGGCTGGTACCTGGTCATGGTAAATCACCAGACCTGGGTCGATATCCTGGTGCTGCAAAAGGTCTTCAATCGACGCATACCGTTCCTGAAGTTCTTTATCAAACAGCAGCTGATCTGGTTTCCGCTCCTGGGGCTGGCCTGGTGGGCGATGGACATGCCATTCATGAAGCGTTATTCGCCGTCCTACCTCGCGAAGAACCCGCACATGAAAGGTAAGGACCTGGAGACGACGCGGCGCGCCTGTGAAAAATTTCGTGCTACACCCACGTCCGTCATAAATTTCGTCGAAGGTACCCGGTTCAGTGAGGCGAAGCGCGAGGCGCGGAAATCGCCGTATCTACATCTCCTGCCGCCACGAGCCGGCGGCTTCGCGATCGCGATGGGATCCATGGGCAGTCTCTTCGACGCGATTCTGGATGTCACGATGCTATATCCGGCAGGGCCGGCACAATTCTGGGAAATGTGCTGCGGCAGCCACGTGCCCGTCACTATTGACGTAAGGAAGAGGCCGATCGACGAATGGTTGCGATCCGGCGACTACGAGAACGATCGGGAGTTTCGGCGCCGCGTGCACCGCTGGCTCGGCGAGATTTGGCAAGAGAAGGACGAACTGTTACAACAGATGCTGGACGAATCGAGAGTCTCATGACCGATACCCGCCAGTACGACACCGTAGCCTTTGACGTTCGCGACAATGCGACGATGCTGTTCTTTGCGAAAACGACCGATGAGGGCGATATTCGGGACTACCTGTTGCTGATGCGCACGATCGAGGAAGATTTCGACGAGTCCCTCTACATCGAGATCAACGAACATCAGTTTGGCGGTCACCACCTGATTCGCGAAGCCGCGCTGACGGGCAACGTGCTGACGCTGCGCCTGCATGAGCCGGCCGAATCCCTGGGTGGTGCCACGGAGATCGTCCTGACCTATGCGGAGACGACCGAAAACCAGGAGAGCATGGAAGCCGGCGCTTTCCGTGTGTTCGGCGATACGCTGGTCGGCGGTAACGCCTGAATCCTCTCGGCGGTGAGCGGCGCGGTTTTCAGTCTGTATATCGTTCGTTGTGCTGACGATACCCTGTACACCGGCATTGCGGCGGATGTCGCCCGGCGAATCTCAGAACACGAAAAAAGTGCTCGCGGCGCGAAGTACCTGCGTGGAAAAGGGCCGCTGCTTCTGGAGTTTTCCGAAGCCGTGGGTAACCGGGCGACGGCATCGGCGCTGGAGTATCGCGTCAAGCGCCTGAGCAGGGCGCAGAAAGAGGCGATTATTGAGGGCAGGCAGTCGCTTCGTGACTTGCTGGATTCGCCCCGCTACCGATCAGGCCTCGGGCGGTGGCGATGGGTAGAGGACGATCGGTTTGCCGAATTCGGGCAGGAACAGCTTCGTTCCCGTATCCCACCTGTCGCGAAAAGCTTCCATCCAGTCGGCCGTAGTCGTGAAATCACCCAGGAAGCTGGGCGCCACTTCGATCTCGCCGAAGGGTTGTGTGAAATCATCGAAGTGAATGGGGTAGACGCTTTGCGCGCCCGTGGTCGTTACAAGTGCCTGCCAGTAGCGCTCGGCGTAGTCCCGTCCAAGGCTCTCGAGGCCCCCGACACCCAGCATGACAACATCGGCGGAGATGCCGTTGAGGAGGTCATTGGCAAATCCGGCGCTAGCCTGTACGACGGTCGTTCCTTCCGGATGCTCGATAACGATCGTGTAGCTGCCGCCCTCGCGCCAGGCGCTGACGGGTGCCGGCAAAGCTAACGGCGCATCGATCGTACCTGGAATCGGAATGCTTCCGCGCCAGCCAATGGGTGCGTGGCGTGAGCGAAATAATGTGACGGTGAAGCGGCCGAATTCATAGCGTTGATTCTCGGTTACCAGCGTTATCTGGTCTTCCGGAACGCCTGCGCCGCGCGCAATCTCTGCAGTCGATGCGGAGCCAATTATCGATGCGCTCGTACGATTCGCAATAGCTCCGACATCCATCGCATGATCAAAATGCGAATGCGCCGGGATAATCGCTGCAAGCCGTCGCATACGAAACTCGTCGAGCGCGTAATTAATCGTCGCTGCGTCATTATCAACTGGCCGGTCCAGCATGGCATCCAGGAGTGTTGGCCGCGAAAAGAAACCGTCAATCAGGATTTGTGTTTCGCCATCGTCGAACAGCAGTGTCGATATGCCGAGCCATGTCGCGGTTACCGTATCGGGGAGCGATGCGGATGCGAACACAGGGGCGGGCCAGTTAACCTCTGTGAGAGCAGGGCGCTCGTGCCAAAGCCAGGCCGACAGGCAGAGCCCAAGAGCAACGACCGCGATAGCGATGAAAGTGGCAAGTTTCGCGCGTTGCTGCCACATGGCTATTGCCCCGCGGCGATTCTCGCGAGTTGACCCGTCAACGGCGCGAGATAATTACCCAGCGCGTAGCCGAGTAGCGCCATGAGTATCGAGGCTGGCACCAGGTTGGGTCGATGATGCGCTGCCACGATGGGCGCCGATGCGGCCGCACCGATGTTGGCGGCAGACGCTATCGCGACGCTGTGTATGTCAACGCGAAAGATCCAGGCGCCGGCCAGGCAGAACAGGCCGTGAATGCTTATCCAGATGAAAGCACCGAGCACAAACGCCGGCGCTTCAGTCAGGCCGGCAATGGAGGCTCGCGCGCCCATGCCGGCGACGAATACGTAAACGAGCGCCGTACCGATCGCCGTCGAATTAGGTAGCTTCGAAGCGGCGGTTGTGGACAGGAGCAGTGCAAGCGTCGTGACCAACAGAATCCGCGTAGTCGTCTCCGAAAAGACGCCTGCCATCTTTGGCGAACTCGCCGCGATCCAGCCGGCGAGTTCGGGTGCTACCGCGTGTCCGATCGCCGAAACACCGAATACAACGGCCGCCAGGTACAGGTATTGCTGCATTGTCGGCGCCTCGTCGTCTTCGCGGTGCAATTCCGCCGCGGCGTCCATCGCCGCAAGCCGTTCTTCGGGCACACGAGCCCACTTATTGAATTTCTCGGCATAGTCGCGCGACATCAACAGCAGCGGCAGCCAAACGACGTACACCACGTTGTCGGCAATAACGGCCAGACCGAGCTGCGCGTCGGATGCGCCCAGCATTTCCTTGGTCGCGAGCATGTTCGCCGTGCCACCGATCCAGCTACCCGCAAGCGTGCCGAAGCCCTTCCATGCGTCGTCGCTAAGCCATTGATGCACTGCCAGGTAGGCAACAACACCGCCAACCATGACGCCTGCAGTGCCCATCAGCATCACCAGCACGCCTTTGCCCATCACCTTGATGACCGCGGGCACGTTGACCTTGATCAGCATCAAAACGATGAAGACCGGCAGCGCGAACTGGCTGAGTCCGGTGTAGATAACCGAACTGCTTGGAATGACGCCGAAGTTGTTGAGAAACACCGGCGTCGCATAGATGAACAGCAACGGCGGGACGTAATTAAAGAGTTTTGCGCCGCTGACCTGGGCTACCAGGAAGAAGAATGCCGCTACGATGCAAAGCACCGCCAGTACACCGATAGGTGATGAAATCAGAACGTCAGAGCTTTGCATGCGACATGCCTCAGGCCAGGTGATCGAAGCCGAGTATAAATCATCGGCCAAGACGCCGCGTGTCGTGTCAGGTAAACAATACCTGGGACTGCAGGTCCTTCCGTGCGCCAGCATCTGTCAGGGCAGCCGATTTCACCGTGAGCCAGACGGAGTTCCAGTCTTCGACTTTGCTCGGCCCGAATACGAACTTGGCGATGAAACTCTCGAGATCGCGAATGTGGATAACGTTCTTGGGAGGCGCGGATGTGAATTCCACGGAGCCCGTGAAGACCACCAGGTTTGCGACCGGTACGTCGGGCACGACTTGTCGCAGTGCGCGACTGCGGCCCTCGTTCTGGATCAGGGGATTCAGGAAGCGTCGCCGCCGTGTGCCGTCAACGTTGGTCCACTGCGCTTCGTCTTCGGCGCCAAATACAATGCCGTTGTAGTGTTTGCTCTGAATACAGAGAATGCCGCCCGCCGTCATTACGGCATGATCGACCTTGGCGAGGCCGCCGTAGGCGCCAGGCAGGATAAAGTCGTGCAGTACATCCGGGCTGAGCTTGCGGAGGGCGCTCTGTAGTCGCCACCGCCCCAGCCGCGACGAAATGAGTCCTGTGACCTGGCTGGCGGTCGAGCGAAACAGCAGTGTGAGCAGCAGTGCGCCGGCAACCGCAAAAATGAAGACTGCCGGACCTGCGCTGGTTATGCCTGTCTGGATATCGCCGTCGGCGGCAAACGATGGCAGTACCATCAGCGGCGTACTAGTGACGACTATTCTGGCCGTTTTGCAACATAAGTGCGAGATTAGACCCGTTGGCAGCCTGACGCATCGTATCAGGTCACGTTTTTGCCGCTTCGGCCCGGATAAGCGAGATAGTAGCCGTCGATTTCCGCCACGCGAACCTGTGTTTCATAAACGCGGCTCAGTATTTCGTCCTTCAAGACCGATTCCTTGGGGCCGTCGGCCACGATGCGGCCGTCCTGCAGCAGTACGACGCGATCGACCTCGGGCGGGATCTCGTTGAGGTGATGCGTCACGATGACAATATTGCGCCCGTCTGTCGCCAGCCTTCGCAGCCTTTCCAGGTAGTCAAAGCTCGCGGCAAAATCCAGCCCGGCCGTGGGCTCATCCAGAATCAGGGTGGCGGGGTCGTGCACCAGGGCGCGTGCAAGCAGGCAGCGTCGTTGCTGCCCGGTCGACATCCTCGCGAGCTGGGTATCCTTCAGCGCATCCAGGCCAAGTTCGTGCATCGTCGCTTCTGCGGCCTGCCGTTGCTCGCGTGTAACACTGGCCGCGAGCGTTCCGTGTACACCGATACTGGCGAAGAAGCCGGACATGACGACCTCGATAGCCGATGTGGACGGCGTATAGCGCTGCTGCAGGTCGTGGGATACGACGCCGATCTGCTTTCGCAATTGCCAGACGTTCCAGTCCTCGAGACCCAGGATGCGTATCGACGAGTCCGGTCCGGCGACCGGATACAGCTCGCGGTTGATCGTCTTCAGCAACGTCGTTTTCCCGGATCCGTTCGGCCCGAGAATGGCGACCTTCTCATGCTGCGCTATGGAGAGATCAAGGTTCCTGAAGACACAGGTTTCGCCGCGCCAGATGGTCGCGTTCTGAATCTCGATCAGCTTCGGCTCAGGCGACATTGTGCTTCCAGCTTCCACGTCGAAACACCAGCACGCTGAGTATCGTGAGTAGTAACTCCGACACGACGGCGAAGATCAATTCCATGGCGATCTCGAGCATCATCGGGATCGCGAGCAGCGCCGCTGTACGCCGCACCGGTCCTGTCGTGACGTCTTCCTCATTATCGCGCAAGGCTTCATTGAACAGAGACACAGAGCACCGAGGTAAGGAGCCTTGCGTCTTGTTATCGGACATTTTTGAGTTGCGCCGCGGTGTTAGACTGATCGTTCACGAGAGACGGGTACAAACGTCATGCCGGATGGTCTCACTTTTTTGCTTGTCATGATCGCTTTTATCATCGTCTATACGCTGGTCAGGGTTGTGCAGTATGTGCGACTAAGCGACAAGCAGTGGCAGCAAGTCGACAAGAGCAAGCTCAAGGAATGGGAAGACGACGACGACTGGTAGTCAGGAGCGTGCGTCGACCCGCAGCAGCGACTCGAGTTCGTCCGCCGAGTCCTTGACCGACTGAATCAATTTTTCTTCCGAGTCGTGAATCGCGTGTTGCTCGAAGAGCAGCTTGGTGTCGCGCTCGCAGAAAGTATCTATCAGGCGTTTTGCCTCTGCATCCGAATAACCGAGGTCGCGGAGCACCAGTTCTGACATTGCGAGGCTGGAGAGCAGCGTCTCGCGGAAGATATGTTCAATTCCGAGGTCCATTAACTTGTGGGCATGGCGACGGTTGCGCGCCCTGGCAATTATCTTCAGGTGCGGGAAGTGCGTTGTTACGGCCTCTGCAACGCGCATTGATTGTTCGAGGTCCGAGATAGCGAGAACGAAGACTTGCGCATGCTCCGCGCCGGCGGCGCGTAGCAGGTCCAGGCGTGAAGCATCGCCGTAGTGGACGGTCGCTCCGTAGCGACGGACGATGTCCAGCTGCTCAGCGTCACTTTCCAGCGCTGTGAAGGGCCTGCCGATGATGCGTAGCAATCGTCCGACGATCTGGCCCACACGTCCGAAGCCCGCGATCAACACGTCGTGGTGATCGACTTCCGGGACCTCGTATTCGGGCTCGGTTTTGGTTTCCATCCCCCGGCCCAGCCGTTCGGCGAGTGCGTAGAGCAGCGGCGTCATCATCATGGAGACGGCGACGGCAAGCACAAGTTCGTCGATGGTGCCGGCCTCCAGAACCTGTTCGGTCCTGGCGATGCCGAACAGCACGAAGGCGAATTCGCCGCCTTGAGCCAGAACGGCGGCGAGTTTCAGCGCTGCCCGCCAGTCGCACATGCCAAAGCGGCGAGCCAGCGGGTACAGCACCAGCGCTTTACTTGCCATCAGCAATGCCACGATCAGCAGGATGCGGCCTGGCATTTCGAACAGAAGACCGATGTTGACCATCATTCCGACGGCGATAAAGAACAGGCCGAGCAGCAGGCCCTTGAAGGGCTCGATGTCGGCTTCCAACTGGTGCCGGTACTCGGAGTCTGCGAGCAGCATGCCTGCGATAAAGGCGCCCAGCACCATCGACATGCCGGCGACCTGCATCAACAGGGCGCTGCCGATAACGACCAGCAGCGCCGTTGCCGTCAGGATTTCAGGAATATCGGCGCTTGCCGCCATGCGCAATATCGGCCTCAGCAATAGCCTGCCACCGATGATCAACGCGGCGATCGTGCCAGCCATGATGCCGATCTGGACAAAGTTGACGCCATTGTCGGCGGACGCATTGGCTCCGAGTAGCGGCAGCAGCGCGATCAACGGGATAACGGCCAGATCCTGAAACAGCAGAACTGAAAAAGCTGCTCGCCCGTGGGTGGCGCCAAGCTGTTTCTTTTCGGCCAGCAGTTGCAGGACAAACGCGGTGGAAGACAGGGCGAGAATCAGGCCGACAACCATTGCCGCATTTGCGGCGAAGCCAAACGCCCAGGCAATCGTTGCGATAACGGCACCGCTCAACGCGACCTGTGCTGCGCCGAGCCCAAAGACCATGTTGCGCATCACCCAGAGTCTCGCCGGCTTGAGTTCGAGACCCACGATAAACAGCAGGAAGACCACACCCAGCTCAGCGAAATGCAGGATGTGTTCGGCGTCGTCGACAAGCCTGAGGCCAAACGGTCCGATGATAATGCCGGCTGCCAGGTAGCCCAGCACCGAGCCAAATCCCAGCCGACGACTGATTGGTACACTGATGACCGCTGCCAGCAGGTATATAAGCGACTCGCCAAGCAGGCTCATATTGGTTCCCTATCCTTGTTTTCGATTACACTACTGGCCGAACGGGACCAGCTTGTGCTGCTTCCAGGTGACAAGAGAATACTGCAGGATGTGCAAATGTTGAAAGCCGGAACTCGTAACGCGCTGACCACCGCGGCTCTTTGCCTCATGGCACTACTACTGGGTGCCTGTGAGTCGCCAGATCAGCCTTCTGCTTCGGCCGATAAAGCCGCCGCGCGTGACAATGTCGATGCGATGTCGCGAGAGCATGCCAATGACAGCACAGCGCCCAGCGCTGCGGCCCGGATCGCGCCTGCGCGCCCGGTTATCTCAGAGAATCTGCCCTATGCGGAAGTAGATGACGAGCTGGTGTACGGCTACTTCGTGGTGCCGGCGGATATGTTTGAGCCGCTGCCAGCAGTAATCATGATTCATGAATGGTGGGGGCTCAACGACAATATTCGCGCCATGGCAGACAGGCTTGCCGCGGAGGGATACATCGTTCTTGCTGTTGATCTTTACGGCGGCAAGGTCGCGAAGAACGCTGCGGAAGCGCGCCAGTTTATGCTCAATGTGGTCGGGGATCCCGAATTTGCGAATGCCAATATCCGGAGCGCCTACGAATTTGTCAGTGCGACAGCGGGTGCGCCGAAGATAGGATCGCTTGGTTGGTGTTTTGGCGGCGGCTGGTCGCTCAATACTGCGCAGCTTTTTCCCGACGAGCTGGATGCAGCTGTCATTTACTATGGGCAGGTAACTGATGACGAGGATAAGCTCCGCCCCGTCAATAGCCCGATACTCGGCTTGTTCGCCGGTGAGGACAAGGGCATCAAGGTCGCATCGGTCGAAGCTTTCGGGGCTGCGCTGTCGCGGCTTCGCAAGAATCATGAAATTCACGTCTACCCGGGCGTTGGCCATGCGTTCGCGAACCCCACGGGTGATAACTACAATGAAGCTGCGGCCAGCGATGCCTGGCGACGAACGCTCGAGTTTTTTGGGCGTCACCTGTCGGCTGATGAAGCTTCCGGCGCCGCATCCGGGCGGCAGTAAAGCCTGACGGGTATCGGTACGCTGGTGAAGTGCAGCGAGGTCGAGTCGTTGTCGTCGCGACATCGCATTGAGATCTGCGCGGTTGCAATGCCGTGCAGCCTCAGGCCCTGATTATCTGCAGGTGTGCCTTTCACGCAGAACTCCGAGATGACCACCGGTGCCAGCTGGCTTGCCGGTACGCTGAAAGCGGCCTCGAGCGAGACGGCATCCGCAAGCACTCCGGGGCCGTAGTATTGATGGGTGTCAGAGACGCTGACTATCAGCGAGGCAGCCTTGCTGCTGGCCGGGCATTCAAGTGAGGCAATGATGGCAATGTCGAGCGCAGGCAATCGAACCTCTCGCTGCTTTGCGTCGCCGGGCTCCAATTCTACGGTCGATTCCTTTACCTGTACTGTCAAGGCGTCACCGTCCGTCGAGAAGACGGCCATGGGATATAGCACGGCCACAAGCAGGCACGGCAGTCGCAAGAGTTTTATCATCGTGCTTAGGCTACGGCAGAACGCTGCAAAAGCAAGCGGAGCGGAGCAGGTCCACTGATGAAGAGAGCATTTCATTTGACGTATAAAGCGGCACGGCGCGTCGTTGTGGCCGTCGTCGGGGCTACCGTGCTCTTACTGGGCGTCGTCATGATAGTGACGCCTGGCCCGGCGCTCGTGGTTATCCCGGTCGGGCTTGCGATACTCAGCATCGAATTTGCCTGGGCTCGCCACTGGCTGCGGCGATTGCGCGAAGCTATCAGCAGTCGCAATTCCAATAACCGGGGCAACCGGGCGAAGGCGCATCGAGATCGTACTGCGGATTAAAAAAGAAAGGCGCCGGGGAACTGAATTCAGTGATTGAACCAGCGGGCCGACCCGACACGGATCGGACCCCGGCGCCCTGTAGTCAACGGCAGGGGGGTGCCGCCGGACCTTCATGGTCCGTTTTTGCCGGATTCCTATCCAGCGGTTTCCGGGGCGTAAGCCAGGTCAAAGGGGGAGAGAGCCTGGCCGGCACGCCGCCGGAGGGGGTTCTTCTGCGGCCTACTTGTTTGCCGCGATCAGCGTAGAGTTAATGTCTGCCAGCTGATTTTCAAGGGCGAAACCGTTTTCGAGCTTCAGCGCTTCTGCCGCTTCGTCGGCGGATTCACGCATGGCCTTCTTCGCGCCGTTGATGGCCTCGGCCGCTGCGGCGTGGTCGACCGCGCTTGTGCTGGCGGTGTTTGCGGGTTCTGCAGCGAACGCCGAACTGGCGGCTGCAAGCACCGCCGTCAGGACGATAACCGCCCCAACATAAGCAAGTTTGTTCTCTAAATTCCTGGTACTCATTGTCTTGTCCCTAAGCGATATGGCTCAGCATCCGCTGTGCCTGGTTGGTCAAATGGGGTAAAAAAGGCCCCTTGTCTGCTTTCCTTATTGCACAACTCGTGCCAGTTTTGAAAAGCATAATAAATACAGAGAGTTACGTGTATTCGGTGATTACGGAATTTCGTTAATTACGAAAAAACGTAAGCTAGTTTACGAAATTTCGTATATCATGCGCCGGTAATGACTCCCGACGACTATCAATGGCTGTTTCGCAAAGCGCCCGGCATGGCGACCTCGATAGCCGAGGATGGCCTTTATCTTGACGTCAATGATGCTCTGCTCACGCGCCTCGGCTACGACCGTGAGGAGATGGTTGGACACGGCCCGGAAGAATTCACGACGCCCGAGACCATAGAGCGCGTTCTGCATGAACTGAGGCCGGCGCTGCGGCGCACTGGAAAGCTCGAGAACAAGCCGGTCAGCTTTGTGGCGAAATCGGGTGAGGTCGTCGACTGCCTGACCAATGCGATCGTCGAATTCGACCGTGAAGGCGCGTTCGTGCGGACTGTGGCGATGTATGCCGAAATTTCGGACCAGGGAAGGGCAAATTTCAAGTATCGCAATCTCTATCGATCGACGCCGGCGATGTTGCATACCGTCGACAAAGACGGCCTGATCGTAACGGTCACCGATCACTGGCTGCACAAACTGGGGTTCGAGCGAGAGGAAGTTGTAGGCCGTCCGATTACAGATTTCTTCAGCAATGCGGATCGAAAGTTGTACGCAGACGGACGCCTGACAGAGCTGATCGGAGAAGGGTCTTTTAACAACCTCAAGCGACAGATGGTTACGAAGAATGGCAAGGTCATCGACCTGGTGATGTCTGCTATTTCGGAGCGCACCGATCAGGGCGCAGTGGAACACATGCTGGTTGCGTCAAAAGATGTCACAGAGCGCAACAAAGCCGAACGAGAACTGCGCCGCACGCTGGCGGAAAACGCAAGCTTGCGTGACGAACTGGAGAGGGAACGGGATTACCTGCGCGAGGAAGTCAACGTTGCCATGAACTTCGGACACATCGTGGGTACAAGCGCATCCCTGCGCCGTATGTTGAAACGCGTGGAGGCTGTCGCGGAAACCCCCGCGAGCGTGCTCCTGCAGGGGGAGTCCGGCGTCGGCAAGGAGCTTGTCGCACACGCAATTCACATGCGTTCTCCGCGTGCGCCGGGGCCTTTGGTCAAGGTCAACTGTGCCTCTATCCCGAAGGAGCTGTTTGAAAGCGAGTTCTTTGGTCACATGAAGGGTGCTTTTACGGGGGCAAACCGGGATCGTATCGGGCGCTTTCAGCTAGCTGATGGAGGCACTATATTTCTCGATGAGGTAGGGGAGATTCCACTCGAATCGCAGGGAAAACTGCTGCGAGTCCTGCAGGAAAGCGAGTTCGAGCGCGTCGGCGACGACGTAACTCGATCCGTAGATGTCCGGGTTATTGCAGCGACCAATCGGAACCTGGAAGAGTTGATTGTCGACGGTCGGTTTCGCGAAGACCTGTTTTACCGCTTGAGTGTATTTCCGATCGATGTACCGCCTCTGCGAGAGCGTGGCGATGACATGGTGCAGCTGGCGCAACACTTTCTGGAACAGACCTGCAAGGACTTCGGGCGAGACATACTGACACTGACGCGTGCGCAGTCCGCGATACTTCGATCCTATGATTGGCCGGGCAATGTTCGCGAGCTCAAGAACGTCATAGAGCGCGCGGTTATTCTGTCGCAGGGCAAGGTGCTGCGCCTGGATTTGTCGATGCCAACGCTGAGGGACGAAGCCGCGGGGTTGGGCGAGACTGAAGCCCACCAGGAAGAGGTTCTCACCGAGAAGCAAATCAAGGAACTGCAGAAAGCAAACCTTATCAAAGCATTGAAGCAGACGAACTGGCGGGTTTCCGGTGCTGGCGGTGCTGCCGAATTGCTGGGCGTGCGACCGACTACGCTGGCAGATCGGATCCGCAGCTATAAGATCAAGCGACCCGTATCCTGATAATTGAGAGAGCAAGTTTCTTGAATCGAACAATGATCAACAGAGTTGCGCTGACGGCCGTATTCGTGGCGCTGGCGTACAGCCTGTACGCCTTGCCGTTTGCCGACTGGATCGCAGTCATCGTCGAGTGGTCGAAACTGCATCCGATCGCCGGCCCGGTTCTGTACATATTGGGCGTCGTGGTTGCGACCGTGTTGTTTGTCCCGGGGTCCGGATCAATGATGATTGCCGGTTTCCTGTTCGGGCTTGCGCCCGGGATCGTATTTGCCGCAGTGGGTATCGCGGTTGGCGCGCAGTGTGCGTTCCTGGTTGCGAGGCTCGGGGCCCGGCATTGGGTCGAGGAAAAAGTCGCAGGTAATCCGCGCATGCAGGCGATTGAGAAGGGTCTGCGCGAAGAGGCTTTCCTCATCATTGTGCTCACCCGACTCTCGCTCGTGATCCCTTTCAACGTCCTCAACTATTCCTATGGCGTGACGTCGGTAACGGCGCGGACGCATCTTGTTGCAACGACGCTGGGAATGCTGCCGGCCGTCGGACTATACGTTTATCTCGGTACACTGGCACGTGACCTCGGCCAGATTCTTTCCGGCGAGGCGACACCGTCGGACCTCGGTTACTGGATTGCCGCCGCCGGTATCACTGCGATCGTGGTTCTGACCTGGGCTATACATCGCACTGCGAGCCGCGCCCTCGCACGACACTTGCCGACCCTCGAGGTCGACGATGCGAACTAAGGCTATGCGACGAGATACCGGTCGCATGAAACACGTCCTATTCGCGCTCCTTCTGGCAGCAATGCTGGCGGGTATCGCGCGCTCCGAAGACTCGGATCTGCCGGTTGGCGTTCAGAGTGTCATGAACCTCCGCCAGCTGCCCAATGAGTCGCTTAGCATTTACGCTGCAGATGTCGAGACCGGCGAGGTTTTGCTGCGCTGGCGAGAGGGCGAAGAGCGGAACCCCGCATCGACGATCAAACTGCTCACGACGTTGGTGGCGCTCGATATTCTCGGACCTTCGTATCGCTGGAAAACAGATGTCTTCCTGCGAGGAGAGGTAACGGGTGATCGGCTTGACGGTGACCTTTTGCTCAAGGGCTACGGCGACCCCTTTCTTGTCACAGAACGTGTCTGGCAGCTGCTACGCACGATTCAGCGCATGGGAATACGCGAAATCACGGGTGACCTGCTGATTGATGACAGCTACTTCGACGTCGGCGATTATGATCCCGCGGCCTTCGATCGTCAGCCTTTGCGTGCTTACAACGTTGCGCCCAATGCACTGCTGATGAACTTCAAGGTTGTGCGGTACTGGTTCGAACCCGATCCGGAATCCGGCGGCGTACAGGTACAGCTCGATCCATCGCTGGATAATCTGCGCATCCGTAACCGACTCGGACTTGCGGCGCGTAGTTGCCGTGGATATCAGCGCGGCATCACGATTACGACCAATGAAGCCGTCGATGAAGTCACTTTCTCGGGCAAATTTCCCGACGGCTGCCGGCGATACGCGCTGGATCGCACAGCGCTCTCCCATAACGAGTATGTCTACGGCCTTTTCAAGTCGCTATGGAGCGAGCTTGGCGGTCGATTCGACGGCGGCTGGCGCAACGTGGACGTCAGCACAAGCGTTCCCGAAGACGCGGAGCCATTCCTGTCCTTTGACTCATTGCCGCTCAATGAAATGATTGCGCGCGTCAACAAGCACAGCAACAACGTCATGGCACGACAGCTCGTCCATACATTGTCGGCGGAAGTGAACGGACCGCCCGGTACCGAGGGTGGCGGCAGGGATGTTATCGCCCAATGGCTGACCGACAACGACCTGGAGTCGTGCAAGTGCGCGATCGAAAACGGCGCAGGACTTTCACGAGATTCGCGCATAGCCGCGGCGGACATGGTCTCGTTGTTGCACTTCGCCTGGCAGCAGCCGTATATGCCCGAATACCTGGCCTCGATGTCGATTTCCGGCCTGGACGGCACACTGCGGCGTCGCTTCAAGGGCTCACCGCTAATTGGCAAGGCGCACCTGAAGACCGGATCAATGGACCATGTGACCGCCATTGCGGGCTATTTGCAGACGAGATCGGGGCGCCGCGTGGCCGTTGTCGCCATGCAGAACCACACCGACGTGCATCGCGGTCCGGGTGAGGAAGTCCAGGAAGCGCTGCTGCGCTGGCTTTACGAACAATAGCTCACATCGCACAGGTATTCTGTGTAGTACACTCGCGGCCAGTAACGGAGATTGAAGATGCGTTTGCTAATAGGAGTCCTTGCGCTGCTGCCGATCGTGGCTGCTGCTGAGACTGCGTACATCACCGACAACCTGCGGCTCGGTCTGCACCAGGCCGAAGACACCAGTGACCGCGCTTTTCGAATGCTCGAGAGTGGCCAGCAGCTCGAGATCATCTCGCGGGATCGCAACTATGCCAACGTGCAGCTTCCTGACGGAACGAGTGGCTACGTCAAGGCCGCCTACCTCGTCGACGAGAAACCCGCCAAACTCATTGTCGCGGAGACGGCCGCAGAGCGAGACGCACTGGCAGCCGAACTGGAAGAAACAAAACGCGCGTTCGCGGGCCCCGCTGCGACGATTGAGGGTCTGAAAAATGAAGCGGCTACGCTGACTGAAAAGCTGGCAGGCGCTGAGTCGGAGGTTGCAGCGCTGCAGGCAGAGAATGCCAGCATCCAGGGGATGAAGGAGCGCTACAAGGGCAGCCTGCCCTTAAGCTGGGTTGGCGCGGCTATTGGCGTCTGCCTGATTGGCGGATTTCTCGCGGGCCTGTGGTGGCTGGATCACAGCAGCAGGAAGCGTCACGGTGGCGTGCGTATTTATTGAGTTTGTACCAACGGCTTCACTAAGCGGCTTCGTTGGCGCCGTCGTCACAGCCACCGCGAAGTGGCAAGGTTGCGTCGCGAAACAGTCGGTCGATCGTGTCCTGCGAGGCGGAACGTCGAATTTCCTCGATATGCTTCGCCGTCACGTGCGGGGCAAACAGCTGCAAGAATTCCGTCATATAGCGACGCAAAACGGCATCCTTCCGGAAGCCTATCCACGTCGTGCTGCGCGGGAAAAGTCCGGCAGCGTCGATGGCCTGAAGGTCCTTTCTGTCTGAACAATCGGCGGCCATGCTGGCGACAACGCCGACACCCATGCCCATACGCACGTAGGTCTTAATGACATCGGCATCCCGGGCAGTGAAGACGACATTGGGTTCGAGCCCCTGGTCTGAGAAGGCACGTTTGAATGAGCTTTGTCCCCCGAAGCTAAACACGTAAGTCACCAACGGGTACTTTGCGAGATCACTCAACGTAAGCTTGCGATCCAGACGTGTTAGATCGTGTCCTTTCGGGACAATGATTGAACGATCCCAATGATAGCTTGGCACGAGCAGCAGTTCTGAAAAGAGCTCCTTCGAGCCCGTCGCAATTGCGAAGTCGATGTTGTTTGCCGCAACCATGTCCGATATTTGTTCCGACGTTCCCTGGTGAAGATTCAGGCTGACTTTCGGGAATCGCTCGCGAAACTTGCCGACGATATCTGGTAGAACGTAGCGTGCCTGGGTATGTGTCGTTGCTATGGCGAGCGAGCCTTCTTCTTGCTCGAAGTACTCCGATGCAAGGCTGCGGATGTTCTCGACTTCCTGCATGATCAGGCGTGCGCGCCTGATTACTTGCTCCCCGGCGGGCGTCACCCCGTCCAGACTTTTCCCCTTGCGCGTGAAAAGCTGCAGCCCGAGCTCTTCCTCGAGGAGCTTCAATTGTTTACTAACGCCGGGTTGTGACGTGTAAAGGCGCTCGGCGGCCGCTGTAATGTTCAGGCCGTTGTCCGCGATCGCAAGCAGGTATTTTAGTTGTTGTAGTTTCATCGATTGAGTCGCCGGATGAATACTCGGTATCGGACTAAGGATATGTCATTCAGTTGCAACGGCATGGTGCCGCCAGTCGGTAAGATATAACAGATAAAGAACGAAGTAGGCTATTGTGGGCCGAAAGCAAGATACTCAGAGAGGATCGCGCTTCGCTGCAAGTGGCGATGCGGGCCGAAAAACAGGGAACAATAAAATGATCTATAACAATATCCTGGAGACCATCGGCAATACGCCGATTGTGCGCCTGAACCGTATGGCGCCCGCTGGCGTTGAAATGTACGTCAAGGTGGAATCGTTTAATCCAATGGCCTCCGTCAAGGACCGACTGGCGCATGCAATCATTGCCGACGCGGAAGCCCGCGGCGCCCTGAAGCCCGGGCAGACCGTAATCGAGGCAACCTCGGGCAATACGGGCATTGCACTTGCGATGGTCTGTGCGGCCAAGGGCCACCCTTTCGTGGCGGTTATGGCGGATTCCTTCTCGATCGAGCGGCGAAAGATTATGCGTGGGCTCGGTGCGAAAGTGATCTTGACGCCGGCGGCAGAGCGCGGCTCGGGTATGGTCAGGAAGACGGAAGAGCTTGCAGAAAAGCACGGCTGGTTTCTCGCGCGCCAGTTCCAGAACCCGGCAAACCCGGAATATCATCGGCAGACAACGGGACCGGAGATTCTGCGGGACTTCGCGGGCAAGCGGCTCGATTACTGGGTTACCGGATACGGCACCGGCGGAACGATGACCGGTGTCGGGGAGGTCCTCAAAGTCGCGAGACCCGGCGTGAAGATCGTGGCAACCGAGCCTGCAGCCGCGCAGCTGCTTGCCGGTGAGGAATGGAGCCCGCACAAAATTCAGGGCTGGACTCCCGATTTCATACCGGAAGTGCTCAACCGGAAAGTCTTCGACGAGCTGGTGCCGGTCACCGATGATGAGTCGATCGCCGTATCGCGTGAGCTTGCCGCGAAGGAGGGCATCTTCACAGGCATTTCCGGCGGTGCCACACTGGCGGCCGCACTGACGATAGCGAGGCAGGCACCGGAAGGATCTGTGGTTCTCGCCATGCTGCCGGACACCGGCGAGCGCTACCTGAGTACGCCGTTGTTTGAAGGTGTTAACGAGGGGTCCGACGACGAATGGCTGGCCGAGCAGTGATCCGGGGCTTCTGCACAGGCTGCAGCGGAATGTGCTTTATCTGGGCTTAATCGCACGTAAACGCCTGAATCGACAAGGGAAAAAAGTTACAGCTGAGACCTAAGTCACAGCGTCGCACCGCCGTCGCTGGCATCGTAAGGCACTGATATTCGCGCATCATGGATTGGAGCGCTCGTGCCGGACGAAAAGTCGAACCAGATCTCGCAACGGATGCGGGCAAGGCGGTTGCCCTGCTGCGGTCGCTGGCGCCGCGAGCACAGGCATTTTGTTTCTATGACCGGGCACGACGACGCGTCTGGAACAGCGCGGACGCAGACGACTTTGAAGTCGAAAATTTCATGGCTGAGCTGCCCGAGCGTGTCATCTCGGGACTTAAAGGTAGCGCTGAGGCTTCTGAAGAAAACGCTGCCATCGGCGAGGACCGTCCTGATGCTGCCGGTCTACGACGATGCTCGTGAAATCAACGGTGTTCTGCTCTCCGTATTTTCAAAGAATGTCGGACAGTCTTCGTCGTTCAATCCCGCTTTGCTCAAGACTATTCTCGAGCCGGCCCTCGAGCTTATTGGCGAGAATCTCTGTATCGCAGGGAATCTGCTTCGGAAAGACGGCCGGGTGCAGCAGGTCGAAAGAGAGCTGCAGCACATCTACGATGTAGACGAGAAGATTCACCACGCGTCTCGGAGTCACTCGAGCCTGGCGGAACTTGTTGGTCAAAGTGGTCGGTATCTCGGCATCAATTACAGCGTATTGTTGATTCCTGCAAAGCGCATCCGCATCAGTGCGACGCACTCCAGCTGGAAGAACGTTAATCGCAAGGTGCTGGATCGTTACCTGACCGATGTGCTCATGCCAAAGCTTGAGGGCGATCGGCAGCCGCGCGTATTCGAAATTCCGGCCCTGCAAGACTCAAAGAATGAGTCCGAGCAGGGCTACCAGGCCTTGTTGACACCTGTCTGCGACAAGCACGGTAACCTGGAGGGCGTTTTCGCGCAGCTCGGGCGTGTCGACAAGCAGGACTTCTCGAACAGCGACCGACGTTTCATGTCGCATATCGCGCGCAAGGTTGAGTACGTTATCGAGCAGTCCTTCGATTCGATGACCGGGCTCATGAACCGTTCCGGATTCGAGGCGCAACTGCAGGAATCCTGGAGGGGCCTGTCATCCGCGTCGGACACGCACCAGCTAATCTATTTCGACCTCGATAATCTGCAGCTGGTTAACGACAGTTTCGGTACGCAAAGCGGGCGATGAGGTCTTGATTCGGTTTGCCCGGGTTCTCGAGGAGGACCTGCCGCACAGCGCAGTACTGTCTCGTCTTGCCGGCGATGAATTCTGCATCCTCCTGACGCACGCTGACTCTGAGAAAGCGCTGCAGTTCGCCAACGACATTCGCGAGAAGAAATCCGAGTTGCGCTACCTGCAGGGCGACAAGTCACTGCAGGTTACGATGAGTATAGGTATCGCTGAGTTTTCGCATGCCAACGGTGACGACGGTAGCGCATTGACGACCGCGCGTATGGCTTGCGAGTCGGCGAAGGACCATGGACGCGATCGCATTGAAGTGTTTGACGATGGCAATCAGAGCATTATCCGGCGCTACGATGACATGCAGCTTGTGTCGGAAATACAGCAGGCACTTGACGGTAAAGGCTTCGAACTGCGAGCACAACCTATCGTGAGCTTGAACGGCTGTTCGAGTAATCCGCGCTTTGAAATCCTGCTACGTATGGCGGATTCGGACGGCAACGCTGTATCGACGGACGCGCTACTGTCCGCGGCTGAGCGCTATCACATCATGCCTCGAATCGATCGCTGGGTTGTCTCATCGACCATCGCAGCGCTTGCTGGGATTCAAGGATGCTATACAAGACAGTGGTGCGATCTTCTCCGTCAATCTCTCGGGACAGACACTGGGCGATGATGACATCTTCAGCTTTATCGAAGAGGAGCTACAGCACTCAGGCATCAAGGCGGAATCCCTGTGCTTCGAAATCACCGAATCCGCAGCAGTATCCAACCTTGCGAAAGCGCAGACTTTCATCGACAGTTTGAAGGGGCGCGGCTGCACAATTGCGTTGGACGACTTCGGCGCCGGACTGAGCTCATTCGCCTATCTGAAAAACTTCAATGTTGATACGCTGAAGATTGACGGTGGATTCATCCGGGATATCACTGACAACCGTATATCCGAGTCCATGGTCGCGGCTATCACGCAGGTTGCCGAGGTTATGGGGTTGCAGACGGTTGCCGAGTACGTCGAGTCGGACCTGACACGACAGCTGATAACCAAGCTGGGTGTCGATTTTGCCCAGGGTCACCTGATCGGCAAGCCCGAACTCCTTGACGAAGTACTGTCGGGTTTCGCGGAAGTCCGCCAATCCAAGGCACTGTAACGGCTTAGAAAACGCCCGCCTCGATCCCGGCCGCCATGGTCAGGCCCAGTTCTTCGCATTCGGCGAGCCTCGTCTCGTCGAAGTCGCCGCTGATAAGAACCGGCTCCTGGACCTCGCGAACGCCGAGGCCAGTGAGTATGCGGCGAGTGCTGGCTATTGCGCCCGAGCCGTCGTTTCCGGCGCGCACGAACAGCGCCCATGGTCGACCGTTGATCTTGCCTTCACAAGGGTAGAAGACACGGTCGAGAAAATACTTCATCGCGCCGCTCATATAGCCGAAGTTTTCCGGCGTGCCGAGAATAAAGCCATCTGCCCACAACAAATCGTCAGCGTCCGCCTCGAGCGCCGCTCTGATGCGCACTTCGACACCGGCAATATCCGGGTGCGACGCACCGCGGATTACGGCCTGCGCCATACGCTCGGTCGAGCCGGATTGGGAGTGGTAGACGATGAGCAGGTGTTTCTCGGTCATGCCATCAATAGTGCCGGAGTCGGGTCTGTTTTTCGATAGACTGCAGATCATGGAAGCTACGCTGAAGAAGCATGCTGTCGCCACGATAGGAGGCCTTCCGCCGGATCTGCAGGATCACGTCCTGAAATGGCTTGAGCGGCTGGAAGAACAGCATGGCGCTGTCTCGCTGGCAAACGAACACGCCGAATCACTGCTGCGTGTCGTTGCCTGCAGCGAATTCGCCGGCGCAGTGTTGCTCAGGGAATGGCAGTGGTTCGTTGAACATGTGGACACGTTCAGCGAGGCAACGGACCTCGAAGCACAGTTCGGGAATGCGACTTTCGCCGACGATGTCGACGCACTGAAGTCGGAGCTTCGCCGTTTTCGAAATCGCAGTCTGCTGCGTATTCTGTGGCGAGAGATATTCGCGCTGGCAGACCTCGATGAGACACTGCTGCAGCTGTCATTGCTCGCGGACCTGATGCTCGACGTGGCAACCCGCCACGCTGAGCGGTCACTTCAGGCGCGTTACGGCCATCTGCGCGACGACGAAGGACAAGTCGTACCGTTGATCATCCTTGGCATGGGCAAGCTGGGCGGCCGCGAACTCAATTTTTCATCCGATATCGACCTGATTTTCCTGTTCCCGCACGAAGGCAAAACCGACGGTCCGCGTGCGGTCAGTGCCCAAGAGTACTTTGCGCGCCTGACGAGGCAGATCATCGCACTGATCGATGAGCGTACCGCTGATGGAATCGCCTTTCGTATCGATACGAGGCTGCGCCCTTTTGGCGACAGCGGGCCGCCGGTCGTCAGTTTTGCTGCGCTCGAGTCTTACCTGCTGCAACACGGGCGAGGGTGGGAGCGCTATGCCTATGTCAAAGCGCGCATCGTTGGCACGCAGCCTTCGCAGAGCGTCAGTGAGGAACTCCACAACGGCTTAATACGGCCATTCGTTTATCGACGATATCTCGACTACGGGGTGTTCGAGTCCTTGCGAGAGATGCGAGCGATGATCGCGACAGAGGTTGCGCGTCGCGAGCTCACCGACAATGTCAAACTGGGGCCCGGCGGAATTCGCGAGGCCGAGTTCATCGTGCAGTCGTTTCAGCTCGTCCGCGGTGGTAGCGATATCGCACTGCAGAGCCGCGAGTTACAGAAGGTCTTGCCCAGGCTGATCAGTCGTCGCGGTTTAGCGAAAGACAGCGCAGAAAAACTCCTGCTGGCGTACCGCTTTCTGCGTCGCATCGAGAATTTCATCCAGGCAATTCGCGATCAGCAGACACACGATCTGCCCAGGAGCAACGTGGATCGCGCGCGACTGTGCCTCGCCATGGGCTATCCGGATTGGGGTCACCTTGAGAAGGATCTCGCGCGACATCGCGCCGCAATCTCGCAGGAATTTGATCGCGTCGCCCCGGCTGACGATGGTGACGAAGAGCCATTGCGACAGCGGCTGGCGCGCGCATGGGAGTCGACGGCCGACGAGCAGCAGTGGCAGGAGTTGCTGCAGCGCGAAGGCGTTACGGACACGGCGAAGCTGGCGTCCCGCATCGTGGCTTTCGCTGCCTCGCCGGCGACACAGCAGATCGACGCGATTGCCGCGGAGCGGCTAGGTCGATTTCGTGCCGACGCTGCTGCTGAAGATCCTGGAGACTACGGAGCCTCTGTCCGCCTTGCATCGCGCGCTCGATGTGACGGCAGCTATATTGCGTCGTAGTGCCTACCTCGCCCTGCTGAACGAGAACCCCGGCGCGATGACGCGGCTCGTCGAACTTTGTGCCCGAAGTCGATATATCGCCGATCAGATTGAGAGACAGCCGGCGTTGCTGGATGAGCTGCTGGATCCGCAGATGTACTCGAGCACTGTATCCAAGGTGGACCTCGAAGCCGAGCTCGCGGCGCGCATGTCAGCCATGAGTCGCGAGCGACAGTGAAACGCGCATGCAGTCGATCGTCGGCTATCAAAGAGCAACGAAGTTCCGTATTGCGGTCGCCGATTTTACAGGCAGCCTGCCCATAATGAAGGTCAGTGACGGCCTGACCTGGCTCGCAGAAACGGTGCTGGAAGAGGCGCTCAAAGTTGCCTGGCGGGACATGACTGAACGGCACGGCGTGCCGTGCTACGTCGTCGATGGCGTCAGGAAAGAGGCCGGCTTCGGCATTATTGGCTATGGAAAACTCGGCGGGCTCGAGCTGTCCTACGGGTCTGATCTCGATATCGTCTTCCTGCACGATTCGCATGGGGATTCAGCCGTAACGGACGGCGAGAAACCTCTCGATAACACGATGTTTTTTGCCCGCCTCGTCCGCCGGCTGGTGCTTTTCCTGACGACACAGACAGGGACCGGGAAGCTGTACGACATTGACACTCGATTGCGCCCCGACGGGAATTCGGGCCTGTTGGTAACGAGTACGGAGGCTTTCGAGCGCTACCAGGAAGACAACGCCTGGACTTGGGAGCACCAGGCCTTGCTGCGAGCGCGACCCGTGGCCGGAAGTCCCGGGGTTTCCCGGGAGTTTGAGCGCATTCGCGAAGATACGCTGATCAACCGAGTGAAACGGGATTCGCTGCGCCAGGACGTGATCTCCATGCGCCAGCGGATGCGCAAAGAGCTGGATCAGAGCAGCAAGCGGCAGTTCGATCTAAAGAACGGTCTCGGGGGCGTCGGAGATATCGAGTTTCTTGTCCAGTTCCTGGTGCTCAGCAGGGCGGAAACGGATCCTGGCCTGATCGAATTCACCGACAATATCCGGCAACTTGATGCGCTCGTTGACAGCGCTACGCTTGCGTCCGATGTGGGTAGACGCCTGCAGGATTGCTACCGCAGCTACCGCCTGCGACAGCATCATCTGGCAATCGACGATCAGCCACCGCTCGCCGGCGTCGCGGAATTCCGTCGGGAACGCGAATTCGTCGAGGCTATCTGGCGGCAATGGCTCGATTGAGCATGGCCGCGGCGCGACGCAGCGCATATAATTTGTGGCCAACGAAACACACCCTATAGAGGAAGCCCGTGGCTGCCAGAGCAGGAACTGTTGACCAGAATCTCATCCCGGCCAATGCGCAACACAAATACGGCGTTCGTTCCAGGGACCTGCCGTTGAGTTGTCCGATGCCCGGCATGTACCTGTGGAATTCGCACCCCAAGGTGTTCCTTCCCATTGAAGAGACGGGCGAGGCGAAGTGCCCGTATTGCGGCGCCCAGTACCAAATGACCGCGGCGGACGACTAACCGCCGAACCAACGTATCCCGCAGGGAATCAGCATCATGCATATCGTTACCGGCGGCGCCGGCTTTATAGGTAGTAATCTCGTGCGTACGCTCGCCGATCACGGCTACGACGATATTGTTGTCGTCGATGATCTCGAAGACGGTCACAAGTTCGCCAACATCGCGGACCTGCCGATTGCCGACTATCTCGACAAGGACGACTTGCTGCAAAGGCTCAGTTCGGACAAAGCGTTCCGCAACGAGATCAAGGGCCTGTTTCACCAGGGCGCCTGTTCCGAAACAACCGAGTGGAACGGTCGATACATGATGGAGAACAACTACGAGTACTCCAAGCGGTTGCTGCATCATTGCCTCGACGGTGGTACGCCCTTTATCTATGCGTCGTCGGCCGCCGTTTATGGCGGCTCGAAAAGTTTCGTCGAGGACCCGCTTTTCGAGAGCCCGCTGAATGTCTACGGATATTCGAAGCTGCAGTTCGATCGCTACGTGCGGCGCGTCGCGGCAAATCCGGATAGCCAGGTCGTCGGCTTGCGCTACTTCAATGTCTACGGCCCGCGCGAGCAGCACAAGGGCGCGATGGCCAGCGTCGCGTTTCACTTCAACAACCAGGTTCAGGACGATGGCGAGGTACGGCTGTTCTCGGGCACGGAAGGCTACGGGGATGGTGAGCAGCTGCGTGACTTTGTCTACGTCGACGATGTCTGCGCCGTCAACCTCTGGTTCCTGCAGAACCCTGGTGTGTCGGGTATTTACAATACCGGTACCGGGCGGGCACAGAGCTTCAACGATGTCGCCAGCGCCGTCATCAACTGGCACGGCAAGGGGAAGATCCGCTACATAGCATTTCCCGAGCACCTGGAGGGCGCGTATCAAAGCTATACGCAGGCTGACCTGACGGAGCTGCGCGCGTCAGGGTGCGACGTCGATTTTCGGCCTGTTGAGAACGGGGTAAAGGACTACCTGGATCAACTTGGCGATCGGCAAAAACCCTGAACCCCGCAACGCTGATAGTGGGACCCTCCTGGGTCGGCGACATGGTCATGGCGCAGGCGCTGTTCAAGCTGCTGAAAGCCCGGGACCCGGAGCGGCCGCTGGACGTATTGGCGCCATCCTGGTCGTTGCCCATCGTTGCTCGCATGCCTGAGATCCGCCACGGGATTGCGGCCGAGACCGGTCACGGTGAGATCGGCCTCGCCAAACGCAGGCGTATCGCGCGATCGCTGCGAGACGAAGGCTACGCGCGAGCGATAGTCATGCCGCGATCCTTCAAGTCGGCGTTGATTCCATGGCTCGCGCGAATTCCCCGGCGAACCGGTTTTCGCGGCGAATCCAGATTCGGGCTCATCAACGATGTCAGGGCTTTCGACCCGGTCGTGCTGGATCAGACGGTGAAGCGATTCCTCGCCCTGGGCGTCGGCGACGCAGCAAGTGATACGCAGCCGCCCCCCGAATCGCATTATCCGCGGTTGACCGTGGACAAGGATCGCCAGCGCGGGCTGCTGGCAACGCTGCAGCTTGAAAGCACCATGCCAGTCGTGGCGATGATGCCGGGTGCCGAGTACGGTCCGGCAAAGTGCTGGCCACATCGATTATTTTGCGATGCTTGCCGGGAATCTCGACGAGGCCGGGTATGCGGTCTGGGTGCTGGGCTCTGAGAAGGATCATGGCGCCGGCGAGGTTATTTCGGCGAACAGCGCGGCTATCAATCTCTGCGGCAAGACGTCGCTCGCCGATGTGATAGATCTACTCGGCTTCGCCGAGCAGGCGGTCAGTAACGATTCGGGGCTCATGCACATTGCAGCCGCCGTCGGCACCCACGTGCATGGTATTTATGGTTCCTCCTCGCCGCACTTCACACCACCGTTGACGGAGCGCTGCGATGTGCACCACCTGGACCTCGAGTGCAGCCCGTGTTTCGAGCGGGTCTGCCCGTTGGGTCACTTGCGGTGTCTCAAGGAATTGCAGCCAGAGGCAATCCTGGAGCGCATTCGCCACGCCAGCGACAATGCCGGCGCGTTCGGCGATAAAGTCGACAATATCTAGCTATTTCGCGAAAAACTCGTCGATTTTGCTGCTAACGTCCGCGATTGTGATTAGATCCATTGCATCCGGATTGCGCACACGCTGCCCCCATCGAAGCTCGTCAGGCTCGCGATCGAGGTATTTTCTGACGGCGTCCGGATAGCGATTGACGGTCAGGTGACGCGACAGGTATGGGCCTGTGCGGTCGGGATTGGAGGTCGCAAAAAGGGCGATGACGGGGGTATTCACCGCCGCTGCCATGTGTGCCGGACCAGAATCCGGACAGATCACCAGGCGTGCGACGCCGATCAGCGCGAGCAGCTCTTGCAGCGAGGTCTTGCCCATCAGGTTCACGGCGCCCGTGCCGGCAAGCGTCGTGCCGTAGCGCTGCTCGGTCTCCGAGTTGCCGCCGGTCAGCAGCACGTTGCAGTCGTAGCTCTGCCTCAGGTGCTGAATTATTTCGGCGTAGTTGTCGACGCTCCAGTTGCGAAAATTGCGACTGCGCTGGCTGCTGCACGGACTCAGCACAACGAGCGGCCGACCGGAATCGAGAAACTGACCCGGGAACTCGCTGGCGCTCTCCGGCAACGGAATATCCCAGCGCAGGTCACGGGTCCCTGCGCCGATCGCCGTTGCAAACGCCATCATGGCCTCGAGCGCATGTTCCCCGTGGGCTGCCGGGATGCGGCGGTTGGTGAACAGCCACTGAAAGTCGCGCGCCCGCGCCTTGTCGAAGCCCAGTCGTATGTTCGCCGGAATACGGCGGCAAAGTAAGTTGGCTCGCAGGGAGGCGTGCATGCACAACGCGACGTCAAAGCGTCGTCCCGCAAGCTGTGCGCTGACATCCTTATAGGCGCGACGCCCACGGGACTTGTCAAAGACAATGAATTCGATGTCGGTGATGCCCGCCATCAGCGACGCCTCAGTCTTGCCGATGATCCAGGTGATCCTGCTGTCTGGCCAGTTGTCCTGCAGGCGCCGGACGACGGCAAGTGCGTGGCAGGTGTCGCCAATCGCTGAAAGTCGCAGTACGCAGATTGACTCTGGCTTCGAATGGACGGCTAATTCAGGCATCATCAAATCAGACTAGTGACAAGAGGGTGGGAGGTTTGACAGAAACCGTCGAAAAAACAGCGACCGGCGCCATCCTATACGATAAGGCAATTATCAACCAGATATCGGAGGAGCTCTTCACCCCCGATGCCTGGCCGCATGCCGAAGCGCTGACCGGTGCGCTACGCTCCAGCGGCCGCGGTAATACGATGTTCGTCGGTAACGTGCCGCGGCAGTTCGTACTGCGCCATTACATGCGAGGTGGATTGATCGGCAAGCTTGTAAAAGACACCTTCGTTTACTCGGGGCCCGACAAGACGCGGTCTTTCCGCGAATGGCGATTGCTGGACAAGCTGTCCTCGAATAACTTCAACGTGCCCCGTCCGGCGGCGGCGCGCTACTGTCAACATGGGACGTTCTACACGGCCGATCTTATTACGGTGCGCATACCCGACGTGATGCCGTTGTCGCAGTACATTGCAGAGAACGAACCCGACGATGCGTTCTGGCAGTCGGTTGGCGCTGCAATTCACGACTTCCATGGGGCAGGCGTCTACCACGCCGATATGAACGCCTATAACCTGCAGATCGACGACTCCGGCAAGCTCTGGATGCTGGACTTTGACAAGGGAGCGTTGCGGCCACTTGGCGCATGGCAGCAGCAGACGCTGGGTCGTCTACATCGCTCGTTGCACAAGATTGTCGGTCTCGACCCGAAGCTTAATTTTCGCGCCCGGAGCTGGGAACAGCTCCTGGAAGGCTATTTCGACGCCTCAAGATCGGCGTAGTAGTCGGGATAGCCGTCCGGCAGGTCTTTGAACTTGCGGTGTATCCAGAAATATTGCTCGGGGCAGCTGCTGTACGTGCTGTTCCAGGAGGTCGACGTAGCGCCTGGTATCCGCAACCGGATCGTCGCTCGGGAAATTATCGAATGCGGGATACAGCGTCAGTTCATACGTCGAGTCCTTGAGCCGCCGAGGAAAGAAGGGCACGACGGCGGCCTGTCCGAGGCGAGCAAGCGTAGAGGTTGCAGTCGTGTGCATCGCGGGAATGCCGAAGAACGAAATGACTTCCGAACCTTTGCGGTTGTAGCTTTGATCCGGTGCGTACCAGACTGCGCGGTTGGCGCGCAGGCTTCTGACCATCTGCTTGATGTCTCGTTTCTCGATAGTCGATTCGGCCGAGCGTTCACGACCGGTGCGCTGTAATTCTGTCATGAATTCGCTGCGGTTGCGGCGGAACACTGCGTCGAAGGGCGGCATGTTCAGCGCCAGCACGCGACCCATGATCTCCAGCGTCGTGAAATGCGCGCTCAGCAATATCACGCCTTTGCCGGACTGCAGCGCATCATTCACATGTTCGATACCGGTGAGCCTGGTAATCGACGCCAGGTGCCTGTCCGTGGCCCAGCGGCCGAGCCCCATTTCAATCACAGTCATACCGAGTGCCTTGAAATGATCGAAGACCAGGGCATCATGCTCGGCCGGTGCCAGCTCCGGAAAGCACAGTTCGATATTGCGTCGTACGATAGCCCGCCGGGAACCGCCGACGGCGTAGGCAAGGCGTCCGAGGAGGCGCCCAATGGCAATGCGGAGCGATGCGGCAACAGGCAGATCAGCCGCAGCACGCCCATACCCGCCCAGACGGGCCAATAACGGGGACTCCAGTAGCTGGACAGGGGTTTGCGGGCTGCGCTCATCGAGAACGCAGTTTACTCGGACATACCGTCCACGTAACCACCGATGGTTGGCTTTTTTGCAACTTCGGGAGGGGCGTCTTCAGCAACGATGTCGCCCGCCTGAATGCCGACGTGAAAAGCGGCAAAGCCTGGCATGACGACCTGGTTGCGTGCCATGCCGATTATTCGGCCGGCGTAGGGCGAAAAGACCTTCGAACTCTGATTGCTCATCGGATCGGTAATGGTGCCGAGCAGGTCGCCTCTGCGAACCGTGCTGCCCAGGCTGACGTCGGAAAGCAAAATTCCGCCGTTGTTTGCGCGTACCCAGGACGAACGATAGTAGACGGGCTCCGGGTCTCCCCAGAATCGCTTCTTCCTGGTCATGCCGAGCGTGCTCAACAAGGTCTCGATGCCCTTAACGCCGTGCTTTACCTCGGCAAGCTCGAGCTGTGATGGACCGCCTGCTTCGACAGTAACCGCGGGTATGCCGGCCATCGTCGCCGCATGACGCAGCGTGCCTGCGCCGCGGTGAACTGTGTAGCACAACCATGGAGCCAAAACCCTGAGTCAGAGTTACGACATCAGGATTCCTGAGGTCTGCGCGAATTTGCGGCAGGTTGGCGCGCTCGAAGGACCCTGTGTGCAAGTCGACAAGCGCATCACAATGTGCGATTACATCTTCGAACAACGCATTGGCAATACGAGCGGCGGCGCTGCCATTCGGGATTGCCCGGAAAGTAACGGTTCAGATCGCGCCGGTCCGGCAGGTACCGTGAGCCACGGCGGAATCCTTGAACATTGACGATCGGCACGCCGATCATGGCGCCGGACAATTTGCTTGGCGCGATTTCGTGCATAACGCGGCGCACCATTTCGATGCCGTTGAGTTCGTCGCCGTGCACCGCCGCGGTCAGGCAGAGGGTCGGCCCCGGCAAGGCGCCGTTGATGACCAGCACCGGGGTCGAGACCGGCACACCTTCAAACAGTTCGGTCGCCGACCAGGCGAGGCGATGCGCGGTGCCGGGCATGATCACCGTGTCGAGAAGGTAGCAAAGGAGTTGCCTGACCTTCTGCGGTCGTGACGGCATCGCCGAGTGGTACGAGGTGCTCGTGCGCAGGAATCGGCTTCAACCAGTTCTTCGGCAGCGACCGACCGTCTCGCTGGAACTCCGTCAGTATCTACGGTCGTGTCCTGCATGTACGTCCGTACCGTTATCGGTGGGCTCGATGGACGCTTCGCCGGCCGATGCGGGCACGGCCAGCAAAGCAGCACGAGGCAGACCAGGTTTGGCAAATGCGGGAACGAAGTCAGATTGGCGTTGATGCGTTCATAGTATTGGTCAACGTTACGATAAAATAACGTTACTTTTCCGTGAACTAATCAAGAGATTTACGATTGAAACTTGAAATATCTTCAAAAGACAAGTACTTCGCGTATCTGTTGCCGCTCCTACTCCTCAGCGCGAGTCTCGGTAGCGCCGATCAGGTGTTTCCTCAGCCCCCCGAGTTGCAGCCTGACGTCGACTTCTGGGTGTCGATTTTCACGCGCTATTCCACCGACGAAGGCGTTCTGCACGACAACCGCAATCTGGCTGTGGTCTACGATCGCATCGAGATGCCGTCGAGCCTGTCCCGACGGGATCGGCAAAGGCGCGTCGAGGCGCAGCGCAAGAAGATTCGAGCGGTCCTGAAAACCCTCGCTTCGGGCAAGCGTGACGCGCTGAGCAAGGAGGAAGCACGGGTGCTTGCGCTGTGGCCGGAGGGCGTCAGCAACAGCATGTTGTCGGCGGCGACCAAGCAAATCCGTTTTCAACAGGGCCTGCGCGACCGTTTCAGGGAGGGGCTTGAGCGCTCGGGCCGGTGGCGGGAATACGTGAACGAGCAGTTCACGTCGCTGGGCGTCCCCACCGAGATTGCAGCGCTGCCACACGTCGAATCGTCCTACAACCCGGCCGCACGTTCGCATGTGGGCGCATCCGGTATCTGGCAGTTTACGCGCAGCACCGGGCGGCGCTTCATGCGCGTGGATCACGTTGTCGATGAACGCAACGATCCTTTCGCGGCTACGCGCGCCGCTGGCCGCCTGATGGCTTACAATTACTCGATCACTGGCAACTGGCCGATGGCGATCACAGCCTACAATCATGGCCTGGCCGGCGTGCGTCGCGCGATGCGCAAGCACGGAGACACGGCTTACGTTGATATCCTCAGGAACTACAACGGCCGCACGTTCGGATTCGCGTCGCGAAACTTCTACGTCGCCTTTCTGGCGGCCAAGCAAGTGGACCTGGATGCCGGGAAGTATTTTCCGGGTCTCGTCTTCGAGAAGCCGATCGACTATTCCAGCGCAACGCTGCCCGCCTACGTCTCGGTTGCAGGTATGACCAGCGCGCTCGGCACGACGGCCAGGCAGCTTGCAAAACACAACCCTGGCTTGCAGGCGACGGTCTGGCAGGGAAGCAAGCATCTTCCGAAGGGGTATGAGTTGCGCATGCCGGCAGACTCGATGAGCCAGCCTCTCGCCGCCCTGCTGGCAGGTCTGCCGGCGGATAGCGTCTTCGACAAGCAGCTGCCTGATCTCTTTCACAGGGTGGCCCGCGGCGATACCTTGTCGCAGATTGCCGAGACGTATGACACACGAGTATCGATCCTGGCAGCGATCAACAACCTGAACAGCAGGCACCGTATTCGTATCGGCCAGAACCTCAGGCTTCCGGCCGCCGGCCCGGCACCGGTGACCGTCGCAGCCTCGCCCCCGCCGCCCACTCCTGTTGCGCCGAGTGTGGCGGAGAGTGTTGCAGTCAGCGTCGCAAGCAGCGAGGAGAAAATAGAGCTCGCCGAAGTCACACCGAGCGCCATGGCGGGCGATCTGGCGCCTGCTCTGCCGGTAGCGGCGCAAACCGACCTGTTATCCGATCCCAGCGACTACAGCGTTGCGGCGGGCGGCAGCATCGAGGTTCAGCCGCTGGAAACACTGGGTCACTACGGCGACTGGCTCCAGATCAAGACGCAGCGTCTGCGCGATCTCAATGGACTCGCTTTTCGCACAGCCGTCGAGGTGGGGCAGCGTATCAAACTGGATCTCGACACAGTCGATGCCAGGACTTTCGAGGCGCGCCGCATCGCGTATCACCGCCAGCAACAGGACAACTTTTTCAAGCACCATGTGATTACCGGGGTTGCCGAGTACACGATCAGGAACGGCGATTCCATCTGGGTGCTCGCGCTCAGGAAGTACGACGTGCCGTTGTGGCTGTTTCGCCAATACAACCCGAACCTTGATCTGCAGAAGATCCGCCCGGGCACTCGAGTGCAGTTCCCCGTGATGACAGTCGACCAGTCCGGCTGATGGCTGTGCCGCGCAGGATCGCATTGCTGAAGCTGTTCCCTGTGTTGCTGGTCATCCTGGCGGCGGCACTCTGGTTTGCCGATGTCGAGAAGGGTGAGCCCTACCTTGTAAGAAACCTGTTGCCGCTGCTGGTCCTGTTGCTGTTGGCTGGCCTTACCCTGCATCGTGGCAATGGCAGCTGGTTGGGAGCTGGTTGGCGCATGCCGCTTGGTACACTCGGTTTTGCGGTTCCGACGCTGGGTCTGTCGGCGTACCTGCACTACGCCTACGCCGTCAATCTCGGCGACATGTTCGGCGATGCGCCGTACCCGGGCCGCGTCTTTCGTTATCTGCCGATTTATACGCTCGTAGCCGGCGCGATTGGTTTTGTGATCGGCTGGATCGTTGGCCGCAACGTCTAGACGCACGTTGGCCGTTCCCGTAAATCAGGGTCTGTTGTGTGATTTGAGCCATAGGCGGCGGGTACGAGGTTTGTTAGGCTTGCTGCAGAGCTAATGGATATACCTGCTATGAAAAAATCCGCGTCCGCGAAAGTGCTGCTGAGTCAACTGCTCGTGAGCTTCGTTGTGACGATGCTGCCTATGGCTATCCAGGCCGGTGATTTTCCGGTTGCTGACAAGGTCATAATCGAGAAAGCGGCGCGCAAGCTGCACCTGTTGCAAAAGGGCAAGGCGTTTCGGACCTTCAAGATAGCGCTCGGTATCCGACCGAAGGGCGACAAGCAGAAGGAAGGCGACTTCAAGACACCGGAAGGCAGGTACCTCCTTGACAGCCGCAATCAAAACAGCGACTTTTTCCTGTCGATCCGTGTCTCCTACCCGAATGCGATCGACCGACAGGAAGCGAAAAAGCTTGGTGTCGAGCCGGGCGGCGCTATCATGATTCATGGCCAGCCCAACGAGCCAACCAGGTCGGAGTTTTACTACCGTTCGCAGGACTGGACCAATGGTTGTATTGCACTCTCGAACTCCGACATGATCGATATATGGCTCATGACGGGCGAAAACACGCCGATTGAAATTCTCCCCTAGGACGACCTTGCCCTGTGCTGAATAAAACGACCCAGTTTGTCGACGCAGAGGTGTGGCCCGAGGGCAGCCTCGAAGTCCTCTCCCAATTCGAAGTCGACCAGCTGAGAAACGGCGGCGCTGGGGGACTGTACCCGCTGCTGCGCCGCTGCATGCTGGCCGTCCTGCATGCCGATAGCCAAAGTGACGACGCCCGAACGTTGCTCGAGACCTACAAGGACTTCGAGGTTGGTTTCATCCAGCAGGATCGAGGGCTCAAGGTGTCGTTGACGAATGCGCCGGGCGAGGCGTTTGTCGACGGCAAGATGATTCGCGGTACGCGGGAATTGTTATTCGCGGTGCTGCGCGACATCGTGTTCACGCGCAATGAAATTATGGAAGGCGGCCGATTCGATCTTAGCGCCGCAGATGGCATTACGAACGCGGTCTTTCACATCGTACGCAACGCCAAGATGTTGACGCTGCCGGCAGAAGTGAACCTGGTAGTCTGTTGGGGCGGGCATGCCAT
The DNA here is from genome assembly GCA_963841145.1 of uncultured Gammaproteobacteria bacterium. Classification (GTDB taxonomy): domain Bacteria; phylum Pseudomonadota; class Gammaproteobacteria; order Steroidobacterales; family Woeseiaceae; genus UBA1847. The sequence continues at coordinate 46,163 of CAWJBO010000013.1, forward strand.
CAGCCGTGACGAATACGATTATTCAAAGAAGGTCGGCTACGAGCTTGGTCTTCGCGCTTTGAACGTCTGTACCGGCTGTGGTCCCGGCGCAATGAAAGGGCCTATGAAAGGCGCGACGATCGGCCACGCGAAGCAGCGTCTTCGTGGCGGCCGCTATATCGGAATCACGGAGCCCGGCATCATCGCCGCCGAATCGCCAAACCCGATCGTCAATTCGCTCGTAATCATGCCGGATATGGAAAAACGACTTGAGGCCTTCGTTCGGTTGGGGCACGGCGTGATCGTATTCCCGGGCGGCGTCGGCACCGCCGAGGAGATTCTCTACCTGCTTGGTGTGCTCATGCACCCGAAAAACCAGGGCCAGCCCTTGCCGATGATCATGACAGGGCCCGCGTCTTCAGAGGAGTACTTTCGGCAGATCGACGAGTTTGTCGCCGCGACGCTCGGTGATGAGGCGAGGGAGCGCTACCAGATCATAATCAATGACCCATCGGAGGTTGCGCGTCAGATGAAGCAGAGCCTCGAGGACGTCCTCGCATGCCGGGACCGTCATGGCGATGCCTATTACTTCAACTGGCGTCTGCAAATCGACCCGCATTTTCAACAGCCGTTCGTGGCGTCCCACAAGACCATGCGCGAGCTCAATCTCAACGAGGGTTTGCCGAAGCATGAGCTGGCTGCGAACCTGCGGCGCGTGTTTTCCGGAATCGTATCGGGCAACGTGCGTGAGGACACAGCCGAGATTATTGAACGTGAAGGCCCGTTCGAGATCGATGGCTCACAGAGAATCATGACCCTGCTTGACGATCTGCTGGCGGGATTTGTTGCCAACAAGCGCATGAAGATTTCGAGCGGTGAATACCAGCCGTGTTACGTGATTAAGTAAAACCGACGCTTAACTCACTGAAAATAATAATAAAAAAGGATTTCGCATTGTGATGTAGTTCCTGTGAATCTGGCGCTTTCAGCCCTAGTATTTAGTCAAAGGATTGACCGAGAAAACTCAATGTCAGATAGCAAGAACATGAGATGGGTTGATGGTTTTGGCACGGACGCTGAAGCTCCCCCCAAGAACGAAGATGCAGCCGCGACCATGGTTGAACCAGCCGCCAATGATGCGGATGGCTGGAAACAATATCGCCGCTGGATCTCGAAGGCGCCGGCAACGCGCAGCCGACGCGCCGGCATCGACCCGGCGTTGTATTCCTGGAAAGGCTATCGCGACTGGTCGGACCAGGTGAAACGCAACTGGACCAGAAAGCCCGACGAGGACTAGGCAACTAGTTCAAGTGTTGCAAACCAACATATGTAAAACGCCGGCAGCCGCCGGCGTTTTGCGTTGTGTCCGGATCGACATATGACGAGCTCAACGGCGTGAATCACATCCCTTTTAAAACGCGAACTGCGTCTGGTTTCCGCACAATTTTCGGGCCAGGCGCGGCGTCGTGCAGCAAGCTGTGATCTGCCTCACGGCCGTGGGAATTCCGCGGCCCTATAGTCGACCTTAATGACTGACCAACGTTCTGAATGAAGAGTATGGCAAACAACTGTAAGAAATCGGATTCTCCCATCGACGCGCTAAAGAACGAGTCCGCTCGACAGCGTTGGGAACTGTTCCACCGCGCTATCGCGCACGCCAAGGAATCCAACAACGCCTCACTGCTTGATGCGGACACCCATAGCGGTGACGCGGAAAGCGCCGGGCCTCTGCTTTCGATTATCCGCTAGGAACGACTGCATGGAATGTGTACTGCTGTACCTGGACGATATCGATGACCTGGTTAGCACCCTGGGCCTGATCTACGAGCCGATTCGTCGACTGTTTCTCCGTATTCTGGCTGCCGCGGCAAGCCTCACATTGATTGCGTCCGGGATCTGGCTGGCACTGTCTCATCCGCCGTTGGCGCTGGCGACCTGCCTGCTGCTGTTCGTGACGCTCCTCTATCGTACCGCTACTGCGCCTACCCGCGGACCTCTGCAGGCGTCCTGATAGCCGCGAAAGCTGCCCGATTCCGGGCTTGAAATACTCGCAAGAGCCCCCATCGTCTCAACCTTTGGAAAAGAGGTAATGCCGGTGGCCGACAGTTCTAAGCGGGAAACGCTCGGGTTCCAGACCGAAGTCCGTCAACTTCTGCAGTTGATGATCCATTCTTTGTACAGCAACAAGGAGATCTTTCTTCGTGAACTGATCTCGAATGCGTCCGATGCGACCGACAAGTTGCGCTTCGAGTCGCTGGCAAATCCCGAGTTACTCGGCGACGATGCGGAACTGGCTGTCCGTATCGAAGTTGACACCGAAAAGCAGCAGTTGGCAATCATCGATAACGGCATCGGAATGTCGCGCGATGAGCTGATCGACAATCTTGGCACTATCGCGCGATCCGGTACGGCCGAGTTCCTGCAGCAGATGACCGGCGATCAGCAGCATGACGCTCAGCTGATCGGGCAGTTCGGCGTAGGCTTCTATTCGAGTTTCATTGTCGCGGACAAGGTCACGGTGGAAACGCGCCGCGCCGGGTTGGCAGAGAAAGATGCCGTTCGGTGGGAATCGGATGGTCAGGGGGAATACACGGTCGAAGAGATCGAGCGCTCTGAACGCGGCACTCGCGTTACTCTGCATTTGAAGAATGATGAGACGGAGTTCGCCGAAGCAGTCCGCATCGAATCGCTGATACGCAAATACTCTGACCATATCGGCTTCCCGGTCTCGCTTGTTGTGGCAGGCGCCGAGGACGAGGAGCCCAAGCTCGTGAATTCCGCAACCGCACTCTGGACGCGGGCACGAAACGAGATAAGCGACGATGAGTACAAGGAATTCTACAAGTACCTGTCCCACGACTTTGCTGATCCGCTCGCCTGGAGTCATAACCGCGTTGAAGGTAAACGGGAATACACGAGCCTGCTCTATATTCCAGCCGCGGCGCCATTCGACCTGTGGAATCGCGAAGCGCCGAGAGGTCTCAAGCTCTACGTACAACGTGTGTTTATTATGGATGAGGCAGAGCAGTTCCTGCCGCTATACCTGAGGTTCGTGAAAGGCGTCGTGGATTCGTCAGACCTGCCGCTGAACGTGTCCCGCGAATTGTTGCAGCAAAACCCGGAGCTTTCTTCGATGCGCAGCGCGCTGACGCGACGCGTGCTCGATATGTTGCAGAAAATGGCCTCCGGCGATGCGGACAAGTACGAGACCATCTGGCGAGAGTTCGGCCAGGTTCTCAAAGAGGGCGCGATCGAAGACCATGCCAACAAGGACAAGCTGGCCAAACTGCTGCGCTTTGCGACGACCAATGCTGGCAAGGAGGATCAGAACCAGTCTCTCGAGGACTATGTCAGTCGCGCCAAACCGGGGCAGGACAAGATTTACTACATCCTCGCTGAAAATTACGAGACGGCTGTGGCGAGCCCGCACCTCGAGCAGCTCAAGAAGCACGGTTTCGAAGTACTGCTGCTAACCGACCGGATTGACCCATGGCTGGTCGACGGCCTGGCGGAATTCGACGGCAAGGCGCTCGTTGATGTCACGGGGTCCGAACTGGATCTGCCAGAGGCTGACGCCAAAGAAGCCGGGGAACAGACGGAATCCGGCGAGCACGAGGCGTTGCTGAAGAAGATCACCAAGGCGCTCGAAGACCGGGTCGACGCTGTGAAGGTCAGTCGGCGCCTGGTTGATTCACCGGCTTGCGTTGTTGCCGGTGACAATGATCTGAACCCGCAGCTGCGGCGCATGCTGGAGGCCAGCGGCCAGGAGATGCCGGCATCCAAACCGATACTGGAGATAAATGTCGGGCATCCACTCGTCGATCGACTCTCGAATGAGGCGGACAAGGGACGATTCAAAGACCTCTCTAACATCGTTATGGATCATGCGCTGCTGGCCGAGGGATCTCAGCTGGATAATCCGGCACAATACGTGCAGCGCATGAATAAACTATTGCTGGATATCGATGCCGGGGCGGTCAATGAGTAACAACACAGACGATTTGCGGGGCAAGCTCACCGAGGAGCAATACAAGATCACGCAGGATGCCGCGACAGAACGTCCGTTTACCGGCAAGTACGTCGACCACAAAGCGGACGGCAGCTATCGATGTATCTGTTGTGATGCGCCGCTTTTCAATTCGGACCATAAATACGATTCAGGATCCGGCTGGCCGAGTTTCTGGCTGCCGCTGGCGGGCGAGGCGGTGCGTACAAAGACCGATGCGTCGCACGGTATGGCGAGGGTCGAGGTCGTCTGTGCCAACTGCGATGCACACCTTGGCCACGTCTTCGAAGACGGACCTCAACCAACCGGCCTCAGGTACTGTATCAACTCGGCGTCACTGGACTTCAAGGAAGCCAAGGAATGAAACAACGACTGTTAACCGCTTTCCTCACGTTAACGCTGGTCGCATGTGGTGAGTCCACAGCAGAACGCCAGCGATGAAAGCGACGCACGGAGCGCACAAGTTGCAGCCTGTCCGCAGGCGGACGAGAACGGCAATGTTGATGTCACCCCTGGACTCACCGCCCGTATTACAAACAAAGGCTACGGTCCGACAGCCGTGTCCGGCGACCATGCGGACGTGCATACGACGCTCTGGCTGTACGATGAGAATGCGGACGGTGGTCGTGGAACCGAAATCTGGTCTTCGGGTGGTAGCCAGCCGTTCCAGTTCACGCTCGATAGCGGACAGGTGATCAAGGGCTGGGATCTCGGTGTTGCCTGCATGCTTGTCGGTGAAACGCGGGAACTGAAAATTGCTCCCGAGCTTGGCTACGGGGCTCGCGGCAAACCGCCCGTGCCGCCGAATGCGACGCTACTGTTCGAAATCGAGCTGGTGCGATTGACGACACCCGACGAATCGGCAAGCTGATTTCCGGATCCTGATCTCAGGGGTCTGACTGAAACTGAATCTCTATACGCCGGTTCTGGCCGCGACCGTAACGGGACTCATTACTCGCCAGCGGCATTGATGAGCCCGCGCCGTTTGTCCGCAAGCGCTCGCCGTCGATGCCAGCCTTCTCGAGGTAGTCTGCGACTGCATTGGCACGCGTCAGGCTGAGACGGCGGTTCCAGGCTTCCGGCCCGGACGCGTCGGTATGGCCGGTGATAGCTATCACCGAGGAGCGACAGGCATCCGCCAGGGAGATGGCCTGATCCAGGGCGAGCTTCGCGGACTCGCGCAGCACCGTGGTTGACTCTTCGAAGTTGATAGCGCCAGCTCGATACTCTGCAAACGCCCGCGCGCATAAGTCGAGCGAATCGATGCCGTCGTCCGCGATGATCATCTCAATGTCCAGTTCGACGGATTCCGGCAGCGCCTCGCGCAGCCGCCTCTCGGCTTCGCCCCAGGTCGCTGTACTCACGCCGCGAATCTGCAGCAGGTTACCGCTGAACAGCGCCTTGGCCGAGATCGTCGCCTCCAGCGTTTCGAGCAAGGCCGCCGATGCCGGCGCCCAGTAGTCCGGCGCTGTGCCCAGTGGCCTGAAGTCCATGCTGGTTTGCGACGGTGAGATAGAACGAGCGGCCGCCTGCAGCAGGTCGTTCTCGTGGCGGAGGGATACAGTATGCCCGGACAATCGGACGCGCCCCCGGAGCCTTGAAATTTCCAGGCGTGGCGTATCGACGGCAGAGTACCGGGCCGGCGGCGGCGTGTTGGCTGGGAGTCCCTTATCGACAGAGACAAAACCGAGTACGCCAGCCAGTAAGACCAGCAGCAGGGGGGCAATTCGGCTGTTGTGCAGCAAGTCGGTTATGCGCGTTGGTTGCGGGCTGTAAGTTCTCGCGCCTGGCCAATCCAGTTCTCGCGATAGATGCGACTGTGAAACCCTTTGAGACGTTCCGCAACCCGATCGATATCGTACTCCGTCATATCGGCAATCTGTTGAAAGCGGAAGATACCCATATCGTTAAGCGTTTTTTCGATGGCGGGGCCGACGCCCTTGATCTGTTTCAGGTCGTCGCGCAGGCTCTGCCGTTGTTCGCCAGAACTGACTTCAGACGCCTGTAACGGCGGCTCAGCAGTGCTGTCCGTATCGTCGTTGGATGCGTCACGCCCGTTGGTGAGCGCGTCAGGATCCAGAACCGGCTCGATACTCGTCTGATTGTCGTTGAGCTGGCCCTCAAGTTGCTCGATTCTGACCTTCGCCGCGGCAAGATCTGCCTCGAGTTTGACGGCCTGGTCGTCGCGCTCGCGGTAGCGCTCGAGCAGAGGCGGGAGCCGTTGATGCCAGCTCTCCAGTTCGCGGCTGAGCTGGAATATCTTCTCGTCCTTTTCTTCGCTGGCGGAATCGCCGGAGGAACTGGATATATCAGTTCGCAACTTGTCGCGCTGGCTCAGTACTGTCTCGAGACTGCCGCGTACCTCCTTGATCTCGCGCTGCAGCTCGTCACGTCGGGCGTACGCCGTCTGCACCGCCTCGGCCAGCTCTTTGGCGCGGTTCTTCGCGTCGCGATTGGAGGCCTGGATCTGGCTGAGCTGATCCATGAGGCTCTTGTTTTGCTCAACCAGGCGCTGATGCTCGGTTCTCTGCGCCCCCATCTGTTCCTGCCAGCCTGCGTTGATGGCCGCCTTTTCCTGGACGGCCCGCTTGCCGCGCAGGACCCAGGCGATGCCCGCGCCGATCAGCGCCGTCAGGACCAGCAGGGTAGCGTGGATGGCTGTAACTTCAGTCATGCAGTGATTCCGTTGCGGACCTCAGGATGCCAGTCGATGTTCGTTCATCTCGTTGAGCACGTCCCGAATCTGGGTCACTGCCCAGTCAATTTCAGCCTTGCTGATAATCAGCGGCGGCGCGAGCCGAACAACCGTACTGTGCGTTTCCTTGCTGAGGAGCCCGCGCTTCATCAGCGCCTTGCAGACGTCGCGCGCGTGCGCGTAATTCGGGTTGATTTCGAGGCCGATAAATAGCCCCTTGCCGCGAACTTCCTGAATGAGGGGACAGTCGATCGCCCGAAGCTGGTCAATGAGGTAATCGCCCATGGCTGCGCTTCTGGCTGCGAGATCCTCTTCAACCAGTATATTCAGTGCCTCGAGACCTACTGCCGCACCCAGTGGGTTGCCGCCGAAAGTACTGCCATGGTCGCCAGGCGTGAAGACTTCCATGACATCACGACGTGCAAGAAACATGGAGACCGGCAGTATTCCGCCGCCGAGTGCCTTGCCGAGAATCAGCGCATCGGGCTTGACGCCTTCGTGATCGCAGGCGAGCATTTTGCCGGTTCTGCCAAGGCCGGTCTGGATCTCGTCGGCAATGAACAGGACGTTGTGCTGTCTGCAGAGTTCAGCCGCCGCTTTCAGATACCCGGGAGGTGGCATGACGATGCCGCCTTCGCCCTGGATGGGTTCGACGATAAACGCCGCGGTATTTTCATTGATAGCGGCTTCGAGCGCGCCAATGTCGCCGTATTCAACGTTGCGAAAGCCCGCCGGAAACGGACCGAACCCGCTCTGGTATTGTGGCTCGTCGGACATGGCAACCGCCGCAATCGTGCGGCCGTGAAAATTGCCGTCGCAGCCGATGATCTCGGCCTTGTCTTTCGCCACACCCTTGACTGTATAGGCCCATTTGCGCGCGGCCTTGATTGCGGTCTCAACGGCCTCGGCGCCAGTATTCATTGGCAGCGCCATGTCTTGCCCGGTCAGCTGGCATGCGCGTTCAAGAAACGGTCCCAGCGTGTCCGAGTAAAATGCGCGTGAGACGATCGTCAGGCGCGCAACCTGCTCCTGCACCAGGCTGCACCAGCCGCGGATGCGCATGGCCATGGCTGACGGCGGAGTAGGCGCTCATCATGTCGAGGTACTTGTTGCCGGCTTCATCCCAGACGAATACGCCTTCACCGCGTGTCAAAACAACGGGTAACGGATGGTAGTTATGGGCACAATACTGTGTCTCGAGGTCCATCGTGGAGCTCATGGCATCACCTGTTTCGATTGCCGGCTGTCCCAAAGGTCACCGGAGTTTCATAAGGTCATAATTTTACAGCATTAACCAGTGAGCAGACCACCCTTGTTCGGGCGGGAGCCAATACGACAAATGTCAAAACAACCAAGAACCAGGTCCATGTTCATCGATGGACCAGCCGGCCGGCTCGAGGCGATGGTCGAGATGCCGGCCGATGCCGAAGCGATTGCGGCGGTTGTCGTTTGTCACCCGCATCCACAGCACGGCGGAACCATGCACAACAAGGTTGCCCACACGCTGGCGCGGACGTTCGTTCGTCTTGGCTTCGCGGCGCTCCGATTCAACTTTCGCGGCACCGAAAATAGCGACGGTCAATTTGACGATGGAATCGGTGAGCTGGACGATGCGCTCGCTGCGATTGACTGGATGCGGGAGGTGCAGCAGGGCCAGCCGCTATGGCTTGCCGGTTTTTCTTTCGGCGCGGCTATTTCCGTGCGTGCCGCGCTTGAGAGGGACGTCAGCGGACTTGTCAGTGTCGCGCCGGCCGTGTCGCGCTTTGCCGCAGGGCTAACCCGACAGCCGCAGTGCCCCTGGCTGGTGGTCCAGGGGGACGAGGACGAACTGGTCGAAATCGATGAGACCGTCGACTGGTTCAATAGCCTCGAACCGGGCCCCGACCTGCTGGTCATGGAGGGGGCCGAGCATTTCTTTCATGGCCGCCTCGTCGATTTGCGCGAAGCCGTTTCCGGCTTCGTTACTGAGGCAATCGATGCTGGCTGGGAGCCAAAAAAAAAGCCGGGGTAACCCCGGCTTTTTAATTCAGAGATTGTCTGAATGTCAGACCATGTCTTTCAGGCCTTTCAAAGCAGAAACCTTAACGACTTTTGAGGCCGGCTTCGCCTTGAACATCATCTCTTCACCCGTGAAAGGGTTTGTCCCCTTGCGTGCCGGACGAGCCGGTTTCTTTACAACGCGAAGCTTCAAGAGGCCGGGCATTGTGAACATGCCCGGAGCGCCACGACCGCCAAGATTCTTCTTGATCTGACCATTCAGCGATTCGAACACTGCGGCGACGTCTTTGCGCGACAGACCGGTATCGTCAACGATCTTTGCGTAGATTTCAGACTTGGTAGGTGGCTTGTTAGATTTTGTGGCCATGAAAAACTGACTCCTGGAAAAAGAAAAACGAGCGAGAGCTCGTGGTTAAAACGGGCTGCGCCCGCATCAAAAGCAGCGCGACGATAACACATGTTTTACAGTGGTGTAAGACAAAAAACGCCTTTTTTTAAAGGTTTTTTTGGCGCATGTAAGCCTGATTGCCGGAAGGTTTTAGCTTCTCGCAGATTGCGACGCGTTGTTGAGGACATTCAGTCCGTATAGAATTCTCGTTTGAATCGAACTTCCGATGCCCTCGTCGAACCTTCCGGAATCACGCTGATGTCGAACACCAATGTCTCGCGGTTGGCAACTGCGGTTTCGCCGATATAGTAGATTGCTTCCTGTTCGTCGATCTGACGCATGGTGACGTTCTTCAACTGACCTGTCAGATTCACCGTCTTGACGTTGACCTTTGCGGGTACCGGCGCGCTATCCGATTTGCGGATGACCGAAACGTTGAGCATTGCGCGATTCTTGCTGCGCAGAATATTGTACGCGCGAGCGATGTCCGGCGGTAGCTGGTCGGTTGACAAGGCACTGAAATGAACGACATGGTCACCGATATCTGCCGAGGAAGCGCCGGCTGGTTCCGCCTTCGGTACGCTTGCAGATTCGCCGCCACCGCCACAGGCGGCCACCAGTGCGAGCAATGATAGAGAGATCAACGTTCTGGTAATCGTCATGAGGCCTGCCCCCTTTTTCTTTCACTATAAACCATTGGCGGCCGCTCGCGCACGCTTCGCCGCTGAAAAACGCGGTGTTTTTCTAGTCCTGAAGGGGCCCTTTCACCAGGAATTGTTTGTCACGGTGGGTCTTGCCGCGCCGCAGTTCTATTCGAGATGGCGCAATATCCAGTCGTTCTGCAAGCAGCAGGGTGATCGCCTTGTTGGCCTTGCCATCCGCCGGCGGGGCTGTCGTACGAATCTGCAGGCGGCCATTCCTGGTGCCCGATATCTCGTTGGTTTTCGCACGGGTATGCACGCGAACGGCGATGTACAGATCGTCGCCCTCGACACGCGCACAGGTGTCGAGGCCTGCCGCTAGATTCCTAACGGGTTGAACCCGTTGATAACGATCGTCGCCGCCATCAGCAGAATGACCGCGAAAATCGGTGAAATGTCGAAGCCGCCTATAGCAGGAATAATGCGCCTGAACGGTCGCAACACCGGCTCGGTCAGCGTCGTGATGATCGCGGTTGCCGGGTTGTAGCCGCCTTGCCCAACCCAGCTAAGGATGATGCGAATGAAGATCGCGAAGACAAACAGGTTGATCGACAATACCACCAGCTTGACCAACGCGGTCAGTGAAACTTCGGCAATTCCGACCGAACGGCCGAGGATCAACAGCAGCAACAGGACCGTCAGATACTGAATGACAAAAGCGACAAGTACGGTCGCCGTATCGAGCCTGCCGAATGACGGCACGAAGCGTCGCACCGGAACGACCAACGGTGATGTGAAGCGCAAGATCCCCTGGGCAAGCGGATTACGAAAGTCTGCCCGCAGCCACGGCATCCAGAAACGCAGCAACAGCACGAGCAGGTAGAGGCTGGTCAGGGCGTTAACAATGAAAACGATGGCGGATGAAATATTTGATGGCATGCCCTGGTGTCCTGTCTGGCTAATTCGTCGATTTCAGATCGCGCAGAAACGCCAGGTGCAAGGCGTGTTCCGTCGGTGATATCCAGAGTTTACCAAGGGACGCCACAGGCCGCGTGCTGATCGGAAAGGTACCGGCCAGACAGGGCATCAGACCTTGCCTTCCTCATGAGCCATGTCGGCGAGCTCCACGGCGCGATCGCGGGCAGCGATGACCGCCGCACTGAAGGCATCACGGAAGTCGGTGGTATCAAGGTAGTCGAATGCGGCCGCCGTGGTGCCGCCGGGAGAACGCACGCGAGCAATCAGAGAATCCATGGTCTCGCCGGACTGTTCGGCCATTTCCCCGGCACCGCGCGCAGTTTCGAGGACCAGCGCGAGCGCTGCGTCGTAGTCGAGGCCGAGATCCACCGCCACGCGCACCAGCATGTCTACGAGCAGGTAGAAATAGGCTGGACCCGTACCAGACACCGCGGTTACCGTATCGATGTCCGCCTCGCTGGGGACGGGTATCACAGGGCCTGTCGTCGCGATTATGTTGGTGGCGGCACGCAGCTGCAGTTCGGTCGTCTTGTCGTTGGCGAACATGCCGGAAATGCCGAGCCTCAAAAGAGCAGCCTGGTTGGGCATAACTCGCACGACCGCCAGGTTGCCGCCGAGCCACGCATCGATGTCGCTACTGCGAACGCCTGCCGCGATAGAGATAATGAGGGGCCGGGTGGTCTGCACAATGTGCGCAAGCGGCTTGCAAACGTCACTGAGTATCTGCGGTTTGACGGCAAAGACCACGCATTCGGCCTCGGCGACGCTTGCGGCGTTGTCGTCGCGAATCACAGCTCCGGGCAGCTGTTCCGTCAGTTGCTTGCGGTGCTCGGCGAGCGGCTCGGAAACGAGAACATGGCTTGCCTCGTAACCAGCTGCGAGCATCCCGCCAGCAAGGGCGCGTGTCATATTGCCACCGCCTACGAAGGCGACCTTTCCGTAGTCCATTGTTATTCCTGTGCCTGAGTTCTTTCACCAAACAGTGCGGTGCCAATACGCACGATCGTCGCACCCTCGAAGATCGCGGCGCGATAGTCCGCGCTCATGCCCATCGACAAGGTGTCCGTGGAGATCCCCTCCTGGCGCAGTGCGTCGGCCAATTGTCGTAGTTTTGCAAACGGTTCGCGCTGCGCCGCAAAACCTGCTCTAACAGCCGGCAGACACATCAGCCCGCGGAGGCGTAATGCGTGGCAGCTCAACGCAGGCTGCCGCAAGCTCGGGCAGCCCGTCAATGCTCACGCCCGACTTGCCCGGCTCAGCGTCAATATTAACCTGTAAGCAGACATTCAGCGGTCCCAGTTCGTCGGGGCGTTGATCGCTGAGCCGCCGCGCTGTCTTCGGCTTGTCGATAGTGTGTACCCAGTCAAAGTTTTCGGCCACTACTCGTGTTTTATTGCTCTGCAGGTGGCCGATAAAGTGCCACCTGAGTCCGGTTTCGGCCGTGGCGCGGAGCTTGTCGAGACCCTCCTGGACGGTGTTCTCGCCGAAATCCCGCTGGCCGAGCGCGGCAGCGGCGAGAATCCGCTCTACGGGCTGTTTTTTGCTGACGGCAAGCAATTTGACGGTATTCGGGTCACGAGCGGCCTCGACGGCCGCCGTCGCCAGCAAATCTTTGATTAACGCTAAGTTTTCCGTGACTCTAATCACGTTTTAGTCCCGGTGCTTCGCTATACTAGGCTCAATTCGTTCCGGGTTATGGTAAGTCCGGAGCTTCATCTTGTGAGGGAGAAATATGGCTGTCGATGTTGCCCAGTTGTTGTCATTCGCCGTGAAGAACAACGCGTCTGACCTGCATTTGTCAGCTGGCGTGCCACCCATGATTCGAGTTGATGGCGACATCAAGCGTGTCAACATGCCGTCGCTCACCCACAAAGACGTCAATAGCATGGTGTACGACATCATGAATGACAAGCAGCGCAAGGACTATGAAGAGTTCCTTGAGACTGACTTCTCCTTTGAAATCCCGAAACTGGCGCGCTTTCGCGTCAATGCGTTCAACCAGAATCGCGGCTCGGCCGCGGTGTTTCGAACCATTCCTTCCGAGATCCTGAGCCTCGAGGATCTCGGGGCACCGCCGATTTTCAAGGATGTCTCCATGCATCCGCGCGGTATCGTCCTGGTGACCGGCCCGACGGGCTCTGGTAAATCGACGACGCTGGCGGCGATGGTCGATTACATCAACGACAACAAACCCGATCATATCTTGACGATCGAAGACCCAATCGAATTCGTACACCAATCCAAGAAATGCCTGATTAATCAGCGCGAAGTGCATCGCGATACGTTGGGCTTTAACGAAGCGCTACGCTCAGCACTGCGCGAAGATCCGGACGTGATTCTCGTCGGCGAGCTACGTGATCTCGAGACCATTCGGCTGGCGCTGACCGCTGCGGAAACCGGACACCTTGTATTCGGCACGCTGCACACGAGTTCGGCCGCAAAAACCATCGACCGTATTGTCGACGTGTTTCCTGCCGCTGAAAAGGAAATGGTTCGATCCATGTTGTCCGAATCGCTGCGTGCCGTTATCTCGCAGACGCTACTCAAAAAGGTTGGTGGCGGGCGAATCGCGGCGCATGAAATCATGATTGGAACGCCGGCTATTCGAAACCTGATTCGCGAAGGCAAGATTGCGCAAATGTACTCTGCCATTCAGACAGGTCAGGGCAATGGCATGCACACGCTCGATCAGAACCTTGCAGAATTGATGCAGAAAGGACTTATCAACAAGGAAGAGGCACGTTTCCGCGCGATCAACAAGGAGAATTTCTGAGGCTGGCAGATACACGCCGGTCTGAAGGGAGAGGCAAACGATGGAACGCGAACAAGCGGTAAGACTGACACAGAATCTGTTGCGAAAAATGGTCGAGCGAGATGGCTCGGACCTGTTTCTCACGGCGGCGTTCCCGCCGGCAATCAAAGTGGATGGCACCGTTCACAAAGCGACCGATACACCGCTGTCTCCTGAACAGGCAGCGATGATGGTTCGTTCAATCATGAACGACAAGCAGATCAAGGAGTTCGACGCGACGAAGGAGTGTAACTTCGCGATCGCGCCGCAGGGAATCGGCCGCTTCCGTGTCAGTGCGTTTATTCAGCAGGGCATGGTGGGTGCCGTTTTGCGAACCATTACGACGGAAATCCCGACGCTCGAGGATCTTGATCTTCCGCCCATCCTGAAAGACGTTGTCATGAACAAGCGCGGTCTTGTAATTGTGGTCGGCGGTACCGGCTCCGGTAAGTCGACGACGCTGGCTGCGATGATCGGGCACCGCAACGCCAATTCCCGCGGACACATTATCTCGATCGAAGACCCGGTGGAGTACGTCCACCCTCACAACGGTTGCGTGATAACGCAGCGTGAGGTCGGTGTCGACACGGAAACCTGGCATGCGGCATTGAAGAACACACTGCGCCAGGCGCCAGACGTCATTCTGATCGGCGAAATACGCGACAAGGAGACGATGGAGTACGGCATCCAGTTTGCGGAGACGGGCCACCTTTGCCTTGCGACGCTGCACGCTAATAGTGCCAACCAGGCTATGGATCGCATCATCAACTTCTTCCCGGATGAGCGCCGTCAGCAGCTCTTGATGGACCTGTCACTGAATACGAAGGCCTTTATCGCGCAGCGCCTGATCCCGCGCGAAGGCGGTATCGGTCGTATTGCGGCGATGGAAATAATGCTCAATACGCCGCTCGTCCAGGATCTGATTTTCAAGGGTGAGGTCGGGCAAATTAAGGAAATCATGTCGAAGTCGACGCGACTGGGCATGCAGACCTTCGACCAGGCGCTGTTCTATCTGTTCGAGGAGAGCATCATCACGTACGAGGAAGCCATGCGGAACGCGGACTCCAAGAACGAGCTGCGCCTGAGAATCAAGCTGGAAAGCAAACGCGACGCTTCCGCCGCGGATCAGCAGGCCGAGAGCTTGCAGATCATGGAAGAGGATACCGCTCAGACTTTCTGAGCGCGCAAGGAAAGCCAACCAGATGAACGTCAAACCGCTATTCAAGCTGATGGTCGAAAAGAACGCGTCCGACCTCTTCTTCGCACCCTTCACGCCGGCCAAGATAAAGATCGAGGGCAAGATCATGCCGGTCAACAAGCTCGAGATGACGCCGAAGATGGTGAAACAGGCGGCGTTTGAGTTAATGACCGAAGATCAGATGGACCAGTTCAACAAGGAGTTGGAAATCGACTTCGCGTTGTCCGAGCAGGGTCTGGGGCGTTTTCGCGTTAACGTTTTCCATCAGCGTGGCAGCGTATCCATGGTGTTGCGTTACATCACTTCCGAAATGCCGACGCTCGAGGAACTCGGCATGCCGAAGCAGCTGAAAGAGCTGGTAATGCTGCGTCGCGGACTGGTCCTGATGGTCGGCTCTACCGGCGCCGGTAAATCCACGACGCTCGCGGCCATGATTAATCATCGGAACGAGAAAACGTCCTCGCATATCTTGACCATCGAGGATCCGATCGAGTTTCTGCATCCGAACAAGCAGTCAATCGTCAATCAGCGGGAAGTCGGGCTTGATACCAAATCCTACGGCCGCGCCCTGAAGAGTGCTGTGCGCGCCGCGCCCGACGTTATCCAGATCGGCGAGATAAGGGATACCGAATCCATGCGCGCGGCGCTGGACATGGCTGGAACCGGCCATCTCGTCCTTGCGACCGTGCACTCGAACAATGCGGCCGAGACGTTGGATCGGATCATCAACCTGTTTCCGCAGGAGCAGCATGCGCAGGTCTTCATGGACCTCGCGCATTATTTGCGCGCGATCCTCGCGCAGCGCCTCGTGCGCGCACGCAATGGTAAGCGCGTGGCGGCTGTCGAGCTGCTGCTGAACACGCCACATATCAAGGACCTGATCCTCAAGGGCGACATCAGCGCGATCAAGGAAGCACACAAGGACAGCGGCGAGTCCGGTATGGTGACCTTCGATGACGCGCTGCTCGAGCTCTACAAGGACGGCACCATCACGATGGAAGAGGCGATGTCGCACGCCGACTCGCGCGCCAACCTCGAGGCCAAGGTCAACTTCGGCGGCTAGTCCCGACGCGTTATACTCGAGACCGGGTTTCGACAGGTCGCGCGTGAGGATAATCATACTGTTCCTGGGTCTCGGCTTCTGCCTGTCGGCAGCGGCAGGCGTTTCTGTCTGGGTTCCCTTCGACAGCGACGGCGGCCATATCTCTATTCCCGTTACTCTGAACGGGGTTGAAACACGGGCAATTCTTGATTCCGGTGCGTCACTCAACGGCATCTCTGAGCGATTTCATCAGCAAGCATGAGGGTGAGTACTCAGTCAGCAAAGAGATGATCATAAGTGGGGTGCATGGCAGCCGCAGGGTTCGCCCTGTCGATGGTATCGATATCAGCATGTTCGGGACTTCTTTCAAGATAGACCGTCTCGTACCGCTTCGAATTGGTAGTGCCGACCTGCTTGTTGGCCTGTCGTTTTTCCAGAATTTCATACTGCAGATTGACTACCCCAAAAGTCGCCTGCGGATCATTAGTCAGGACGCGATAAACCTGAAGGACGTTGCCAACGTCAAAATGAAGAAGTCGGGCGGCATCTCTCAGCCGATGGTCAAAGTTGAACTGAACGACGAGTACAAAGCCTGGCTGATGCTGGATACGGGCAATAACACCGGTATCTTCATGCCGCGCAAACCAGCCGTTCGTTACGGCTGGCTGGAGAAATACGGAACGGCCGATGTGCGTGTGGCGGGAGTGACCAGGGTGTCGACCAACCAGTGGTTTAATCTCCCCACAATGACGATCGGGCCATTTACGCTTGAGAACGTGATTGCGATGGTGCCGGCAGAGGGCAACGAGACCACTGTGGGCAAACAGGATTCGGCACGAACCGGTACGCGGATCAAGAAGAATAACTCAGACGGTATTCTGGGCTATGACGTCCTGAAACACTTCGTAGTGACTATCGATTACAAGCGTTCGTTGCT
This sequence comes from uncultured Gammaproteobacteria bacterium, assembly GCA_963841145.1. Lineage (GTDB taxonomy): Bacteria > Pseudomonadota > Gammaproteobacteria > Steroidobacterales > Woeseiaceae > UBA1847. Next base: position 62,816 of record CAWJBO010000013.1, read on the forward strand.
GCACCTGGCGCCGCCCGCGGAGGAATGAATCGCAGCGTAACGAGTCCTTGTTACCAGACCACCGTTGCTGCATCGAACACCGGGCCGTCGACGCAGACCCGCTTCATCGCTTCGCCGTCCGGTGTGTTGATCTTGACGGCACAACCTGCGCAGCCGCCGACGGCGCAGGCCATGTATTCCTCCAGCGATACCTGGCACGGCAGCGCATAGCGCGCGGCAAGGTCGGCGACCGCCTTCAGCATGGGTGTCGGACCGCAAGCGAAAATTACTGTCTTTGCCAGGTCATCTGGCGGAGAGCGTCTTGAGCCACTGCTCGGCGAGATCAGTGACATAGCCGTCGAAGCAGCCTCTGTAACCGGCCAGGGTGGCGAGTCGTGCCGGTACGCCCCAGCTCTCGAGCAAGGGCATCGTGCTGTTCGTATCGGCGTCAAGCCACGGTGTTTCGAGTCGTGATGGAATGAGATCGAAGGGAAAGGGTATTTCCGAACCCAGGATCGCAAGTGGTTGCGCACCGTCTCTGGCGTGCCGCAGTCGGTCTGCGACGAAAATCATCGGTGGGATACCAACTCCGCCGCCAATCAGTACGGTGTTCGGTCTCTCGGGAATTATCCGGAAGGGCTGGCCAATCGGCCCAAGCACGCTGACCGATTCGCCGGGAATTTTTCGTGACAATAGATGCAGCCCGTGGCCCACAGTCTTGTACAGGACCTCTATCCAGTCGTCGCCGGCGCGCATGATCGAGAGTGGCCGCCGCATCGGCAGCGTCTCGTCGCACCGGACGTGTACAAAACTGCCCGGCTCGGCGGCAGCCGCGCACTTCGGCGCTCGCACGCGCATGACGAACTGCTCGCCGGGAAATGCGTCAACCGAGAGCACCTCTCCGTCTTCGACGAAGATCGTGCCCCGGTTTTGCTGCGCCTTTTGCTGTGCTTCGGTGATCAACGCATAGCCATTGTCTTGCCGACGCGATCCAGCACGGCCATGCGCACGGCGACACCGTTCGTTACCTGCTGCGTAATGACAGAATTGGGGCCGTCCGCTAATGATCCCTCGATCTCGATACCGCGGTTCATGGGGCCGGGATGCATGATGATCGCGTCGCGCTTCGCGAATTCCAGGCTTTCGTGACTGATGCCGTAGTTGGCAAAATACTCGTCGATACCGGGGATTCCGTCAAGATTGCCGATGCGCTCGCGCTGAATTCTGAGGGCCATGACGACATCAGCGTCTCTCAGTCCTTCCGTGAGGTTGTCGACGATTCGTGCGCCAGGGACGGCTTCGGGATCGGGTGCCAGAACCGGCGGCGAGATCAATCGCAACTCGCCTACACCGAGAGTCGACAGGGCATGTGACGCTGACATGGCAACGCGCGAGTGTCGGATGTCGCCGACGATTGCGACCACGAGGTTCTCGAAGCTGCCTTTGTTCTGCCGTATTGTCAGTACGTCCAGCAGTCCCTGCGTCGGATGTGAGACGTCGGACTCACCGGCATTCAGGATGCTGACGTGCGGGAGCAGGTGTCTCGCGATGTAAGCTGGCACCCCAGCGCTCGCGTCCCGCACCACCATTATGTCGACCTGCATGGCCTCGAGCGTATATATCGTGTCGAGGATGCTTTCGCCCTTCTTGCGCGACGACGTGTTGACGTCGAGATTGAGGACGTCAGCACCGAGGCGCTTGCCCGCAAGGTCAAAAGATGCCCGTGTACGGGTGCTGGGTTCAAAGAACAGGTTCGCAACCGTCTTTCCGGCCAGCGACTGGCTGCGGGCGGGCAGCTGGCCAGGCTCGGTAAGGTAGTTACCGGCATCGTCGAGAATGTCGGTCAGCAACTCCTTGTCGAGCCCTTTCAACGTCAGCAGGTGGCGCAGGTTACCGTTACCATCGAGCTGCAGCGACGCTTCGTCTTGTGGAGTGTCTGTTGGTTCGGCGGTGTTCATCGCGGCGCAATTCTACCCACTTGCGAGGTATCTTTCAGCGATAAATACAGCAGCTGCACTGTCGATCATGTCCTTGGAAATCCGTCCGCGGGAGCCGGCGGCGCGGGCCTCCTTGAGCACTCGCTCTGCCTCGATCGACGTGTAGCGTTCGTCGATCGTGTCAATGGGAAGGCCGTAACGTGCGAGGTCGCCGATGAACGCATTGACCGGTTCCTGCATATCGCTGGGCGTGCCGTCGGCGTGCGACGGCATGCCGACGACCAGCTGCGTTGGCCGCCATTCGCCGATTAGTTCTGCGAGGCGCTTATGGTCCGGGCCTTCGTTGCGATTCATGACAACACCGAGAGGGCTCGCCGAGCTGGTGACGTCCTGACCCACCGCCACACCGATGCGGCGCAGTCCAAAATCAAAAGAGAGGATCGTTCTGGGCGGATTGGAGTCAGGCGTGACCGGCATCCGACGACATCCTTGCGATATCGATACCCAGCGTTCTTGCCGCCGAATCCCATCGCTTGGCATAGGGCGTATCAAAAACCAGCTCCGGCGTTGCGGGGACATTTAGCCAGGAATTGGAGAGCATCTCGTCTTCGAGCTGGCCCGGCTGCCATCCGGCGTAGCCAAGGGCGACGATCGATCTGTCCGGACCTTCGCCGCTGGCCATGTCATCGATTACGTCGCGCGACAGCGTCAGCTGAATATCGTCGGAGACAGCCAGCGTGTTCTCGTAGCTCCAGCCGGGGGCGTGCAATACGAAACCGCGCTCAGTGCCGACAGGCCCGCCGGCCAATACCGGGTCGTCACCAGTGTTCGGGTCGGGGCTGTCGACGTTGAGCTGCTCGAACAGTTCGGCGAGTCGCACGGTCAGCGGACGATTGATCACGATCCCGAGAGCTCCCTCGTCATTATGTTCACAGATCAGGGTGACGGTGGTGCTGAAATTCGGGTCGGCCATGCCGGGCATGGCAATAAGCAATTGATTTGTAAGGGTACTGTCGGATCCCATACAGACAGTATCAAGCCAATTATCATCCGGCACAAGCGGCCGGTGTCACTCCGCGTTGCCGGCGGTCGAAATGAGCTGGTCAGTGAACAGCCATTTGTACTCGAAACGCACGGTGTCGTACTCGGTGGCTATCTCCGCCGGGAAGGGGTTGAATGGCGAGGCGCGCTGCAGAATGTCGAGCGCCGCGAGATCGAGTACGGTCGATCCGCTGGTCTTGCGAATGATGGCCTCCTCCAGATCGCCGGATGCGCGAATGCTCACCATCAGTGTCGGGCTGCCGGTCAGGACGCCGAGGTCACCGAGTTCCGGCAAATACGTTGCGCCAACGGCTTCAACACGGCGTTTCCAGTTGTCCAGGTAAGCGGCAACGACTGACTCGCGGGTGTCGGCACTGACAATCAGCTGGCGCGGGTCGTCGTCATGAATAAGCATCGACGCCTTGTCTTCCTGCGGCAGGGGCAGCGTTGTGTCGCTGCCTGCCTCCATGGCGATGGCCTTGCTATTGACCTGTTGCGGGTCCGATCTGGGGTTGAGGGTGACGCGATAGTCGCTGTCATTTGCCGAGGCGAGCACCTCATCTGCCGCCTGCGTATGGGCGGTCGCGTCGATCAGGCCGGTGCCGTCTTCATGGCCGAGATTGTCGACCGGCATGGAGCTTTGCAGCGGGGCGGCAGGTCGTACCTGTTCCGAGGTGTTGCCGCCGCCTATCTGGCTGGCCTGCGCCAGGTAGGAGGCTTCGTCCGGCTGGTCGATGCGCTGATCCGGGTCCGCGACGATAGTGACTTCAAGCGATATCGCGTCGGCGAAGGGATTTGTCAGCGATGCGTTGAAGGTCACGCCAATAATGAGAATGCCGTGCACCAGGGCCGCAAGGAACAGCATGGCAGGCAGCCGATCCTGCGCAGCGGGTGGCACGAGCAACAGCTCGTCGAGGGGATCCTGGTTCAGGGCGATATTGGCCATACGCACAAGAATTTTCCGCTTTTTTGTTTACATAAACAAGCGATTAGTCGATGCAACCAGTGTAAACGCTCACGCCCTGACGGAGTGAGAACCAGGTCACCGCTTGGCACATCACGCATTGGGCCGGCTGGTGCCAACGGGCTCTGGCGATCAGGCGAGTCTTTTCTCGATGGCATCGAACATCAGGCCGGCGATGTTGATATCGAACTGCCGATCGAGTTCGCGGATGCCTGTGGGGCTGGTCACGTTGACCTCGGTCAGGTAATCGCCGATCACATCGATGCCGGCAAACAGTACGCCCGCATCGCGCAGCACCGGACCCACCGTGCGACAGATAGCCAGGTCATTGTCCGAGAGGGCCTGGCCCTTCGCGACAGCGCCGGCGACCATGTTGCCGCGATTGTCGTCGCCAGACGGTATGCGAGCCAGCGCGTGCGGCACGGGCTCGCCGTCGATCAGCAAAATGCGCTTGTCGCCCAGCGAAATCTCGGGAATGAAGACCTGTGCCATCGCGAACTGCCGATCGTAGTCTGTCAGGGTCTCGAAAATTACATTGGCATTGTTGTCGCCTTTCTGCACGACGAAAATCGAGCGTCCGCCCATGCCATCGAGTGGTTTTACGACAATCCGTTCGTGCTCGGCGAGAAACGACTTCATATCTGCCATGGAGCGAGTGATCAGCGTGAGTGGCGTGCATTCGGGAAACCAGGCCGTATAGACCTTTTCGTTCATGTCTCGCAGTGCCTGCGGATCATTGACGATCAGCGCGCCGTCAGACTTCGCGCGGTCGAGAATGTACGTCGTGTAGACGTACTCCATATCGAATGGCGGATCCTTCCGCATAAGGATGGCGTCCAGCTCGCCGAGCTCAATGTCCTGCTGTTCGCCGAGCTCAAACCAGTCGCTCGGTCGGTCCTCAACGGCGAGCCGTCTCGATTTTCCGTACGCCGTGCCCGCCACCATGCGAAGATCGCGTTGTTCGAAATAGTGGATTTCTGCCGCGCGTCTCTGCGCCTCCAGCAGCATGGCAAACGAACTGTCCTTCTTGGGGACGATGGAATCGATCGGGTCCATTACGACGCCGATCCTGAGCGAGTTTGCGGCCATCTTTTGCAGAACTTCCGGGCTTTCAGCGAGACGCCGCCAACTATACAGCGAAAACCTGCGTAAGCACCGGATTTCGGACGATTTTGCGTAACGCGGCGAGCGTCGTAGCGGGACTTATGTCAATATGGTAAAAGTCGGTTTTGAACGTGGGGAAATTCGGTGTCAAGTAACGCAAACCGCTCAATGAGCGGCCTCAAAATTCTTGTGGTGGACGACAGCAAGACCATTCGCCGAACGGCCGAAACGCTATTGTCCAAAGAGGGTTGCCAGGTGTTTACGGCGATTGACGGGTTCGATGCGCTGTCCAAGATCGCTGATCACCAGCCGGACCTCATCTTTGTGGACATTATGATGCCGCGCCTCGACGGCTATGAGACTTGCTCCCTGATCAAGCACAACAAAGTATTCAAGGAAACACCGGTGATCATGCTGTCCAGCAAGGACGGCCTGTTTGACCGGGCGCGCGGCCGAATTGTCGGTTCCGAGCAGTATCTGACCAAGCCGTTCACAAAGGACGAACTGCTTGGCGCGATTTCCAACCAGCTCAACTAGGAAGAGATAAACATGGCTGTTGTTCTTATCATTGATGATTCGCCAACCGAGCTGCACCTGTTTCAGAACATGCTCGAAAAAGCTGGCTTCGAAACGCTGGTCGCCGATAGCGGTGAAGAAGGCTTGAAAGCGGCAATGACCGCTCGCCCGGATTGCATCCTGATGGATGTCGTCATGCCGGGCATGAACGGCTTTCAGGCGACCCGCAAGCTGACCAGGGACCCCAAGACGGCCGATATCCCGGTCATCATGATAACGACCAAGGATCAGGAAACCGACAAGATCTGGGGCATGCGACAGGGCGCTGTCGAGTATGTCGTGAAGCCCGTCGCCGACAAAGACCTGATCGCAACCATTCGCTCGGTAATGGCAGGCTGAATGAGTAATTCCGCTGACCTCGCGGCGTTGGTCGAGCAACCGTTCGCGTTGCTGCAGGAAATGGAGCATCGCAGTCGTGCAGCGCACGCCGGCCAGGGTGCCGGGGCTCTGCCTTCGGAATGGGTTGGCGTCGGCTTTCGCATCGGCGAGGAACAATTCCTGGCCAACCGCGAACAGGTGCGTGAGGTCCTGATGCTGCCCGATTCGATAACGCGAGTTCCCGGCGCAAAGCGCTGGTTACTTGGCATCGCCAACCTGCGCGGCCACCTGTTACCACTTGTCGATATCAAGCTGCTGCTCGGTAGCGGCCGAACGACGCTAAGGCGCACGACGCGTGTCATATCCGTGAACCATCGCGAGGTTCCGGCGGGCATCGTCGTGGATGAAGTACTTGGTTTCCGGCGGTTCATGGATCACGATTTTGCCGCCGACGCGGCGAAGACCATCGTACGCTGCGACAACTTTCTCGGCGGAACCTATACGAGGGGCGAGGATCGCTGGCCCGTATTCAATCTTTTCGATCTGGTCGAAAGCAAAATGTTTCTGCAGGCTTCTGCGGAATAAGGGTTCGATTAACTATGGCCACCAAAACTGACAATTCGTCCGCATTCAATTCCATCGTTGCACTAGTCGGCATCTGCCTGGCTGCAGCAGCGGCGCTGGTTTACCTTCAGGCAGACGGTGGCAATTCGTCGGCGACCCAGGCGGCGGCTTTATCTCAGGCGATACCGTTGCAAGCGGCGAGCGCAATCGCGGGTGACGAGGGTGCGTTCAATAAACTCGATCGCAGCGTCAAGACATTGGCGTCGCTGCGCATGAGCGGCGTTCCCGGTCGCTCCGCGGACTGGCAGCAGCTGCAATCCAGTGCGGCTGCAATTCTCGGCAATCGCGCGGACATCGAGGCGATTCAGGAGGCGGCGGACAGCATCGGTGTTTACGCAGGAGCGATCCTGGAGAAGTCGAACGAACTGCTGGAACGTTCCGGGTCGACGGCTATCATCCAGGATTTCCAGCTGCGTGCGGACCGCGTCGGGCAGGCGGCTGCGAGTCTTCCTGGCGGCGGTACGGCGGCGGTGGACGAGATGAACGCTGACCTTACTTTTCTTCGCGAGGTTACGAACGCGCTCGCCGGTGAGCAATCTGACCTGGACGTTCGCCCGCTCAATAACGAAGGCCGCGAAGTCGCCCTGATTCCGATCGTCGGTAGTCTGGCCAGTATTGAGGAGAGCACGACGACGCTGGCTGAATCGCTGAGCCAGGTCGGTGATCTCGCAGCGAGGCAAGCACAGCTGGATGCCAGTGCCGACAACTTGCTGGGGGCTGCGAGCGCATCGTCGGCCGGAGAAAGTCTGTTGCCAGGTTTTCTCGACAACATGTGGATACCGATCGGCGCCGTGCTGCTCGCGCTGTTGCTCGTTGGCGGTCTGCTAACACTGCACCGGAAATCCGCGGTGTTTGAGACGGCGGCAAGAGAACAAGCCGAACAGAATGAGCGCAACCAGCAGGCTATCCTGAGACTGCTTGACGAGATGGGCGGTCTCGCCGACGGAGATCTGACGGTCGAAGCGACCGTTACCGAAGATATTACGGGGACTATTGCAGACTCTTTCAATTTCGCTATTGAAGAGCTTCGCAAGCTGGTGGCAACGGTGAACGACACTGCGCTGATGGTCGACAACGCAACCAAGCAAACCGAGAACACGGCGGGTCACCTGGCTCGGGCGGCAGACAACCAGGCAAAGGAAATCAACGCCGCCACCGAATCGATCGTTTCCATGGCGGCCTCCATCGAGGAAGTCTCCGGCAACGCAGAGCGATCGTCCGATGTCGCCCGTCACTCGGTAGAGGTCGCGCACAAGGGCGGAGAAGCCGTGCGGCGAACCATTGACGGCATGAATGCGATTCGCGAAACCATTCAGGAAACGTCGAAGCGCATCAAGCGGCTCGGCGAAAGTTCACAGGAGATCGGCAATATCGTCGAGCTCATCAACGACATCGCCGAGCAAACAAATATTCTGGCGCTCAACGCGTCCATCCAGGCGTCGATGGCGGGTGAGGCCGGTCGCGGCTTCGCCGTGGTTGCGGACGAAGTCCAGCGACTTGCGGAGCGTTCAACGAACGCAACCAAGCAGATCGAAGTGCTGGTACGCACAATTCAGTCAGATACCAATGAAGCCGTGATCTCGATGGAGCGCAGCACGACGGACGTTGTTGGCGGGGCACTGCTGGCCGAAAATGCCGGCGCGGCGCTCGATGAGATCGAGCAGGTATCGAACCAGATTGCCAGCCTGGTACAGAATATTTCAGGGTCGGCACGACAGCAGGCCAGCTCCGCGGCTGACGTGACGCGGCGCACGACACGCTTGCGTGAGATCGGGCAGCAGACCGGTCAGGCGACCTCGGCGACGGCGGCCTCCATTGCGAAACTTTCGGAACTCGCGACACAGCTCAGAAAGACGGTTGAAGGATTCGCGTTACCACCGGAAATGATGCAGGCCAGCGTGCTGGCGCGGACTACGGCAAACGCCGTTCCGCCCTCGGCTGCGCCGCCGACGAACCCGCAGGCGAAAACGGGATAGGACGATTCGACGGCGCGCGCCGCGATTGATACGGACGACAAGATGACGGGCAACACGGGCATTCATGAGCAGATAATCGGCGACGACGACGGCCAGGGAGCTGTGCGTGGGCTGGTGGTTGTCAGTGCCGAGCTCATGGAGACCATTCGCAACGCGCATCTGGCGCTTGAGGATTGCGTCGACGGACGGGGCGGTACAGCCGCCTTGACCCGCGCTGGCGAGCTGTTGCACCAGGCGCGTGGTGCGCTGCAGATCACCGAGACCTACGGGGCGGCGCTGCTTGTCGAGGAAATGGAGCTCGGTTGCAAGTACCTGGCGAACCTGCGCCCCGGAAAGGGCCGCGAAGACGGTCTCGAGGCGCTGACGCGCGCAATGGTTCAGCTGCCCATCTACATTGAAAAACTGCTCGGCGGTGGTCGTGACATCGCTCTTGTACTATTGCCGATGCTGAATGACCTGCGCGCGGCGCGCGGCGAACCACTGCTGTCCGAAGGCACGTTGCTGTTGCTTAACCTGTCACCCAGTCGCTCCGGCAAGAAGGTCGCGGATCGTGCGGGTAGTGGTGAAGACCCGGTGGTGGTTGCGAAACGGCTGCGGCCCAAATTCCAGCTCGCGCTGCTCGGGTGGATCAAGGGGGGCGACACGTCGCGCCACCTGCAAACCTTGTCCAAGGTTGCCGCCGCGCTCGAGAATTCCGCAACGCGTGACGATATGTACCAACTCTGGTGGGTCGTAGGCGGCGTTCTGGAGTCGCTGCAGAACGGCGGGCTGGAGACCTCTATCTCGGTCAAGCGCCTTCTGGGACAGGCGGACCGCCAGCTGAAGTATGTGATTGACGAGGGTTTGCTCGCGTATGACCGACATCCCGTCGCCGACATGCTGAACAACATGCTGTATTACGTCGCGCGATCCAGCAATGCCGGGGAACGCATCAGCGAAATTCGCGCGGCCTTCAATCTTTCGGAACTGCTGCCGGGCGATCAGCAGGTCGAGGACGCGCGCGACGCGCTTTCAGCGCCGAGCGCGAAGCTGATGGCTACCGTTGGCTCTGCGATAAAGGAAGACCTGGGACGCGTCAAAGATGTACTCGATATCTTTGTGCGAACCGGTCTGAACAAGTCATCGGAGCTCGTGCCGCAACTCGAGTTGCTGAAGAAGATCAGCGACACGCTCGGCGTACTGGGCCTTGGCGAACTGCGCGGTGATATCGACGGAGAAATCGATCGGCTGAAGCAGGTGGTTGAGCGCGGCGGCGTTGCCAATGACCAGATTATTCTGGACATAGCGTCGACGCTGTTACGCGTCGAGGATCGCCTGGATCAACAGCTGCTGCGACTCACATTGCCGCAGCAAACCGACGGCGATCATGCTTCGGCCGAGTCCTCGGTCGATGACGAGGCTTTTCGGCAGGTTGCCGGATCGGTCATGCGCGAGTGCATTATCAATCTCGCCCGAATCAAGGAAACCATTAGCCAGAGCTTTACGGAGCAGGCGCCGTCACAAGGGATGGACAGCGTTCCAACGCTGATCAAGGGCATCAAGGCCGGGTTGCTGATGCTTGGCAAGCCGCGCGCCATGGAGGTCGTCGAACGAATTGGCAGCCTCCTGATGGCCATGCTGAACAGCGGCGGTCCCGCGCAGCTGACGCAACGCGAGACGGATCGTCTGGCGGACGCGATCGTCAGCATCGAGTACTACATGGAAACGGTCAAGGCGGGTCGCAGCGAGCCGTGGTACATGCTCGATAACGCCGAGGCCTGTCTCTCTGTGTTGCGCGATGTCGAGCAACGCATGCTGCAGGCGATCCCGAAAGATGGAGAGGCCGCCGAGACGAAAACGGGGCTTACTATCGAGCAGGTCGCGGAGGCTGCCGACGATTCGGCGCGAGCCCACGTCACGGACGTTATCCCGTTGCCCGTCGTTGCGCCCAATGCCGAACACCTCGACCCGGAGCTGCTCGAACTCTTTATTGAGGAGGCCAGGGAGGAGGTTGCATCGATCAAGCGACATCTGCCGGGGTGGATGAGTTCACCGGACGATATGGAGACGCTGATTACGGTGCGACGCTCCTTTCACACGCTCAAGGGCAGTGGCCGAATGGTGGGTGCAGAGCGGATCGGTGAGTACTGCTGGTCGGTAGAGAACCTGCTGAACAAACTGATCAATCGCACGCTGCCGCGAACGCCGCCAATGGTGGACTTCATTACGCAGGCGGCGGCAGCCGTGCCTGAACTGATCGAACAGCTCGAGGTCGGGAGCGAGCCAGACCGCCGATATCAGTCTCTTATCGCGAGAGCCAATGCTTTTGCAGATGGCGATCCGAATGCCGCCGTGCTGACCCTCCAACGACCCGCAGAAGTGCCGCCGCCGAGCCCGGCAACGGCGCTCGAAATGGACCCGGTTCTGTACGACATCTTCTCGAAAGAGACTGCAGGGCACCTGAAGGTCATAACCAGCTACCTGTCCGCTTGCGAGGGCTACGAGCCGCCATACGATGTCACGGATAAGCTGTATCGCGCCTGCCATACGCTGCACGGCAGCGCCAACATGGCCAATGTGCAACGCGGCGTTGCGGTCGCGGCCACATTGAATCGCTTTGTGCGGCGCGTCTATGACCACAAGGTCGGCTTCCAGCAGTCGGGTCTTGCCGCATTGCAGGCGGCGGCCAGCGCCTTGTCGACTATTGTCAGGGACATCAACAACCCGGATCGCGATCGAGCCGACTACACTGCCTTGATCGCGCATATTTCGACACTGGCGGATTCGGTGCGGCCTGCGGAGGTTCCCGAAGAACAGCCCGAAGACGCGCCAGAGCCTCAAGCGGTCGAAGTACCCGCTGTCGAGGCGCTGAGTGATGAGCCCGAATACGATGCGGAAATCGCGTCGATTTTTACCGAGGAATCAGCCGAACTCCTGGAGGCAGCCGAAAAGGCGCTGATCGACTGGGTTCGTGAGCGGTCGGCTCAGCCCATGGATGAGCTGAAGCGCCACCTGCACACGCTCAAGGGTGGCGCGCGCATGGCCGGTATCACGGCCATGGGCAATCTCAGTCATGAGCTCGAGACCTTGCTGATTTCCGTCGACGACGGGCGTGTGAAAGCGACCCCGGCCATCGAGGACTTGCTGCAACGCAGTGTCGATGAACTGCATCGCATGCGTGACCTCGTTATCGCCGGTAAGCCGGTGCGCACGGCGGCGGATCTGGAGCAGCGAATTCAGCAGGCCAATGCCGGCTTCGAGGTCGCGGATGACTCTGAAGTCGAGGTTGCCCTCGATGACACCAACGTCCAGCAGGCGCCGACCGCCGAGTTCACGATGGAGCCGGACGACACGGTGAGCATGGTTATCGTCGATTCACGGCTGGCTGACGAGTTGGCCGAAATTGGCAGACCCGCAGAGGAAGAGCCGCCGCTGGTTGACGCGCCGGCTGAGTCTCTTGCCGGTGTTGAGCACGCCACCGAAGAGCCGGTGGAAGCCGGCGCCGACTTCGAGTTCCAGGCGGAGCCAGAAGCGCGAGCCGGCGCCAGAAGCTGCGACCGAGCCAGAGCCCGAACCAGAGCCGGAAGCCGAACTCGAAGACCAGCCAGCGGCCGAGGCTGAGCAACCGCCGCAGGCGGAGCCGGAAGCCGAACTCGAAGACCAGCCAGCGACCGAGGATGAGCAACCGCCGCAGGCGGAGCCCGAACCCGAAGCTGCCGAGGCTGCGCCACTTGCCGGTGCCGAGGTGCGCGCGCTGCGCACGCCTGAGCAACGCCAGGAATTCGCCCGTGTTGACGCGGACCTGCTGGAGGACCTGCTCAACGCCGCCGGCGAGATCAGCATTTATCACTCACGGCTCAACCAGCAGGTTACATCGTTTGACTTCCATGTCGATGAGCTTGAGCAGACCATCTCGCGACTTCGAGAACAGCTCAGGAAGCTGGAAATCGAGACCGAAGCGCAGATCATGCACGGCCATCAGGACACCCTTGTTGCGCGTGACTTCGATCCGCTGGAACTGGATCGATATTCGAACATTCAGCAGCTGTCACGTGCGTTGGCGGAATCGGCAAGCGACCTTGGCAGCCTCAAGGATCTTCTCAAGTCGGTCACGAACGAAGCCGAAGGGCTGTTGGTGCAGCAGTCTCGCGTTACTGCAGAGCTGCAGGACGGACTCATGCGAACCCGCATGGTGCCGTTTGAACGGCACGTCCCGCGGCTGACGCGTCTTGTCCGACAGGTGGCCCAGGAAGTTGGCAAACGCGCCGAGCTTGCCGTTGAAGGTGCCTCCGGAGAGCTGGACCGGCAGGTGCTCGAAAAAATGCTGCCGCCATTCGAGCATATGCTTCGCAACGCGGTTATCCACGGCATTGAGGATCCGGCCGCGCGCCAGGCCGACGGCAAACCGGGCATGGGGCGCATCACGATACGCCTGCACCGCGAAGGTGCAGAAATGGTGATAGACGTAGCTGATGATGGGCGCGGTCTGGACGTTGATGCCATACGCCGCAAAGCCTATGAGCTCGACATGCTGCGACCGGACAGCAAGGTAACCGACGAGGAGATCATGGAGCTGATCCTGACGCCGGGCTTTACGACCGCTGGCGCAGTAACGCAGTCGGCCGGGCGCGGTGTTGGCATGGATGTCGTCGCCAATGAGGTCAAGAAGCTCGGCGGCAACCTGCGCATATCCTCGGTCATCGGCCAAGGTACAAACTTTACGGTTCGCCTGCCGTTCACACTGGCAATCACCCAGGCCTTGATCGTGCGCACCGGCGAGGAAGTGTACGCGCTGCCGTTGCCAACGGTCGAAGGCGTTGCGCGCATTCCGCGTGGCGAGCTCGAGAATCTGTTGAGTCAAAGTGAACCGAGCTACCTTTACGGCGAACAGGCCTACAAGTTCCGCCACCTTGGTATGTACCTGGGCGGGCAGGCGGCCAAACTGCCGGATGAAGATACAGCCGTCCCGGTAATCCTCGTGCGGGCGGGTGAGTACTCAGCGGCCCTGCTGGTCGACGAGATGCTCGCCAGCCGCGAAGTGGTAGTCAAAGCCGTCGGGCCGCAGCTGGCCGGCATTCGTGGTCTCTCCGGTGCCACGATTCTCGGCGATGGACGGATCGTCCTGATACTCGACATCAACGCGCTGGTTCGCACTGGTGCACCGGTTGTCGAACTAAAGAAGGCGGCACCGACGCCAACCGATACGCGTCCGCTCGCGCTCGTGGTCGACGATTCGATCACCGTGCGACGCGTTACCGAGCGGTTCCTGCACCGCAACGGTATGCGCGTGGCAACGGCCAAAGACGGCCTCGATGCGATCAGCGTCATGCACGATCACAAACCCGACGTCATCCTGCTGGATATCGAGATGCCCAGAATGGACGGTTATGAATTCGCGTCCCACGTACGCAACGACCCTAGCGTAGCGGATATTCCTATCATCATGATTACCTCGCGTGTTGGCGACAAACATCGCGCCCGCGCGATCGAGCTTGGTGTCAATGACTATCTCGGCAAGCCCTACCAGGATTCGCAGCTGCTCGACGCGATTCGCAGGCAGCTCGAGGACAAGGGAATACAGCTGTCATGAGCGCTGCTGCCGACGAACTTTATAGCCTGCTCGTACCACTATCCGGCGACCGTCTGATTGTGCCGCGCGCCTGCGTCGCCGAAGTTGTGCGGTACATCGAACCCAAGCAAGGTACGGGCGCGCACCCCTGGATGCTGGGGAATGTCGACTGGAATGGCCGGCCGTTGCCCGTGGTCTCGTATGAAGGCGCGCTCGGTAACGACATGCCGGTCGCTACCGGGCGTACTCGAATCGTTGTGTTTTACGCGAGTACCGGCGAACTCAGGAACGGTTTCTTCGGCGTCCTCACCCAGGGTTTTCCGCAGCTCGTGCGTGTCAACAAAGAAGTACTCAAGCTCGAGGCCAAAGAGGGCTGGCCCGAGGATGCGCCGGTGCTCTGCCGTGTGCGCATGATCAACGAGTTCCCGTTGATTCCGGATCTCGAAAGGCTGGAAGGCATGCTCGCTGAAGAGGCAGAGCAGGCGTGATGAACATGGCAGCCGCGTGCTAGCGGAGGTCTCCCCACAGGGACTGTAGAATGGCCAGCGTTGCTACCGCCGCGGTTTCCGTGCGCAGGACTCTCGGGCCCAGCGACACGGGGTGAAATCCGGCTATTGCCGCATCCTCAAATTCGCCATCGCTGAATCCGCCTTCCGGACCGATCAGTACGCACACTTTGGTCTTCGGCACCTCGATGCGTGCCAGCGGGGTCGCCGCGCCCGGTTTCAGAATGAGCTCCGCGTCAACCCGCGCCGGCTTGCTGCCAAACCAGTGCTTTAGCGGGAGCGGCGCGTCGATGAGCGGCAGGCGAACCCTGCCACACTGTTCGCAGGCGCTGGCGGCGACTTTCTGCCAATGCTCACGACGTTTTTCGGCACGCGTTGCATCGAGCTTCACGACGCCGAACTCGGTAAGGACCGGGGTTATCCGCTTGACGCCCAGTTCGGTCGCCTTCTGTACGACGAAGTCCATGCGTTCACCACGTGATACGCCCTGCACGAGATGTACCTTGAGGTCCGACTCCGTTGTGGCCACGGCTTCTTCGATGACCAGCAGTGTGGCGGTCGACTTGCCGATCGAGGTGATCGATGCGACGTACTCGGAGCCAAGACCGTCGAAGACGGCTAGCCTGTCGCCAACGCGAAGGCGGAGTACACGACTCAGGTAGCGTGCCTGATCGGCGTCGAGTTGCAGCGTCGAATTCACGCCGAAACTCGCTGTGATGTGGAGTCTGGTTCGAGGCATGGTTTACTATGTTCACTTGCAGTCGATGACGCAACCGTGGCAAATGCAGCGAGTCCATGCAAACGCAATTCAAGATCTCTCCTGACAGCGGGCTTATCGAGCCGGCCGCCCAGTGCCGCAGTCCCAACCAGGATGCGCGGCCGGAAGACGTCCAGCCGAAGCTGGTGGTGCTGCATGGCATCAGCCTGCCACCCGGGGAGTACGGCGGCCCCGAGGTCGAGGCGCTGTTTACCAATACGCTGGATCATGATGCGCATCCGTACTTCGATGAGATACGCGGCCTTGAAGTGTCCGCGCATCTGCTCGTTCGACGGGACGGGTCGCTAACCCAGTTCGTGCCGTTTACGGCGAGGGCCTGGCATGCCGGAGAGTCCTGTTTTCGCGGCAAACACCGCTGTAATGACTATTCAATCGGCATCGAGCTCGAGGGCGAGGACGAAACTGCGTATGACGATCGGCAATATCACGCGCTCGCTGCGATTCTGCAGGCTATATTTGACGCGTATCCGCAAATAACGGCACGCGAGGTTGCCGGCCATTGTGACATCGCTCCCGGTCGCAAGAGCGATCCAGGCCCTGCTTTCGACTGGCTGCGATTGTATGATGGTCTTGTCGGGGCCTGATGCTACGCACCTGGCCATAACCCTCATTAGCCACAGAGCTGACCGCTTATGAACCTGATTGCCCTGCTTATTGGACTGGTTGTTGAACGACTGGCGTCGCAGCTGTTTCACTGGCGTCGCATGCGCTGGCTCGACCGCATCATAGATTTTGGATTTCGGCAGGCGCAACGTATTGCCAGCTGGCCAGCCATGATCCCGGTGGTGCTGCTGGCCGTGCTGCTGGTATTGCCGGTATTCCTCGTCATATTCGGTCTTGGCGGGACCCTCGCGGGATTCACGTACCTGATACTGGCGATCGTCAGTGCTGTTCTTCTCGCTGGGTCCGAGAGACATCGGCGAAGAAGTTGACGAGTATTGCAAGGCGCTGGAATCCGAAGACGAAGAGGCTATCCAGAACGCGGCCAAAGCGATCGTCGAGGGCGATGTGCCGACGGATGCACGAGAACGCATCCAGCGTGTCGAAGAATCGGTCTGCGTGCAGGCAAACAACCGCCTGTTCGCCGTCGTCTTCTGGTTTGTCTTGCTGGGGCCGCTGGCCGCCTGGGCGTATCGCGTGACAGACCTGATTCGCCGCCGCTGCCGTTTTCAGCGTGGCGCGTGAGTCGGAATCTGATGGCGCCGACAATATGGCGGCCGTGCGAGACGCCGCGGTCATGCTGCACGGCTGGCTGGCCTGGATACCGGCACGCCTTACTGCCGTGGGTTACGCGGCGGCGGGTCATTTTGACGAGGCAATCGCGGCCATGCGCGCACCGACGGAGGAGCGTGACGCGACAACCTCCGAGCAGAGCGAGCACCTGCTCGCTCGCGTCGGTACGGCAGCGCTTGCGCTTGGCGACAAGCCTGACGAGAGTATTACCGAGCGGGGTGTCCGCGGGGCAATATCGGCGAACCGGCTGGTATTTCGTCAGCTGATAATCTGGGCTGTGATCATCTCTGCGATGACGTTGTACGGCCTCACCCGGTGAGCCGGGCGTTTGCGCTGGCCTTGCTGGCCGTCGCTCTATGCGCCTGCCAGGACGCCGAACGCAGCCAACCCGACACCAAGGTCTACCAGCGCATCGTAACGCTGGCGCCGAACCTGACCGAGCTCGTTTTCGCGGTGGGTGCCGGTGAATTGCTCGTCGGTGTCAGTGCCTGGTCCGATTATCCGCCAGCAGGCGCTCGAACTCGCTGTTGTCGGCGATGCGTTTGCAGTCGATCAGGAACAACTGGCGCTGGTGCAACCGGACTTGCTACTCGTCTGGGAAAGCGGCACACCGGAGCACGCGGTCGACGAGCTCAGAAAATCCGGCTATGTCGTCGAGACCATACGTACGCGTGGTCTTGACGATGTCGTCAGCGCGTTGCGCCGAATTGGTGAGCTGACGGGGCGATCGCCGCAAGCTGAGAAGGTCGCTGCAGACTATCAGCAGGCGCTGGACGAGCTGCGTGACGCACAGCGGGACCGAGCGCCGATTCGCGTCTTCTACCAGGTCTCTGCCAGGCCGCTTTATACGGTCAGTAAGGAGCACTACGTGAGCGAGCTGATCGAACTTTGCGGGGGCAAGAATATTTTCTCCGATCTCGAGGACCTCGCGCCCGGGATTTCCGTAGAGGCCGTCGTGGACCGGAATCCGGAGGTCATGCTCGCGAGTACCGATGCCGGCGACGACGCCTTTGAAGAATGGCAGCGGTGGCCGGCGGTTGCGGCCAATCTGTACGGCAATCTGTTCTTGCTATCTGCGGATGAAATCGCGCGCGCGACGCCTCGACTGGTACTCGCGGGCGGTGCAATGTGCCTTGCGTTGCAACAGGCCCGTTTTAATCGCGACGCATTCAGCGAGCGCTGATGAGTAAGGTCCCGTAGAAGCGCGCTTCTACCGCACAACGCGACAACGCCAATTGTCGCGATGTCCTACGTCCGGCTCCTGTTCCACAGTACTTCCTTACCCGATTCGGCTCGCGCGATGACACGAGCCAGGACAAATAACAGGTCCGAGAGTCGATTCAGGTACTTTACGACCTCGGGCCGGACGTCTTCGTCGTTGGCCAACGTATAGGTGCGACGTTCCGCACGGCGCACGATGGTCCGAGCCAGGTGACAGGCCGCCGCTGCCTGCCCGCCGCCCGGCAGAATGAATTCCTTGAGGCGTGGAAGCTCGTCGTTGAAACCGTCGAGCTGATTTTCGAGGCGCTCGACAAAATCTTCCGTAATCGCCACGTGGCCGGGTATGCAGAGTTCGCCCCCCAGTTCGAACATGTCGTGCTGTACCTCGGTTAGACACAGCCGTACTGCCTCGGGGACCGTGTCATTGGCGAGGACTGTGCCAATGGCGCTGTTGGCCTCGTCGACCGTTCCATACGCTTCGACGCGTGCACTGTCCTTGGCGGTGCGGCTGCCGTCACCAAGGCCGGTCGTGCCGTCATCACCGGTACGTGTGTAGATATTGCTGAGCCGATTTCCCATGACCGTTTTCGTCCTTATTGCCAGCGGTATCGTAGTTCGACGAAGCCGCTACGTTCCTGCATACGATAGTTTGCTGCAGTCTGGTATTCCGTGTCCGCCAGGTTTTCGATGCGCGCGTTGAGCTGCCACTGGTCGTTGAGTTGCAGCAGTGCCGTCGCGTTGGCAACTACGTAGCCGGGGAGCGCGATACCGCCGAAATCCTCCCGATCGCCGCTGGCGAGAATAGACAGGCCGAGGCGATGCGCACCGAAGCTCTGCGTGAAGCTGATGGTCGCCGTTTCGTCGGCACGTCGCAACAAGCGCGCGCCCGTGGTCGCGTTTTCCGCCCGCTGTTTGACAAGGTCGGCCTTCAGCACGAAGCGCTCGCCGCGGTACTCATAGCCAAACTGCGCGCCGCGGATCTCGGCTTCGTCGAGGTTCCGCAAGACGAAGGTCTCAGAATCAAATTCGATAAGGTCTTCAATCCTGTTCGCGTAAAACTCGACGTTGAAGCTGTGTCGTTCCCCGGCAACATAGCGAATGCCCAGCTGCTGCTCGTCGGCAATCTCCGGCTGCAGGTCGGGTGAGCCGCCGAAGCCGAAGCGATCAGTGGCGTCCGGTGCACGGAACGCGTGCCCGAGGCCGAAGTTAAGCGTCACGGCGTCGCTGATGGCATACGCGTATTCGGTATTCCAGGTTGCATGGTTGCCGAAGCTCTCGTGATCGGTGAGCCGTAGCGCAACAAACCCGCGGTGCCGACCGAGCGCCAGCTGATCCTGAAGGAATACGGCACGCGTCAGGGTTCTCTCATCGAAACCGGAGCCAAACGACAGCGTGCTGGCATCCTCGTCGACGAAATAGACACCGCCGGTCAACGTATGATTTTCCAGCGCGTGGCTATACTGCCAGTCGAGGCTCAACCGTTCCGAGTTGACGAAATCCGGGGTCTGCTGTTGCTGGATTTCATCCTGGGCGAAAGACAGGACCAGCTTGCTGCTACCTGCCGTCGAAGGTTGCGACTGCAGCGCCAGTGAGGTCACCGCATTCTCGTAATCCTGATCGACGGGAGCGAGCAAGAAATCGAGGTACTCGACGTTGCCTTCGCCACGCCAGTGGCGAACGCTTAGTTCATGGTTGCCGGACTTTCTTGATGCGTACACGTTGGCGGAGAGGTTCTCATAGCCGCGCTTGAGCTCGGAATCGATACGTGGCGCATAGCCATCGGTATTTTGCCAATCGAGGTTGATACCGAACTCGGTATCGGCGGTGCGATTGCCGCCGGATACGTGGCCAGACTGTGTCGCAAAGCTGCCGCTGCCGACGCCGCCCTCGACAAAGCCCTGATCGGTGCGGCGCGTAATGACGTTGATTACGCCGCCAATGGCGTCCGTGCCGAACAACGCGGAACGAGCTCCCTTGACGATTTCAATGCGCTCGATCATTTCCGGCGAAATATTCTGCACCGCTGCGCCGCCAATAGTGCCGGGATTCATGCGTACGCCGTCGATAAGGACCAGTGTGTGATTACTTTCGGTGCCACGCAGGAAGACCGACGTGGCCTGTCCCGGGCCACCGTTGCGACCGATGTCGATGCCGGCCTGAAATCGCAGCAACTCCGACAGGTCCGTTGCCAGCGACAAGGCAATATCTTCGCGCGTAATCACGGTGACCGGAACGGTCGCATCCGCCTGTTGAATCGGCGTTCGCGTGGCCGTGACGATAATCGTATCGCCCTGAGTGATATCGACCGCACCTGCAACTGCCGGAATCGACAGCGCCGCCGCCAGCAAGATGGAATTGCCATTCCGCATCAAGACCTTCCTAAGCATGCCGCCCGCACGCATCAATATTGAGAATCTGAATGGTGCGGAAGGAAGATGGACGCAAAACTCGCACGCCCGAACATGCGCCCGCCGCGCCATTCGCGTTTCATCGGGCCGGTCTCCGGGCTGACGAGCGGATTTCTCCTGCCGTAACGCCTTCCCGCGAAAACACGCTCGTTCGCAGTGGCTCTGCGTCGTCGACCGTCGGTAGCACGGTCTGTGACACAGGGGTTACGGCATTTACTCGATCACCGTTGCGGGGGCAGCGCCGGAATACTGCGATCGATCGTTGATCGAGCGCATAACACCGGCTTCCCGTTCACCCGAAACAAGCCATCTCGGGTTCACCTGATGAAGCCGAGACGATAGGCAGGTGCCGGGAGCCTGTCAAGCCGCTTCTGAATTGCCGCGTGTGTGCCCGCTTGTTTATTGCCGCCGGTGTGGCCATAGTTGGGCCGGTTTAATCAGAGCGCAGGACAACGACGGTGGACACGTATCCCGAAAGCAGCGCGTCGGAGCACTTGAAAGTCGCACTGGTGGCGGCGAAAGAGGCGGCAGAAATCAGTCGCCGCTACTACAGCGGCAACTTCACGGTCACGACGAAAGCAGACATGACGCCGGTTACGCAGGCTGACGTCGAGTGTGAGCAGGCGATAAGGAAGCGCTTGCTGCAACACTTCCCGGAGCATGGATTCTACGGTGAGGAAACGGGCAAAACAGAGGTCGATGCTGACTATCTTTGGCTGGTAGACCCCATCGATGGCACCAAGGGCTTCGTACGCCAGTATCCGTTCTTTTCTACGCAGATCGCCCTGATGCACCGCGGTGAGATCGTCCTTGGCGTGTCCAGTGGAACGATGATGGATGAATTGGCCTGGGCGGAGAAGGGCCAGGGTTCATGGCTCAACGGGCGTAGCCTCTCGATAAGCGATATCGATGACCCTGATCGTGCTGCAGTGTCCGTCGGCAACCTGAAATCCCTCGCCGGCAGCGATGGCTGGTCGTCGCTGGGAAAAATCGTTGCGCGCGCGGATCGTATCCGCGGCTACGGCGACTTCTATCACTATCATTTGCTGGCGGCAGGAAAAATCGAAGCCGTGATCGAGTCAGACGTGAATATTCTCGACATCGCTGCGCTGTCGATCATTGTCACTGAAGCCGGCGGCATGTTCACGGACCTGAACGGTGACAAGCCCACGTTGCAGACCCGTTCGGTGCTGGCTGCGAACCCGGTGCTCCACGCCAGCTACCTCGAAATGCTAACGGGGTTTGTTGCCTGAGGCGATAAACAGCTGCTGCTCGCGCCAGCTGACGGCCTCCATCGGCGTCGAATAAAGCCGGCTGAGGCGTTCGCAATCCAGTATGTCCTGAGTCGCGCCCAGGTCCCAGCGGCCGTCACCGTAAAGTAGAAGACAGCGGTCGGCGTACCGCACCGCCAGGTTAACGTCGTGCAGGCTCGCCATGACGACAGCGCCGGCGTCGGCTTTCTCGCTGAATAACTTCAAAGCATCGAGTTGATGCTGCGGATCAAGATGGTTGGTGGGTTCGTCGAGCAGGTAGACTTCTGGTGCCTGCGTCAGCACCTGGGCGATTGCAAGACGACGCCTCTCGCCGCCTGACAGAGTCAGTACGTCGCGCCCTGCGAGTTCCTCCAGTCCGACCGAGCGCAACGCAGCCCGGGCAACGGAAAAATCGTGACCGGATTCCCAGTTGAGTCGACCGATATGTGGATGGCGACCGATCATGGCCGTATCAAGAACAGTCGCGGGAAAGACATCGTCAACGTGTTGCGGCAGCAATGCCAGCTGCTTTGCGATGTCCTGGCGGGGTGCTGCTGCGAGGTTCGCGCCATTGAGGGTGACGCTGCCAGCTTCCGGCGTACGCAGTCCCGCCAGCGTGTGCATCGTCATCGACTTGCCGGAGCCGTTCTGCCCGAGAACCGCGATCAATTCGCCGCCTGTCGCGTCCAGGGTGAGATCGTCCACGAGAACTCGGCCGGGCACGCTTACCCGCAGATCTTCGCACGAAAAATGCATTGCACCGTTGCCCGACATGCCGAGAGCGTAGCTTACGGCGTCGCGCAGAAAAAGGCGCCTTAGTCGATCAGGTTGATTTCGCGGGCCGTCTTGACCCCGATGACCGCGTATTTCAGGCTCTTGGGGATAACGGCATCGTCTTCGGCCAGGGCAATGCGTCCGCCCATGATTTCGGCGTGGCGCTGGGGATAGAGCGGTACGCGATCCGGTTCGGCAAGGCCATCGGGCCCGAGTGGCTGGCCGTCGGCGCGATCGTATTTGTCAGTCGCGCCGAGCGTATGCAGGAACTCGTGCGCGATAATCACATTATTCGTGCCGCGATAGCGACGATGCGCAAAACCGTTGACGATACCTACCATGCCTTTCTGCAGGCCAACTGAGTTCTCCAGCTCAACGTCCGAGTGCGGTGTGTGATAGCGCACAAATATTCTGACGTCGGGTTCGATACGATCCTGGGTATCCGTGATGCTGCTTGCCCACCAGCGCATTTTCAGCGACCACCACATTGCCGACAGCTTATTAGGGTCGCCGTCGAGCACGGGCGGCTGTTCGCTAACCAGTTGCCCGAGCTCGATTCGTATGGGGCGAGCAAGGCTCCTCGCATACTTGGCAGTCTCGCGCTCGAGGAACGCCTCGATGTCCTCGAAGTCACGCAGCTGCAGTCCTTCGATGTACTTCGCCGCATCGTCGCTGTTGTCGCCGTTGACAGGGTATACCTTCACCCACAGGCTATTGTTCCAGTCTGTACTTCTCGCCTGCGTCAGCCAGGTGCTGACTGCCACGAAAAACAGCACGAACAGCAGAATAGAGATGCGAACAGCTTTGAACATGGGGGTGAACCGCGGAATCAGTTGAAAGGGCGCTCGTCTTGCCTTGGTAGCTTGCTCGAATGCGTAGGCAATCTCTATGAGCTGTTTCTCATTCCAGGGTTTTCCTATGAAGGAAACGCCGACAGGGAGCCCGGCAATCTGTCCCGCAGGAACCGTGATACCGGGGTAGCCGGATATCGCCGCCAGCGACGAGCTGCCAATAGAAAAGTTGTCGCCATTTACATGATCGATCATCCAGGCGGGTCCGTTGGTCGGCGCCAGGAGCGCGTCGAGCTGCAACTCGTCCATCGCCGTATCGATTGCCGCCCTGGCCTCGCTCTTGCTCGTCGCCAGCGCGTCCAGGTAAGCCGCATCCGTCAGCGGCCCTTTTTCTTCCGCCTGCAGGAAGATCTC
Source organism: uncultured Gammaproteobacteria bacterium (assembly GCA_963841145.1). Lineage (GTDB taxonomy): Bacteria > Pseudomonadota > Gammaproteobacteria > Steroidobacterales > Woeseiaceae > UBA1847. The sequence continues at coordinate 86,261 of CAWJBO010000013.1, forward strand.
CTGCCCGAAAACCGGCATGACGCTGGCCGCATGCGCCTCGTTGAAGGCGATCAGGTCCTCCAGGCTCTCGACCGGGGCACCCGAGTTCTCGAGGTAGCTGTTCAGGTCGGCGCGGAACTCGTACAGAAGGACTGCGTACTCCGCTTCATACATGTTCGGCGCTTCATATTCGATATCGTCGACGATTTCGGCACCGCTCTCCTCAAGTGCCAGGATGCTGGCTTCGAGTATGGCGTCGACGTCCGGGTTCGAACCTGCGCCACTGTAGGAGCGAATCACGCCGATACGCTTGCCGCGCACTCCGTCCGCCGTCAGGTTCGACGAATAGTCCTGATGAATCTCTGCGTCCGCCGTCGCCGGATCGTCCGCGTCAATGCCGGTCATCGCGTTGAGCAACAGCGCCGCATCGCGTACGGATCTGGCCATCGGACCGGCGGTATCCTGACTGTGCGCTATCGGAATTATGCCACTGCGGCTGACCAGGCCGAGCGTCGGCTTTATGCCAACGATGCCGTTGATGCCCGCTGGACACACGACGGATCCGTCCGTCTCCGTGCCTATCGCGAGCAGCGTCAGGTTGGCAGCGACTGCAACCGCCGAACCGCTCGACGAGCCGCACGGCGTTCGCGCCGTGTCGTAGGGGTTGCGCGTCTGACCGCCGACGCTGCTCCAGCCGCTCGACGATCGCGTTGATCGAAAGTTCGCCCACTCACTAAGATTGGCCTTTCCAAGAATGACTGCGCCGGCATCCCTCAGCCGTTTTACCACGTAAGGCATCGCTTGCCGGCGCGTGCTCGGCGAGCGCCAGCGAGCCTGCGCTGGTGTACATCTGATCCGCGGTATCGATGTTGGCCTTGAGCACAACCGGCAGGCCATGCAGCGGTCCGCGCGGGCCGGATGACTGCCACTCGGCGTCCAGCGCGCGGGCAATACGGAGTGCATCCGGATTGATTTCGATGATGGCGTTCAGCGTTGGGCCAGACCGGTCGATCGTCTCAATACGGTCGATGTACCAGTGAACAAGGTCCTCGGACGAAACATCGCCACGCTGCAGCTGGTCGTGGAGGCCGGCAACGCTGGCTTCCGTAAAGTCGCGTTCGCCTCCGCATGCTGTGAGTACAAATGCGAGCAGTGCCAGGTAGCTGTTTTTCATAGCCTCAATCCGCCTTTAAGGAAGCGTGGTTGCCAACACTCGACTGCTTACAGCCGGTCGCCAGCATTGCGGTAGGAACTACGGATATATAACGCATTTGCCGATCCCCTTTCGATGAGTGTCAGCCAGCAAGGGCAAATGCGCTCGAGGCGTCCGGGGTTTCATTCTGCCAAAGAAAAAGCCCCGCGGCGTTAGCGGCGGGGCCAGGTTCTCTTTTTTATCAAAAGAGGTAACTGCGAATACGGTAACCGGCGACAGAGAGTTATTATTATTATTGGATCTCGATCTTCTTGTTTTTATAGTTATTTTTCTTCTGGCGTCTAAATCCTGTACCTGGCCGTTTTCATTACCTGATTGCAGTTACACTTCGCTTGGGCAGAGTATTAAAAGCAATTCCTGTGCCAATGCACCGGGAGCCCGCGTGCGCGCTTGCGCTCTTCGCGGTGGGTTCGCACGGCGACGCCATTTTCGCCGCATTTTGTAAAGAACCCCGACGATTTACCGCGATTTGCATCACCTGTTGCGAGAAGTGCGCATAACAAGCTGATGATACCTATGAAAAAGTGTGTCCACGTTGATCCCGGGATACACGATATGGTCGCAACGCGACGCCGGCAGTTGCTCAAAGTCTGGACGGCGCCAGTCGATCCGTATTGCCTGGCCCATTTTTTGTCAAATTATTCGACACTCTCGCCCGGCTGAACGCGATCGATCAGCCCGCTGACGCTGAAAAACCGACCATTTCGTACCACTGCGACGATCTTCAGCGCGTCGGCGATGTTGGACAGTGGGTCGCCGTCAACAAAGACGAGATCGGCTGCCGCGCCGACCGCGATACGGCCAAGCAGCGGGTCCAGCTTGAGGGTGGCGGCTGCATTGACGCCTGCCGCCTTCAGCGCCTGTTCGGGCGTAAGTCCTGCGGCGACCAGCGCCAGGAATTCGGCGTGCAGCCCGATTCCGGCCGGCAGACCGTTCTCAAAGCTGCTGACTACAGCCGCGCTAGCCCTGCTGGCAAGAGTCAGCGGCTCGGAAAAACGTCGTGCCAGAGGTGCCGAAAACTGGCTGAGGAGCGACTGCCGGGATTGCAGCAAGGCCGGCATGCCTGGCGTCGTCGAGTCAGCGACAGAGAACAGGTTCGCCACCGGCCAGTCGTCCCGGTTCAACAGCCGGGGACCGGGCATCGTCTTGCCCGACCACTGCGTGTTCAGACGTTTGCTGTCGGCGAGCTCGGCGACAATGGTAGTGACTCCGGTGGTTAGCATCACGGGCCCCGCCGTATCGCCGAAGCGCCGAGTCAGTTCCAAAAAGTTGCCATGGACATCGATGTAGCCAGGCAGGACGGTCAGGTCACCCATATCGATCAACACGGCACCGGGCCGTTCTTTGTGTGGCTCCAGCGCCTCGATCCGGCCGCCGGCAATCAGGATGTCCTGATCGAGCTGGTAGCCGCCGCCGATGCCGTCATACAGGCGCGCTGCACGAATTATCAGCCGGCCAGGAGGCTCATCGATACGAGCGAGGGGGCGCCGCTTTAACGCCATGGCCTTGGGCACAGGTTTGTCGGCCCGCAGCGTCGCTTCGAACGGCAAAGGCGACGATGTCCAGGAATTGAAAAGCCGCTGACGGAGCAGACCGTCCGCCGTGTAGAGCATACGGTGGCGATCCAGCCAGCTGACCGGCGCCTGACCGAAGGCTTCGCCGTTCGCATATCTTCTGATCAGGCGCGGCTCTGCAAGAATCACCATATCGATGCGGGCCTGGTTTTCGCCCTGACGCAAAAAAGTAATGAGGCTGCCATCCGGCCGCCAGGAGGGTCCGGCGATTCTGTCCGTCGTCGTCAGCAGCGTTTCTTCGGGCATTCCATGGCGGCGCAGGATCAATTCCCACTGATTGCCGGTTTGGTGCACGTAGACAAGGTCGTGCCCGTCGGATGACCACGCGGGATCTGTCTCATCGCCATCCCGATTACTCAGGCGCCAGCGTAGACCGGAGGGCAGATCGACTTCCCACAGGTCGAAGCCCTCGCCATTTGTATCCGATACATAAACGAGTCGTTCGCCGCCAGGGTGCCAGGCGGGGCGCATGTCGAAGGACGTACCGCCACCAATCCTTCTCGACTGTCGGCTCTTCAGGTCATGAACGAACAGCCCGGATTTGCCCTTCAGTACGGCCTGGTACGCGATCTGCAGGCCATTCGGCGACCAGCGCGGTCGTTGCGCCGACTTGAGGTTATCGGTTATCGGCCTGGCTTCGCCGCCGCCCGGCGGCACGATCCAGATGTCGCCCGCGAGATCGATCGCAACGCGACCGTCACGCGCGATGTCTGCCGACAGGTTGCCGCCGCGTGTCACCGTCTGCTGCGCGGCCAGCGGTGACGCGAGGCAAACCGCCAGCGCGGCTACTGAGATTGCGGCAATCCGGATATTCATTACACGCCGGAGACGAATACGCCGCCTTCTCGGCGCGGATCTGCGGCCGCCTCGAGCTCGCCATCGCGATAGCAAACCGCGGCCCCAACGCCGCCAAAATACATGACGATGCTCGGAAAGACGGTCAGCGGCAAATCTACAGCGGGAAGATCGAGGCCAGGCTCCGCCATGAGCCGCACGCTGTCGCCACTGGTGTCGACATGCAGCCGCGGATGGGCGATGGCGTCCGCAAGCGACATGTCGCGAAGCAGGTAGTTGATCAGGAATTGTTGCAGCGCCGTCGTAATCCTGTCCGCGCCTGGCGAACCTGCCGCGAGTACGGCGCCGTCCCGTCGTGCAACGCTGGGCGCCATATTGGACGGCAATCGAGAGCCCGTTGGTCCGGCGTCGAGGCCGCGTCTGTTCAATTCTATTTCGCCGAGGCAGTTGTTTAGCCAGAGGCCGGTGCCAGCCGGCATTTCGCCGGAGCCATACCCTGAGGAAGCCGTTATGGCGCAGCCTGTTCCGTCACTGTCCACGACGGAAGTGTGCACGGTTGATGCCGACGCCCAACGCGATTGCAGGCGACCGCTCCTTGCGGATTCAATCAGCCTGGCGGCCTCGCCGGAAACGTCATCGGCAAGGTCGAGATTGCGCTTCCGGAAGTCGAGACAGGCGCGCTGGGAATTGATGAGCTTTTCGAGATCGCCACTCGACCAGCAGTCGCCTTCGAGCTCACCGCACGCGAGCAGCATCGCCGCGAGTACGCTGCCGCCGACGGCGGGAGGGGGGGTACTGGCTATCGACCAGTTGCCGACATCCGTCTTAATGGATGCTCGTTCAATGGCGCGATAACTTTCAAGGTCGGCGAGCGTCAGCATGCCGTTGCTGTCCTGACAGTGACGGGCTATTGCCTTGGCGATGTCGCCTTCGTAGAAGGTTCGCGCACCTTCTTCCGCAATGTTGGCCAGACTGTCTGCAAGATGCGGTACCACGATCGTGTCGCCGGCATCTCGCAGCTTTCCCTCTGGTTGATGTAGCGCGGCGTAACCATCGCCGCTGCGATCGAAAATGCAGTCGGCGGAATAGCCAAGGTAGTAGCGGCAAGCCGCCGACAGCGGGAAACCGGCGCGACAGGCACGAATGGTCGGAGCGAAAATATCTGCCCAGGACGCGCTGCCGTAGCGCTTCCAGGCATGCTCCATCGCCGCAAGGGTGCCGGGCACGGCGACCGAACCGGAGCCGACGAGCGTCGTTATGCCACCGCCGTAATCCAGCGTGACGCTAACCGCGCCGTGGCCGCGCTGTTCGTCCGTCAGCCCGTTACCGGGAACGGCCACATTGCCGTCGATCGTGACCGGCTCATCGCCGGCGCGCCAGATCGTGATGAAAGCGCTGCCGGCAAGCGCGCAAACGCCGGGTTCGGTGTTGATCGAGAAGCAGGGCAGCGGCGAGCGCACAGTCGACCGCGTTGCCGCCCAAAGCGGCAACTTCCTCTGCGGCCTCGGCCGCCAGTTGCGAGGTCGTCGCGACAGCAATACGGATCAATGCGCTTCCCGTCGTTGTAGGCTCTGAAGAATCGTCTTCAGAAGTGAATCACGGAACGGATGCTCTTGCCTTCATGCATCAGGTCGAAAGCCCGATTGATGTCCTCGAGCGGCATCGTGTACGTAATGAACTCGTCGATCTTGATGTCGCCGTGCATGTACTGATCCACCATGCCGGGCAACTGCGAGCGGCCTTTGCATCCGCCAAAGGCGGTGCCGCGCCAGACGCGACCAGTTACCAGCTGAAACGGCCGCGTCGAAATTTCCTGCCCGGCACCGGCAACGCCCACGATAACCGATTCGCCCCAGCCTTTGTGACAGCACTCGAGGGCTGACCGCATCAGGTTGGTGTTGCCGACGCATTCGAACGAATAGTCCACTCCGCCGCCCGTCAGCTCGACGATAACATCCTGGACAGGCGCATCATGATCGTTGGGGTTCACGGTATCCGTCGCCCCGAACTGCCTGGCGAGTTCGAACTTGTCGGTATTGATGTCCACCGCCACGATCCTGCCGGCCTTCGCAATGGTAGCTCCCTGGATAACACTCAGGCCCACGCCGCCAAGTCCGAACACGGCAACAGTTGCACCGGGCTCGACCTTGGCTGTATTCAGCACGGCGCCGATGCCGGTCGTGATGCCACAGCCCAGCAGACAGACTTTTTCCAGCGGTGCCTCCTTGCTGATCCGGGCAACTGAGATTTCCGGAAGCACGGTGTACTCGCTGAATGTCGATGTGCCCATGTAGTGATAGATGGTCTTGCCGTTGTGTGAGAAGCGCGAGGTGCCGTCCGGCATGAGTCCCTGGCCCTGCGTGACGCGAATGGCCTGGCACAGATTGGTTTTGCCGGACGTGCAGAAACTGCATTCGCCGCACTCCGGTGTGTACAGCGGAATCACATGGTCACCGACAGCGACAGACGTCACGCCTGCGCCAATCTCTTCCACGACGGCGCCGCCTTCATGCCCGAGTACGGCGGGAAAAATGCCCTCCGGGTCTTCGCCGGACAGCGTGAAAGCGTCTGTGTGGCAAACGCCGCTGGCGACGTTTCGCAGCAGCACCTCGCCGGCCTTCGGGCCCTCGAGATCCAGCATCTCAATTTCAAGAGGCTTGCCTGCTTCCCAGGCAACGGCAGCACGTGTTTTCATCGTTCGATAACCCCGGTGACGAGTGTTAGTTATTGACGGCGCATATTCGCATGATTGCAGGAGCCGTTACAGTCAAGACCGTAGCAAGCCGTTCCTGCCGTTCACGTACTGTTCATAAATCTATTAAAAACAATAGCTTGTCTTCACTATTGGTTCATGTTCGGCCGTTTATTGTTGAGCCGTACCATGAATAAGGAACTGGAGACTGATATGAACAAGATCATTACCGTAGCGCTCATGGCCGGCGGACTGCTGATTCTGGATGCTCCCGAGGCTGCCGCTCACAATGAGGGCCGTATTTCGTACCAGCAGACGCACTACCAGGCCCACCTGCGACAAAGGCACCAGATGCCGTACTGGCTGAAACGAGACCGGGCATTCCGTCACTGGTACAAGAACACCCGCCTGCGCCGGCACAAGCATCTCACGTGGCATCGTCTGTTCGAGACCTATCGATGGGAGACCGTTGACCGCAGAAAGCACCGGCGCGCCGATCGCGTCGTCCGGAAGCACGACTACTACCGTCACCATGACCGCGACGAGAGACGCCGTCACAGGCACTAAAGAAAGCAATGTGTCGCATTACGGATACAGCCGGCCTGAAATTTTTCGGGTCGGCTTTCCCTGTGCACGAGTGTGCTGTAAAACAGGACAACCCGGGCAGCAAAATATCCGTACTAATTGATGACTCTCGAACAACTGCGCAAAAACCTCTCCGCCGTTGACCGACAGCTGGTTGAGCTCATCGCTGAGCGCCAGCAGATTGTCGGCGAAATTGGCAAGAGCAAGCTGAGCACCGGAACGGGCACCAGGGACTATGGGCGCGAGAAGGACGTACTCGATATGGGTCGCCAGCAGGCCATCAAACTGGGTGTCGATCCGGATCTTGTCGAAGGCATGTTGCAGCAGTTGATTCTGACCTCGCTCGAGAGCCAGGAGCGCGACAGAGTCATCGCGGAAGGCAAGGGCAACGGTCGTCGCGCACTCGTTATTGGCGGCGCGGGCAAAATGGGCCGCTGGTTTGTCGACTTCTTCGTATCGCAGGGTTTCGAGACCATCGTCGCGGATTCGACGGTCGAAGACGGGCCGGGTCGATTCCGCAACTGGACCGATGCCGGCGTGGACTTTGACTACATCGTTGTTGCGGCGCCGCTGGCAGTTTCCGGACGAATACTTGCCCAGCTCGCTGTGCTGAAGCCGGGCGGAATCATTTTCGACATCGGCAGTTTGAAGTCACCGCTGATCGACGGGCTCCGCGAGCTGCAAAGGTCCGGATGTCGCGTGACGTCGTTGCACCCGATGTACGGTCCTGACACGCGACTGTTGTCAGGCAGGCACCTGATCTTCTGTGATGTCGGTGATAGCGAAGCGACGATGGCGGCCAAGGAGTTGTTTGCGTCGACAATGGTTGAGCAGCTCGACATGAGTCTCGAGGATCATGATCGCCTTATCGCTTATGTACTGGGCCTGTCGCACGCTCTGAACATCGCGTTTTTTACGGCGCTCGCAGAAAGTGGCGAGGCGGCGCCGAAACTGGCGCAGATGTCCTCGACCACGTTCGATTCGCAGCTGCTCGTCTCCGCAGCGGTTGCCGGCGATAATCCAAGACTGTATTTCGAGATTCAGAATCTGAACAAGTACGGTTTGGGACCGCTCGATGCGCTCTGCGATGCCGCCAACAGAATACGGGAGACCGTCGCCGGTGGCGACGAAGAGGCCTTCGTGGATCTCATGAAGAAAGGCCGCGACTACCTGGCGCTGCGGAGGCTGAGCATTTGGCGACTCTCGAAGAACTCACCGAAGAACTCGAGGCGACCCGGCGCCAGCTGGAAGCGGTGACCGCCGCGGTCGCGAGTAACGACGAGAAGATGCAGCGCACCCATCGGCGCGAGCTGCGATTGCTGCAGGCCGAAACGCTGGACGCGCTGATCTACGCGCTGACCGAAGGCCTGCGCGTCAGCTTTGGACTGGAGTACGTCAGCCTGGTGCTGTGCGATCCGGATCACGATATCCGCCACCTGTTGCTGGCCAACGGCACACCATCTGAAGATTTCGAGAACCTGCTGATCGTCGAATCCATGACCGGACTGGCACCACAGTTCATAACGTTGCAACGACCCTGGCTGGGCGCGTTCGCGCACTGTGATCATCAGCTCATCTGTTCGGGTGCCGGCAATGTGCGAAGTATCGCGATGATTCCGTTGACGTATCGCCAGCAGCTCCTCGGCAGTATCAATCTTTGCAGTGCGGACCCAAACCGGTTCACGCCATCCCACGCAACCGATTTTCTGGCGCATCTCGGAGTGATAGCTTCCTTTTGTATGGAGAACGCAGTGAATCGGGCGCGTCTGCTGCGCAGTGGCTTCACGGATGTGCTGACGGGCTGGCATAACCGCCGCTACCTGATTGTGCGCCTGAGTGAAGAACTTGCCCGAGCGCGTCGCGACGGTGCGCGACTGGTGTGCCTGATGCTCGACATCGATCATTTTAAACGCGTCAATGACAACTGGGGGCATCCGGCGGGTGACGCCGTGCTTCGCGAGATTGCGCAGAGAGTTGAGTCACAGGTGCGCGCTAGCGACGTCGCCGCACGATATGGTGGCGAGGAATTTGTCATATTGCTGCCAAACACCGATGTTGCCTCGGCGATGTTGTTGGCGGAGCGTATTCGCAAGGCGGTAGCAGAGACGCCGATCGAATTGCCGAACGGAGAGACCGTGACCATTACGGCGTCTATAGGAATATCGGAGGTGCAACCCGCGCCCGAAGCCGATGACCTCAAGACGGTCGGTGATTCGTTGATCGCGCGCGCCGATGTCGCATTGTACGCGGCGAAATCTGCCGGACGGGACCGTGTCGTCGTGGAGGCAGCTTGAACAGGTCTCTTGTATGCGCGGCGCTCGCCGCCTTTCTGTTCGCGGCTTGCGACTCCGCCGATGACGGGCCACCTGCTGCGCCAGTCGTCGTCTATGTCGGCCCGGCGCAGGAGGCCGGGCTGGCTGACGCCTTTTCCGCTTTCACGGCAGAAACCGGAGTCCCGATTACGCTGATGGTCGCCGAGGGCGATGTCAACGTCAGGAACGTTATTGAGAATCGTGGTACGCCACCGGCCGATGTGTTGATCACATCCACAGTCATCGATATCTGGCGAGCCGCTGATGAAGGCGCATTGCGACCATTGACGTCGACGCACTTTGAAAAAGTGCCCGCGGTACTGAGGGACCCTGACCGTACGTGGGCAGCCATCGGTGTTCATTACGCGATGATTGTGACTGCGGCCGATGCCGGCGCGCCGGACGACTACAGCGATTTTGCGACATCCGAACTGCGCGGCCAGGTTTGCCTGTCGTCCTCGGCGCTGCCGGTCAACCGGGCGCTGATCGCCATGTTGATTGAGGATGTTGGTATCAAACCCGCCGAGCGCATGGTGCGCGCCTGGGTGAGAAACCTCGCGGCATCGCCGTATGCAACAGAGCAAAAGCTTGTCGATGCATTGCGCTCAGGGACCTGCCGATACGGCATCGTGTCGGGTTCCGCCGATATCGAAGGCCTGGCGACGATCGCACCGAACCCGCTCTACCTTGATATCGATGCAATCGGTATCGCGCGGCATGCGGGACAGCCCGAGTCTGCCCAGGCGCTGGTGCAATGGATGCTGGAGTCGATTCCACTCCCGGAACCCGATGTCGTCGAACGGCAGGAATCTGGGTCTTGCCGGCTGGCGCGATGAGGATGTCAGGCTGCTCGTAGAGCGCGCCGGTTATCGATAGCGCTCCTGCCGCACGCGACTCATCAGAATCAGGAAGAGTGGTACGCCGATCGCAGCGGTCAGCGCGCCGACGGGAAGCTGGCGCGGCGCCATCACGGTTCGTGCCAGCGTATCCGCAACAACCAGTAAGGCGCCGCCCGCAAGCGCCGAAGCCGGTAGTACAACCCGATGGTCGCTGCCGGCGACGAGCCTGACGAGGTGCGGCACGACCAGGCCGATAAAGCCGATCACGCCCACGGTGGTGACAGACAGGGCAGTCGCCAGGGCCGCGGCAGCGAAGATGAGGTAGCGAGCCGTGCGCACGGGCAAGCCGACGATTGACGCCTGCAATTCGCCGCGCGAGAGCACATTGAGATGCCGGGCTCCCAGCGTACCGACAAGGACGAGCAAACCCAGCAGCCAGAGGCATCGAGCCGGCTCGAAGGCGAAGCTCAGATCGCCCATAAGCCAGAACAGCATGCCGCGAAGATTCTGCTCGGGCGTCAATGCGAGTATGAGGGTGGTCGCGGCGCTGAAGCCGGCGGCCAGCACGACGCCTGTCAGGAGCAGTCGGGTCGGAGTCCAGCTGCCGGTGCCGTGGGCTATTGAAAACACGAGCAGCGTTGCTGCCATGGCACCGCCGAAAGCGGACAGGTCGACCGCGGTGCTCCCCAGGCCCAGCAGCATAGCCAGCAAAGCTGCGACAGCCGCGCCACCGGAACTGCCGAGGATATAGGGATCAGCCAGCGGATTTCTTAGCAGGACCTGCATCAGGACGCCGGCTACGGCAAGCAGGCCGCCGACGGCGAAAGCCGTCATGGTCCGCGGCAAACGCAGGTCGATTACCAGTGACCGCACCTGGACGCTGGCCCGGCCGCGCAGGGCATCCAGCATCTCGGAAAGACTGACCTCCGCGCTGCCTGATGCGAGTGCAAGGAGAAACGAGCTCGCGACGAGCAGCAGCAAGATCAGGAACAGGGCTCCCGTGCGACCTGCAAACAACGAAATTCTCCTGGGGTGATAGGCGGAGGATAGTGTAAAGTAAACGGCAGTTAGAGTTTTACTACGGTTGCAATGAGCAACGATTGGATTGACGCCGACGGCTTCCGCGCGAATGTAGGCATCATCCTTGCGAACGACGACGACAAGCTCTTGCTGGGTGGTCGTGTAGGCGCCAAAGGCTGGCAATTTCCGCAAGGTGGCATGCTCGAGGGCGAGGACCCCGTCGATGCGATGTTTCGTGAACTTCACGAAGAGATCGGTCTGGAGTCGAGCGACGTCGAGGTGCTCGGCGTCACCAGCGACTGGTTGCGCTATCGCCTGCCGGATAAATTCATCCGCCGCGCCAGTAAACCGCTGTGTATAGGCCAGAAACAACGCTGGTTCATACTGCGCCTTGTCTCCGATGACAGCAGGGTTCGTTTCGATCGCTGCGATAAGCCCGAATTCGATCGCATCCGCTGGGTCCCGTTCTGGCGGCCTGTCAACGAGGTTATCTATTTCAAGCGACGCGTTTATGCGCGGGCGCTGCATGAACTCGGGCCGGTCGTGTTCCCGGATGGCGTGCCGCGACGTCCCCGCTGGTGGCCAAAACGCTGGCGTTCAGCATTCGACAAGGACATTGCGCGCTTCGCAACCCCGTCGGACGAGCCCGCCAATCCGTGACCTGGTGCACTTCTGTTTAAACGGCCTACCGCGTAACATAACGTCTTTCCCGCCCAAAGCCGCATAACGGAGCGCCGTGGCCAGCAACTCTCATCTGAAACGCGCAACGCAGCGAAACTGGCTCCTGGCCAGCGTCGTGCTGATTCTGATTGCGGTCAGCGGCTACCTGATTTTCGAGTTCGGCCGAATTTCGGCCGGCTACGACATCGTCGACGTAGCCAATGAGCGGCAGGCTTACGAAGAGCGCATCATGGCGCTCGACGATCAGATCGTTGCCCTGACGCAGGAAGTCGCAATGCTCGAGACGCATCGGGGGATTGATCGCGCGGCTTACAAAGAGGTTGAAGGAAGCCTGATGTCGCTGCAGGCGAAAATACAGGAGCAACGCGATGCGATCGCGTTCTATCGCGGCATTGTTTCTCCCGCCGATGGAAAATCAGGGCTGCGAGTCCAGGATCTGAAGCTGACGCGCGGCAACGCGGAAAGAGAGTTCAATCTGCGCCTGGTACTGGTACAGGCGATGCAACATGATCGAAAGGTCTCCGGCGATGTGGCGCTCAGCGTGGAGGGTAGTCAGAACGGTGTTGAAACGGTCTATACCCTGAAGCAACTTATTCCGGCGGAGGCCAAGCCGGCGTGGCCATTCTCGTTTCGCTACTTCCAGGACTTCGACCGGCAGCTTATCTTGCCGGACGGCTTCACACCGGAGCGTATTCGTGTTGAAGTGCGCTCGAAAACGCGGTCCATCCAGAGTATTGAGGAAAGCTACGCTTGGGCGACGAGCCCGGGCTGATCCCCGGTGGAGCTGATAACGGTGTCTTGGAGATGCAAATAGATGTTCGGCAAGAAGCACAGAAATAGCACTACGGAAACGCTCATCGGTTCCAATACCAAGGTCAACGGCGATTTGCATTTTCGCGGCCGCTGTCATGTAGAAGGGCTGGTCAAAGGCGGTGTAACGGCCGATCCTGATACGGAATCCGAGCTGTTTATTGTCGACAGCGGCACGGTTGAAGGCGGCGTGACTGTGCCTTATGTCTACTTGAACGGGATCGTACGCGGCGATGTATTCGCCAGCCAGCGCGTGGAACTCGGGCCGACCGCGCGTGTCATTGGCAATGTGTATTACAATCTTATCGAGATGGCCATTGGTGCGGAAATCAATGGCAAGCTTGTTCATCAACCGGAGGGACAGGTTCCGCTGCTCGAGCAGACGACGCGTATTGACGAGTCCGCCGATGCCGCAGCTGAAACAGCGTAGTCCGGTCAGGGAATCAGGAAGAATCAATCATGGCAACAGCAGCAACTCAGGCCCCACCGCCACCGCCAAGCGTCATCTTTACTGATGCGGCGGCAAGCAAGGTGGGCGAACTCATCGCCGAGGAAGACAACCCGAACCTCAAGCTTCGAGTCTTTATTTCCGGAGGCGGTTGTTCCGGGTTTCAGTACGGATTCACGTTTGATGAGGACGTCGAGGACGGCGACAGCCAGGTGGAAAACCAGGGCGTCATGCTACTGATTGATCCGATGAGCGTTCAGTACCTGATGGGCGCCGAGATCGACTACAAGGAAGACCTGCAGGGAGCGCAGTTCATCATCCGGAATCCAAATGCACAAACCACCTGCGGCTGCGGATCGTCTTTCACCGTCTGAGACTGCCCAGTCGGAAATCATTGCTGGCGTAGATCTCGGCTCAAATAGTTTTCACATGATCGTCGCTGAGCTGCGCTACGGACAGCTCGCTATCCTTGATCGAATACGCGAAACCGTGCGCCTGGCAGAGGGCCTGTCCGCCAACGGCGACCTTCGCGACGATGCCCGCGCACGGGCGATCGACTGCCTGTCGCGATTCGGCGAGCGTTTGCGCGATATTTCCGCCAGCAACGTTCGCGCCGCCGGCACGAGTACCATCAGGCGCGCGCGTGAAGACTCCACGTTTATGAGTGAGGCCGAGGCAGCTCTCGGCCATCCGATCGAGATTATATCGGGCATCGAAGAAGCGCGGCTTATCTACAACGGCGTAACGCACAGTCTGCCGCCGACGGATGGCTTACGTCTTGTCATGGATATCGGTGGCGGCAGTACGGAGCTGATTCTGGGGCAGGGACCACAACCCACAGCGCTCGAAAGTCTGCAGATGGGCTGTGTCTCCATGACCGAGCGTTTCTTCCCGGATGGCAAACTCACTCGCGTGGCGTTCGACAAAGCACGCCTGGCCGCGCGACTGGAACTGCGACCGATCAAGGCATTCTTCCGTGGCGCGGACGATGTCGAGGCAATCGGTACGTCCGGCACGATTCGCTCGACCGAAGCCGTCGCTGTTGCACTGGGACTTTCGGAGTCGGGTGTTACACCGATAGTCATCGAACAACTGATCGACAAGGTTCTCGAGTTCGATTCGATCGAAACGTTGTCGTTGCCGGAGTTAAGCGAGCGACGTGCGCAGGTCTGGCCCGGCGGGCTCTCGATTCTTGCCGAACTTCTTGGCGTACTCCGCATTGGAAACCTGAAAACTTCCGATGGCGCGCTGCGAGAAGGGCTGCTGTACGATTTGCTGGGCAGGCTTCAGCATGAGGATGCACGCGAGCGCACGATCCAGGCGATGGCGGGTCGTTATAGCGTGGACATGAACCAGGCTAGTCGTGTCGCCGGGACGGCGGCAGGTTTATACAGTCAGTGCAGCGCAGAATGGGGGCTGCAAGCCGGGCTGGAGGCGCGGATGCTTGACTGGTCTGCCAGGTTGCATGAGATCGGTCTCGATATCTCCCACGACGGCTACGAGCGACACGGTGCGTATATCGCCGAGAACGCCGATATGCCCGGCTTTCCGCGCGCCGAGCAACGCTACCTGGCTTTCCTCGTGGGCAGTCAGCGGCATAACCTGTGGATTGCCCAGCTAAAGCAGTTACCAAAGAAATGGCGCGTATCGGCGTTACGTCTCGCGATGCTGCTGCGTCTCGCGGTTTTACTCAATCGCAGCCGCAAGAACGATGTGGCGCCGGCGCTCGAAATCCTTGCAGGTGAAAATTCGCTGCGCCTCGGTTTCGACCCGGAGTGGTTAAATGCCAACCCGCTCACTGTTGCCGATCTTGAGCGCGAACAGGAATTCCTGGCGGCGGTTGACTACGACCTGACCTTCGACAAGCCTTGAGGCGTCGTCGTACAGCGATCGTTATCGTCAGTGCCTGGCCCCAGGCGCACAAGCCCTGGCCACCGCCTTCACCGATGAGCTTTCCCTTAAAGGACTGGTAGTTGTCCTACAAGGGCGTTGCGAGCTGCTGCAGGAACGCTCCTGGGCCGAGACGCGTTCGTCTCTTGCCGGGTGAGAGACGCGCATAGCTGCCGTCACCGTTCAATACCCACGCCTGGCAGTTATCCGCCAGGAACAATTCCAGGTGCAGGCGAAGCCGCTCTTTCATCGCTTTCTGGCGAATCTCGAAACAGGACTCGTTGCGGCGGAACAGGTTTCGCTCCATCCAGTCGGCACTGGAACAGTAGAACTCCTCGTCACCGTCATTAAGGAAGTAATAGACGCGCGAGTGTTCGAGGAAGCGGCCGACGATTGAGCGCACGTGGATGTTCTCGGACAGGTCCTTGACGCCCGGACGCAGCGAGCAGATGCCGCGAACGATCAGGTCGATCTTCACACCGGCCTGTGAGGCTTCGTAAAGGGCGTCGATGAGCTGCGGCTCATTCAGCGAATTGACCTTGGCAATGATGCGCGCATCCTTGCCGGCCTTCGCGTTTCTGATTTCACGCTGGATCTTCTCCATCAGACGCCGGGAATAGACTGAACGGCGAGGCGAGCATACGTGTCATGCCGGCGGCTTCGGTCAGGCTGGTGAGCTGCAGGAACAGCTTGTGCACATCTTCACCGAGAGGCTGGCCGCTCGACAGGTAGCCATAGTCGGTGTAGACCGATGTCGTTGCGTGGTGATAGTTGCCGGTGCCGAGGTGCACGTAACGCACGAGTCTGTCGTTCTCGCGGCGCACGACGAGCAGCATCTTGGCGTGCGTCTTGAAGCCGACCAGTCCGTAGACGACGTGCGCACCGGCCTCCTGAAGCCGGTTCGCGAGCGCTATGTTGGCCGCCTCATCGAAACGAGCCATGAGCTCGATGACAACGGTCACCTCTTTCCCAGAGCGCGCGGCCGTCACCAGGTGATCGACGATCGGCGAGTCGGCGCCCGTGCGATACAGTGTCTGCTTGATTGCCAGCACGTCAGGGTCGATCGCGGCCTGTGCGATGAAGTCGATGACGGGTGCGAACGACTGATACGGGTGATGCAGCAGTACGTTCTTCTTGGACAGGATTTCGAACATGTTCTCGTCCGTCTGCAGTTCGTCCGGCAAGCCCTGGGCGAACGGTTCGTAGAGAAGCTCGGGATGGTCCGTAACACTGCAAACGGTACTCATGCGATTGAGGTTTACGGGGCCCTCGACGAGGTACATGTCGGATTTCTGCAGAGAGAAGTGGTCGAGCAGGAATTCCTGCAGGTCTTCAGGGCATTCATGTCCGATCTCTATGCGAACGGCCGCGCCGTAGCGGCTGGCCTCGAGCTGACCTTCCAGCACCCGTACCAGGTCGCTGACTTCTTCGTCGTCGATATAAAGGTCACTGTTGCGCGTGACACGGAACTGGTAGCAGCCGTCGACGTCCAGCCCCGGAAACAGACGATCGACATGCACGCGAATGACGGAAGACAGGAAATACGTAGTTGTGCTCGCCGGGCTGACTCAGGTGCGTCGGAAGCTCTATGATTCGCGGCAGCGAGCGCGGTGCCTGCACCATGCCGCGATGTCGTCGGCGACCGAACGCGTCGCGGCCGTGCAGGCGTATGATGAAGTTCAGGCTCTTGTTGAGAATGCGCGGGAATGGCCGGGACGGATCGAATGTCAACGGCGTCAGCACGGGTACGACCTGTTCATCGAAGTACTGGCTGAGCCAGGCCTGTCTGTTCGTCGTTCCACTCGTGGCTTTGCACGAAGCGCATACCCGCCTCGTTCATTTCCGGGAACATGACCTTATTCAGCAACTCGTATTGCTGACGCACGAGTTCGCCGACCTCTTCACGCAAGCGAGTCAAACAGTTCCTGTGAAGGAATCTTCTCAGGGCCCTGCGCGGGTGCCCCGATTTCCATGCGCTGCTTGAGTCCCGCGACGCGGATCTCGAAGAACTCGTCGAGGTTGGTGCAGCTGATGCACAGGAAACGCAGCCGCTCGAGCAGCGGTATGTCGGGATCGTTTGCTTGCGCGAACACGCGCTTGTGGAACTCGAGCAGGCTGAGTTCGCGATTGATGTACGGCGTATCCATTTAGAGGTCCAACACGGTTATATTGATTGGTTCACCGAGATGCGAAGCTGTTGAGCGCCAGTCGCATCTCGCCGGCAATGGCAGGCCCCTTGCCAAGCGGTGCAACGACTTGGAGCGCTAGGGATAGTGTATCGCGCCCAGTACTTTATTGTGACGTGCTCCGGTCACACTCGGAAGATTGCCCGTCTGCTTTTTCATCGCCCTCATCGCCAGCCACGCAAATGCGGCCGCCTCGACCCAGTCGGGATCCAGTCCGATGTCGGCTGTGCTCCTTATCGTTGTTTCGGGCAGGTGGCTTCGCAAACGTGATAGAAGGTCCGCGTTATGCGCGCCGCCGCCGCAGACGTATACCTCCTCGGTCAGGGCTGCATGTTCTCGAATCGCTTTCGCTACGGATGTTGCCGTCAGCTCGGACAGTGTCGCCTGGATGTCGACCGGCTTTTCCTGGCTGATATCGAAGCTCTCCAGCCATTCGAGGTTGAAGTACTCAAACCCCGTGCTTTTCGGCGGCGGCAAATCGAAATACGCGTCATTGAGCAATTCGCTCAACAGACGGGCATTGACCTTGCCGTCGGCAGCCCACAGGCCGCTACGATCATAGGGTGAGCCGCGCTGTGTGCTTATCCAGGCATCCAGGAGCGTGTTCCCAGGCCCTGTATCGAAGCCGACGACAGGCGCGTCAACCGTTGGCAGCACGGTGATATTGGCGACGCCACCTATGTTGAGTACGACGCGATTTTTGTCCTTCGGGCCCATCAACCAGTCGTGAAACGGTGGAACGAGTGGTGCGCCCTGACCACCCGCCGCAATATCGGCGCGGCGGAAGTCGGAGACCGTCGTAATGCCTGTGCCCTCTGCGATGGTCGTGGCGTCACCAATCTGCAGGGAAAACGGATGCTCGCTGTTCGGCTGGTGACGAAGGGTCTGGCCGTGGCTCCCAATTGCAGCGATTGCCACGCGATCGACGCCGCTGCTGCTAATGAGAGCCAGGGCGGCGTCGCGGAAACACTCGCCAACCCAACGATCCAGCAGTACCCAGCTGGTCGAGACCAACGGCCTCCGGCTGCAGAATGGCGGCCTTCAGAAGGCCTCGCAACTCGGGCGGGTAGGGATGGATATGCGACGCTACAAGCGCCAGGCGATCGTCCTCAAAACGGGCAAGCACGGTATCGACACCGTCCATGCTCGTGCCGGAGATCAGGCCGATATAGTGCTCTGGCATTTAGTGCCCTTTCCCATACGTTCGTGAAATGTCAGAGCCAGCAAAAAGTGCCTCTGCATGGAGTGTACGGGAGGCAATATCGGGCATATTGGCGAGGGATGCAACGACGTAGAGGCGCTTTTCGCTGGCTCCCGAAGGGCGCGTCCATCAAGGCTATCGGCTGCGTCAGCCGCTTGCCAATGAGCCCGCCACTAGCGGCGCAATCTGTCTTGCCGAAAGCCTCGAGCGCTCGCGCTAAAGCTACACGATCGTATGAGAAAGGTAACCTGGGCTACTGACTACCGAATCCGACGGACGCCACCTGGGTTCGCTTGAACTGTTCGAGTTCCCGAATGATCGGTTTGGCCGTGGCGAGAAATCTCTCCCGGTATTCCTCTGCAATCGGCTTGGCATCGGGCAGCGAGACCGTGCGCGGATTGCGGTGCACGCCGTTGATACGGTACTCGTAGTGCAGGTGATTCGCCGTTGCCAGGCCGGTCGCGCCAACATAGCCGATCGTCTGTCCCTGACGCACGCGGGCGCCGAGCCGTGCTTTGGCGGCATAGCCGGACATATGTGCATACAGGGTTGTGATGTTGCCACCGTGTTGAAGAATGACGGCCTTGCCGTATCCCGACTTGGTCCCTCGGAAGATGACCTTGCCGTCGCCGGAGGCCTTGATGGGCGTGCCTCGCGGTGCCGCGTAATCGACACCGCGATGTGCCCGAATCGTGTTCAGGATGGGATGACGCCGATTCGGGTTGAAGTTGGAGCTGATTCGGGTGAAGTCCACAGGATTGCGTATAAACGCCTTTCGAACGCTGTTGCCCTCCGGCGTAAAGTAGTCGCTGCGGTCGTTCTTGTCCTTGAATCGAATTGCCTGGATCGATCGTCCGTTGTTGTTGAACTCGGCGGCGATGATCTCTCCATCCGTAACGAACTCACCGTCCTGCCAGATTTCCTCAAACTGGATGTAGTAGTTGTCCCCGCTGCGTATATCGAGAACGAAGTCCACATCCCACGCGAAAATGCCGGCGACATTCATAATCACCTTGTCGGACAGGCCGGCCTCGGCTGCGCTTTCGAACAATGACGTATCGATCACGCCGTAGGCATGTCGCTTGCGCGTTTCGACCGGCCGATCGACTACCTTTGCTACAAAGTTCGATTCGTCTTTCTCGATCTTCAGTGCACTTGTCAGGTTCAGCTTCGAGTACATGCTGAGGAGTTGGCCTTCATCGTGCGTGACCTCGAAGACATCGCCGGGCTTGATCTTTCGAAACAGCCGTTTCGCCTCGTCGAGCTGAGCAATTGTCATCAGCTGCCCGAGGCTAAGCTTGTTCTTGCGGAACAGCTTTTCCATAGTGTCGCCGCGCCCAACCGTAAGCACCAGTGTCTCGAATTGCGGTTCAGGCTCGGGCTCGGCTACCGTCGCCAAAGCCACTGGCGCTGTCTCAAGCGTCTCTTCTACGGTATTGGCGGACGACACGGGTGGCTCGGCGCTTATCGTCGCCGTCATGATGGGTGTTTCGGATGCGACCGGCTGTGGATCGTTGCTTCCCAGGCCGTTCACCAGCGCCACGCCAATGAGGGGTATCCCCAAACCGACGGCAAACCACTGCAGGGCTCTGGATTTCGCGGGTCCTTTCGCTGCAGATGGCTTGTAATCGTGAAGTAGTGGACTGGCCGGACGATTCAAGTCTGGGCCCCCGGGAACTGGAAGTCGCTACTCTACCGTGAGCGTTTTTCAACGTCAAAGAAAAGGGTTATAAGTCATGGTGTTAACCGGCGCGGTGATGCTACAGTCTCGCAGCGAATGACACAGCAGAACGCGACAGGGAGCCCCGGGCGCTCGTAATGACAAGTATCAAGACACAAATTGCCGAGTTGAGTCGCGGCGCGGATGAGATCCTGCCGGAAAAAGGACTGGAGGCGAAGCTGAAGCTCGGCAGGCCGCTGGTTGTCAAAGCCGGCTTTGACCCGACTGCGCCGGACCTGCATATCGGTCATACGGTGCTCATCAACAAGATGCGCCAGTTTCAGGAGCTCGGTCACGACGTTGTCTTCCTGATAGGCGACTTCACCGGCATGATCGGCGATCCGTCCGGCAAGAACGCGACGCGTCCACCGCTGTCACCGGAAGACATCCGGGCGAATGCCGAAACCTACGAGTCGCAGATTTTCAAGATCCTGGACAAGGACAAGACCCGGGTGGAATTCAACTCGAACTGGATGGGGAAAATGGACGCGGCCGGACTGATCAAGCTGGCGGCGCGCCATACGGTTGCCCGCATGCTTGAGCGCGACGACTTCAACAAGCGCTATGCCGGCGGCCAGCCCATTTCCATCCATGAGTTCCTTTACCCGCTGGTACAAGGCTACGACAGCGTGGAACTGAAGGCGGATGTCGAACTCGGCGGTACGGATCAGAAGTTCAACCTGCTCGTCGGCCGTCAGTTGCAGCAGGACTACGGTCAGGAACAACAGGTCGTTTTGACGACACCGTTGCTCGAGGGGCTCGACGGCGTTCAGAAAATGTCCAAGTCCCTCGGCAACTACATTGGCATCACGGAATCACCCGGCGAGATGTTCGGCAAAATAATGTCGGTCTCGGACGATCTGATGTGGCGCTACTTTGAGGTTTTGAGCTTCCGGAAGCTCGAGGAAATTGCCGATTTGAAGCGATCCGTCGAGGAGGGGGCGAACCCGCGCGACGCAAAATTTGAACTTGGCCTCGAAATCGTTGCCAGATTCCATGACGAGGCGCACGCACAGGCCGCCAAGAACGAGTTTATTTCGCGATTCCAGCAAGGCGCGATGCCTGATGAGATTCGCGAGGTCGCGCTCGCTGGTCAGGATGGACAGCTTGGCATCGCGTACCTTCTAAAGGGCGCGGGCCTGGTGAGCAGCACCTCCGAGGCGTTCCGGATGATTGATCAGGGCGCCGTCAGGGTCGATGGTCAGCGCGTGGAGGACCGCTCGCTGAAAATCGCGGCGGGCAGCAACAACGTCTACCAGGTGGGTAAACGCAAGTTCGCGCGTGTGAGTGTCGACTGAACGAATACCGTCCCCGGCGCAGTGCGAGTTTCGCCGGTCAATGACCGCACCGGAGGTGCAGCAATGAAGTGGATTCGACATTGGCCGGTGGCCGTCCTGTTCACCGCGCTCCTGATTCCTATCCAGGCAACGCGCGCAGGCAGACGTCGACAAGCTGCGGCAGCAGTTCGACAGCGTCATTCAGGGGCTCAACGACAATTCGTTCGATCGATTCGATCGGGCGATATCGAAGAAAGACATGACCGCGCGCATATATGGCGCAGCGATAGTCGAGCCAGATGTAAAGAAAGCGTTTTCGGCAGATTTCGCGACTTCGATACAGTCGATATTCACGGCGTCATTTCCAAAGTCCAGGAAAGAAATCCTCGGCACTGTGATCGGCTTCAAATTCGAGGGAAAAGAGGGGCGCGCCGTGGTGCGATACGCATCCTCGGGATACAAGTACACCTATCATGTCTACGAACTGTCGCAGGATTCCCGCGGGCGGCTCCAGATTCTCGACTGGATCGACTATTACCAGGGCGGTCGTTTCTCAGAGAAGGCGGCGCAGGGCCTGGTCATGGCCATGCCCAGCAAGCCGGCAACGCGTAATCTGCTGGCCAACAAGACCTATACCGAAGGTCAGTTGTTTCAGGTTGGTGAATTGTTCAAAGCGGTTCGCGACAATCAGCCAGAGCGTTTCTTCCAGATATTCGATGGTCTGGATGGCGCGCTGCAAAAAGAGCCCATAATCGTCAGACTGAACCTGCCGCTGACTGAAGCCTATCCGGAGAGTCCCCGCGCCGCGAATGCCGTCCGCCTGATTGTGGAAACCTATCCGGATGCAGAGCTTTACAGCCTGCGGCTTAGCAGCTATTACATCCAGACAGGGCAGTTCGCAGAGGCTATCGACGCGCTCACGACGTTGCAGGCGGCGCTGGGTATACGGGATGGCGCGATAGAGTCGTTGAAATCGTCAGCGGCGCTGGCGATGAACAGCGTCGAGGATTCCGAGAATTTCGCTCTGCAGGCTACACAGGTCGAGCCGTCACTGGAGGTGGGCTGGTGGTCATTGCTGCGGGCACGAACCCGGGCGGGAGACTACAGCGGCGCCACCGAGGCGCTTGCCCGGCTCGAGGATGACTTCGGGCATTCGCTGGATCCCGCCACATTGCGGCGAGATCGCTTTCTGAAGGTTCTCGCCAGCAAGCCGGAGTACGTGGACTGGCGTGCCTCGCGGAAGTAACGCCACAGTAGACATTGTCGACTATGCCGATTGTTACGGAGACGCGTTCGCACGCCTGAATATCGAATGGCTCGAGGCGTACTTTGTTGTCGAGCCGATTGATCGCGAGGTGCTATCGAACCCGCGCCGCAACATTATCGAGCCGGGCGGCGCGATCCTGTATGCCTGTATTGACGGGCAGGCGGTGGGCACAGCTGCGCTCAAGTGCTCTGCTGCGGGCGTATTCGAGCTCACCAAGATGGCCGTTACGGCGCGCTGCCAGGGAATGGGCATCGGGCGTCAGCTGCTCGGCGCAGCGCTCGATCGTTTTCACGATTTGGGCGGCGAGTGCCTCTATCTCGAGTCCAATAGTTCGCTCGCTGCCGCCCTTGCTTTGT
>CAWJBO010000014.1:2500-207117 GCA_963841145.1 uncultured Gammaproteobacteria bacterium
ATTCCCTTAGTAGCGGCGAGCGAAAGGGGAACAGCCCAGTTGCCATCAAGCAAACAACTCTAGTGGAACGATCTGGAAAGTTCGGCCATAGACGGTGATAGCCCCGTACACGAAAGATGAGTTTGTGGAGCAACAAAGAGTAGGTCGGGGCACGAGAAACCTTGACTGAACATGGGGGGACCATCCTCCAAGGCTAAATACTCCTTACTGACCGATAGTGAACTAGTACCGTGAGGGAAAGGCGAAAAGAACCCCGGAGAGGGGAGTGAAATAGAACCTGAAACCGTGTGCGTACAAGCAGTGGGAGCCCTTTATGGGTGACTGCGTACCTTTTGTATAATGGGTCAGCGAGTTGTTTTTTGTTGCAAGCTTAACCAATTAGGGAAGGCGTAGGGAAACCGAGTCTGAATAGGGCGATTTAGTAGCAAGGAGCAGACCCGAAACCGGACGATCTATCCATGGTCAGGGTGAAGGCAGGGTAATACCTGCTGGAGGCCCGAACCGGGTAATGTTGAAAAATTATCGGATGAACTGTGGATAGGAGTGAAAGGCTAATCAAGTCCGGAGATAGCTGGTTCTCCTCGAAAGCTATTTAGGTAGCGCCTCATGTTTAACTCTGGGGGGTAGAGCACTGTTTCGGCTAGGGGGCCATCCCGGCTTACCAAACCGATGCAAACTCCGAATACCCAGAAGTTCAATCATGGGAGACACACGGCGGGTGCTAACGTCCGTCGTGGAAAGGGAAACAACCCAGACCGCCAGCTAAGGTCCCCAAATCAAAGCTAAGTGGGAAACGAAGTGGGAAGGTATAGACAGCCAGGAGGTTGGCTTAGAAGCAGCCACCCTTTAAAGAAAGCGTAATAGCTCACTGGTCTAATCGGCCCGCGCGGAAGATTTAACGGGGCTCAAGCTTTGTACCGAAGCTGCGGATGCATAGATTTATCTATGCATGGTAGAGGAGCGTTCTGTAAGCCTGTGAAGGTGTGTTGCGAGACATGCTGGAGGTATCAGAAGTGCGAATGCTGACATGAGTAACGATAATGCGGGTGAAAAACCCGCACGCCGAAAACCCAAGGATTCCTGCGCAACGTTAATCGGCGCAGGGTGAGTCGGCCCCTAAGGCGAGACCGAGAGGTGTAGTCGATGGGAAACTGGTTAATATTCCAGTACTTGGTGTTACTGCGATGGAGGGACGGAGAAGGCTAAATCTACCGGGCGTTGGTTGTCCCGGGGAAAGTATGTAGGCAGAGAGCTTAGGTAAATCCGGGCTCTTAATGTCGAGATACGATGACGACCGGTCTTTGTACCGGAAAGTGGTTGATGCCATGCTTCCAGGAAAATCTTCTAAGCTTCAGGTAACACCGAACCGTACCGTAAACCGACACAGGTGGGTGGGGAGAGAATCCTAAGGCGCTTGAGAAAACTCTGGTGAAGGAACTAGGCAAATTGGTACCGTAACTTCGGGAGAAGGTACGCCCCTTTTGGTGAGGAGACTTGCTCTCTAAGCTGATGGGGGTTGCAATGACCAGGTGGCTGCGACTGTTTACTAAAAACACAGCACTCTGCAAACACGAAAGTGGAAGTATAGGGTGTGACGCCTGCCCGGTGCCGGAAGGTTAATTGATGAGGTTAGTCTTCGGACGAAGCTCTTGATCGAAGCCCCGGTAAACGGCGGCCGTAACTATAACGGTCCTAAGGTAGCGAAATTCCTTGTCGGGTAAGTTCCGACCTGCACGAATGGCGTAACGATGGCCACACTGTCTCCACCAGAGACTCAGTGAAATTGAAATCGCTGTGAAGATGCAGCGTACCCGCGGCTAGACGGAAAGACCCCGTGCACCTTTACTACAGCTTTGCACTGAATTTTGAATATATTTGTGTAGGATAGCTGGGAGGCTTTGAAGCGTGATCGCTAGATTGCGTGGAGCCAACCTTGAAATACCAGCCTGATATGTTTGGAGTTCTAACCTAGGTCCATTATCTGGATCGGGGACCGTGTATGGTGGGTAGTTTGACTGGGGCGGTCTCCTCCTAAAGAGTAACGGAGGAGCACAAAGGTACTCTCAGTACGGTCGGACATCGTACGTTGCGTGTAAAGGCATAAGAGTGCTTGACTGCGAGATAGACACATCGAGCAGGGGCGAAAGCCGGTCTTAGTGATCCGGTGGTTCTGTATGGAAGGGCCATCGCTCAACGGATAAAAGGTACGCCGGGGATAACAGGCTGATTCCTCCCAAGAGTCCACATCGACGGGGGAGTTTGGCACCTCGATGTCGGCTCATCACATCCTGGGGCTGTAGCAGGTCCCAAGGGTATGGCTGTTCGCCATTTAAAGTGGTACGCGAGCTGGGTTTAGAACGTCGTGAGACAGTTCGGTCCCTATCTGCCGTGGGCGTTGGAAATTTGAGAAGAGCTGCTCCTAGTACGAGAGGACCGGAGTGGACGTATCTCTGGTGTTCCGGTTGTCACGCCAGTGGCATTGCCGGGTAGCTATATACGGACAGGATAACCGCTGAAAGCATCTAAGCGGGAAGCCCCCTTCAAGATCAGATTTCCCTGGAGCTTTAAGCTCCCTTAAGTGCCCTCGAAGACTACGAGGTTGATAGGCTGGGTGTGGAAGCGCAGTAATGTGTGAAGCTAACCAGTACTAATTGCACGTGAGGCTTGATCATATAACGCCAAAGCGTTTTGGTTTGTGCCGCGAATTTGCGGTACGCCGATTGGCTGTTGTATGCGACATGTAATGCGACGCTACGATAAAACTTAAGAAGTCAGAAATATTCCAGATTGTTATTTATTCTAAGGAAATCAGGGGACAATTCCCTGTTTCTTATAGGAAGTAGGGACCAGGGCAATAAGTGCCTGAAAAGTGAACAATGTCCCCAATTTCCTGAACCAGTTTTCTGGCGGCCATAGCGAGTGGGTACCACCCGATCCCATTTCGAACTCGGAAGTGAAAACGCTCAGCGCCGATGGTAGTGTGGGGTCTCCCCATGTGAGAGTAGGACACCGCCAGGATTTATTTATGAAAAGCCGCATCCCGAAAGGGTGCGGCTTTTTTTATGGGTGGCGTTGGCGAGAGCCTTAATGTGCGCTACCGCGCAGGGGCCGTGGCGTCTTCAGGTTGATGGTTCTAAAGGTCGTCGCGCACCCACTCGGAGTGGTGCTATTGGCGTGGAGATGCGCGCCGGGACACCGCCAGGATTTATTTATGAAAAGCCGCACCCCGAAAGGGTGCGGCTTTTTTTATGGGGCGGGCAGTGAATAGAATTATCGCGCCAAACGAATCCACAGGCGCATCTACTGGCTGCCCACGCTTGTGTTGCCTGTGGGAGGAACAGGTTATCGTGACACGTGGTGGCGCCGAACCTGTTTAACAGCCCAATCGGTGTTCACAGTGCGGCCAGACTGTCATCGAGCGCGTCTATGAACCTGTCGACATGTTCCTTGCGGAAGATGAGTGCGGGTCGCAGTTTCAGTATGTTGGCATCGCGACCTTCGCTGCCGACAAGCACACGCCGTTGCCGCATTAATTCAAGCAGACGGGCCGTTTCAGTTGTTGCCGGCGCTCGGGCTTTCCGATCGTTGACAAATTCGACGCCCGTCACCATGCCGTGGCCCCGCACATCGCCAATGAGATCGTGTTTGTTGCCCAGTCTTTCGATTCCGGCTCGCATGTAGTGGCCGATTGCCTTGCCATTCTCGATAAGGTTCTCTTGCTCGATGACATCGAGCACCGCGTTTCCAGCAGCACAAGCGACGGTGTTGCCACCGAACGTGCTGAACAAGCGCGTCTTGTCGATAAATTGATTGAGGATCTCGTCCGTTGTTACGACGACGCCGAGCGGGTGACCGTTGCCGACTGGTTTTCCCATCGTGACAATATCCGCCCGGACGCCATGATGTTCATGACCCCACCACTGCCCCATTCGTCCGAAACCCGACTGAACCTCGTCGCAGATCATCAGACCTCCGGCTGCCCGGACTTTTGCCTCGACACCACGCATGTATCCGTCCGGAACATTGGGTACGCCACTCGAGCACAGTGCCGAGTCAATCATGAATGCCGCGCAACCGTGGCCTGATTCCTGTAGCTGCCGCAATCGCGCGATCAACATCAGCGACGTATTTATCAACCAGGTGGTCATCGTCTTCACGGTACGGCCCCCGATAAGGGTCGGGAACCATAAGACCTTTCAGGAAGCCGGGCAGTGCCGTATCCGGTCGACCTGGAGAGAACTGGCGAATAACGTCGGTAACGCCGTGATACGCATCTTCCATGATGATCGCGCCGGCCTCCCCGGTAACGAGTTTGGCCATCTGCCAGGCGACATCGTTGGCTTCGCTGCCGGAATTCACAAACACACAGGAAGTCAGATGCGGCGCTAGTTTTCGAGTCAGGCGATCTGCGTATTCGATCGCGCTGCTGTACAGATATCGTGTATTCGTGTTGAGTACTGCCGCTTGTCGAGAAATGGCCCTTACGACATGGGGGTGACAGTGGCCGACCTGCGGGACGTTGTTATAGCAGTCAAGGTAGCGTCTCCCGTCGGTTGCGTAGAGCCAGGGCCCCGCGGCTCGTTCGAAGTGCATTGGTCGAGCGTAAAAGTGCGTGGTCTTTCGCCCCATCAGGGAGTGTCTTGACGCAATCAGGCGATCTTCGTCTTCGGGCGCCAGAGCTTCATCGGGCGACCGCGGGCAGTGCACGGGAAACCGGCATGCTGCCCTGAGCCGTCGGCTGAATTCTTTCTTGCCCACGCGCATTTAGCGCTCGCAGCTGCTCGATGTAGCGCAGCCGGAGATTGAATATGCGCGGGTTGTTCCGGCGTCAGGGCCAGTCGCGCGCGGCGATCGTTGCGGTCATCGCGTTGCGTGCGCAGATCAGGTCAAAGACAACATCAATTTCGTCTTCTTCCAGGGCCAGCACGGCATCGAAACCCGCAATCACGTCGCAGGCAGGCGTAACAATATCCTGACTGTCATGTGAAACGCCGTCGCAGGCAACGGCGACTTCAGCAGCCAGGGTGCCGTAAAGCATGTCACCGAAGTCGATTAGTCCGCTAATTGCCGCTGGCGTCTTGCGCATCAACCAGGACATTCTCGCCATGCGCGTCCTGATGTATTACCTGGTGCCTGAGTCTTCGCATTCCTGGAACTACAACGTCGTGCATGCGGCTGAAAACCTGATCTACCAGTACGCGATGGTCATCGTTCTCGATATGTACGCTCAGCGGCTGAAGGCGCGCGCAAGTTTCCAGGTTCCAGGGGTGCTGCTGGATCGCCGACGGGATGGAAGAAACCACGCAGTGCCATATCGACGTCGGCCATCATGCCACCAAGACCGCCGCCGAATCGCAGCGTCCAGTGGCACGCCCGATTCGGAAAGCAAAGCGCCATCGAGGTAGGTCAATACGTAGACGATATGATCAAGGCCGGTTGAGAATCGAGCTACGTGGGAATCCAGTCCTTGCTTACTCGACACAACGCGAGGTATTGGCAGAGACGGTGCCGTTGTTGCGATGTGCTGCAACGCCCTGATCTGAAAATCAACGACGTCACTGCTCTCGGCGGCATTGGCAATCTTCAGGATAAAGCGCCCACCGCCATGCGTTTCAACCAGGAAGTTCTGATCCCGCTCGCTGTCAAGCGTGCGAAAACTGCCCGCAAGACCATAAAGTCGAGCCGCTATCTCGCTAACCTCGTCAACCGCGCAGACAGGCGGGTCGCGATCGATAAATTTGATTTCCGAAGTCGCTAACATTTCGAGTCTGTTGAAAGCACGTCGTTTGATTGCCCCGTGCCGCCAATGGCCACACTGGCCCTGTTTTGAATGAGTCCAACCGGATCTTAGCATTCCGAAACATCTGGCTGGTGACATTGGATTGCGATGACTCGTCGGCTACAATCTTGCTGCGCGACGTTATCGAGAGAGCCTGATGAACAGATCGGTGAATAAGATATCCGAAGCTCCGGGCGCGCGGTCGTGAGAACCGTCGCAAGCTGCTTCGTGAAGCACAACGATTGATGCTGGAACAGGACGGCGAGGACACCCTGAAGTTCAGCGATGTTTTTGCGGCGGCCGGTATTTCTCGCGGATCTGCCTATCGGATTTATGACTCCATTGAGGACCTGTTCCGGGATATCGCGACAGAGTGGGTGACTAATTTCGTCGCCTTCATGCAGGGCAGCGATCCGGACACGAAGCCGGAGCACTGGCCTGAACTTTCTGATTTTGTCGTCCGCCGTGGCGCCGTATATTGGTCGGCGACGGCCGAAACACTGCGACTGTTGCCGCGGTTGCGCGCGAGTCAACCGGACAGTTATCGCCTCGCCGTAAAGGCGATGAGCCAGGTGCTGGTCGAGCTATTCGATCGCTATTTCATCGTGCCGCAGATCCCGCACTGGTCCCATAAACTGGGTTTCCTGACCGAGCTGTGCGACGTGACATTCGCCGATGCTGTGCGCACCGAAGGCTTTATCAGCGAAGAGCGCCTGAAGGAGGCCTCCGCCGTCGGCGAGACCTACCTGTCGTTTTACCTGCCCGCTGATATTCCTGCCAGGAGGGTCGCCAGCTAGGCTGCCGGTTCCTCAACCCCCGGTGGACACCGCCAATTACTGAGTATTCAGCGGTTGCTTTGAGAGTGTGTCCGAGGTCCATTGCAGCAGGTCGCTGGTGAATTCATCGCGGTTGGTTTCGTTGAGCATCTCGTGACGCCCCCCGGTGTAGATCCTGGTGGTCAATCTGGCATGACCCGTCGCCTCGTAGTGCGCCGAGAGTTTGCGCATACCATCCTCGCCTCCGACCGGATCATCGCTGCCGCCCGTAATCAGGATGGGCAGAGAAGTCGGTATTTCACTCAGCGCCGTGTTCGTCGAAATCTCAAGCAGACCGCCGAGCAGGTCGATCCACAAGCCGGTCGTGTATGGGCCGCCGCACAAGGGGTCTTCAATATACTTGTCAACTTCGGCGGGCTCGCGTGAAAGCCAGTCGAGTTCCGTACGCGCCGGCTCGAACTTCTTGTTGAAGTCGCCGAAACCGATCTTGTCCAGCAATGGGCTCTGCCCACTCTTTCCCCGGCGAAATGACACGAGCCATGCCAGCAGACGCCCGATCCTCAATAGCGGCCGTGATGGCCAGGTCGACCCCGATAGAATGAGCGCACCAAGACCAGCGCCGAATCGCATCGAGTAGCTCTGCGCGATGTATGACCCCATGCTGTGGCCCAGCACTACAAGTGGACGTTCCGGAAATCGCTGTCGCAGAAACTGCGTGACCTGATGACTGTCGGTGACCAGCAGTTCCCAGCCGTTTTCGGTGGCGAAAAAACCGATCTGCGACGAGTGCGGACCGTGGCCGCGATGGTCGTGAGCACACACGGCGAAGCCGCGGCTGACGGCTTCCAGCGCGAAGCGCTCGTAACGGGCCGAATGCTCGCCAAGACCATGGATGACCTGGATAACCGCATTCGGTGTGCCCTCGGGTTCCCAGAGGTAGATGGGGATTTCGTGCGAATCCGACGCATGCAGTGAATGGCTGGTGCAGGTCGTTTTAGTCATGGTGGCGGGCCAGAGAGGTTTGCGGGCAAACATAATATACTGTGAGGACATTAGTCTGCACGGTGAGCAGGTCTGGCAAAGCGCATGGAGAGAGAAAAAAATGATCGAGCTTTACTACTGGCCAACGCCGAATGGCCAAAAGATTTCCGTGATGCTCGAGGAGGTTGGCCTGGATTACGAAGTCAGGCCGGTGAATATCGGCGCAGGCGACCAGTTTGATCCCGGATTTCTGCGTCTCAGCCCTAATAACCGGATGCCGGCCATCGTCGATACGGAAACCGGTATTTCCGTTTTTGAGGGCGGTGCAATCCTGATCTACCTGGCGGAAAAATCCGGAATGCTGCTGCCAGAGGAGCCGTCCGCGCGTTTCGACGTGCTGCAATGGTTATTTTGGCAGGCTGGCGGTTTGGGTCCCATGGCGGGGCAGCTCAGTCATTTCGTCAACTACACGAAGGAAGAGAACCCATACGCGCTGCAACGATACGCCAACGAATATGATCGTCTGCTTGCTGTCATGGACGTGCGCCTGCGCGATCGCGATTTCCTGGCGGGTGAACTCTCCATCGCCGATATTGCCAGCTTCCCCTGGGTCATGCCCTACAGGCGGCTTGGCAATGACCTCGACAAGTTCACCAATCTGAGGCGCTGGTTTGACACGCTGAAGGCACGTCCCGCGTTACAGCGCGGTATCGATCTTGGCAAAGACTGGCCTCGTGACGAAGCGCGAAACGAGCAGGCCAGAGCCATGCTGTTCGACCAGAACTCCGAGACCGTATTCGCCGCCGCCAAGGCGTTGGCGAACTGAAATGAAATTCTACGATTGCAAGACGGCACCCAGCCCGCGGCGAGTCAGGATCTTCCTTGCGGAAAAAGGTTTAGAGCTGGACACGGTGCAGATTGACCTGGGCAGTGGCGAGCAATTCAGCGATGAGTTCATGAGTATTAACCCCGACTGCGTTGTACCGGTGCTGCAGCTTGACGATGGTCAGTGCATCAGCGAGGTCGTGGCAATATGCAGCTATATCGAGGCGCTTCATCCCGAGCCGGCGATGTTAGGTGAGACGCCGGCAGCCAAGGCGGCCGTACTGATGTGGAACGCCAAAGTCGAACAACAGGGCCTTGGGGCCATGGCCGACGCATTTCGAAACTCGGCGAAAGGCCTCAGGGACAAAGCGTTAACCGGGCCCGACGCCTACCCCCAGATCCCCGAGCTCGCCGAACGGGGCCGCCAACGCGTCGAGCGCTTCATGCGCCGCATCGAAACGCGCCTTGCTGAATGTACCTATGTTGCCGGTGATTTCTTCTCGATGGCGGATATCACGGCAATGGTGTTTGTGGATTTCGCCGCGTGGACAAAGATCCCCCTGCCAGCTGACGCGACCAATCTGGCGCGCTGGTACGGCGATGTGTCAAAGCGGCCGAGCGCTGACAGCCTGATATCAGTTGCGGGGCTTCAGGGTTGAGAAGCCGAAGAACAGCAGCGACGCAATTTTTGCCAGTTCGAGCGATGAGTATATTGCGTGTGCGTACGAGGGCGGAGGCTCACCGCCCGAGATTACGATGTCCGTGCGTGCCGCGAGTTCCGGTATGAGCCATACCCCCTGCGCCAGAACAACGAGTGTGAGGAACGCGCAAATGCCCCACCATTGTCGCGCCAGACCCGCGACCCTGACGACAACAAGCAGCACGACCAGCAAGGCAAGCTCCGCTTTGTTCAGCGCCGCAAAGACTACGCGGCCGACATCCAGCGCAATCGGGCGGGTTATCGACAGTGCTGTAAACCGAACCGGCGTAGCAATCATCGAAACGCCGATCGTGACGCCCGCCCACAGGAAACATACCCACGCGGGGTTCCGTACGGCGTTGCGAAATTGGCTGATCACGGACGTATAATGCATCACCTTCCCAGCTAAGACACTCACTATGATTGAGCCGGAATCGCAACTCGCAGAGCGCGTCCTGATGATCCGTCCCGTCTGCTTTCGAAGCAACCCGCTGACGGCGCAGTCGAACCGATTTCAGGGGAAAACCGGATTGCCGGCGGACGCACAGCAGGCTGCGGCCGCGGACGAATTCGATCGGCTGGCAGACACGCTCCGACAGGCGGGCGTTGACGTAATCGTCATCGAGGACACGCCTTTGCCGGAGACGCCGGACTCGATATTCCCCAACAACTGGATAAGCATGCACGGTGATGGGCGGGTCGTGCTGTATCCGATGGAAGCGGAAAACCGGCGCACTGAGCGACGCATGGATATCGTCGATTACCTGAGCGAGAAGGAGGGTCTCTCGGTTACGGAAATCATCGATCTGAGCAGCCATGAGCAAGCCGGCCACTACCTGGAGGGCACCGGCAGCATGGTGCTGGACCGGGTGAATCGTATCGCGTACGCCTGTCTCTCATCGCGAACGCAACTGGACCCACTGGGCGATTTTGCACAGCGGATGAATTACACCGTTGTTGCATTCGACGCTGTCGATCGCGAAGGCGTGCCGATTTACCACACGAACGTATTGATGAATATCGGCGAGAAAGTGGCCGTAATCTGTGATGAGGCCATTCGGCAAGCTGACCAACGCGATGCGGTCTTGCGGCAGCTGCGCGATACAGGGCATGAGGTGATCAGCCTGAGTTATGCACAGCTCGAGGCATTCGCCGGCAATATGCTGGAGCTAAGGAACAGCAGTGGCGAGCGAGTTGTTGCAATGTCACAAAGGGCGCTGGACTCGCTGGACAAGGATCAGCTCGAGGCAATGGAGGCAAACGGCCATATCGTCTGCGCGCCGATCGACACGATCGAGGACTCTGCCGGCGGCAGTGTCAGGTGCATGCTGGCCGAAGTGCACTTGCCGAAGATGTCGACGGACTGAGGGCTCAGGGCGCTTTAAGTCTCAGATTCTGACCCTATATCTCCTTCCAAATTTATTTTCAAAAGAAGGCGACCCCTCCCCATGGCTCAAGTGAACCCCCAAAAGAACTTCGTTATTATCGCTGCAGGCATCGTGCTGCTGCTGTTTGTTGGCTCGAATTTCATCAAGACAGTCCCTGTCGGGCGCGTTGGCGTGGCGACCTTGTTCGGTAACACGCACGCGGAAGCCTACGAGCAGGGGATACACATCCCCGTCAATCCCCTGTATCGCTGGACACTGTTTGATGCCAGGCAGCAGACACATCTTGAAACCGCCAATGTGCCGAGTCAGGATCAGCTGCAGACGAAACTCGACGTGAGCGTTCAATACCGTATCGACGGCGCGATGGCGCCCGACATTCTCGAGCAAACTGGTACCGCCGAAGCAGCGGTTCGAGTCCATTTAATACCGAAGCTGCGTTCGTTGCTGCGCGAACAGGGAAAGAGCATTGTTCGTGCCGAAGACTTCTTCAAGGAGGAAACGCAGGAGACCCTGCAGCTCGCCCTGACGGAAGGGCTAAAAGACTACCTGGAACCCAAAGGCATCATTGTATCGGCCGTGCTAATCCGGGATATCACCTTGCCACCGTTCATCGTGCAGGCGATCGAGCAAAAGAAGGAGCGCGAGCAGGCCGTCGAACGAGAGCGGGCGGAACTCGAACGCGTGCGTACGGAACTGCAGCAGCAGGTAGCCCGCGCCGAGGCCGGTCGCGAGGCGGCTGAACAGCAAGCGGCTACGAAACGCATCCTTGCAGACGCCCAGGCCTATGAGATAACGCAGATCAACAATGCGATTGCGCGCAATCAGGCGTATATTCAACTGCAGTCTCTCGAAGCCCTGAAGGCCATCTCGAAGGATCCGGCAAGCAAGGTATATTTCCTTGATGGTTCGAGCCCGAGTCCGTTGCCGTTGATGCACCTGGGCGACGCGAAGCCCTAGTCCGGACGCAGGCGTCACTATGCGACGAGCGGGAGCCGGGTGACTGGCTCCCGTTTTTGCATTCAATAAGAAACTGAAAAAAGATATCGATGAGTAACGACAGAATCCTGATGTGTCCCCCCGACTATTTCAACGTGGACTACGTGATCAATCCCTGGATGGCGGGCCAGGAAGAGTCATTGAGCCTGGAACGCGCGAAGCGCCAGTGGGAGACGCTCCGGGATACGATCGGCCGGTTCGCCGAGGTCGTCACGATCTCGCCGCAGCCGGATTTGCCGGACATGGTATTCACGGCCAACGCGGGAGTCGTCTACGGCGACAAGGCGATTGCGAGCCATTTCATGCCGCACGAACGTCGCGGGGAAGAGCGCTACTTCAAGAAGTGGTTTGCAGAAAACGGCTTCGAACTACTCGACCTCGATGAGAAGATCGGGTTCGAGGGTGCAGGCGATTGCTTGTTGGACCGCCGCGGCCCGTGGCTTTGGACTGGCTATGGATTTCGAACCGAGATTGAGGCGCATGAGGAGATTCGCAGGTTCTTTGACATCGAAGTCGTCTCTATTCGGCTTACGGATGCGCGCTTCTACCATATCGACACGTGTTTCTGTCCGCTGACCGACGGTTTCCTCATGTACCACCCGCCGGCATTCGACTACGAGTCCCGCATTGCGATAGAAAGCCGCATCCCTCCGCACAAGCGCATCATTGTCGACACCATGGATGCCGGTAACTTCGCCTGCAACGCCGTGAACATTGGCGACAGGGTGATTATGAACAAGGCATCGGAACCGCTGAAAGCCAGGCTCATGTTGGCCGGATTTCGTGTACACGAAGTCGAGCTCAGCGAGTTTCTGAAGGCCGGCGGTTCGGCGAAATGTCTGACACTCAAGCTCGTGGAGCCGCGGCGCTAGCGGCGCTTCCCAATGACTGTGTCAATCGCATATCAAATTTTCCCCAAAGACCCCGCTGCGCATATTTTCGAGGTCCAGCTGACGGTCCAGACGCCGGATCCGGAGGGGCAGGTATTCGAAATGCCGGCGTGGATACCTGGCAGCTACATGATTCGCGACTACGCCAGGCACGTTGTCTCCGTTCGCGCGGAATCGGATGGCAGGGATGTTGCGGTAGAAAAACTCGACAAGAGTCGCTGGCGTGCGGCAGCGACGAGTCGGGCGCTGACATTCGTTCTCGAAATCTTCGCGCATGATGAGAGCGTTCGTGGTGCCCACCTCGATGCGAGTCACGCCTTCTTCAACGGCACCTGTGTCTTTCCGGCCGTCGTCGGACAGGAAGATGCTGCTTGCAGCGTCGATATTCTCGCGCCCGAACTACCGTTTGGCAAAGGCTGGCGCGTTGCAACCTCGATGCGTCGCGGCACGGCGAAGGAGTACGAGTTCGGCGGCTACATGGCCGCAGATTACGCCGAGCTGATCGACCATCCCGTCGAGATTGGCCTATTGACGATCGGTGAGTTCGAGGCTAACGGTATCCCGCACGCGATCGCCATTCGCGGCAAGACGCGCGTCGACATGGCACGGTTGTGCCGCGATCTGCAAACCGTATGTGAGCATCACCTGGCGTTTCTCGGTGTGCCCGCCGACCTCGATCGTTACCTCTTCCTGCTGAACGCGCCGGGTACAGGCTATGGCGGGCTCGAGCATCGCTGGTCGTCGAGTCTTATCTGTTCACGCGACAACCTGCCGGCTCGCGGTGACGAGGGCGTTTCCGACGAATACCGGATGTTCCTGGGCCTGGTCAGCCACGAGTATTTTCATCTGTGGAACGTCAAGCGCATGAAGCCTGCGGTCTTTACGCCGTACGATCTGTCGCGGGAAGTGCATACCGGGCTGCTGTGGGTATTCGAGGGTATTACCTCTTACTATGATGACCTCGCGCTGGTGCGCTCCGGCATGATTGCTGTCGACAGCTACCTCGAATTGCTTGGGCAGACAATAACGCGAGTGCAACGTGGTGCCGGACGGCGTCGGCAGAGTATCGGCGCGTCGAGTTTCGATGCGTGGACAAAGTTCTACAAGCAGGATGCCAACGCGACAAATGCGATTGTCAGCTACTACGCCAAAGGCGCGCTCGTCGCGCTGTGTCTCGACCTGAAGCTAAGAAACGAAACAGACGACCGAGTCTCACTGGATGACGTCATGAAAGCGGCGTGGTCGCGTTGGGGCGAAAGTGGCGAAGGCATGCCGGAGGATGGTCTCGAGAAGTTGTGTATGGATGTCTCGGGCGTTGATCTGCAGGATTTCTTCGACGCGACGGTCCGTGGCACCGGCAAGCTGCCGCTCGAGTCGTTACTGCACAGCCATGGCATCGACTACATCCTGCGCCGATCATCCGGAGCTGCCGACAAGGGCGGAAAGCCGTCTGGCGAGACCAACCTGCCGGCAGTCTGGCTGGGCGCAACCTTGGGGGCCCGGGCCGGGAAACCGGTATTTCTCGCGGTCCACAATGGCGGCCCTGCAGAGCAAGCCGGCGTATCACCCGGCGACGAGTTGGTGGCCCTGGATGGCCTGCGCATTGACATTGCCGGCTGTGAAGCTCGTACGCGGCGCTATCGACCGGGCGACGTCTCGGAACTCACGGTTTTCCGCGGCGATGAACTGATCTCCGTCCGCATGAAATGGGCCGAGGCTCCGACCGATACCTGCTACCTGGTTTGCATTGACGATGTCGACGAAGCCGTCGCATCGCGCCGCGGTGCCTGGCTAGGACAATAATGCGCCTCCTGGGTAACCCGACGCTGCGGCTGTTCATCGGTGCGGCGTTGATCAGCCTTTCCCCGGTCTGGGTGAAGCTCGTTGGCGTGTCACCGACGACGAGTGGTTTCTACCGGGTGTTGATTGGCGGTGCGGCGCTGGCGCTCTACCTGCTGCTTTCAGGTCAACGGCTGCAGCTCTCAAAACGAACGTGGAAGATTCTGCTATTCGCTTCGGTGTTCTTTGCACTCGATCTCTGGTTCTGGCATCGAAGCATCAATTATATTGGCCCCGGCCTCTCCACCTTACTGGCCAACTTCCAGGTGTTCATCATGACGGCGGCCGGCGTCCTGATGTTGCGTGAATCGCCACGGCCCGTGCAGTTGATCGCCATTCCGCTTGCCGTCATCGGTCTTGCGTTGATCGTTGGTCTCGACTGGGGGAGCCTGCCTCCCGACTACCGGCTGGGCGTCATATTCGGTTTGCTCACAGCGGTGTCGTACGCGGGCTACCTGCTATGTTTGCGCGAGTCCCGCGCCGGTTCGCAACATCGCCTGCCGACCCGAGAGGTGGCTATCATCTCGCTCGTGACGGCCGCGATTCTCGGCGTCACTGCGATCCTCGAGGGCGAATCGCTGGCGATCAATTCGCTCGATGACGCGATTTGGCTTGGTGCCTATGGCCTGCTGTCACACTGCCTGGGCTGGATGTTTATCGCGAGTAGCTTGCCGCATGTATCCACGACGGAGGCGGGCATTGCGCTGCTGCTGCAGCCTACCCTGAGTTTCGCCTGGGACGTACTGTTCTTTGCCCGACCCATGACGGCTACCGAATTGGTGGGTGCTGCTATCGCACTAATCGCCATTTACCTGGGGTCGCGACCGCCGTCAAAGCAAACGCAGGGCGTCAGTTAGGATGCTGAAGTCGAAGCGCTGTTGCAGAGGCTGAACTTCGCCATCCAGGTGCGAGGGTATCGGCGCTGAAGACAGCACCGAGAGCTTCGTGACACGCTGATGGTGGATCTCGGACTCGTCGATGTGTTCGCCCGACATGAGTTTTGGCAGCAATGACAGTATGCGGCGACGTGTGACAGGTTCGACGATCAGCAGTTCGAGCTTGCCATCGTTGTTGGCAGCCATCGGTGCGATGTGGAACATGCCGCCAATCCAGGGTCCGTTACTGACGCTGGCGAGCGTCGCCGGACCGTCCCAGGAAAACTCGCCGTCCGAGATCTGAAGTCGCGGTGTCGCGAGGCCGTCCAGCATTGCGCGAAAGACGGCGAGCAAATAAACGAGATCGCCGATCGGAAGTCGATAAGAACGCGCAATCTGTGTGACTTTTGCATCGAGACCGATACCGGCGCCATTGGCGAAATAGCGCTCGTTCATCATTCCGATGTCGATGGTCCTTGCGTGTTGTCCTGCTGCCACCCGGTCGGCCAGCAGCTGTGCGGCGTGCTCCCAGTTCAGTGGGATATCGCAGGCTTTGGCGAAATCGTTTCCGGTGCCAGTGGGTATCAGGCCGAGAGCGGCGCTGTTGCCGGAACGCAGTATGCCGTTGACTGCTTCGTGCACGCTGCCGTCTCCGCCGGCAACAATTATCATCTCGGTGCCCTGGTCGACGTGCTGCCGGACCTGCTCTTCGAGGTCGCCGACGGCCTCGCTCTGGTGCAGTTCGATCGGCAGGTTGCGGCTCTGCAATAGCTCGAGAATTCGTGCCTGACGCCGCCCGGCACGGCCCCGGCCCGCCGTCGGGTTGAGAAACAGGCGAATTGTCTCTGCTGTCATAATTGCCAGAACGGAATGTCGATTGCCGATGCTACAATGCGCGCGACTGTTCTCGCGACTTTTTTCCGCGATAGGAAATCGTAAATGTTGGAGCTCGGCGTCAAGTTCCTGATCAGCTATTTCATCGGCTCGCTCATGGGCGCGATGATCGTCGGCAAGCTGCGTGGTGGTGTCGACATCCGGACGATGGGCAGCGGCAATGCCGGCGGTACCAATGCGCTGAGAACGCAAGGCGTATTTTTCGCCATGTTCGTGGTCATCATCGACATCGGCAAGGGCGCCCTGGGGGCCGGTGTCGTTCCTGGGCTCGAGATTCCCTTCGTGCCTGCCGATCCGGAGGTTTCGCGGACCTGGCTCACGATGTGCTGTGCTGCCGCCGCTGTTATCGGGCATGTCTGGCCGATCTATCACGGCTTCCAGGGCGGCAAAGGTGCCGCGACACTGGTGGGCACGCTTGCCGTCCTCGGCCCGTCGCTCATTGTCGTGATATTGCTGGTATGGGCAATAGTTGTCGGGCTGTCCGGCTACGTCGGGCTCGCTTCTATGACCGCGGCAACCTCCCTTCCCGTATGGCTTGCAATTACACGCCTGCCCGACGATCAGCCGTTGTTTATTTATGGCGTCGTGATGGCCGGATTCATCATCTATTGTCATCGTGCCAATATTCAACGCATGCGCGACGGTGTTGAGGATCGGAAATTGAAACTGATGCTCTTCAGGCCGAAGAAAGGTCACGCGGCAGACGATGAGTCTTAACGCCGACGCTATCCGACGGCACCTTGGCGACGCGACGGCAAAACTGGAGACGCTGGAGGTTTTTGCGGAGATAGAGTCGACCAACAGCTACCTTATGCAACAGCCTGGCCCCAGGGAGGGCCACGTTCGGGTCGCTGCGACCGACAACCAGACGGCGGGCCGCGGGCGGCATGGTCGCAGCTGGCAGTCCCCTGCCGGATCGGGCCTCTGCCTGTCGCTGGCTTATACGTTTTCATCCAGGCCCGATAACCTGCCTGCGATGACGCTCGCTGTTGGCCTCGGCGTGGTCAACGCGCTGCAGGAGCACGGTGTCGCCGGCGTTCAGCTGAAGTGGCCGAACGACCTGGTGGCAATGGACAGCAAGCTCGGCGGCATTCTCACCGAAGCGCAATCACAAGCGGGCGGTACGATAACCATTGTCACAGGCATCGGCCTGAACGTTGACCTGGGCGATCACTCGCAGCTCAAGGTAGAGGCGGATTGGGCGCAGCGTGTCATTGACTTGAAGAGCTTTGCCGGGAGCGTGCCTGATAAGAACGTCCTGGCGTCGAGCTTGGTGAGCCGGCTCTGCAGGCTCCTGCCTGACTACGAAGCAGGCGGCTTTGAGCAATTCAGGGAGCAATGGCAGCACCACGACTGGCTGCGCGGAAGAACTGTTACGATCGAGACGCCGAAACAACAGATCACCGGGGTTGGTACGGGTATAGCCGAGGACGGCGCCCTCCTGGTCGATACCGGGAGTGCTGGTATCCAGCGAGTAAGCTCGGGAACGGTAACCCGAACTGAAATGGCGGAGCTTGTGACATGACGGCGTTGCTCCTTGATATCGGCAACTCACGCATCAAGTGGGGCCTCTCTTGACGGCGGCAGTATCCGCAAGACGGGTCATATTTCTCAGGAACGAATTCGCGACAAGGGGCTGCAGGTCCTCACCAGCAAGCTCCCGCGAAAGGTGGACGAGGTGTTCGTCAGCAATGTGGCCGGTACCAGTTTCGCAACACGCTTGTCGGGTGTTGTCGGTATGCATTGTGACTGTGACGTACGTTTCGCGCGCTCGCAGAAGGAGGGCTGGGGCCTTCGTAACAGTTACTCGCAGCCGCGACGCATGGGCGTGGACCGTTGGGTTGCGATGGTCGGCGCATGGGCCGAAGTTGAAGCGGCATGCCTGGTGATTGATGTCGGCACGGCGCTGACGCTGGATGCGATTGATAGCAGCGGCTCGCATCTCGGCGGGCAGATAATTCCCGGCAGCATGATCATGGCCAACGCGCTTTCTGACGGGACCAGTGATATTCCGAACGTACGCCCGCTGCCCGCAGGCAAGGCACCCTCGATGCAGATGTTCGGTCGCAGTACCGCTGCTGCCGTTCGTGAGGGGGTACAGAACGCCATCGTCGGGGCTGTCGACAGGGCTTTTCGAACGCTGCAGTCGGGCGGCTGCGAGCCGACGGCCGTCTTGACCGGCGGAGACGCGTCGCGCATTCTTGAGGCACTCGCCACGACTCCATTACATCGCCCGCATCTGGTTTTGCAGGGGCTGGCACACATGCTCGATAGTACTCAATGAAAAACCTTCTGCTGCTTCTGTTGCTCGCCAATATCCTTTACTTCATGTGGGGGCTTTACCAACAGGAAGAACCGAAAGCCGGCGTTGCAATAATCAACGAAGCCGAACTGGGTCCACCGATGAACGTCACGGCGAATCGGAATCGTGACGATGTTGCAAGCGTTGGTGCAGTGCTCGGTTCGGGAACCACCACCGATCTGAAGGCAGTGATCGGTCGCTCGTGCGTCACAATAGGCCCGTTCAAGGTCCGGAACGATGCCGATACAGCAGAACTGAAATACGTCAACGAGGGCATGAAGACCAGCGTGCGGTCGGCGCAGGCGCAGAT
This sequence comes from uncultured Gammaproteobacteria bacterium, assembly GCA_963841145.1. Lineage (GTDB taxonomy): Bacteria > Pseudomonadota > Gammaproteobacteria > Steroidobacterales > Woeseiaceae > UBA1847. The sequence goes on from CAWJBO010000014.1 coordinate 21,056, forward strand.
GTTCGTCGGGCACTGGGTACAGATCCGCAACGTGGCGGATAACGCTGCCGCCAACAAGATGCTCGAAACGCTCACGGAGGGCGGCTTGACTGACGCTTACCTGGTGCGCACGGATGATGAGGGCTTGAAAATATCGCTCGGGCTGTTCGGCGACCTTGAGGGTGCGGAGAAGATCGAGCTGCAGGCGCGGTCGCTTGAGCTGCCGGCGGAGATCGCACCGCGAACGGCGGACCGAACTGTCTACTATGTCGATGTTGCCCTGCTGCCGGGGCAAGGTGCGGCGACGATCGTCCAGAAATACGGTGAAGATCAGGTCCTGCTGCGAGACCAGGCAAGCTGCCCGAAGTAATGTGTTTCCCAGGCCCTTGTCAGGAAGGCTCGAAAAGCCAATAATTCGGCCCCTGCGTTTGCACGTGGTCAAAATCAGCCGGCATAGCTCAGTTGGTAGAGCAACTGATTTGTAATCAGTAGGTCCCGCGTTCGAATCGTGGTGCCGGCACCAAACAAGCCGGGGTCCCCCTGAGGGGCCCCGGCATTTTTGTACCAGTCCCAACAATCTCTAGGGTAGTTCGACTGTTGACTTGGGCCATCCATGGCCCTCGCCCTCACTGCGTTCGGGTCGCTTCGCGATCCAAATCGGTTGTCCTGCCGATTTGTGGTGCCGGCACCTAATTATCAAGACTTAGCGCCTCCCATCGTGAGGCGCTTTTTCGTAGGTAGACACCATGTAGACAAACTGGGCACTAGGTGGGGCAGGAAGATTTGACGTCCGACTTGATTCAGTTCGTGACGAATGTGTGCTCTGAATGCGCGAAGTGCGCCGTTTTCGAAGCCAGTGCATCCGAAAGCAGACGGTCGTGCCACCACACCTGAACGACCGCTCTTGGTGAAAGCAGCTATTCGCCTGATACTATTCCGACAGGCTCCTTGTGACCCGACCTGGACCTCAAGAAATCGCACAATTTGGTAGATAAATATGGCGAAAGAAGCCTCATGGAAGCGACTTGCATTAGAAGCGACGGCCATTGTCGTCAGCATTCTTTTGGCTTTTGCGATCGACGCTTGGTGGGAGTCAAGAATCGATCGTGAAGCTGAGCAATCGGCCATCAAGCGCCTTATCCTCGAGTTTGAGTACAACAGTGAGGAGATTGCCAAGAGCAAAGACCGGCATCAGGGGGCATTAGCTGCCACTGAACAGTTGCTTGCACTAATGAAGCCGGGTCAACAAGGTCTGGGCGGCTCGACATCTATCGGGAATATGCTTGAACAGTGCTTGCAGAATCCGACGATCGATCCTCGATTAGGTACGACCAACTCGCTGATCGCCTCTGGCGATTTGCACCTGCTCCGTGACGAGCATCTACAGAGCATGCTTACCGAATGGCCGGCGATGGCAGCCAACCTGATTGATTGGCAGATTATCGAGCGGACACATGGTGAAGAACTGATATTGCCGTTTACTTATGACTATGTGGCCTGGCCAAGTGTGGAAGCGGCGCTTGGTTACGACGTGCAGCCCAGCGCATTCGAAAGCGATTACAACGCGCTTTTTTCTGCTTTGCGGTTTGAGGGCATGCTTAACAATCGCAGATACAACGTGAGGGATCTGATCGTCGATATCGAAGAACTGGAGCAAAAGACAGTTCAGCTCATCGAGAGACTCAATAGTCAATTGATCCAGTAACCATCAAGCGAAGGCAGCTTCTGGCCGTCGGCAGGCGGCCAGGCTTGGGTGTTTCTATTCGCCGCAATGACCGCCGCACGTCAAAGCCGTCAGTGAATTACGCGGGTTTTCTAGTCACGACGCAACGGTGACTGCCGTTCAGAAACTCCCGGACCGTCACTCCTCAGAGTCACCGCACAAAGGCGGGTTACAGTCGTGGGGCATGTCGGGAAAGGTCATTCGCAACATGTACTCGGCAGCCGAATTGACGATCTCATCAGGCAAATCCATGCGGCCACCCCGCGCTGGCATTTCGAGGTAACCCGTTATCGCATGGTCGAGTAGCACCGCATTCCAGAGCCGTGAGCGGGTACCCCAATCCATGGCATCACCGGCAATCGGAGCGCCCATCATGCCGGTCTCATGACAGCCCGCGCAGAATTCGCTATAAGCGGCCTCGCCGTTCATCGCCAAGCCATCGACTTGCGACGGATCATAATTCGCGGAGGAATCAGTCGGCTGCCCGCTATCGTATGCACACGCCGCAAGGAGCAACGGGCTGATGAGCAGGAAGATTCGGGATTTCATGGCGGCGCTCCTTTCATAACCATGGTGCTATTGGTTCAGTATGCCAACAATACGCAATCGTGCCTACGGAAGAGCGGCTATCGGCAGTTCCGAAAGAACTCGCCCAGCAGCTGAAATTCCTCGATACGTCGGCTGCCTTTCCGCCATACCAGTCCTATCTCACGATAACTTTGTTCACCAAGCGTATGCAGTTTGACCCTCGTGTTGCCGAGCAGCGAAGAGCCCCGTGCCATCTCGGGAAGAAACGTGACGCCCAGATCGGCGTCGACCATCTCGATCAGGGTCAGCAGGCTGCTTGCACCGAATCGGCTCACCTTACGCGTGTTGCGAATCTTGCAGGCCGCCAGCGCGTGGTCTCGCAGGCAGTGTCCGTCTTCAAGTAACAGGATGCTGTCCGAGTCCAGTCGGCTGAATCGGTAGTTCTCTGGCTCGACATGTCTCGTGTTTTCGTGACATGCCAGGCAAAAGGCATCTCTGAACAATGGCAAGGTCTCAACGCCTTGCATCTCCCAGGGCAGGGCCATCAGCAACAGGTCCAGCTCTCCTTCCATCAGCCGTGCGTAGACTCGCTGCGTCTGATCTTCGATAAGCAACAGTCGCAGCTCCGGGTATTTCTCACGCAGTCCTGGCAGTGCATGGGGAAGTATGAATGGGGCGATCGTCGGTATAACCCCCAGTCGCAGTTCGCCGGTCAGCGGCTCTTTCTGGCCGTGCGCCGTTTCAACAAGGCTGTCCAGGTCGCGCAGAACCAGTCTCGCCTGCACCGCAACCTGCTGGCCGGTCGCCGTAATAGTCACATTGCGGTTGGTGCGATCCACGAGTTGCGCCTCGAGTGTCGTCTCGAGCTCCTTGATGGCATTGCTGAAAGCGGATTGCGACACGAAGCAGCGCTCGGCGGCACGGCCAAAATGCTCGGTCTCGGTCAAAGCGAGAAAGTACTGCAGCTGCTTTACGGTAGGTGATTTCAATGTTCGATAAAAACGAATATAGTAAGCGAATTAAACCATTTTATTTCTTATTAATCCACCCCTAGACTGGTCCCATCTTGACACCTTTGGAGGCAACCATGGAAATGAACACAGGCATCAACAAGGCAGACCGGGAGTCTATCGCAGCAGGCCTGGCGCGGTTGCTGGCCGACAGCTACACGCTGTACCTGAAAACGCACAACTACCACTGGAATGTGACCGGGCCGCAATTCAACACCCTGCACCTGATGTTCGAGGGCCAGTACACCGAGCTTGCGACCGCCGTCGACGAGATTGCGGAACGCATTCGCGCTCTCGGAATAAAGGCGCCCGGGTCGTATCGCGAGTTTGCCGTCCTGACGGAAATCGAGGAAGGCGATGGCAGCGAGTCAGCCGAGGAGATGATCCGGCAGCTGGCCATTGGTCAGGAGACCATTGTCAGGACCGCCCGCGCGGTCTTCCCGGCCGCTGACTCCGCGAGCGATGAGCCCACGGCCGATCTGCTGACGCAGCGTATGCAACTTCACGAAAAGAACGCCTGGATGCTTCGCAGCATGCTGGCCTGATCAACCGAATTACCAACTGGAGAGAGAAATGTTCAAGAACCTGGAAGGCAAAAGAATCCCTGACGTCACGTTCCGCACACGTCGCGACCACGAGTGGGTCGACGTATCGAGCAACGATATTTTCGCCGGCAAATCCGTCGTCGTGTTCTCACTGCCTGGCGCATTCACGCCGACTTGTTCGTCATCGCATGTGCCCCGTTACAACCAACTCGTACCTACATTCGAGGCAAATGGCATCGATGAAGTCATCTGCGTCAGTGTCAACGACGCGTTCGTGATGAACGAGTGGAAGCGTTCGCAAAAGGCGGATCGTGTGACGTTCCTGCCCGATGGCAATGGCGATTTCTCGGACGGCATGGGACTGCTGGTCGGTAAGGAAGATCTCGGCTTCGGCAAGCGCTCATGGCGCTATTCAATGCTCGTCCGCGACGGCGTGATCGAGAAGATGTTTGTTGAGCCGGAGGAGCCGGGCGACCCGTTCCACGTGTCAGATGCAGACACCATGATCAAGTACCTCGATCCGAACGGCGCCTTGCCGCATGACGTCACCGTGTTTACGCGCGAAGGCTGCCCGTTCTGCGTAGGCGCCAAAGGCATGTTGCGCGATGCCGGCATTGAGTTCGAGGAGCTCCTGCTGAATCGGGACTACACCGACCGGACGCTGCGAGCAGTCGCATCGGCGACCAGCTACCCGCAGGTTTTCATCGATGGCAAGGTCATCGGTGGCTCCGACGAACTGCAGAAGTGGTTGGAAGCTCGCAGGGAAGCGCAGACGCGTAGCGCAGCCTGAGAGCACCGCGGCTAATGGACTAATGCCCCCCCATTTTGTCCTGCCGGAAAAAGCAGCCGGGCAGACCGAGAGGTCTGTCCGGCTTGTTTCGTCATAGAGGTCCGATTCTGGCTATTTTAAGCTCCATGCCCGCGTATACTTCGAAGCGAAGGAAACGTCATGCAGAGCAACAACGAAATTTTTGAGCGAGCAAGGCTGTCACGCGACGCTCGCTTCGACGGCCGCTTCTTTATCGGCGTCAAGACGACAGGCATCTACTGTCGTCCCATTTGCCCGGCCAATGCGCCGAAAAGCGAGAACGTCGTCTTCTATCGCACTGCAGCCTCCGCAGGCGAGGCCGGCTTCAGACCCTGTTTGCGTTGCAGGCCTGAATGCGCGCCTGGTACGGCGGCCTGGGCCGGAACGTCGACCACTGTTCGAAGAGGCCTCCGACTCATTGCAGAGGGCGCCCTGGATGATGGCAACATCGAGCATCTGTCCGACAGGCTGGGTGTTACCAGTCGACACCTGCGACGCCTGTTCACCAGGCATCTCGGCGCGAGCCCGCTGGCGGTCGCGCATACGCAGCGATTACATTTTGCCAAGAACCTCATCGACCAGACGTCAATGTCCATGCGCGATATATCGGTGGCGGCGGGATTCGGCAGCGTCAGGCGCTTCAACGACACGTTCAGGAAGACCTACGGCCGTACGCCACGGGAGTTACGCAAGCAGCGTACTCCCTCTGTGGTCGCCAGCGTGTTCTCGGTGCAACTGCCGTATCGACTCCCGTTTGACTGGGATCGCATGCTGGCGTTCTTTGCCGCCAGGGCAACGCCAGGCGTGGAGCGAGTTGAGGACGGGCGATACCTGAGGTCAGTTTCAATCGGCGGTGCTTCGGGCGTTATCGACATCCGCGACGCGGACGGACAGCTGGCGCTCTCATTGCACGGCCTGGGTACCGATGTCCTGTTCTCGATCGTGCAGCGCGTGCGGCACCTTTTCGATCTTGATGCGTCGACCGACGATATCGCGCGCGTGTTGTCGACGGACAAGGTGCTGAGGCCATTACTGAAGAGCAATCCCGGCGTACGCGTGCCTGGCTCCTGGGACGGCTTCGAAGTTACGGTTCGCGCGATCCTGGGCCAGCAGGTTTCCGTCAGTGCGGCAACGACACTGGCAGGCCGCATCGCCGATCGTTATGGCGATGTTGTCGACGTTGCGGTTGAGGACCTGGAGCGCGCGCCGAATCGGCTATTTCCCCGGCCGGAGCAGCTGGCACGCGCAAGGCTTGAGAACCTCGGCATCATCAGGAGCCGCGCGCAGACGATTCGAAGTGTCGCCAAGGCGGTGCTCAATGGCGAACTCAATTTCGATACGGCAGCGCCCGCGGAAAGTACTTGCGCCGCCTTGACGGCTATCAAGGGCATTGGCGACTGGACCGCTGAGTACGTATCGATGCGCGCGATGAAGGACCCCGATGCGTTTCCGGCTTCGGATCTCGGGCTGCTGCGCGCATTTGATCATCCGGAGAGGGAGCGCATGAAACCGAGGGAATTAATGAAGCGCGCCGAGGCCTGGCGGCCATGGCGCGCCTATGCGGCATTGTTGTTATGGGGCTCCCCGAAAGGAGCTGGAGGCTAAACCATGTACTACTGTTATCTTGATACGCCAATCGGCGAACTGCTGCTGGCGGGCGAAGACGGCGCACTGTCGATGATCGGATTCCCGAAAGGCTCGATGCGTCGTGATCCCGAGTCGGACTGGATCTACAACGAGAAGCCACTGTCAGAGGCGCGGCAGCAACTTCAGGAATATTTCGCCGGTGAGCGAAAAGCATTCGATCTACCGCTGCAACTAAAGGGCACGGAGTTCCAGGTCAGCGTCCTTGAGGCACTGCAGAATATTCCCTATGGCGAGACGGTTTCCTATGGCGAGATTGCCAAACGCATTGGCAAACCGAAGGCGATGCGGGCCGTAGGCGCCGCGAACGGCCGCAACCCGATACCGATTGTCGTGCCCTGTCATCGAGTCATCGGCAGCAGCGGCGATATGACTGGCTTCGGCGGCGGGATCGATACGAAAGAGGCGTTGCTTCGTCTCGAGGCTGAGAATACGCAGGACCTTCTGTAGGAGCGACCGCAGGCGCGAGCGATAGCTGCGGCCGCCAGGCAGTGTTGCGCGCCGGCATGTCCCCGAATGGGGAGCAGCACCTCTACAGTTTCTTGCCTTCCATTGCGCGAACGACATCCGACGGTTGCACTCCGTCAATTAGCCGGTCGTCTGATTGCAGTGTCGTGAGTCGGGACTCAAGCGGCAGGACACCGGCCCAGATCGGAATCGCATAGTCCTCGTCTTCGTCCTCGGGCATGCCGGTTGCGACCTTTGCTGATGCTGTTTCAATCTGCAGCTCGATGACGCCCGTCATCTTCACTTCTTTCTGCAGCGACTCTCGCACTTCGTCCCAACGGCCCGGCATCGTGCATTCGGAAATTACTCGGAGCGCATGCAGCTTCTCGTCGTAGTCCTCGACCAGGCGAGTCGGGCCAAACACCGTCGCGGAACGGTAGTTCATCGAGGAGTTAAATGCAGATCGTGCGAAAACAAGCCCGTCCACGTGGGTGACGTTCAGGCACGCTGTTCCGGTGCCCTCCAGAAGGCGAATAATGCGTGCTTTCCTCGCGCCGTGCAGGAAAATAGTCTCGCCCTCGCGACCGTACAGCATGGGTACTACAACCGGCTGACCGTCCTCAACAAACGCCACGTGCGCGATCATTGCGGAGTCGAGGATGCCGTGAACGGTCTCCTTGTCGTAGGCCGCTTTCTCGCGCAGCTGCCGCACCTTGTTCTTCTTGCTAACGTCATACTCGTTATTCAAGGCGGGCGCTCCCTACAAAAACTTTGGCGCGAGGAAAAGGGCCACCGAAGACACGAGGAAGATGCCAACGATGTTGAGCAGCAGGCCTGCGCGCACCATTTTCGGGATGGTCAACAGGCCGGAGCCGAAGACGATGGCATTCGGTGGTGTCGCGACCGGCAGCATGAAGGCGCAGCTTGCTGCAAAGGTCACGGGCACGGTCAGCACGATGGGGTCGAATCCGGACTCTATGGCGATCGCGCCAACAACCGGGAGAAACGTGGCGGTCGTGGCAATATTGCTGGTCAATTCGGTGAGAAAAATGATCATCGCGGCAGCGATTATGACGATGACTGCCAGGGGCAGCATACCTACAGCCTGCAGGCTGCTGCCTAGCCACTCGGCCAGCCCCGTACGGGTCACCGCGCTGGCCAGCGTCAGGCCACCGCCGAACAGGATCAGCACGCTCCACGGCAGCTTCTCGGCATAGGTCCAGCGCAACAACAGCGGATCACTCTTTTGCCCGCTTGGGATCAGGAACAGCAGGATCGCACCGGCCATCGCTATTCCAGAATCGTCGAGCGCGGAAAGCCCCGGCAACTTGGCCAGCACGGGGCGCAAAACCCAGGTGAGCGCCATCAGCGTAAAGACGATCGCAACGCGCACCTCCGGTACGGTGATGCGGCCCATATCGTCCTTCATCTTCTTGAGTGTTGCGCGTCCCTCTCCGGACGTCGTGAAGTCGACTTTGAAAACCCATCGGGTCAGCGTTAACCAGGCGAGCGGCAGCATCATCGCGCTAAGTGGCAAACCAACAAGCATCCAGCTCGAGAAATCGATTTCCGTTCCGTAGCTCTCCTGCATGAACGCCGCCAGCAAAGCGTTGGGCGCGGTGCCTACGAGCGTCGCCATGCCGCCAATCGTTGCGCCGTAGGCGACGCCGAGCAGCAGTGAGTACTGAAAATTCTGTTTGGCTGTCTCGTCGAGTCCATCCACCGTGTTGTGAATAACAGCGATGATCGATACCGCTATTGGCAGCAGCATCATCGTCGTGGAGGTATTCATTACCCACATGCTGATTATTGCGCTGGCGAGCATGAAGCCGCCAACCAGCGATCGTCCGTTGCCGCCGACATGCTGCAGCACGGTCAACGCGATACGCCGATGCAGGTTCCAGCGTTGCATCGCGAAGGCGACGATGAAGCCGCCCAGGAAGAGATAAATGACTTTGTTGGCGTAGGGTGCCGCTGTGTCCTGAATCGTGGCGATGCCGAGCAAAGGAAACGCGACCAGCGGTAACAGCGCCGTAACTGCAATGGGTACCGCTTCCGTCGCCCACCAGACAGCCATCATGACGCCGATCGCGGCCGTACTCCATCCGGCATCCGAAAGTCCTGCGGGTGCACCACTGAGTTGCATCAACAAGGCGAGCGCCGGGCCAAGAAACAGCCCAACCGTTTGATGGGTTGAACGGCCGGCAAGCATGGAATCGGTCAAGGCAGGGGCTCCCCATAGAAGACTTTGGTGCCGGCAAGCCTACCTTTTTCGGTGGCCTTCGTCGTCCGTTTTGCGCGCAAAGTCTAGATATGGTGGTCTATTCGCCTTCCCATACTATATGTAGTAGCATTCTCGGCGTACCGATCTGGTACGCACGGAGATGAAATGTAAGAAGGCGAGGTCGGTGAACTGCCATGCTGGATGCATGACTCAACGGCGGGTGCCGCGTGAACCCTCTCAACACGCCACCTGTTTGACTGGTTACCTGCAAACAGTCATTGCCAACGACGAAGCGGATCGCTAACCGGGTTATGGAGACGTCGGAAAACGTTCAGACATTGAGGTCCGGATTTCCTGATCGTAATCCACGCCCGGCCGGATACATTTTCTGCTTATACTGCCGCCCAGTTTCTGGGCGGCTTTTTTATTGGGATTAGGAACGACGAATGAAGGCTAAGTTACTTTCAGGTGCAATGTTTCTGCTGCTGCTGTCAGCCTGTAGCAGCGGACCGCCGCAAGTTGCCGTATCCGGCGTTTATCCAGGTCGGCGAGCTGCAGGACATATTCATGGCAAGCCTGCCGGGCATTCGCGCCAAGCAGCTGGCCGGCGACCCGCAGACACGGCGTACAAGCAACCGTATCGATCTGCCGCCAGAGTGGAGTGGGACGACCGGTGGATCGCCGGGTCGCTCGCTTGAGATTTTCGTCATTGCCGGCAAGATGACGATCGCCGACATCGAACTTGGCCGAGGCGGCTACGCTTTTCTTCCAGCGGGTTCTCTGGGGTTTAATCTGCGCTCAACCGACGGTGCACGGATCCTGTATTTCCTGAACGACGTTGATCCGGATGCGATCATTCGATCCCCGCTCATTATCGATGCCGGATTGCTGCAGTGGACCGCCACGTCGACGATGGGCGTACTTAGCAAGGAACTGCGAATGGACCCGGGCAACGGCTCGAAAACCTGGCTGCTGAAGATTGAGCCCGAAAATACGCTTCCCTGGCAGACCTCGTCTGTGCTGCGTGAGGGTTATCTTGTCGATGGCAGCTATCAGCACAGCGAGTGCGTAGTCGGACAAGTGCACACGGCGCAATACGCGCCGGGCGGCTATTTTTATCGGCCGGCGAATACGATAAATGGCGGGCCCGAGGCGAAGGCGCTGACGGAGTCGGTCTGGTTCCTGCGCGAGGTGCAGGGCGGCATTGAGCAAGTCGTGCCAGGCTGCGTTGTGCTGGAGGACGCGCTTTAGGGCCGTCTCAGAAAGGGCCGTCTCAGAAAGGGCCGCCTCTGAAAGGGCCGCCTCAGAATCGGCGCTTGTTCGAACTGCCGAGATTGTTGATTCGAGTCTTGCCAATGATCTTCAACAGGAGATTGCGACCGCTAACGAGCGGTGGGTACAAGACCCGTGCGAGCCGCGGCGATCGAAACAGTCGGGCCGTGAGCCGGTTGAAAATACCCCTGCGGGAACTCCTCAGCGCCAGCTCGTGAATGGCATCGCTGCCCAGCAAAAGTGCTGCGCGCTGTCTTGACGGCCATACCGGCGTCGATATCGACGCCGGCGGCGCTGATTTCCTGCCATTAATTTGCCGGGCTTACGCGCGTCGACAAGCTCGAGTTCGCCCTCGCTCAAGTCCACACGCGACGCATAGAAGCGGCAGACCGGGCAGTCGTGATCGTAGACGAGCCTGACTTTTTCGGGTGGCGGCATGTTGGTTGCCAGGCGCCGCCTACTTGGCAACGAGCTTGGTAATGCGTTTGCCGAGCGCCATCAACTTGGTCAGCGTGCTGGTCGGTACCGCACTGATCTCTTCGTACCAGTTGCTCGTCGATTCGACGAATCCCAGCATATTGCGAATGCGTTCCTTGGTCACCGGGTCCGTTTCCGTTTCACCATCGACTTGCTCGGCACAGCTCCTGAGCATGGTCAGCGTAGGATTCAGTTCGCGCTGTTTGCGTTGCTCGATGATCACCCGAAAAAGATCCCAGACATCGTGCAGGGATTCGAAGTAGTCGCGCCGATCGCCGAGTACGTGCGTCATACGCACCAATTGATAACTCTGAAGCTCACGAATGCTGGTGCTGACATTCGAGCGCGCCACCGACAAGAGGTCGACAATCTCATCGGCGCGAAGTGGTCTCGGTGACAGGTAGAGGAGGGCCTGGATTTGCGCGACCGTCCGGTTGGTGCCCCAGCGCGTGCCCATTTCGCCCCAGTGCAGGACGTACTTCTCGACTGCCGGTGTCATCTGCATCGGAAATTTCTCTTATTTCTGTTTTAACCGAAATTACAGGCGGATCAACGCCTCGTCAAACGGGTGTGTCCCGCTGCGGCGCGCGGATAGACCCCATCCGGGGGGGCGATGCATGCTCCAGCATTGGATCTCCTCGCTTTCCGCGGGCGGCGCCGGCTTTCATTCGCCTCTTGTCTCGCCGTTAGAGGTCCGGCCGCGAGCAACTCAGCGGAGTGCCGCGTCACCGTCAAAGGCGACGGTGCCCGAGGCATCGCTATGCTTGCTTAAGGGCTGAGTGCGGTAACGACGACGCGGTGCGGCGCCGGCCAACCTTCCACGGTTTTCGTCGAATCGTCCGGGTCGAGGGCTTCGGCGAGCGATTCGAACGGCATCCACTCTGTCGTCCGCTGCTCTTCGACGCTTGTAACGGAACGATCGAGGATCTCGATATTCCTGTACCCGCAGCGGGTCAGCCAGGTATTCAACTCGGCAATGGTAGGCAACAGCCAGACATTCCGCATGCGTGCGTAACGCTCTCGAGGCGTGCAGGCATAGGATTCCTCACCGGGAACGTAAATGGTCTCAAGCACCAGCTGTCCCCCCGGGCGCAACGTCGTGCGAAGCTTTCTCAGGTGATCGACAGGCGAGCGTTGGTGATACAGCACGCCCATCGAGAACGTCGTGTCGAATACGTTTCGGGCGTCCGGCAATTCCTCGAGCCGGAGTGGCAGCACAAACGTGTTTAGATCCCGCTCGAAGGCGTTGACGGCAAGAAACTGCATTACATAGAGCAATGTCGGATCAACGCCGATCACGACTTCCGCACCGGCCTTTCGCATCTGCAAAGCGTAGTAACCGTTGCCACAGCCGACGTCGAGTACCCTTCGCCCGTCGAGCGGGAGAATCTTGTCCGCGAGTCGCCCCCACTTGCGGTCGCTGCGCCATTCGGCATCGATCTCGACGTCGCCAACCTGGAACGGACCCTTACGCCATGGAGCAAGCGACAGCAAACGTTGCTTCAGTTCCTCGGCGCCAGGATCGGTCGTTGATAATGAACTGACCGTCTCGTGCCAGCGTTGGAAGTCACCGTGCGCCTTGCTACTCATGCGCTCCCGCAATAGCGGATTCAACACCCCGGGCCAGTGCGAGAGACCCAGTGCGTTCAGCCGGGCGGCCAGGGCGTCACTGTCGATCAGGTCGTGCATCGTTACCGCAGGGCTATGATGGAGACAAAATTGAAATAGCGCAGCCACACCGCCGAGTGCGGGAAGCCGGCCTGTTTCAGGCGTGCGCGGTGCGTCGAGACAGTCTCGGGAATGAGCACGTCTTCCAGGGCAGCGCGCTTGCGGCTGATTTCCAGGGCGCTGTAGTGGTTACGACGTTTGTGCTCATGATGCAGGTCGACCAGCAGCGATTCCATATTCGGGTTCTCGTCGACCACCTTCTCCGATAGCACCAGGATCCCGCCTTCGTTCATGCCCGCGCAGATTTTGTGCAATAGCGCATCCCGATCCGCCGGCTCCACAAATTGCAGCGTGTAATTCAGGACGACCATGGACGCATTCACGAAATCTGTGTCACGGATATCGCCCAGTACGAAATCAACATCGGTCATTAGGTCCGTCGGGCTCGTATCCTCACCGACAACCTCTTTGCATCGCTCGATCATCGCCGCTGACGTGTCGACAGCGACAATGCGGCAGCCGGCCTCGCGAATGCCCTGGCGCATGGCGATCGTCGCTGCGCCCAGGGAGCAGCCAAGGTCATAGCAATTGGTGCCAGCGCGAACATAGCGGGCGGCCAGCGAGCCGATTGCCTCCAGCGAGGCGGCATAACCCGGTATGGAGCGCCGCAGCATGTCCGGGAAGACCCGCGCGACCTTGTCATCGAAGCGAAACGGCTCGCCACCCACATCGGACTTGTAAATATGGTCTTCGCTCATACATCCTGAATCTGTTGTCTGCGAGGCCCTTTGAGACAACTCCGCAGTACGTGAGACAATCAGTCCTATGCTACGCGAACTTCACGAGGAACTCGGCATTCCCGAAGACTACGGCCAGGCCGACGGCAAACCAGCGTTCGAGGAGGCCGTCGATCTCGTCGACGCAGGGCCCAACCTGGTTGGTCGTATGCAGCGCCTGGCGCCTGAGACCGCCCGCAAATGGGCAGAGATGGTCGATGCGGCAGCCGCTGACGGCGTTACGCTGTTGATCGTGTCGGGATTCCGCGGGATTGAGTACCAGGCCGGCTTGATTCGGAAGAAAATCAATGCAGGTCAGTTAGTTAGCGATATTTTGACAGTGAGCGCGGCGCCTGGATACAGCGAACACCACACGGGCAGGGCGGTGGATATCGCGACGCCCGGGTCGCGCCCTCTGACCGAGGAATTCGAAGCTTCCGACGCGTTCCGCTGGCTGTCGGCGAATGCTGCCCGCTTCGGTTTTTCGATGACCTACCCGCGGGACAATCCCTTCGGTTTCGTGTTTGAGCCCTGGCATTGGGCCCGAAAGGCCTGAGTCATTGGCAAAGCCCCGCCGGCCAACGGTTTGGGCGAATTTCTCGAGCTAGGCAGAAATATAAAGAATCAGCCGTTTAGCTGTTGACAGTAAGGCAGGGTAATTAGACAATGCCCGGCTTGCGTACGCGCGGAGGGGTACTCAAGCGGTCAACGAGGGCAGACTGTAAATCTGCTGGCTATGCCTACGTAGGTTCGAATCCTACCCCCTCCACCAGATGATGGTTCGGCTGAGGGAGGATTTCAGACCGACGCCAGCCGCGCGAGACACAGACATGAATACAGGACATCCGGACGGTTTGAAAACTAAAGACTGTCAGGATTTTTGCACGCCTGAATAACGTCATACGGTGTCAGGTGCGCGGCGATAGATTTAAGTTCGATGCCTTGGAAATAAAGAGGTTACAGACGAATTAAGGCGGGTGTAGTTCAACGGTAGAACCTCAGCCTTCCAAGCTGATGATGTGGGTTCGATTCCCATCACCCGCTCCAAATTGGAAGTTTGTGTGACGACGACGAACGGCCCACAGAAAAGTTGCCCACATAGCTCAGGGGCAGAGCACTTCCTTGGTAAGGAAGAGGTCCCCGGTTCAAATCCGGGTGTGGGCTCCAGAAAAAACCGGTGTAATTTTTTAGATAACGATTAGATCAGCAGGGAAAGGCCCATGTCTAAAGAGAAATTTGAGAGAACAAAACCGCACGTAAACGTAGGCACGATTGGTCACGTGGACCATGGCAAGACGACGCTGACGGCGGCGCTGACGAAGGTCATGGCGGAGAAGCACGGCGGTGAGGTCAAGGGTTACGACCAGATTGACAACGCCCCTGAGGAACGCGAGCGTGGCATCACGATTGCGACGGCGCACGTGGAGTACGAGAGTGACAACCGTCACTACGCCCACGTTGATTGCCCGGGACACGCGGATTACGTGAAAAACATGATCACGGGTGCAGCACAGATGGACGGTGCGATCCTGGTGGTATCGGCGGCCGATGGTCCGATGCCGCAGACGCGCGAGCACATCCTGCTGGCGCGCCAGGTAGGTGTACCGTACATCGTGGTGTACATGAACAAGGCCGACCAGGTAGACGACGAAGAGCTGCTGGAGCTGGTAGAGATGGAGATTCGCGATCTTCTGTCGATGTACGAGTTTCCGGGTGATGACACGCCGATCATAACGGGTTCAGCGCTGAAGGCATTTGAAGGCGACGAGTCGGACATTGGTGTGCCGTCGATTCACAAGCTGATCGAAGAGATGGACAGCTACATTCCGATGCCCGAGCGCGCTATTGATGGTGACTTCCTGATGCCGGTAGAGGATGTGTTCTCGATTTCGGGTCGTGGCACGGTGGTAACGGGTCGAATCGAGCGTGGTGTGGTCAACGTGGGCGATGAGCTGGCGATTGTTGGCATCAAAGATACGATGAAGACGACCTGCACGGGCGTCGAGATGTTCAGGAAGCTGCTGGATCGTGGCGAGGCGGGTGACAACGTAGGCGTACTGCTGCGTGGCACCAAGCGTGAAGAGGTTGAGCGTGGCCAGGTACTGGCGAAGCCGGGCTCGATCACGCCGCACACCAAGTTTGAGGCAGAGGTATACATTCTGACCAAGGACGAGGGTGGCCGTCATACGCCGTTCTTCAAGGGCTATCGTCCGCAGTTTTACTTCCGTACGACGGATGTAACGGGTGCGTGCGAGTTGCCGGAAGGCACCGAGATGGTAATGCCGGGTGACAACGTGCAGATGGTTGTTGACCTGATTGCACCGATCGCGATGGAAGACGGTCTCAGGTTCGCTATCCGTGAGGGTGGTCGTACCGTGGGCGCCGGCGTCGTCGCCAAGGTCATCGAGTAATAAACCGGGGTCGAACCGAGGTTTTTTGCAAAAACCTCGGTTCGACCCCAAATAGATTTCGTTAATTAGAACTAGGCCAGTAGCTCAATTGGCAGAGCGGCGGTCTCCAAAACCGCAGGTTGGGGGTTCGATTCCCTCCTGGCCTGCCATTTTAGCCACCTGGCATTATTACGATCATGGTTACACAGACAGAACAGAGCGAAAGCGGTGTCCTCGACATTATCAAGCTGCTGCTATCCGCAGCAGCGCTGATTGGCGGGCTTTACGCGTATTACTACTACGAGCCGCAAATTGCTCAGGCACTGCGCGTTCTTATGGTATTGGCTGGAACAGCTGCCGGTATTGGTATCGCAATGACGAGCACCCAGGGCCAACGGCTCTGGCACTTCGTGCAGGGCTCGCGCGTTGAGATTCGCAAGGTCGTATGGCCGACGAAGCAGGAGACAACGCAAACGGCAATCGCCGTGTTCGTCTTCACGTTGATCATGTCGCTGTTCTTCTGGGCGCTCGACTCGGGTCTTCTCTGGGTGACCCGTACACTGGTGGGTTAAGCCTACTTACGAAAGCGAACGAGTTTTAAAGGAATTACAGCAGTGGCCTTACGCTGGTACATCGTGCATGCCTATTCGAACTTCGAACACCGCGTCAAAGCGGCACTCGAGGAGCGGATTGAGCGCATGGGTCTGCAGGACAAGTTTGGAGAAATCCTGGTCCCGACAGAGGAAGTGGTTGAGATGCGCGAAGGCCAGAAGCGCCGCAGTGAGCGCAAGTTCTTCCCTGGCTACGTGCTCGTGCAGATGGAAATGGACGACGAGACATGGCACCTCGTTAAGGAAGTGCCCAAGGTGCTTGGTTTTATCGGCGGATCCAGCGATCGGCCGGCGCCAATTACGGAAAAGGAGGCGGACCACATCCTGCAACGCGTTCAGGAAGGTGTCGACAAGCCGCGGCCGAAGGTGTTGTTCGAGCCCGGCGAGGTTGTGCGGGTTACCGATGGGCCTTTCAACGACTTCTCAGGAGTTGTCGAGCAGGTCAACTACGACAAGAGCAGGCTGCAGGTTGCTGTACAGATTCTTGGCAGGTCCACGCCGGTTGAGCTGGACTTCGGCCAGGTAGAGAAAGGGTAAGGGGGACATTCCTGATTGGGGTATCGATACCCCAATCAGGAATGTCCCCATTTGAAAAACCATTACGAGGAGCTCGTAAGGGCGTTTGAACTCGAGAGGAAGATACGATGGCAAAGAAAGTCGCCAGCTACATAAAGCTGCAGGTGCCTGCAGGCCAGGCAAACCCGTCGCCACCCGTTGGCCCGGCGCTCGGCCAGCACGGTGTCAACATCATGGAGTTCTGCAAGGCCTTTAACGCGCAGACTCAGGGCACGGAACCGGGTCTTCCCATTCCCGTGGTCATTACGGTTTACAGCGACCGTAGCTTCACGTTCATCTCCAAGACGCCGCCCGCTGCAGTATTGCTGCGCAAAGCGGCAGGGGTCCCGAAGGGTTCCGGTACGCCGAATACCACGAAGGTCGGCAAGGTCAATCGCGCGCAGCTCGAAGAGATTGCGACGACCAAGATGCCGGATCTGACGGCGGCTGATATGGATGCCGCAGTGCGTACGATTGCCGGTACGGCCCGTAGCATGGGTATCGATGTGGAAGGAGTGAACTGATGGCGACGTTCAGCAAAAGAAAGAAAGCAGCTCGCGAGAAGGTTGACCCGCAGAAAGTGTACGAGATCGATGTTGCGCTGGGTCTCGTAAAGGAACTCGCGACGGCCAAGTTCCCCGAGAGCATTGACGTTGCCGTCAACCTCGGCGTGGATCCCCGTAAGTCGGATCAGGTGGTTCGCGGTTCGAGCGTGTTGCCGAACGGCACTGGCAAGACGGTTCGTGTGGCTGTATTCGCCCAGGGCGACAACGCCGAGAAGGCGACGGCTGCGGGCGCTGATATTGTCGGATTCGAGGATCTCGCCGAGACCATCAAGGGCGGCACGATGGATTTCGATGTTGTCATCGCGACCCCTGACGCCATGCGTGTCGTCGGTCAGCTCGGCCAGATACTTGGCCCCCGTGGCCTGATGCCCAACCCGAAGGTTGGCACGGTGACGGCGGATGTCGAAACGGCTGTAAAGAACGCGAAGGCAGGCCAGGTCCGTTATCGCACGGATAAGGCCGGCATCATTCATTGTCCGATTGGACGCGTCGATTTTGAAGTAGACGCGCTCAAGGAGAACCTCGATTTCCTGCTGGCTGACCTGAAGAAGGCCAAGCCCGCGTCGGCAAAGGGTTCTTTCGTCATGAAACTGACCGTATCCAGCACGATGGGGCCGGGTGTTTCGGTAGACAGAGGAACAGTTAACGCCTGATCCGGTCGCTTGGACCGTGTCAGTTGATCGAGCGACAGCCAGCGTCTGACGCGACTGTCGTTCAAAAGAGATTTGTTCGGGCCCCGGCTGGATTTGGACGCCCGAGCGGACAGCCATAAGGAAGTGGCGATCGTCGAAGACCGCAGGCGATCAGCAAAACCTGCTGATCTTAATATTCGCCTACGTAGATGGTGTTACCCGAGTCAGTTAGAAATGGCTTCGGTTACCCATCCGGCAAAGGGAAGGATATCCCCGCGGGGATAAATCCCGGAATGGGGGGTGAAGCAGGTTTTCACCCATTTTTTAGTAACCGTAAGCCAGGAGACATACATGGCACTGAGACTCGAAGACAAGAAAGCTCTTGTCAAAGAGGTAAACGCGGTTGCGGGAGACTCTGTGACGGCCGTTGCGGCTGAATACAGGGGTCTTTCTGTGGCAGAAATGACGGAGTTGCGCAAAGAAGCGCGCAGCGCCGGCGTATACATGCGTGTGGTCAAAAACACGCTGGCACGTCGGGCCGTCGCAGGAACCGAATTCGAGTGTATGCAAGACACTCTGAAGGGACCGATTCTGCTCGCGTTTGCAAAAGAAGATCCAGGTGCCGCTGCCAGGGTTATCAAGGATTTCGCCAAGGGGCACAAGGCCCTGCAGGCGGTATCGCTATCAGCCGGTGGGCAATTACTGCCAGGGTCTGATCTGAGTAAGTTGGCCGATCTGCCGACCCTCGATCAGGCACGTGCAATGTTGCTCGGCGTGATGATGGCCCCGATGACCCAGCTGGTGCGCACAATTGCCGAGCCTTCTGCGATGCTCGCACGGACCCTGTCCGCGCGTGGTGAGCAAGACGCGGCGTAACGATTAGATATTCCCTGACTCAGGGTTTGAATTTTTTTAAGGAACTATAGAAATGGCACTTTCAAACGAAGATCTGCTCAAAGAATTGAGCGCAAAGCCCATCATGGAAGTTGTTGAGCTCGTCAAGATGCTCGAAGACGAATGGGGCGTTTCCGCCGCTGCTCCTGTAGCCGTTGCCGCTGGCCCGGCTGCGGACGCGGGCGAAGCCGCTGCAGAGAAGGACGAGTTCGATGTCGTCATGACCAGCTTCGGCGGAAACAAGGTTTCTGTGATCAAGGCAGTTCGCACGATCACGGGTCTTGGCCTCAAGGAAGCGAAGGACACTGTTGAAGGCGCACCGTCTACCATCAAGGAAGGCGTTGCCAAAACTGAAGCAGAAGAAGTTAAGAAGCAACTGGAAGAAGCTGGCGCTACCGTAGAGCTGAAATAATCAGCTCTTGCATGCTGTCGCATCTTTTGGTGCACGACCTGACGGGTCAAAAGTCGGGCAGGCAGCCAGTCGAATATCGACTGGCTGCTTGTTCGCGTCCGTAATTAAAGCATTAGGCTAACGAGGATTTCTCGAATGGCATACTCATTCACTGAGAAAAAACGTATCCGCAAGAACTTTGGCAAACGTCCGACGGTCCTGGACGTGCCGTACCTGTTGTCGATTCAGGTTGATTCGTACAACAAGTTCCTGCAATCGGATAAAACCATCGAAGACCGCGGGGACATTGGTCTTCACGCCGCCTTTCAGTCGGTATTCCCGATTGTCAGCTACTCCGGCAACGCAGCGCTGGAGTACGTGAGCTATCGCCTCGGCACGCCTGTATTTGACGTCAAGGAATGTCAGATGCGTGGCCTGACCTATGCGGCCCCGATTCGTGTCCTCGTTCGCCTCGTCATTTATGACAAGGAGGCCAGTGGCACGCCGAAACCCGTCAAGGATATTCGCGAACAGGAGGTTTATCTCGGTGAAATGCCGTTGATGACCGACCACGGTACGTTCGTAATCAACGGCACCGAGCGCGTCATCGTTTCGCAGCTGCATCGTTCCCCGGGCGTGTTCTTCGATCACGACAAGGGCAAGACGCACAGCTCCGGCAAGCTGTTGTTCTCGGCGCGTGTCATTCCTTACCGTGGCTCCTGGCTGGACTTCGAGTTCGATCCGAAAGACGCGGTCTTCGCACGTATTGACCGGCGCCGCAAACTGCCGGTCACCATCATTCTTCGTGCCCTGGGCATGAACAATGAGGAAATGCTCGATCTGTTCTTTGAGAACAATGATTTCTACCTCTCGGAGAAAGAAATCAAGATGGGCCTGGTGCCCGACCGCCTGCGTGGCGAAACGGCATCGTTCGACATCAAACTGGGCCGCAAGCTTATCGTCGAGGAAGGGCGCCGCATAACCGCGAAGCACGTTCGCGACATGGAGAAGTCGACGGTCGACAAGCTCACGGTGCCGAACGAATACCTCGAAACCAAGATCCTCGCGCACGACATCATCGACACGGAAACCGGCGAACTGCTGGCCGCGGCGAATGCCGAGCTGACGGCTGAGCTCATCGAGCAGCTTATCGCTGCCGGTATCGAGCACATTCGAACGCTTTTTGTGAACGACCTGGATCGCGGGCCGTTTATTTCGAACACGCTGAACATCGATCCGTCGACGACGCGTCTCGAGGCGCTGGTCGAGATCTACCGGATGATGCGTCCCGGCGAGCCGCCAACCAAGGAAGCGGCTGAAAACCTGTTCCAGAACCTGTTCTTCAATCCGGATCGTTATGACCTGTCGGCTGTTGGCCGCATGAAGTTCAACCGCCGTGTTGGCCGTGACAACTCCGAAGGCGAGGGTGTTCTCGACAAGGAAGACATCCTTGACGTGCTCGGCACGCTGATCAATATCCGAAATGGCTACGGCACGGTTGATGATATCGACCATCTCGGCAACCGCCGCGTGCGTAGCGTGGGCGAGATGGCGGAGAACGCTTTCCGCGTCGGTCTCGTCCGCGTCGAGCGCGCCGTCAAAGAACGTCTGACACAGGCCGAGGCCGATGGCCTGATGCCTCAGGAAATGATCAACGCGAAACCGGTGGCAGCGGCCGTGAAGGAATTCTTTGGTTCCAGCCAGCTGTCGCAGTTCATGGATCAGAATAATCCGCTTTCTGAAGTCACCCATAAGCGTCGTGTTTCGGCGCTCGGGCCTGGCGGTTTGACACGTGAACGTGCGGGCTTCGAGGTTCGTGACGTGCACCCGACGCATTACGGCCGGGTCTGTCCGATCGAGACCCCTGAAGGCCCGAACATCGGCCTGATCAATTCGCTGGCAGTTTATGCACGCACCAACGCCTACGGCTTCCTCGAGACGCCGTATCGTAAGGTCAAGAACGGCAAGGTGACGGCAGATATCGATTACCTGTCGGCGATCGAGGAGAGCCAGTTCATCATCGCCCAGGCCAACTCCGAGCTCGATAAGAACGGCAAGTTCACCGAAGAGCTGGTCGCCGTTCGCCACAAGAACGAGTTCACGCTGGCCGGACCAGACGACGTCAATTACATGGACGTCAGCCCGCGTCAGATCGTATCGGTCGCGGCGGCACTGATTCCGTTCCTCGAGCACGACGATGCCAACCGTGCGCTGATGGGTTCGAACATGCAGCGCCAGGCGGTTCCGACGCTGCGCGCCGAGGCACCGCTGGTCGGTACTGGCATCGAACGGGCTGTTGCCATCGATTCCGGCGTTACCGTCGTCGCGAGGCGTGGCGGTTCCGTAGACTCGGTCGATGCTTCGCGTATCGTCGTTCGTGTGAATGACGATGAAACGACCGCGGCAGAGCCAGGCGTCGACATCTACAACCTGACCAAGTACACGCGTTCGAACCAGAACACCTGTATCAACCAGCGTCCGCTCGTGAAGAGCGGCGACTCGATCGCTGCCGGCGATGTGCTTGCCGACGGGCCGTCCACCGATATGGGCGAGCTTGCGCTCGGACAGAACCTGCTGGTCGCGTTCATGCCGTGGAACGGCTACAACTTCGAGGACTCGATCCTGATCTCGGAACGGGTTGCCAAGGAAGACCGCTTCACGACGATTCACATCGAAGAGCTGCAGTGTGTCGCGCGCGACACCAAGCTTGGGCCTGAGGACATCACCTCGGACATACCGAATGTTGGTGATTCCGCGCTTGCGAAACTCGACGAGTCGGGCATCGCGTTCATCGGCGCCGAAGTGAAAGCCGGCGATATCCTGGTGGGCAAGGTTACGCCCAAGGGTGAGACACAGCTGACACCGGAGGAGAAGCTCCTGCGTGCGATCTTCGGTGAGAAAGCATCCGACGTTAAAGATACGTCGCTGCGTGTGCCGCCTGGCATGGACGGTACCGTGATCGACGTGCGCGTATTTACGCGCGATGGTGTCGAGAAAGACCTGCGTGCCTTATCGATCGAAAAAGCAGAGCTCGAAAGTGTCCGCAAGGACCTCGACGATACGTTGCGAATTCTCGAAGAAGATATTTACGAGCGCGTCGAGCGCATGCTGACGGGCAAGGTTGCCCAGGGTGGCCCCAACAAGCTCAAGTCGGGCAGCAAGATCGTCAAGGCCTACCTCGAAGAGTTGCCTCGTGAGCAGTGGTTCGAGATTCGCCTGAAGAACGACGATGCGAACGAGCAGCTGCAGAACTCCTTCGAACGCCTGAAGGCGCAGCGTGACGAATTCGATCGTCGTTACGAGGAGAAGAAGTCCAAGATCACGGCGGGCGACGATCTCGCTCCGGGCGTTCTGAAGATGGTCAAGGTCTACCTGGCCGTCAAACGACGCATCCAGCCGGGTGACAAGATGGCGGGCCGTCACGGTAACAAGGGCGTGATCTCCACGATCGTTCCGGTAGAGGATATGCCGTACCTGGAAGATGGTAATCCGGTCGATATCGTCCTGAACCCACTCGGCGTACCGTCGCGAATGAACGTCGGCCAGGTACTCGAAACTCACCTGGGCTGGGCTGCCAAGGGCGTCGGCAAGAAGATTAACGAAATGCTCAAGGCGCAGGAGTCGGTTGTGAAGTTGCGCCAGTTCCTCGATGCGGTCTACAACAAGACCGGCGGCAGGGTAGAAGACCTCAAGTCGTTCAGCGATGCTGAAATACTGGAGTTGGCGGGCAACCTGACGCGCGGCGTGCCGACAGCGACGCCTGTTTTCGACGGTGCGACCGAAGCTGAAATCAAGGGGCTGCTCGAGCTCGCTGGCTACGACAAATCCGGTCAGTCGACCTTGTACGATGGCCGCACGGGCGACAAGTTCGACCGCGACGTCACCGTTGGCTACATGTACATGCTGAAGCTCAACCACCTGGTTGATGACAAAATGCATGCACGCTCAACTGGACCGTACAGCCTCGTCACGCAGCAGCCGCTGGGTGGTAAGGCGCAGTTTGGCGGCCAGCGCTTTGGTGAAATGGAGGTCTGGGCGCTCGAAGCGTACGGGGCCGCGTACACCTTGCAGGAGATGCTGACGGTCAAGTCGGACGACGTGCAGGGCCGCACCAAGATGTACAAGAACATCGTGGATGGCGAGCACTACATGGATGCCGGAATGCCGGAATCGTTCAATGTGTTGGTTAAGGAGATTCGTTCTCTGGGCATCAACATTGAGCTGGAGACAGACTAATGAAAGATCTGCTAAAGCTGTTTAAATATCAGCACCCGGTCGATGATTTCGATGCGATTCGCATTGGCCTGGCCTCACCGGACATGGTTCGTTCCTGGTCCTTTGGTGAGGTCAAAAAACCGGAGACCATCAACTACCGCACGTTCAAGCCGGAGCGTGATGGACTGTTCTGTGCAAAGATCTTTGGTCCCATCAAGGACTACGAGTGCCTCTGCGGCAAATACAAGCGCCTTAAGCATCGCGGTGTTGTCTGCGAAAAGTGCGGCGTCGAGGTAACGCAGACCAAGGTTCGTCGTGAGCGCATGGCCCACATCGAACTGGCCAGTCCGGTTGCTCACATCTGGTTCCTGAAATCATTGCCTTCACGCATCGGCCTCATGCTTGACATGACGCTGCGCGAGATCGAGCGTGTGTTGTACTTTGAGGCGTTCGTAGTGGTCGAGCCGGGCATGACGGAGCTTGAGCGCGGCCAGCTGATGACCGATGACATGTACCTGGATGCGCTAGAGCAGTATGGCGACGAGTTTGACGCCCGTATGGGTGCCGAAGCAGTTCGCGAAATGCTCATGACCATCGACCTGCAGCGCGAGATCCTCAAAGTTCGAGAGGATATGGGTGCCACGCGTTCCGAAACCAAGATCAAGCGGCTATCCAAGCGCCTCAAGCTGATCGAGTCGTTCGTCGAGTCTGGCAACAAGCCTGAGTGGATGGTATTGACCGTGCTGCCCGTTCTTCCGCCGGACCTGCGTCCGCTGGTACCACTGGACGGCGGCCGATTCGCGACCTCCGATCTCAACGATCTGTACCGCCGTGTTATCAACCGTAACAACCGTCTGCGCCGGCTGCTGGAGCTCAACGCGCCGGACATTATCGTGCGTAACGAAAAGCGCATGTTGCAAGAGTCTGTCGATGCACTGCTCGACAACGGTCGTCGCGGCCGCGCTATCACGGGCACCAACAAGCGTCCGCTGAAATCGCTGGCTGACATGATCAAGGGCAAGCAAGGTCGCTTCCGCCAGAACCTGCTCGGCAAGCGCGTCGACTACTCCGGCCGTTCCGTTATCGTGGTTGGTCCTACGCTGAAGCTGCACCAGTGTGGTTTGCCGAAGAAGATGGCGCTTGAATTGTTCAAGCCGTTTATTTTCTCGAAGCTGCAGTTGCGTGGCGAAGCAACAACGATCAAGGCTGCGAAGCGCCTTGTAGAGCGCGAAGGCACAGAGGTCTGGGATATTCTCGAAGAAGTTATTCGAGAGCATCCTGTCATGCTGAACCGTGCGCCAACGCTGCACAGGCTTGGTATCCAGGCATTCGAGCCGGTATTGATTGAGGGCAAGGCTATTCAGCTGCACCCGCTGGTCTGTACCGCGTTCAACGCTGACTTTGACGGCGACCAGATGGCAGTACACGTGCCCCTGTCGATCGAGGCGCAGCTGGAAGCGCGTGCCTTGATGATGTCATCCAACAACATCCTCTCGCCCGCCAACGGCGAGCCGATTATCGTGCCGTCGCAAGACGTTGTTCTTGGCCTCTACTGGATGACTCGCAGTCGCATCAATGCTGAGGGCGAAGGCATGATTTTTGCCAGCGTTGACGAGGCTCGACGTGCCTACGAAATGGGTGCCGCTGCGCTGCAGGCCGTCGTGAAGGTCCGAGTCAATATGGCTGAGCGCGATGAAAATGACGAGGTTCGTGAGGTCACGAAAGTGGTCGAGACCACCGTTGGTCGTGCACTGCTCTCTGAAATCATGCCTGCCGGACTGGAGTTTGCGCGCATCAACCAGTCGATGACGAAGAAGGCGATTTCCAGCGTTATTAACGCTTGCTACCGCCAGCTGGGTCTGAAGAGAACGGTCGTATTCGCGGATCGCCTGATGTACACGGGCTTTCGCTTCGCGACGCGGGCCGGTATTTCGATCGGCGTCAACGACATGGTCGTGCCGGAGAATAAAGAGGAAATCCTGGCGGTCGCGGAAACCGAGGTGAAGGAGATTCAGGACCAGTACGGCTCCGGACTTGTCACCGACGGCGAGCGATACAACAAGGTCGTCGATATCTGGTCGCGCACCAATGACCAGGTTGCGAAGGCGATGATGGACAAGCTCGGCACCGAGTCCACCAAGGACGCGAAGGGCAAGACCGTTGAGCAGGAATCCTTCAATTCGATCTACATGATGGCCGACTCAGGCGCTCGTGGTTCTGCCGCGCAGATTCGCCAGCTTGCCGGAATGCGAGGTCTGATGGCCAAGCCGGACGGCTCTATCATCGAAACGCCGATCACGGCGAACTTCCGTGAGGGACTGGACGTACTGCAGTACTTCATCTCGACTCACGGCGCGCGTAAAGGCCTTGCCGACACCGCTTTGAAGACAGCCAACTCCGGTTACCTGACGCGTCGTCTGGTTGACGTTGCCCAGGACCTGGTCGTTACCGAGGTGGACTGTCACACCCGCAAGGGTGTAGCAATGGCGCCGCTGGTTGAGGGTGGCGATATCGTCGAGCCCCTGACCGAGCGCGTTCTTGGTCGCGTACTCGCTGAGCCCGTGATGATAACGGGCACCGACAAGGTTGCCTTTGACGCCGGTACGATGCTCGATGAGGCCGCGGTTCAGCGTCTCGAAGAGTTGCAGATTGATCATGTGCTGGTGCGCTCGCCCATTACCTGTGAGATTCGCTACGGCGTTTGTTCACAGTGTTACGGACGCGACCTCGCCCGCGGTGACCGCATCAATATTGGTGAAGCGGTTGGTGTTATCGCGGCTCAGTCAATCGGCGAGCCGGGCACACAGCTGACGATGCGTACCTTCCACATTGGTGGTGCTGCGTCACGTTCAGCAGCGATCAACAGCATCGAAATTGGCTCCAGGGGTGTTGCCAAGCTCGTCAACATCAAGACAGTTGCACACCACAAAGGCTACCTGGTTGCCGTATCGCGTTCGGGTGAAATCTCTATCGTTAATGAGATGGGCCGCGAGCGTGAGCGCTATAAGGTTCCTTACGGTGCAACGATTACCATCCAGGACGGCGCTGACGTCAAGCAGGGCCAGGTCGTTGCAAACTGGGATCCGCATACTCACCCGGTTGTCACCGAGGTTGAAGGCAAGATCAAGTTCGAGGACTTCATCGACGGTATTACGGTCGCTGAGCAGGTCGACGAATTCACGGGCCTGACCAGTATTGTTGTGCTCGATCCGAAGAGCCGTACGGGTTCCGGCAAGGATCTTCGACCGGTCGCAAAACTGGTTGACGATGAAGGCAAGGAGATTTGCTTCGCCAATACCGAGATCCCCGCGGTCTACGCATTGCCGGTGGGCGCCATTATTTCCATGGCGGACGGTGCCAGTGTCTCAGTGGGCGATATCATCGCGCGCATCCCGCAGGCGTCTTCCAAGACCCGCGACATCACCGGTGGTCTGCCGCGTGTGGCCGACCTGTTCGAAGCGCGTAAGCCAAAGGATCCTGCGATCATGGCCGAGCACACGGGTACGGTCAGCTTCGGCAAGGAAACCAAGGGCAAGCGTCGCCTGGTCCTTACTGAAGAGAACGGCGAGAGTCACGAGGAGTTGATTCCGAAGTGGCGTCATCTCAACGTGTTCGAGGGCGAGCAGGTTGTCCGCGGCGAGACTATCGCTGACGGCGAGCCGAATCCCCACGATATCCTCAGGCTGCAGGGCGTTAAAAACCTGGCCGATTACCTGGTTCGTGAGATCCAGGATGTTTACCGTCTCCAGGGTGTGAAGATCAACGATAAGCACATCGAGGTGATTATTCGCCAGATGTTGCGCAAAGTTATCGTCGCGACACCGGGTGAGAGTAACTACCTGCGTGGTGAGCAGATCGACAAGGCGCGATTCTTCGAGGAAGAAGAACAGCTCGAGGCGCAGAATAAAGAGACGTTGACAGTGGATCCGGTGTTGCTTGGCATCACCAAGGCGTCGCTGGCCACGGAATCCTTTATCTCAGCGGCGTCGTTCCAGGAGACAACGCGAGTGCTGACCGAAGCTTCCGTGCGGGGCCTTCGGGACGAGCTGCGTGGTCTCAAGGAGAATGTCATCGTTGGGCGGCTCATTCCTGCGGGAACCGGATTTGCCCACCATGCGGAGCGACGACGCACGCGGGAGCAGGATCTGGCCGATCAGCTTCGAGAGCTGGAGGACGCGCAGGCGGCTGAAAAGGCCCTCGAGGGCGTGGCCGACGAGGACGCGGATGCAGCAGAAGCGCCGGTTGATGAGGCGCTTGCGGCAGCGGAGTCCGATGCGCCTGTTGAGGCCGATGAGGCGCCTGTGGCAGCGGAGTCCGATGCGCCTGTTGAGGGCGGTGAGGAGACTACGGCGGCGTAGCCTGCCAGCTTGATATATAAATCAAAGGCTTAGCGGCCCTGATGGGCGTTGACTGATGCTTGCTTGACACTGAGTTGGCTGCGTCACTAAAATGCCCGCCCTTATCCTTGGGGCCCGCCGACAGGCGGGTCCTGATTTTCAAGGGCTCGCCATTAGGCGGGCCCTGATTTTTCCCGGCTTCTGGACTGATGCAGTCTGGGGGCTGGGTGCGCTCGTTTTAACGTGGCGCAAAGTAACAAGACGACTATCTTTTAACCCGATAAAAAAGAGTGGAAGGCCCATGGCCACAACGAATCAGTTAGTACGCAATCCACGAGCCACCAAGCGTGCAAAAAGCACGGTACCGGCGCTCGAAGCCAGCCCGCAGAAGCGCGGTGTCTGCACGCGTGTCTATACAACGACTCCGAAAAAGCCGAACTCGGCGATGCGCAAGGTCGCTCGTGTGCGATTGACAAACGGCTTTGAGGTAACGAGCTACATTGGCGGCGAAGGCCATAACCTGCAAGAGCACAGTGTCGTTCTTATTCGCGGCGGCCGTGTGAAGGACCTGCCGGGTGTTCGCTACCATACGATTCGCGGCACGCTCGACTGCTCAGGCGTTTCCGATCGCCGCAAGGGCCGCTCGAAATACGGCGCCAAGCGTCCTAAAAAGTAACCTAATCAGTCCCGCCCAGGCGGCGGACTATAAAGAGACGAACTATGTCGAGAAGAACACAAGCCCCGAAACGAACGATTCTGCCTGACCCGAAGTACGGCAGCGATCTGCTGGCGAAGTTCATGAATATGATCATGAACGACGGTAAGAAGTCCGTTGCGGAGCGTATTATCTACGGCGCACTGGATCGCATTTCCGAACGCGAAACACAGACCGGTGATAAAGCACTGGAGCTGCTCGAGACAGCGCTTGAGAACGTCAAGCCTGTGGTCGAGGTAAAGTCGCGTCGCGTTGGTGGCGCTACCTACCAGGTGCCTGTAGAAGTTCGTCCTGCACGCCGCCAGACGCTGGCTATGCGTTGGGTTATCGATGCCGCCAGGAAGCGCAGTGAGAAGTCGATGGCGCATCGGCTTGCCCATGAGCTGCTTGATGCTGCAGAGAACCGTGGTACCGCCGTCAAGAAGAAAGAAGACACGCATCGTATGGCAGAAGCCAACAAGGCGTTCTCGCACTACCGCTGGTAGTAAGGCTTTGTCGTGGCCCGTACAACTCCCATCGAGCGTTACCGCAATATCGGCATCATGGCCCATATTGATGCGGGCAAGACGACCACGACGGAGCGCGTCCTGTTTTACACCGGAGTCTCGCACAAGATAGGCGAGGTGCATGATGGCGCCGCCGTCATGGACTGGATGGAGCAGGAACAGGAGCGTGGCATCACGATCACGTCTGCCGCCACGACCTGCTTCTGGAAGGGCATGGACGGCCGGTTTGACGAACACCGCGTCAACATTATCGATACGCCGGGCCACGTCGACTTTACGATTGAAGTAGAGCGCAGCCTGCGCGTGCTGGACGGGGCCGTCACGGTGCTGTGCGCGGTCGGCGGTGTTGAGCCGCAGACCGAAACGGTCTGGCGCCAGGGCAACAAGTACAGCGTGCCGCGTATGATCTTCGTCAACAAGATGGATCGTGCCGGCGCCGATTTCCTGAGAGTCGTCAACCAGGTCAAAGAGCGGCTTGGCGCGAACCCGGTGCCGATTCAGCTGCCCATTGGCGCTGAAGAGCACTTCGAGGGCGTCATCGATCTCGTTCGCATGACAGCAATCTACTGGGACGAGGGCAACATGGGGACGACCTATGAGGCTCGCGATATTCCGGAGGAGCTGCTGGCCGAAGCGAAGCATTGGCGAGAGAAGATGGTTGAGGCGGCCGCGGAAGGTACCGAAGAACTGCTGAACAAGTTCCTGGAAAATGGCGAGCTGTCGGATGACGAGATTCGCCTGGGGTTGCGCAAACTCACCTTGTCCGGTGATGTCGTGGTCGCGATGTGCGGATCCGCATTCAAGAACAAGGGCGTGCAGGCGATGCTCGACGCTGTCATCGACTACATGCCGTCGCCGGTCGACGTGCCCGCTATCGTGGGTCACCTCGACGATGAAAGTGAGGCGGAGCGTCACGCGGACGACGATGAGCCCTTCGCGGCCCTGGCGTTCAAGATTGCGACGGATCCGTTCGTCGGCAACCTGACGTTCTTCCGCGTTTACTCAGGGGTGCTGAATTCCGGCGATACCATTTTCAACCCGATCAAGGGCAAGAAGGAGCGCATCGGCCGTATCCTGCAGATGCATTCAAACGATCGGAAAGAGATCAAGGAAGTGCGCGCCGGCGATATTGCTGCGGCCGTAGGCCTCAAGGATGTCACCACGGGTGACACACTGTGCGACCTGAAGCAGCGCATCATGCTCGAGCGCATGGAGTTTCCGGAGCCGGTTATCTCGGTCGCGGTTGAGCCAAGAACCAAGGTTGATCAGGACAAGATGGGCAATGCTTTGATGAAGCTTGCGAAAGAGGATCCATCTTTCCGCGTGCACACCGATGAAGAGTCCGGCCAGACGATCATTTCCGGAATGGGTGAGCTGCATCTCGATATCATCGTCGATCGCATGAAGCGCGAATTCAACGTCGATGCCAACGTCGGCAAGCCGCAGGTGGCTTACCGCGAGACCATCCGCCAGGCGGTCAAGCAGGAAGGCAAGTTCGTGCGCCAGTCCGGCGGCCGAGGCCAGTACGGACATGTTTACATCGAAATCGAGCCGCTTCCGGCGGGCAGCGGCTACGAATTCGTTAACGCGATAGTTGGCGGCGTGGTCCCACGAGAGTATATTCCGGCCGTCGATCGCGGTGTTCAGGAACAAATGGAGAACGGTGTGATTGCCGGCTACCCGCTGGTGGACTGCAGGGTCACGCTGTACGACGGTTCGTACCATGACGTCGATTCGAGCGAGATGGCGTTCAAGATCGCTGGCAGCATGGGCTTCCGCGAGGGAGCGCTGAAAGCGGATCCGGTGCTGCTCGAGCCGATAATGCAGGTCGAGGTGGTGACGCCTGAAGATTACATGGGAGATGTGATGGGCGATCTGAATCGTCGACGCGGTCTTCCGCAGGGCATGGACGACACGCCTTCGGGCAAGACGATTCGTGCCGAAGTGCCGTTAGCCGAGATGTTCGGCTATTCCACGGATCTGCGCTCGATGAGCCAGGGCCGTGCCGTGTACTCGATGGAATTTAAGAAATATTCAGAAGTGCCGCAGAACGTCGCGGATTTGGTTATGAGAAAAGCAAGCTAACAAACCGAGAGCCAGGGACATGTCTAAAGAGAAATTTGAGAGAACAAAACCGCACGTAAACGTAGGCACGATTGGTCACGTGGACCATGGCAAGACGACGCTGACGGCGGCGCTGACGAAGGTCATGGCGGAGAAGCACGGCGGTGAGGTCAAGGGTTACGACCAGATTGACAACGCCCCTGAGGAACGCGAGCGTGGCATCACGATTGCGACGGCGCACGTGGAGTACGAGAGTGACAACCGTCACTACGCGCACGTTGATTGCCCGGGACACGCTGATTACGTGAAGAACATGATCACGGGTGCGGCACAGATGGACGGTGCGATCCTGGTGGTATCGGCGGCCGATGGTCCGATGCCGCAGACGCGCGAGCACATCCTGCTGGCGCGCCAGGTTGGTGTTCCGTACATCGTGGTGTACATGAACAAGGCCGACCAGGTAGACGACGAAGAGCTGCTGGAGCTGGTAGAGATGGAGATTCGTGATCTTCTGTCGATGTACGAGTTTCCGGGTGATGACACGCCGATCATAACGGGTTCAGCGCTGAAGGCGTTTGAAGGCGACGAGTCGGACATTGGTGTGCCGTCGATTCACAAGCTGATCGAGGAGATGGACAGCTACATTCCGATGCCCGAGCGCGCTATTGATGGTGACTTCCTGATGCCGGTTGAGGACGTGTTCTCGATTTCGGGTCGTGGCACGGTGGTAACGGGTCGAATCGAGCGTGGTGTGGTCAACGTGGGCGATGAGCTGGCGATTGTTGGCATCAAAGATACGATGAAGACGACCTGCACCGGCGTCGAGATGTTCAGGAAGCTGCTGGATCGAGGCGAGGCGGGTGACAACGTAGGCGTACTGCTGCGTGGCACCAAGCGTGAAGAGGTTGAGCGTGGCCAGGTACTGGCGAAGCCGGGCTCGATCACGCCGCACACCAAGTTTGAGGCAGAGGTATACATTCTGACCAAGGACGAGGGTGGCCGTCATACGCCGTTCTTCAAGGGCTATCGTCCGCAGTTTTACTTCCGTACGACGGATGTAACGGGTGCGTGCGAGTTGCCGGAAGGCACCGAGATGGTAATGCCGGGTGACAACGTGCAGATGGTTGTTGACCTGATTGCACCGATCGCGATGGAAGACGGTCTCAGGTTCGCTATCCGTGAGGGTGGTCGTACCGTGGGCGCCGGCGTCGTCGCCAAGGTCATCGAGTAATAAACCGGGGTCGAACCGAGGTTTTTTGCAAAAACCTCGGTTCGACCCCAAATACACTAACAAGGAGCCAATTGTGGCGACAAACCAGAACATACGAATCCGGCTGAAAGCGTTCGATCATCGCCTGATCGACACCTCGGCTCGTGAGATCGTGGATACCGCGAAGCGCACGGGCGCGACTGTTAAAGGTCCGATCCCGCTGCCTATGAGGAAAGAGCGTTTCACGATCCTGATTTCGCCGCACGTCAATAAGGATGCTCGCGATCAATACGAAATCCGCACGCACAAGCGCCTGATGGATATCGTGGATCCGACCGATAAGACCGTTGACGCCCTGATGAAGTTGGAGCTACCGGCGGGCGTGGATGTGCAAATCAAGCTGAATTAAGGCTTGTCGGCGGTTTTTTTGGCGCCGTCGGGCGGCATGATCCTCGTCGAAATAGCACGCTGGACTGCGCTTTGTTTCCGCCGGGGATTATCCCGGGCTCAGGCACTTGCTTAACTGATTGATTTTATTCAGGAAGAGTTTCTTCCAGAATTCCGCAAAAAAAGGCTGCAAACCGCTTGTATTGGGGGGTTCGAGTCGTATAATAGCGGGCTCGCTGCGCTTGGCCGGACCGGGAGTCGGCCAGGAACAGCAAATAAACACTTCTGTCGTCAGGAAATCGAGGGCGACACGGCAAATCCCGGAACCGCCGGACCGATGGATCGGGTCGGAGCTTAGGGTCAGCCCCAGAGCAACGAGAGCAAATCTCTCCGCGACGGCTGGCCCTTTCGCATGTCTGGGAAAAGTGCCAGATGGGGTGAAAGGAAAAGTACAGCCGCGGCCAATCGCAGTCTCGGCAGTGAAGATTTGAATTGGATAGACGCTGGCCAATCGTAGCCAGCGCGAGGTTTTGAAGATGACGATGGGTCTTGTTGGCCGCAAATGCGGCATGACGCGTGTCTTTACGGAAGACGGAGTTTCGATTCCGGTTACCGTAGTGGAGGCGCAACCAAACCGAATCACTCAGGTGAAGACCGTGGAGACGGACGGCTATCGCGCGCTACGAGTTGTAGCCGGAAGCCGTAAAGCGTCGCGTGTGACCAAGCCTGCAGCCGGCCACTTTGCCGCGGCAAAGGTTGAAGCTGGCGACCTTATTACCGAGTTCCGCATCGCAGACGGCGATGAGACGGAGTACGCGGTTGGCTCAGAGCTGCGTGTCGAGTCGTTTGAGGAAGGCCAGAAGGTCGATGTCATTGGTACGTCCATCGGTAAGGGTTTCGCTGGTGCCGTCAAGCGCCACAACTTCAGCATGCAGGATGCAACGCACGGCAACTCGTTGGCGCATCGTGCTCCAGGTTCAATCGGCCAGAACCAGACCCCGGGTCGCGTGTTCAAGGGTAAGAAAATGGCCGGCCACATGGGCAACGTTCGTCGCACCATCCAGAACCTGGAGGTCGTGCGTATAGACAACGAGCGAAATCTTCTTCTGATCAAGGGCGCTGTCCCGGGTCATCGTGGCGGCCGCGTTATTGTGCGCCCAGCCGTGAAGTCCAAGCGATAAGGGGCGCATCGATGAAATTGAAACTTCAGGACAAGGGCTCGGTTGACGTTCAGGACGCCGCGTTCGGCGCTGCTTATAACGAACCTCTCGTGCACCAGGTCGTCACTGCTTACCTGGCGGGTGCGCGTGCTGGCACGAAGGCACAGAAGAATCGTGCTGCGGTAAGAGGCGGTGGCGCGAAGCCCTGGGCCCAGAAAGGTACCGGCCGCGCACGTGCCGGTACGATTCGTAGTCCGATCTGGGTTGGCGGTGGCCGCACATTTGCCGCCAAGCCGCGCAGCTACGACCAGAAGGTAAACAAGAAGATGTACCGGGCGGCGCTGCGTTCGATGATGTCCGAGCTGGTCCGTCAGGATCGCCTGGTCGTCGTCAACGAGCTGGCGCTCGAGGCGCCGAAGACGAAACTGCTCGCTACGAAGTTGAAGGACATGAACCTCGAAAACGTTCTGATCCTCAACGAAGCATTCGATGAGAAGCTTTTCCTTGCGGCTCGCAACCTGCCGAATGTCGGCATCTGCGATGTCGCGTCAATGGATCCGGTTGTACTGATTCGCTTCGAAAAGGTGTTGGTGACGCTGCCGGCGCTGAAGCTGATCGAGGAGCGCCTGTCATGAGTCAAGCACTGCGCCAGGAAAGATTGATGACGGTTATCCGCGGCCCGCACCTCTCTGAGAAGTCGCACATGGTTGCCGAGAAGAACCAGGTTGTTCTCAAGGTTCGTACCGACGCAACCAAGAAAGAGGTCAAGCAGGCTGTTGAGCTGCTGTTCGAGGTCAAAGTCGATGCGGTTCAGGTTGTGAACGTTAAGGGCAAGACGAAGCGCTTTCAGCAGGCACAGGGCAGACGCTCTGACTGGAAGAAAGCCTACGTCAAGCTGGCCGAGGGAAGCTCTGTTGAAGAGTTTTTCGGCGCTGAGTAATTTAGGAGTACGTTGTGTCACTGCATAAAGCCAAACCAACCTCTGCGGGACGCCGATTCGTCGTCGCCGTCAAGACGCCGGAGTTGCATAAAGGCAAGCCGTACGCGCCGCTGCTGGCAAAGAAGACGTCAAAAGGCGGACGTAACAACAATGGGCGGATTACCGTGCGTCACCAGGGCGGCGGTCACAAGCAGCACTACCGCATCGTTGATTTCAAACGCGACAAGGACGGCGTACCGGGTGTCGTTGAACGGCTCGAGTACGACCCGAATCGCAGCGCGCACCTTGCATTGATCAAGTACGCCGACGGCGAGCGACGCTACATACTGGCACCGAAGACTGTGCGCGCCGGTACGCCGATCATCAGCGGTGAGGATGCACCGATTAAGGCCGGCAACGCGCTGCCGATTCGCGCAATCCCGGTCGGTACGACGGTGCACAACATCGAGATGAAACCCGGCAAGGGTGGCCAACTGGTCCGCTCGGCCGGCGCTTCGGCAATGCTGGCCGCACGCGATGGTGCATACGCCACCGTGCGACTGCGTTCAGGCGAGACTCGCAAGATCCACGTCAACTGTCGTGCGACGGTAGGTGAGGTAGGTCACGGTGAGCACAACCTGCGCAAGCTCGGCAAGGCCGGTGCCAGTCGCTGGAGAGGTGTTCGTCCGACGGTTCGCGGCGTTGCCATGAACCCGGTTGATCATCCGCACGGCGGTGGTGAGGGCAGGACCTCGGGCGGCCGTCATCCGGTTAGCCCGTGGGGCACGCCGACAAAGGGCGCAAAGACACGTTCAAACAAGCGTACGGATTCTATGATTGTTCGCCGTCGCAAGCGTAAGTAAAGGATTTCGATAATGCCGCGTAGTGTAAGAAAAGGCCCATTCGTAGATAACCATCTGGCCAAGAAGGTTACAGAGGCTGCCAAGAAGAATGATCGCCGCCCGATCAAGACCTGGTCGCGTCGTTCCATGGTGCTTCCGGATATGGTCGGACTGACGATTGCCGTGCATAACGGTCGCCAGCACGTCCCGGTTCTTATTTCAGAGAACATGGTTGGTCACAAGCTTGGCGAGTTTTCGATGACTCGCACGTTTCGCGGTCACTCCGGTGATCGGAAGACGAAGTAGGGGAGCTGGTTCATGCAAGTTGCAGCAACACTTAAATACGCACGCATCTCGCCGCAGAAATGTCGGTTGATGGCGGACGTTATTCGCGGTCAGTCGGTAGACGAGGCGCTGCGAGTTCTTTCTTTTTCGCCGAAGAAGAGCGCCCGCATCGTGAAAAAGGTTCTGGAGTCGGCTGTTGCCAACGCCGAGCACAATCACGGCGCTGATATCGATGAATTGAAGGTCTCGACTGTCGAGGTTAACGAGGCGCCGTCGCTACGTCGTTTTCGCGCTCGGGCCAAAGGTCGCGGCGCACGGATCATCAAACGTAACAGCCACATTACGATTCAGGTGGCAGACGAAAAATGATCATGGAATTCAACATTCACCGGCTTGATCAGCTGGTAGACGAGTAAGAATTATGGGTCAGAAAGTACATCCGACAGGTATACGTCTTGGCATCGTCAAGGATTGGGCGTCCAAGTGGTATGCCGATTCGAAGACGTTTCCGAAATACATTCATGCTGATCATGTGATTCGTGAGTTCATCAAGAAGAAACTCAAAGACGCATCGGTAAGCCGCATTGGCATCGAGCGCCCGGCGAACAAGGTGAACATCACAATTCACACTGCGCGTCCTGGCATCGTAATTGGCAAGAAGGGCGAAGATATCGAGAAGCTGCGTGGCGAGCTTTCGAAGAAGCTGGGCATGTTGATTCAGGATGTGCGTATCAACATCAGCGAAGTACGCAAGCCTGAGCTCGATGCGCAGCTGGTTGCTGAGGGTATCGCACAGCAGCTTGAGCGTCGTGTCATGTTTCGTCGTGCCATGAAGCGTGCGGTAACCAACACAATGCGGGTTGGCGCTGAGGGAATCAAGGTCAAGGTTGGCGGCCGTCTGAACGGCGCGGAGATCGCGCGCTCGGAGTGGTACCGCGAGGGTCGGGTGCCGCTGCATACGCTGCGCGCGGATATCGACTACGGCACGGCTGTAGCAAACACGACGTACGGCGTGATCGGCGTGAAGGTTTGGATTTTCAAGGGCGAGGTTTTCGACAAGCCCGAGGTGGTTCCAGCAGAGCCTGCGGAAGCAGCCGCTGGCGCGCGTTCTTAAAGAACGCTCGTTAACTGGGAAATAAATAGAAGATGTTACAGCCTAAAAGAACAAAATTTCGCAAGCAGATGAAGGGCCGGAACCGTGGGCTCGCTCTGCGCGGAAGCAACGTTTCGTTTGGTGAGTATCGGCCTGAAGGCCACCGGCCGTGGTCGGTTGACTGCCCGGCAGATCGAGGCAGCTCGTCGTGCGATGACGCGTTACATCAAGCGCGGTGGCAAGATCTGGATCCGGGTTTTTCCCGACAAGCCGATCTCCAAGAAACCGCTTGAGGTGCGCCAGGGTAAGGGTAAGGGCAACGTTGAATACTGGGTGTGCCAGATTCAGCCGGGCCGTGTCCTGTATGAAATGGAAGGTGTGACGGAAGAGATCGCACGCGAAGCGTTCCGGCTGGCAGCTGCGAAACTGCCGTTCGGAACAACGTTTGTGACTCGGCAGGTGATGTGATGAATGCAACGGATCTCCGCAGCAAGTCTGCAGATGAGCTCAACGATGAGCTCGTTGCGCTCCGGCGTGAGCAGTTCAATCTGCGCATGCAACATGCAACCGGTGAACTCACACAAAACCACGAGCACGGTCGCGTTAGAAAAGATATCGCTCGCGTTAAGACGGTTCTTAATGAGCTGAAGCGTGCCGAGGGTGAAAAGAAATGAGTGAAGAGAAAAAAGCACGACGTACTGTCGTCGGCCGTGTCGTAAGCAACAAGATGGACAAGACCGTATCGGTTGCCATTGAGCGTCTGATAAAGCACCCCGTGTACGGCAAGTACATTCGCCGTACCGGCAAGGTGCTTGCTCATGACGCGGCGAATGAGTGCAAGGCCGGAGATCGCGTAGCGATTACGGAGTGTCGTCCCATTTCGAAGAACAAGTCCTGGTCAGTCGTAAACGTCGTTGAACGTTCGGCAGGCAAGTAATAACTCTTAGGATTCAGTCATGATTCAGATGCAGACAGTTCTGGACGCCGCCGATAATTCGGGTGCTCGCCGCGTACAGTGCATCAAGGTGCTCGGAGGCTCGAAGCGCCGGTATGCCGGTGTTGGCGACGTGATCAAGGTCAGCGTCAAGGACGCGATACCGCGCGGCAAGGTCAAGAAGGGCGAAGTTTATAACGCTGTTGTCGTGCGTACGCGAAAAGGCGTTCGTCGCAAGGATGGATCTTTGATTCGTTTTGACGGCAATGCGGCTGTGCTGTTGAACGCTCGCCTCGAGCCGATTGGCACGCGTATTTTTGGGCCGGTTACGCGCGAACTGCGTACCAGTAAATTCATGAAGATTATTTCGCTGGCTCCCGAAGTTCTGTAAGAACTTCGGCTTTTGTGGACTAAGCAATGAACAAGATTAGAAAAGGCGATGAAGTCATCGTGACAACCGGCAAGGATAAGGGCCGTCGCGGCACTGTTCTGCAGGTTTTCGATGATGAACGCATTCTGGTTGAAGGTGTAAACCTCGCCAAGAAACATATAAAGCCAAACCCGAACATCGGTGAGCTTGGTGGAATCAAGGATACGGCGATGCCGTTGGATCTATCGAACGTACTGGTCTTCAATCCGAAATCGAAGAAGGGCGAGCGCGTTGGTTTTCGCGTCGAGAAAGACGGCAAGAAAGTTCGCATCTTCAAGAGTGGAGACGTAGTCGACATTTGACTGTAGGAACGGCCTTTGGCCGCGAATCGATAAGTCAAACGAAACAGAGATAAAGCAATGTCACGTTTACAGGAAAAATATCAGAAAGAGCTCGCTGGAGAGATTCAGAAGAAGCTCGGCCTGGGCAACTCGATGCAGGTGCCCCGCATCACCAAGATCACCCTGAATATGGGTGTCGGTGAGGCTGTTGCAGATAAGAAGATCATCGAAAACGCTCGTGGCGACATGGAGAAGATCGCCGGTCAGCGCCCCGTTACGACGATCTCGCGCAAATCGGTCGCTGGATTCAAGATCCGCGACGGTATGCCTATCGGCTGCAAGGTAACGTTGCGTCGTGAGCGCATGTACGAGTTTCTGGATCGCCTGGTTAATATTGCGATCCCGCGTATTCGTGACTTCCGAGGCCTGAACGCCAAGTCCTTCGACAGGCAGGGCAATTACAGCATGGGTGTTCAGGAGCAAATTATTTTTCCGGAAATCAACTACGACGAAATTGATGAGCTGCGTGGGATGGACATCGTTATTACCACGACCGCAACGACACCGGCAGAGGGCCGGGCGCTGCTGGAAGCGTTTAATTTCCCGTTTAAGAAGTAGAGATAGTTTTACTGAGCGTGCTGCGTAGTGAGCACTCGCACCGACAGTTTCTGAACAAATTTGAAGACGAGCATTTTTTAACATGGCAAAAAAATCGATGATCATGCGTGAACTGAAGCGTACCAAGCTGGTCGCGCGACACGGCGAGAAGCGCAAGGCGCTGAAGGCGATCGTTCGCAGCATTCACAGCACGGACGAGCAGCGCGCTGAGGCGCAGGCGAAGTTGAACAAGCTGCCTCGTGACGGTAGTGCCACTCGCCAGCGGAATCGCTGTTCGATTACCGGTCGCCCACACGGTGTTTATCGCAAGTTTGGCCTTGGTCGTAACAAGTTACGCGAGGCTGCCATGAACGGCGAAATTCCTGGCCTCACCAAAGCCAGCTGGTAGGCGGAGACAGAATTATGAGTATGACCGATCCGATCGCAGACATGCTGACACGCATTCGCAATGGCCAGAAGGCTCGCAAGGTAGCGGTGTCCATGCCGGCGTCGACCGCAAAAGAGGCGGTTGCACGAGTATTGCAGGACGAGGGCTACATCGTTGGTTTTGCGACCGATGGCGAAGGTGTGAAGAAGGAGCTTACCGTTGAGTTGAAGTACTTCAACGGTGTGCCCGTCATTGAGAAGATCCAGCGCACGAGTCGTCCTGGTCTGCGCATCTATCGTGGCAAGGAAGACTTGCCGAAGGTGCTTGGGGGCCTTGGTGTGGCGATCGTATCGACGTCCGCCGGCGTGATGAGTGATCGCCAGGCGCGGGAAAAGGGCATTGGTGGTGAGGTTCTCTGCATCGTTTCGTGATGCGT
Organism: uncultured Gammaproteobacteria bacterium; assembly: GCA_963841145.1. GTDB lineage: Bacteria > Pseudomonadota > Gammaproteobacteria > Steroidobacterales > Woeseiaceae > UBA1847. The sequence goes on from CAWJBO010000014.1 coordinate 60,995, forward strand.
GAGCCTTCAGGACAGAGACTTTAACTATGTCAAGAATTGCTAAAGAGCCGGTTGAGCTGCCGAAAGGCGTCGAGTTCAAGCAAAGCGGCAATATCGTTACGCTGAAAGGCGGTAACGGCGAGTTGTCGCTTGAGCTGAATTCCGAGGTGGAGCTCAAGCAGGAAGAGAATTTGCTGACGTTCGCGCCACGCTCAGGGTCGCGTTTTGCGTCGGCCGTGTCGGGCACGATGCGTTCGATCGTTGCCAATATGGCCAAGGGTGTGTCCGAGGGCTTCGAGCGCAAACTCGAGCTGGTCGGCGTTGGTTATCGCGCCCAGGCGCAGGGCAAGAAACTGAACCTCTCGCTGGGTTTTTCGCACCCGGTTGAGTACACGGTGCCTGAGGGCATCACGGTAGAGACACCGAGCCAGACCGAGATACTGGTCAAAGGCGCTGACAAACAGAAGGTGGGTCAGGTTTGTGCAGAAATTCGACACTTTCGTCCGCCGGAGCCTTACAAGGGCAAGGGTGTGCGATACGCCGGTGAGCGCGTCATTTTGAAAGAAGCGAAGAAGAAATAATTAGGTGATATCAGCATGAAGTTGGATAAGAAACAGAATCGCTTGCGTCGTGCCCGTCGTGGACGTTCCAAGATGCGTGAACTCGAGGCTACTCGCCTGAGCATTCACCGGACGCCTCGACATATCTATGCCCAGGTTATCGGCGGCGCGGATAACAGCGTGCTTGCAGCTGCATCGACGCTCGAGGCCGACGTGCGAAAAGGCATAAAGAATGGTGGCAATGTTGAAGCAGCAGCAATCGTCGGTGCGCGCATCGCTGAGAAGGCGAAAGCGGCTGGTATCGATACCGTTGCGTTCGATCGCTCCGGGTTTCGCTATCACGGTCGTGTGAAAGCACTGGCTGACGCGGCTCGCGAAGCGGGACTGAAGTTTTAATCGGTTATTGAAGGAACAAGACGGCCCGCGGCCGTCAGGACCAAAAAATTATGGCTAGAAACGAACATAATCAGTCGAACGACGACATGATCGAAAAGCTGGTGACCGTCAATCGCGTCGCCAAGGTTGTAAAAGGTGGCCGTCAGTTCGGCTTTACGGCGCTGACGGTTGTCGGCGACGGGCAGGGCAAGGTCGGATTCGGGTATGGCAAGGCGCGTGAAGTGCCGATTGCGATTCAGAAGGCGATGCAGAGCGCTCGCAACAACATGATCGACATCAACCTGAATAACGACACACTGGTTTACGCTAAGAAGGGCCGTCATGGCGCTACGCTGGTCTACATGCAGCCGGCGTCTGAAGGTACGGGCGTCATCGCGGGCGGCGCCATGCGCGCTGTGTTCGAGGCGGCCGGTGTTCGTAACGTGCTTGCCAAGAGCTACGGCTCGCGCAATCCGATCAACGTTGTTCGCGCAACTATCCAGGGACTGTCGCAGATTCACTCGCCACAGGCCATTGCGGCAAAGCGCGGCAAGAAAGTTAAGGAAATTCTCGCCTGATCAGGGCGCGGGAATAGTTACTGCGAAAGAGAATCAGAGACAAGATCATGGCGACGCCAAAACAATTGAAGGTCACGCTCGTTAAGAGCAGGTACGGGCGGCTGAAGAGCCACAAGGCCTGTGTTGCAGGCCTGGGTCTTCGCAAGATTCACCAGACCGTAACGGTCATCGATACGCCGGAAAACCGCGGCATGATCAATCGTGTCTCGTACCTCCTGTCGGTAGAGGAAGCCTGACATGCGCCTTAACGAAATTTCACCCGGCAAGGGTGCCAAGAAAGCTGGCAAACGACTCGGTCGCGGACATTCCGCAGGCCAGGGTAAGACCAGTGGGCGTGGCCACAAGGGGCAGCATGCGCGCTCCGGCGGTTATCACAAGGTCGGTTTCGAAGGCGGCCAGATGCCGCTGCAGCGACGCCTGCCGAAGGTCGGTTTCCGCTCGCGTATGGCACGCCTCACGGCGGAGCTGCGGTTGCATGAACTGGCGATCCCGACGGCAGACGTCATCGATATGGACGTGCTGAAGAAAGCCAACCTCGTGCCGGCGTTTGTAACCAAGGTCAAGGTCATCAAGTCCGGTGAGATCACCAAGGCAGTCAAGCTCAAAGGTCTCGCGGTCACCAAGGGTGCTCGCGCCGAGATCGAAAAGGCCGGCGGCAGCATTGAAGCATAGGAAAGTATCGTAGTAGCGCGCTGCGGCACGCAACAGACGAACACAGGAAGAAAGTAACGTGGCAAAGAAGCCCCAACAAAGTCCGGCAGATCTTGCGAAGTCAGCGAGCAAGCTAGGTGAACTTCGTGTTCGCCTGCTGTTTCTCGTGGGCGCGCTGATCGTCTACCGCGTTGGCACCTACATACCGGTGCCCGGCGTGGACCCGGTTGCGTTGGCCGATTTCTTCGAGCAGCAGTCGGGCAACCTGCTTGGCATGTTCAACATGTTTTCCGGCGGCGCGCTGTCGCGCTTCGGCATCTTCGCGCTCGGCATCGTTCCTTACATTTCATCGTCGATCATCATGCAGATGGCCAGCCATATCGTTCCGAGCCTGCAAGCGCTCAGGAAGGAAGGCGAGTCTGGCCGCCGTCAGATCGTCAAGTACACGCGGTATGGCACGGTTGCGCTGGCAAGCTTCCAGTCGATCGCTGCCGCCTCCTGGCTATCCAACCAGGCTGGACTGGTGGTTAATCCGGGTACGGCGTTCCTGATAACCGCGTGTATCACGCTGGTTACGGGCACCGTATTCCTGATGTGGCTCGGCGAGCAGATCACCGAGCGCGGTATCGGTAACGGTATCTCGATGATCATTCTGGCGGGCATCGTTGCCGGCTTGCCGGCCGCGATAGCGGGCACCGCTGAACTGGTTCGGAACGGTGAAATGAGCGCCATTACAGCGATCCTGATGCTGCTCGGTGGCGTCGCTGCGATTATTTTCGTCGTCTACATGGAGCGTGCGCAGCGCCGCATTACGGTCAACTATGCGCGCCGTCAGCAGGGCCGCAAGATGTTCCAGGCGCAGAGCACGCACCTGCCGTTCAAGATAAACATGTCTGGCGTGATCCCGCCGATCTTCGCTTCGAGCATTCTGATGTTCCCGGCTACGATTGCGCAGTTCTTTGGCCAGGCCGCAGATCCCAATGCGATTCAGCGTGCGCTGCAGACCGTAGGCGCGAACCTCGGTCCGGGCCAGCCGGTGTACGTGCTGCTGTACGGTGCAATGATTATTTTCTTCTGCTTCTTCTACACGGCACTGATGTACAACTCGAAGGACACCGCCGATAACCTGAAGAAAGCGGGCGCGTTCCTGCCGGGCATACGCCCCGGGGCACACACGGCCGAGTACATCGACCGTGTCTTGACGAGATTGACGTTCTGGGGCTCGATCTATATCGCCGGCGTCTGCCTGTTGCCCGAGTTGGTACGCATGTTCTACCCGGCCATGCCGTTTAGTTTCGGTGGCACGTCGCTGCTGATTCTGGTTGTGGTCACAATGGACTTTATGTCGCAAATGCAGGCGCATGCCATGAGTCACCAGTACGAGGGCATGATGCAGAAAGCCAACCTTCGCAATTACGGCAGAGGTGGACAAGTACGCTGATTTAATCAGCGCTTAGGAGAGAGCTCATGAAAGTAAGAGCATCAGTCAAAAAGATTTGTCGAAACTGCAAGATCATTCGTCGCAACGGTGTTGTTCGCGTGATCTGCACCGACGCACGACATAAGCAGCGTCAGGGTTAACACCCGCGTTTTTAAATGAGGAAACGTTAAGTGGCACGTATAGCAGGCATAAACATTCCGTTGAACAAGCACGTCGTGATTGCATTGACGTCTATCTTCGGTATTGGAAATTCGCGAGCGCAGCAGATCTGCGAAGCAGCAGGTGTTTCACCGAGTTTGCAGGTCAAGGACCTGGCAGAGCCGGAGGTAGCAAAGCTCAGGACCGCCGTAGCAGTGTTTACGGTTGAAGGTGACCTGCGCCGCGAAACGTCAATGAATATCAAGCGTCTCATGGACCTCGGTTCTTACCGCGGTATCCGGCACAGACGTGGTTTGCCGCTGCGCGGCCAACGAACTCGTACGAACGCGCGTACCCGTAAGGGCCCACGCCGTCCAATTAAACGATAGCAGGAGCGGCCCGTATAACTAGCACCGCGAACTAGAAAGATAGTTCAACGTACTACCAAGACGGTCGCGAACAAAAATATGGCTGAAGTAAAGAAAAAGAAGGTTAAAAAGCATGTGGTTGACGCAATTGCGCATATCCATGCTTCCTTCAACAACACGATCATCACGATAACCGATCGTCAGGGTAACGCCCTGTCGTGGGCCACTGCAGGTGGCTGTGGTTTTCGTGGTTCTCGTAAATCCACTCCCTTCGCAGCTCAGGTTGCTTCCGACAAAGCGGGCAAAGCTGCGCTCGAGTTTGGCGTGAAGAATGTGGATGTGCGGGTTCGTGGACCGGGTCCCGGTCGCGAGTCTGCAGTTCGTGCCCTGAATTCACTGGGTTTCCGTATCCAAAGTATTGAGGACGTTACCCCTATTCCTCATAACGGTTGTCGCCCGCCGAAAAAGCGCCGCGTGTAGAGACTGAATAATGGCAAGATATTTAGGACCAAAGTGTAAACTGTCCCGCCGCGAAGGCACGGATCTGTTTTTGAAGAGTGGCGTAAGGCCGCTGGAATCGAAGTGCAAGCTCGACGTGCCGCCGGGTGGACCGACACAACGTCGTCCCCGAGTGTCGGACTATGGCCTGCAGCTTCGTGAGAAGCAGAAGCTGCGTCGTATGTACGGCGTGCTTGAACGACAGTTCCGCAATTACTACAAGCGTGCTGCACAGTTGAAGGGCTCAACGGGTGAGAACCTGCTGCGCTTCCTCGAAGGCCGTCTGGATAACACCGTTTATCGCATGGGCTTTGCTTCAACACGGGCCGAAGCACGACAGTTGGTAAGCCACAAGAGCGTCGAAGTTAACGGCAAGGTCGTCAACATCCCTTCGGCTCAGCTCAAGGCTGGAGATGCCATAACCATACGTGAGAAGGCGAAGAAGCAACTTCGCATTCAGAGCGCAATTGAAATAGCGAGCCAGGTCGGCCTTCCCGAATGGGTTGAAGTCGACGCCAAGAAGATGGCAGGCGTATTGAAGTCGTTACCGGACCGAGAAGATATTCTCCCCGATATCAACGAAAACCTAGTCGTCGAGCTGTACTCGAAGTAGTCAGGAGGGTATTTACCCATGCAGGAATCAGTACACGAGTTTCTGAAGCCGCGCGTTGTAAAAGTAACGCCGGTCAACGATCTGCAAGCAAAAGTCACGATCGAGCCTTTCGAACGTGGATTCGGCCATACGCTCGGCAATGCGCTACGTCGCATTTTGCTGTCGTCAATGCCAGGTGCAGCAGTCACGGAAGCAGAAATCGAGGGTGTTCTTCACGAGTACACCAGTATCGAAGGTGTTCAGGAAGATGTTGTCGACATACTCCTGAGTCTCAAGCAGGTCGCCGTTACGATGAATTCGCGCGATACCGCTGAGCTTCGCCTTTCGAAACGGGGCCCCGGACCGGTTACTGCCGGCGACATACAGCTGGATCACGATGTTGAAATCATGAATCCGGAACTTGTCATCGCAAACCTGACGAAGGCCGGTGAGCTCAACATGTTGCTCAAGGTTGAGCGCGGTCGTGGCTATCGTCCTGCGACGCAGCGTCCTTCGTTCGAAGATCAGGCCGGCCCGATCGGCCGCCTGATGCTCGATGCGTCGTTCAGCCCGGTCAGTCGCGTAACGTACAACGTCGAGGCGGCCCGCGTGGAACAGCGCACCGACCTGGACAAGTTGCTCATCGACATCGAGACCAACGGCACGATCGATCCCGAGGAAGCGATCCGACGCGCGGGTAGCATCCTGAAAGATCAGCTGTCTGTCTTCGTAGACCTGCAGGGTCAGGAAGAAGGCGTTGGAGCGCAGGCCGAAAGCCACGTCGATCCGATACTCATGCGCCCGGTCGACGAGCTCGAGCTGACGGTTCGCTCAGCGAATTGCCTCAAGGCCGAGAACATCATGTATATCGGTGACCTGGTGCAGCGCACGGAAGTCGAGCTTCTTAGAACGCCGAACCTGGGCAAGAAGTCGCTGACCGAAATCAAGGAAGTCCTCGAAGGGCATGGCCTCGGTTTGGGCATGCACCTCGATAACTGGCCTCCGGCGAGCCTGCGTCCTGAGCACGAGCTCCTGATGTAAAGCACCGCGAGCCGATGCTCGCGTTGCAATTGATTAGATATTTAGGAAAGACAAATGCGCCATAGAAAATCCGGTCGACGACTGGGTCGTAATAGCTCTCATCGCAGCGCCATGTTCCGTAACATGGCAGCATCGATGCTGAAGCATGAGACCATAAAAACCACTTTGCCGAAGGCGAAAGAGCTTCGCCGCGTCGTTGAGCCATTGATCACGTTGGCGAAGAACGACAGCGTCGCTAATCGTCGGCTGGCGTTCGATCGTCTGCGCGACAAGGAAATTGTGGGCAAGCTGTTCACCGACATCGGCCCGCGTTTCAAGGAGCGTCCTGGTGGATACCTGCGAATCCTGAAGACCGGCCCGCGTCCAGGCGATGCTGCGCCTATGGCGATCATTATGATGACGGATCAGGCGCCCGAGGTGGTTGCGGAAGATTAAGCGAAACTACCCTGTCGTATCAAAAAACCGGGCTCTGGCCCGGTTTTTTTTGCCCCGGGAAAGGCCTATAAGCGATCTGATAAATATAAAGAAGGTGGTCAATTCGACAACTTGTGAGTCGCCTCACAGAGATTGCTGTCCGATGGCATTACAGTAAACGCTCAATTCTCCGCGAGGCCACGGCCATCAGCAGCGAAAAATCATTTGATGATTGCGTGATCCTGTCGAAAGAGGCTTTCGATCCGGACGCCGTTTTCTATGACGATATCGTTGACGACGAAGTGCTGCCGTACCTGAGTCTTGCCGTTGATGGGCTGACGGATGCGAGCGACGGCAAGAGGGGCAAACTCGAATTGCGCCCCGAGGACGTTGCAGCGAATGAGCCCGTTTCACCCGATACGACTATGCCGGTCGCCGCGCTCGGCGAAGATCAACTCGACGTCTATGGCTGGGAGTCGAGCTTGTGGAAAAAGATCAAAGGCTACATCGGCCTCTGATCTTGCTGGCAATGGTCCAGCGGAAGCCTCACTAGTTGGGGCGACCCTAACTCCTGGCATCAGTGAGTTCGTGCTGCTTTCGCCACCACCACTCGCAAGAGGCGATTCTACTCGCTGGAGTGGACTTCGACGGTTACAATAGCCCAATGATTTTCAAAGACAAAACCGTGATTATCACGGGCGGATCCGAGGGTGTCGGTGCTGCTGCTGCACGCCTTTTCGCGGATGCCGGCGCTAACCTCATGCTTGTTGCACGTGGCAAGAAGAACCTCGAAGCTATCGCCGAAGAGCTGCGTGACAAGACCAAGGTCGAAATCTTCGCTATGGACGTGTCGGACGCAGATGCTTGCGTCGATGTGTTCAAGAAAGCGCAGTTCGAGTTCGGACGCATCGATGTGCTCGTCAACAACGCCGGATATCACGCACGCGGTGTTGTTGAAGCGGTCGACGCAGCGGAACTCGGTAAAATGATCGACGTTAATCTTCGCGCACCGATTGTATTAGCGCGGCTTGCCTTGCCGTATATGAAGGAGGCTGACGAGGCTGCCATCATCAATGTGGGTTCGCTGGCTGGCAGGACGCCGGTACCCGGTTCTGCGACCTATTCTTCGACGAAAGCGGGCCTGCGAGCGTTTACCTTAGCGCTCTCCGAAGAGCTGCGAGGCAGCAAGATCAAGGTTGGCCTCGTCTCACCGGGGCCGATCCATACGGGTTTCATAATGGCGGACGTCGACAAGACGGCGGACATTACGTTTTCGCAGCCGATGAGTACTGCGGAAGAGGTCGCGCAGAACATTCTCGATCTTTGCAGCAATAATATCCGCGAGGTGTCGATGCCGGCTCTCAGCGGGCTCCTGACAACCATAAGCTACCTGTTTCCCTGGATCAGCCGACAAATGAAGCCGGTGCTGGAGCGAAAGGGCCAGCGGGTCAAGAAACAGCTGAAAGCCGAGGCGAAGGCGCGCGCCGCAACCGAGGCCGAATAAAAAAGGAGACCCGAAAGGGGGATTTCCGGGTCTCCTTGTTGGTCGCCGACACGAATTGGGGGGGGCGAAGCGACCCTTTGCTGCCTGGGTTTGAGCGTTACTTACGAAGCGGCCTCCTGGTTCACGCGTTCGAGATTATTCTCGAAGATCCATGAGTCCTTCGTTTGCAGATCGATCGCCGCAAGAAAGTCCTGTTTGGCACGTTCCGTATCGCCGGCGGCAGCCATGAGTACGCCGCGGTTCGATAGTGCAAGGGCGAGGTCGGACCGATAGGCAAGCACCTCCAGGTTCCGATCGTTCCTGATTCGGGCCATCCGGCTGTCCAGTTTTCTTACCTTGGCGATTGCGGCCTCGCAGGCGGTACCGGCCTTTAGTAAGTCGTTCGTCTTGGCGTACGCAACGCAGAGATTGACCTGGTCGGCGAAGTTGCTGGGCGTACGGCTCCCGCTTTTTGTGATTCGGTCAATGGCTTTTTCGTATTTGCCGGCCTGAACTTTGGCGCCATGTGCCCCGTCGAGGATGATCGCCATCGTAAACGGCACGGCCTGCTCTTCGTGGGCAAGCGCCGATGTGGATGTCGCCGCGGCAAAGAGCAAAGCAGCCAGGGGCGCGAGTCTATTCATGTGTTTTGGTGTCTGTGACTTTTTCATAGGAGTTGCCTCAAAGCGATTTACTGTAGTTGCGAAACGACAAGCTACGTTTCCGGTCTTGTCGCGGACTACAGTAGTTTCGGGAAGACAAAGCTACAAACGAGAAAAATTTCAGCATCCCATGAAAAAATTTCAGTCGTTATCTGCGAAGTTCTTCAGTACCCACGCCCTGAACAACTGGATGTCCTGCTGGTTACGATCATCCTGCCGGTAAACAAGGTAGTAGGTATCTTCGGTAACAAGCTCATGCTCAAAGAGTTGCACGAGGCTGTCGGACCGGAACCAGGTTTCGCTCAGCTGCTTCGGTATCAGTGCTGCGCCAAGACCTCGTTCAGCCGCACGTGCCACTGCGATCATCGAGTCCAGTCGAATCATGTTCTTGTGGTCGGGCAAGCGGACACGGGAAGAGCGCTCCCATTTCCGCCAGGCCTTGGGCCTGGACTCATGAACCAGCAGTGGGAACTCGCTCACGATCTTGCCGGACTTTATCCGGATGCCGTCGTAAAACGCCAGCGAGCCGGCGGGGACCAGGCGCAATGGAAACAAGGGGTCGGATGCGAGCGTATCGGGCTTCGACTTGAATATTCGTATGGACACGTCGGCGGTCGCCGGGTGCTTCTCGAGTGATTCGTCGCTGGTATCGATGCTGATATCAATATTAGGGTGCTGTGCCACGAATTCCGGCAAACGAGTTACGAACAATTCGCTGGCGAAAAACGGCTGTACGGAAATACGCAATGACCGGGATGGTTCTGTCCTGGCATGTCGAGTGACGACAGCGTCAAATTCGCCAATCAGCGGGTAGATGTCGTCGTAGAGGGCGCTACCCTCGTCAGTGAGCTGCAACGAGCGTGCGGATCGCTCGAATAACCGGGTTCCGAGTCCCGCTTCCAGTTGTTTGATCTGGTGACTGACCGCAGAAGAGGTCAGAAACAGGACTTCGGCGGCTTCGCGAAAGCTCTCACGTTCGGCAGCCGCGCAAAATACTCGCATCGCGCGCAGCGAGATGTTGGGACTCGTGGAGTTCATATACCCTGAGTACTGCAGGTATCGTGCCAGACTGATGTCTCTGCTGGCCCGACGCATAACCGACTTACATCAGAGGCTTAGATATTGACTGTGCGATAGGGCAGTCGTGCTACGCACCATTGCAGTGCGTGAGGGGAACCTGATGACCCGTTACGAAGCAGCTGCAAACGCGTCCCGAGTCAGGTTTTCGCGATCGTTGACCAAAACCCGCACGTTGTCTTCGATGCGGATACCGCCGAAGGGTCGCAACCAGTCAACGGTGGCCCAGTTGACGTGATTCTCGGCCGGGGTGCCGCGCAGGTTCTCAAGCAGCATATCGATTACGTACAGGCCCGGCTCGATAGTGAGCACCATATTTTCTTCCAGCACGCGTGTCAGGCGCAGAAACGGATGACCACTCGGTGGATCAATCGTGACGCCCGACTCGTTTTCCTGAAATCCGCCTACGTCGTGTACCTGGACGCCGAGAAGATGCCCGAGGCCGTGTGGGAAAAATGCCGACGTGACCCCGGTCTCAAGCAACGTGGCTGGATCGCCGCTGGCCAGCTCCGCTTCGACAAGAACCTCGGCAAGCATCCTGTGGGTGTCGATATGAAGTTCACGATAGTCAACGCCAACCTCGACCCGGTCGACAATACTGCGTTGCATGACATCCATGCGATCGATCAAATCCTGAAAACGCTGCTCGCCCGATGAATAGGTACGAGTAATATCCGATGCATAGCCGTGCACCTGTGCGCCCGCATCGATTAGAAACGAATTGATGGCGTCGGGTGCGGTGCGTTCGAGATCCGTGTAATGCAGTACGGCGCCATGAGCGTTCAACGCGATGATGTTGCCGTACGGCAGTTCTGCATCCGTGTGGCTAACGGCTTTGCAGTAGGCGCGGTGAATGTCGAACTCCGAGTGACCATCGCGAAACGCAGCTTCCGCGGCGCGATGCCCGAGAGCTCCGCGCTGTGACGCAAGACGCATGGCGGCGAGCTCGTAGTCCGTCTTCGAGCCGCGCGCATGGTGCAGAATATTGACGGCAGTCGTCGGGTTGACCCGTTCTACATCAAACGCCATGACGTCGTCGTCAATCTCACCGATCAGGATGCACTTTTCTCGCTGTGCGGGCAGGTGCTGGCCGATATGCTCAATGGTATGCACGACACGTATATCGAAGTGGCTGGTCCAGTAGCCATCCGGGGCGCCCGGCACGACGTGCCAGTAATCCCGAGGCTGAAAGTAAATAAGTATCGGCGCCTCACCAGGTGTGTAGACGATGTAGGAAAACGGCAGCGTTGTCAGCGGGGCCCAGCTGACGAAATGCGGGTTCGCTTTGAACGGATAGTTATTGTCATCGAGAAACGCGACCTTGGGATTGCCCGAGTAAATGATCGCGTGGCTGGCACCGGCCTGTTCGAGCGCATGATCGTGCCGTGCCATAACGGCCTGCACGTGGTCTTTGTACAAAGCCCCGAGAGACTGGTTGCTATCGGTATAGTCGCTGTTCATGGGGCGATCATACCCTGTTGCTGGCGCCGGCGGCGAGTGCCATCATTGGCCGTTCCCGGCGGCCGGGACCAGGCCAATCCCGAGTAGCGGAGACAGAGGATGAAACGCGTCGCATGGTTTTTTTGCAGTGCATTCTTGCTAATTGGAGTATCTGCCATGTCGGCTGAACCTGGCTACGACCGCGTCGCGGGACGCGCTCTCGCATCTCGCTCGGAGGTGATTGCTCCGCACGGCATGGCGGCGACCAGTCAGCCACTGGCGACGCAGATCGCGCTCGATATCCTGAAAGCAGGGGGCAGCGCGGTGGACGCCGCGATAGCAGCCAACGCCGCTCTGGGCCTGATGGAACCGACCGGTTGCGGCATCGGCGGCGACCTGTTCGCCATCGTCTGGGATGCCGAGAAGAAAGAACTGACCGGCCTCAACGCCTCCGGTCGTTCGCCCAAAGCCATGACGCTGGAGTATTTTCAGGAAAACGGTATTGAGAAGATCCCTCCGTTTGGCCCGCTGCCTGTCAGCGTACCGGGCGCGGTAGACGGCTGGTTCGAACTCCACGGTCGTTACGGGCGCTTACCAATGCCGGAGATACTGGCGCCCGCGATCGCTTATGCGACCGACGGTTTCCCGGTTTCAGAAGTGATCGCCCACTACTTTCAACGGAACGCCCGACGCCGCGGGGAATACCCGGGATTTGCAGAGACGTTCATGCCAGGCGGGCGCGCGCCGCAAAAAGGCGAGATGTTCAGGAATCCGCGGCTGGCCAGGACCTATGCGGCAATCGCAGAAAAGGGCCGGGACGAATTTTATAAGGGTGACATTGCCAGGAAGATCGATGCGTACATGGCCGAGCAGGGTGGCTTGCTGGCCTATGAAGACCTTGCTGCGCACAGCTCGGAGTGGGTCACGCCGGTGTCTACCAACTATCGCGGCTGGGATGTCTATGAGCTGCCACCGAACGGCCAGGGCATTGCGGCGCTGCAGATCCTGAACATCCTCGAAGGCTTCGACATTGCCGTAATGGGTTTTGGCAGCGCCGAATATCTGCATACGCTTGTCGAAGCCAAGAAACTGGCGTACGAGGATCGCGCCAAATATTACGCGGATATGGACTTTGTCGATGTCCCGGTCGCACACCTGATCTCGAAGGACTATGCGAAAGAACGCCGTGCACTCATATCGCCGACAAAGGCGTCGAAGTCGCTTCCAGCGGGTGATGCCAGGCTGGAGGAGGGTGACACTATTTACCTGACCGTTGCTGACAAGGACGGCAACATGGTTTCTCTCATCCAGAGTAATTATCGCGGTATGGGTTCGGGCATGACCCCCGGCGAACTCGGCTTTGTCCTGCAGGACCGTGCCGAGCTTTTCGCGCTGGACGAGAACCATGCGAATGTCGTCGCGGGCGGTAAGCGGCCGTTTCACACGATCATTCCCGCCTTCGTCATGAAGGACGGTAAACCATTGATAAGTTTTGGACTAATGGGTGGCGCGATGCAGCCGCAAGGGCATGCACAGGTGATCGTCAATATGGTCGATTTCGGCATGAACCTGCAGGAAGCCGGGGATGCAGCCCGTATTAACCACACCGGCTCCTCCAGTCCGATCGGCACGACGATGACCGATGGCGGTGTCGTTCACATGGAAAAGAGCTTTAGCGAAGAGACACGAAAAGAGCTGCAAGCTCTCGGCCACAAGCTGGGAGAAAGCAACGGCAGCTTCGGCGGGTACCAGGCAATCATGCGGGATCACGACGAGGGCGTGTATTATGGCGCGTCCGAGGTTCGTAAAGACGGCCAGGCCGCCGGTTACTAGTCGAACCGCTTCTTGATCGCCGCGATATCGCGTTGCGAAAAGCCGTAAAATACAGCTGCGCGCATCGTGTACACTCCGTTTTTTGCGCTCATTTGCCCTCTCTCCGGGCCGCTGAGCGCGTGCCAGCGCCAGGCTGGCAGTTGAAGAAAACTTAAGACTATGAAACAAGAGATCTACCTGACCGGAATTACGACGACGGGCACGCCGCACATCGGTAACTATGTCGGCGCGATTCGCCCGGGCATTGCGGCAAGCCAGGACCCGGATAAGAAGAACTACTATTTCCTGGCCGACTTCCATGCGCTTGCCAAGAACGAAGATCCCGACAAGATCAGCCGGTCTACACTGGAGATCGCGGCCGCCTGGATGGCGCTGGGCCTCGATACAGAACATGCGACGTTCTACCGTCAGTCCGACATCCCTGAGATCACCGAGTTGACCTGGGTGTTGACCAGCATGACGGCGAAGGGCCTGATGAACCGTGCGCACTCGTACAAAGCCGCGGTTCAGGCGAACGTCGAGAACGGTGACAAGGACCCTGACAAGGGCATCACCATGGCCTTGTACAGCTACCCGATCCTGATGGCTGCCGACATCCTGATGTTCAAGTCGACCAAAGTGCCGGTCGGCCGCGACCAGAAGCAGCATGTCGAAATGGCCCGTGATATTGCGCAACGATTCAATCATCACTACGGCGACATACTGGTGCTGCCGGATCCGGTGATCGGAGACGACACAGCGGTTCTGGCGGGGCTCGATGGGCGCAAAATGAGCAAGAGCTACAACAACACGATCCCCCTCTTTGCGCCGGAGAAACCGCTAAGAAAGCTCATCATGAAGATCAAGACAAACAGCCTTGAGCCCGGTGAGCCGAAAGAGACTGACGGCAGCACGCTGTTCGATATTTACAGGGCTTTCGCGACACCCGAGGAAACCTCCGACGTCGAGAGGCTCTATGCTGAAGGTATCGCCTGGGGAGCGATGAAGCAGATGCTGTTCGAGTATATTAACGAGCACATCAAACCGGCGCGTGATGAGTACGACCGCCTTATTGCAGATCCGGCCGTTGTTGAAGCAGAATTGCAGAAAGGCGCGGAAAGGGCACGGGAAGTTGCGGTGCCCTACATGGCACAGATTCGCGACGCAATCGGGATACGCAGGCTGGGATAGGGAACACCATGAGCAACAAAGAGATTCGGGGGCTGCTGGCTAAACTGCAGAACGAGATTCAGAAAACGGAGCTCGACGAGGAAACCCGCGAGCTGGTCCGGGACCTGGACTCCGACATTGACGATCTCCTGGACCCGGAAGGAAACCGCGCTGAGACGGATTCCGTCCTTGAAAAAGCGAGAGAGCTCGAGACAAATTTCGCGGCCGAACACCCGACCATTGAGCGCTTCATGCGTGAGGTGATCGATGTGCTGGTACGCATGGGGATTTGAGGATCCGCTGCCGCGGCTCGTCAGGCAGCTTGTATGCGTTCATTCTGGGGACCTTTGCACTGACAGGCTGCAGTTCGCCGCCGTCGCTGCCGGATCCGCTGCACGCGGGGTGGCAGGGAGATGCTGTCTGTGAGCGCCTGCACGAAGACAGGCACAATAGAATATTGCGCTGCACGTTCCCGCCGAATGTTGGGCATGAGCGACACTTTCACGGCGCGCATTTCGGCTACGCAATTTCAGGTGGGCGGGTGCAAATTGAAGACGAGCGCGGCATCCGCGAAGTGGAACTAGCGACGGCAAGCAGCTTCGTCAGCGATGGCGTGCCCTGGCACCAGGTGGTCAACGTCGGCGAGTCGACGGTGGTTTATCTGATTGTGGAGCGGAAGTGAAGAGAACTATACGTTGACGATCGATACGGCCATACGATGGTGGGCTACCGTTACCGTGGTCATCGTGGCTCCAGTCATCGGCGGGTTTATTGAGAACGTGTCTGTTCTCAGCCCGGCATTCGACCTTGCCGGCGTATGCGAGCTGCCGCTGCTGACACAGGCGGTCGTACCGAAGGTTGGATATTTCACCGAATCAGGTTTCGCCCTGGCCGCCGCCGCACTGCTCGCGCTTGCAGTGTCGTTCAAGCTCTCAGGGTCTGAGGTGATACGGTATCGAGCCTTGACGGTAGTGTCGCTTCTCGCGTGGAGCACAGTGCTACTGGCTTCGACCCAGGCTTTTCTCGCGTTGTTCGTATTCCCGCTTGCTAAGTGTGGTGGCTGATAATGAACCTGGTTGGGATGACGCATAGGCTATCGTGGGCGCTATTCAACACGACTGGCAAAGAACTGGAAGCGAGTATGCGACGACCTAAGGGCGACCTGTAATCGTCATGATGACTAGCCTGGAATTGAAGATTCCACCGGTTGCCGTGCTACTCATGTGTGGCGCCGGGATGTGGTTCGTGTCGGTTCTGTTTCCTGCGCTGGCCATTTATTTTCCGGGTCGCACGGTGCTCGCCGTAGTTACTGGCTTTGTTGGTATCGCTTTCGGTGTGGCCGGCGTCCGGGCGTTTCGCGCCGCAAGCACTACGGTCGACCCACGGTATCCCGAAAAATCGTCGACAGTCGTGAGGACGGGCATATACCAGCGGAGCCGAAACCCGATGTATTTTGGCCTCCTGTTGATACTGTCGGGATGGGCGTTATTCCTGGCACATGCGCTTGCGTTCGTGGGATTGCCGGTATTCGTCCTGTATATGAATCGTTTTCAGATCCAGCCGGAAGAGCGAGCAATGCTGTCCGCTTTCGGGGATGACTATCGCGACTATTTGCACTCGGTTCGCCGCTGGATTTAGTAGCGCAATTCAAGCTCGAGGGGACCAGCCCCGGGCGAGGCTCGCAATATTCGAGGCACGTCCAACAGGGCTGCCAATAGCCATTACCGGACAAGCCGCGATAGACTCCGTAGCGTGACCCGCAAATATCATCTTGCCCAGGCCAACATCGCGCACATGCGTGCGCCGCTGGACGATCCTGCCATGGCGGACTTTGTCGCCCGCATCGAAGCGCTCAACACGCTGGCGGAGGCCGCGCCGGGATTCGTCTGGCGATTGCAGACCGAGGAAGGCGAGATATCGCCTGTCGCCACATTCAGCGGCGAACGCGTGCTGTTTAACCTCACGGTCTGGGAGTCGGTCGAGTCGCTCGAGTCCTACGTGTACAAGTCGCATCATGTGCAGGCGGTGCAGAAGCGTGCCGAGTGGTTTGAGCGCCCCAGGAAATCTCCGCTGGTGCTCTGGTGGGTAGATGCCGGGCATATCCCGACGGAAGAGGAGGCTGAGCAGCGCTTCGAGCTGCTCTGGCAGAACGGACCCACTGCAGACGCGTTTTCTTTTCGCACACGCTTCGAGCCGGCATCATAGGGTAGCTATGGACGAATTGACTTTTCAGGTGAAAGGCTCATCCGCCGAGCCTTATGAGCTGACCTTTATCAAGGATGGCGACAGCCTGACGGCGCTATGTTCCTGTCCCGCCGGCCAGTACGGCAATTTCTGTAAGCACCGTATCGCGATACTTGATGGCAACAGCAATGCGATCGTCAGCGACAACGCAGACCAGGCGGTCACCGTCGTCACTTGGTTGCAGGGTACTGACGTTGCAGCGGCACTGACTGAATTCCGTGTCATCGAAGCGTCAAAGGAATCGTCAAAAAGCGCACTGGTTGCAGCCAAACGGAAGCTGGCAAGAGCCATGAACAGCTGAGAGACCATTACATGGAACTGGATCATCATGTCAGATAAGTCGGACTTTCCGCAGTTGATAAAAAACCTGCCGGCATTTGCCGGCCCCTTTGACGCCTATGAGCTGCGTGCAGAAAAGTGCCAGGTCTTGTTTGCATCCTATCCGGCGGGCACGGCGATCGACGAGCACACGCACGCTACGGAAAACTGCGGCGTCATTACAGAAGGTGAGCTGATCCTGACGGTGGATGGCGATGAGCGCCGATACGGACCGGGAGACTGGTATCACCTGCTGCCCAATCAGCCGCATGCCGCACGATTCGAAGTGAGCACATCGGAAATCGAATTCTGGTTCGAATCAACGAACTGATATTTAAGGAAGGACCGACCATGCAGACATCCCGGAGCTACCGCAACTACGTGTTGCTGCTACTAATGGTCGTCTATGTTTTCAATTTCATTGACCGTCAGATTCTCGTCATCCTGCAGGAGTCAATCAAGGTGGAACTCGGGCTCAGCGACAAGCAGCTCGGCTTGTTGTCCGGCTTCACGTTTGCGGTCTTTTACGTTATTTGCGGGATACCGATAGCGCGGTTGGCGGATCGTTACAATCGCGTCAATATCGTGTCAGCCTCGATCGCTGTCTGGAGTGTCATGACAGCGATCAGCGCGTTCGTCGGCAACTTCTGGCAACTGCTGGCTGCGCGAGTCGGCGTTGGCGTTGGTGAGGCCGGCGCAAGCCCCCCGTCCCACTCGATCATCTCTGACTATTTTCCACACAGTGAGCGCGGTCGAGCCTTGTCTTTCTACTCGATGGGTATCTACATCGGTATCCTGATCGGCTTTTTGCTAGGTGGCTGGATCAACCAGTTTTTCGGCTGGCGCACGGCGTTTCTGGTCGTCGGATTACCGGGGGTTCTAATGGCGGTCGTCGTGAAATTGACGTTACGCGAGCCGCTACGGGGCCAAATGGACGACGGCGACCATGCCGACGTGCCACAAGGCCACATCGTTGCAGATATGAAGCGGATTTGGGCCCTCAAGAGCTTCCGCTATGCAGCACTCGCCGCGGGCTTCAACGCGTTTCTCGGCTACGGCGCGTTGAATTTCATGCCGTCGTTTGCGATTCGCATATACGAAGTTCCCGTTGGACTGGTCGGTACCTGGCTCGCACTGATCGCGGGCCTGGCGGGCGCCGCCGGCGTCTACGCAGGCGGGCACCTGAGTGATAAGTACGGCAAGCGCGATGATCGTTGGGCCTATTGGATACCGGGCATCAGTACGCTGATTTGTGGGCTGCTGGTGCTGCCGACGATGCTAAGCACCAACCAATACGTTATGTGGGGTTTTTACGCCCTCGTCACGCTCAGCCACTCGATGTTTCTCGGGCCGACGATTGCAACGGCGCACGCGCTGGTCGGGCCCCGCTATCGTGCGCTGTCATCCTCTGTGCTGTTCTTTATCCTGAACATCATTGGACTCGGTCTCGGTCCACTTACGGTCGGCACAGTTAGCGACGCACTTGCGCCGTCGATGGGCGTCGAGTCGATTCGCTGGGCAATCATGAGTACCGCGCTGGCGGCGTTCATCGGGGCCGCCCTGTATTTCAACGCCGCCCGATACCTGAGAGACGATCTGAAGAAAGGCGTGGCATAAGAGCGCCCTGATAACCTCATAGTGGCGCGCCCGGCACCGCGCTTCGCGCCAGTTTCGGCGTTTGCTGCTACTATGAAAGCCTGCGGTGCGAGGTTGGCTCGACGTGAATTGCGAGATCGACGTTACTTTCGAAGGCGACCATGTACTGGTGCGGACCGCCGGCGAGAAAAATTACGTCGTCGTCGAGGAAATTTGGTCAAGTATTTCGAGAGTTTGCGAGAAGCACCAGTGCTTCAAGGTGCTCGGCATCGCCGATACCAGCCAACCTATCGAGGCGATTGAGGGCTACGAGTTGCCCGCCGTGTTTCGCGAATACAATATCGATCATCGATACCAGATTGCCTGGGTCGAGCTCAACCCCGAGGGCGTTGACATCATCGACCTTGCAGTGAGCATCCTGGACAACCGCGACCTGCCCGGGCGGCGGTTTGAGACGGTTGACGAGGCGAGAGAATGGCTTCTGGGGAGTGATTAGACGCCTTGTAAAAGCGGTGCTTAAGCAGGCTTAACAACGCATAACGGCAGTTTCCGATGACTGAAACTCGACAATCTCACTGGCAGCGCGTCTATACCGACAAGGAACCGACGGACGTTTCCTGGTATCAGCGCGTGCCCTCAACATCACTGCGGCTTATCAGTGCGACCGGTGCCGCCCGGTCCGGGCCTGTGCTCGATGCCGGCGGCGGTGCCTCGACGCTTGTCGATCAGCTGCTTGCCAGGGGCTACACGGATATCAGCGTGCTTGACGTGTCGGGCAAAGCCCTGGAGCGCTCCAGGGCGCGGCTCGGCGAACAGGCGGACGCTGTGCACTGGATCGAGTCCGACGTAACGGCGTTTGTGCCATCTCGTCGCTACGAAGTCTGGCACGATCGCGCAGTATTTCATTTTCTCACGGACCCCGGTGAGCGCAGCAAGTACATCGATGTGTTGGAGCGAGCGCTGCTGCCTCGCGGACACCTGCTGCTCGCGACGTTCGGCCCTGAAGGGCCGGAACGCTGCAGCGGCCTGCCCGTGCAGCGTTACGATATTGGCACCTTGCAGCGACTGTTTGCGGACCGTTTTGATCTTCGCGATCACGCACTCGAGGTGCACCAGACGCCTTCCGGTTCGGCGCAGCAGTTTCTGTATTCCTGGTGGCAACGACGAGACTGAATCGCACAATCCAGAAGGAGTATTAGTATGGAAATCAATCTCTGGGCGGTCCTCGTCGTCGCTGCATCGAGTTGTCTGTTGGGTGGGCTTTGGTATTCACCACTCCTCCACACCGGACAGTTCCTGTTGTTCGGTCTTATCCTGGGTGCCTGGCACTGAACCGGAGCGACGCAGCCTGGGTTCTCGAGACGGAGCGGCTGCTGTTGCGGCGCGTCGTGCTGGATGACGCTGCTTTCATGCTGTCGATCTGGAACGATCCTGCGTTCATTCGGCATGTCGGCGACCGCGGCATTCGCACAGTCGAGGAAGCCGAAGCGGCGCTGGCAGACGGCGCATTCGCGCTCTACGATGAGTTCGGGTATGGGCCCTACTGCATGGTGCTGAAAAACGATGGCACACTGGCAGGTATCTGCGGGCTGTTTCGCCGCGATAACCTGGAGCACCCGGACATCGGTTTTGCGGTGCTGCCGGAATTCTACAGATCGGGCCTGACAATGGAGGCTGCCCGCGCTGT
Source organism: uncultured Gammaproteobacteria bacterium (assembly GCA_963841145.1). Lineage (GTDB taxonomy): Bacteria > Pseudomonadota > Gammaproteobacteria > Steroidobacterales > Woeseiaceae > UBA1847. The sequence continues at coordinate 81,119 of CAWJBO010000014.1, forward strand.
GGTCGAACACGCCCGCAACGATCTCGGCATCGATTACCTCACCGCAATTGTATCGCCGCGCAACGCCGCTTCTATCGGCCTTATCGAGAAACTTGGCCTGACGTTTGACAGAGGTATTACAATGCCCGACGAAGAAGAAATCAGCCTGTACGGTATGTGGCTGGGCTGAAGGCACAGGAGCGGTATGGATTTCTTAAGGAGTGATGGTGCCAGGACGGGACTTTTTTTCGGTGCCACGTCGGGAGTTATAACGACGATCGGTCTGATTGTCGGCCTAAACTCTGGCACCGGGTCCATTACTGCGGTGCTCGGCGGTATTCTCGTCATCGCCGTCGCCGACGCGATGTCGGATGCGCTCGGTATTCACCTGGCTGAAGAGTCTGACCCGGAAACCACGCACGATCACGTCTGGGCTGCCACAATTACGACGTTTGTTGCCAAGTTCGTGTTCTCCATTAGTTTCGTCGTGCCCTTGCTGCTGTTGCCACTCACTCCAGCGGTGATCGCCTCGGTGGCGTGGGGAATATGCGTCATTGTCGTGTTGAGCTATTTCCTGGCACGCGCGCAGAATGAGTCGCCCCTGGCCATCATTGCGGAGCACGTCGGCATTGCCGTACTCGTCGTTGTTCTCTCGCACTTCATCGGCGTCTGGGTGAGCAGGACTTTTGGCTAGGTCAATCGGGTAATTGATGACGGATCGGGAGAACATCACAGAGTGGCGTCAGTTACGCGAGTTCGCCGACGTCGACCTGACACGCTCCTACGTGCTGTCCTGGCACGTCGAGTCGGACAGCCTGATTGTCGACATCGACCTTTACCTGATGCCGGAGCATCCGTTTTACGAGGCGCCCAGGCCCGCGGAGAAGGTCTGCATACGACCCGCCTACATCGAGTTTCCTGTCTGTGAGGGGTTGGGCCCGGACGGCGGAACGGACGGTGAACTCGCTGATATTGCGGCATATCTTGGCCACGGCGCGATCTCGGGATTTCGCCGTTGTGCCGATGCTCGATACGAAATCAGCGGTGAATTTGGTACGGTGTTCGTCGACGCCGATCGGCCGCTACTGAAGCTCAGGACGCCGTAGGCGCTGAAGAGGAAAAATCGTGAGTGCCGAAAACCAGATTGACTATGTCGAAATTCCTGTCACAGACCTCAACCGCGCACGTGAGTTCTTCTCGTCCATGTTCGGCTGGTCGTTCCAGGAATGGGGCGACGACTATATGAGTTTCAACGACGGGCGCCTCGACGGTGGATTTCGACGCTCGTCGGAGCCTGCCGTATCGACGGGTGTGCTGCTGATCTTCTACAGTGAAAATCTCGAGCGCGACGTCGATAAGGTCAAGGGTCTGGGTGCCGAAATCAGCCAGGAGATCTTTGCATTCCCCGGCGGCCGCCGTTTCCATTTCATCGACCCCACTGGCAACGAGTATGCTATCTGGTCGCCGAATCTCGAAAACAATAACGGAGAATAAGCAGTGGCCGAACTGATTGATCATCCTTGCGTACAGCACAAGCTGGCCATCATTCGTGACGTAGAGACCGGGCACAAGCGTTTTCGGGAGTTGGCGACAGAGATCACGAAGTTTGTCTGCTACGAGGCCCTCAAGAACATCAAGACAAGAGAAGTCACTGTGGAGACACCTGTGGCCACCGCAGAGTGCCGCAAGATCGACACGGACATCGTCGTGGTGCCCATCCTGCGGGCCGGTGTCGGCATGCTCGAAGGAATTCTGGAGCTTATTCCGACGGCCAGGGTGGGCTTCGTTGGCTTGTATCGGGACGAAGAAACCAAGCAGCCGATCACCTATTACGAGAGCTTCCCGCGGCAAGTAGAGGGCGGAACCAGCATTGTCATTGATCCTATGGTTGCGACCGGTGGATCAACAGTCGCGGCGATCGACATCCTGAAGAAAAATGGCGCCGACAACATTGTCGTCGTCTGTATCGTAACCTGCCCTGAGGGCATCAAGGTCGTGGAAGAGGCGCATCCGGATGTACGTATCTACGCGGCCGCTATCGACGAGAAGTTGAACGAGAAAAAGTACATTGTGCCGGGACTCGGGGATGCAGGGGACCGTCTCTTTGGCACCTTGCACTAAGGGGGCGACATGGCCGAGAACAAGACGAAGCCAACGAAATCAAACGTAACGGCCTTCATGAAGGGCATAGACAATCCGGACATGCGTCGTGATGCCAGGAAAGTGTCGGCAATGATGCGCAAGGCAACAGGTTCGCGCGCCAGGATGTGGGGTGCGAATATCGTCGGTTTCGGTGAGTACCACTACAAGTACGACAGCGGGCGGGAAGGCGATTTCATGATCACCGGTTTTTCGCCGCGCAAGCAGGCACTGACGCTGTACGTGATTCCGGGCTTCAAGCCCTTCGAGTCACTCATGAAGAAACTGGGGAAATACAAGACCGGTAAATCCTGTCTCTATATCAAGCGCCTGTCCGACGTCGACGAGTCGGTGCTCGAGAAACTGATAGCCGGTTCGGTAAAGCACATGAGAAACAACTACAAGACGAAGTGAGCACGCTGTGAGCACAGAGATACTGGATTCGAAAATAGTCGGTTCCACGCTGATCGTCGAGACCGAAGATGGCTTGGAAAACTACGATCTGAAGTTCCTGGTTGCGGCCATACTGATCCACGTCGCGCGCGGTAGTGGCCAGATCGAACCCGAAGAGTCGTCGTTGATTATCGATCTGATCGAGGCGCATTTTCGCTTGCAGGGCGCCGAGTCACTCGAGCTCATTTCGCGTGCGCTGGAAGAGACAACGGACAAGCCGGCTCTCACCGGTCTGCTCGGTGGTCTCTCGCCGACCTTGTCGGATTCCGAAAAAGAGGAAATAGCATACATGGGCCTCAAGGTCGTTGCGGCCGACGGGCGCCGCAAGGTCTCCGAAATGGAACAGTTCAGCAACGCGATGAATGCGATGGGTATCTCGCCCGTCATCGTGCATCGGGCGTTCGACCGCTACTTCGATCAAACGATGCCGGGACGTTAGCGCCCTCAATCATGGAAAGTGACGTGCTTGTTGAGGAAGGCTGGATACTTGAGCCACCCGGCGACGCGGAAATCGATGAGGTGATGGGCTGGTTTCCAGATGCGCGCTCCGTCGATATCTGGGGAGGCCCCGGATTCCGTTTTCCGTTTACACGCGACTCTTTCCTTGAGGACTGCCAGCTTGCGAAAATGTCGTCCTACTGTCTGCGCAACCCGGGCGGCGAGATCGCGGCATTCGGGCAATTCTATGATCGACACGGCCGCGCACACCTCGCCAGGCTTATCAGCAATCCGGGTAAGCGGCGCCAGGGCGCTGCAAGACGAGCTAATTGAGATGATCATCAGGGCTGCGTCCCAGGCAGGTGACTATGCGGAAGCGTCGCTGTTCGTCTACCGTGACAACGTACCTGCTCGCGCGTGTTACCTCTCGCTGGGATTCAGGATTAAGGACTACCCGGACGACGCGAAAATGAAGGACAGGTGCCTGTTCCTGACACGACCAATCGCTATTGAGTAAGTACAGCCCGAGTAGCTGTGCCTGAAAAACGATAAGGAGAACAGAATGACAAACGAATTAACGATGCTAACGTGGGTCGTCGCGCTCAACGCCGTGATGTGGATGCCGTACGTGGTCAACACGATCATGGTGCGCGGCCTGATGGATGCGGTGGGTTACCCGGAGGAACCCAAGGCGCTGTCGGGTTGGGCGACCAAGATGAAAGCCGCGCACTACAATGCAGTCGAGAACCTGGTGGTTTTCGCGGCGCTCGTGTTGATCGCAAATGCGGCCGGCGTGAGCAACGACGTAACCGTCATGGCGTGCAAAGTCTACTTCTGGGCACGGGTTGTCCACCTGTTGTCCTATACGTTATCGATTCCATGGGTGAGGACACTTGCTTTTGTCGTCGGCTGGGCTTGCCAGGTCGCGCTTATCCTGCAGCTGCTGTAGTAAGACCGTCGTTGCGGTCGCGACTCAGCGCGACTGCAACGATTCTTTTTTTGTCTCAAGTTCGCTCCAGCGTTCGACGCGCTGTTCCAGTTGCAGTTCCGACTCGTTCAGCTCGGCAAGCTTCTTCTGCACGATCGTCTTGTCCTGCGTGTAGAAATCCGGGTCGGCGATAACGGCCTGCAGTCGGCTGATACGGGACTCGATCTCCTGGATCTCCGTCGGCAACTGGTCCAGTTCGCGTTGCTCCTTGTAGCTGAGCTTCAGGGAATTGCCGCGCTCGCGGCGTGCCGCGGCCTCGCGCTTCTTTTTCTCGGCCATCAGCGGGCCGTCGGTCACAGCAAGTTCGTGACCCTGGCGCAGCCAGTCGCTGTAGCCGCCAACGTACTCCTGGATCTTGCCGTCTTCCTCGAACACGATCGTGCTCGTAACGACGTTGTCGAGAAACTGGCGGTCGTGGCTCACGACGATCAACGTACCGCTGTAATCGCAGAGCCGCTGCTCGAGAACTTCGAGCGTCTCGATGTCGAGGTCATTGGTTGGCTCATCCAGGATCAGCAGGTTGGCTGCTCGAGTGAAAAGTTTCGCCAGGATCACGCGGTTGCGCTCACCGCCGGATAGCGCTTTCACTGGCGTCATGGAGCGTTTGGGGCTGAACAGGAATCCTCTGAGATAGCCGACGACGTGGCGGTCCTTGCCGTTAAGTGTGATGTAAGTGCGGCCTTCACCGACATTGAAGGCGACCGACTTTTCGAGATCGAGCGTTTCCCGCAGCTGGTCGAAGTAGCCGACCTCGAGATTCGTGCCACGCTTCATCGTGCCCGTCGCCGGTTCGAGTTCGCCGAGCAGCAGCCTCAGGAGCGTAGTTTTGCCAACGCCGTTATTGCCAATCAGGCCGATGCGGTCGCCGCGCATGATTTTGATCGAGAAATCGTCGATGACCTTTTCCTTGCCGTAGCTGAAGCTTAGATTTCGCGCGCGCAAAACCTTACGACCCGACCGTTCTGCCTCCTCGATGTGGATGCGAGCAGTGCCTTCTTTCGCAATGCGCGCTTCCCGTTCCTCGCGCATCTTCTGCAGGGTACGAACCCGACCCTCGTTGCGGGTGCGACGTGCCTTGATACCCTGTCTCACCCAGACTTCTTCCTGCTCCAGTTTCTTGTCAAAACGGGCATCGGCGACCGCCTCATCGTCCAGTACTTTTTCTTTTCTATTCAGGTAGTTAGAATAGTCGCCCGGCCAGCTGGTCAGCTTTCCGCGATCGATCTCGACGATGCGCGTCGCGAGCCGCTGCAGGAAAGCCCGGTCGTGCGTGATGAATATGACGGCACCGGGATAGCCATAGATTCGATCCTCCAGCCACTTGATGGTGGCGATGTCGAGATGATTGGTCGGTTCATCGAGAAGCAGCAGGTCCGGTTTCTGTACCAGCGCCTTGGCCAGCAAGACGCGACGTCGCCAGCCGCCCGACAATTCGTTCATCGACTTTTCGGCCGGCAGGTTGAGTTCGGTGATCGTCGTTTCCACGCGTTGTTCGAGGTGCCAGCCATCATGCACGTCGATCTTCGCATGCAGGGCTTCCAGCTCGCGCAGGCCGTGCTTGTCGAGCTCCTGACCAGAGCGCTCTTCGTAGTCGACCAGCAACCGTTGAATTTGTGCCAGCCCCGAACGGATTACATCGGTTACCGGCATATCCATCGCTTCGGGCAGTGTCTGCTCGAGTTGGCTGACGATCAGGTCCGACTTCCTGACGATCTCGCCGCGATCGGCCTCCATCGTCCCCATGATCAGTTTCAGGGTGGTCGACTTGCCGGCACCGTTGCGGCCGATGAGACAAATGCGTTCACCGGCTTCTATCGACAGTTCGGCGTCGCGCAGGATGACCTGTTCGCCAAATTCGAGGCCGATATCTTCGAAACGAAGGAGTGACATGAAGAGCCCTGCAAGTTCCAGCCGTGTATTCTAGTGTGCTGATCCGGCAATTGGCACAAAATCGACGCCCTTCTGGAAGCAGCGACACTTGCAGGGACCGTGGTACAACCCTTGCCAGGGTCTCGACACTGGCTGCGGTATGCGCCTTGTCCTTACAAATGTCACTGTTTCCGAATTCATGCGAATTGACGGATCAGGACACCAGACCGGATCATTCACGAGTAATGGCTCGAATTGCAAATAACGACAGGGGACCGGCATGAGCGAGGAGCGCTTTATTGATCTTGAGAGCCGACTGGCGCACCAGGACCAGCTACTGAATGAACTCAACGACGTAGTAACCAGCCAGCAGGCGAAAATCACGGAGCTGAATACACTTTGTCAGTCTCTGATAGATAGAGTGCGTTCGATGGGAGACGCCGCGCCGGCGGGCGATTCGGGCGACGAGCGGCCGCCGCATTACTGAGGTTAAACCCCGATCCCAACCGCGCTACGTTGACGTATAGTGTAGAAACGCACTTGGCAGGGATCCCGTATGTCAACGATATTCAGGCTGGTTTTCGTATTTTCAATCATCTGCATAACGTCCGTCGGCGCACAGGAGTATGTGCCTGACGACCTGAAAGACTGGCAAGCGTGGGTGCTGAAGGACAAGGAGTATCGCGACTGCCCGTTCTACTTCGATCGCGACGCGAACGAACGCAGTGATTTCGTATGTGCATGGCCCGGGCGATTGCAGCTGACCGTCACGTCGTCAGATGCGCGTTTCACCCAGCAATGGACCGTGTATGCCGACGAGCAATGGATCGCGTTGCCGGGCGGTCCGGAGTACTGGCCAGATCGCGTCACGGCCAATGGCCGCGCTATCGAAGTCGTTGCGCGCGACAATGTGCCGAGCGTTCGCCTGCTGCCGGGCAGCTATGACGTCGCCGGCCGATTCGAATGGGACGAACGTCCGGGAGTGATGCGCCTGCCGCCGGCAAGTGGGCTCGTCACACTGACGGTCGATGGCCGTCGCGTAGAGCGGCCGGAACTGGATCGAAACGGGGTCTTCCTGGGTGAGCGAAAGCGCGACACAAAGGTCGTGGACTCGGTGAAGACGGAGGTTCACAGGCTGGTCGCAGATGATGTGCCAACGCGTCTGATCACTCAGCTGCAAATCGATGTTTCCGGCAGCGTTCGCGAGGAACTGTTCGGTCCGATTCTCCCCGAGGGCTTCGTGCCACTCAATTTGCAGAGCCAACTTCCAGCCAGGCTTGAGTCAGATGGCAACCTGCGGCTGCAGGTCAGGCCCGGACGCTGGACGGTGTTCATCAGCGCGCGCGGACCCGCGGTGCTCGATGCGATTCAGCGGCAACAGGATGCGGGTACCAATCTGCCTGCCGCGGAGATCTGGAGCTACCAGTCGAGTGACCGACTGCGGGTGACCGCCGTTGAAGGACTGCCTCCCGTTGATCCAACACAGGTGCAAGTGCCTGGAAACTGGAGAAGTTATCCGGCATTCCGTGTCGACCCCGGCGCCGCATTCAGGATCACGGAACGCAGCCGCGGTGTCGTGTCCGCGACGAATGAGCTGGCGCTGGCGCGGACCATCTGGCTGGATTTCGACGGCGATGGCTTCGTCGTTCTTGATGCCATCAGCGGCGAGATGCGCAGGGACTGGCGACTCGACATGGCGCTTCCGTATGCGCTGCTGTCAGCGCGCGGGAGTCCGAGGACAGTCTGCTGATTACCAGCGGCGAGCAGCCCGGATACACGGGCGTCGAGGTGCGGCAGACAAACGTGGCATTGAACGCACTGGGTCGTGTCGACGAACGCGGCTCGATGCCTGTTACGGGCTGGGAGACGCGCTTTGGCGCTGTTCAGGCCACGCTAAACGTGCCGCCCGGCAGCAAATTGCTGGCGGCGCCCGGCGTGGATAGCGCACGCGGCAGCTGGGTGAGCCAGTGGCAACTACTCGACTTCTTCCTTGTACTGATCATCACGATCGCGGTCTGGCGCCTGCTGGGTCGTGGCGCGGGTGTCATTGCGCTCCTTGCGCTGGTATTGAGTTTCCACGAGATGTTGGCGCCGGGATGGCTTTGGCTCAACCTGCTGGTGGCCATTGCATTGATGCGAGTCGCGCCCGTCGGGCGATTGCGTCAGCTGGTATCCGGTTACCAGTTACTCAGCGCCGCAGCACTCGTGATCGCGCTTGTACCGTTTGTGGCGAGCCAGTTGCGCATCGCCCTCTATCCGCAGCTCGAGCCACAGTACAACCAGTACCAGCTCTACGATCGTGCATTGCCGACCTCCGCACCGGCCGCGGTGGCGCAGAAGATGGCGGGCGACGCAGAACTGCGACTGCGCAGCGAGGGTGTCCAGGCAGAGAGCGGCTTCATCGAGGAGGTCGTCGTGACCGGCGCCAGGCGGTCCTACAATTTCGAGCGTTACGCGCCCAACGCAATCGTGCAGGCGGGCCCTGGTATACCGTCCTGGCAATGGAATAGTTACTCGCTTTCCTGGAGCGGTCCGGTCGACGCTGAGCAGACCATGCGGCTCGTTGTCTTGCCGCGCTGGCTGGTCAGCGCACTGCGTGTCGCGGAGGTGGCTTTGCTGTTGCTGTTCGCCGCCGCGCTCGCCGCCGAGATATTCCAGAAGCGCTGGCGCCTGCCTGGTGGAGTGAGCTTGGGACGAGCCGATATCGCTGGCCTGTTTGCCGTCGGCCTGCTGGCCTCGCTGATGGCGGCGAGCCCGACCGCAGAAGCGGCCAGTGCCGGACGCGGACCTGTTGCGGCAGCTCGAGCAGCGTTTACTGGAGCCGCCGGACTGCGTTCCGCGTTGTGCCGAGATCGTTGCCGCAGACGTGGTCGTCGGTGCCAATGCAATCAGCATGGAACTCGACATTCACGCTGTGGCGGACGTTGCCGTTCCATTGCCGGGCTCGATGCAAGGCTGGCGGCCGCAAGTCATTTTGCTGGACGGCGCGGCAAACGCGCGCGTAATTCGCATGGAAAACAACGCGTTGTGGCTGTATGTCCAGTCGGGACAGCATCGGGTCACCCTTAGCGGTCCGGTGCCGGCGGTCGATAGCCTCGAGATTCCGTTCGAGACGCCGCCTCGCGTCGTCAATGTGAGCAGTGATGGCTGGTTTGTGGCGGGCATCAAGGACCGCCGGCTGCTGTCGGGATCCCTGCAGCTGACGCGCCTGCAAACCGCCGCGGATGGCAACGAGTCCGTTCGCTGGGAGAGCAGTCGGTTCCCGACGTTCGCGCGGATCGAGCGGACGATCGAGCTGGATCTCGACTGGAAGGTTACGACAACGGTTCATCGCATGGCGCCGGTACAAGGGGCACTGACGCTCGACGTGCCGTTGCTGGAAGGCGAATCGATCGTGAGCGGCAAATTCACTGTCAATGAGGGTCGTGTCCTCGTGTCAATGAACCCGCAGCAGGCTTCGATCAGCTGGACATCCAATCTGCCGCGAAAATCACCGCTTACTCTGACGGCAGAGGAGGGCGCCGCGTGGAGCGAAGTCTGGCGATTCGCGGTGGGCAATATCTGGACGGCGAAGTTCGACGGCATTCCCGAGAGCAATACGGGAGACGATGTCAGTGACGTGCGAGTGGCCGAGTTCGACCCGCGTGGCGGTGAAAAGCTCGTCATGCAGGCGACGCGACCCGAAGCGGCCGAGGGTTCGACGCTGGCGTTCGACTCGGTGAATCTCGCCGTCAATCATGGCACGCGTTCGAGCGATGTCAGTCTCGCGTTGCAGTACCGAAGCACCCGCGGTGCGCAACACCGGATGCGCATTCCGGAAGGCGCAGAAGTTACGTCGGTCAGCATTGATGGACGCACGCAGACAATGCGTGCCGAGGCCGGTGAGCTTACCTTGCCGATCCTCCCTGGCCAGCACGGCATTGGTATTCAGTGGCGTGAGAGCGGCGCGATGGGTCTGAGAACAACAACGCCTGATGTCGACATCGGTGCGCCCGCCAGCAATATCGAACTGTCGCTGACCAAACCACGCGACCGCTGGCTTCTGGTCTCGAGCGGACCCAAATTAGGGCCGGCGGTACTGTACTGGTCGGAGCTGGTGGTGCTGGTGGTTTTCGCGCTCATTCTCGGGCGCGTCGGGCTCGCGCCGCTAAAGGGCCGGCACTGGCTTCTTTTGGGTCTCGGCTTCAGCACCTTCAACTGGCCGGTGCTTGCCGTGGTCGTCGTCTGGCTGCTGGCCTGCGGTGCGAGGGAACGATGGCAAATCGACGTTAACTGGTGGCGTTTCAATACCATTCAGCTCGGTATCGGAGGATTGACCGTCGTCGCGTTGCTGAGCGTCGTGACGGCGCTGCCACAGGGCCTCCTCGGCACACCGGACATGCACGTTACGGGGCATAACTCCTATGGCAACGTGCTGAACTGGTTCGCAGACAGCAGTCAATCGGCCTTGCCTGTTGCCGCGGTGATATCGGTGCCGCTATGGATATACAAGGCGCTGATCCTGGCCTGGGCGCTATGGCTCAGCTTTGCATTGCTGCGCTGGCTGCCTTGGGTATGGCAGAGTTTCAGCAGTCAGGGCTACTGGCGGTCGAGGAAGGGCGAAGCCGTGCGACAGACCGCCGAGGGAAAATAACGATGACGCCGATGCGTATTCTCTGGATGGTCGTCTTTTTCGGCGTGCTTGTCTGGTCGGGTGTTGAGCCGAAGGACTTCACGACGTGGTGCCTGGAGGTATTTCCGGCCGTACTGGGTGCGGCCGTGCTGTGGTTGACGCGCGACCGTTTTCCGTTGACCACGCTGGTCTATGTGCTGATCCTTGTTCACTGCGTGATCCTGATGGTCGGCGGCCACTACACCTACGCGGAGGTACCGGTCGGCGACTGGTTGCGCGACGCGGTTGACGGCTCGAGAAACAACTACGATAAACTCGGTCACTTCGTGCAGGGCTTTATCCCTGCGATCATTGCGCGTGAACTCATGATTCGACTGAACGTTTTCAGCTCTGCTGCCTGGAGAAATTTCTACATTGTCTGTTTTTGCCTTGCCTTCAGTGCGTTCTACGAATTGATCGAATGGTGGGTCGCATTGCTTTCCGATGAAGCCGCCGAAGCTTTCCTCGGCACCCAGGGTTATGCGTGGGACACGCAGTCGGATATGGGCTGGGCGCTGTTTGGCGCGGCGCTTGGGCTGGCCGTGCTCGGCAAGTGGCATGACAGGCAGCTGCGCGAGCAGGGATTTACGCAGGCAGCCTGAGTAATGATGAGGCGCGCGTGGCTCATTGGAGCTTTGTTACTTTCGACCGGCGTCGTATCGGCAGCCGACTGTGTCGTTCTGTTGCATGGCCTTGCTCGAACCTCTACCTCCATGAGCCCCATGCAGCGGGCGCTGGCCGAGGAGGGATTCGAGACAGCGAACATTGACTATCCGTCGCGCGATCATAGTGTCGAGGAGCTCGCCGAACTCGCCATCCCCGAGGGGCTGGAAGCCTGTCGCTCGATCGAAGGTGTCGAGCGCATTCACTTCGTCGCGCATTCACTTGGCGGTATCCTGGTGCGTCAGTACCTCAGCGAGAACGGCATCGCGGAGCTCGGTCGTGTCGTTATGCTTGGGCCGCCAAACCAGGGTAGTGCGGCGGTCGACGAGCTTAGAGACTGGCCCGGTTTTGACTGGCTGAACGGGCCAGCCGGACTGCAGCTTGGCAAAGGTGAACAAAGCGTGCCCCTCAAACTCGGACCCGCGACCTTCGAACTCGGCGTGATTGCCGGTAATCGCACGATCGACCCGATTACCTCCGCGGTGCTCGACAACCCCGACGATGGCCGGGTGTCGGTGGCGGACACCAAGCTGGAGGGCATGACAGATTTCGTCGAGGTCGAGCACTCACATGCATTCATGATGCGCATGCGTGAGCCAATACGGCTGACGGTCCGGTTCCTTAGAAACGGTGCATTCAGCGAGTGAAGAAGATTGCGTACCTGACCATGGCCGACATGGGCGATTTCGTGACGGACTTTCACTTGAGTTTCGCACCGATGAAAGACCTCGGCTGGCAGGTCGAGACGGTCGCCTGGCGGTCGCAGGTCGACTGGAACGACTTCGATGCCGTCTACATCTGCACGCCGTGGGACTACCCGGAGTACGCGCAGCAATTCCTCGAAGTGCTGGCCAGCATCGATGCTTCCCGGGCACTGCTTATCAATGACCTTGCGCTGGTGCTCTGGACGTTGGAGAAAACGTATCTGCGGGATATTGAACAGCGTGGCAGCGCGATCGTGCCGAGTACCTGGTACGACGGTTTCGAGTCAGTGAATACGGCCGACCTGTTTGCCGAACATCAGAGCGAACGGATCGTAATCAAGCCGACGGTCGGCGCGAATGCGCAAGACACATTCGTTTTGACGGACCCGGTTGGCGCTGAGCAGCTCAGGGAGTTACGGCAGGTCTTCGCGAACCGTGCCTTTCTCGCGCAACCATTCATCGAGAACATTCAGAGCGAAGGGGAGTTTTCGCTGTTTTTTTTCAATGGCGAATACAGCCATGCGATCCAGAAGACGCCCAAGGCCGGCGATTTCCGCGTCCAGGAGGAGCACGGTGCGGATATCAGTCCCGTGCGCCCGCCGCATGCATTGCTGGAGACGGCAAGCGCATTATTCGCCCGGATAGAGCCACAGCCGACCTACGGTCGAGGCGACTGGGTTCGCGATGCCGATGGTCGATATCTGCTCATGGAACTCGAACTCATCGAACCGTCGCTTTACCTACGCACTGACCGCGGCGCCGCGGAGCGATTTGCGCGCGCGCTTGACGAGCGGTTTGAGGTATTCGCCGGTAAAGGAGCCGCGCGCTGAAGCGACCTGTTCGGGCGTGCCGGACGCAACAATGCGACCGCCACCGTCGCCGCCTTCCGGACCGAGGTCGATGATCCAGTCGGCTGTCTTGATGACATCCAGGTTGTGTTCGATGACGACGATCGTGTTGCCATGATCGCGGAGTCGATGCAATACGCCGAGCAGCTGCTCGATGTCATGAAAATGCAGGCCGGTCGTCGGCTCGTCGAGAATGTAAAGCGTATTGCCCGTGTCTCTCTTCGATAATTCCTTGGCGAGTTTTACGCGCTGGGCTTCGCCACCGGACAGGGTAGTCGCATTCTGGCCGAGGCGAATGTAGGTGAGTCCGACATCCATGAGTGTCTGCAGTTTTCGCGCCAGTACCGGGACATTTCTGAAGAAATCGGCGGCATCCTCGACCGTCATCTCGAGTACCTCGTTGACATTCTTGCCCTTGTAGCGAATCTCGAGTGTCTCCCTGTTGTAGCGCTTGCTGCGGCAGACGTCGCAGGGTACGTACACGTCGGGCAGGAAATGCATTTCAACCTTGATAACACCGTCGCCCTGGCAGGCCTCGCAGCGGCCACCCTTGACGTTAAAGCTGAAGCGTCCGGGCATGTAGCCCCGCGAGCGGGCTTCCTGTGTGCCGGCGAACAGCTCGCGAATCGGCGTAAACAGCCCGCTGTACGTCGCCGGGTTGGATCGCGGCGTACGGCCAATCGGGCTCTGGCTGATATCGATCACGCGATCGATATGCTCGAGGCCCCGTATTTCCGTATGTGGCGCCGGGTTGCGACTTGCGCGATTCAGCTGCTCCGACACAGCCTTGTAGAGCGTGTCATTGATCAGCGTCGACTTTCCGGAACCGGAGACGCCGGTGACGCAGGTCATGAGGCCAACGGGTATGGCGGCGTCTACCGCCTGCAGGTTATTGCCGGTCGCGCCGATGATCGAGATCTGCCTTTCCGGATCCTGCGGCGTGCGCTCTTCCGGAATCGCGATGGCACGCGTGCCGGACAGGTATTGGCCAGTTAGCGACCGTGGTTCGTCCTTGATCTGCTGCGGTGTGCCCTGTGCTACGACCTGGCCACCGTGCACGCCGGCGCCCGGTCCAAGGTCCACAACGTGGTCCGCAAGCTGGATCGCTTCCTCATCGTGCTCGACGACGATCACGGTATTGCCAAGATCGCGCAGGTGCGTAAGCGTGCCGAGCAGGCGCTTGTTGTCACGCTGGTGCAGCCCGATGGACGGTTCGTCGAGAATGTACATGACGCCAACCAGGCCGGATCCGATCTGGCTGGCAAGGCGAATGCGCTGAGCTTCACCACCCGACAGCGTTTCCGCACTGCGATCGAGCGACAGGTAGTTGAGGCCGACGTCCGACAGGAAACCAACGCGTTCGCTGATTTCTTTCACGATCTTGTCGGCGACCGAGGCGCGCCAGCCCTCGAGCTTCATGGTGCGGAAGAATTCGCGCGCATGCCCGATCGAAAGGCCGGTGATCTCCGGCAGCGATCGCTCGGCGACGAACACGTGCCGGGCGGCCTCGTTCAGTCGGGTGCCCTTACAGTCCGGGCAATCCTGGCTGTTCAGGAACTTCGAAAGTTCTTCGCGCACGGCGCTGGATTCGGTTTCCCGGTAGCGTCGCTCGAGATTCGGCAGTACGCCTTCGAAACGATGCAGCTTCTTGATCTGCATACCGCGCGAATTGGCGTAGAAGAACTCGATCTTATCCTTGCCGCTGCCGTACAGGACGACCTTCTGCAGTTTCTTCGACAGCTCGTTGAACGGTGTCTCGATATCGAATTTGTAGTGCGATGCCAGGCTCTTGATCATCTGGTAGTAGTACGTGGTCTTGCGGTCCCAGCCACGAATCGCACCGCCAGCCAGTGACAGGCCCGGGTTGACGACGACGCGATCCGCGTCGAAGAACTGCTTGACGCCGAGGCCGTCGCAGCCTGGGCAGGCGCCGGTAGGGTTGTTGAATGAAAAAAGACGAGGCTCCAGCTCCGTGAGGCTGTAGCCACAGATATTGCAGGCGAAGCGATCGGAAAAGATGATTTCCTCCTGCTCGGGCTGATCCATCCAGGCGATACGCGCGACGCCGTCTGCGAGCCGCAGCGCAGTCTCGAAGGACTCGGCCAGGCGCAGCCGCAGGTCCTCCTTGACCTTGAAGCGATCGACAATGGCTTCGATGGTGTGCTTCTTGCGAAGGTCGAGTTCGGGTGGCTGATCGAGTTCGTAGATCTCTCCATCAATGCGGGCGCGGATGAAGCCCTGTGCCTGCAGATCAGCCATTAGTTGTACATGCTCGCCCTTGCGTTCGGCGACGACCGGGGCAAGCAGCATGAGGCGTGAGCCTTCGGGCAGTTCGATCACGTGATCGACCATCTGGCTGACAGTCTGTGCCTCGAGCGTGATGTCGTGATCCGGGCAGCGTGGCGTGCCGGCCCGCGCGAACAGCAGGCGCAGGTAGTCGTAGATCTCGGTGACGGTGCCTACCGTGGAGCGCGGGTTGTGCGACGTCGACTTCTGTTCAATCGAAATAGCCGGCGAAAGGCCGTCGATATGATCGACATCCGGTTTTTCCATCATCGACAGGAACTGTCGCGCATACGCAGACAGCGATTCGACATAGCGTCGCTGACCCTCGGCATAGATGGTGTCGAATGCCAGCGAGGATTTCCCGGACCCCGACAGACCGGTGATCACGATGAGCTTCTCTCTCGGCAGGCTGAGGTCGATGTTGCGCAGGTTGTGGGTCCTGGCGCCGCGGATATCAATCGTCTTCATAATGGGGGATTAAGGGATTGCGAAACAACCTGCTAATATACGCCGCCGCGCATCTTCGGCGCAAAGGAACCGTGCAAGTGAATACAGCAAACCCCGCAACCAGTGTCGTGATGCAGGCGACTGAGCGACGTTCCGTGATGGTCGTTGCGCTGATCGCTGTGATTCGCATGTTCGGGTTGTTCGCGCTGCTGCCGGTGCTGTCGCTGTATGCGGCCGAACTGGAGCACGCGACGCCCCTCCTGATCGGACTTGCTGTTGGTGCCTATGGCCTTACCCAGGCAGGGCTGCAAATACCGTTGGGCGCGTTGTCGGATCGTATCGGGCGTATCCCTGTCATCCTTTTCGGCCTCGCGTTGTTTGTGGCGGGCAGTGTGCTCGCCGCGCTAAGCGATTCCATCTACGGAGTTATCGCCGGCCGCCTGCTGCAGGGCAGCGGCGCAATATCGGCGACGTTAACTGCGCTTATCGCCGACGCAACCCGCGAGGAAGTCAGAACTCGTTCCATGGCGATTTTCGGTATAGGCATTGGCTTTTCTTTCATGATCGCGATGGTCGCAGGACCGCTGATCGCCGCACATTTCGGCGTTCAGTCGCTGTTCTGGATCGCGGCCGCGCTTGCTGTTCTCTCCGGGCTGTTGCTCGGCCTGTTACCGAAGATTCCGAAACCGAAGCGGCGAGCGAGTTGGAGTCTGATTCCGGCATTCCGCGGAGATCTGTTGCGCCTCGACTTCTATGTCTTCCTCTTGCACACAATAATGACGGCCACGTTCGTGGCATTGCCGTTCCTGCTCAGTGTCAGTCTCGAAATGGCGCTGACTGATCACTGGGAGATGTACATTGGCGCGCTGCTTTTGTCGCTGCTGATTACGGTACCGATGATTATCAAGGACGAGCACCGAGGCCGAGGCAAGCTGATAGGTATCGCCGTGGTTCTCATCCTGGCCGCGCAACTGGCGCTGACGTTCCTTGGTTTCTCGGTTGTTCCGGTGTTCATGGCGCTTGTCCTGTACTTCGCCGGCTTCAACTTCCTTGAGGCCGGCCTGCCGGCACGATTGTCGGTGCTGGCGGACGACGAGCTGCGGGGCGCGTCGCTCGGCGTTTTTTCGAGTGCGCAGTTCCTGGGCGCATTTTCAGGGGGACTGATTGGTGGCCGCTTCCTTCATTCTGGCCGGCCATCCGACGTGTTCTTTGTCTGCGCGCTCCTGGCGGCTATCTGGCTCGCATTACAGGGCTTCAGCAGCTTGCGGCGGCCAACCGCATAAATAGGGCGGCAGATGCAGAAATCGGGCTGGCTTTTGGTCCGTCAGGCTCTACAATAGGCCCCCCTCGCTGCCTTCACGGCGGGCCACACAACAACAAGACACATCAATTAGGGGACCGATATGGCCCGTGGAATAAACAAAGTCATTATCGTTGGTAACCTCGGGCAGGATCCCGAGACGCGCTACATGCCAAGCGGCTCGGCGGTTACCAACTGCACAGTTGCCACCAACGAGTCCTGGAAGGACAAGCAGACCGGTGAGCAAAAGGACCGCACGGAATGGCATCGCGTGGCGATGTTTAACCGACTCGCCGAGATAGCGGCCGAATACCTGCGCAAGGGTTCGCAAGTCTACATCGAGGGCAAATTACGTACGCGCAAGTGGCAGGACAAGGATGGCCATGATCGTTACACCACGGAGATCATCGCCGACGAAATGCAGATGCTTGGCGGCCGCGGTGATGGTGGCGGCGGCAACTTCGGCGGCAGCCGGGGCGGCAGCAACCCCAGCCAGGGCGGCAGCAAGCCCAGTCAGGGTGGTGGCAACGCGCCGCCGCAGCCGGGTCCGGACGATTTCGACGACGACATACCGTTCTAGACGAGTTTACGGCGTAACAGTATTTCGAAGCCGCGCGGCGCATTGTCTGCCTGCGCGGCTTTCGTACTTAAGCGATAGTGGATTTATCATGCGCGCGTTCAAGGAACCTCACGGCCGCCGCGCAGGCAAGATCAAGGAGTTCACCGGCATCAGTGACCCCTGCGAGACGCCGGAGAATGCCGAGATGGTGATTGACACGGTCGGTATCTCGCCGGACCTGGCGGCACACCGCATTCTTGTCAGGCTCGAAGGCATGGGGTTCATAGAGTGATGCTGAAGTTCGCTACGCGCCCGCATCGTCTCAAAAGGCCAATGCGCGGGCGCTACGGGGTAAAATCAGGGCTATGAGCAAAAAGCTGTACATCAGGACCATGGGCTGCCAGATGAACGAGTACGACTCGGACAAGATGGCTGACGTTCTGCGCGCGTCGCACGGCTACGAGCTGACCGACACGCCGGAAGACGCCGATCTTTTGCTCGTGAACACCTGCTCTATTCGCGAGAAAGCGCAGGAGAAAGTGTTCTCGGAGCTCGGTCGCTGGCGCGCGCTGAAGGAGAAGAACCCCGCTGTCAGGATCGGCGTCGGCGGCTGCGTAGCCAGCCAGGAAGGAACCGGCATCACCGAACGAGCACCGTTTGTCGACATGGTATTTGGTCCGCAGACGCTGCATCGACTGCCAGAGATGATCGACGGCGTGGCGGCGACCGGCGCTTCCGTCGTCGACATTTCGTTCCCGGAAATCGAGAAATTCGACCGGCTGCCGGAGCCGCGTGCCGAAGGTCCTACCGCGTTCGTGTCCATCATGGAGGGCTGCAGCAAGTACTGCAGCTTCTGCGTTGTGCCGTACACGCGCGGCGAAGAAATCAGTCGTCCGTTCGACGACGTGATCGCCGAAGTAGCCAGTCTCGCGGAGCAGGGTGTGCGCGAGGTGAACCTGCTCGGGCAGAACGTCAATGCCTACCGCGGACCGATGCACGATGGCAGCATTGCCGATCTCGCAACGCTGATCTACTACGTCGCTGTCATCGATGGCATCGAGCGCATACGCTTCACGACCTCGCACCCGGTCGAGTTCACCGACAGTCTCGTGCAGGCGTATGCCGAGGTGCCAAAGCTTGCGAGTTACCTGCATCTGCCGGTGCAGCACGGATCGGACCGGATTCTGTCGGCGATGAAACGCGGACACACGGTGCTCGAATACAAGCAGAAGATTCGCAAACTGCGCGAGGCCCGACCGGATATTTCCCTGTCGTCGGACTTCATCGTCGGTTTTCCTGGCGAGACGGACAGGGATTTCGAAGCGTTGATGAACCTGATTGCCGAAGTCGGTTTCGACCAGTCGTTCAGCTTTATTTACAGCGCACGCCCCGGCACGCCGGCGGCGAGCCTCGCCGACGATACGCCGATGGACGTGAAGAAACAGCGTTTGCAGATCTTGCAGGCGCGCATCAACCAGCAGGCCATGCAGATCAGTGAGCGCATGGTCGGCACGACGCAGCGGGTACTCGTGGAGAAACTCTCCAAGAAAAGCGCGACCCAGGTTGCCGGTCGAACCGAGAACAATCGCTGGGTCAATTTCGACGCCGACCCGTCCTGCATCGGCGAATTCGTTGACGTCGTGATTACCGAGGCGCTGCCGAATTCGCTGCGTGGTCGGCAGGCACTTCCCAAGGCCCGCGCTTCAGGGTAATCTGATAGCCAATGGTCTATTGCCCTGATAGATATCTCGCCAGGCAAGTACGCGCCAATGGCGACGCCCCTGTCATCCTGACAGGCTGCTTTCTGCAAAGAGGTTTTGAATACAGATCTTGAATGCTGTCAGGATTTTTCGGGACATCGTCCTTGAGCCCGCCGATAACCACCGCCTCGCCAACCTGTGTGGTCAGTTTGACGAACACCTGCGACAAATCGAACGTCGCCTGGACGTTGAAATTGCCAGCCGCGGTAACCGTTTTCGCGTCACTGGTCGTCCTGGCGCGGCCGAGGTGGGCGGAGATGTGCTGCTCTCCCTGTTCAACATGACCGACAGCGAGCGACTGGACCCCGAGCGCGTGCACATGCTGCTGCAGGAATCCTTTATGAACGACAACGACGCGACACCGCCACAGACCGAGGTTGATGGCGACGAGATCGTTACCATTCAGACACGGCATAAACTGATACGTCCGCGCGGCGCGAACCAGACCGCGTACATGGCCAGTATCCAGCAGCACGATCTTGCTTTTGGCATCGGTCCCGCGGGAACGGGCAAGACCTATCTCGCTGTTGCGAGCGCGGTCGACACGCTGGAACGTGAAGAGGTTCGACGCATTGTCCTGGTGCGGCCTGCCGTCGAGGCGGGCGAGCGCCTCGGTTTTTTGCCGGGCGACCTGTCGCAGAAAGTCGATCCCTATCTGCGGCCCATGTATGACGCGTTATACGACATGATCGGGGCAGAGCGCGTCACGCGACTCATTGAAAGAAACGTTATCGAGATTGCGCCGCTCGCGTTCATGCGCGGACGTTCTTTGAACGAATCCTTTGTCATTCTGGACGAAGCGCAAAATACCAGCGTTGAACAAATGAAGATGTTCCTGACACGCATCGGTTTTGGTTCGCGCGCCGTTGTAACCGGCGACGTCACGCAGATTGATCTGCCGGCCGGTAAGGAGTCGGGTCTCAATAACGCTATCGAGGTGTTGAAGAATGTCACGGGCGTGGCTTTCACCTACTTCACACCGAAAGACGTGGTTCGTCATCAGCTGGTGCAGCGAATAGTCAGGGCTTACGAAGAGAGCGATCGGCGCGCTGATCCCGACAAGTGACGCAAGCTGTCTCACTGGCCGTCGATGTCCAGGTGGTGTGCGAGAATCCGGACATCCCGCCGGATTCGAAAATCCGCTTCTGGGTGGGTTGCGCATTGGACGCAGCAGGGACTTCGTTTCCCGGTGGTGCGGAAGTCTCTGTCCGGATCGTCGATGCAGACGAAATGCGTGCCCTTAATCATGAATACCGGAAAATAGACAAAGCGACCAACGTGCTGTCTTTTCCTGCGGGAGAGATCGCCGGTTTGCCCGGTGAGGCCCCGCGGGTGCTCGGCGACATCGTTATCTGCGCCGCGGTCGTCAGCGAGGAGGCTGCCGCGCAGGGCAAGCAGGTGGCCGATCACTGGGCACATATGCTGGTCCACGGTATGCTGCACTTGCTAGGATACGACCACGAAATGGATGCCGAGGCCGTTGAAATGGAGCGCCTCGAGACCCAGATCCTGGCATCGAATGGCCTGGCCGACCCCTACCTAACGCTATGACAGGGCATTAAGCACCTATGAACGAAAAACCGCCAAGTACGAGCGGCCCAGGAACACCCGGACTTGTCGCGCGCATCAAGCGCGCCTTCAAGGGGGATCCCTGGAGCCGCGATGAAATACAGACATTCATTCGGACCGAGGTCGATCTCGACGCGGAAGAGAAGAGCATGCTCGCCGGCGTCCTCGACGTTTCCGATACCCAGGTCCGCGAAGTCATGGTGCCGCGTTCGCAGATGGTCGTCATCGATATCGAGCAGGAATTCGACGAGATTCTGGCGCTGATCGTTGAGTCGGGCCATTCGCGGTTCCCGGTAATTGGCGAAGATCGCGATGAAGTGCTGGGCGTACTCCTTGCAAAAGACCTGCTGCGCTACTTCGGCACGGATGTCGCAAAAGAGGTCACGATCCGCAAGCTGCTGCGTCCCGCATCGGTCATCCCGGAGTCGAAACGACTCAACGCGCTGCTCAGGGAGTTCCGCGCGAGCCACAACCACATGGCGATCGTCGTCGATGAATACGGTGGTGTTGCCGGCCTGCTCACGATTGAGGATGTGCTGGAAGAAATCGTGGGCGAGATTGACGACGAGCATGACCAGCTGGAAGCTGAGTTCATCCGGCCGGACGGTGATCGAAACGGCAAGCCCAGTTTCGCAGTGCGGGCGCTGACACGTGTTGAGGACTTCAACGAGTACTTCGACTGCGAGCTCGAAGACGAGGAATACGACACGGTCGGCGGTCTTGTCATGCACGAGCTTGGTCGGCTGCCGCGCCGCGGCGAGAAGATCCTCTTCGGGGGCTTCGAGTTTGCCGTCGTCAAAGCGGACAAGCGGCGTATCGATGCGTTGCAGGTTCAGCGACGCGACGACTGACGGCTCGTGGCCAAGGATATTCATCCCGCGCTTCTGCTGCCGGCTGACCGCCCGGCACTCAGCCGCCTGATTGCATTTGTTCTTGGCTGCGCCATGTCGCTCAGTTTCGCGCCTTTCGGACTGTCGCTGCTGGCGCCGCTGCTGCTGCTGCCGCTCTTGTGGGTTTGCATGAACGTATCGCCGCGCGACGCGGCAGCACATGCCTTCTGGTTCGGTCTCGGTATGTTCCTTACGGGCACCTACTGGATCTACATCTCGGTGCACGTCTTCGGCAATGCGGCGTTGTGGATTGCGCTGCTGTTAATGGTCGGGCTGGCGTCGCTCATGGCGCTCCTGGTCGGCGTTGCAGGATGGCTGATCAGCCGCCTGTCGCAGGGCGAGACCTGGCTGATGTTGCTCGTCGCGCCTGCCGCCTGGGTGCTGATCGAGTGGACGCGCGGCTGGATCTTCACCGGCTTTCCGTGGCTCGCGCTCGGCTACAGCCAGATAGACAGCCTGTTTGCGGGTTGGGCGCCGATACTCGGCGTCTACGGGGTCTCATTCATGCTGCTGGTCAGCACCACGGCCGTGATCGTGACGTTGATGTCGACCGGCATGCAACGCATCGTTGGCCTGGTCGCGGTTCTGTTGCCGTGGCTGATGGGTGGTCTGCTACTGATACCGGAGTGGACCGAGCCTTCAGGCGAGCCGATTCGGGTGAGCATCGTGCAGGCGGGTGTTTCCCAGGACAAGAAATGGGATCGGGATCAGCTGAAGCCCATCATGGAATTTTACCGGCGATCCACCTTGAGCGCCGCGGACAGCGAGATCGTGGTCTGGCCCGAGGTCGCAATCCCCGCGCTGAACGATCAGGTCAAGCCCTACATCAACCTGATTCGGAACGATTTGCGCGGCAGCAAGCGCAGCGTCGTATTCGGCATTCTCGAACGCAGTTACGATCGGGATCCCGACGGCAAGATCTACAACAGCGTCTTTCTGGTCAGCGGCGGGACGCCACAGCCGCAGGCTTACCGCAAGCACCACCTGGTGCCTTTCGGTGAGTACTTTCCTGTTCCTGACAGCGTCCGCGAGTGGATGAAAATGCAGAACCTGCCGCATTCCGATCTCTCGCCGGGTGAGGCCGTGCAGCCCCTGCTGGAGGCCGCCAATGGCGCCCGGCTCGCCGTCGCAATCTGCTACGAGGATGCTTACGGCGCCGAACTGCTCTACGCGCTCCCCGAGGCCAGCCTGCTCATCAACGTGAGTAACGACGCCTGGTTTGGCGATTCGATCGCGCCGCACCAGCACCTGGAAATCGCCCGTATGCGTGCGCTCGAGGTCGGTCGCAATGCGATTCGGTCGACCAATACCGGTATCAGTGCATTCATCGGCTTCGACGGGAAGCTGCTGGATGTCGGCAAGCAGTTCGAGCCAGAACTCATGACGGCTGACATTGAACCGAGGCGAGGCATGACGCCTTATGCGGGCACAGGCAATACGCCGATTATCGCGATCTGCCTCATCATT
Organism: uncultured Gammaproteobacteria bacterium; assembly: GCA_963841145.1. Lineage (GTDB taxonomy): Bacteria > Pseudomonadota > Gammaproteobacteria > Steroidobacterales > Woeseiaceae > UBA1847. The sequence continues at coordinate 104,129 of CAWJBO010000014.1, forward strand.
GTCGCCGGCTTCTGGTTACGGCATCGTGCCAGCCGCTAGCTCGGCGCTTTAGCGCGACAGGCTGCGAATTGCAGCCTGTTCATGTAGGCTTCGGTTTTTCCCGGCGACACAACTACAGCGATACCTATGAGTACCTCCTACCAGCCCGAAATCGTCGAACAGGTGGCGCAGGATCATTGGGCCGAAGCGCGCAGCTTCGAGGTTTCCGAAGACCCTGACAAAGATAAATTCTACTGCCTGACGATGTTCCCCTATCCCAGTGGCAGGCTGCACATGGGACATGTGCGGGTCTTTACGATCAGTGATGTCATTGCCCGCTATCAGCGTATGCAGGGCAAGCATGTCCTGCAGCCGATGGGCTGGGACGCTTTTGGGATGCCCGCCGAGAACGCGGCAATTCAGCGGGGCGTGCCGCCAGCGCAATGGACCTACAAGAACATCGACGATATGCGTGGCCAGCTCAAGCGACTGGGTTACGCCTACGACTGGACGCGCGAGGTTACGACCTGTCGCCCGGAGTATTACCGTTGGGAGCAATGGCTGTTTACCCGCATGTTCAGCAAAGGCCTTGTCTACCGAAAGAACTCGGTCGTCAACTGGGACCCGGTTGACCAGACGGTACTCGCCAATGAGCAGGTAATCGATGGCAGGGGCTGGCGCTCTGATGCGCTCGTAGAGCGTCGCGAAATTCCGCAGTGGTTCATGAAGATTACGGCTTACGCGGACGAGTTGCTGGATGAGCTTGACCAGATGCCCGGCTGGCCGGAATCGGTAAAGACCATGCAGCGCAACTGGATCGGGCGTTCCCAAGGCGTCGAGCTGTCGTTTGACGTCGCCGACGAGGATGAGCCGCTGACGGTCTACACGACGCGTCCCGATACGCTGCTGGGCGTTACCTACATGGCGGTCGCCGCCGAGCATCCACTCGCAGCGAAAGCGGCGCTGGACAATCCGGATATCGCCGCCTTCATCAAGGAGTGCACGACAACGGATGCGGCCGAAGCGACGCTGGAGACGATGGAGAAGAAGGGTATGCCGCTTGGCATCTCGGCGACCCATCCGCTCACCGGGGATGACGTGCCGTTGTGGGTCGCGAACTTCGTGCTGATGAGTTATGGCACGGGTGCCGTCATGGCGGTCCCGGGACACGACGAGCGCGACTGGGAATTCGCGAGCAAACATGGCATTCCGATCAAGCAGGTTATCGCACCCGCCGATGGCACGGAGATTGATATCGACGAGGCCGTGTTCGTTGACAAGGGTGTCCTGGTCAACTCGGGCAAATACGACGGCCTGTCCTCGGAAGAGGCGTTCAATGCGATCGCGGATTTCTTCGAGGAGACGGGTCGTGGTGGCAGGACGGTCAACTACCGTCTGCGTGACTGGGGCGTCTCGAGACAGCGCTACTGGGGTACGCCGATTCCAATCATCTATTGCGACGATTGCGATGCGGTGCCGGTGCCCGAAGATCAGTTGCCGGTGGTGTTGCCGGAGAACGTCGAGTTCACTGGCGTAGGCTCGCCGTTGCGCGAAATGCCGGAGTTTTACGAAGTCGCGTGTCCGAAATGCGGCAAACCGGCGCGCCGTGAAACCGACACCTTCGACACTTTTGTCGAGTCTTCCTGGTATTTCGCACGATATGCCTGTCCGGATAATAACGAGGCGATGCTGGATGAGCGTGCCCGCTACTGGACGCCTGTCGACCAGTACACGGGCGGCATTGAGCATGCCATCCTGCACCTGCTGTACTCACGTTTCTTTCAGCGGGTCATGCGCGATGAAGGACTGACCGATGTCGCTGAGCCGTTTGCCAACCTGCTGACGCAGGGCATGGTGCTGAAGGACGGCGCCAAGATGTCCAAGGCGAAGGGCAACACCGTTGATCCGCAGGATCTCATCGCGAAGTACGGCGCTGATACGGTCCGTCTTTTCATGATGTTCGCGGCGCCGCCGGAGCAGTCCCTCGAATGGTCCGATGACGGCGTGCAAGGGAGCTTTCGCTTCCTGAAGCGATTCTGGAATGCGGTTGCCGACCATGTCGCTCCAGGGCCGGTAACTGGCGCAGCAGCTGGGGAACTCAATGAGCAGCAGCAGAAATTGCGTCGCAAAACGCACCAGACAATCGCCAAGATCAGCGACGATCTCGGTCGGCGCAACAGCTTCAATACGGCCGTCGCGGCGGCAATGGAGCTGTTGAATGCGATCAACAAGTTTGATGACAAGAGTGATGCAGGCCGTGGGGTGGTTCAAGAGGCGCTCGAGTCAGTCGTACTCATGCTGTCGCCTATCGTGCCTCATATTTGCCATGCCTTGTGGCAGGACCTTGGCCACAGGACGCCCCTGATAGACCAGTCGTGGCCTGACGTCGATGAGTCTGCACTCGCAGTCGATCTGATCGAAATGGTCGTGCAGGTTAACGGCAAGCTCCGCGCGCGAGTCCCGGTACCTGCGGATGCAGATAAAGATGCCATCGAGCAACTGGCCATCGCCGACGAAAACGTACAACGTTTTATCGATGGCAATGAAATTCGCAAGGTCATTGTTGTGCCCGGCCGACTGGTCAATATCGTTGTCTAGGTATCTTGTCGTTGCCACACTGGCACTCCTTTCGAGCTGCGGGTTCCAGATTCAGGGCGCGCTTTCGACGCCGGCCGAGATGCAACGCACGTTCATCGCGACAGACGATCGCCAGAGCCTGTTCTATCGGGAACTCCGCGCGCAGCTGCAGACCGCCGGTGTGCAACTGGTCGACTCGGCGGCCGAGTCGACCGGCACGATCTCGATCCTGTATGACGAAACCGACCAGCGTGTGCTGTCCGTTTCGGCACGCAATGTGCCGACGGAATACGAGGTTTACTACACCATCCAGTACTCGATTGATGGCAGCGACAAGACGCTCGTGGAACCGCAGACTTTGACCCTGACACGCGACTACACCTACGACTCGCGGCTGGTGCTCGGCAAGGCGCGGGAGGAAGAACTGCTTCGCGAAGCGGTTGTAAAGGACCTCGTACGAATCGTCCTGAAGAAGATTTCCACGTTGTAACAGGCCTGTGACGAAGACTGTAAACGACGCAGTGCTAACCGTCGCGGACGCAGACCTCGGTGATCTTGCGGAGCTCCTCGGAAACTACGGACTCAGCCTGGTGGTCGAGGGCGATGGCGAAGCTATCACCGGCAGTTACTGGGGCGAACCGGAGGCTGGTGTCGTCGGCAAGACGATTTACGTTCGACGAGATACACCCATCCATTCCTTGTTGCACGAGAGTTGTCACATCGTTTGCATGACGGGGACTCGCCGCGTCGGTCTCGTTCGGGATGCAGGCGGAGATGATCTTGAGGAGTCCGGCGTCTGTTATCTGCAGGTCGTTCTTTCCGATTGCTTGGCGGGTTGTGGGCACACGCGCCTGATGCAGGACATGGATGCCTGGGGCTACAGCTTTCGCCTTGGCAGCACCGATGACTGGTTTCGGAACGATGCCGACGATGCAAGAGATTTCCTTATTAATCATGGTCTTCTGACGCCGGAGGGACTGCCGATCTTCAGGCTGCGGGCCTGAGGACGCGCGCGGTGTATAGTCGGGTATGGCCTGGTTTCGTTACCCGCTGTACTTCATTGCGATCGCTTTTGTGACCTGGGCGTTGACGCAGATGGAAATCGCGTCACCGGGCAGCCTCAAGCTGCATATCGTCGTCAGCGACACCGACGTTCTCGGCACCAGCGAGTTTTCGCCGGTTGAAATCATCCAGGCAATCATACTCTTCGTCTGCGGCCTGCTCATGAGCTGGGTGGCACGATACTGTCCGTCACAACGACCGATCGCGTTCGGATTTGGCGGGCTGGCGTTGATCTTCCTGGTTCGTGAGTCCGACTACTTTCTGGATCGCTTCGTGGCAGACAATGCCTGGCAGGTTCTCATCGCCGTAATTGGCGCCTTGCTGATTGCGTACACGTATCGGCATCGCAAGCGCCTGAGGATCGCTCTGGCGCGCATCTGGCCATCGCCAGGTCTTACGTTGCTGTTTGCAGGTGCGGTTATCTTGTTCGCGTTTGTTTTGCTTGTCGGCCACGAGCCGCTTTGGCAGTCCATACTTGGCGATACGTATCTGCGCGTCACCAAGCTCGCGATCGAGGAGTTCATGGAGCTGATGGGCTACTACCTGTGGATGATCGGCTCGATTGAATACGCATTCGAAGCGCGCGCCATCGCCTACCGTGAGCCGCAACCCGCTGCACGACGACGACGCGACACGCGTCGTCGTAAGCCAAAACGCACTAACTAAGCGCTCCGCTTCAGCTGGATTCTATGCGCGGCGCCGATCGCGAGGATCTCTCAGTTGCTCGACCGTCGGTGCAGATTTTCGACGAGCCTAGAGGATGGTGGGGTTCGGCGCGTCGCCGTATACCTCTTCAGGGTCGAATACTTTTTCAGTGTCTGTCCACTCGAGGTTCACGTGACCGTCGTCCTGCTTTGCTGTGAAGTCCTCGCCGATCGGGACACTGCGGTAGAAGCAGCTGCGGTAACCGACATGACAACTCGCGCCACCGGCGACATCGACTCGTAACCAGACGCAGTCCTGATCGTCGTCCACCAGCAGTTCGCGGACGGCCTGCACGAGGCCGCTGGTGGCCCCTTTGTGCCATAACACCTGGCGGCTGCGGCTGTAGTAGTGAGCCTCGCCAGTCTGGATGGTCAGCTGCAGCGCCTCCGCATTCATGTAACCCTGCATGAGTAGTTCGCCGCTGGTGGCATCTGTTGTTACGACGGTGATCAGGCCACGGTCGTCAAACCTGGGTGCCAGATCGTTGCCTTCCTCAACCTGCTCGATGCTTTGGCGGGCTTGAAATTTGACGGGCGCGACAGACATTTAGGAGTCCTTGGTTGAAATACATGCGGTCGGGAAGAATACCGATCGTAGCGGCCAGCAGCAATATTGCTATCATTGCGTTCTTCTGAGCGCACTGCCTTACCGAGAGACCATGACCATACAGCTGCACGATACCCTGCGGGGTAAAAAGATCCCGTTCGAGCCTCAGAAACCGGGCGAGGTGACGATGTACCTGTGCGGGCCGACGGTCTATAACTACGCGCATATCGGCAATGCCCGCCCGGCCGTGGTTTTTGATCTCCTGGCGCGCGTGTTGCGCCGTCATTACAAGCTGACGTTCGCGCGAAATATCACGGACGTGGATGACAAGATCAACGCCGCATCGATCGAAACGGGCAAGCCGATCGATGAGATTACGGCTGTCTACATAAAGGCCTACAACGACGACATGGGCGCGCTGGGCGTACAACCGCCTGACGTGGAGCCAAGGGCGACCCAGCATATCGACGTGATGATCGAGATGATCGCGTCGCTGATCGAAAAAGGTAATGCCTATGTCGCCGAGGGACACGTGCTGTTCGATGTGTCTTCGCATGAGCAATATGGCGAGCTGTCCAAGCGTGATCTGCGAGAGATGATCGCCGGTTCGCGGGTCGAAGTCGCTCCCTACAAGAAAGCCGCACAGGACTTCGTTCTCTGGAAACCGTCGACACCGGATTTGCCGGGCTGGGATTCGCCATGGGGCAGGGGTCGGCCGGGTTGGCATATTGAGTGCTCGGCCATGGCGGAAAAACACCTGGGCGATACGATCGACATCCATGCGGGCGGTCAGGATCTCGTTTTTCCGCATCACGAAAATGAATGTGCGCAGAGCCGATGCGCACACAATGGGGCGCCATTCGCCCGCTACTGGTTGCACAACGGCTTCCTGAGTCTCGATCAGACCAAGATGTCCAAGTCACTGGGCAACGTGCTGCTGGTGCATGACCTGATCGAGACGATTCCCGGTGAGGCCATTCGGCTCGCGTTACTCAGCGCGCACTACCGGCAGCCACTCGACTGGTCGGCGGAGACCATACAGTCAGCTCGGCGCATGCTGGACCGATTGTACGGTGCCGTCAGAGGGATCGAAGTGTCCGACGAGGCGCGGGCCGCGGCCGAGGTTCCACAAGAGCTGGTCGAGGCGCTGGAGGACGATCTCAATACGCCGAAAGCGATGGCTGAATTTTTTGCCCTGGCACGTGCGCTGAACAAGTCAAACGACGAAAAGGAAATGGAGGCACTCGCGGCCTCGATGTATGCGTCGGGGGACCTGATGGGCCTGCTCGGCAGCGATCCTGAGCAGTGGTTTGCCGGCGATGTCGATGGCGAAATGACTGCCGATGATATCGACGCGCTGATCGTTGAGCGCAACGTGGCGAAGTCCGCGCGCGACTTCCAGCGTGCTGATGCGATTCGTGATCAGCTGCAGGAAGCCGGCGTTGCGATCCAGGACGGCCGCGAAGGAACGACCTGGCGACGGAGCGCTGTTGCCGATGACTAATGAAGTTCAAACTGCGCAGCGCGAAGTCATCGAGGAGTTCAGCCTTTTCGATGACTGGATGGATCGTTACCAGTACCTCATCGATCTCGGTCGACGTTTGCCAGAATTTCCGGAAGAGCTTGAAGACAGAGGAGCACCTGATTCGCGGCTGTCAGTCACAGGTCTGGTTTGTCGCTGAAGAAAAAGACGGACGACTGGAGTTCCGTGCGATCAGCGATGCGGCTATTGTCTCCGGGCTGATTGCACTGCTGCTGCGCCTCTACAGCGGCCGGTATCCACAGGACATTCTCGACACACCGCCGGACTTCGTGGCGGCGCTCAAGTCTGGAGAGTCACCTGAGTCCGACGCGCAGCAACGGTCTGTCTTCGATGCTGAAGGCGATTCGCGGATTCGCGACCGAGGCAGCGCGGGCAGCCTGATGCCTGGTGCAGTCAGCCGATGGCTTGCCCAGCCCTTGATCTGGCTGGTCAAGTTGTACCGGCTGGCAATATCGCCGTGGCTGGGCGGCAACTGCCGTTTTCAGCCAACCTGTTCAAGCTACGCGATCGAAGCCCTGCAACGGCATGGTGTCCTGCGCGGCAGTTGGCTCGCTGTGCGGCGGATCGGCCGCTGCCACCCCTGGGGCGCATCGGGGTACGACCCCGTGCCGGGTGACAGCGACGATGAACATTAAGCCTGTTGGCGTTCTCCGCGCGATCGCATACCCGCTGACAGAGTCGCAAGTACTCGTCCCGTTGATCTTCTTCTGGCTGATACTCTCGTTCGCAAGCTGGGCCAGGTTATTCGGCCTGTTGCTGATGCTGCTCATTGTCCCCGCCGTAATCCGCTATCAGATGATCCTGTTGGAGGCGCGCGCGAAGGGGGCGACTCCCGAGGTACCGGGCATCGAGTTCTTCAACTGGTTTGGCAACGGCTGGACCTTGTTCCCGGTCGTAACCGTTGTAGCGCTTGTCTGGGCAACGGCCGAGGCAACCCGGATTTTCGGGACGGCGGGCGGCCTTGTCATGCTGACATTAGCTGGAGTGCTGTTTCCTGCGTCGATTGCGATCCTCGCAATTACGCATTCGCCATTACAAAGCCTGAACCCGGTGGCACTGACGCGACTCCTTCGTGAGTGTGCACGGACGTTCTGGCTGGCAACGCTGTTTTTGCCTGTCTTCGCGTGGCTGTCGATACAAGCTGAACAACTGCCGCTGATGCTGGCGACTCTCGTGCAACTATTGCTATCGTTTTCATTCTTCTCACTGGTCGGGAGCCTGGTAAGGCCCTACGGCCTGGTCGAGAACATCGACCTGCCATCGTCGCCCGAACCGGACGCAACCGCGGCCGCCGAAGAACTGGAGCAAATGCGCAGGGACACGCTCAGCCATGCCTACGGGTTCGTCAGTCGCGGTAATCGCGAGGGCGGACTCCGGCACTTGTTCGACCGGATTGACGAGGATCCTGATCCGGTCGGCGCGCGGGCGTGGTTCTTCGAACGGATGCTCGCCTGGGACAGTCCTTTGCCGGCGCTGTTTTTCGCGCAGCATTATGTTCATGATCACTTACGGCATGGCGAGCACGTACCTGCCGTCAAACTCATAATGCGCTGCCGACTGATCGACAAGCAGTTTCGGCCGTTCTCCGAGGATATCGGCGCCGCGATTGCCGCTGCCGAGGCTTGCGATAACCAGGCGCTGGCTGCCGACCTGCGGGCCTATTGAGCGCCAATTTAGGGTTATTGCAGCGGCAATGCGTTGTACAATAACGACCATGGATAAGCGTCTTCTGACAATTCTGCGCTGCCCGGTGAGTCACAAGGGCCTTTCGGTACTGAAGAAGGACGAGCTGGAACGGCTGAATGCCGCGATCGAAACGGGCGGTCTCGTCAATCACGAGGGCACCAAGCTTGCTCAACCACTGGCGCAAGCCCTGGTGACGGATGACGGCAAGCGCGCTTATCCCGTTGCCGACGGAATCCCGGTACTGCTGGAAAGCGAATCGATCGCCATGGAGCAGATTGCTTGAAGCTGTCGGCAAACCAGCTTTCGTCACACCTCAAGAAGTCCCTCGCACCCTGCTACCTGGTTACCGGCGACGAGTATCTGCTGGTCGCGGAAGCGCTCGACGCGATTCGGGAGGCGGCGCGACAGCGCGGCTTCGGTATGCGCGAGCTGCACGTTGCTACCACCGGTTTTGACTGGGCACAGCTGCTGGCATCGAGTAGCAACCTGTCACTGTTTGCCGAGCAGCGCATCATTGAGCTTCGTTTGCCGACCGGAAAACCGGGCCGTGCCGGCGGGCAGGCTATTGTCGAGCTGGTTGAGCGGGCCGGCCCGGAGACGCTGTTTATCGTCACCGCGCCGAAGCTGGATCGCAGCGCCGCGGCCTCGAAGTGGGCAAAGACGATCGATCAGAAGGGCGTCAACCTGACGATCTGGCCGATCGGGCTGCGCGAGCTGCCGGGCTGGATAGCGGGCCGAATGCGTACAGCCGGACTGCAACCGGATCCGGATGTTGTTGCCCTGATCGCGGACCGGGTCGAAGGCAACCTGCTGGCGGCGGGCCAGGAAATCGAAAAATTACGCCTGCTTCTCGGCGAGGGTCCGGTAAGCATCGAAGATGTCAGCAACGCGGTGGCCAATAGCAGTCGTTATGACGTCTACAAGCTCGCAGACGCAGCGTTGGGTGGCGATGCGGCGCGTGCCGTCCGGATTCTCGGCGGCCTGCGCTCCGAGGGCGTTGAGCCCGTGATCGTAATGTGGGCGCTCACTCGTGAATTGCGCACGCTGTCGAGACTCGACGACGTCGTTCGACAGGGTGGCAATTTGAGCAGCGCGATGCAGAAGAACGGCGTATGGAGCAACCGACAGGGCCTGGTTCGCAACTGCATGCGGCGGCACAAACAGGGTGCTTTTAATCGCATGCTCAAGGCGACGGGACGGGCCGATGCGGCCGCGAAAGGACAACGAGGCGGCGATCCCTGGCAAATGGCCTGCGATATCGTCATCGGGATGGCGCGCCAATGAGGCCTATGGGTGTTTTCGGTGGCACCTTCGATCCCATTCACTACGGCCATCTGCGAACGGCTTTCGAGATGCTGCAGGCGCTGCGGTTTGATGAGGTTCGCTTCATGCCTTGCGGGGACCCGCCGCACAGGGGAGCGACAGTTGCCTCGGCGAGCGAGCGCCTTCGCATGGTGGAGCTGGCGACCGCAGGTCAGAGCGGCTTCGTCGTTGACGGTCGCGAAGTTCGTCGGCAAGGGCCTTCTTATTCGATCGACACGCTTTTGTCGCTGCGAGAGGAATTTCCTGACCGCGCATTGGGTCTTATTGTTGGAATGGACGCCTTTCTGGGGCTGCCCGGATGGCATCGATGGGCTGAATTTCTCGACGTCGCCCATATTATCGTTGCGCACCGGCCCGGCTGGAAGGCGCCGGACATGGGTCCGCTTGGCGAGATGATCACCGATTTTGGCACGCACCGTGTAGATGATCTGCACACGGCGCTGAATGGTCGTATTCATATTCATGCCGTAACGCAGCTCGAGATCTCGTCGACAGAAATCCGCGAGCTGGTGGCCGCAGGTCGCGATCCGCGGTTCCTGATGCCCGATTCGGTACGCGACGAAATAACGGCGTCTGGCTGTTACGCCTGACAGGACAGAGGTTGGAAGCTGAATGAGAAATGGAATTTTGCATGAAACTGATAAGTGAACGGGAGTCCAATTTGAAGATTACTGAGAACTACGCATGAACAGCGAAGAACTGACTGGCCTGATTATCGAGGCACTTGATGACGGCAAAGCGAAAGATATCGTCAAGCTCGATGTTCGCGACATGACCACCGTAACCGACTTTATGGTTGTCGCCAGCGGCACTTCCAGTCGTCACGTCAAAGCGCTGGTTGATAACGTGGCTGAGAAAGCCAAAGAGGCGGGCTGCCGACCCGTTGGTATCGAAGGTGAGGAAGGTGGTGAATGGGTGCTGCTCGACCTGCAGGATGCCCTGTTACACGTAATGCTGCCGAAAGTGCGCGAGTTCTATAACCTGGAGAAACTCTGGTCGATCGTCCCGACGGGCGATGCGACGGCCACCGAAGGTTAGGGCCTGATGCACCTCCGGCTATTGGCCGTTGGAGATCGCCAGCCGGCCTGGGTGGATGATGCCTTCGGCGTTTACACGGAACGTTATCCACGGGAGTGGAAGTTTCGGCTGGACACGATCCCGACTGTCCGGCGCGGCAAGAATGATAAATCCGATCGGGCCAGGGTTGCCGAGGGCGAGCAAATCCTGGGGAAGGTCGCGAAAACCGAACAGGTAGTCCTGCTTGACGAGCGTGGCACGCAGTTGAGTAGCGCTTCATTAGCCGAGCGGCTCGCAGACTGGCAGCGTGATAGTCGCGATCTCTGTTTCATCATTGGAGGTCCGGACGGCGTTTCGGAAGCGTGCACGCAACGCGCGGACTTCGCCTGGTCGCTTTCTCGTTTGACCCTGCCGCATGGGCTGGCGCGAGTACTGTTTGCCGAGCAACTGTATCGAGCCTGGACGTTGCACACGGGCCACCCTTATCACCGGGCGTGAAGAAATGGCCAGCAAACCCAAACCTCTGTTGCACCTTGCGTCGTCGTCACCAAGACGTCGCGAGATACTGGAAGCCCTCGGGCTCGAATTTACCGTCGGTTCGGTTGACATCGAGGAGGCGCTTGAAGCCGGCGAATCAGCCGAGCAGATGGTCCTCAGACTGGCGATAGCCAAGGCCGCTGCGGCCGCGGTCGAGTCGACACATCTCGTCATAGGCGCGGATACGGCGGTCGTTCTGGACGGCGACGTGCTTGGTAAGCCTCGAGGCCAGGAAGATGCGATCGCAATGCTCCTGAAACTCTCGGGACGCCGTCATCGCGTGCTAACGGGCGTTGCGTTGCGTGGTCCGGGCAGCGTGCAAACAGTGCTGAGCTCGACCGATGTGCTTTTTCGAGAAATCAGTCGGGACGAGGCGCTCGCTTACTGGCAAAGTGGGGAGCCCTGCGACAAGGCGGGATCGTACGGCATACAGGGCCGCGGTGGCGCTTTCGTGGCATCGATCAGCGGCAGTTATTCAGGCGTGGTGGGGTTGCCGGTTTATGAAACGGCAGAGCTCTTGCGGGCGGCGGGCATCGATATTTTGTTGCAGCGGAAAGACGATGGCAGATGAATCGCTAAAAGAAGAAATTCTGATCAACGTGACGCCGAGCGAAGTGCGGGCCGCCTTGCTCGAGAACGGGGTCCTGCAGGAAGTCTATATTGAGCGGTCGGTGCGCCGCGGATTGAATAGCAACGTATACAGGGGCCGCGTAATGCGAGTGCTACCTGGAATGCAGGCGGCGTTTGTAGACATTGGCCTTGAGCGCACAGCGTTTCTGCACGCCTCGGATATTGCCGCAGGCCGTGATGAAAACGGCGCCGGTGAGCCGACCAATATTCGTGACCTGGTCCGCGAGGGCGACGAGATCATGGTGCAGGTCGTCAAAGACCCGTTGGGTAACAAGGGCGCGCGCCTGACGACTCTTGTCACGCTGCCGTCCAGGCACGTGGTGCTGCTGCCTTTCAGCGAAGTCGTCGGTATCTCGGCGCGTATAGAAGACGAAGACGAACGAGAGCGGCTGCGCATCATGACTGAGGAAATCCTCGCGGCACGCGGTATCTCCTGTGGGGCGATCGTGCGCACCGTCGCCGAAGGCATGGATAAGCCCACGCTCGAAGCCGACCTGGGCTACACGATCAAGCTGTGGGAGGTCGTTAAGGAGCGATACAGCAAGAGTGATGTAAAACAGCTGGTTCATGAGGACCTGTCGCTACCCCTGCGTGTCCTGCGGGATATGGTGACCAGCGACATCGAGCGCATCCTGGTTGATTCAGAGGACGACTTTCACGGCATGCGGGACTTTGCAGACACGTATCTACCGCATATCGATCCGGCGCTGGAGTTGTACCGGCGACGACGACCTATATTCGACATGCACGGTATCGAGGATGAGATTCGTCGTTCCCTGGATAGAAATATACCCTTAAAATCAGGCGGTTATCTTATTTTTGATCAGACAGAAGCGATGACGACGGTCGACATAAACACAGGTGGCTATGTCGGTCATCGCAACCTCGAGGAGACAATTTACCGAACCAATCTCGAGGCAGCCGTGGCAATCGCGAGGCAGCTCAGGCTGCGCAACCTCGGCGGCATCATCATCATCGACTTCATCGATATGGAAGAAGCGGAGCACCGCAACAACGTTCTGCAGGTGCTCGAGCAGTCGATGGCGCGCGATCACGCTCGCCACCAGATCATGCCGGTTTCTCCGCTCGGGCTGGTCGAGATGACGCGCAAACGCACACGCGAAAGTTTGCAGCATATCCTGTGTGAGGATTGTCCAAGCTGTGCTGGACGGGGTTTTGCGATGACGGCAGAGACCGTCTGTTTCGAAGTGTTCCGCGAGATAATACGGCAGTCGCGGCAATTCGAGTTTGACGAAGTACTGGTGCTGGCGCACGAGGATGTTATCGAGCTGCTGCTCGATGAGCAGGCTCGCAGTCTCGCGGAGCTGGAAGAGCAGACAGGCAAGTCCATACGGCTGCAGACCGAGTCGCTCTATCTTCAGGATCAGTTCGATGTCGTGTTGATGTAGTAATCGGATAAGCTTCCAGTCAATGAAACTATTCCTGCAACGCCTGTTCAAGTTCCTCGCCTATAGCGCGGCGGGCGTTGTCATATTGCTGGCAATTGCGGTCGGCCTGTTTCGACTGTTTCTGCCCCGGTTGCCGGAATACCAGGAGGACATCAAGAACTGGACGAGCGCCGCCATCGGAATGCAGGTCGAATTCTCCGGCATGGATGCCCGCTGGGGCTTGAGCGGGCCCGAGCTCGAGTTTTACGACACCCAACTGGTTCGAACGGACACGCAGACGCGCCTTATTGCCGCTGAGACCGTGCGTGTCAGCGTGGCACTGACTCGTCTGCTGCTTGAGGGCGAGCGGGTCATTGACCGGGTCGTCGTGAGCGACACCAGCATCGAGGTTCGACAGCTGGAAGGCGGTGGCTGGTGGGTCCAGGGTGCGCCGATTGACGACCTTCTCGGCGATCGCGCGACTGCCAATCCGGCGCTGGCTGAAATCGAGATCATTGCGGAGGACATCCAGATCGGATTTCTGCAGCCTGGCGATGAGCGGCCGCGTTTCTTTGCGGTGCCGCGCGCGACATTGAGCGTCGACAAACGAAGACTGGCGTTTGTTGCCGACATTCGTCCACCAGCCAGTCTCGGTCGTCGACTCGCCGTGTCGGCGACACAGCTGATCGATCTGCCGGTGGCAGAGCGCCGGTGGGACGTCAGCGTCGAGGGTGACGACATTGTTCTTGCCGGTTGGTCCGATCTGCAGTTGGCAGGAGGCCGGCGCGTGGTTTCCGGCTCCGGCGATCTGGATTTGTCGGTGGCGTACGCGCAGGGACGAGTTACCAATGCGAGCGCCGAGATGGATGTCACCGACCTGGCGCTGGCTGCGGACAAGGCCTTCGATCTGCGCGGGCGATTCGAGCTCAACGTTGCCGCCGATGGCTGGCTGGTTGCCGCTGAAGAACTGCAAATCACGACGCCGGTCCATCAATGGCCCCAGACGTCGATGCGCGCGGAGGTCAGCACCGACGACGACGGCAGTATCGTGATGATGGACGTCAAGGCGTCTTACCTGAAACTCGACGATGCGGACCTGTTTGCCCCGTGGCTGACGGTCGAGCAGCAGCAGAAGCTGGCCAGTTTCGACCCGAGCGGCACGGTGCGTGAGCTGATCGCAACGGTGTCCGACATCGATACTGAAGCGCCGCGCTTTGATATCGCAGCTGAACTCGAAAAGGCAGGCGTAGCCGCGGATGGCCGTCGTCCCGGTGTGCGCGGATTCTCGGGTGTGGTGCGAGCAAACCGGCTGGGCGGCCGCCTGGAGATTCGTTCGTCAGACGCCGTTGTCGATTTGCCGGAGTACTTGCCGCAGCCTATTGATATCGCCTCGGCGGATGGCACCGTGATCTGGCGTAGCAGCGACGCGAGCACGACCATACTCTCTGACAGCATTCGCATTCGCAATGACGTCTTCGACAGCCAGAGTAACGTGCAACTGGTCATCAATGCTGACGAGTCCTCGCCAGTAATCGACCTGGCGAGCACCTGGAGCATCAAGGACATGGCTGCGGCGCGACAGTACATTCCGCAGAAGATCATCAAGGAAAAGTTGTACAACTGGTTCCAGTCGGCGCTGGTAAAGGGCTCGATACCCAAAGGCTCGACGACACTTTATGGCCCGCTCGACAAGTTCCCTTTCGACAATAACGAGGGCAGGTTTATGCTACAGGGCTCGGTACGGAACCTGACCTTCAAGTATCACCCGAGGTGGCCGGCTGCCGAGCAATCCAACATGGAAGTTGTGCTCGACAACATGCGCCTGTACTCCGTGCGTAATAGCTCCATTAGCGCCGGCAACGAAACCGTCGACGCCCGCATCGAAATTGCAGACCTGCGTGAGCCCGTGCTGACAATTGACGCGTTCTCGACCGGAACGCTGGAAACGATACGCGCGTTCTCGATGCAAAGCCCGATCGGTGACGTTTTCGGCGGCCAGCTGGAGCGTATCGCCGTGTCCGGCGATGCATCGTTCACGCTGGATCTCCAAGTGCCGCTCAAAGACGCGAAAGCGTTCGACTTCACAAGTCGCGTTCGCACCAATAACGGTACGCTCGCTATTGACGGGTTTCCGGCACAGATAACAGACCTGATTGGCGAGGTGACAATTTCGCGTGATCAGATCTCCAGCGAGGCGCTGGGTGCGACCTTTCTCGGCAGCAACGTCAACATCGAGCTGGCGCGCTCCGACGACCCGCGTTTCAGTGTCGTTGCAACGACGCAGGGCAAGGTGTCGGCCGAGGCGATCATCGATGAGCTTGGCGTGCCGCTGAACGGTTTGATCAGCGGTTCAAGCGACTATGAAACGCGTATTCTTTTTCCGCGGGGCCAACAGGAATCGCCGTCGCCGCTGACGATACAGATAGATACCGAACTCGAAGGCATGACATTTAACATGCCGGAGCCGGTTGGCAAGCCTGCAGCGACCGTCATGAAAGTCAAAGGTGATATCCGCTTTCTCCCCGGGGGCGAGCGTATCGAAAGCGCGGGATTCGCAGAGAACGGCATGGTCTGGCAGGTCGCGTTTGCCAGGCTCGATGAAGCCTTGGATTTTGACCGTGGCGTTGTCTCAATGGGTGGCGATGCGGCCGCGCCGGCTGAGACGCGCGGCCTGCACATTCGGGGTGCGACAAGCACGGTGCGACTCGATGACTGGCTGAACCTGTCGCGCAGCGGCGATCAAAAAGTTGGCGCCGCTGAGCGCATCCGTTCTATCGATCTTGTCATCGATGATCTGTACGCCGTTGGCCAGCATTTGCAGGCGCATCGTGTGAGGGTCGATCGCAGTGCCCAGGACTGGCTGGTGCAGGTAGACGGCGAGGACATGGTGGGTTCCATTTTCGTGCCTTATGATTTCGGCTCCGATCGCGCGATGGTCCTGGAAATGGAGCGCATGTACCTGCCGGGTGACGAGGAGGCTGCCGCTGAGCCGTCGACGCTGGACCCACGGAAGTTGCCGCCGATTACCATGATTGCCGAGGACTTTGCGCTGGGCGAGCGTTACCTCGGCGCCGTGAACGTCCGCATCGAGCGCATCGCCAATGGTCTCGATGCCACGTCTATAACGACCAAGGACGGGAGCTTCGAAATTGTCGGCACGGGCAGGTGGGTCGTCGATGAATCAGACCCGCTTGGCAGTCGCACTTTCGCAAGTGGCACACTTAGCAGTACAAACGTCGTAGAGACAATGAAGCGGCTGGGCTTCGAGCCGGGAATCGCGAGCGATGCAATGACTGCAAACCTCGACCTGAACTGGTCCGGCGGACCCCGCGCCGAGTTCCTCAATGTGCTCGACGGCGAGGTGCAGGTTCGTTTTGGTGACGGTCAGCTCGAGGAAGTTGAGCCCGGAGCGGGGCGCGTGTTCGGCCTGATGAGTGTGGTCGAATTGCCGCGTCGCCTGTCGCTGGATTTTCGTGACGTATTCAACAAGGGATTTGGCTTCGATAAGATCGCTGGCTCGTTTCGAATCGTCGATGGCGATGCTTACACCTGCGACCTGTCGCTTGAGGGTCCCGGCGGCCGACATCGGTATTGTGGGGCGCGCGAGCCTGGCTGAGCGCGACTACGATCAGACGGCTGTCGTCAGCGCGAACGTCGGCAATACGCTGCCGATCGTAGGTGCCGTGGTAGCGGGGCCCCAGGTTGCAGCCGCTTTGCTGGTGTTCTCCCAGATCTTCAAGAAAGCCGTTGCAGGAGGCCGGGCAGGTTTACTACGGTATCGGTGGAAGCTGGGATGAGCCGCTCATCGACAGCACTACGGCGGCCGACTTTGCGGCACACGGCGAGCTTGCCGGCTGCGTCCCGAGCGCCGAGTCGGCGGGCAGCGAGTAGACACAGCGGGTAGAAGCGATGCGAGCAGCAGCCATTCAGATGAACAGCGGGCCGGACGTGTCGGCCAATCTCACACTGGCCGGCCGGCTTCTGGAGGAGGCGGCGCAGGATGGCTGCCAGCTTGCTGTGCTGCCGGAGAATTTCGCACTGATGCCCGAACGCGGCAAGGACAAGGCCCGGTATGCGGAGCATCCGGGTGAGGGTCCGTTACAGGATTTCCTGGCAGAGGCCGCCCGTCGCAATGGGCTCTGGATTGTTGCCGGGAGTATGCCGCTGGTTTCGCCGGCGATTGCCGAAGAGAGAGTTTACGGCGCCTGCCCGGTGTATGACGCAAACGGCGAGCCGCAGGCGTTGTACAGGAAGATCCATCTGTTTGACGTCGATCTCGTCGACAAGCAGGAGTCGTACAGGGAATCGAACTCCATGTACCCGGGTGACGAGGTTGTCGTGGTCGACTCGCCCTGCGGTCGTATCGGACTGACGATATGCTACGACTTGAGGTTCCCCGAGATGTTCAGGCGGCTGGTGGACGACGGCGCAACTGTTTTCACCGTGCCGGCCGCTTTCACTGCAACGACCGGCGAGGCGCACTGGCATACACTGCTGCGTGCCCGGGCGATAGAAAATCTGGCTTATGTGATTGCACCCGGGCAATATGGCCGTCATCCGGACAACCGGTCGACGTTCGGGCACTCACTGATCTGCGATCCCTGGGGCCGAATTCTCGCCGAGCGCGCGACAGGCAACTGTGTCGTTGCGGCGGATATCGACCCCGCGTTGCCGGCGCGCCTTCGGAGCGAGTTTCCCGCGCTTGATAATCGCCGGCTGAAATAAGTGCGCGGAGAAAAGCCGGCAGCCTTCGGGCCAACGGCCGCTAGTCAAATCTTGGAAATGGAATTATTGTTTTGGGCAACGCCACACACCACTCAATCGACACAGTAATGTCCCGCCTGCTCGAACCTGCGGGCCTCGGCGAGCAGCAGCTGAGCGCGACGCTCGGCAGCGTCATGCGTGGTGGCGTCGATTACGCCGACCTTTACTTCCAGGTAAGTCGCCAGGAAAGCTGGACACTGGAGGACGGCATCATCCGCGAGGGCAGCTTCAGCCTCGACCAGGGCGTCGGCGTGCGCGCCACGAGCGGCGAAAAGACCGGTTTCGCGTATTCCGATGAGCTGCTGTTGCCGGCGCTGACGCAAGCGGCGGGCGCAGCGCGCGCCATCGCTCGCCAGGGGCAGGAAGGCGAGGTGCAGGCATGGCATCGGAACTCGGCCACGGCCACTGTATTCCCACGCGGATCCAACCAGCAGTATCGATGAAGCGCAAAAGACCAGTTTGCTGCTGGAGATCGATGCCGCCACGCGCGCGCTCGACAAGCGTGTGGAGCAGGTCATCGTCAGTTTGTCGAGCAGCCAGGACCTGGTGCTGGTCGCAGCGTCTGACGGCACGATGGCGGCCGACATTCGACCGCTGATACGACTCAACGTCAGCGTCATCCTGGAGGAGAACGGTCAGCGGGAGCAGGGCTACGCTGGCGGCGGTGCCCGAACGGACCTGCAGTACTTTGTCGACAGTGATCTGCCGCTGCAATATGCGACTGAGGCGGTGCGTCAGGCCGTTGTGCAGCTGCAGGCGGAACCCGCGCCCGCCGGGACGATGCCTGTCGTACTGGGTTCCGGGTGGCCCGGAATTCTCCTGCATGAGGCTGTCGGCCATGGCCTGGAGGGCGATTTCAACCGCAAAGGCGTTTCTGCGTTCAGCGGTAAGATCGGTCAGCGCGTTGCCTCAAAACTCTGCACGATTGTCGATGACGGTACGATTGCGAATCGTCGCGGCTCACTGTCGATCGATGACGAGGGCACTCCGGGTCAAAAAACCGTACTCATCGAGGACGGTATCTTGCGCGGTTACATGCAGGACAAACTCAACGCCCGGTTGATGGGTGTCGAGCCGACCGGTAATGGGCGTCGCGAGTCCTTCGCCCACATTCCGATGCCGCGCATGACAAACACCTACATGCTGGCCGGTTCGCATGAGCGCGAGGAGATTATTGCATCGGTCGACAAGGGTCTGTACGCACCCAACTTTGGTGGTGGGCAGGTCGACATCACGTCCGGCAAGTTCGTGTTTTCCGCCAGCGAGGCTTACCTGATCGAAAAAGGCAAGATCACCCGGCCGGTCAAAGGGGCGATGCTGGTCGGCGACGGTCCTGAAGCTTTGCACGAGATTTCCATGGTCGGCAACGACCTCGAGCTCGATACCGGTGTAGGCACTTGCGGCAAGGAAGGGCAGAGTGTGCCAGTGGGTGTGGGACAGCCGACGCTGAAGATCGATGAGCTGACCGTTGGCGGTACCGCGTAGCGCAATGAGGCGGCGATCGTCCGGATCGAATTTCACATAAGCCTCGTAAAACCAGTAGTTCACGGCTCACAATGTGAGGCATCTCACTTCATTCAACATATCGCTGCGATAGAGTTGCGTTGACTTGAGGGAGGAACTCTAAAATGGCTTTCGATAACACCATTACAGAACAAGACATGGATGCTGGTGCGCAGCAGTTCGTTCAGGGCTTACGCGGTGATAGCGCCGATATTGAGCCGGATCTGGCTGTTGACGGTCTGACTGATTCCATACTCTCGAGGATTCTCGGCTTGTTCAGATTCGGGCGTAGCTGACGCCCATTCGCGGCATTCTTGCCGCGAATTCAGGCTTGAAATACACCCCGGACCCGGCTCTTCAGCCGGGTCTTGTGCATTGTGGCACTGGACAACGTGTCGTCCCTATGGAGAATGAGACAACCCCGAGGCAAAAGTCAGCAACACTATGTGGGTCTCCAAACCAATCTACGAAAGCCTGCCGTACTTCTATTTGCTGGTTGGCGCATTGACGCTCGGTGCCTCGATGTACGTCAGTCACTGGTACTGGCCCACGATCTGCTTTGTTGTTGGCCTCGTCTGCCTCGTCGCCGGCCTGGTTGTGCTGCTGAAGCGCCGCGACCACAGGGTCGCCGATCGCCGCGTCGGGCAGCGCCAGGACCACTAGACTTCCGAGACTCGTAGCCGGCGGGGATTCAAAAAGAGCCGCTCATGCGAGCGTACACCGACTGGGCAAAAACGAAGGACGCTCTCGCGAAACAGGAAAGCGTCGAGGTAGAGTCGGTTTTCCACGTAGTCGTGGAGCGCACGGCCAATCGACGCTGAAAATCGATGCCGACGCAGTAGTGGCGGTTATTGTTCGTTGACGGCCGAATCCGGTTCGGAATCTTCGTCCGGTTGCGACTCTCTGACCGCGTGGATCTGGTCTTCGACCGGGCCGGTTTCTCCATGATCAACTTGCCGCAGGTCGCGATAATGTAGCTCGTGAACGCCTAGCGATATGACATCGCCGTCGCGCAGTCGATACTTCTTGATTTGTCTTTCGCCCAGGAATACGCCGTTAGTGCTGTTCAGGTCTTCGACGACACAACCGGAGTCATCGCTGACGAGCTGCGCGTGATGGCGGCTGACGAACTTGCTCTTGATGTAGATCTCATTGTCCGGAGAGCGCCCAACGATGACGCGTCCGAGCGGGAAAGTGTGCTCGGCAAGCAGCTCGCCATTCGAACGGACGTCAATCTGCGTTATCAGCCCACCGATGGGTTTGCGGCGATCTACCTGCTGCAGCTTGCGGTTGATACCGGTGTCGCTGTTGTGTTCTTCCCAGTTGAGTTCATTGAGGGCGGACAAGACATCGGCTTCTTCAACAAGAGGCTTCTCGTCGGCAAACGCACACAGCAACGACGTGTCACAGAGGGTGTTGATGAGGCGCGGAACGCCACCGCTGTATCGGTGAATAACGTCGAAGCAATCGTCGGCGAACAGGTTCTTTTCCTCGCGTCCGCCGACGGCAAGCCTGTGCTCGATATACTCGCGCGTCTCACGCGGGTCGAGTGCGCTCAGGTGGAACCGCAGTCGCACGCGTTGAACCAGCTGTTTCAGGCGCGGTGAATCCAGCGTTTCCCTGAGCTCCGGCTGGCCGGCCAGGATGATGCGCAGCACCTTCTCTTTGTGCGTTTCGATGCCGGAGATCATGCGAATCTCCTCGAGCACCTTGCGCGATAAGGTTCTGCGCTTCGTCAACGACCAGCACGACTTTCTTGCCATTCGAATACTGCTCGATGAGAAACATGTTGAGCATGTCCAGCAGCTCAACCTTGTTCATGTTGAATGGCTTGAATCCAAACTCAGTCAGCACGGCCTGCAGGAATTGCGTCGGCGTCAGCTGTGTCTGGGAAACGACGGCGTAGATCACGTCGTCCTCCAGCTCAGACAGGAATGACTGCAGCAATGTCGTCTTGCCCGAGCCGATTTCACCCGTGATTACGACAAAACCATCGGCGAGCCAGATCGTCGATTCCATGTACGCCTTGGCGCGCGCATGTTGCTTGCTCCAGTAGATGAAATCCGGATCGGGCGTCAGCCTGAACGGCTGTTCTGACAGCTTGAAATGTTGCAAATACGACATGTCAGTTAAGTTTACCTTCTTTTTCGGCCCGCGGCCTATGCCACGTTCTCACGACCGCACGTCGATCAGTTCACAGTCGCGCTGACGCTGTCGACCAGCTCATCGCGGCCTGCGGTGGTTTCGCTGACCACCGTGATATGTCCCAGTTTCCGGCCCTCTCTCGGCGTTTTGCCATAATCGTGCAGATGGGTGGCAGCCAGGTCGCGTGCGGCGTTCGGTATCTCGCCAATCAGGTTGACCATTCCGGCGTGTCCGAGGCTCCGGGTGGACCCCAGCGGCAGGCCAGTTACGGCCCGCAGATGGTTCTCGAACTGGCTGGTCGCGGAACCCTCTATGGTCCAGTGCCCGGAGTTGTGCACGCGCGGCGCGAACTCGTTGGCGAGCAGCTCGTCACCGCGGACGAACAGCTCGAGTGCCAGGACACCAACGTACTCCAGGTGTTCAAGCAGCTGACGCATGTAGCCGGAGGCCTTCTGCTCGAGGTCAGGGGCATCCAATGGTGCTATGTGACGTTCGCAAGATGCCGTCGCGATGTACATTGCGGGTCAGAGGATAGGTACGAATGTCTCCCGCCGCATTGCGTACGCCGATCGCCGAGATTTCCATGTCGAACGTGACCCACTGTTCGGCGATCAAAGCTTGTCCACCCACGGTCTTCCAGGCCTTCTCGATGTCGGCTGGTTTGCGCACGACAAACTGTCCCTTGCCGTCATAGCCGAGTCGGCGCGTCTTTACGACCATTGGCAGGCCGAGTTTGTCGGCGGCGACGGCGCAGTCTTCACAGGCTCCGATGGCATGATGGCCGGGTAGCGGAATGCCGAGTGCCGTGAACAGCTGTTTTTCGTACAAACGGTCCTGCGCCTGGCGCAGTGCATCGATCGGCGGATAGACAGGCACATCCTGGACAATACGTTGCAGGGCAGCGACCGGGACGTTTTCGAATTCGTAGGTTATGACGTCGCAGGTCCTGGCAAGCTCATCCAGCGCCGCCGCGTCGTCAAAGGGTCGCTGAATAATCTCACCACAAACGCCTGCCGGCGGTGAGGGCGAAGGGTCCAGGAAGCGGCACTCGATATCGAGATCGCGGGCAGCAAAACCCAACATCTGGCCGAGTTGCCCGGCGCCGATAATGCCGACTCGCATCGAGCCTACTTCGTCGGATCGCTGTTAGCGAGGACCTGGTCGGTTTGCTGCTGGCGATAGTCATCCAGCGCTGCCGCGATCGCCGGGTCGTTGTTGGCGAGCATTGCGGCAGCGAGCAGCGCCGCGTTGACAGCTCCCGCGCGACCAATCGCCATGCAGCCCACAGGAATTCCGGCGGGCATTTGTGCGATCGACAACAGGGAGTCCATGCCATTGAGCGCCTTGGACTGCACCGGAACGCCGAGTACCGGCAGTCGTGTCTTGGCGGCCGCCATGCCGGGCAGATGGGCGGCACCGCCAGCGCCGGCGATGATGATTTTCAGTCCACGTGCCGCGGCGGATGCGGTGTATTCGAACAGCAGGTCCGGTGTCCGGTGTGCGGACACGACGCGGACTTCGAAGGCCACGCCGAGCGCCTCCAGGGTTTCGCTCGCGTGTCGCATAGTCTCCCAGTCCGACCGGGAGCCCATGATAATTCCGACTTCAATTGTCATCGCGAGATACTATCATTCCCGAAGGTCATTGGCAGAGGCGCGCTATCGCCGCGCGGATTGGCTCCGGATCGACCTGCCCCATGATCTTGCCGATGTACTGCTTCTGCCGACGCAGTGCGCCGCGCGACTTGATCTTTTGCGCGTCGAGTACGGCTTCCAACAGATCTTCATCGAGATCCATCTTGCGCAGATCCGCTGCTTTCAATCCAACCAGGTCTTCGCCGAGTTTTTGCAGAGCCAGAAACTCCCGTTTTCTTGCGCTTTTACTAGGCTTTAAATCTGTCACCGGCTAAAGTACCTCCGCGTACGACACTGCGCCGGAAGTTTATCACGCGGCGGACAGGTGCACGGCCGACAACAACAGGATACGGAATGACATGGGAAAACTCGCCAAACGAGAATCGCTGAACCGGGAAGCGCTTGAGAGCCTCGTCAAGCTTGCCCTCGATGAAGCGGCAGGTCGCGGCGTCGATCAGGCGGAAGTTGCCGTCAGCCACGACATCGGCCTCTCTACGACGGCACGACATGGCGACGTGGAAAACCTCGAATACACCAATGATCGGGGCATTGGGATTACTGTCTACAAAGAATCCCGGAAAGGCAGTGCAAGCACCTCCGATATTTCGCCAGAGGCGATTCGTGAGGCGGTTGCCAAAGCCTGTGCGTTCGCCGAGGTTACCGCCAGCGATCAGTACGCGGGTCTGGCCGATGCAGCGCTGATGTGCACAGATATCCTGGACCTCGATCTTGATCATCCATGGAACATCGAAGCCTCGGATGCCATAGAGATCGCCATTGAGACGGAAGCGGCGGCCCTCGATTTTGACGAACGTATCAGCAACTCGGAGGGCGCCACGGTCTCTACGAATCGCGGCTCGCGCGCCTACGGGAATTCGCACGGTTTCGTGGGAAGCTCGACACGCACAAGTCACAGCATGACCTGCGTCGTGCTGGCGGAAGCCGATGGCGTCATGCAGCGCGATTACCAATACACTTCGGCACGGGATCCTGCGGAGCTCGACAAGCCTGCCGTCGTTGGCCAATCGGCCGCCAGTCGTGTCATCAATCGTCTTGGCGCGCGCAAGCTCAAGACAACCCGGGCGCCGGTACTCTATGTTCCGGAGCTCGCGAGGGGTTTCATCAGCCACGCAATCGGGGCGATCTCCGGCGGCGCGCAATACCGCCGCTCTTCCTTCCTGCTCGATGCGGCGGGCGAGAAGATATTCCCGGACTTCCTGAGCATCCAGGAACGTCCTCACCTGAGAAAAGCCATGGCAAGTACGGCCTATGACGCCGAGGGTGTCGCTACCTGGGATCGCGAAATCGTTACCGATGGCGTGCTGCAGGATTACATCCTGAGCAGCTATTCCGCGCGCCGGCTCGGGCTGTCGACAACGGCCAATGCCGGTGGCGCACAGAACCTCATCATTCCCGGCGGCGCCGGTCAGGACCAGGCGTCAATGATCCGGGAGATGGGGACGGGATTCCTGGTGCAGGAGTTGATCGGTCAGGGCGTCAATGGTGTGACCGGAGATTACTCGCGCGGCGCCGTTGGACAGTGGATCGAGAATGGCGAAATTCAGTACCCGGTTCACGAAGTGACTATTGCCGGCAATCTCCGGGAACTCTACCCGCGCATCGTCGCGGTTGGCGAGGACCAGGATCTTCGCGGTGGTATACGCTGTGGTTCGCTGCTCGTCGAAGAGATGACGATTGCCGGAAGTTAGCCGGCGGATTGATCGAGCAGGTCGGACAAGGTCTGGTCCGCGACGGTCGACGCTACTGACGCGTCAAGATGCGTGCCGATTTCCTCAATCGCGGTTGACCATTGCGGTCGACTGATAGAGCCGGTCTCTCCGAAATCACGTGCCACCGCAAGTATGTCCACGAGCAGGATATGTGTTGTGTCGCGGCCGGGAACAAGTTCCTCAGTTTCTGTTGAGGTCAGCAAGCCATGTTCTTCCAGGCCGGCAATTATCGGTTCGAGCGTGATCGAGGGGACTCGAAGTCTGTCGCTGATCTCTGTGACAGTGACGGTCGACTCGGGGTTGCGAAAAGCAAGACCCACAAGCAGCATCACGTTGAGCGCCAGTCGTTCACGCATGCTGCTTGACAACTGTGGCTCCCGGCGGCCTATTCGAAGGTAGGCCGGGTTCTGGTGGTAGAAAGCCAGCTGCGCGCCAACCAGCAGCACGAGCCAGTTCAGATACAACCAGATCAACGCGATGATCGCTATCGCGAAGCCACCGTAGACCGTCATCGTCCTTGCGGAATTGACGATTACGGTAGCGACGACGACGCCCAGGGTGGCCCAGAGAAATCCTCCGGCGACGCCACCGACCAGTGCGGACCCGACGCGCACCTGCGTGTTTGGCATAAACCAGTAGAGGAATGCGAACGCCCCGGTCACGATCAGAAAAGGTGCCACTTTGCTGGTCACAACGAATAGCGGTCCGACAATCTGATTATCCAGCAGGTACTTCACGAAGCTCTCATCCTGCAACGAGCCGATCATGCCCAGCGCCAGCACGATGGCCAACGGGCCAATCGTCAGCACGAAAACGTACTCGGTGAAGCGCCGCGCGAAATTACGTGGTTTGCTCACGTACCAGGCGTAGTTGAAGGCCTCCTCGACCTTTTGCACCATCGAGATCGCCGTGTATATAAAGAAGGCCAGGCTAAGGCCGCCAAGCAGCCCGCCGTTGACGTTCTTCACGAGTCGCATGACGTTGTCAGTAATTTCACGACCCTTCTCACCGAGAGGCTCGAGAACAACGTACATTTCGTCTTCGAGTAACTCGTCGACACCGAAGCCTTTGAGGACCGCAAAGCTGAACGCAATGAGGGGGACCACTGACAACAGCGTGGTGTAAACCAGGCTCATCGCGCGCAGCGTCAGTTGCCCGGCAAACATGTCACGCAGCACGGCGTACAGGTTGCGCAGCACGGCCCTGATGGCCTTGCCGGGCAGACCATAGGTCTTGAGAGTGTCGCCCCACAGGACGCGGTCAAGCTGCTGGCTTAGCTTACTTAGCATTCCGCTATTGTACATCGGGCACGGCCGGCCAGGATGTGTTCCGGTTCACCGCTTACTGCGATGACCGGGGCTTTCATGAGCGCCGGGGTCCAATGCCTCAGGAGCCCGTCATGCGTTGGAGAGCTTCACGGTATTTCTCGCCGGTCTGTTGCAGCACGTCGGCCGGCAGTTCCGGTCCGGGTGCCGTCTGGTCCCAGTCGAGCGTGTCGAGATAATCGCGCACGAATTGCTTGTCGAAGCTTGGTGGGCTGCTGCCCGGCTCATAGGCATCCACCGGCCAGAATCGCGAGGAGTCCGGTGTCAGCGCTTCATCGATGATGTGCAGTCGACCTTCATCATCGAGGCCAAACTCGAACTTGGTGTCGGCGATGATAATGCCGCGCTTGAGCGCATAGGCGGCGGCCCTTTCGTAAATCTCGATGGATACTTCGCGCACGTGTTTGGCGAGCTTTTCGCCGATGAGGTCGACGACCGTGTCAAAACTGATGTTCTCGTCGTGATCGCCAGAGGCTGCTTTGCTGGCTGGCGTAAACAGCGTTTTCGGCAGTCTCTCCGCCTGTTGCATGCCATCCGGCAAGTCAATGCCGCATACCTGCCCGGTGTCTTGGTAGTCGCGCCAGCCGGAGCCAATCAGGTAGCCTCGCACGACGGCCTCTATCGGCAACGGGCGAAGGCGCTTGACGACGAGCGAACGGCCCCGCAGTTGCTGGCGGGCTTCCGGGTCCTTAACGACATCGTCTACGGTCAGGTCGGTCAGCTGATTGTCGATGATGTCCTGCATCATGCGAAACCAGAACAGGGATATTCGAGTTAGCACTTCGCCCTTGCCCGGGATCGGATCTGGCAACACAACATCATAGGCCGATAAACGGTCCGTCGTAACGATCAGCAGATGATTGTCGTCGACGCCGTATATGTCTCTCACCTTGCCACGGCCCAGCAACGGCAACTCGGGAATCGAAGACTCAAATAAAACGTCGGAAGTACTCATCACTTGGTGCTCACTAATGCGGTCGGGTTGCGACGATGATCGCCTCTATGCTGGCGGCAGGCAAGCGCGGATCATAGGAATGCCTGCGAACAACCGTTAGGATTGACCCTCTCCTGTCTAACTGATACCTGGAATCCGTAGTGTACTGGGGCAAGATTATTGGCACGTTGGCGGGGCTTGTAACACTCAAGCCCTGGTTCGCGTTGCTCGGCCTGTTTCTCGGTCACCAGTTTGATCGCGGCTTTGCGGATCGTTTCCGTGACTTCGAGAAGCAGGGTGCCGACATCGGGCGTGTTTCTGACGCCTTCGTGCGTGCGTTGTTTCAGAGCATGGGGAACCTGGCAAAGGTCGATGGTCGGGTCTCCGAGGAGGAGATCAGGGCGGCCCGAGTCATCATGCACAGACTCGGCCTGAGCCCGGCCAATGTTCGCCGTGCGATCGCCTGGTTCGACGAAGGAAAACGCGCTGGCTTCCCGCTGCTGCAAAGGATACGCGAGGCGCGACGTGTCAGCGTGAGGAGCGCCGCACAGCGCGTATTGTTCGTTCGCCTGTTGCTGGAAGTCGTGTTGGCCAAGGACGCGCTCAAGAAGGAGGAGCGCGCAAAGATCTGGAGCATTTGCACCGAATTGAATGTTGGGCGCGTCGAACTGGCACAGCTCGAAGCGATGATTCGTGCCCAGAAAGGCTTCAAGCACTCACCGGCCGGGGATGCCGATGCGGCACGCGTGCGGCACGCGTATGAGGCGCTCGGCACATCGCCCGACTCCAGCAATGACGAGATCAAGAAAGCCTACCGGCGCCTGATGAACCGGAATCATCCGGATAAACTAGCCGGCAGCAATCCGGATGCGGGCGAACTTGCCGAGGCCGAGCGTCGGACACGAGAGGTACGTGTCGCCTACGAGATGCTCAAGGCACGTCGCTCGATACGATGACCTGTCCGATTCCCGACCCTTGAGGTAGAGTTGCCAAAACCGCCAACAGGAACAGCCGTGACGCCACTTATTGCTCCGTCCATTCTCTCCGCCGACTTTGCCCGCCTGGGCGACGACGTTCAGGCCGTGCTCGATGCTGGCGCTGATATCGTGCACTTCGATGTCATGGACAACCATTTTGTGCCGAACCTGACCATCGGCCCTCTGATCTGTGAGGCTTTGCGTAACTTCGGTATCGAGGCGCCGATTGATGTGCACCTGATGGTTGAGCCGGTCGATCGAATTATTCCTGATTTCGTCAAAGCGGGCGCCAGCTATATTACGTTTCATCCCGAAGCCAGCCGGCACGTAGATCGCTCACTGGGCCTGATTCATGACCACGGCTGCAAAGCAGGTCTTGTGTTCAACCCGGCGACGCCACTGGATTGGCTCGAACACGTCATCGACAAGGTGGATATGGTGCTGTTGATGTCGGTGAATCCCGGGTTCGGTGGTCAGAAGTTCATTCCGTCGGCGCTCGACAAGCTGCGACAGGCCAGGAAGATCATTGCTGACAGCGGGCGTGAGATACGCCTCGAAATCGATGGTGGCGTAAAGGTAGAAAATGTTCGTGAGATCGCGGCAGCGGGGGCCGATACCTTCGTTGCAGGATCGGCGATATTTGGCAGTGACGATTACGCGGCGACAATTGCGGCAATGAAAGCTGAGATAGCAGGCGCCGCATAGCCCGGCTGCCCCACGGGCGTGGCCGTCAGACAATCTCTGACTCAGGGCCGCTCCGCCATCTCCTCCGAGATCTCAGAGTTTGCGGTTCGGGCGTGCCCCGTAGACAACGATCGTCTTGCCGCTGGCCGATACCAGGCCTTGTTCCTCGAGTACCTTCAGAACGCGCCCGGCCATTTCTCGCGAACAACCCACGAGGCGGCTAAGTTCCTGCCGGCTGACTTTGATCTGCATGCCATCCGGATGGGTCATGGCATCCGGTTCGTTACACAGGTCCATAATCGCGTGGGCGACACGGCCGGTGACGTCGACGAAAGCCAGATCACCGAGCTTGCGGTTGGTGCGATCCAGGCGGGTTGCGAGCTGTGTCGCGAGTTCAAAGACCAGGCCCGGACTTTCGCTCGCGATCTGTCTGAAACGCGGGTAGGTCATCTCGGCGATTTCGCATTCGGTACGCGTGCGAACCCAGGCGCTGCGCGTCGGTTGCTCGTAGAAGAGCCCCATCTCGCCGAAGAACTGCCCCTTGTTCAGGTAGGCGAGCACCATCTCATTACCGTCTTCGTCTTCGATCATGACTTCGACCGATCCGTCCACGATGTAATAGAGAACGTCCGGGAGATCGCCGGCATGGATCATCACCGTCTTGGATGGCACCGTACGTACGCGGCAGTAGCTTAGAAACCGATTGATAGCCGGTACGTCGCTCAAATTTTTGACTGTTGTCTGCATTGATTGATCCTCGCCCCTGTTGCGCTACTCTTTTAATACAGAAAGCCTGCCAGAGCAAGCTAAGTCCGTGTTTTGTCGTGGTTTATCGTGTTTCGTTTCCGACCTAAACCCAATACGCTGTTCTCGTCATGACTTTTGCGGTTAATCGCATCAGTCGCTTCACCGGTGCCGGGAGATCCGCCGCGCCCGCGTCGATGGCGTTTTGGCCGTGTTCGGCTTCCTCATCGCGCATCTGTTCAACGATGGCGCGACTCCTCGCGTCGTCCGCGGGCAGGCCATCGAGATGACTCTCGAGGTGCTCAATAACCTGGCGTTCGGTTTCGGCGATGAACCCAAGGCTCCATTTGTCACCGAGAATGCCGCTCACCGCACCGATGGCATAGGCACCGGCGTACCAGACAGGGCTAAGTTTGCTCGGCTCTTCACCCAGTTCCCGAATGCGCTGCTCGCACCAGGCAAGGTGATCGAACTCCTCGGCGGCTGCCTCCTGCATTTGTTGTTCGATACTTGCGTCTCGAGCGACCGTGGCGTGCCCCTTGTACAATGCTTGTGCCGCCACTTCGCCGGCATGATTGACGCGCATGAGCCCGGCAGCGTGCGATTTCTGGCTGGCTGAGAGTGTTGATTCCCTGATAAGTCCGGCCGGGTTGTCGCGAGCCGGGCGCCCCGCAGGTGCCGCGATCGTACGCAATGCGTCATCGGCTCCCGCGAGCAAGCGGTCCAGAGCGGAAAGTTCACGATTTTTCACAACGTGAGTATAGCGAACCGTCGCCAGCTACCGTTATACTCCGCGGCCGTTTTCGGACACAAAAATCGAACTATCAGGAGAAAGTGCATGAAATTGCGGTTCACTAATGATCGTGGCAGCGCTACTTGCGCCGATCTCGTTGCTGGCGCAGGAGGAGGCCAAGAGTCCGTGGGCAGGCAAGGCAACGCTGGGATATCTGGCTACGTCGGGCAATACGGAGAACTCAACGCTGAATACCGCAGTCGAAGTCGGTTTCACGACGGGCCGGTGGGAACACATCGCCAATGCCGCGGCTATCAGCGCTGCTGAGAATGAGGTCACGACGGCCGAGGCCTACCAACTGGGGTGGAAAAGCGAGAGAAACCTGACGGACAAGGACTTTGTGTTCGGTCTTCTCGAGTGGCGCAAAGACAATTTCGGTGCCTTCGATACGCAGTTTTCCCAGACGGTGGGCTACGGTCGCCGTCTCGTAAAGACGGACAAGCACCGGCTTAATGTCGAGGCGGGTGTCGGTGCGCGGCAGTCTGAGACACAGGCTGGTCTGTCGGAGAACGAGACGATCTTCCGCGGAGGCGCCTATTACAAGTGGTTATTCAGCGAAACGGCCGAGTTTCGTCAGGACCTGACCGCGGAGTCGGGCAGCGAAAACACCTATTTTGAGTCGGTCTCCGCAGTCTCAGCCAAGCTCCTCGGCAACCTGGCGCTGGTCGCGTCGTTCACCGTCAAGCACAACACCGACGTGCCCGTGTTGACGGAAGAAACCGATACCTTTACGGCTTTGTCGCTCGAATACGCCTTCTAGCAAGGCCGAAGACTGGGCAGGATGCTCATTGAGGTCGACAAGTTGTTGAAAAGTAGAGAAATAACGCGCCGAAGGAACGGCGCGTTATTTATTGAGAAAAGGCCTGGATAGTTTGCAATAGGGCGGAGGCTACAGTAGAATTTCGCGCCTTTCGCCGATCCTGCATTGTTATTGCTCGCGGCCGGCAGGCGGGTCTCCCGGCAAACGCCAGGTACCCGGATAACACGATCATTCCCTTACGGAAATCAGAATTATGAAGACGTTTTCTGCAAAACCTGCAGAGGTGCGCCGCGACTGGTACGTGGTTGATGCAACGGGCAAGACGCTGGGTCGTCTTTCGACCGAGATTGCGCGGCGCCTGCGTGGCAAGCACAAGCCTGAATACACGCCGCACGTGGATACCGGCGACTACATCGTTGTCGTCAATGCCGAGAAAGTACGCGTGACGGGTAACAAGCTGAAGGACAAGATGTATCACCATCACACGGGGTACATTGGCAACCTGAAGTCTGTTTCTCTGGAAAAGATGCTCGACGAGACGCCTGAGCGCGTGTTGCAGTTTGCCGTGAAAGGCATGCTGCCGAAGGGACCGCTGGGACGCCAGATGCTGAGCAAGCTGCGGGTTTTCGCGGGTCCTTCGCACAACCACGCTGCGCAGCAGCCAATTCCATTGGACGTGAGCGCCTGACACGGGCTCTTGCACACTGAGATACGACTATGAGTGATACAGTTTTTTACGGCACTGGCCGCCGCAAGACATCTACGGCGCGCGTTTTCTTGCAGCCTGGCAATGGCGAGATCACCGTTAACAAGCGGCCTCTCGACATCTTCTTCGGCCGCAAGACGGCACAGATGATCGTGCGCCAGCCGCTTGAGCACACGCAATTGACCGAGCGTTTCAACGTCAACGTCACCGTCAAAGGTGGAGGTACGACCGGGCAGGCCGGTGCAATTCGTCACGGATTGACGCGTGCGCTGATGGTGTATGACGAGTCGCTGCGTCCGCTTCTGCGCAAAGCCGGTTTTGTGACCCGCGATGCCCGAGAGGTAGAGCGCAAGAAGGTTGGCTTGAGAAAAGCACGTCGCGCCACGCAGTACTCCAAGCGCTAAAGCGCCCCTCGAGACAACAGATCTCTTCACTTGGGGGATCGTCTAGCGGTAGGACTGCGGACTCTGACTCCGCCAACGGGGGTTCGAATCCCTCTCCCCCAGCCAAACAAAACAAGGGCCCCAAACGGGGCCCTTTTTTGTTTTGAATTGTGAGGGTTCGAACCCCAGGGTTCGACAAAACCGCCTCGCGGTTTTGGACGGCGCAGCCGCCCGAAGGGTGAGAGCCGAAGGCTCGCACCGAGACCTGCAAAGCAGGTCGACAGACGCCGAAGGCGAGGAAGCGCAGCTGCCGTTCAATCAATCCCTCTCCCCCAGCCAAACAACAACAAGGGCCCCAAACGGGGCCCTTTTTTGTTTTGAATTGTGAGGGTTCGAACCCCAGGGTTCGATCCGAGGGATGCTAGGCTCGCATTTCCCGGACGCCCCTGTCATCGGCAATCAGGAGAATATCGGCCGGCCTTGCCGCAAAAATGCCGACAGTTATTACGCCGGGAATACGGTTGATGCGAGCTTCCATCTCGATGGGATTCGATATCTGCAGGTCTTCGACGTCGAGGATGTGATTACCGTTGTCCGTAATGAAGCCTTCGCGCCAGATGGGATTGCCGCGCATTTTCAGAATCTGGCGCGCAACGAATTGCTGCGCCATTGGCAAAACTTCGATTGGCACGGGAAAGTTGCCGAGCATGCCGACCAGCTTGGAGTCGTCAACAATGCAAACGAACCGTCGTGCCGCTCCGGCCAGGACTTTCTCTCGCGTCAGTGCGCCGCCACCACCCTTGATCAACTGCAGGTGCTTGTTGCACTCGTCGGCGCCGTCGATATAGACGTCGAGATCACCGGCCTCATTGAGTGTCTTAACCTCGAAGCCTCGCTCTTTCAACAAGGCAGTCGATGCCTTGGAACTGGAGACCACGCAATCGATGACGTCTCTTACGTCGGGCAGCATGTCGATCAGGAAATTTACGGTCGAGCCAGTCCCGACACCGAGGACGGCCCCGGGAGTAATGAATTCAAGTGCGGCCCTGGCGGCGTTGCTCTTTTTGCTAGAGTCGTTCATAGGAGCGTACTATAGTCAATTACGGACAAATTGCACGTACGACCAGCGCACATTTCCCGCAAAAGAAAAGAGCCCGCCTAGGCGGGCTCTTTTGCTTGCTTTGGGAAGAAGGCCTCTTCCTAAGCGTCCAGCTAACTATCTCCTGCGAGAAGCTTTCCTGCGAGTAGCTTTTTTCTTGGTCTTGCGCTTGGCTACTTTCTTCTTAGCCTTTCTCTTGGTCTTACGTTTGGCGACCTTCTTCTTCGCCTTTTTCTTGGTCTTACGTTTTGCTACTTTCTTCTTAGCCTTTCTCTTGGTCTTACGCTTGGCGACTTTCTTCTTTGCCTTGCGTTTGGCCTTCTTCTTCGTTTTACGTTTGGCTACTTTCTTCTTCGCCTTTCTCTTGGTCTTTCTCTTGGTCTTACGTTTGGCTACTTTCTTCTTCGCCTTTTTCTTGGTCTTACGTTTGGCTACTTTCTTCTTAGCCTTT
This sequence comes from uncultured Gammaproteobacteria bacterium, assembly GCA_963841145.1. Taxonomy (GTDB): domain Bacteria; phylum Pseudomonadota; class Gammaproteobacteria; order Steroidobacterales; family Woeseiaceae; genus UBA1847. Next base: position 137,754 of record CAWJBO010000014.1, read on the forward strand.
TTCTTGGTCTTACGTTTGGCGACCTTTTTCTTGGTCTTACGCTTGGCGACTTTCTTTTTCGCTTTGCGTTTTGCTACTTTCTTCTTCGCCTTTTTCTTGGCGACTCTCTTCTTCGCTACGCGTTTTCTAGGCGCTGCTTTTTTCCGTGTTGTTACTTTCCGTTTCTTGGCGACTTTGCGCTTCGAAACTTTCTTACGAGACTTCTTTTTGGTAGCCATCAATTTTCTCCGTGTCGGGTACCCGGAGCTGAGTATATACAACAATTGCAAAAAATCCAGAAACTTACCCTCACTTTCGAAAGTGTGAAATCGGTTCAGTCTGTAGCGATTGGAGTGTCGCGATTGCTCGGGTCTGATCGGTAAAGAAACGCTTGCGTCAGATGGACGAAAATTTGACGTTACGAAATTAGAAATGGAAAACCAGGAAGTCGCTGTTTCAGTAAGCCGACCATTGCGGTGCAGGGCTGTGTGAATACGAAGTAAAAGGTGAATTTTTCGAAGTTCGGTGCGACTACTTGTGTGAATTCCGACAATTCAAAAGGACTATTCGGCGTCGCTAATTACCTTATAAAGCGGTATATCCCATACGTTTGGCGTTATTTCCTCGACTTTTTGACAGACGAACGCCACACCGATGAGTTTTGGGCGCAACCACTGTCTCCGATATCTCAGGAACGAAAAGCAACGGTCAAAATAGCCGCCGCCCATGCCAATACGATTGCAATTTTCATCGTAGGCAACGGTCGGTGTTATCACCACGTCGAGGTTGCGGGGCGAGATTGTCTCGCCCGATTCCGGTTCCCACAGGCCGAATGAATTTCGTTGCAGCGTCGTTTCGGGAAGAATTTCACGAAACAACATTTCTTGTCGTCCGAATAGAACGGGCACAAAAATGCGCTTATTTGCGCGCCAGGCGCGCTCGATGATCTTCAGGGTGTCAACCTCGTCCGCCATGGGTAGATAGCAGGCAACGGTTTTACTCGCGAAAAATTCGCGGCAATGGAGTACGCGTTGACAGATGATTGAGGACGATCTTGCGCGCGCCTCGCGACTCATTTCGCGGCGGGCGATGAGTGCTTTGCGGCGGAGTTCTTTCATAAGGAGGCGCCTCCCGCATGTGCCGTTACAAACCTTCGCTCTCGAACCGGAGCAAAAGGTGGGGTCAGCCGTGGACGCAAAAGGCTTACCGCCGAGGCAGTTATGCGCATATGCTTCCGACAGTGCACGACCCCGATGTAGATAGTTAGGGTCGAAAGGTTTCCAGGTCGGTATCGAACACCGCAGGAGACGCCAATTCAGTTATCAATGTTGCTGTAAATCGAAGGTCACAGGTCCAGCTGTTGCGTCGAACTCAGTACGTTGTCGACGCGGTCGGATATCAGTTTGAGACGGCTACTGATACCGCCTTCCAGTTCCTGGTCGCGGGCCTTCGCGTGTATCAGGTCATTCGCCATATTGAGCGCAGCCATCACCGCAATTCGGTCGAGGCCGACAATTCTGCCGCTGTCTCGAATCTCCCGCATCTTGGTATTCAATATCTCCGCAGAATCGAGCAAGTCCGTGCGTTCGTCAGGCGGGCAAGCAACCTGGTATTCCTTATCGAGAATTCGGACACTCACCTGCGCAAATTGATCGGTCATGCAACGTACTCCTTAAAACCGTAGCCCAGCTCTTTCAAGAGCCTTGTTCCATTGCCTTGAGCCTGCCAATCATCGCCTCGACGCGCGCACGAACCTGTTCGTTTTTTTGCAGCAGGCTGGCGCGCTCTGAAGTCAGCACGTCCTGACGCTGTTTCAGTGAGCGATTTTCGTCCTGGAGCTGGTCACATACGCCAACCAATGCGTCGACGCGTTTTTCCAGTCGTTTGAGTTCGTGTTCGAATGTCGAGCTGATGTTGTCGGCCATACAGAGAATATAGTCACGGCCAAGGGCAGAATCAATTATCTCTGTAGATTCTGTGCTGCAACCGTGGTCTCGCGAAACGGTCCATGGGATCATAAGGGATTGGCAGAATTGAATAAGGTTGGCATCCGCATGGATGAAAAAGTCGATTACGACACACTCGAGGCTGCCCTGAGACGCTGCGGCGCCAGCTGGGACGCTGCGCAAACTCACGGCCTGTTGACAGGGCGCCTGGCGGTATCGGGCGTGGCTGCCGGGCCCGATTGGCTGCAGCACGTGCTTGAAGGTACAGATGCAAACGATGCTTTCCGACTCGAGTGCCAGAAGATGCTGGATACGCTCTACCAGTCGACTTTCTGGCAGCTTTCAGAACGGCTTTCCGAGTTCGCGCCGCTGTTGCCGGATGACGAAAGCGGTGCCGGCGATCGAACGGACGCGCTGGCGCACTGGTGCGAAGGTTTCCTGCACGGCCTGGTGTCCGCAAAACACGGCGACGAGCTTCGTGACCGCCTCGCTGCAGAGCCGCTGGCCGATGTCATTCGCGACATGCTGCAAATCACCCGTGCGGAAGTCGATGAGGCGACGGATGAGGAAACGAATGAGGCGGCCTATGCAGAGCTTGTGGAGTATGTGCGGGTCGCTGCACAGTTGGCCTACGAGGAACTCTCCGATGTCCGTCACGGCGACGGCACGTCGCCTGCGGATCGAACGGATACCATGCACTGAACGGCGGCGGCACACCCGCCGCGGCCGTTTCTGCGCCCCTATGAGGTCGCTGACAACGTAGAATACGACCTGCCCCTGAATGACGACGAGCAAGATGCCCTTATGGATAGAAAGGAGTTCGAACGCCGCCGCAAGCAGCTGATGCGTATGGTTGGCGCCGGAGGTATCGCCATACTGCCGGCCGCGCCAATCAAGACGCGCAGCCGCGACGTCGAGTATCGCTACCGACAGGACAGTGATTTCTACTACCTGACCGGTTTTGCAGAACCGGAAGCTGTCGCGGTATTGGCTCCCGGCCGGGATAGCGGAGAGTTTCTGATGTTCTGTCGCGAACGCCATCCGCAGCGTGAACAGTGGGATGGTTCACGGGCGGGGCAGGATGGCGTGATGCGTGACTACGGCGCCGATGACGCGTTTCCTATCGAGGATATTGACGATATCCTGCCGGGCATCATCGAGCCGTGCAGTCGGGTCTACTACACGATGGGCATGTACTCGGAATTCGATGCGCGCATCGCCGACTGGGTCAACTCACTTCGGTCCGGCCTGTCGCGCGGGCTGCACACGCCACAAGAGTTCGTCGCACTCGATCACCTTCTGCACGACATGCGACTGTATAAGAGTCGCGGTGAGATTGCGGCGATGCGCAAGTCCGCGAAGGTAGCCGTCGAGGCGCACAAGCGCGCGATGAGGATGACGCGTCCAGGACTCTACGAGTTCGAAGTCGAGGCGGAGTTCCGCCATGAGTTCCGTCGCAACGGAGCGTGGGCATCATACAGTCCTATCGTCGGCGGTGGCGCCAACGCCTGTACCTTGCATTACGTTGAGAACAAGGCCGAACTCAAGGATGGAGACCTTTTGCTGATCGATGCCGGGTGCGAGCTCGATTATTATGCGTCAGACATCACGCGAACATTCCCTGTCAACGGACGATTCAGTTCCGAGCAACGCGCCGTCTACGATATTGTGCTCGAGGCGCAGCTGGCGGCTATCGACAAGACAGTGAAGGGCAATCACTGGAACGATCCGCACGATGCGGCCGTCAAGGTCATCACGCGGGGCTTGCGGAAACTCGGTCTCCTCAAGGGGTCCTTGCCAAAGCTCATCAAGGACGGCGCGTATCGTGAGTACTACATGCACAGGACAGGCCACTGGATTGGCATGGATGTGCATGACGTCGGTGACTACAAAGTGAGTGACGAATGGCGTGTCCTCGAGACCGGTATGGTTACTACGGTTGAACCCGGCATCTACATACCGAACAAGCGCAGCGTCCCCAAGCGCTTTCGCAACATCGGTATTCGGATCGAGGATGATGTTGCAGTGACCGCAAAAGGTCCGGACGTGCTGAGCAAGGGGCTGGCAAAGAGTGCCGAAGATATCGAGGCATTAATGCAGAGTCGATGAGCAGCGATCGAACAAACACCCAGTACGACATTGTCATCGCCGGCGGCGGCATGATTGGTACCAGCCTCGCGTTGGCCCTGGCTCCGCTCGGGCTTCGCGTTGCCGTGGTCGAAGCCGTCGCGCGCCAGGCCGTCGCGCAGCCGAGTTTCGACGACCGTACCACGGCGTTGTCACGCAGTACGCAGCGCATGTTCGAGGCGATGGGTCTTTGGGACGAGATCGTCGCAGCGTCGACGCCAATTCGAAGTATCCATGTCTCGGATCAGGGTCGATTCGGTTTTTCCCACATCGACGCCAAAGAGCAGGGCGTTGAGGCTCTGGGTTACGTCGTTATTAACCGGGTGCTTGGCCACGTGCTGCAGACGGCTCTTGAGCGTTGCGAGGGCGTCGACGTTTTCTGTCCGGCGCGCATTGTCGAGGTGGACATGGATTCGAGCAGGGCGACAGCTGTCGTCGAAGCCAGCGGGGAACGGCAGACTCTGACAGCGAAACTCCTGGTTGCGGCCGACGGCGCGAATTCGACGGTGCGGGAAATGATGGGAATCTCGGCGCTGAAAAGTGACTACGGTCAACGCGCGGTCATTGGCAATCTGCTGCCCGAGAAAGATATTGAAAATCGCGCATTCGAGCGATTTACGGCTCACGGTCCGCTGGCACTGTTACCGGTAGCGAACGATCGCGCCGGTTTTATCTGGACCGTGTCGGACGACGACGCCGAGCGCGTCATGGCTCTGGATGACGCTGCGTTCCTGGGCGAGTTGCAGACGATGTTCGGCCATCGCCTCGGTGCATTGTCGCGGGTCGGCAAGCGTGCCTGTTATCCACTCACGCTCAGCAAGGCAATGCGATTGACGACGACGCGAGGCGTTCTGGTAGGCAACGCTGCGCATGGACTGCATCCCGTTGCCGCGCAAGGCTTCAACCTGGGTATGCGTGATGTTGCCTCGTTGTGCGACTGCATTGCCGACAATCGACCCGAAGCCGGTGACCCGGATCCGGGCAATGAAGAGCTATTGGAGCGCTACGCCAGTTGGCGACGCGGTGATCAGAGAAAGCTCGTGCAGTTCACGGATGGGCTGGTGCGACTGTTCGGCAGTTCGCGCCGACCGCTGCGCACGCTGAGAAACATTGGCATGCTCGGATTCGACCTGGTTCCTGGTGTCCGGTCGTTGTTTGCAAAACACACGATGGGCCTGGCAGGCAGACTGCCACGGCTATCGCGCGGCATGCCGCTCAGATGAAAAGACCATTCGACGTCGTTATCGTCGGCGCGGGCATGGTTGGCCTGACGCTGGCCGCGAGACTTGCAAAGGGGCCTGGCGGCGAGTCGCTGCGCCTCACGGTAATCGACGCTGGCGAGCGTCCTTCCTTTTCCGCAGACGACGATGTTTCGCTGCGCGTTTCCGCGATCGCAAATGGCTCGGCGGAGCTGCTGCAGTCGCTCGGTGCATGGCAGCAGGTGCATGAGTCCCGCCTGAGTCCCTACGAGTGCATGCGTGTCTGGGATGAGACCGACGCGGCCGACAGCCCATCGGCCCTGTGTTTCGAGGCGGCCGAGTTCGCGGTTCCGCAACTGGGATTCATTGTTGAGAACGTGGTGCTTCGGGACGCGCTGCTCGGCCAGCTTGATGACATGGATATCGAACTGATGTTTGAGAGTCCGATCCGTTCCCTGCGGCGGGAGAATAGGCGCTACGCAATCGAGTTCGAGGACGGCATCAGGCGAGAAGCTGATCTGATCGTAGGCGCCGACGGTTCTCGTTCATTCGTGCGTTCGGCCGTCGGTATCGAGACTCGAAACTGGGCGATTGATCAGTCCGCATTCGTGACTCATCTGTCTCCTGAATACGACCATCGGGCAACTGCGTGGCAGCGCTTTCTGCGCGACGGGCCGTTGGGCATCCTGCCGCTGGCCGACGGCAGGGTATCGGTTGTCTGGTCAACGCAGCCGGACGTGGCCAAGGCGCGCGCTGGAAGTGAGTGACGGGGCGCTCGGCGACATGCTGACGGCCGCATCCGACGAGGTACTTGGAGCGCTGTCCGTAGCCGGCCCGCGAGGTGCATTTCCGCTCGGCGCCCAACACGCGGAGCGCTACGTAGTGCCCGGTGTTGCTTTGATCGGCGACGCGGCCCACGCCATTCATCCGCTCGCCGGGCAGGGCGCAAATCTCGGCCTGCAGGACGCCGACGAGCTGGCCAGCGTCCTCGAAGCAGCGCTGGATCAGGGATTGCACCCCGGCGATCTGCCCGTGCTGCGGCGCTACGAGCGCGCCCGCAAGGGTGCGAACTCAACAATGCTGCACTTTACGACTGGCCTGAACCGCCTGTTTACGACAGACTCACGTCTCGTCACGGAACTACGGGTTGTCGGTATGCGGCTGTTCAACCGCAGCGGCCCAATAAGAGAACGCGCCGTCAAAGTCGCGCTCGGCGTCGATTGACGGCGCCAACAGGGGGACACAATGAAGCAGCGTTATGTCTACGTGCTCGCGGCATTTCTGACGGTCGTCGGCCTGTCGGTGTTTCTCTATAAGTGGCAGGTGCTTGGCTTCCCGGTTAGCGAGAACCAGGAGACGCCGGTCTGGACGATAGAGTCGTCGGTTAAATTCGACAGCGGGCCGGGATCAATCAAAGTGCAGCTGCATGTGCCGACGCTGACGCCCGGCTTTCGCATGCTCAACGAGAATTCCGTGTCGCGCGGCTACGGCTTCACGCTCAACTACGGAAGTGGCGGCCGTGAAGCGCAATGGGCGATTCGTCGAGCCGACGGTGAGCAGACGATTTACTACCGGATCTCCGTGTACGAAGATGACAGCGTCGACCAGTCGGACACGACACCGCCGTTCCCACCGCTACCGGTCATTAACGAACCCCTGAAGACCGCGGTCGACGTGCTGGTCTCGGATGTGCGCGATCATTCTGCGGATACGGCAACGTTCACGACAGAGCTCTCTGCGACGCATCAATGATCCGTCGCCGGACCCGAACGTGGAGCTGCTAATGGCCGGCGTGGATACCAATGCCGACTTTGTTGGCGTTGTGACGATGGTACTCGCAGCCGCCCGTATCCCCGCGCGCATGGTGCGCGGCTTCCCGCTGGCAGGGCGTCAGCGTAGCGTCGACCTGGTGGCATGGCTGGAGGTGCACGACGGCGATCGCTGGCTGTATTTCAACCCCGCTACCGGCGAAGGGCGCTTGCCGGAGCGTTTTCTCGTCTGGTGGCGCGGTAACGAGCCGATAGTCAACCTGGAAGGCGGCAGCGGCGTCGAAGTGAGCTTTGCCATCCAGAAGAACTTCTTTGACGCGGTGGCGATCGCCGAAACCCAGGCGGCGCAGAAGGACGCGTCAGCAATCGACTTTTCACTCTATAGCCTGCCGATACAAACCCAGGCCGTTTACAGCGTCCTGTTGATGATACCGATCGGCGCGCTGATCATGGTATTGATGCGTAATTTCGTGGGCATCGATGCGTTCGGCACCTTCATGCCCGTCCTGATCGCGCTGGCCTTTCGCGAGACGCAGCTGTTCTGGGGTGTCATTTTATTCACGCTGCTCGTCACACTCGGGCTGACTATTCGATTCCTGCTCGATCGACTGAGGCTGCTGTTAGTGCCGCGACTTAGCGCCGTACTCATCGTCGTTGTAATCCTGATGCTCTTCATTAGTCTCACCTCGCATCGATTGGGGCTGGAGACAGGGCTATCCGTCGCGCTGTTTCCGATGGTCATCATTGCGATGACGATCGAACGCATGTCGGTCGTCTGGGAGGAGCGTGGCGCTGCTGACGCCATTCGCGCCGGTGCGGGCAGCATCGTCGTTGCGATCACGGCCTATATCTTCATGGGTCTGGCCTGGCTTGAGCATCTTATTTTCACGTTTCCGGAGTTGCTATTGGTCATTCTTGCAATGGTCATCATGGCGGGTCGCTACACCGGGTACCGACTGTCCGAGCTGAAGAGATTTCGAGCACTGGTTACCGACTGATGTTTGCACTCGCAAGGAAACTCAGCGAGGTCGGCGTACTCGGCCTCAATGAACGGAACGCTGACTACATTGCCCGTCTGAATCCGCGACGCCTTTATCCACTCGTCGATGACAAGGTGCGGACCAAGGAGCTCGCGTTGAAGGCGGGAATGGCGGTTCCCGACTTGTACGGTGTCATTGCGAATCAGGGCGAGGTGCGCAACTTCTCCGAAGTTGTCCGCGACAAGGAGTCGTTCGTCATCAAGCCGGCGCGCGGCAGCGGTGGGGACGGCATTATCGTCGTGACCGGCCGCAGCAAACGGAAGCGCGACACCTATCGACTGAGCAGCGGCGTGTTCGTTTCGGAGGGAGAAATATTGCACCATATTTCAAACACCGTGAGCGGCCAGTACAGCCTGAGCGGGAGTCGCGATGCCGCGCTGATCGAATACTGCGTGCATTTCGACCCGACGTTTGCCGAGGTGAGCTACCAGGGCGTTCCGGATATTCGCGTGATCGTGTATCGCGGCTACCCGGTCATGGCCATGGTGCGACTACCGACGCGGGCATCGGATGGCAAGGCGAACCTGCATCAGGGCGCGGTCGGCGCCGGCGTTGATCTTGCCTGCGGAAAAACGCTGACCGGCGTTTTGGGGAATGACCCGGTTGACGAACACCCGGATACCGGGGCGCTGATCGCCGGACTGGAGATTCCGATGTGGGACTTTATCCTGGAGTCTTCCGCTCGCGGTTTCGACGTGACCGGGCTTGGCTACCTTGGCGTTGACATGGTCATCGACAAGGATCGCGGGCCACTGATTCTCGAGATGAATGCTCGGCCCGGCCTGAATATCCAGATCGCGAACGGCATAGGACTGAGTCACCGCATCGAACGCATTGAGGCGTGTTATGAACCCCGGGCGACCCCCGCTGAACGGGCCGCCTTTGCGCGCCGCGAATTTCCCGCCAGGTAATTCAGCTGGTGTCCTGTTAGCTGGGAGCACTGAGCGTCAGCGAACTCGGCAAGCAGGACACTAGAGTTGCGGCGCAAGCCAGGCGTCCATGCGTAGCTCGAGAAGATCGAGCGGCAACGCACCTGCGCCGAGCAGGTGGTCGTGGAATGCACGGATGTCGAAGCGCTCACCCAGCTGCAATTCCGCGCGGTCGCGCAAGGTGAGGATCTTTAGCTGACCAATCTTGTAAGCGAGCGCCTGTCCCGGCCAGCTGATGTAACGATCGATCTCGTTGATGATGTCGTACTCGGTCTTGGCGGCATTATTCGTGAAGAAATCGATGGCCTGCTGACGCGTCCAGCCCTTGTAGTGCATTCCGGTGTCGACAACCAGGCGTACGGCGCGCCACATGTCGTAGGTGAGCTGTCCAAAACGCGAGTAGGGGTCCTCGTAAAGTCCAAGATCGTAGCCGAGACGCTCGCTGTAGAGCCCCCAGCCCTCGACGAACGCAGTAAATCCCTGAAAGCGCCGGAACATCGGCATGTCGCCAAGTTCCTGCTGCAGCGCAATCTGTAGGTGGTGCCCGGGCATCGCTTCGTGGACACTGAGTACCTCGATCTCGTATTTCGGTCGCACCTCCGGCCGGTAGAGATTGACCCAATAGATACCGGCGCGGCTGCCATCGGCGGCAGGGCGTGAGTAGTACGCCGTTGTCGTGTCCGGCGCGATCGAATCCGGAATGGGTTTTACGCCATAGGGCATTCTCGGTAGCGTGCCGAAAAGTTTTACGAGCTCCGGGTCGATGCGCTTGCTGGTGGCAAGGTAGGCGTCATAAAGCGCATCAGGATTGTCAAAATAGAATTGCGGATCGGTCCGCAGGAACGTCAGGAACTCGTGGAAGGTGCCTTCAAACTGCAACTCCTCGATGATTGACTGCATCTCGCCCCGGATACGCTTGACTTCGTCGAGCCCGATTCGATGAATGTCATCGGGCGTCATTCGGGTTGTAGTGTACGAACGTGCCAGGAGTTCGTACCAGGCCTCACCATCCGGCAGCACGGACTGGCCAATGCTCTCTCGCGCGGCCGGCAGGTACGTTTGTTGGAAGTAACGAGCGAGCTTCCTGTAGGCGGGCAGGACGGTCTTTTCGATCGTGTCGACAGCCGCTACGCGCAGTCGCGCCTGGTCCTCGCTCGAAATCGAGTCGGGCAATGTCGCGAACAGTCGATAGAAGGGGCTTTCCTGCGGACTGTCTACGAGTTGCACGGCGAGCTGCGGCGTGATGCGTTGCATCAGCACCCTGGGCGCAACCAGTCCCGCTTTACGACCTGCATCCGCGAGCTGAATGTGCTGATCGACAAGCGCATCAACATTGGCCATACGGGCAATCCAGTCCTCGAAATCTCGCGCCGTAACGAGGCGCAGCTGGTTGGTCGTGTTCTCGAGATTCTGAATACCGCCCTGGTGTGAGAAAGGCATCAGGTAGCCGCGGAAGCGATGTAGATCAATCTCGTCCTGCAGCTGCCTGCGGAACAGTTCGTAGTTGAGTTGATCAGCGTCTGACAGGGCGCTGCGTTCGATCGCGTAGGCGCGACGCAGGAATTCGCGCCTCTCGGCGTGGCGGCGCTCGTGGGCGGCGATGCTCTGATCCTGCCACTGGTCATTGAAGCGGCGATCGCCAATCGACGAGGCCAGGGTGGGATTGTTGCTGAGCGTCCACTCCCAGTGCTCGTCGAGGAGCGTCCCGAAGTCGGCCGGGTATATCGGCAAATACCATGGCCGAGGCCATCAGCATCAGGGTTGTCAGCGCAGTTTTGACTTGTGTCATTCGGTGTCCGCGGGTTGAAAACTCGCCGCATTGTCACCGGCAGCGCGCCGGCTGGCAACCGGGCCGGGCATTGGCTATGATTCCCGCACCGATCAATAGCGTGCACAGAAGAGACCTCGTTCAATCGAGGCGCCGAAGGCGCAACACGCTCGGAAACGCTCAGGCAGAAGGACTGAGTACGCTGATCGGCTCTGGAGAGTGGCCAAACGGCCCACCGAAGGGGTATGTGGCAACCCGCCGCCATCGCGGCCGCCATTGATCTCTCAGGTAGCAAGGGACAGAGGGGCGGCAGGCTTGACGGCCTGCCGCCCCTGTTTTTTTGCCGGTTACCAACGAAGAGCAAGCACTATGGGTTCGAAAACGCCGCTGTATCAGAATCACCTTGAGGCCAATGCGCGCATTGTCGATTTCGGCGGCTGGGATATGCCGCTGCACTACGGATCGCAGAAAGAAGAGCATCATGCGGTGCGTAGCAATGCCGGCGTCTTCGATGTCTCGCATATGACGATCGTCGACCTCGGCGGAGATCGTGTTCGCGAATTCCTGCAGCGCCTGGTGGCGAACGATGTGGCCAAGCTCAAGGACTACGGCAAAGCGTTGTATACGTGCATGCTCAATCCGGACGGCGGCGTCATCGATGACCTGATCATCTATTTCATGGCCGATACCGAATATCGCCTGATCGTCAATGCAGCGACACGCGAAAAGGACCTCGCCTGGATACGGGAGCAGGCCGCCGGCTTCGACGTCGATGTCGTTGAACGCGCTGAATTGGCGATGATCGCGGTACAGGGGCCCAACGCACGAGACCTCGCAGCGCCATTGATCGATGCGGACTGGCGCGACGCCGCCATGGCGCTGAAGCCCTTTAATGGCCTGCAGGCAGACGACACTTTTATCGCACGTACCGGCTACACCGGCGAGGATGGCTGGGAGATCGTCATGCCGGCGACTTCCGCGCCGGCAATGTGGGAACGCCTTCTGCAAGCCGGTGCCGCGCCCTGCGGCCTCGGCGCGCGCGATACGCTGCGGCTCGAAGCCGCGATGAACCTGTACGGCTCAGACATGGATGAGTCGATATCGCCACTCGAGGCCGGGCTGGCGTGGACCGTGGCCTGGGAGCCGGCGGACCGCGACTTCATCGGTCGCAAGCCGCTGGAGGCAATGCGCGACACGGGAGAAAGGCGGCGCTTCGTAGGCCTGCTGCTGGAGGATCGCGGGGTGCTGCGCAACCACCAGAAGGTGATCGTGGAGGGCGTTGGTGAAGGCGAAATTACGAGCGGCGGATTTTCGCCGACTATCGATCGTTCAATCGCGCTGGCACGTGTTCCGGCCGGCGACTATGACCGCGCCCAGGTCGACGTCAGGGGTAAGCTGCTGAACGTACGTATCGTCAAGACGCCGTTCGTTCGAAACGGACAGATTCGCATCGACCTTTGAGGTCGTTGCAGAGTAACTTAAATGGGAGTAGCGAGATGAATGAATTGCCGGGAGACCTTCTTTACACGAACGACCACGAGTGGTTGCGCCGCGAAGACGACGGCACGGTGACGATCGGTATTACCGAGCACGCCGCGACGTCACTGGGCGATCTCGTGTACGTTGAGTTGCCGGAAGTCGGCCAGGAGGTCGAGAGTGGCAGGCGAAATGGCGGTTGTGGAATCGGTGAAAGCGGCTTCGGACGTTTACGCACCCATTGCCGGCAGCGTCGTTGCTGTTAATAACGACCTCGCCGACGATCCCGAGAAGATCAACAGCGAGCCTTACGGCGAGGGCTGGATTGTGCGCATGTCGACATCTGAGGAAATCGATGAAGGCGAAATGATGTCGCCCGATGCGTACCAGCAACTCCTGGATTCACTTGACGACTGAGTACTGATCGATGCCATTCATACCGCATACCGAGAAAGATACGCAGGAAATGCTGGCGACCATTGGCGCCGACTCGATCGACGATCTGTTCGACGAGATTCCTGCCGAGCTTCGCATTGAGCATCTCTACGGCGTCCCGGAGGCCCACAACGAGATGGAAGTCTCGCGCCTCATGCGAAGCCGTGCCGCGATGGACGGCTCGCCGCTGTGCTTCATAGGCGCAGGTGCTTATGAGCATCACATTCCCGCGGCAGTCTGGGACATTGCGACCCGCGGCGAATTTTACAGCGCCTACACGCCGTACCAGGCCGAGGCGAGCCAGGGCACGCTGCAGGTCATCTATGAGTACCAGACGATGATCACGGAACTGACCGGCCTGGACGTCAGCAACGCCTCGCTGTACGACGGCGCCTCGGCACTGGCTGAGGCGGCGCTAATGGCGGTACGCATCAATCGACGTGTTAAGACAGGCCTGGTGTTACTCGCTCCCGGCGTTAATCCCGTTTATGAGAAGGTCGCGGCGGCGATAGCCGGCAGCCAGGGGCTGACGTTTCAACGACTGCCAGTCGATTCCGTCACGGGCAACATCGCGTTCGATCAGGTCGAGGACGGGCAGAGCCCGGTCGCTGTTGTTGTGCAGCAGCCAACATTTCCGGGGACGCTCGAGGACGTGGATCGCCTTACCGACTGGGCACACGCGGAGGGAGCATTGATGATCGGCATCGTCAATCCGGTCTCGCTGGCGCTGTTGAAGGCGCCCGGGCACTGGGGAGAGGCGGGTGCCGACATCGCCATCGGCGAGGGCCAGCCGCTCGGCGTGCCGCTGTCGTCAGGCGGGCCTTACTTCGGTTTCATGACCTGCAAGCAACAGCACGTTCGCCAGATGCCGGGCCGTATCGTGGGTCGCACGACAGACCTCGATGGCAACCCGGGCTTCGCGTTGACGCTGCAGGCGCGCGAGCAACATATTCGGCGTACCAAGGCTACCTCGAATATCTGCACGAACCAGGGCCTGATGGTAACGGCGGCGACCATACATATGTCGCTGCTCGGTTTTGAGGGTCTTGCTCGCGTCGCCAGGAAGTCGCATGCCAACACGATGCGTTTAGCCGACGGCCTTTGCGCGATCGATGGCATAGTGCGCCTGTACGACGGGCCGTTCTTCCACGAAGTGGCGCTGAAGTTCGATCGGCCCGTAGCGCCGGTGCTTGCGGCGCTGGCCGAGAACAACATTCTGGGCGGATTCGACCTGACGGACTATGCGTCGACCGACGCGTTGCTGGTGTGCGTCACGGAAACAAAGACGGAGGCAGATATCGATCTCGACGATTGCGGCTTTCGCCGAGGCAATGGCCTGATCGGCCAGGGAAGCAAACGTGGCAAAAATTCAATTTGAACATGCGTCTTACCGAACGTCCGGTGACCTGCCGGTCGTTGGTAGTCGGGCACCTGACGTGTCGCTGGTCAACACGAGCCTGCACAACGTCTCGCTGGCGAACTGGATGGGCATGCGCAAGATCATGAACATCTTTGTCAGCATCGACACCGCCGTGTGCGCGGAGTCCGTCGTCAAGTTCGAACGCTATGCCGGCGAGGGCGACGATCTGGCATTGCTGATGATTTCTTACGATTTGCCGTTCGCTCACCGGAGATTCCAGAAGGAACATAGTCTCGAGCGCGTTACCGGACTGTCCGCGATACGGCACGGCGGTTTCGGCGAGAACTACGGTGTGATGATTGTGGACGGTCCCCTTGCCGGCATGTTCTCCCGTGCCGTCGTCGTGCTGGATGAGAACAACACCGTCGTGTACAGCGAAATGATTGAAGACATCACTACTGAACCCAATTACGGCGCGGCCTTTCGCGCACTTGGAATAGAAATCGATGAGTAAGCTGATTTTTGAGAAGTCCCGCTCGGGCCGTCGCGCGTTCGCGCAGGCGCCGGAAGACGCTGCGTCCACTGCGATCCCGAAAGCATTCCTCCGCGACGACAAACCGCGCTTGCCCGAGGCGAGCGAGCTGCAGGTTGTGCGCCATTTTACGCGGTTATCGCAGAAGAACTTTTCGATCGACACGCAGTTCTATCCGCTGGGCTCCTGCACGATGAAATACAACCCGCGGGCCTGCAATACGCTGGCGCTGCTGCCGGAGTTCGCGGGTCGTCACCCGCTGGGCCCGGTCTCGCATGGCCAGGGATATCTCACCTGCATGTTCGAGTTGCAGGAAATGCTCAAGGAAGTCACCGGCATGAAGGGCGTTTCGCTAACGCCGATGGCGGGGGCACAGGGCGAGCTTGCGGGCGTCGCGATGATCAAGGCGTATCATGAGGCGCGCGGTGATCACGACAGGGTCGAGATTATCGTGCCGGACGCCGCGCACGGCACCAACCCGGCGACTGCCAATATGTGTGGCTGCACGGTCAAGGAAATACCGACAGGCCCCGATGGCGACGTCGATCTCGACGCGCTGCAGGCCGTTCTCGGCCCGAAGACCGCCGGCATCATGCTGACCAATCCATCGACACTCGGCGTATTCGAGCGCCATATCAAGGACATCGCCGACCGGGTTCACGACGCCGGCGGACTCCTGTATTACGATGGCGCCAACCTCAATGCCATCCTCGGCAAGGTGCGCCCCGGTGACATGGATTTCGACGTCATCCATATGAATCTGCACAAGACGTTCTCGACGCCACACGGTGGTGGCGGCCCGGGATCGGGAGCGGTCGGTGTGAACGACCGCTTGTTACCGTTCATGCCGATTCCGGTGGTGGGCAAGACCGAGGTTGACGGAAGAGACGTCTACGGCTGGCTCGAGGAAGATGACTTTCCACAGAGTATCGGCCGGCTTTCCGGCTTCATGGGCAATTCGGGCGTGCTGCTTCGTGCTTACGTCTACATGCGCATGGTGGGTCGTGACGGTATGGAGCGTATTGCCGAATACGCGACCCTGAACGCCAACTACCTGATGACGCGTCTGCGCGATGCGGGATTTGAGCTGGCCTATCCAGGACGCCGGGCAAGCCACGAATTTATCATCACGTTGAAGCATGAATCCAAATCGGTGCAGCTGACAGCAATGGACGTGGCAAAGGCACTGCTGGATCGCAATTATCACGCGCCAACGACGTATTTCCCGCTACTCGTCCCGGAATGCCTGTTGATTGAACCGACTGAAACCGAGAGCAAGGAGACGCTGGACGGTTTCGTTGACGCCATGATCGAAATCGTGCGAGCGGCGAAAGAGGACGGCGTGACGTATAAAGAGGCGCCTTACAAGATGCCGGTCCGACGCCTGGATGACGTGAAAGCGGCCCGAGAGCTCAATCTCGCCTACCGAACCGGCTAATCGAGGTCGCGCCCGGTCCCTGTTTTTGCTCAAATAGGGAACCGGTTTATCCCGAAGCAGTCCAGAATAAGACATAAGCGGGAAGTGGTCCCGTAAGACTAGTCAGGGTGGATATGAAATACGGCAAGAACATTGCGGTGGTCGTTGCGCTGTTGAGCAGCGTTATGGTGAACGCGGCCGACGACACGGCATGGACCGAAACGCTGGAGCGCATATCGTCGGGCGTTGTTTCCATACGCATAGACAGTACGCGGGCATTCGACACCGAATGGAACAGCTCGAGCCAGGCTACTGGCTTCGTAGTTGATGCCGAGCGCGGCCTGATACTGACCAACCGCCACGTGGTCACTCCGGGACCGGTGATTGCCGAGGCGGTATTCCGGAATAATGAGGAAGTGCGGCTCACGCCCGTGTACCGGGATCCGGTGCATGACTTCGGATTTTTTCGTTACGATCCCGCAGACCTCCATTACATAAAGCCTGTGACGTTGCCACTGGCGCCGGAGGGCGCCGGAATCGGCAAGGAAATCCGGGTCATTGGTAACGATGCCGGTGAGCAGCTTTCGATCCTCGCCGGCACTATCGCGCGCCTCGATCGCAAGGCGCCGGAATACGGGCGCGGCAAGTACAACGACTTCAATACTTTCTATTTTCAGGCGGCGTCGGGCACGTCCGGCGGCTCTTCAGGCTCGCCGGTGGTAAACATCGACGGCGAAGTCGTTGCGCTGAATGCGGGTGCCAACAGCTCCGCCGCCAGCAGCTTCTTTCTGCCGCTGGATAGAATCGAACGAGCGCTGCATGAGCTTCAGGCGGGGTTGCCGGTCTCGCGGGGAACGCTGCAGACCACGTTCCAGAGCAAGCCCTACGATGAGCTGCGCCGACTTGGCCTGACGGAAGAGTCGGAGCGCGTTGCCCGTTCTTCGTTTCCCAAGCAAACAGGCATGCTGGTGATCGATCAGGTCATTCCCGGCTCGCCGGCCGCGGGAAGCCTGGCACCCGGTGACATCCTGGTGCGCGTGAACGGCGAACTCATCACCGAGTTCGTGCCGCTTGCCGCGATACTGGACAGTAATGTCGGTGAGGAAATCGGCGTTGAGCTGGAACGCGGCGGCAAGAGCATTGTCACTAACGTCCGAGTCGATGACCTGCATGCGATAACACCGGCCGAGTATCTCGAATTCGGTGACGCCATCGTCAACAAACTCTCTTACCAACAGGCGAGACATTACAATCGTTCGCCTGACGGAGTTTACGTCGCCAACCCGGGTTACCTGTTATCGAAGAGTGCGATTCCGCGCGGTGCGGTAATCGTCGAGATGGATGGTGACGCAATCAGCGATCTCGATGATTTCGAGGCCGCGCTGAACGGCCTGGCGGATGGCGAGCGTGCGCTGGTGCGTTACGTCACGATGGAGAATCCGCAGAATTCGATCGTGCGTCTGCTGCAAATGGATCGTACCTGGTACCCCGCAAAACGCTGCGTGCGCGACGACGCGGAGGGCTACTGGCCTTGCCGGGATCTTGCGGACGGGCCTCCACCTGAGCCCGAGGAAGTCGGTAGTACCCGCCTCACGAAGCATGCCGATGCCACGGTTAATGCGATTGCGCCATCGCTGGTGGTTGTGAATTTCGACCTGCCGTACACCTTGTCGGGCGTGTCAGAGCGACACTATTACGGCACTGGCCTGATCGTCGACAAAGAGCGTGGCTACGTGCTCGTCGACCGCAACACGGTGCCCATTGCGATCGGCGACGTTACCGTGACGTTTGCCGGGTCGCTCGAAGTCGAGGGCAAGATTGAGCAGCTGCACCCGCTGCATAATTTCGCGATTATCTCCTACGATCCCGCCAGCATCGGTTCAACGCCGGTCAGGCAGGCGACGTTCAACACGGCTCGGCTGGAGCCTGGCGATGATGTCTGGGTGGTCGGGATCAAGGCCGACCACCAGCTGGTGCATCAGCGCAGCACGGTGTCCTCGGTTGAGCCGCTGATGTTGCCGTTATCGCGAACATTGCGATTCCGTGACTCCAACATCGAGGGCATTTCCCTCGTCAACGCACCGAATGACGTGGATGGAGTGCTCGTCGACAAGAAAGGGCGCGTGGCGGCGACCTGGTCGAGTTTCGTGTTGCAGTCGGGTGGCGACGCGGCGCAGTTCAACCGTGGTGTTGGCAGCGAGCTCGTCAAGCAGTTCGTCGAAACCGTCCGCGAGGGCGGGCCATTTTACTCGCTGGAGGCCGAGTTTGTTTATGCGCCACTATTCGCCGCGAGAAAAATGGGCGTCGATGAGGAGTGGGTAGCTCGTCTCGAAGAGAATAATCCTGAACGCCGCCGGGCGTTAAGTGTTACGCGCCTCGTCGCCGGCTCACCGGCGTCCAGGTTGCTGCAAAACGGTGACATGATCCTTGCCATCGATGGCAACGTGGTTACGTCGTTCAGATCGTTGGAAGAGGCCGTGCAGAAGCCGGAGGTCGTGGTAACCGTCTGGCGCAATGACGAGGTGCGTGAAATTGACGTACAGACAGCCGCGCTCGATGGTTCGGGAATCGATCGAGCCATTTCCTGGGCCGGAGCGTTGCTGCAAGATCCGCATCGCGCCATGGCCGCGCAGCGCGGTGTTGATGCGGAAGGCGTGTACGTCGCCTATTTCAGCTATGGTTCGCCGGCAACACGTTACGGACTCTGGGCAGGACGTCGCGTCGTCGAAGTCAATGAGACGCCGACACCGGATCTGCAGTCCTTTATCGAGGTTGTGCGGGGTATGGAACACCGTGAGTCGGTGCGGCTGAAAACCGTGACCTGGAATGACACGGTCGAGGTTATAACGTTGAAGCTCGACAACCAGTACTGGCCTGCTTACGAAATACGACGCAGTGCTGACGGATGGAGGCGTATCGCTTTTGGCTCCTGAGCGACAATTCGGTACCTGGCTCGCCGTACCGCTCGCGGTACTGGTGCTGGCGGCCTGTGGCCCGGCGGCAGCGCAATCGCTTTACAAGTATCGCGACACTAACGGCGACTGGGTTTACACGGACAGGGCGCCCGCTGCCGCTGAAGAGGTCGAGGTGCGACGCCTGAACCTCGCCCCTGCTCGCGCGTCGATGAAGGTTACTCAGGAGCGGGTCGGCGATGAGCTGCGGCTTGTTGCACACAACGGACTGTACGCCCCGGTTGAAGTCGGGTTGGTTATCAATGCATCGTCAGGCATCAAAGGCCCCCGGGAAGGGGAATCGCTGCGTTGGGTTGTCGCGCCACGCGGCTCGAGGGTATTGCTGCGCCTGCCAGTAGAGCAGGGTGCCGCTATGCCGCGTGTCGATTTCGACTACGACTACATGCCCGGGGACCCCGATGCCGTGCATCACGCGACCAATGGTTACCGGGCGCCGTTTGTTGCCGCTGCCAATTACCCGATTACCCAGGCATACCCCGATAACGTTACGCATCAGTCGCGCGGACAGCGAGTATGCGATCGATATCGCGATGCCCGTTGGTACTGATGTGATGGCCGCCCGCGGCGGCCTGGTCTTCGATGTAATCAGCACGAATTTCAGCGGTGGAACGGACCGCAAGGAGCATCTTCGTTCCGCGAATATCGTGCGCATACTGCACGACGACGGCACCTTTGCCGTGTATGCACATCTCAACTGGAATTCGATACGTGTCAGGCCCGGGGAGCGTGTGCGTGCAGGTCAGTACATCGCGGATTCCGGCAACACCGGCTTTTCCAGCGGGCCGCATCTGCATTTCGCCGTGCAACGCAACGCCGGCATGCGCCTGGAAGCCGTGGCGGTTACGTTTGAGGGACCTAACTCCAGGAGCATCGTGCCCGCAACGGGCAACGTGCTTACTTCGTATCCCTAGTTTTCCGCCGCGACCTGCGCTGCATAGGCCAGGCTTGCTCGCTCGATAACGAAGGCGTGCACCGCGTCGCTGTCTTCCTTGCTCAGGATCTGGCCGAAAGCCGGCATGCCAATGTCGCGCAGCATGCCGCCGAGTACGATCGCATCCCAGATCTCGTGCTTTTCTTCTGTCAGGTATCGCAAATCCGGTAACACCCCGCCGCTAATTACGCCTGAGCCGTGGCAGACGATGCAGCGCTCATAGTAGATATCCTTGCCCTTTGCTACCTGAGCATCGCTGGCCTCACTGACTGGCGGTTTCGGAAATGGACGGGGTTCAGCTGCCGCCAGGGCAGGCAGCGCCTGATCGCCACCAAGACGAAAAGCGAGAATACGGCTGTTATTCGTTTGCCCGAGCGCGGCGGCACCTTTGCCGCCAAGCAGCGCAAAAATGGAGCCCCAGCCGGCGGCAATCGCGACATGCTGTTGATCATCGACGGCATAACTAACCGGCGCGGCGACAATGCCGGTCTGCGCAGGATACTGCCAGAGTCGCTTGCCGCTGCCGGCGTCATAGGCCGCAAATTCGCCGATCGAACTCCCCTGAAAGACCAGGCCGCCGGCGGTTGCCAGAACGCCACCGTTCCAGGGGCCGGCATGCTGGTAACGCCATACTTCGCGTTGTGAGACCGGATCCCATGCAACCAGCTGGCCCGTCATGGTTTTCATGATTTCGGCGGTGACCGCAGGGTCATCCGGAAACTGCAGATTTTCGAACTCTGTACCGCCGTTCCAAAAGCCTTCGGTGAACTCGAAATCGGGTTCCGCGGCGTACAGCGATGCCAGGTCCTGTGAAGGCAGGAATACCAGCTGCGACGCCGGGCTATATGCCATGGAGTGCCAGTTATGACCACCAAGTCCGGTCGGTGCCATGAGGACCGGCGTTTCACCGTAGCGGGCCTCGGGAACTTCGACAGGTCGACCGGTCGACTTGTCGACACCGGTTGCCCACATCACCGTGACGTAGGGCTCAGCCGAAATCAGCTCGCCGTTCGTTCGGTCCAGTACGTAGAAAAAGCCGTTCTTCGGCGCCTGCATCAGCACCTTGCGCGTATCGCCATCGATCTCGAGTTCGGCGAGTATCATTTGCTGCGTTGCCGTGAAGTCCCAGTTGTCCCCGGGCGTCGTCTGGTAGTGCCAGACGTACTCTCCCGTCGATGGTCTTAGCGCGACAATAGAAGACAGGAACAGGTTGTCGCCGCCGCCCGGGCTGCGCACATTCTGGTTCCAGGGCGAGCCGTTGCCGACGCCGATATACAGAAGGTCGAGTTCCGGGTCGTACGCCATCGAGTCCCAGACCGTGCCGCCGCCGCCGTACTTCCACCACTCGCCATTCCAGGTGGCGGCCGCTTTCTTCAGGACCTCGCTTTCAAAGCCGTCCTCGGGATTACCGGGCACGGTATAGAAGCGCCAGCGCATCTCTCCGCTATCGGCATCGTAGGCGCTGACGTAGCCGCGAACCCCGAAATCGGCGCCGCCATTGCCGATAATTACGAGGCCGTTGACCACTCGCGGGGCGCCAGTAATCGTGTACGGCGCCTTGCGGTTGATGGTGTCCTTACGCCAGCGCTCTTCGCCCGTGGCGGCATCGAGGGCCACCAGGTAACCGTCCAGCGTACCGACGAAAACGCTGTCACCCCAGGCGGCGACTCCGCGATTGACGACATCGCAACAAGCGTATTGTCCCCAGGACTTCGGTACCTGCGGGTTGTAGCGCCAGAGTTCTTCGCCGGTTGCAGCATTCAGCGCGTACACAATGCTCCAGGAGCCGGTGACATACATACGGCCGTCGACAACGATGGGCGTCGCTTCCATGCCACGCCGGGTTGGCACATCGAAGTACCAGGCGAGACCGAGATTGCCGACGTTGTCCTGGTCTATTTCATCGAGCGGGCTGAATCGCTGCTCGTCGTACGTGCGGCCATGCGACAGCCAGTTGGCGCTATCGCTTGCGGCTGCAAGCAATCGTGCGCTATCTATTGTGCTGACTGCCGGGGCGCCTGCGGTATCGGCCCGGGCCGGTTCGTCATACGCGTCTTGCGAACTTCCGCAACCCGCGGCGAGTGCCGCAACGAGCAGAGCTACTAGCAGGCTTTTCCAAGGCATTCGTGTATTCCCTAATCAGTTAGCGGCGAGGACGACAATGTAACATCCGTCGCGATCGTTGTCGGCAGCTCCGGGTGAAATGACATGTCCGATCGCCCTGCTCGAGCGAGGCCCCGCTCGAGCAGGGCACCGGCGAACCGCATCGATGTCTGTCAGCTGCGGATTGTCACTACGCATTTTGACCAGGGTTTCGGCCAGCGTCGGGTCGAGCATGAACTGATTCGCGAGCTCGGCGTGTATTTCGAAGATGATGTTCTCTGTCGAACCGTGCATTGCGGCGGTGTCTTGATTAAGGCTGAACACCACGAACAACAGCGAAACGACGACCGCGATAGTGCCCACAATTTCGCCGATAGTGGCCTACTCACCGAGATTCAGTTTTTTCATTTCTCGACCTTATCGTCATTCCCGCCAGTCTCACTGAGCTGGGCGGCAAGGGCTTCCCAGGTCGTAACCGGCATTTCACAGTGCGTTCCGAGGCATCGATACGCGACCGTCTCGCCATCGATTGCCGCGCGTTCCGCGAGCGCTCCGGGAAGATCCGACGCCTCATCGTCGATCGCATAGACGAGCCGCCGCGGCGCGTACAGTCTTGCAGCCGCGTCTCGCCATCGTGCGATCTCGTCCGCCGCACCACGAATCACGATGATCTCGGGATGATGCAGGTACTCTTCGAGCGCCGTGATCAGGCTGACATGGCCGTGCGGGTACTCGCTGATCGCCTGCCAGCCGGCCCGCAGAGTGTTCTCCGCGGCAGCAAGGTAGCGCGTTTCGCCAAGCAGAAAGCCAAGGCGCTGCAGGGCAAATGCGGCGACGCCATTGCCGGACGGCACGGCCTCGTCGGCCAGCGGTTTGGGCCGGTGAATCAGCGTTTCGTGATCGTCCGCCGTAAAGTAGAAGCCGCCATCCTCGCGGTCCTCGAAGTGTGCCAGTAGCAGCTCGGCTATTTGTACCGCGAAACCCAGGTGTGCCGAATTCCAGCGTGCCTGCAATAACTCCAGTAGTGCATCGAGGAGAAAGGCGTGGTCGTCAAGATAGGCAGGGAAGCGAGCCTCGCCATCCTTGTAGCTGGCGAACAGACGGCCGTCGATCAACATGGTTGAGTGGAGGAACTCCGTCGCACGCTCCGCGGCGTCGATGAGGTCGGGACGTTGCAGCGCCTGGCCGGCGATCGCGCAGCCACGAATTGCCAGCGCGTTCCACGACGTCAGTTGCTTTTCATCCCTTTCGGGAGGTATGCGCTTCAGGCGCTGCTCGAGCAACGTCGCTTTCGCAGCGTCGATCTTCTGCAGTACGTCCTTTTCCTTGAGGCCCTTTACTGCCGCAATGTCGCTGATCGATTCGCGCACTGTCAGGTGCCACTGTCCCTCGAAGTTGGCGTTCTGGTTCAGGCCGAAACGCCGGGCAAATACCTCATAGTCATCGCCGAGCAGTTCTCGAACCTGTTCGGGGCGCCACAGGTAATAGGTTCCTTCGTGACCCTCCGAGTCGGCATCACGTGTTGCGAAAAAGCCGCCATTGTCGGACTGCATATCGGCGAGCATCCAGTCGACCGTCGCATTTGCGGCATCCGCAAACCGGCTGTCGCCGGTGGCCAGCGCTGCCTCGGAATACAGTGCGAGCAACGGGCCGTTGTCATACAGCATTTTTTCGAAGTGCGGGATCTGCCAGTAGCGATCGACCGAGTAGCGGCAGAAACCGCCGCCGACGTGATCGAAAATCCCGCCGTCGGCCATGCGTGTGAGCGTCAGGGTCGCCATGAAGAGCGCCTCGACATCCGGTTCGGCGTCGTTTGCAGTGGCACGCCAGTGGCGTAGCAGGCGATCGATCGTGGTCGGGTGCGGGAATTTCGGCGCCGAACCGAAACCACCGTATTCCCTGTCGAAGGTTTGCTCGAAGGTCGCGCGTGCCTCTACAAGTGGCGAAGCGTCGAGCACACTGTCGCCGGCGGCGGCTGCCGGTTCCAGCTTCGAGAAAACGTCGACCAGTCTCGCGCTCTGCGAGCGGACTTCGTCGCGCTGTTCCGCGTAGAATTTCGCGACACTCTGCAGCAACTCACTAAAGGCTGGCATACCGTAGCGCGGCTCCTTCGGGAAGTAGGTACCGCCGAAGAAAGGCCGCTGGTCATCGCCGTCGAGGAACATCGTGAGCGGCCAGCCACCGCCACGCTGCGTCAGCAGCTGGTGCGCGGTCTGGTAAATCTTGTCAACATCCGGGCGCTCCTCACGATCTACCTTGATATTGACGAACAGTTCATTCATCAATGTTGCGGTCGCTTCGTCTTCAAAGGACTCGTGCGCCATGACGTGACACCAGTGGCAGGCGGAGTAGCCGATCGAAAGCAGAACCGGCTTGCCGGTCTCCCGCGCAAGCTGAAACGCCTCGTCGCCCCAAGGGTGCCAGTCCACCGGGTTGTCCGCGTGCTGCTGAAGGTAGGGGCTCGATTCCCGCTGAAGGCGATTTGCCATGGTTTCCCCGGGGCATGACCCCTATGACGCACTGAAGAAACTGACTATGATACCCGTCTTGTAGCAACGCCGAGCTAGATTTGATGCTGACATATCCAGAGATCGACCCGGTAATCTTCTCGATCGGGTTTCTCAAAATCCGCTGGTACGGTTTGATGTATGTCATCGGTTTCCTGTTCGCCTGGTGGCTCGCGAGGCGCCGTTGCGCGCGTCCCGATTCGCCGATCAACGCGGAGCAGGTTGACGACCTGATTTTCTACGGCATGCTCGGCGTCATTGTTGGCGGACGATTAGGCTACGCACTGGTATACGGCTGGAGCCAGCTGATCAGCGACCCGCTTTACCTGTTCAAGATCACGGAGGGCGGCATGTCGTTCCACGGCGGCCTTGCCGGCGTGATGACAGCGATGTGGTTGTACGGACGCAAGCTCGGGCACTCGATCTGGCGCATGACAGATTTTGTAGCGCCCGTCGCGCCGCTTGGACTTGGCTTCGGTCGCATCGGCAACTTCATCAACGGCGAATTGTGGGGCAAGCCCACGGACGTGCCCTGGGGATTTCTCGTGAATGGCCAGGTGCTGCATCCGTCGCAGCTTTACGAGGCGTTGCTCGAGGGATTCCTGCTGTTCCTGATCCTCTGGTTCTACACCGCCAAACCGCGCCCGTACCTCGCCGCGTCAGGCCTGTTTCTCCTTCTCTATGGCATCTTCCGTTTCTTCATCGAGTTCTATCGCGTGCCCGATGCGCAACCCGGCTACCTGGCGTGGGGCTGGGTGACGATGGGCCAGGTCCTGAGCCTGCCGATGATAATTGCGGGCGCCGTGCTGTTGATAATGGCCTATCGTTCGACCAGCAACGTGGAGGCGAAGGCCTGATATGCGGCAATACCTGGATATGATGCAGCTCGTTCGTGACACGGGCGCGCGCAAGGAAGACCGCACCGGCACTGGCACGCTGAGTGTTTTCGGGCACCAGATGCGCTTCAATCTGAATGACGGTTTCCCGCTGGTAACGACGAAGAAACTGCACCTGCGCTCGATCATCCATGAGCTCCTGTGGTTTCTGAGCGGCGACAGCAACATCGCCTACCTGAAGGACAACGGCGTTTCAATCTGGGACGGCTGGGCAGATGAGAGCGGCGAGCTCGGCCCGGTCTACGGTGTGCAATGGCGCAGCTGGCCAACACCGGATGGCGGCAAGGTCGACCAGATTTCAGAGGTCATGCGGCAGCTTCGCGACGACCCGGACTCCCGGCGCATTATCGTCAATGCATGGAATGTCGCCGAGATCGACAACATGGCGCTGCCGCCATGCCACTGCCTGTTCCAGTTTTACGTGGCCGACGGCAAGCTGTCGTGCCAGCTGTATCAACGAAGCTGCGACATCTTCCTCGGCGTGCCGTTCAACATTGCGTCCTATGCGCTGCTGACGCACATGCTGGCACAGCAGGCGGATCTCGGCGTGGGAGATTTCATCTGGACAGGAGGCGACTGCCACCTGTATCTGAATCACCTGGAGCAAACGAACGAGCAGCTGGGTCGTGAGCCTTTGCCGCTACCGCGGCTGGCGATCAAGCGCCGGCCGAAGAGCATTTTCGATTACAGGTTCGAGGACTTCGAGATCCTGAACTACGAGTCGCACCCGCATATCAAAGCCGCGGTCGCGATCTAGGGCCTGGTCCGTGACATGATCAGCATCATCGTCGCGGCGTCGACGAACAACGTGATTGGCGTGCAGGGCGAGCTGCCCTGGAAGATCTCCGACGATCTGAAGCGCTTCAAGGCGCTGACGCTTGGCAAGCCGGTCGTCATGGGCCGGCGCACCTACGAGTCTATCGGCCGTCCGTTGCCGGGACGCCAGAACATCGTTATAACCCGTCAGGCCGAATTCGATGCGCAGGGGTGCGATGTCGTCGCCTCTCCGCAAGAGGCGCTGCGCGTTACGGGTGATGCGGCCGAGATCTTCATTATCGGCGGCAGCGAGATCTATGCGCTGTTCCTGCCGAAAGCGAATCGCCTTTACCTGACCCGCGTGCACGCTCGCATCGACGGCGATGCGCACTTTCCCGACATCGACGAGCAGAATTGGCAGCTCGTCGATACCGAGGCTCACGACGCGAGTGATGCAAACCAGTTCGCGTTTGAGTTCAGGACCTACGAGCGGAGAGATCGTTCCTGATCGACTCGACGGGGGGCAGTCGATTCTTCACGGCGGCCGCGGCGGCATCGATGTCAACGTCTTCAATACGCTCAGTCGTCGCCGTGAATTCCTCCAGCAACGCTTTCTGCACCTCGCCACGTTGCTGCGCCATGAGATAAGGAATATCTGCGTGAAACATGACCATCGAGTAGCGCGGAATAAAGTGCCCCGGTAGGCGATTCTCGAGTTCGAAGGCCAGCGCTTTGCGTAGCGCAAACTTAGGATCGCGGACCGTGTCGCGCATTTCTATGTAGTTATCCAGCGCCATGTCGGCGATTGCGTTCGCGTTCGCCAGCTGCTCCGCCTCGAAGCGAGCGAACACGGTCGGCCAGTCATCCCGATGCTCGCTGATGATCCTGTCGAGCAGGACGCAGTCTTCGAAGGCGAGGTTCATGCCCTGCCCGTGAAACGGCACGATCGCGTGCGCAGCGTCCCCAATCAGCAGGACATTGCCGCGATCATGCCAGTGTCTGCAACGCACCGTACCCAGTTGACCGAGCGGGTGATTGAGCATTTCGTCGCACAGATCCGGTATGAGTGCAGCGGCGTCAGGAAAGTGTTTTTCAAAGAATGCGTTAACCGATTGCGCATCGGTCAGCGATGCAAAACTGTTTTCTCCCGTATTGGCAAGGAACAGCGTCAGCGTGAAATCCCCGCCCGGATTCGGCAGGGCGATCAGCATGAAGCCACCGCGCGGCCAGATGTGCAGTGCATCCGAGGCGAGCTGATATTCACCGCCGGGTCCCGCCGGAATCGACAGCTCCTTGTAGCCATGCCGCAGCAGCGTTTCGACGCCGCCAAAGGTATCGGATCCGTCGAACGAACGACGTATGTTCGAGCCCGCGCCGTCAGCGGCAAACAGCGGCTCTGCCTCAACCTGGTAAAGCGTGCCGGTCTTCTCGTCGCGCACATGTACGATGCGATCCGGCGCATCATAGCCGATCGCGTTCTTCTCGAAGTTCAGCGCAAGATCCGGCGTTTCGCCGGCGACGCCGAGAAGCACCTGGTTGAGTCCCAGGCGCGTCACCGAGTAGATTTCCTCGCCGGCCTGCTGCCCGTATGGAAGAAACTCGCTGCGACCATCCTGCTGATGCACCATGCGGCCGCGCATCGGCACCATCAGTGGCTTGATAAGGGAATCGATGCCAACCTGCTGCAGCGCGTTCAGTCCGCGCGCGGCGAGTGCCAGGTTTATCGAGCGGCCGGCCTCGGCGTCCTGTATCCGCGGGTCCTTGAAGCGTTCGTAGACTTCGACATTGAAGCCGTGCCTCGCCAGCATGATGGCAATCAGCGTGCCGCATTGCCCGGCGCCGATAATATTGACGGTTGGATTTTTCATGTGACCTTAAGCCGGGAGGGCTTCGGTCAACCGTTCGACGAAATCGAAAACATCGACGAAACTGTTATACATCGGAGCCGGTGCGACCCGAATCACGTCCGGGTTGCGCCAGTCGCCTGTCACGTTGAGTTCGCACAGTCGGTCGAACACCGCCCGCGCATCGATGGAGCGGTCGTTGATGATCAGCGAGAGCTGACAGCCCCGGGCATCTTCTGGCGTAATGCTGCCAATCCGATCGCCGAAGCGCGTCCGGATAAGCCAGTCCAGGTAGCCGGTGAGGACGCGGGATTTTTTCCGCAGACGATCCAGTCCCGCCTCCTCAAACAACTGCAGTGACGCAACGACCGGCGCGAGCGAGAGGATCGGCGGATTACTCATTTGCCAGGCTTCGGCACCCTCGGCTGCCTCGAAATTTGGCCGCATCTTGAATCGCGAACTCTCCTTGTTTCCCCACCAGCCGTGCAGGAAATCGTCCGGGGAGCGATGCTTTTCGTGGACAAAGGCGCCGGCGATCGCACCAGGGCCGCCGTTGAGATACTTGTAGGTGCACCAGGCGGCAAAGTCCGGCGCCCAGTCATGCAGCGACAGCTCCACGTTGCCGATGGCATGCGCGAGATCAAGGCCGACCCTGCAGCCGTGTTGGCGTCCCAGCTCGCAGATTGCCTGCATATCGAGTACCTGCCCGGTGTAGTACTGCACGCCGGGCAGCAACAATAATGCTACGGAGTCACCCTCGCGTTGCAGCATTGTGTCGAGATCCTCGATTCGAAGGTGCATTTCCCCGGCGAGGCGGTTGCCATTCGAGCAGATCACTGTCCGCATCGTAGCCGTGCACACGTATCTGTGACGCCGCGGCGTACTGGTCGGACGGGAACGCACCCGACTCGATAATTATCTTCCGCCGCTTCGGTGTAGGCCGGTAAAAGCTCGCCATCATCAGGTGCAGATTCACCGTCAGCGTGTTCATCGCGATGACTTCGCTGGCATGGGATCCGGTCAGCGCGGCGAATCCCGGAGTGGCACGCTGGTGATAGTTGATCCACGGCCGCTCGGAATGAAAATGACCGTCGACGGCGAAGTTGTGCCAGTTGTCGAGCTCATCGCGAACGTAGTCCACGGCAGCTTTGGGCTGCAAGCCCAGGGAGTTGCCGCAAAAATAAATCGGCGTGCGTCCGTTTTTGTCACGCGGAAAATTAAATTGCTCGCGAAACCGGGCGAGCGGATCGTCCTGATCCAGCAATTCCGCGAAAGCGCGCGTGTCCTCGTACTGCATCAGTTGCCCTCCGGCCTGGGCATAACGGTGCCGCATTCGTCGCAGCGGCGGTTGGCTTTGGAGGCATAGAAACGATCGAAGATCGCCGGCAACTGGGCCACGATGTCGTCTACATAGACGGTCTCTTCGTAGAGCTTGTTATTGCAGTTGTCGCAAAACCACAGGAAGCCATCAAGTTCATGCTCGAGGCGCTTGCGCTCCACGACCAGGCCCACGGTATCCGCAAATCGCTGCGGCGAATGCGGCACCCGGGGCGGCAACAGCAGCATCTCACCCTCAGCGATCTTTATTTCACGGCGCTCACCATCATCCACGACGCGCAGCAGCATATCGCCTTCGATCTGGAAGAAAAGCTCTGGCCCCTCGTCCACGTGATAGTCCTTTCGCGAATTCGGCCCGCCGACGATCATTACGATAAAGTCGTCTTCGTCAAAGACCTGCTGGTTGCAGACGGGTGGCTTCAGCTGCTGGCGATGCTTTTCGATCCAGCCCGCCAGGTTGAAAGCGACCAGCGACTTCACCGTCTTTGCCCCTCGACCTGGATGACGCGCGGTAGCTTCTTGTCGAGGCGCACCGCGGTAAGCTGTCGGCCCCATACGCAGCCCGTATCGAGGCTGAGCACTTGCGGCAGCACGATAAGACCCAGCGCCGACCAATGACCGAAAGCGATTCGCGTACTTCCCCACGCCGGATTCGCCGCCTCGTACCAGGGCAGCAGCCCCTTGCGGGCGCGCCATGGGGAGCCGCTGAAGTTCAGATCAAGATGCCAGTCATTGCGCAGCATGCGCATGCGTGTCAGGCAGTTGATGATGAAACGCAGCCGCTTGTAGCCAGTCAGCTTGCCTGACCAGGCGTTTGGCGTATTGCCGTACATTTTCCCAAGCAAAGTCGGATAGTCGTAATGCTGCAGTGCCTCCTCGACCTCCGCCGCATGCGCAAGCGTTTTGCTGATGCTCCAGGCCGGATGCGTACCCGCGTGCACGAGCAGTGTGTCCAGCTCTGCGTCGTAGTGCGCAAGCGGCTGATGGCGGAGCCAGTCGCAGAGCTCCGCGACGTCCGGAGCGTTCAGGAGTTTCTGCAGTGTTCCGAAGCGCTTGCCGAAGCGCACAACGCCTGCTTCCAGGGCGAGCAGGTGCAGGTCATGATTGCCGAGAACCGTAATGACGGAATCTCCCAGCGACTTTACGTAGCGCAGCGTCTTCAGCGACTTTGGGCCGCGATTCACCAGGTCGCCGGTGAGCCACAGCGTGTCATGGGCGGGGTCGAATTGAATGGCATCCAGCAGCCGGCGGAACGGGTCATAGCAGCCCTGCACATCACCAATTGCGTAGACCGCCATAGGATTTCCGATTAGTGCAGCAAGCCGGGCACTGCAAGCGTGAACGGTGCAATCGGCGCGTCGAAACTCATGCCGTCAGCGCCAACCATGCGATACAGGCCCTGCATGGCGCCCACCGGGGTTTCAATAACCGCACCGCTCGAATAGCGAAACCGCTCGCCAGGTTCGAGGTAAGGCTGCTCACCGACGACACCGTCGCCGCTGACTTCCTGCACCTTGCCGTTGGCATCGGTAATCACCCAGTGACGACTCATCAATTTGGCCGCGACATCGCCATCGTTGGAAATGGTGATCGTGTAGGCGAACACGTAACGGTCCGCGTCGGGCTCCGACTGATCGTCAACGTAATTCGTCGCAACGTTAATTCGAATGTCGCATTCATTGTTGTCCATGGCGACATTCTAGCGTAAGCGCATTATGCGTTGTGCGTTGATTTGTGACGAAGGTGATTGGCGAGCGCGACATACTGAGCGATGCTGATTTGCTCGGGGCGCAGGCCGCCGTCGATGCCGGCTGCCTGGAGATCAGTTGAGTCGGCCAGCGTCTTCAGTGAGTTGCGTACTGTCTTGCGGCGCTGCATGAACGCTGTCGCGACGAGCGTGGAGAGACCGGCTTCATTTTCTATGGTGTAGGTGCCCGGCGGCAACGGATCGAGGCGAACCACGGCAGATGTCACCGCCGGCGGCGGTTCGAAGGCCTGCCGATCGACATCAAACAGCGACTCGATGTGCAAATGGCAGCCCAGCATGATGCCCAGGCGCCCGTAGGCCTTGCTGCCTGGCGATGCCGCCATGCGGTCGACGACCTCCTTCTGCAACATGAAGTGCATGTCGAGAATTCGATCGCGGAAATTCATGAGGTGGAAGAGTAGCGGCGTCGAAATATTGTAGGGCAGGTTGCCAACGATACGCAGCTGCTGGCCGAGACTCGCGAAGTCGAACGTCAGCGCATCGGCTTCGTGGATCGTGACCGCGTCGTTGTCAGCGTAGTGCGTGCGCAGCGCTTTGGCGAGGTCACGATCGAGCTCGATTGCATGCACGTGGCCGGCCTGTCGCGCGAGCAGGTCGGTGATCGCACCTTGTCCCGGACCGATCTCGACAATAACGTCCTGTGCCGCGGGGTGTATGTGACGAACGATCGCGTCGATAACGCCGGGGTCCGTCAGGAAGTGCTGCCCGAAGCGCTTCCGGGCTCGGTGGCCAGCCATCAGCGACTGACCATCGAATGCGCGAGTTCGACCGCTGCCATGAGGCTGCCGGTGTCGGCCTTTCCGGTGCCGGCAATGTCGAAGGCTGTACCGTGATCCACCGATGTGCGAATGATGGGCAGGCCCAGCGTGACGTTCACCGCATGTCCGAAGCCCGCATACTTGAGTACCGGCAGGCCCTGGTCGTGATACATGGCAAGCACAACGTCCTTGTGACCGGCGGCAGGTGTAAATGCGGTATCGGCCGGCAGCGGTCCGCGCACATGCAGGCCTTTTCGAGCGAGCTCTGCAACGACCGGTGCGATGATGTCACCGTCTTCGTGACCAAGGTGCCCACCTTCGCCAGCGTGCGGGTTGAGTCCGCAAACGACAATTTCCGGGTGTCGAATTCCGAACTTGGTCCGCAGCTCACCGTCCAGGATCTCGAGGATTCTGGCCAGTCGCTCCTTCGTGATGTGGGCGGGAACGGCGCTAAGCGGCATGTGCGTCGTGGCAAGCGCGACACGTAGTTCGCCGGCAACGAGCAGCATCACCGGTAACGGGGCGCCCGTCAGTTCGGCCAGTAGTTCGGTGTGTCCGGAAAAAGCGATGCCGGCATCGGCTATGACGCTTTTGGCCAGCGGTGCGGTAACGAGCCCGGAAAACTCACCGCGCAGGCAGCCGGTTACGGCGCGCTGCCAGACCGTCGATGAGCGTCTGCGCATTGGCGGGATCCGGCTTGCCAGGCGTCACGGCCGCAGGAAAGGGAGTGTCGATGACCTGCAGCCGCTCATCTAACAGGCGCTTGTCGCCAACAACGACGACGCTGCCTGCGTGGGGCGAGTCAGCGAGTGCGTTGCAGAGCTCAGGTCCGATGCCGGCAGGTTCGCCGGCTGTTATTACCAGCGGTCTGGCCAGCGGCCTTGGTGGGCTTGCCACTAGATACGAGGGTCGACGAAAGCCTCATCGCGAAGGCGCTGCATCCACAGCAACGATTCGTCCGCCATCTTGCTGTTGCGAATTCTTGAATCGCAGTTACGCCGCTTGAGGTCTTCTGTATTGTCATAAACTCGACGCTCGAGAACTTCGAGGACATGCCAGCCAAACTGGCTGCGGAACGGCTCGCTTATAACGC
Source organism: uncultured Gammaproteobacteria bacterium (assembly GCA_963841145.1). Lineage (GTDB taxonomy): Bacteria > Pseudomonadota > Gammaproteobacteria > Steroidobacterales > Woeseiaceae > UBA1847. The sequence goes on from CAWJBO010000014.1 coordinate 170,697, forward strand.
CAATCTCCAGGGACTCGACCACCGTCTCGAACTCCGGGACAAATGTGCCGGGGCCGGTCCAACCGAGGTCGCCGCCAAGGTTGGCGCTGCCCGGATCGTCGGACAGGAGTTTTGCCTGTTCGCCAAAGTCCTCGCCGGAGCGGATCTTCGCCAACGCCTCGTCCAGTCGCTGCTTCGCCGTTTCATCATCGATAATTTCGTTGGGAGTGACGAGGATGTGACGGACCTTGACCTGGTTCACCTGGCTGGCCTCAACGGCGCTGCGGAGGTTGTCGACCCTGACTATGTGGAGGTTGTTGCCGCGCCTGAACGGCTCGGATACGTCGCCCGCTTTCAGGCCTGGCAGGACGTCGGCGAAAATCGTCGGCACGCTTTGACCAGCCATCGGGCCGAGTGACCCGCCCTCAAGTGCGGTCGGGCCTTTCGAATAGCGTGCGGCGAGTTCACGAAAATCGGCACCGTCCTGCAGTCGCTCGTAGATATCTTTGGCGAGCTCCTCGGCGTCGCCCGTCTCGTTGCCGACACCGGAGGCATCAATGGGCAAGAGGATGTGAGACAGCTCCCAGTCCGAGTTCACAACTACGTTCGTTTCCAGGTCGATGATGCATTGCTCGATCTCACGGTCGGATACGTTGATACTCTGTGCAACCTCGATGCGTCGCAGTTGCTCAACGGTGATCTCGTCACGCAGGCTGCGACGAAAGTCGGCGTAGTTGATGCCGTCGGCGGCAAGCAGCGCGGGCATATCTTCGAAGCTTGCGCCGCTTTGTTGGGCGATACGGCTTATCGAGTCGTTTAGCATTGCATCGGAAACGACCAGGCCGATCCGTTGTGCACGTTGCAGTTGTATCTCATTCAGAATCAGGCGCTCGAGTACCTGTTCTTCAAGCACGCCGGCCGGTGGCAGCTGCATACCCTGGTCCAGGGCACGTTTCTTGATCGTCTCCAGCTGTTCATCGAACTGGCTCTTCAGGACGACTCCCTCGTTCACAATAGCCGCCACGCCATCCAGAAACTCACCGGTCTCAGAGAGCTCGTCGGCGGCCACGACGGGCGCCGCTACCAATGCGACAATTGCGCATAAGGTATTGAATTTATTCACTATTATTTACCGAAGATCTGCAGAATAGCCAAGAATACCACGTTCGAGCAATTTGTCAGCCGCCGTACCGACGCTGGTCATGCCCTTTAGTACCAGTTGCAGACCGAAGGACGAGTCGCGAGTTCCGTCGCGCGTCGAAATATAGCGCCGGGACACCAGCCGGAGTCCCCAGCAGCAGCTCTCGTATTCGAGGCCAAAGAATTGCTCCAGCACCTCTTCATCGCGGAATGAAAAGTTGTAGCGACCTACGAAGTTCCACTGCGTGCTGACTGGCCATGACCAGGACAGGTCACCCTGCTCAAGAGAGTCGCGCCGAAAGCGATAGGCAAGATTCAGTACTTTATTGCTGGCCGGCCGGTACTGAAGTCGAGCCTCCGACTGCGTGGTGCCATCCTCGCCGGTGCCCCACTGGTGACCGAAGTCGAAGTTCATGTTCTCCCAGAGAAGAAAGCGCAGCTCGGCAATGTAGTCGGAGGACTCAAAGGTCGACGCGCTCGCACCTGGCAACACGACCTCGCGGTCACCGAAGTAACGAGTCTGGCCAATGGTCGCCGTCATCAGCTCGCGGCCCGACGAGACGTCGAGCACGCGCGATGTCACACCGATGCTGATCTGCTCGGTATCACCGATGCGATCAATGCCGAGGAAACGGTTCTCGCGATACAGCTGGACCAGGTTGATATCCGGCGTGATGGTGTCGAAGACGGGCAGGCTGTTCTGATCACGAAACGGAACGTTGACATAGAGCAGCCTCGGCTCGATCGTCTGTATGCGTCCGCTGCCATTCAGGGTGCGCTCCAGGATCATGCCGGTGTCGAGGCTCGCGATTGGCACCGTGCGTGTCGGATCGGTCTCGGCTCCGGGCAACGCATTATCGAGCTGGTAGCGCGTATGGTCGAGTGTCACGGCGGGCGTAATGAACCAGCCGGGCCTCGTAATGGGCAGTTTGATCGACGGCGATGCATTGACGCGCCAGCCGGTTACGCCGACATCGCGGTCAAAGTTCACGATTTCGCCCTCGATGCCAAGACGCAGGAAGCGCATTGGCCAGGAGCCCCTCGCCAACAGCTGTGGAACGCGGCGATACGGTTCGTCTACCGGGAGAATCGCGTCGTCGATCGTCTGGTAGTCCTGGACCTGGCCCAGCAACGAGAACCGGTCCGTGTGGTAATCGAAACGAATGCTGCGGTTGAGGTGCGTGAGACTCGAGACGCTCAGGCTGCCGCCCAGATCTTCGAAATACTGACTGTCGGAAACCTCACGCAAAGCGATCTGGTTGCGCCAGCCAGAGTCGAACAGCGTGCGGTGATCGAAGCGCAGTTGGTAGCGGGACTCGTCGATGATGCTGTCATTGGGCATGTAGGCAGCAAGCAGGGTGCCGTCATTGCTCGGCGTCAGGTATCGGAATTGCGTCTCAAGTTGCACACCACGACTCGTCAATAGCCGTGGTGTGATCGTGGCATCGTAGTTCGGCGCGATGTTCCAGTAGTAGGGCACGCGGATTTCATTGCCGCTACGTCCTGCGCTGCCAATCTCGGGCGTCAACACGCCGGATTTTCTGGCGTCCCCGATCGGAAAGGAAATGTACGGTGCGTAAAGGACAGGCAGTCCCTTGAATTGCAGCTTGATGCCCTTTGCCGTGCCAACACCTTCGCCGGTATCGAGCTTGATGGAGTTGCCGGTCAGTAACCAGTCTTCCGATCCTGGTGGGCATGTCGTGTATTCCACCCCGTCGAGGATCAGCGTGCCGTCCTGGTTGATCTCGAGTGCCTCGGCGGCGCCGCGGGCATCGCTGCTGCCCAGTGAAAATTTCGCGCCCTCGAAACGAATTCTTCCGCTCAGGTAGGCAAACTCCGCCGAGTCACTATGTATCTGGGTGCCAGGGTCTTCGTAGCGAACATCGCCGTCGAGGAGGATTGCCTGTTGCTCCGGGTCGTAGCGCGCCGACTCTGCCCCCGCGAGCTTGTCGTCCTTGCGCAGCAGCACCCCACCGCGCATCGTAGCGGCTGGTCGTGCACCCAGCTGCGCCTCGACCTGTCCGGCCTCGAAGACGATGGTGTCGGGGTTGCCGGGATTGAACAAGTATTGTGCAGGACCGTCTGCAAGGGGTTCGCCGAGCGACGTGCGGCAGGCGCGCGGGTCCGCGCCATGGGCGCCGGCGGTAGCCAGTAGGCAAGAGGCAAGAATCAGTTGTTTGGCAGACAAGGCGGTTGTCAGTTCAGGTTTGGGCCGAAGCGCTAAGGACCGGGATGTTATCAGTCATTACTATTTGTTACCTTCGCATAGTTTTTCAGGTCCTTCAACGCGTTACGGAGAGCACACATCAATACCCCGGAAGCCGCACCCGACACCCGGTTGGCCAGAATCCACGACTGGATCGAAAATATCGACGCGATTGCAGACAGTACGCTGTCGCCGGCATCGGATGATGCCAGCTTCCGTCGCTACTTTCGATTACAGGCAGGCGCAACCAGCTACATCGTGATGGATGCGCCGCCGGAGAAGGAAGACTGCCTGCCGTTTATTCGTGTGGCGGGCTACCTCGAGTCGATGCAGCTGAACGCGCCTCGAATTATTGAAGCCAATCTTGACGACGGCTTCCTGCTTATCAGTGACCTCGGCAGCAGACCTTATCTCGATGCATTGCGGGAAAACGCCGACGATGCCGAACGCCTTTACAAGGATGCGATCTCTGCCTTGCTGGTTATGCAGCGGCGCGGCGGCGCCTTCCAGGCCTCGCTGCCACCCTACGGTGTCGCGCGTCTGAACTCCGAGCTATCGCTGTTTCACGACTGGCTTTGTGGCACCCACCTTGGACTGTCGTTCGATGACGAAGAAGAGGCGGCGTGGCAAGCCTGTTGCGATGTCCTGGTCGAGAATGCGCTGCACCAGCCGCAGGTCTTCGTTCACCGCGATTATCATTCGCGCAACCTGATGGTTACGGCCGAGAACAACCCGGGCATCCTGGATTTTCAGGATGCGGTCGAGGGCCCATTGACCTATGACCTCGTTTCACTGCTGAAAGACTGTTACGTCCGCTGGCCGGCAGAGCAGGTGAGACAGTGGGCGCTGTCGTTCTACGCCGGGCTCGATCAGGCGATGCGCGAGCAGGTCGACGAACTCGCGTTTTGCCGATATTTCGAACTTATGGGTGTGCAGCGACACGTCAAGGCCGCGGGAATTTTTGCGCGCCTGAATCACCGCGACGGAAAGCCCGCCTACCTGCGCGATGTACCGAGAACACTTTCCTACATCGTCGAAGTCGGACCGCACTACCCGGAGCTTGAGTTCCTGGTCGGTCTTATCGAAGAAAAGGTGCTGCCCGCAATGGTCGCATCGTCATGAGGGCGATGATCCTGGCGGCCGGTCGCGGCGAGCGCCTGCGACCGTTAACCGATACGGTACCCAAGAGCCTCGTCGAGGTTCGCGGCAAGAGTCTGCTGGAACGTCATCTCGAGAGTCTGCAGGCTGCCGGCATCAGCAATGTCGTCATCAACCTGGGCTGGCTCGGCGAAAAGATCGTGGAACGCGTTGCTTCGGGTTCACGCTATGGGCTGGAGGTCGTCTACAGTGAGGAGGGCGATAATGTTCTCGAGACCGGCGGCGGTATTCACAAAGCGTTACCGTTTCTTGGCACCGATCCCTTCCTCGTCGTGAATGCCGATATTTTCACCGACATGCCGGTCCCTGAGGCTGCGCTCGGGCCTGGTATCTCGGGCCATCTCGTGATGGTACCGAGACCGGCCTACCGGGATCAGGGTGATTTCGATCTCTGCGACGACCGCGTTCGAAACGCGGACGATGCCGCGCTGACGTTCAGCGGTGTCGCCATCTATCGGCCGGAATTCTTCGCCGGCTGCGAGGCCGGACGATTTCCGCTGGCGCCACTGCTCCGCGAGGCGGCCGATGCCGGGCAGCTGAGCGGCTCGCTGTACGACGGCTGTTGGGAAGATGTTGGCACGGAGGAGCGTCTGAGCAAACTCAACCGTTCGTAATGTTTGCAACAACCGGCAGCTCGTTTGCGCCAGTAACGACCGCCGTATCTTGAAAGCCCAGGTGGCGCAGGAAATGCGGCAACAACTGCGGCCATACGGTATCGAGTCGTCTACCGCCGCCAAGCCTATTCAGGTCGGTCATCTTGAGTTCGGCGTAGCCGCAGGGATTGATGCGCGAAAACGGCTCGAGATCGATATCAACATTGAGCGCCATGCCGTGGAAACTGCAGCCGCGACGGATACGCAGGCCGACGCTCGCGAGTTTAGCGCCATCTACGTAAACCCCGGGGGCGTCCGCGCGGCTCGCTGCCGCAATATCGTAGTCTGCCGCAAGGTCCACAACGCTCTGTTCCAGTGCGGTCACCAACGTACGTACACCCATTCCGATGCGCCGCAGGTCGAGCAACGGGTAAACCATCAGCTGGCCGGGCCCGTGGAACGTAACCTGACCTCCGCGGTCGATTTGCACGACCGGAATTTCGCCGGGCGCCAACAAATGCTCTTTGCCGGCGTTGAGCCCCATCGTAAACACAGGCGGGTGCTCGGTGAACCAGATTTCATCGCGCGTGGTTTCGCTACGCGCGTCGGTGAAGTCCTGCATCGCGTGCCAAAGCGGCACGTAGTCCTGTCGCCCGAGGAAGCGTACGACGATTGGTGCGTCGTTGTGCTCGCTCACAGCGCCATCAGGACGTCGTCGTGCGCGGTTGCGTCGTGGTAGATGTCATCGAGTTGCTGCTGGCTGGTCGCGGCAATGGTCACCGTAATCGAGACGAAAGAGCCGTTGCGGCTGACGGCAGCCTGCACGGTTTCATCCATGACGGGACCCGCGTGCTTCTCAATCAGCCTGCGGGCCAACAGGCGAAACTCCGGCGTATCCCGACCCATCATCTTGATCGGGAATTCGCAGGGAAACTGCAGCGCGGATTCCTCGGTCATGACTACTCGAACCAGAGGCTGACGCTATCGCGCGCGCGTTGCCAAAGTGATCCGACGGGGCTGTCGTCCAGTGCGCGTAACGGCGTGCTAAGGAGCTCCTGGTCGCCAAAGCGAACCTTCAATTCGGCAACCGGTTGCCCGGCGGCGATCGGTGCTTCAATGATAGCCGGAATATCGAGCGTCGATTCGAGCTCGTCATAGGTGCCGCGTCGAACCGTTATAAAGAGATCCTCAAGAACGCCAAGTCTCGAGTTCTCGTTCGCGGATTTCCATACGCGCGTGCTGGTTATTTCCTCGCCGGCCTTGAAAAGAAGGCGAGTCTCGAAAAAGCGAAAGCCATAGTTGATCAGTGCCTGGCTGCCGTCCGTCCGAGCCTTGGTGCTGGACGTGCCCATAACGGCCGAAATGACCCGCATGTCGTCGCGCTTGGCGGAGGCGACAAGGCAATATCCGGCATCATCGGTATGGCCGGTCTTGAGGCCGTCCACCGAGTCGTCGCGCCATAGCAGGGAGTTGCGATTGCTTTGCTTGATACCGTTGTAAGTGAATTCTCTCATCGAATGCCAGCGGCCGTAGTATTCGGGGAACTCATCGATGAGCGCGCGCGCCAGCGTCGTAAGATCCCTCGCGGTCGTCATATGGCCCTCGGCGGGCAGTCCGGTTGCATTGACGAAGTGGCTGGAGAGCATGCCCAGCTTCGCGGCGTACTGATTCATGAGTTCCGCGAAGACGCCTTCCGTACCGGCGATGTGTTCTGCCAGCGCAACGCTGGCGTCGTTACCGGATTGCACAATCATGCCTGCGACGAGGTCCTCAATCGATACGCGCGTGGCGACCTCGATGAACATCCTCGAACCCTGCGTACGCCACGCCTTTTCACTCACCGTGACCTCGTCTTCGAGCTGAATCTGACCTTGTTTCAAAGCGGCGAATACGACGTAGGTTGTCATGAGCTTGGTCAGGCTGGCAGGTGCAAGGGCAGTGTCCGGGTTCATCGAGGCCAGTTCGTGCCCGGTGCGGGCATCGATGACCAGGTAACTCTTGGCGCCAATGATCGGCGGGGCCGGTGCGGGCATGGGTTCCGCGGCGTGTGCGGCAGTTGCCAGGGTCAGGAGCAGAAGCGCGAGCGCGTGAGTCAGACGTTGGGACATGGGACCTCTTTCGGGGTGGGTAACGGATGTGGGCGCGTATTGTACGCGGCTATTTGCCACTCATCTAATCTGCAGCCGCGTCGTCGGCCCTTTTGGCCCTAGTCTGCGATCAGGTAGGGATCCAGGATACCGAGGTTCTCCAGCTCTTCCACAAGCATATCGTACTGCAGGACGTCGGCGACCGGTCCTAAACGTACCCGCAGCAAAGCCGGGCTGGAGGACCTGTCTTCATGGATGAACGCATTGTCGATACCTGCCGCTGCCAGCATAGTGAGGCGACGCTCGGCATTGGCGCGGTCGCCGAATGCGCCGACCTGGACAAAGATCCTGTGCTCGCTAGTGGGCTCGGACGGCGCCGGAGTCGCTGCGGGGGCTGTCGAAGTCGACGGTAGTGACACCAGTGGTGGCGTCGGCGCCGGTTCGGGTGGCGTCGTGTCTCGGGTCGGGCGGTCGCCGCCAGGTGCGTCGAGATCGATGACCGTAACTTCCACGAGGCTGGTGCCGTCGCGAATCATGTCGAGTTTCAGTGCAGCCGAGTAAGACAGGTCGATAATACGATTGTGCACAAACGGACCACGGTCGTTGACGCGTACGACAATACTCTTGTCATTGCGCAGGTTGCGCACGCGAACGTAGCTGGGCAACGGCAGTGTTTTGTGGGCAGCTGTCATTGCATGCATATCGTAGACCTCACGATTCGACGTGAGGTTGCCGTGAAACTTCTTGCCATACCAGGAAGCGACGCCGCGCTCCTGGTATCCACGGCTGCCGGGCATGACCGTGTAGCGTTTACCGAAAACCTCGTAAACAGGGCCGTTACCGTATTTGCTGCGCGCTTCGCGCCGCGGTATTGCGTCATCCGGCAGACCGGGTATGCGCGTACTGCCGGACGGTGGACCATCGCCTCGAAGACCGCCGCCCTGGCAGGCACCCAGCAGCACGAGCGGCAACAGTAGCAGCGGCAGCCTAGCCCGCATCAGCGGCGACCTTCAGCGCGATTTCCTGCCCCAGCTGAAAGGCGGCGAGGGCATACATGACGCTGCGATTGTATCGGGTGATGACGAAGAAATTATGAAACCCGACCCAGTGTTCGACGCCGCTTGCGCCTTCGTAGGTCAGGAGTTCGGCACTGCTATCCGCGCAAAGCGCGGTTGAGAACACGACGCCCTTCTTGCTCAGGGATTCGATGGTATCGCTCGCCTTCAGCGTATTGCGCGGTTCGGGGACGGAGCCCTGCCACTGTCCACCGAGCGTTGCGCGCGAGGTGACTTCTTCTGACGATCGCCAGCCGTGTTCAAGGAAATAGTTCGCCACGCTGCCGGCGACGTCTGCCCAGTTGTTCCAGATATCACGTTTACCATCGCCGGTGGCGTCTACGGCATAGGCGCGAAAGCTCGAAGGCATAAATTGTGGTCGCCCCATTGCCCCTGCGTAGGAACCCATCGGCTGGGTTGCATCCAGTTGTTCTTCGCGAGCAAGAATAAGGAACTGCACGAGTTCGTTACGAAAGAACTTGGCGCGTTTCGGATACTCGAACGCCAGTGTGGCCAATGCGTCGAGGACACGGTCCTTGCCGGTGATACGACCATAGTAGGTCTCAACTCCGATGATGCCGACAATCATCTCTATTGAGACTCCCGTCTCCTTGTTGATGCGTTCCAGCATTTCACGGTTTTCTTGCCAGAAGTCCGTACCGGCCTTAATGCGTTCTTTCGTGATGAATATCCTGCGATATTCGGCCCAGGTCAATGTGCGTTCGGCAGGTGTCGATATCTTCTTGATGATCGACTGCTTGATCTCGGCCTGGCCCAGCACCTCGCGCAGGCCATCACGATCGAAATCGTGACTGTTGACCATTTCATCAATGAAAGCGGCAACCAGCGGACTATCGACATTGACAGGAGTGACATCCTCGACGGCCCTCGCGCATGAAGTGGAAACGAGTAGCAGAACGGCAACAACCAGTATTTGGTTTTTCATTAATGTGGCAACAACTTCCGGTGAGAGTGAATCGACATGAGAATACCGAATCCGGCCATGAGGGTCACCATCGACGTTCCGCCGAAGCTGACAAGCGGCAATGGTACGCCAACGACAGGCACGAGGCCGGTAACCATAGCCGTGTTGACGAAAACATAGAATAGGAAAGTCAGGCTGATTGCACCCGCCAACAGCCGCGAAAACGTGTCGTGTGCCTGCACGGCGATATAAAGTCCGCGACCGATGACAAACATGTACAGAACCAGCAATGACAGCACACCGAGCAATCCAAACTCCTCGCCGAGCACCGCGAAGATAAAATCGGTGTCGCGTTCCGGCAGGAACTCAAGATGTGCCTGTGAGCCATTCGTCCAGCCTTTGCCGAAGAGCCCGCCCGAACCGATCGCTATTTTTGACTGAATGATGTTGTAGCCGGCGCCCAGCGGGTCGCTGCCTGGATCCAGCAAAGTGAGTACGCGCTGCTTCTGGTAGTCCTGCATGAAGTTCCACAGCAATAGGGCGCCGGGAATTGCCAGCACGCCCATGCCGAGCATGAACCGAAAAGACAGGCCTGCGAGAATGACCGCAATGATGCCGGAGGCCGCGATCAATAATGACGTACCGAGATCTGGCTGCCGGGCAATCATGATGGTCGGCACGACGATCAATACGGCAATGAGCAGCAGCTGCGAAATTTTCGGTGGCATCTGCCGGTCATGCAGGTACCAGGCTACCATCATCGGCACGCCGAGCTTCATGGCTTCCGAAGGCTGAAAGCGGATGCCGATGTCGAGCCAGCGTCGTGCACCCTGACCCACTTCGCCGCTAATCAGGACGAGCACGAGCAGAATAATGCCGGCGATGTAGCCCCACGGCGTCCAGCGGCGCAGGAAGTCCGGCGGCATCTGCGCGACAACGAGCATTGCGACGAAGGCGACGCCAAGGCGAACTGACTGATTGATCAGCAGTCGACTGCTTTCGCCTACCGCGCTGTACAGGACGAACAGGCCGAAAGCGCAGATCAATAGCAGGCCGCCCAGCAGCGGGCCGTCGATATGCAGGCGGCGCATGAGTCCGGTGAAGTTCGAGAGCGGCGCAGCCCTGGACGTTAGAAGGCGCGTGGTGTCAGTCAGCCGCATGGTCACCATACCCCAGGTATTCATCCATGATTGCTTTTGCGATGGGTGCCGCGACGCCGCTGCCGCTACTGCCATTTTCCACGACCACCGCGACGGCTATGCGCGGATTGTCGAGCGGTGCGAAACTGATAAACAAGGCGTGGTCGCGCTGCCGCTCAAGCAGCTCATCTTCGTCGTATTCCTCGCCCTGCGCGATTGAGATGACCTGAGCGGTGCCACTCTTCCCGGCCATCTCGTAAGGCGCGCCGACGCCAACTGCCCTGGCGGTGCCTCGCGGCCCCTGCATCACGTCGTGCATCGCTTCGATCACGTTGTCCCAATAAAAGGAATTACTGATCTCGACGTCCGGTAATCGTTCGGGCGATACGATCGTGCGTGCGCCGCTGAGCTGATCCTCTATTGCGGCGACCATGTGCGGGCGGTAGTGAATGCCTCGAGTCGCAAGTGTTGCAGTGGCAACGGCGAGTTGCAGCGGGGTCGCCAGCATGTAGCCCTGGCCTATGGAGGCGATAACCGTTTCGCCGTTGTACCAGCGCTTGTCGTCACGATTACTGAATGCCGCGCGCTTCCATTCCCGTGACGGCACTAGTCCCGCTCTCTCGCCGCGGAGATCGATGCCGGTTTTTCTGCCAAGACCGAACCGATCAAGGTAGTCGTGCATGTTGTCGATGCCTGTTTCCTGGCTGACCTCGTAGAAATAGACATCGCAGGACTGCGCGATGGCGTCGTGGAGATCCACCGGTCCGTGACCTTCCGGTTTCCAGTCGCGATATCGATGTGTTGTATCGGGCAGCATGTAATAGCCTATGCAGACCGATTTCCGGGTCAGGTTGGTGGAACCGGTCTCCAGGGCAGCCAGCGCCAGCATCGGTTTGATCGTGGATCCTGGCGGATAGGTGCCAACAACCGCACGGTTGAACAGCGGCAGATCGGGGTTGTTCTGCAATTCGCCGTACTGCGCCGTGCTCATGCCGACGGCGAACAGGTTGGGATCAAATGACGGCGCACTGACGAGCGCAAGTATCTCGCCGGTCTGCGGATCCAGTGCCACAACCGCGCCGCGTCGACCTTCCAGCTGCCGCGTCGCAAGCTTCTGCAGGTCGAGATCGATGCTGAGATAGACGTTCAGGCCCGGTGTCGGCTTCTCATCGATCGGCAGGGAGTCCAGCAATTCGCTGGAGTCGCCCGGTATTTGTCGGCCGCGAGCGTTGCTTACCAGGTGACGATATCCGGCCGCGCCGTGAAGGCTCGATTCGAAGCTGTTCTCCACACCAGTCTTGCCGGTATGCGAGGTGCCCGCGTAACGCGCGGGGTCGAGCGACTTCAGGTCCGCTGTGCTCAGGGCACCAACATAACCGACGGCGTGTGCGACCGCATTGCCATCGGGATAATGCCGAACCAGGCGCGGCTGGAAGTCCACGCCTGGGAAGCGCGGGCGTTGAATCGCGAAGTTGGCGATTTCTTCTTCCGTGAGCCGGAACTTCAGTGTCACTGGCCGGAAACGGGGCCCGCTGCGACTGAGCTCCTTGATGCGCCCAATGTCCTCCGCTTCGATCAGGTCGAGCGCGGCGAGCCGCCTGAGCGTGTCGTCGAGATCCGCTACCTGCTCCGGTATGAACTCCAGCTGGTAGGCCGGCAGGTTCTCGGCAACGACCCGTCCCTTGCGGTCGAATATGAGCCCGCGGATAGGCGCTACCGGTTCGATCCGCACCCGGTTGCCCTGGGCCTTTTCAGCGAAAAGTTCGTGATCGAAGACCTGCAGCTGCACAAGTCGCGCAATCACGACGCCGATCAGCAAGATGCCGATCACCACGGACAACACGATGCGCCGGACAAAAAGTCGGCGCTCGGAGTGATGGTCCTTGATCGGCGACAGCAGGCTCATGAAGGCCCTGTAGATCGAGTTTGCTGTTCAGACAGGTCGCTAACCTCCCGCTCGGGCACGATATCGGACTCCGGACAGGAACAGGAACAGAAACGGCCAGACGAAAGTGCCCGAAACCACCGGGGCCCAATAGTTGATCGACAAGGACGACACGCCGGCCACGCCGTTAACCCAGAACAACAGGAACTGATAGAGCGCCAGCAGGGCAAATACGGTTGCCGTTAACTGCGATAACGGGAAAACACGCATCAACAGGTGAAACCGCACCGTTATGAAGACGATGACGCACAGCGCCAGCGCGTGTTGACCCAGCAACGTGCCGTAGGAGACGTCGAGAACGAGACCGATGATCCACGCGCTGCCGACGCTCCAGGTGCGCGGCAACTGCATGGCCCAGAAGATTGCGAGTAGTGTCAGCCAGTCCGGACGAAACGGCGCGAGCCAGTCCGGCAACGGCATGATAGACAACATCAGGCCAACGACCAGGGTGCCGATGACCGGCAGGCGCCGCGAAGCCCGTTCCCTATTCATCGTCCACCTCCGGGGAGGCCGCGTCGTCCATATCCGTTGCGGGCGGTGCGGACCAGATCAGCATGATCTCACGCACCTGGTCGAGGGCCGCTGCGGGCTTCGCGTTGACGTCGGCAAAAGGCTCCTGCGGGATTCGTGTCACCGTGTCGACAACGGCCACCGGGTAGCCGGCGGGAAAGGCGCCGCCAAGGCCTGATGTGACCAGCAGGTCGCCGGCCCGTATATCGGCGTTGTTGGGGAGAAACGGCAGGTCGAGTCGATCGATCTCACCGGTGCCAACGGCGATCGTACGCAGGCCATTGCGATTGACCTCCACCGGCAGTGCGTGATCGGTATCGCTGATCAGCACAGCTTGCGACGTCATCAGCCCGGTCTTTATCACCTGGCCGACAACACCGTCGGCGCTGACGATCGCCTGGCCGTCGTAAACACCATCGCGACTGCCAATGTCGATCACGAGGTTGTGCTCATACGGGTTGGCATCGACAGCCATGATTTCCGCAACGCGGACTTCGTCGCGAACCTTGCTGCGTGCATCAAGCAGTGCACGCAAACGCGCATTCTCAGCTTCGAGCGCCGTCAGCCTTTGCAGGCGGGCGTTGGTCAGGAGGCGTTCCGCCTTGAGCCTGCCTAACTCACGTTCGAGGTCATTGCGGGACGTCGTAGATTCCCCGAGCCAGTCCCAGAAGCGAACCGGTGCATCGACGATGAGCTGAATCGGGTAGACCGCAACGCCGATACCGCTGCGCACGGCATCGAGGTGGTTCTCGCGATGATCGAAGTACATCAAGAGGATGCTAATGAGGATAAGCACCAGCGCGCGCGTCCCGAGCGCCGGAATTCTCGCTGGATTGCTTCTATTTCTCCGGGAATCGACCATCGTTTAGAGAAGGCCAGTCATCAGTCGACCCGGCCGAGGCTCACTCCAGGCCGAATACGGAGGGACCGTGTTCGTCCATGAGTTCGATAACACGGCCGCCGCCGCGCGCGACACAGGTCAGTGGGTCGTCAGCTATGACAACAGGCAGTCCGGTTTCCTCCATCAAGAGCTTGTCCAGATCGCGCAACATGGCGCCACCGCCAGTCAGTACGATGCCGCGCTCTGCCACGTCGGCGCCGAGTTCCGGTGGCGTCTGCTCCAGCGCTTCCTTCACGGCGCCGACAATACCCTGCAGGGGCTCCTGCAGTGCCTCGAGGATCTCGTTGCTGTTTAGCGTAAAGCTGCGCGGCACGCCCTCGGACAGATTGCGGCCCTTGACCGATATCTCCAGCACCTCCTGCCCGGGGAACGCGGAGCCGATTTCATGTTTGATGCGTTCGGCTGTCGCTTCGCCGATGAGAATGCCGTAGTTCCGGCGCACATAGTTGGTGATAGCTTCGTCGAAGCGATCGCCGCCAATTCTGACCGAGGCGGCGTACACGATACCGTTCAGTGATATCACGGCGACCTCGGAGGTACCGCCGCCAATATCCAGGACCATCGAGCCGCGCGCCTCGTGGACAGGCATGCCCGCGCCGATCGCGGCCGCCATCGGCTCGTCAATAAGGAAGACCTTGCGGGCGCCAGCTCCTTCGGCAGACTCCCGGATCGCGCGGCGCTCGACCTGCGTAGAGCCGTACGGGACGCAAATCAGGACCCGTGGGCTGGGTCGGAAATAGCGAGACTGATGTGCCTTGCGGATGAAATGCTGCAGCATCTTCTCGGTCACCGTGAAGTCCGCGATGACGCCGTCTTTCAATGGGCGAATGGCCGTAATATTGCCCGGCGTGCGGCCCAGCATGTTCTTGGCTTCCATGCCGACAGCCTCAACGACACGGCCGCCCCTTCCGGAATCCTCGCGAATCGCCACTACGGACGGCTCGTCGAGAACGATGCCGTGGCCCCGTGAGTAAATCAGCGTGTTGGCTGTGCCAAGGTCGATGGACAGGTCATTTGAAAAATAACCCAGGATATTCTTGAACATGTCGGGGCGGAGTCTCGCAGCAGGATTAACGGGGTAATCTAACAATGCGCAGGACATTGCACAAGGCGCCGTGTATTATTGCGTCCCCGCCGAAAAGCGGCGGTTCTTGCAACCCTCAGATTCAACATCTAACGCCGGAAATGCCCCGTGTCCCTTAGCAAAGATCAGGTCAAGCGCATCGCGATGCTGGCGCGGCTCGAACTCACCGAAGCGGAGTACGCCGAGAGCGTCAAAAAGCTCAACAGTATCGTGGATTTCGTCGATCAGCTGTCGCAGGCGGATACGCGCGATGTTGTGCCGATGGCCCACCCGCTACACGCAACCCAGCGGCTGCGCGCCGACGAGGTTACGGAGACGGATGAGCGCGATAATTTCCAGAAGAACGCGGCCGCGGTTTCGGACGGCCTGTATCTTGTCCCCAAAGTGATCGAATGAGCGGCGACGGTGGACAATTGTACGCGCAGACGATGGCTGAACTTTCGGCCGGGCTCGAGCGGGGCGACTTTACCTCGGTCGAACTGACAGAGTCCCTGCTGGCACGTATCGCCGACGTGGATGCGAAGCTCAACGCCTTCATAACGGTCACCGCGGACGAAGCGCTGGCGGCTGCCGCCAACGCCGACAAGACAAGAGCTGCGGGTAAGGCGGGCGTGCTCAACGGTCTGCCGATCATCCACAAGGACATTTTTTGCACCCGCGGCGTCAAGACGACCTGCGGCTCCAGGATGCTCGACAATTTCATCGCGCCCTACGACGCTACGGTTGTTGCGAAACTTGCGGCGTCGGGCGCCGTCGTTCTCGGCAAGTCCAACATGGATGAGTTTGCGATGGGCTCGTCGAACGAAACGAGTTACTTCGGTCCAGTGCGCAATCCGTGGAACCTGGAGTGTTCTCCGGGCGGTTCGTCTGGCGGCTCGTCCGCGGCGGTCGCTGCGCGCCTTGCGCCTGCCGCAACGGGCACAGACACGGGCGGGTCCATTCGCCAGCCGGCTGCGCTCACGGGCACGGTGGGTATCAAGCCTACTTACGGTCGCGTTTCTCGCTACGGCATGGTCGCTTTCGCCTCCAGTCTCGATCAGGCTGGCGTCATAACGCGCACGGCTGAGGATGCAGCACGTTTGCTGGGCGTCATGGCGGGCTTCGACGAACGCGATTCCACCTCGATCGACCATCCGGTTCCGGACTATCTCGGTGGCATCAATCAGTCTATCGAGGGTTTGCGAGTCGGCATCGTCCGCCAGCACTTCGACGATGGTCTCGATCAGAAGTGTGGCGAGCGTGTCAGAGAAGCGATTGCGGCGCTGGAGTCGCTGGGTGCGACCACCGTCGAAGTGGATATGCCGAATATCGATCTGTCGGTACCTACGTACTACGTCGTTGCACCGGCGGAATGTTCCTCGAATCTTTCCCGGTTTGACGGTGTGCGTTTCGGCCATCGCGCCGAGGACGCCGATGACCTGCTGGATCTCTATTGCCGCAGCCGTGGCGAAGGATTTGGCGACGAGGTAAAACGTCGCATCATGACCGGCACCTACGTGCTGTCAGCAGGTTACTACGATGCCTACTATCTGAAAGCACAGCAGGTGCGACACCTGATTGCCGACGATTTCAAGAAAGCGTTCGCTGATGTTGACGTAATTGCGGGCCCGACATCACCGACGCCGGCGTTCAGGCTGGGCGAAAAGGTCGACGATCCGATCACCATGTATCTGAACGACATCTACACAATCGGCGCCAACCTTGCCGGCTTGCCGGGCATGTCTGTTCCCTGCGGCTTCGTCGACGACTTGCCGGTTGGCCTGCACCTGGTAGCCACGCATTTCGCGGAAGAGACGCTGCTGCGCTGCGCGCACCAGTACCAGCAGCACACCGACTGGCACAAGGCTTGTCCGGAGGAATTCAAGTGAGGGCCGGGTGGGAGGTCGTTATCGGTCTCGAGGTCCACGCCCAGCTCGCGACCCGCTCCAAGATTTTTTCCGGCGCATCGACGGCTTACGGTGCGGAGCCGAACACGCAGGCATGCCTCGTCGATCTCGGTTATCCGGGTGTATTGCCCGTGCTGAACAAGGAAGTGGTGCACATGGCCACGATGTTCGGGCTCGCGGTCAACGCGACGGTGGCGCCACGCTCCGTCTTTGCGCGCAAGAATTACTTCTACCCGGACCTGCCCAAGGGTTACCAGATCAGCCAGTTTGAGCTGCCGATCGTGGAGCATGGCGAGCTTCATGTCGTCGACGATGAGGGCAATGAGAAGCGCATCGGCATCACCCGCGCGCATCTGGAGGAGGACGCAGGCAAGTCTATTCACGAAGGACTCGATCGTTCCTCGGGCATCGACCTGAACCGTGCCGGCACGCCGCTACTCGAAATTGTGTCCGAACCTGAACTCAGTTCGGCGAAAGAAGCCGTGGCTTACATGCGCAAGATTCACACGATCGTTCGCTACCTCGGAATATCGGACGGCAACATGCAGGAAGGATCGTTTCGCTGCGACGCCAATGTGTCCGTGCGGCCGCAGGGCCAGGAAGCGTTGGGCACGCGCGCAGAGATCAAGAACCTGAACTCGTTTCGTTTCGTGGAACGCGCTATCAACTTCGAGATCGAGCGGCAGATCGATCTGATCGAAGACGGCGGCAAGATTGTGCAGGAAACGCGCCTCTATGATTCCGACAAGGACGAGACACGGTCAATGCGCTCCAAGGAAGAATCGCATGACTACCGCTATTTCCCGGATCCGGATTTGTTGCCGGTCGAGATAAGCGCGGAATACATCGAGACTGTTCGGCAGCAGCTGCCGGAGCTGCCTGACGCGAAGCAGCATCGTTTCGTCGAGCAGTATGGCCTGAAGCCGGACGACGCGGGTTTGCTGACAGCATCGCGCGCGCTCGCGGATTTCTACGAGCTTGCGGCAGCCGCGACCGAGGCCAAGCCTCAGCTGGTGGCAAACTGGGTCATCGGTGATTTGTCCGGTGCACTAAATCGTGACGGACTGGAGATCGTCGACAGCAAGGTGTCGGCAGCTGCGCTGGCTGGCATGCTTACGCGCATTCATGACAACACTATCTCCGGCAAAATTGCCAAGCAGGTTTTCGAGGCGATGTGGGACGGGGAAGGCGATGCCGATGCCGTCATCGAGTCAAAAGGCCTGAAGCAGATTACCGATAGTTCGGCTATCGAAGCTGCCGTGGATGCGGTAATTGCGGCGAATCCCGGCCAGGTCGCGGAGTACAAGGGCGGAAAGGACAAGCTCATCGGTTTCTTCGTTGGCCAGGTCATGCAGGCGACGAAGGGCCAGGCCAACCCCGGACAGGTCAACCAGATCCTCAAAGACAAACTGCGCGGCTAGTGTCCTGTTTGATTAATTCGCATGTCGTCTGACACGGTCATTCCATTCGGTTTCGAGACGCTGCCGGTGCGCGGGGCGCTTATCCACTTGTCACGGTCCTGGCGGCGCATGCTTCGCGATCATGCTTACGGTGCGTTGATTACCGAAACGCTCGGGCATGCGGCGGCCGCAACCGGCCTGATCGCGCAAAGTCTGAAGTTCGATGGCGTTATTACTTTGCAGATTCAGAGTCGCGGTGATCTGCGCATGCTGGTGATGCAGAGCACGAACGACCTCGATCTGCGGGGCATGGCCTCAGCGAGCCCTGAAAGCCGTGCACAGAGTTTCGGCGACCTCATCGAAGAGGGGCACTGCGCGGTGACGGTGGATAACGGCCAGCGGCCCTATCAGGGCATCGTCGCAATCGAAGACGCATCGCTTGCGGCGAGCCTCGAGCACTATTTCTCGCGTTCCGTGCAGGTGCCGAGTCATATTGCGCTCGTCGCCAACGAAGAAGTCGCCGGCGGTGTATTGCTGCAACAGGTTCCGGGGCAGCCTATCGACAGTGATGACTGGAACCGCCTGCACTTTCTGGCGGAGACCCTGAGCTGCCGCGATTTCGAGGGCGACGCAGGACTATCACTCATCGGCAAACTGTTTGCGGAGGACGATGTGCGCGTTTACAAACCGCGCGACGTGCGATTTCACTGTAGCTGCTCGCAGACCAGGACCGAAGATGTCCTGAAGATGCTAGGTGAGCAGGAGGCGCGCGAGACCCTGGCCGCCGAGGGTGTCATCGAGGTTACCTGCGAATATTGCGGTCGCGGACGCACATTCGATGCGGTGGATGTCGAACGCCTGTTTATTCCTAACGTCGTTCAGGGCCCTGACTCGGTTCAATAGTTCGTCCTGCCGGCTCGCTCGATTTTCCAGGAGCGGCCACCGGCCGCGACCCCCGGCAGTCCGTTATTGCGCATAGCACCCCAAGGGCACGTAGCACCCCAAGGGCACCTGGCGCGCTGGCATTGTCCCCGAATGGGGAGGAGTGCTCCTGCGATCTTCAATCCTGTCCGAATCCATGGCTGGTGGACGGCGAAATGCTGGGGTATACTCTCACGCACTAAATATGCATTAATATTTATATCTTTATATGAAACCGTCCACAGACAAGCTGCTGCTGCAATTCAAGGCCCTCTCCGATCCCATCAAGGCGCGTATCGTGTCCCTGTGTGCGGCCGTCGAATGCAGCGTGTCCGAGCTCACGACCGTGACAGGCCAGAGTCAGCCGCGAATATCTCAGCATCTGAAACAGCTCTGCGATGTGCAGTTGCTGCGACGCTTCCGCGATGGCCATTTCGTCTTTTACCGCGTGCCGATGAAAGGTGGCGACCCGATGCTGCGTCGTCGCCTGCTGGCGCTGCTGCCGGACGATGAACCGCAATTTGAGCAGGACAAGAAGCGCCTGCGCGAGCTGCGGGCCCATGAGGATACTGACCCGGCGTCGGACGCCGATCGACGCTTGCACCGGGCGCTTGTCGAGTTAACCGTGTCCCAGCCGCTCGGTGACCTGCTGGACGTTGGCTGCGGCCAGGGCCGGCTCCTGAAACTGCTGGCATCCCGGGCACATCGCATCGTCGGCGTCGACACTGATCCGGCCGCGCGACGGCTTGCACGAGCCGAGGTGCTGCTTGCGGGCTTGCCCAACTGCACGTTGCGGCAGGGCGACATGTTGCGGCTGCCGTTTCCCGACGGCGAGTTCGATACGATCATCCTGGACGATGTTCTGTCGGGCGCCAGGAACCCTGAAAAGGCGCTGGCTGAGGCGCAGCGTCTGCTCAAGCCGGGTGGGCGCCTGCTGCTACTCGCTTCTGCGAGCAGCGACGACATCGCCGATTTGCGGCAGAATTTCACGGACTGGGCAGCGGCCGCTGGCATGCGGCTGGCACGGCCCCGTTCGATCCCCGAAAAAAATCCAGACTGGTTGCTCGCCGTGGCGACGCCAGCCGACCGCGCAGTTGCCGCGGCCTGATTCAGGCAGACGAGACTATGACTATCAACGCTGTGGAAAGGCCATCCGTGTCTTTCGAATTTTTCCCACCCAACACCGACGCGATGGAAGCGACGCTCTGGTCGTCTATCGAACGCCTGGCTGAACTCGACCCCGCGTTCGTGTCAGTGACCTACGGTGCCGATGGCTCGACGCGTGAGCGCACGCACGCGGCCGTCGAACGCATCATCAATGAAACCAAGCTGACGCCGGCGCCGCACCTGACCTGCGTTGGGGCGAGCCGCGGTGAGATCGACGATATCGCGCGTGAATACTGGGACATGGGCGTGCGCCATCTCGTCGCGTTGCGTGGCGATGCTCCGAAAGACTCGGACGGCTATGTCCCGCACCCGGACGGATACGCATACGCCAGCGACCTGGTTGCCGGTCTCCGGGACATTGCCGATTTCGATATCTCTGTCGCTGCCTACCCGGAGGTCCACCCGGAGGCGTCAAGCGCAGATTTCGATCTCGACAATCTGAAACGTAAGCTCGAAGCTGGCGCGTCGCGCGCGATCACGCAGTTCTTTTTCGACGCGGATGTGTTCCTGACATTTCGCGATCGCTGCGCCACCGCCGGGATCGAATCGTCCATCGTGCCAGGCATCCTGCCGATTACGCGGTTCCCGCAGCTGGAACGCTTTGCTGATATGTGCGGTGCCAGCGTGCCGGACTGGCTGCGGCAACGGTTCGCGGGTCTCGACGATGACGAAGCAACCCGGCAGATGATTGCAGCGAGCGTCGCCATCGAGCAGGTACGGACGCTGGAAAAGGAAGGCATCGAAGACTTCCACTTCTACACCCTGAACCGCTCCGAGCTGACCTACGCGATCTGCCATGCGCTCGGCGTGCGGCCGAAGCAAGTCGCGGCTTGAGGGCAGGGTGATGGAACGCAAACAACGCACAGAGTCCCTGATGCGCGCACTCGACGAGCGAATCCTGCTGCTCGACGGCGCCATGGGGACGATGATCCAGGGTTTCGGCCTCGGCGAGGACGACTACCGCGGCGAGCGTTTCGCGGACTTTGGCCGCGATCTGAAGGGCAACAACGATCTGCTATCGCTCACGCGGCCGGATGTGATTCGCGACATACATTCGCAGTTTCTGGAAGCCGGCGCCGATATCATCGAGACCAATACCTTTAATTCCAACGCACCCTCGATGGCCGATTACGGCATGGAGTCGCTGGTCGCCGAATTAAATACCGCGTCGGCGCGCATAGCGCGCGAACTCGCGGACGCATACGGCGCAAAAACCGGGGTGCCGCGGTACGTTGCCGGCGTGCTCGGGCCCACTAACCGGACCGCGTCGATCTCTCCCGACGTCAACGATCCTGGTTTCCGCAATATCAAGTTTGACGATCTTGCCGATACCTATGAGACAGCGGCTGGCGCCCTCATAGAGGGCGGCGTCGATTTTCTTATGATCGAGACGATATTCGACACGCTAAACGCAAAGGCAGCTATCGTTGGCCTGAAGCGCAGCTTCCGCGCCACGGGTGTCGAGCTGCCGGTAATGATTTCCGGAACGATTACCGACGCATCCGGCCGCACCTTGTCGGGCCAGACGACCGAAGCGTTCTGGAACTCGGTCCGTCATATCAATCCCTTCATGATCGGCCTGAACTGTGCATTGGGCGCCAACGAGCTGCGACCCTATGTTGCGGAGCTGGCCCGGATTGCAGACACGCGCGTGAGCGCGCACCCCAATGCCGGATTGCCAAACGAGTTCGGCGAATATGATGAGACGCCGGAGGAAATGGCCGCGGTAGTTGGCGAGTTTGCCAGCAGCGGCCTCGTGAACCTGATCGGCGGCTGTTGCGGCACACGGCCTGAACATATTCGGGCGCTCGGCGAAGCCGTGCGCGGCGGGTCACCACGCCACGTGCCCGAGGTTCCGGTCAATTGCCGGTTGTCCGGACTTGAGCCGTTTAACATCGGGCCCGACAACCTGTTCGTAAATGTTGGCGAGCGCTGCAACGTTACCGGGTCCGCAGTTTTTCGACGTCTTATCGAGGCCGATGACTATACGGCGGCGGTCGCCGTTGCGCGCCAGCAGGTCGACAACGGCGCGCAAATAATCGACGTCAACATGGACGAGGGCATGCTCGATTCCGAGAACGCGATGGTGACGTTCCTCAATCTCATCGCCTCGGAACCGGACGTAGCACGCTTACCCGTCATGATCGACTCGTCGAAGTGGTCAGTGATCGAAGCGGGCCTGAAGTGCGTCCAGGGCAAGGCCGTCGTTAATTCGATCAGCCTGAAGGAAGGCGAAGAAGCTTTCATTCGCCAGGCCGAGCTCTGCCGTGACTATGGCGCGGCCGTCATCGTCATGGCGTTCGACGAACAGGGACAGGCGGATACTATCGAACGAAAAGTTGGTATCTGCCAACGTTCGTACGAGGTTCTTACGGCGCAGGTCGGTTTCGATCCTGCGGATATCATCTTTGACCCCAACATCTTCGCGGTCGCGACTGGTATCGAGGAACACGCGAGCTACGGTCTGGACTTCATCGAGGCTACGCGACAGATCAAGACAAACTTGCCGCATGCACTCGTGAGCGGCGGCGTCAGCAACGTGTCGTTCTCGTTCCGCGGCAACAACATCGTGCGCGAAGCGATTCACTCGGTATTCCTGTATCACGCGATTCGCGCTGGTATGGACATGGGTATCGTCAACGCGGGGCAGCTCGCCATTTACGATGATCTGCCCGAGGATCTTCGCAACGCGGTCGAAGACGTCATCCTGAATCGCGACGCCGAGGGCACCGACAAACTGCTGGCCGTCGCCGAGAATTACAAGGGACAGGCGAGCGGCACGGTCGCTAAAGGCCAGGACCTCACGTGGCGTGAAAACAGCGTTCAAAAGCGTCTCGAGCATGCGCTGGTCAACGGCATCGATGAATTCGTTATCGAAGACACGGAAGAGGCACGCCTGGGAACGAATCGACCACTGGATGTTATCGAAGGCCCGTTGATGGCCGGTATGAACGTCGTCGGCGACCTGTTTGGTGAGGGCAAGATGTTCCTGCCGCAGGTCGTGAAGTCCGCGCGCGTCATGAAGAAGGCGGTAGGTCACCTTGTTCCCTTCATCGAAGAGGAGAAGGGCGGCGAGATGACTTCGAATGGCAAGATCATCATGGCGACGGTGAAGGGCGATGTGCATGACATCGGCAAGAATATTGTCGGCGTGGTGTTGCAGTGCAACAACTTCGAGGTCGTCGATCTGGGCGTTATGGTTTCCTGCGATAAAATCCTGGACGCTGCGAAGCGTGAGGACGCCAACATCATTGGCTTGTCCGGACTTATCACACCATCGCTCGACGAGATGGTGCACGTCGCAAGCGAGATGCAGCGACTCGGTTTTTCGCTGCCGTTGTTGATTGGTGGCGCTACCACCTCGCCCGCGCACACGGCAGTGAAGATCGAACCCGGATACGAAGGCCCGGTCATTTACGTGAAAGACGCGTCCCGAGCGGTTGGTGTGGCGCAGGCGCTTGTGGAGCCGGATACCTGCAAAGCGCTGGTCGAGAAAACGCGCCAGGACAATGCGCGCCGTCGCAAAGAGCACTCGAACAAGAAACGGCTTGCGCCGCAGCTGTCGCTTAACCAGGCGCGCGAACGCAGACATGAGTGTGACTGGAGCATCTATACGCCGCCTGTCCCTGAGTTTCACGGCAACCGGGTTTTCGACAATATCGATCTCGCAGTCCTGCGCGACTTCATTGACTGGATGCCATTCTTCAACGCGTGGGAGTTCCACGGCAAATACCCACAAATTCTGAGCGACAAGATAGTCGGTGAAGCCGCCACGTCACTGTTCAACGATGCAATGACGATGCTCGACCGGATCATCGAGGAGAAATGGCTGCAGGCGCGCGCGGTCGTAGGGTTTTACCCGGCCAATGCGACGGACCATGACGATGTGTTGGTCTATGCGGACGAGCAAAGAAACAACGTCGCGCAGAGGCTGGTCCATCTTCGGCAACAGCGCGCCAAAGCGCAGGGGTATGCGCAGTCCTGCCTGGCCGACTTCATTGCTCCGGCCGATCGAGGGCTCGGTGACTACATCGGCGGCTTTGCAGTAACGGCCGGAATCGGCATCGACGAGCACGTCGAGCGATTCGAAAAAGCGCACGACGACTACAGCTCGATCATTCTAAAAGCGCTGGCGGACCGCCTGGCCGAGGCACTGGCCGAGTACATGCATCAGCGTACGCGCCGGGAGTTCTGGGGCTACGCCAGCGATGAAGCACTAACCAGCGAGGATCTGATCGCCGAGAAGTATCGCGGCATTCGCCCGGCCCCCGGCTATCCCGCGTGCCCGGATCACACCGAGAAAGGCAAGCTCTGGCAGCTGCTGGATGTGGAAGCGAAGATCGGTCTGAGGCTTACCGAGTCCTACGCGATGTACCCGACAGCGGCGGTCAGCGGCTTCTACTTTGCACACCCGGACTCTCGCTACTTCGCGGTGGGCAAGATCGGTCGTGACCAGGTGGAGTCGTATGCCCGGCGCCAGGGAATCAGCGTCGCGGATGCCGAGAAATGGTTGGGGCCAAACCTCGGGTACGACCCAAGCGCGGCAAACGCCGCCTGAACAGGTACGTCTGCGGAAGGCGGCGGCCTGGTTTTCTCAGAGTCGCTCGAGCGTTTCTGTAAAAGAGACGAAGTTCCCTTCGAACGAAACGGCGTCCCCGTCGAGATTACCCACAGCGACAATATCCAGTTGCTGCGGCGTTAGCCTGTCGTCAACCAATGCGATACCGGCAAAGTTCGCGCCATTCATGACCACGTCTGTTCCGGTGCAATTGCTGTACGTGAATTCAAACTCATAGGCGTTGAACGCGCTGTCGATGATGTCGATCTGGCCGTTTACGACACAGCCCGTTGCCGGATCCTGGCTGAAGACCGTGCCATCGCCCGTGATATTAAGGACTGCTTTCGGTCCCTGGTAATTTCCGGCGATCGTCGCGAGCGACGAATCGCGTTCATAAACGTCAGAATAGTCGAGCGTTGCCACGAATCCGATGCGCAACAGCCCATCCGTCCTGCAATTAACCGTTACCGTCATGGTCTGGCGTTCGCTGAGGTGCCGGAGAGCGAGCACGTGGCGCTCGTTGTTCCATCTGAGAAGGTGGAACCGGGTTGCGTAACGAAGATGAAATTGCCGTCGACATCATCGGGCATCGCCAACGCGGAGCGTCCCTGAACCCTGACTCAGGTCCGCGTCGATCACATGAAATCTGCCGTTCTCGGCCACGAGGAACGCTATCGAGTCCACCGTCGGAATTCGCACCTTCCCAGTAGCCGCCCGGCGATGCATTCGCTGCGGATGAGCCAGGGCCATCGGCGGAGCAATGCCTGGTGGCGCATTGGAGCGTCTGAGAATTCAGGCTAGCCACTGCTGCCGCTGCTGCAGCCAACAAGCAGAATGGCGCCCAGTCCAGCAAGAACACACAAGCTGTTTTTCATTGTCGATACCTCGCAATTTCGACGCCGATTATAACAACAGCTACCTGTTATTCATCCGCGGCAGGCCTGTCTCAAAATGGCGACAGAGCGGGCGTCCCCTGCCGTTAATACAGCTCAGAAAAGGCGTGCGCGGCTCGCGCCATGCTATTGAAAAAACTAAGGGTTTAGCCTGTTTTTCGCGAGTTCTTCGGTCTCTGGTTCAACGCCAAAGGAGGTACGCAATCTGCAATAGGACAGGGTTCATTTCGCGGATGCCGGAGCCCGTTCGCGCAAATCCTCGCACCCAACGCGAACGTCATAGAGACTGCGAGCGCCGGCCGGGATAAATTCTCGACAGGGTCTTATTTGTGCGATGGCCCGGTTGGATGATCGGTCGATCCGGATTCGGTCTCGGTCTCCGGGCGGTTGGCATGGGCAACCGGGTAGGGATCCGCCACGTACGCCGGGCCTTTCATGATGGCTACAACGACGCAGCCAATGGCCACGGTCAGCACGGCTATCCAGAATGTCAGTGCCGTTGCAAACGAGAAGATATCGACGCTAAGCACCGACTTGCCCGGGTCAACATCGTTCGCGGGTGGCAGCACCCGCACGAGTACGGACAGGCTAAGAGGAACCAATGTTCCTATCAGCAGGACCTTGGGGAGACGTCGCAGGATTTCCCACTCGAGCCCGGGCGGCTCGCAACGATCATGCAATCGTTTGAAGTACTTGTTCACAGGCGGAGGATAACATTGAGCGAGATTTGCCAAGAATACCTATCGACTAAAAATAACGCGGCCGCCAACGATCGTCTTCAGAATTACGGCGTCACGAATTTCTCTGGGGCTCGATGGTAGTCAGGTCGCGATCAATCAATACCATATCGGCCAGCATCCCTGGTTTGAGCGTTCCCTTGCGGTCTTCCTCGAAGGAGGCATAGGCGCCCTCATAGGTGTAGGCGCGCAGCGCCTGTTCCACGGTGATCTTCTGCCCGGCAACCCAGCCATCCGGGTTCTTGTCATCCAGCGTGCGTCGAGTAACCGCTGCATAAATACCTTCCAGCGGCGTCGCCGGCGCGACATACCAGTCACTACCGAACGCGACATGCGCGCCGCTGTCAATTAGCGAATTGAAAGCATAGGTCGTCTTGATTCGCTCCGCGCCAATCACTTCCTCAGCCCAACGACCGTCATCGATGGCGTGGTAGGGCTGCATGCTCGCGATTACGTTCTGGATGCTGAACCTCGGGATGTCATCCGGGTGAATATGCTGGGCATGCTCCATGCGAAACCGTCGGTCCCTGGGCCCGTTTTCCTGCTCGACGTCGAAGTAGATGTCCAGCAGGTTTCGAATGGCCTTGTCGCCTATCGCGTGCACATTGAGCTGCAGCCCGGCCGCGTCAGCGCCTTCGATCCACTCCCGCAGATCGTCGAGTGGGGCGAGCAGAAAACCGCTGTCGTCCGGCTTGTCCGTATATGGCTCCAAAAAGGCCGCCGTGTGGGATCCCAACGAGCCATCCATGAATCCCTTGACTCCGCCTGTCCTTAGCCATGCGTCGCCGCGGCCGTGCTCGGTGATGTAATTGTCGATCCGCTGCCACTCTGCCAGCGGCGAGACCGCATAGATTCTCGTGATCATCCTGTTGTCCGCATGAGCCCGCTCGTAGGTCTTGAGACCAAGCCAGCTGTCGAAAGTCACGTCGGGCATGTCGTGGATGCTGGTCACGCCGTTGACCGCAACGTAGGTCATCGCTGCATCGAGGTAGTCGTCAAGCTGGCGGTCTGTCGGTGCCGGCATCACATCCAGTACCAGGCCCATCGCGTTGTCCTTGAGGACGCCCGTGGGCCTGCCGTCCGCATCACGCACGATCTCGCCGCCCGCGAATGTCCGGCGTCTCGGCATCCACGCCGGCCAATCGCAGGGCCAGAGAATTGCCGACTCCCATGTGACCGTCCAGCCGCACTACCCAAACCGGGTTGTCCTGCGTCACCGAGTCGATCCAGTCGCGGCTTGGCAACTCGCCGCCCCAGTTTGTGTGGTCCCAGGTGCCGCCGGTGATCCACTCGTCGGGCTCGGCCTTGCTTGCAAAGTCGGCGATACGCCTTGTGAACTCACCAGGTGACGACGCGTTCCGAAGTTGTACCGATGCAAGTGTGCTGCCGCCGTCAAGAAAGTGCACATGAGAGTCGATGAATCCCGGGACGAGCATGCCGTTATCAGCGTCGATGACCTGTGTGTCGACACCGACAAGGTCATCGATCTCCGCGGTCGTTCCGACCGCAATGATATCTTCGCCCCGTGCCGCGACAGCCTCGGCCCACGGCTGCGCCGGGTCACCCGTCCAGACGCGAGCGTCCCTGATCACGAGCGATGCAGTCTCAGGCTGAGAGTTCGAACAGGCCGCAACGAGGACGGCAGGCAGTGCGAGGCACAAGAAGCGCAACCTGCGGAGTCGAGTGAATGGCTTTATGAACATCGGAGTCTCTCCCATTACTTCCGCCGTAGCGCGACGCGGGCAAACGGTGTGCGGTCGCCGTCTTTCTCCCCGTCCATGGTCCAGCGCCAGGCATCCGTCTCGCGGTCGTAGATAAACGTCGTATGCCAGGTCTCGTTACCGGTGCCCCAGACAAACGCGAGTTTGTCGTCGGCCGGCTCCGCGTAACCAAAGACGTCGTTGGCGAGGCCGCCGCCGCCGGTTACGTCGAGCCACAAGCAGACATAGCGGCCTGAGGGTTTATCCCAGCCGATATAGACGGTTGCTTCGTATTCAACTTCGCCTGTGGCTTTGGTCTCTCGGGATACGTCGTGGAAGCGCAGGTATTGGTGGCCCAGCACCCAGTCGGCCTGCACGTCGTGAGTAATATCGTCGCCGGCAATCATGCCTTGCATGACCCAGGTTCCGACAAACCGGTCCAGCAGCTCATCTTCAAAGGGCGGTTCGTCGGCGCTCGCGGATGCGGCCAGTAATAGCGAGAGCCACGCAATCGCCATCTGGGTCGTTTTCATGATGCAACCCTCAGTTCGAGAGAAGGGCCTGGTAGCCCAGGCGCCAGGCATAGCGCAGGAAATACTTCGCATTCAGGCAGTGTCTGCGCTTTGTGGAGGCAACGGTTTCCAGACGGGCAGCGCAAATACCAGCAGGAAACCGATGTTAAAGAACGCGTTGAGCATCGCTCCGGCGGCAATCGACATCGAACTGTCAATGA
Organism: uncultured Gammaproteobacteria bacterium; assembly: GCA_963841145.1. GTDB lineage: Bacteria > Pseudomonadota > Gammaproteobacteria > Steroidobacterales > Woeseiaceae > UBA1847. The sequence continues at coordinate 199,414 of CAWJBO010000014.1, forward strand.
CAAACCAGGTAATGATACTGGTGAGGATGATCTTGCGACAAAGCTCGGGTTCCTTCGCGTACAGCGTTGTCGCCAGCAACCACATCATCAATCCCCAGCCGACCAGCACGCCGCCGGAGATGGCGCTAAGAAGTTGCGTGGCAGAACCGCCCGTCGATGGCGCGCCATCGAGTGGCAGGTAAACAAGATCCAGTAATAGCGCTGTGGGAGCCTGCAATGCAGGAATTGCGGCAGCGGCGATAATGACGCCAAAACCGATGGTGATTGCCGAGCCGGTCTTCAGCCAGGCGACGCGTGTCGTGATGTTCATGAGAGTCTCCCGCCATTCACTGTCGTCAACCATAGCGGTACACGCTGGCGTCGGCAATGCTGCGGGCAGGTCCTGTTGGCGGTAATCCCCGGTCTTGACACGTCGCAAGCCGCGTCGCACCGTGGGCGTTGGTCCTTGTAGGGAGCGCAAAATGAAACGATATATGCTGCTGCATTTTGGATTCGAAAAGCCGACGCCGGAAATCATGGCGGCCTGGGGCAAGTGGTTCGAGTCAACGGCCGACAAGACCATCGACAAGGGAGGGTTCCACGGCGCCGCGCGAGAAATCGCCAAAACGGGGAGCAAGGACCTGCCCATGGGCATGGAATCGATCACGGGTTACTCGATCATTAATGCCGAAAGTCTGGAAGAGGCTGAGAAGATTGCGACGGACAACCCGTTCATCGCGAGTATCCGGGTGTACGAAATAATGTAGTTGTCCGAGCGCATCGTAGCGTTCGGTTTGACCACGAGTATCATTGGACGATGTTTGCACGATTCGCGTCACTTGTTCTTGTCTGCCTGTGTTCGATGGCGGTCTGTTCCGCCGTTCTGGCCGACGAGTACCGCGATGCGCGCGGCGAACTCGTTGCCGCCTACCAGGCAGGCGACTTTGCGGCGATGCGGGCCGCCGCGCTACAAGCGCTTGCCGCGCGGCCCGGTTATCCCGGCGCTGTATTCAACCTTGCTCTTGCCCAGGCGCTCGACGACGATCCGTCATGCGGCGCTCAAAACCTTGCAGGACCTGCTTTCTGTCGGTATCGATTTCGGCGCGGCAGACATGGAAGAATTCACCGCACTTAAACAACTGCTGGAATGGTCTGCCTATGCCGACGCGGTCGAGCAGTTGTACGACCCGGTCGGTTTTGCGGAAGTGGTCGCGACGTTGGACACGCACAACTTCATACCGGAGGGCATTGCGGCGGACGCGGATGGTCGGCTGCACCTCGGCGGCATTCGACACGGTCACCTGGTCCGCCTTGGCGAGAAGCCTGTAACACTAAGCACGCCTGAGAACGGTCACTGGAGCGTATTCGGCATGCGATTCGACGGCCAAGGCGGCCTGTGGTTTGCCAGTGCGGCCGTGCCGCAGTTTCTGGGCGCTGCAGGGGTGGCAGGGCGCAGCGGGCTGTTCCGCTACGATACGACAAAGGAGACGATCTCGAACCGTGCCGTCTTGCCAGTCGCGGACGATGCCCAGGTTCTGGGCGACCTCGTTGTCGCCCCGGATGGGCTGATCTACACAACCGACAGCCTGACGGGCGTGTTGTATCGCTTTGATCCGGATAGCGGTGAGTTCGATAGTGTCGTCGAGCGCGGCGTTTTCGGTTCGCCGCAAGGTCTCGTGCTCGACAGCACAGCGGCGTTCCTCTATGTCGCCGACTACATCGGGGGGCTGTATCGCGTGACGCTGGCTGACGGCAAAGTTGAGAAAGTCAGAATCCAGGCGAACGTGACGGATTACGGTATCGATGGTCTGTACCGGCATGGTGCCGAACTGGTCGCAATACAAAACGGTGTCCGGCCCAATCGAGTTGTCGCGCTGACGCTTGGTGCAGAGGGTCTCTCGATTACCGCCGGCAGGACAATCGCCGCCAACCTCGACGAGTTCGACGAACCGACTCTCGGCTTCGTGTCCGGGGATGATTTCTACTTCGTTGCAAACAGCCACTGGAATCGCTTCGATGCAGAAAACAAGCTGCCTGACGAACTTGCTGGTCCGATTGTATTGAGGGTCTCGTTGCTTCCCGACCAATAGTTCGCCGCGGACTACCGGCCGACGGAGAATTCCAGGATCAAGGGCAGGTGGTCGGAACCAACGCGAGCGCCGACTTCTATATTCACGACATCAATGTCATCCGATACCAGGGCATGGTCGATCGGGATCATCGCAAACGGCATGAAGGTCGGCCAGGTCGGGAGGATACCTGCGCCACGTCGCGCATCTCTAAGGCCGGTAGTCTCCAGCAATGTCCGATACGCCGGACTCCACATGCTGGTATTGAAGTCCCCGGACAGGATAACGGCGCCGGCCGCCGCGTTCGCAATTTCAGCGACACTTTGCAGCTGTTCGTTACGCGCCTCGAAGCCCTCTTTGGTCAGCGGAATCGTGGGATGCGTGTTTATCAAGGTCAGCAACGTGCCATCGACGGTCAGGGTTGCGACAATAGTCGGATAATCCAGCGGTGGGCTATCGACGTGAGAGACCGAGTCGAGCGGCAGGCGCGAAAACAGGGCGATGCCAAAGTTGTCGTGCCTCGGTTGCGTGTAACTGAACGGATAGTCTTCTCGAAGTGCCTCAATACTTCCGAGCCACTCGGGTGAAACCTCCTGCAGAAATACCAGGTCCGGTTGTTCGGCCTCGATGAACTCGAGCAAGCGACCGTGCTGCTCATTTCGTGACAGGATATTGGCGTGCATCAACTTGAGAGCGGCAGCGTCTTCTGACGGCGTGTCATCGAGATACCAGGGCACGACGTAGCTCGCGTTGAGCACGACCGCAACAACCAGCAAAGCGCTGTAGGCAGGATGTCGCAACGCCCCGAAAACAAACAGCAGCAACAGCGATACGGCGAGATATTGCAGCCGGAAATGCGAGAACAGCTCTACGTGATGATGTATGGACGGGAAGCTCGTTAGTAACGAAAACACGACCGTCACGACCGCGGCAGCCTGCAGCAGGCCTAAAAGGCTTACGCGGTTTCTGAGCACGCCGGGCAGTCGCTGCGTTTTCGCACGGCGAGGTGATGAAACTCGGTTGCGGCGGCATCGTAGAGTCGTAATACGGGCGCTGCTGTGCCGATGCCCGCCAGGTATTTCAGTGCCTCGGCGGCCATCATCGTGCCAATGACGCCGGGCACCGGTGCCAGCACCCCGTTGCCCGCGCAATTCCCCAGCGACTCGTCTGCCTCGACGTAGAGACAGCGATAACACGGTGACTCGTCGTAGTCAGGCCCGAATACGGCCAGCTGTCCCTCAAACCGAATGGCAGATCCGGTGACGAGCCGCCGCGACGCCGCCACGCAGGCATCGTTTACCTGAAAACGTGTACTGAAGTTGTCACAGCCGTCGAGTACGACGTCGGCCTGGCCGACCGCTTCGGCCAGGGCCGCATCGCTTAGTCTTACCGGGATCGGGATTACCTCGACATCCGGGTTGACCTTTCGAAGTCGCGCGGCCGCTACCTCTGCCTTGAGCTCGCCGATATTGCCAGGTCCGTACAGTACCTGCCGGCCGAGATTGGTTTCGTCGACGGTATCGAAGTCGCAGAGCACCAGGCGCCCGATACCGCTGGAAGCCAGGTACGTCGCCGCCGCGCAGCCAATGCCGCCGACGCCGATCAGGAGCGCGGTGCCGTCGCTGATGCGACGCTGCCCTTCCTCGCCGATTTGCGGCAGGGCCAGGTGGCGTGCGTCACGGTTCAGCGTATTGGCGGGCATCCGGGTTCTGCCGTTACCTGCTCACTCGTCGATCGTAACTTCGAGGATCGTGACAGCCTCGAGCGGAACGTCGGAGTGGCCACCCTGGTTGCCGGTTGGCACCGCGGCGATTGCATCCACGACATCCATGCCATCGCTGACTTTGCCGAACACGGCGTAACCGAAATCGCGACCGCCATGGTTGAGGAAGTCATTGTCGCGCAGGTTGATGAAGAACTGCGAGGTGGCGCTGTCAACCACGCCGGTGCGCGCCATAGCAAGCGTTCCGCGTACATTGGTTTCGCCATTGTCCGCCTCGTTCTTGATCGGGTCGCGGGTGGGCTTGCTGGTCATGTTTTCGTCCATGCCGCCGCACTGAATCATGAAATTCGGGATGACGCGGTGAAAGATCGTACCGTTGAAATGCCCGTCGGTGACGTACTGCCGAAAGTTCTCGCAGGAAAGTGGCGCTTTCTCGTCAAACAGCTCAATGCTGATGTCGCCGTGATTGGTCTTTATCGTGATCATGATGTCTCGCAATGTAAGGTGAGCGGCGTTATTTACCACCCCGGCGCGCTGCTGTCACGCGGGGGTGGCCGGAAAAGTCCTTGTGGTTGGCAATTTCTGTCCATCCATTCGTCGCCAGCAGTGCCGCGACGTCGTCGGCCTGCTCGGCGCCGTGCTCGATTAACAGGACGCCATCGTCCTCAATGATATCCGTGCAATCGGCTGCGAGTACGCGTATTGCGTCGAGCCCGTCGTCCCCGGATGCCAGTGCCGCAACGGGTTCGTAGCGGAGATCAGCGAGCGCCTCGTCGTCGGCACGCACGTAGGGTGGATTGGATACGATGACCTGGAATTTCTGGCCGCGCACCGGCTCACACCAGCTGCCTTGCGCGAAGCTTATGTTACCCATGGACAGCTGGCGTGCGTTTTCCCGCGCAACCGCCAGCGCGTCCAGACTGAGGTCGACGGCGGTCACCTCGCACAGCAAGCGTTCGCCGGCGAGCGCTATTGCTATCGCACCGCTGCCAGTGCCGAGATCCAGGACTTGCCACTGCGCTTTGCGCGGGATCTCGCGCAGTGCCAGCTCCACAAGAAGCTCCGTCTCGGGCCGCGGAACCAGCGTCGCGGCGCTTACCAGCAGTTCATGCGACCAGAACTCTTTGGTACCCATGATATAGGCCATGGGTTCGCCGCTGAGTCGCCGTTTCAGCAGCGCATCGAAACGATCGAACGCCGCGTCGTCCAGGACGTCCTCAGGATGGGCGAAAAGGTAGCTACGCGGCATATCGATACAGCGGCCCAGAAGGATCTCGGCATCCAGGCGCGCCGAGTCACTGACCGGCGCGAGCTGTTTGACGGCGTCGCCCAGCAGCGCGTCAATTCGACGCCCGTCTTCCTCGGTCATGATCGGAGTTCCCCTAGTGCTGGTCCGGTGCGATCGCGTACACTCGCGGTTGCTTTCCAATGTAACTGATGCGCCCATGAACGTGTATTCCAATATCCTCGATATGGTGGGCAAGACCCCCATGCTCGAGGTCACACACATCGATACCGGGCCGTGCCGCCTGTTCCTGAAACTGGAGTTGATGAACCCGGGCGGTTCTATCAAGGATCGTATCGGGATCTCGATGATCAGCGAGGCGGAGAAGCGCGGCGACATCAAGCCGGGCGACACGATCGTCGAGGCCACGGCGGGCAACACCGGACTCGGGCTGGCGCTGGTCGCTGCACAAAAGGGCTATCGCCTGATCCTGGTGCTTCCCGACAAAATGAGCCAGGAGAAGATCTTCAACCTTCGGGCGATGGGTGCCGAGGTGGTGCTGACGCGTTCGGACGTCGGCCGCGGACATCCCGAGTATTACCAGGATCTTGGCACGCGTATTGCCCAGGAGCGCGGTGCCTACTTTATCAACCAGTTCGGCAACCCGGACAACCCGCTTGCGCATGAACAGACCACCGCGCCGGAGATCGTCGAGCAGATGGCTGGCGAACTCGATGCGATCGTGTTGGGCGTTGGTTCGAGCGGCACTGTCAGCGGTATAGGCAAGTACCTGGCTGAGCATGCGCCAGACGTCGATCTGATTCTTGCGGACCCGGTGGGTTCGGTGCTCACCGACTACATCAACGAGGGCATTCTCGGCGAAGGGGGCAGCTGGCTGGTCGAGGGTATCGGTGAGGATTTCATCCCGGATATTGCCAATTTTGACAAAGTCACACGCGCCTACGCGATCAGCGACGCTGAATCGTTTGCGGCAGCTCGCGAGTTATTGCGGAAAGAAGGCGTGCTGGCCGGCTCGTCATCCGGCACCTGTCTCTCGGCAGCGCTGAAATTCTGTCGCGAGCAAACCGAGCCGAAAACCGTTGTTACGTTCGCCTGCGATACCGGCAACAAGTATCTCTCCAAGCTCTTCAATGACTTCTGGATGGAAGACCAGGGGTTTATCGAGCGAGAACAGTTCGGCGATCTGCGAGACCTCGTCGGGCGACCGCACGGTGAGCGCGCAACCATTACGGTCGGGCCGACCGACGTGCTGACTACGGCACATAATCGCCTGCGTAACGCGGGGTTTTCGCAGCTGCCGGTCATGGACGAAGGCCAGCTTGTCGGTGTCGTCACGGAAGACGCCATTATCCAGTTCGTCTATGGCAAGCCGGATCTCATGAATGCAAACGTCGAAGATGCGATGGAGTCGGCGTTCATCAAGCTCGACAAAAAAGAAAGCATGAACAACCTGGTGGCGATGCTGCGCGTGCAGCCTTATGCGGCTGTCATGGATGGTGACGATTTCGTCGGCCTGATTACCCGATCTGACGTGTTGAATTATCTCCGCCGCGAAATGTAAGGGCCGAAAAGAATGTCTGACAAAAAGAAGCAGCAGTTTGCGACGCGTACGATCCACGCGGGGCAGTCCCCGGACCCATCGACAGGCGCGATCATGCCGCCGATCTATGCAACATCGACTTACGTGCAGTCGAGTCCCGGCGTGCACCAGGGATACGAATACTCGCGCACGCAGAATCCGACGCGTATGGCCTACGAGCGTTGCATTGCGGACCTGGAGTCCGGTACGCACGGTTTCGCGTTTGCGTCGGGCATGGCGGCGACCGGTACGCTACTCGAGCTCATCGACAGCGGCGATCACGTCATCGCCATGGATGATCTGTACGGGGGAACCCGCCGCCTGTTTTCGGGCGTGCGAACCCGCAGCGCCGGGCTCGATTTCAGCTACGTCGACCTGTCGGACCTTGACCAGGTCGAGAGTGCCTTCAAGGACAACACGCGCATGGTCTGGATCGAGACGCCGACCAACCCGCTGCTCAAGATTGTCGATATCGAGGCTGTCGCGAAACTCGCGCGAGCAAAAGGCGCCATCGTAGTTGTCGACAACACCTTTGCAACGCCGTACCTGCAGCGCCCCCTGGAGCTCGGTGCCGACATCGTCATGCACTCGGCCACCAAGTTCATCAACGGTCATTCGGACATGGTCGGTGGCATCGTAGCGACCGCTAATGAGGAACTCGCCGAGCAGCTTGGCTACCTGCAGAACTCGATAGGCTCAGTGGCCGGCCCCTTCGATAGCTTCCTCGCTTTACGTGGCGTAAAGACACTCGATGTGCGCATGCAACGGCACTGCGAGAGTGCCCTGCGTATCGCGGAGTGGCTGGAGCAGGATGATCGTGTCGACAGCGTCCTGTATCCGGGCCTACAGTCGCATCCGCAGCACGCACTCGCAGCAAGGCAGATGGGCGGCTTCGGCGGCATTGTCACGTTCTTCATCAAGGGTGACATCGAGAACGCCAGAGTTTTCCTCGAAAGCTGCAAAGTGTTCGCGCTTGCCGAGAGCCTCGGCGGTGTAGAGAGCCTCGTCGATCACCCGGCGATCATGACGCATGCGAGCGTCCCTGAGAAAGAGCGCGCGAAGCTGGGTATCGACGATCGCCTGATCCGGCTGTCTGTCGGTATTGAGG
>CAWJBO010000015.1:0-51784 GCA_963841145.1 uncultured Gammaproteobacteria bacterium
AGTTCACCGTGCACGGCGCCGGGTTCCGACCGAGATACCAGCGTGCCATCGGCTTCATACGCACGATCAACGAAAGCCTCCGCAATAAACCCGAGCCCGTGTCTATCCGCGGCGGCTTGCAGCTCGGTATTGGCCATGCCGACAAATACTGCATCACCGTGCAGTTCGGCAATCACTCTCGCAATGACATCCGCCAGCTCTCTGTCTGCGATAGCGTCGTTATAGAGTGCGCCATGTGGCTTGACGTGCGTTAGCCTGGTGCCCAGCTGTGCAGCGATGTCGGCAAGCGTGGTTAGCTGCTCGGTGAGCGATTCATACAATGCTTGCCCTGCCAGATAACCACTGACCCGACCGAAGCCCTCGCGGTCCGGGTATCCCGGGTGCGCGCCGACACTGACGCCATTGATCATGGCAGCCCGCACGGTAGCGGCCATCGAATCCCGGTCACCGGCGTGACCACCGCAGGCAACGTTGCAGCTCGATACTATCTTGAGCAGTGCCTCGTCGTACGCATCGCCCTCACCCAGGTCAGCATTCAGATCGATAGTCGCCATGGCTATCTGCCGCCTTTTTCTTTGCGCTTGTCAGACATGACTGTCCTTACCATTTTGCCGAAATCCTTGTCCCGAGCACGCCGCTCGGCAAGCGTCTCGGTATTGCGACGATCCTCGGACTGCAGTTTCCTGTATCGCCGCAGGCGCTCGGCATCGAGGATGCCGGCTTCAATGGCGGACTGTACGGCGCAGCCAGGTTCCGCTTCATGCGAGCAATCCGCGAAGCGACATTGCGCCGCCAGGTCCGCGACGTCGCGAAACACGTCGTCTAGCGCATCACCAACGTCGACAAGCTGCAGCTCACGCATACCAGGCGTGTCGAGCAGCCAGCCGCCGTGGCTCAGGCGGTACATTGATCGACCCGTTGTCGTGTGGCGACCGCGCTGGTCGTCGTCGCGTGCAGCCTGGGTCGCAAGCTCGACGCCAGCAAGCGTGCTGATCAATGTAGACTTGCCAACGCCCGACGAACCCAGCAGCGCGACGGTCTGGCCCGTCTCACACCAGGGACGCAGGACTTCGACGTTCTCTGCACATCTCGCGTCCAGCGCCTCGACGACGATTCCCGGCGACAATCCGGCAGCCGCTGCGACGAATTCATCGACCGATTCAACCGTATCGGCCTTGGTAATCACAATCACCGGAAACGCGCCCGCATCGTGCGCGATTGCAAGGTAACGCTCGAGCCGGGCGATGTTGAAGTCGCGATTCGCCGACGTGACAATAAATAACGTGTCGACATTCGCCGCGATCAACTGGATCTCGCCGGATGTGCCCGCCGCTTTTCTCTGGAACAGGCCGAACCTTTCCAGAAGCGCGCGTACCTGCGGCCCCTCCTGGTCAACGAGCACCCAATCGCCAACCGTAATCCTGAGAGTGGCGCTCTTGCCCGCCAGTGGAATCGCGTCCTGGCCATCGACATGCACAACCTCAATGCGATTGCGATGCACACGGAGCACGCGCGCCGCTGTCCAGCGGCAGTCGATATCCATTTGCGCCTGGAAGAACTGCCGCCAGCCCAGGCTATGTAACGAATCCTTTGAGCTCATGATATACACTGCATACCATGTTAACGCCGTCAGGGAAATTACAATGAGCGTAGTTCTTGTTACCGGAGCCAGCTCCGGCATAGGTGCCGCGATTGCAATTACCTTTGCCGAGGCTGGCTGGGACGTCATGGCTGCCGGTCGCGACGAGGGCCGACTTGAGGAAGTCGCCGACGTGTCGGACAAGATCGTGATCTGGACCGGGGAACTTGCCGAGTCGGAAGACTGCGACGAGCTGATCGCCGACACGATCGATGAGTTTGGTCAACTCGACTGCCTCGTCAATAACGCCGGCGTGCTCGTTCGCGCCAACGTCGCCGATACCAGCGATGACGACTGGCGCCAGACGATGGCTATCAATCTCGACGTGCCTTTCTTTTTGAGCCGCGCGGCGCTGCCACACCTGCTGATCGCCGAAGGAAGCATCGTCAATATTGCATCCGACTGGGGCTTGAAGGCCGGAGAGCGCGCCGCCGCTTATTGTGCCAGCAAGGGCGCCCTCGTAATGCTGACGAAGGCCATGGCCAAGGACCACGCGAGCGACGGGCTCCGCGTCAACGCGGTGTGCCCCGGCGATGTGGATACACCTATGCTGGCCGCAGATGCAGAGGCCAGTGGCATGGATCTCGACGAGTACCTGGAACAGGCCGCCGCGGATAGTCCGAACGGCCGAGTTGCCACGCCGGAAGACGTTGCGGCGTTGACGCTGTTTCTCGCCAGTGACTCAAGCTCACATATCAACGGTGCCGCGATACCGATCGACGGCGGTGGAGTTGCCTGAACCCGGTTATCGCCTTGGCGTCGGTACAGCGTTCATCGTCGCCCTCGCCCGCGGCGCCAGTACTGGATTAGCAGGAAACCGAACAACATGCCGCCCGAGGTGCGCAAAGTTCGCGACACCGGGCGACACCGCCGCTGACCCCCAGGTACAGTTCGAGTCCACCGTAGATGAACACGAAAGTTATCGCGCGCATCGGAATCGGCGGGAACAGCGGCACCACGATACGATTCGGAAACGTCAGCCCATAGGCCAGCAGGACCCCGAACACACCACCCGAGGCACCAACCGTTGGATACAGTCCGCCCTGAATGCCCGCAACGATAAGTTGCACGATGCCGGCACCCACCACGCAGACGATGAAATAGATCAGAAAGCGCTGCGACCCCATGAACCGCTCAATATCGCGACCGAACATCCACAGGCCAAACATATTAAAAAAGATGTGCGTCGTGTTGCCGTGCAGAAAGCCATAGGTCAGCAACTGCCAGGGCATGAACGGCGAGCGCGGATCCGTTGCCGGCCACAGCGCGAAGTTCATGAACATGAACTGTGCGTTCACCTGCTGCAAAGCGAACACCAGGCCATTCGCGATCAATAGCGCAAAGATCACGTTGGGGATCGTGCTCGTTGGCCGTCGGCTGTACACGGTTTGGTTCATTCGTAGACTGTCCTGCCATCAAGAATTGTCATTACCACACTGGCTTCGTTGATTTCCGCGGCTGGAAGTTCAAACAAATTGCGGTCCAGCACGACAAGATCGGCGCCGACGATTCCGGTGGCTTCGGGAGATGGGCTACAGCCGGCAAGCATCAATAGTGCAACAGGAAATATTGAAAAGGAATTCTTGGGCATTACCAGCCTCCTCCGCCGCCGCCACCGCCGCCGCCGCCCGAAGAGCCGCCACCGCCGCCGCCCGATGAAGAACCAGGTGGCGATACAGACGAACTGATGGCGGAGTTCAGGCTGCTCGATAACTTGTTGGTTGTCTTGCTCAGATTGGAACTGTTCCAGGAGCCGTTGTACCACGACGGGCTATATTCCTTGCCGTCCGGGCCGCGGATACTCGCCAATACAGCCGCGAACCTCTCCGACCACTGCTGATCAACGCCCAGCGCCAGCGCGAACGGTAGCATCATCTCGAACAACTGCGGTGTCTTCTCTGGCGGGTTTCGGAGGTTCAGCTCATCCTTCTCCGCTATTTCAAGGAATTCCTTGAAGCCGAGCATCTCATCCAGGAGTTTCCGGCCACGCGGTGTCGGACGCCGCATCAGGTTAGCGAAGACGCCCAACGTCAAAAATGACACGATGGTCATTACCATGACTGCCAGGGTAAAGCCGCGACCGACGTTGATCGCAATCAACAGCGCGACGACAACGATAAGAACCGGAAGTACATTCAGGAAAATGTTGGTCTTGAAGTAGTGCTGCTTGAAGTCCTTGATCAAGGATTTTCGGTGTGCGCTGCGCGCGCCGCCCAGTACCACATGGTTCGCATCGTCGAGCTCGACCTTGCTTTGTGACTTGAACAAACCGACGTAAAGCTCTTTCTCACCCGGCGCCATGGCGGGCTTCGGCTCATCGGGCGTCTTCATCATCAACCAGTGCGACCCGCCGCGACTCTTGATTTCGAGGTAGCCCTTGACGGCGAGGTTGACGACGGCGGCAGTCATCACCTTGTTGTCGTAGTACATCTGCCGTATGTAGCGCAAAGATGCCGGCGAGAAACCCTTAGGCGGCTCGTAGCGCGTAACGACTACGCCTTCGTCCGGGTCGCGACCGTATTTCCGCCAGACCGGCACGTAGTACGCCAGCATCAGCAGGAATCCGATCACTACTGCCAGCAGGTTCGCATTGTCCTGCAGCAGCCAGCCTATCCTGTCCGCCGGGGTCGGCTCGTCGACGAAGCCCTTCGGCCAACCGACCACGATGGTCAGACCGTTGACCGGAGACAGCGGGCCGTTGGCCTCGAAGTACACGCGCCCTGACGATTCGAGGCGAGCCCGATAGTCCCTGCCCTGGGCGCCAGACGGCCCGGTGTACGCCTCCTTCGTTATTCCTGATAACGGTGGATCGAACTCCAGGTGCACCGTTGCGCTCGCTTTGTCGATGGGGAACGCCCAGTCAAAGCCTGTCACGTTCCAGTAAAACTCGTCGTGCTCTGCAAAGAAACCCAGCATGCGGTTGGCCCGGTAACGAAACACGTAGGTATGCTCGCCCGCATCAATCAGTCGATCAGACCGACCGAAATACGTTCGCACACCGCGCCGAACCTCCTGCGTGTGAAACGCCTCGGGCCGATCGTTGCGCATTACCGCCAGCGGCTTGAACGTAATTTTGACTTCGTTGCCAAAGCGATCTTCGTACTCTGTCGGAAAGTCGCGATAAATACCGCGCTTGATTCGATTACCCTCGGCCCGCACCCGGATCGTCTCGGTCACCTCGATCATGCCGTCAGTCATGACTCGAATGTCGCTGTGAAAACCGAGGATACGCTCGTCAGCGTGGGCACACAGCGGCAGCAGAAGTGCCAGCAAAAAAGCGACAATTCTCATTCGATCGAACCCAGTTTGACGAGCGGCACATTCGCGGCGTCATCAGAGGTTTTCTGAAAGAATTCGCGCCCCGTGAAAGCAAACCGGCCGGCAACGATGTTGCTGGGTACCGTCTCAGTCATCGTGTTGTAGTCACGCACGGAGCCATTGTAGAAACGACGCGCAAATTGCAGGTAGTTCTCAGTCTCCACAAGTTCATTCTGCAAGCTCAGGAAGTTCTCGTTGGCCTTGAGGTCCGGGTAGTCTTCGGCCAGCGCGATGATGCGCTCGATGCCTGCGCTGAGCTTCTCCTCGATCTTGCCCTTGGCACGTACATCGGCCGCTCGCATGGCTTCGGTCCGAAGCTCCGTAACGGCTGCAAGCGTTGCTTTTTCGTACTTGGCGTACTGATCGACCGCAGTCACAAGGCGGGGTATGAGATCGTGCCGCCGCTGTAGCTGCACGTCGATATCGCTCCAGGCCGTGTCGACCCGGTTGCGGCTGCGAATGAGGCGGTTGTAAAGGATGACGCCGACAACGCCAACCAGCACCAGAACAACAATCACGAACGTGAACATGGATGATCTTCTCCGCTGAATCCGGAGCACATCGTATCATCAGTGGAGGCGCGTCTCAGCGCGCGATCAACTAGTACCAGAAGGAGACGAACACCTGGAAAACGGCAGCATCAAGGGCGTACAGAGGCTCTTCACCGATCAGTGCGCCCGACCTGAGGTCGGAGAAATCATGGTAGTCGACTGACAGGAAGTCCAGGGATGCAGTGACAGAGCCTTTCTTCAGGAAGCCCCAGCCCTTGTTCTCGTTGAGAAACGCATAAGCGAGCTTCGCCCTGACAGTGTAGCTGGTTAACGGGCTCAGCTCTTTGTCACGGCCGCGGAAGTTAGTCGCCTGCGCCCTCGCAAAACAGGTCACTGTAAAAATGCGCGGCTGTCTGATCGTGATAGCGGAACTTGCCGGTAAACGTAAAATCGCGCCACGGATGTATGTAGGTCAACGAGGCCGTGTGGCTTTCGACGTCCCACGTATCGGTAAAGAAGCGATACTCACCCTCGATCGCGGCGCGATACGGCAGGAAGTACCTTGCTCGAATACCGACTGCATTGCTCGTGCGCGTATTCGGATAGACCTCTTCTTCGTAGCTGTAGCCACGCCCCTCGGTATCCGACGCATTGAAGTAACGCACCGTACGGTACGGGTTGTTCAGGTAGCCCTCGTCGGTACCGGTCTCGAAATTCAGCGCAAGGATCAGGTTCTTGGTCAGGATCTGGGTCAGGCCGAGACCGTAGTTCTGCTTGTCGAGAAATTTCTCGAAAGTATCATCGCCACGACTTCGTGACGATGTCGTCGCCCAACGCATAGCTCATCGTAAGCGTTGTCAGACCTCCGAACATATCCTGGCTTATCGAAATGTTGTATGTCGACGCGTCGTAGTCAGATTCGACGCTACTGGTATAGCCGGCACGTACAGTCGTGTTGCCGCGCAGGTAATCCATGCCCAGCGACCACTGTTTGCGTTCTTCAGAGTAGGGGCTTGCCGTGGTGACGACATCGATCGACGCGGAACTCACCATGTCGAGGTAGTAGTTGCCGACGAACGACGTGCTCTTGCCGACCTGCTTGCGGACCAACACCGAGGGTCCGTCAATATCGACGCCACCACCTGTATAAAGATGGTACAGCACGTCGGCCCGATCCTCGGGCAACACGCTCGCGTGCGCCACGCCACCGACAATCAGCAGCATCAGGAAACATAGTCCGCGTCGCAACAGCATACGAATACAGCCTCTAGTTACAGCCGCAGCCGCCGCCGGCCGCACCCTCGCCGCCACGGGCACCCTCACGGGCTTCGTAGACGTGCTGCAGATACGCAGTGGAAACGGGGTCGCCGTCCAGCGCCATGATCGGGTCTGCAAGCCTGTCGCGCTCGTAGGGCTTAACCCACGGCTCAATATTGCCGCAGCCTGACAGGCTGCCGATCAGCAGCATTGGCAACAGAATTCGACCAATCGTTAAACATATTTTCTTCATAACATTACTTTATCCCAGAAAAACGGCTCTAAACCGTGATCCTGTCCTCAGAAGAACACCGTGAAGCCAAGATGACCCTCGAGATTGTGGGCCGTCTTCTCTTCTCCCAGAAGATCGATATCGAACAGGTGATCACGGAAGTCCAGGTGCAATGCGATCGAGTCCGTCAGCAGAAATCGATATCCCGCTCCTACGTTGACAGTGAACCGGTCATCGCCGGCGAAACGCGTCGAACCGAGTCCGGCGATCAGGTAGAGATTGGTGTTAAAGGCGCGTCCCTCACCGATAAACACCTCGCCCGGCAGAATGTTGTAGCCGAGGTTCAGGTTGTAATAGGTCATCGTGCGCTGGCTGTCCGTGATCAGCCGGGCACCACCGGATAGTTCCTCGAAGCTCGTCAGTCCGCCTTCCGACTGCCCGGCGGTTGCCTCGACGAAGAAGCCTTCGGTGATGTGATACGCGAGGCGCACACCGTAGGAAACATCGCTGCCGAAGTCCTCGATACTCATGATGCCCACGTAGGCACCAATCTCGAAATCCTCCCGGTCGATCTTTGCTTCCTTGATTTCGCGACGCTCAACCTCGGGATCGATAACCTGCCCCGGTCCTTCTGAGGAAGGCGGCGGTGCGGATTTGTCGCCGAAACCGAACAGGTTCTTCGTCGCCGCGCAGCCCGACAGGCTGATCATGGCAACAATCAGAAAAAGAACGCGAAACCGACTTTCCATTCCTCTACTTCCTCATTTTCGTTTCGGCTCGTGAATACCACGTAGCTCTTGTACTCGGCTCGCAACAAAAACCGTCGCGTCGCATAAATACGGAATCCAGCACCAACATGGCCAATCTGGTCCGTGCGATCCTCGCCCTGAATAATCGTCGACTTCGGCTCGGTGTGAATAAAACCGGCGCCCAACGTCAGGAATGGCGAAATACGCCAATCCGGCCAGGGTTCGTTAACGACATTAACACTGCCCATCCAGCCATTCGAAAAATTACCCAAAATCTGTGAACCCCATGCTTCCAGGGACACATAAGGGTTGAGCGAGTACCCACCGTACAGCGAAATGATGTTCGCACCACCGAAGTCGCCGGCCAGGATGCCGGTCTCCCATTTGGCCGCGGTGAAGTCGTCAATTTTGGCTTGTTCGAAGCTGACCTGATCGCCGTCAGGCTGCAGGGTTAGCTCCATTTGCGCGCGATCGACCCAGCCTTCCTTGCCGTTCACGGCGCGAACCAGGAACCAGTCCGTGCGCTGCGTGATGATGTCCACACTTTCGCCACGGTCGACAACATGGAATATCGGGTAACCACGGCCGGGGCCCGTACGCATCTCGAGATACGGGTCGGCAACGGCAACGGATCGATATTCGTCGGCGGCCTGGACTGGCGCTGTCAGAAAAATCTGAAGTACAACGACCGCGACCAGGCATCCGAACCAGACGGAACTGCCTCTAGTTAGCTGGGGCGTCGAAGGGGTTGTTGTAATACTGGGCTCCGACATCCAACCATTCCGCAACAAGGCGTCGCTCCGCTTGGGATAAAATATTGAAATGAAGATCCGCAGGATCATTGAATCGATCAAAGAAATCGCTCGACGCCCTTGCGCCATTTATTCGCGCCGGCGATCCGATAGGAATTACGTCCAGGATGTCGTTTCCATCGACATCCTGACCGATAACCTGGGTCGCATCCACCAACGCGCCATTGGCCAGAATCTGAAGATTATCAGTAACTAACAGCTCGCGATAGGCATGGAAGTGATCTGGCTCATCCGGGGACAGGCCATCCTGCAATTCCAGCTGGCCCGCCGGTACGCGCACAGCGGCATCAACGGGGTCAATCGGCGTGTGACAATTCAGACAATTATTGTTGACCTGCAGACCCGTCACCGGATCAATCAACGGAATTTCAGGCGTCAACGGATCATTGTCATCATCAAAGGTCACGCCCCGCGGCTGACTCCAGAGCGGGTGAATGATGGTTTCGTAATTGATGACGCTGCGACAGTTCGACTGCCAGTTCTGCTGACAGGACAGCGAAGTCGGCGCCGCCGTCGTCAGATCCGAGTAGCGAAAGTCGATATCCGGATTGATCGGATCGCCATTGATGTCTAACGGATTCGCACTCCATACATCGCGGTAGACGACATCCATTGACGGTTCGATCGATGAACAACCGTCGCTGGCACAGGTAACGCGCGCGCGAACTTCCGCCATCGTTTCGCCAATGTCACCCACGAACCATTGTGCATCTGCAGTCGGGTAAAACGGCACGCCGGCCGTCTGCGCGCCGGCATAAGCGCTGTCGAATGCTTCGCTGCGGCCGTGCGACAGGCTGCTGTTGGCATCGTGGCAACCGGTACATTTGAGTTCCTGGCCGGGCACCAGCGATATCCAGTTCTGGTGGCGCTGCGTAATGCGGTGACCGTTCTCATCGAGCACGCTGACCATCAATGCCGTGTTCGCGGGCACCTTGACCATAACTGATCCATCGGGCTCGACCATCGAGTAGCCAATGACTTCCTTCATGCCCTGTTGCGTGCTGACACCAAAGGCCGTGTTATCGATGTCGAGGAGGTCCTCATCGGGAAGCGAAACCGCTTTCTCGATGCGCAGGAATCGTGCGATACGATCGGCGGCGAGCGTCTGCCCCGGATCCGCTACCGTCGGTATATCAACGATAGCGGTACCGTCGAAATCATAGACGCTGCGAATATTCAGGACGGCCTCGCCGTTGTCCGCAAGCGTTCCATCCATCGGAAAATTGTTGCTGCCATCAAGAACGACGGCCGGTATCGGCCGTGGGTCGGCAGAGACAACCTCGGTAAACATGAAGCCCTCTTCACCCGGCACGATCGGCAGCTGCGTATCGTCACGCGGATCGTATATCCAGATACCATAAAGTGGCGGCGCGACTACAAAGTCGCCCTCGACCGGCGTGACCGGGTCGTCCGGATCAATCACGATGACGTTTGCGAGCCGATCGTCTGTGCACGGCACGATCTGAGTGTCTTCGGTGTCGGGATCGAGGTCATCCGCGAGAAACTCGACGAGTCGACACTGGCTCCAGCTGACCATCAGGCGATCGGTACCGTCCTGAATGGGGTACACAGAGAAGTATCGACCACCCGTAGACGGTGTACCGGGAATGGTTGATACCTGGTTAACCGTGGCATCTTCCTGCGCCGGACCGTTCAGTACGCCAACGTTGACGCTCGTCGGCTGCGTGTTCTCGAGATACTGCACGGTGTCGATCAGTATCAGCTCGCCACCGCCCTCCGTATCGGTAAACGGGCGCGCGAGTACCATGATGCGATCGTCTTCGAGTTGGCGCGGCTGCATGAAATGGATTTCCTGCGCCGTTCGTGCCCGTGTTATGGCTCTTGTCGCCGTACAACAGTTCCAGCGCCGAGCCGTCCGGGTTCATGCGGTACAGGTTGACGGCATCATTGCCCGGCGCGTGATCCCAACGACTGAATACAATACGACCATCGACCATGACCGCCGGGTCCAGGTCATGACTCTGGTTAAACGAGATCTGCTTGACGCCGGTGCCGTCATCATTCATTACGTGAAGATTGAACGCAGGCTCATTCTGATCCTCGTCTTCGGCCGGGAAACCGCCCTTGCCTTCATCGAGCAACACTGCCTGAGACTGCGTCTGCCGGGAGGACGAGAATATAATGCGTCCGTCGGGCAGGTACTTCGGCATGATGTCGTGGCCAATCTCGGCCGTCAGGTCAGAGGTGATAACGCGTTCCAGCACGTCAGTTTCGAAGATGTACTGCCAGATGTTCCACGTCGGCAGATCTTCTTCGTCAACGTCCGGGTCGAACGGCACACGCATGGAAAAGAGCAGGCGACTACCATCGTAGTCGATCTCAACGTCGCGAATCGCTGCAAGGCCTTGTGACACTTCACCGGTAATATTGACGGCCTCGGCACTTACGGACGCTCGGTCGCGATAATAAAGATCAGCGCCAAATTCGAAGGTGATTTGCTCGCGCAAGTCCTGTTGCACGAACTGGCCGTCATCATCAGTCGGAACGGGCGCCTTTATATAAGCGATCGGAAAATCGATAACCACTGGATCCGGATCCTGACCTGTTCCCAATTGCACGCCCTCGCCTTTACTGCATGCGGCAATCAGTATGCACGCCATCGACAACGCGACCATCCTGGTCACTTTACCGGTCTTTCCCTTCATGGACTGTCGTGGTAGCTTAATCATCTGCCTTCACCTCGGGTCATTGTGGCAGGGTACGCCGCGATGGCGTCGCCGTACCGTTAACGCAGTCACAAACTACGATTAACTCAAAATTAAATACTGCGCCTTCTGCGCACAGTTGCCACTGCGATTATAAGAGACGCATCAGGCCCAATGTAATGTCTCAAAAGCACGACACCGGACAAAGTCAAACTCTATTCTCAATCTGTATTCGAACAGGTACACGGAATTCCGCGGCATTCGGTTCCGTCTTGCCAGTTTCCTTTGCGCAACAAAAAATGTGATTTTCGTGCAACGTTGAGAAACCGCATGAACTTTATGTCATTGCCGTTTGTTGTTTGGTGGTGTCACTAGACGACTGGCCTGTCTCCCTTCAGCGACAGTTGCACACTCCTTCACAATCAGTAGCTTAGCCGTCCAGCAGATTATGGATGTGCTAAAGCGCCGACAGTGACTTGACATATGACCCACCTGGAAGCCTATCGGGGTGTAGTCGTAAGTCGCTATTTTTATTAGTTTTTTTCACGATTATTCGCGACGATTGGCATTACTGGCACAGCACTTGCTTTAGAGATTACAGATCGATTGAAAACGCAAACTTAAACGAATCCAGAAGCGTGATTGTATTCACGGCAAATGTTTTCGAAATTCGGCAAAGTGTTATTTGCCAAGTTGAGCAACCGATCTGGTGGACAGGAGTCCGCCGCGTAAAGCGGAGCTATAAGGAGCAACAGATTTGGCAGGCGTCTTCACGACGCAGCAACTTCTAAATAGTCCGTTACCAAGGGTGCGTGATGTGCGGCTTTGTTTGGGCACATATGAAAAGCACATTGTTTGATCATACGAGTGATGAGCAGAAACGATATGAAAAACGACATGCTGAAAAATTACAGGGAAGGCCAGGTCGGAACATTGCTGCGCGTCGTGCTTGCGACGCTGCTTAGTGCAGTTCTGATCGCACCGGCACATGCAGGTTACCGGGAACAGGCCAAACAACTACACGACAGGCTGGCGGGTGTACCCCCGACCGCAGCAGTCTTGCAGTCAATGGAAGACGCCATCAATCCGGCGCTTACCGGGCAATGCAAGCACGGCCGCGTACCTGGCCATGGACAACGCCAGTTTCTACAACGTAACGTTGAAGAACTTCGCTGCCCCGTGGACGAATCGCGACCAGTCGATATTCGTCCCGCTTAATGACTACATCGCAACTGTCATCGGCATCATAAGGGACGACCGCCCTTTCAACACTCTGCTCTCCGATGACATTACGTATATTGGTCGCGCCGGTGTCGTGGCTGCGGCGCCGTCGGCAAGTAACAATGCGCATTACGAGCAGCTCGAAGCGAACAACGTCAACCTGCGGGATGAACTGCAGATGGTTGCTCAGTCGAGCGTGCAAGGCATTCCGGCATCGGCCACGGCTGGCGTTATTACGTCGCGCGCCGCGTCAGAGGCATTCTTCGTTGCCGGCACAAACCGCGCAATGTTCCGTTTCACACTGATGAACCACCTTTGCAACGACATGGAGCAGATGCACGACCCGAATCTGCCGCCTGACCGAATTCGCCAGGATGTCAGTCGCAGCCCGGGTGGCGATAGCCGCCTGTTCCTGAACAACTGCATCGGCTGCCACACGGGCATGGATCCGATGGCCCAGGCCTTCGCTTACTACAACTACGACGAAGCCGCCGGTGCACTCCAATATACAAACGGCAACGTTCAGCCGAAGTACTTCAACAACGACCTGAACTTCCCACAGGGATTCAGCACGCCCAACGACAACTGGGACAACTACTGGCGCAAAGGCCAGAACTCGTATCTCGGCTTCGACCCGGCGCTGCCGGGCAGCGGCCAGGGCGCGAAATCACTCGGTGAAGAGCTGGGCAACAGCTACGCATTTGCGGCCTGCCAGGTGAAGAAGGCGTTCCGCGCGGTATGTCTGCGCGACCCTGAAGATGCGACTGATCGCAGCAAGGTCGACGAGATCATTTCAACGTTCCGCGGAACGGGCTACCAGATGAAGCAAGTATTTGCTGACGCTGCCGTCCACTGCATGGGCCAGTAGGGAGACTACGATAATGACTAACGCAATTGGAATTGCTACCCAGGCCCGCGGTTACCGCTCGTTGCGCGCAGCGACGATAGCAGTGCTGTTGAGCCTGGTGCTCACGGCCTGCGGTGGCGGCGCACAGACGACTGATAATCCTCTGTCGCAGAACCCCGGGAATAACAACAACAACTCTGTCTATACGGGCCCAGTCGCTCGTGACGGCGACGTCCTCAAGTTCCAGCAGGAGTTCTGGTCGAACGCCAAGACCACGGATCGCTGCGGAGCCTGCCATAACGAAACAGTTGGCCAGGTGCCGATGTTCGTCCGTAATGACGACGTCAACATGGCCTACGACGAGGCAGTGACCGTAACCGACACGCAGGTACCGGCAGGATCACGCGTCGTTGCCAAGGTTTCGGCCGGTCATAACTGCTGGGTTGCTGACTCTGCGGTATGCGGCACGATCATGACGACCTGGATCGAAAACTGGGTGGGCTCTACGTCCGGCGGCGGTCGACAGATCGTCCTGACACCGCCAGTGTCCAGCGATCCGAGTTCCAGTAAGAACTTCCCCGCTGATTCGGCCGCTTTTCAGCAGCTGATCCATACACCGATTCTCGAGCAATACTGTTCGGATTGTCACAGCTCGCAGTCGCCTAATGCGCAGCAGCCGTATTTTGCGGACCCGGATATTGCCAGTGCTTACGACGCGGCGAAGTCCAAGATCAATCTCGACACGCCGGCCGACTCTCGATTTGTCGGCAAGGTAAGTCCGGTTCCGGTCGGCGAATCGCACAACTGCTGGAACGGCAATTGTGCATCCTCCGCTAGTGAGATGGAGGCTGCCATTATGGCGTTCGCGAACGGTATTACGGCCACGACCGTCGACCCGAACCTTGTCTACAGTAAGGCAGTACGCCTCGTAGACGGCACGCTGGCGTCGGGTGGCAACCGTTACGAAGACGCGCAGATCGCTCTCTGGGAGTTCAAGACCGGCAGCGGCCTGACGGCCTTTGACACCAGCGGTGTCGATCCGGCGATCGACCTGAATTTCTCGGGCGACGTCAGCTGGTTTGGCGGCTGGGGTATCACGATTGGCAACAACGTGGCACAGGGCCCAGGCAAGGCACAGGGCTCGACAACCGCCAGCGCCAAGCTCGCGGATGTCCTGCAGGAATCGGGCGAATTCTCGATCGAGGCATGGGTGATTCCTTCCAATGTCACGCAGGAGATGTCGCGAATCGTCAGCTACTCCGCCGGCGCCAATACGCGTAACTTCACGCTGCAGCAGACGCTGTACAACTATGACTTCCTGCTGCGCACCAACGCACAGGACGCCAACGGAGACCCGATCGTTAACCTGAACGGTGACCCGGCGCTGTCGACTCCGGATGCGGACGAGGTACTGCAGGCAACCTTGCAACACGTGGTAGCCACCTATGATCCGATCAACGGACGTAGCATCTACGTCAATGGTCAGCTGGTCACGAATGCAGATCCGGTTCCTGGCGGCACGTTCGTCGACTGGCAGGATACGTTTGCGCTGGTGCTTGGTAATGAAGCTTCCGGCGACGGCCTGTTTGAAGGCACATTCCGCCTTGCAGCAGTCCATCGTCGCGCGATCACGCAGGAGCAGATCCAGCAGAACTTCGACGCCGGCGTCGGCGAGCGGTTCTTCCTGCTGTTCGACATCTCCGAACGTTTGCAGGCGGCCGCACAGTCGTCCTACATCCTCTACGAGGTGCAGCAGTTTGATACCTACGCGTACCTGTTCGACAAGCCGCACTTCATCACGCTGGATGGCTCCTCGCCGGAAGGCATTCCGATCGAGGGTGTTCGCATCGCGATGAACGGCCAGGAAGCCGATCACGGTCAGAGCTACGCGACATTGAACGAGACCCTGAGTGCGTCACTGTTCGAGGAACTCGGCCAACCGCTGTCTGTACTGGGCGCCGTCATCCCGCTGGAGAAGGGACCGCAGGACGACGAGTTCTTCCTGACCTTCGACAGGCTGGCAACGTTCTCGTACAACCGTCCGGAAGATCCGATGCTGATCATCACGCCGTCGGATCTCGACCCGGCGTCGCAGATCGGTGTCCGCACCTTCGACGAGATCGATGCAACGTACTCGGCGATTACCGGCGTGAGCCGTACGGGCTACCAAAGCGGCGGTGAGTTCCCGGTCGACGATACGTACCAGGAGCTCAGGCAGTCACTGCCGGCGGTCGAGGACGTGAACACGTTCCTGTCGTCGCACCAGGTAGCGATCGCACAGCTGGCGATCCAGTACTGCGACGCGGCCGTCGAGGACGCAACGATCTGGCCCGGTTTCGACTTTAACCAGGCGCGCAGGCCAGGCGTTCAGCGTCGCCAATCGCAACAATTTCGTTGACCCGCTGATCGCTCGTGCCGTAGGCCACGGACCGACAGGACCGCAGCTTGCGAGCCAGCCGAGCTACAGCGTGGTGCATGACGAATTGGCGGCGTTCTCGGCAGCTGGTGGTCGACCGGACAACCTGATCGACCGACTGCTTGCAGGCCCCAGTGATACACGAGCAATTGCCAAGGGTGTTTGTGCCGCCACGTTGGGTAGCGCAGCCACACTGGTTCAGTGATAACAGGACTTATGAGGAATTATCGAGATGAGTAAACGACGAAATCAGCGGCACTGGGATGCGCCGCAGCTTCATGGCGATCATCCGCGTCCTGTTACGCGCCGTCAGTTTGTGGCCCAGGGCTTCATGAGCGGCGCCGCCTACACGGTAGGTGGTGCAGCTGGCCTGCTCGCAAACCCTGCGTTCGCACTGTCGAATGACCTGGACAGCATGCTTGCGACGCCCTGTAACATTACAGATGGCGCCGGCAAGATCCCGTTCATTTGTTTTGACCTTGCGGGTGGTGCCAATATATCCGGCTCCAACGTGCTGGTCGGCAAAGAAGGCGGCCAGCAGGACTTTGTTGGCACCCAGGGCTACGAGAAGATGGGCCTGCCGGGCGATATGATCCCGAGCCTGAACGACCCCATTACGGGCGAGTCCTACGCGAATTTCGACCTGGGACTGGGCTTCCACCTGGACAGCGCGTTCCGTCGCGGCATCATGTCTGTTGTCAGCCCGACCACCGCAGCCAATATCAACGGCGCGATCATTCCCGCACGCTCGGATAACGATACCGGTAACAACCCGCACAACCCGATGTACGGTATTGCGCGCGCTGGCGCGAAGGGCTCGATCCTGACGCTGACCGGTTCGGAGAACACCGATTCCGGCGGCAACTCGATGTTGCCCCCGATGCTCTTCGACCCGGAACTGCGCCCGACCAAGGTTGACCGTCCCAGCGACGTCGTAAACCTGGTCGATACCGGCGACCTCGTCGGCATCCTCAGCAAGGATGATGCAACCGCGGTCATGGAATCCATTTATCGCCTTAGCGACGCCAAGGTTTCCAACGTCAACACGCAGATCGCGCAGGATGCCGCGATCAAGCAGGCGGTGCGCTGTGGCTACCTCAAGGCAGCGGACATTGCCGATCGCTTCGGCGGCACGCCGATCGACCCGGGCCTGGATCCGAATATCGTGGCAGACGACGGTACCGGCATCTTCACAACCGCCGAGTTCACGGCTGGCGGACGTGACGGCGGTGAATTCCGCAAGACGGCATCGGTCATGAAGCTCGTGCTGAACGGTTTCGCCGGCGCAGGTACGGTGGAGATGGGCGGCTACGACTATCACGGTGGCGCGCGCGCCGAAGGCGAGGTCAAGGACTTCCGCGCCGGACGCTGCATGGGCGCCTGCCTCGAATACGCCGCACGCCTCGGCAAGCCATTGATGATGTACGTGTTCAGTGATGGCTCGCTGTCGTCGAACGGCACGATCGACAACTCGGTTGAGGGTCGTGGTAAAGGTGAATGGTCAAGTGACAACTCGTCGACGGCTGGCGCGTTCTTCCTCGTCTATAACCCGACGCGACGTCCTACGCTGATTGGCGCGACTCCGGAGGAGCAGTTCCAGCATCAACAGATCGGCTACATGGATGCCGGTGGTTCGGTGATGCGGGCAGCAACGCCGGCCGCGAATAACGTCAACCTGCTCGTCAACACCGTGTTGCTCAATTACATGGCGCTGCACGGTGAGCAGGGCGCCTTCGGCTCGCTGTTCCCGAATAACGGCCTCGGCAATGCGGCGATGCAGGACAGCCTGACCGCGTTTACGCCGATCGTTAACGGAATAATTGCCAACCCCGTGTAGCAGCAGTATTGCCACACATCCAGGCTGACTTGGACAGCCTGGCAATGAAACAGCCGGTCGGTTCCCCTCGACCGGCTGTTTTTTTGGTGCATAATCTCGCCATGACCCACCTCGCCACCCTTCTCGCTTGTCCGCGCTGCGACAAGTCACCGCTCGAGAGCGAAGACGGCCAGCTGCATTGCAAAGCGTGCAAAGTCGATTATCCATCGATCAACGGCATCCCCTGGATGTTCGCCGAGCCACTGGCGACGCTCGGCGAGTGGCGCGGCCGGCTGACGTTTGCGCTGCAGCAGATTGGCCATGAAGTCGCTGGCCTCGAGCAGGAACTCAAGAATGACGACCTGCACTCGCTGACGAGGCGCCGGGTCGAGCGCTACAAGAAAGCCGTCGAGGATCATCGTCGCAGGCTCGGCAAGTTGCTCAAGCCCGTGGATATGCAGGCCTATCACGGCAGCTATGAGAGTTACCTGGCGCTGCGTACACGGCTACCTGCTGACCAGGGACTAAACACCTACTACGCGAACATACATCGCGACTGGTCCTGGGGTGACGAAGAAAACAGCGCGTCGCTCAAGCAGATCCAGGCGGTCCTTCACGATCACGCCGAACTCGGCAACGTGCTGGTACTCGGCGCTGGTGCGGGACGACTGGCTTACGATATTCACCGCAGCCTGAACTGCACGGCGACCGTTGCGATGGACTTCAATCCGCTGCTGATGCTTGTCGCGCAGGCGGTGACTCGCGGAGACAAACTGAAGCTGTACGAATTCCCGATTGCGCCGAAGGCGCTCGAGGACGATGCCGTGCTGCGGCCGTTGACCGCACCGGAGGTCGCTGACGAGGGCTTTCACCTTGTCCTGGGTGACGCGCTGCGCGCACCTTTTCCGGACAAGAGCTTTGATACGGTCGTGACTCCGTGGCTGATCGACATCATCACTGAGGATCTGCCCGTGCTGGCGGCGCGCATCAACAACCTGCTTGCTGACAATGGCCGCTGGGTCAATTTTGGTTCACTGGCGTTTTCCAGCCCGCAACAATCCCGGCGTTACAGTCCCGAGGAAACCAAGGCAATCGTCGCGGAATGCGGCTTTTCAGATCCTTACGTTTCGCAGAAGACGATTCCCTACATGTGCTCACCCGCGAGTCGACATGGCCGGCAGGAAAAGGTTTTTTCGTTCTCAGCGTACAAAGAACGCGAGGTCGATGAAGCCCGGGCGCTACAAGGCTTTGCCCGACTGGCTCGTGACCGGCAAGGAGCCGGTGCCGCTGTCGACGTCGTTCAGGACACAGGCGATGACGACCCAGGTCTACTCTTTCATGATGTCACTGATCGATGGCAAGCGATCGATCAAGGACATGGCTTCGGTGCTTGCCAAACAAAAGCTCATGAGCAAGGAAGAAGCCGAACCGGCTATCCGCTCATTCCTGACCAGGATGTACGACGACTCGCAGAAACAGTCAGGCTTCTGACGGCTCTGCGCACCTGAATACGAGCTTTGAGGTAAGCGCCTATGCGCCTGATAGCGCGTCGGCTCTCCGGCATCTTGCCGATAAACAGCTGGAACACGTGCCACATCCCTGGCCAGATTTCGATCTCAACATCCAGACCTGCGGCCGTCATCTTCTCGGCGAGCCGTGTCGAATCGCTCAACAGTATTTCGTCATCGCCGACCTGTATGAATGTTGGTGGCAGACCCGCGACATTGGCAAATACCGGGGAGATCAGCGGGTTTTGAAGATCGACACCCTCGCCACAGTAGTGATCGGCAACGATGTGCATGTCTTTCGCATCGAACCAGGGGTCCTGCTCCGCGCGCGTGGTTGCCGATTCTCCGCTTGCCGTCACATCGAGATACGGCGACAGCAACACGGCTGCCGCCGGCATCGGCAGGCCCGCGTGGCGCAGCGATAGCAGCGTCGCCACGGTCAGGCCACCACCGGCAGAATCGCCGCCGATGAATATATCGGCGCCATTGAATCCGTCTTCCAGCAGCGAGCGGTAGACGCCAACGGCATCATCTATCGCCGCGGGAAACGGGTCCTCCGGTGCGAGCCGATATTCGGGCACCAGCACATTGATGCCTGCCGCTCGCGCGATGTGGCTGACCATCTGTCGGTGCGTCCGACAGCTGCCCACCAGGTAGGCGCCGCCGTGCAGATACAGGAGCACCTTGCCAGCTGCTGCGTGCTTCGGTCGCAGCCACTCGGCGTGCGAGGCCGTTGACCGTAGTGGGTTCGACAGAAACGCGCAGAGCGCGCTTCAGAAACCGGCTGATCTTGTTCAACCGTTCGCGCATCTCCACGATGTGCGCGAGATCTACCTTTGAGGTATCGATGCCCTTCACGAATCGGGACGTGACCCGACGGATGAGTCTTGCTCGCCAACTGATTTTCAAACATCAATCTCCACTTTCGAATAGCGGCTATCATAGGCCGAATTCAATGTCGGGAGTATACGAATGAATGCACTGCGGACGCCGGAGGCTCGTTTCGAGGACCTGCCCGATTACGATTTTAGCGAAAACTACCTGGATGTCGACGGCCTGCGCATGCATTACGTCGACGAGGGTCCGCGCGACGGCAATGTCGTCTTGCTGCTGCATGGAGAACCCAGCTGGTCGTACCTGTATCGGTTCATGATTCCACCGTTGCGCGACGCTGGCCTGCGCGTGATTGCACCGGACCTGATTGGCTTCGGCAAGTCGGATAAACCGGCCCGCAAGAGCGACTACAGCTACGCCACTCACGTCGCCTGGATGCGCGAGTTCATCGACACGCTGGACCTCAAAGACATCACGCTGTTCTGCCAGGACTGGGGCTCGCTCATCGGCCTGCGCGTGGCAGCGGAAAACGAGCAGCGATTTGCGCGCATCGCACTGGGCAACGGCGGCCTGCCCACGGGCGACCAGGAGATGCCCAGGGCATTCACGATCTGGCGGGCTTTTGCTCGCTACAGCCCGTGGTTTCCTATCGGCAAGATCATCCAGAAGGGCACCGTGACGGAGCTGTCAGATGAGGTCGTTGCCGCCTACGATGCGCCCTTCCCTTCGGCACGTTACAAGGCCGGCGCTCGTGCGTTTCCGACGCTGGTTCCCGTAACCCCTGACGATCCCGCCAGCGGCGCAAATCGCGAGGCGTGGAAGATCTTTGCCGCCTGGCAGAAACCGTTCCTGACGACCTTTAGCAACAGGGATCCGATTACACGTGGTGGTGAGAAACCCTGGCAGGAGACCGTGCCGGGAGCGAAGAATCGCGAACACGTAAGAATAAAAAACGCAGGTCATTTCCTGCAGGAGGATAAAGGCCCGGAGTTGGCGGCAGTGCTAACGAAGTTTATCCGTGAAACGTAGGAGCGCGCCCCAGCGCGCGACACCTCAAGACGCGGCCTTTCGGCCGCCGCTACCGCTTCGCGCGCTGGTGCGCGCTCCTACTATCGTTCGAGATACTGCAGTTTGTCCGTCACGTCGCGCCACTCGTCGGCATCGTCCGGCGGGTCCTTCATCTCGGTGATGACGGGCCAGTCCTGGGACAATTCGGCGTTCAGCTGCATGAAATGTTCCTGGCCGGCCGGAAGCTCGTCCTCGGAATAAATGGCCTCGACCGGACATTCCGGCTCGCACAGGGTGCAGTCGATGCACTCATCCGGATCGATCACCAGAAAATTCGGGCCCTCATGGAAACAGTCCACGGGACAAACCTCCACGCAATCGGTGAGTTTGCACTTGATGCAGGATTCTGTGACCACGAATGTCATGCTGGGTACCTCTTGTTCCGGAGCCGGTAAACTATGCGAAGTGACGCCGCTAATCAAGCCGGAAATTGGCGCGCTTATGCCGCTCGGACCGGTCGCGCTCGGCGGCCGATACGCGCACCTATTCCCCGCAATGACCTGCGGACTCAGGCTTTGATCCACCGTTCGGCCGCGCACTTCGCGACACCGTCGTCTTCGAGCTTCAACAGGTGTGCGAGCAATGAACGTTCGGCCCAGCCATACAGCTTCTTATCGACGTCTTTATAGACGTGGGGCACGAGCTCTCGTGCGGTGAGATTCGGGTTCCCCACCAGCGCCGCGATGACCTTGCCTCTCCCTTTCGAGACGATGATCGACGATCCAGTCGATGAGCCTTTCCGGATCATCGATGAGCTCACCGTGACCCGGGGCAAGCGCATCGCAGTTGAGTTCTTTTACGCGCCGCAAGGACTGCAGGTAGTGCTTCATGTTGCCGTCAGGTGGATCGATTACGACGGTCGACCCATCGATCACATGATCGCCAGTGAACAACCAGTTCATTCCAACATGGCGATAGCAAAAATGGTTCGACGCATGACCCGGCGTGTGCACGGCGTCGATTACAAACTCGTCGGTCGCAAGCTGGTCGCCATCACGAAGCACGCGATCCGCCTTGAACGTAGCGTCCTGGTGCGGGCCCTCGGGGGCCGGCATGCCGAGCAGTTCCGCGCCTGTCGCCTGCGCCAGCAAGCTTGCTCCGGGTGAGTGATCGGGATGCGTGTGCGTAACGAGTATCCAGCGTATTGGCCCATTTGCAATCTGCTGAATCAGCTCCAGGTGGCTTGCAATGACTGGCCCCGGATCGAGAACGGCGACTGCCTTGCTGCCGAACAAATAGGTGTTGGTACCGGGCCCGGTCATCATCGACGGATTGGGCGCGACGAGTCGACGGATACCCGGTGCCAGCTCACTTTGCGCGGGCATCTTGGGCCCGAACGGACTCACGATTTTGCGCCCGGATAGTCCTTCTCGCCAGGGAGCACAACCTCCCGCTTGCCGTCCCGCACGATGATCGCCGGGGCCATGCTCGTAACGCCCCACTCGACACAGGACTTCGCCCAGTCGACGAGCGCCTCAAGCGTCTTGTGCCTCGCGATACTCTCGAGCGTCTTAACGGTTGGGAAATGCAGTTTGACAGCGCCCTGCCTGCCCGCTTCCAGCATGTCGTGCGCACTGATCCAGCGCGAATCGGTAAGTTCGCCGCCACAATGCTCAGCCTCCTGCCCCCGCGGTATTTCTGCAAGAAAAAAGCGTGTCGAATAGCGCTTCGGTTCCGATATTGGCGTGACCCAGTGGCTGAAATAGTGAAGCTGGTCGCAGTGCAGCTCAAGGTCATTTCGGGTAACGAAGTCGGCCCAGCACTGGGAGCCGTCATTCAATGCATCGCGAACCGCGCCGAGGTCTTCGCCAACATTGTCGACGTCGGCAAGCAGCACACCGGATTCTTCGAAGAGTTCGCGGATGGCTGCGCTATAGAGCTCCAGTCCGTTTTCCTTGACACCCAGTCGTGAGTCCGCCTGTCGCACGGTCACCCCAGTGCAGAAGTCGTGTACGTCCGCATCGTCCTGGTCAACGACGCCCCCTGGAAACGCGTAGGCTGCGCCAAACGACGAGGCTTCGTGCCGCCGCACCATGAAGAGTTCTGGCTCGTTCGCCCCGGCGCGAACAACGACGACGGTGGAAGAAGGTCGTGCCGGTGCGATATCAGTCAACGCCAACATACTCCGCGTTACCGGTATCGATGTATGCCTGTAGTCGTCTCAGGGCATCGGCAATTACGGAGTCTACGGGATCGGCGAGGGCATCGAGACCACCTGCGCGATAACCACCGACGGCATACGTGAACGTGATCTTCGTATTGTCCTCGGCTTCGTCAAACTCCCAGGTCATATTGCCTTCAACACCCATGAGGCCCAGCGGTCCCAATCCGCCGGTCAACCGCAGAATCGTGTGCGGAAAGATAGTCGTCACTGTCATATGAACGACACCGGCGTTCTGTCCCAGGGTCTCGCAAAAACACCCCTGCGGCTTCGCGTCGATGTGCAGCCGGCCGGCATCGCCCGATATGGTGTGATCAGAATTCCACCACTTGCCAATGTCTTTGATTGCGGCATTCCAGGCATCTTCACGGCTCGCGTCGACAACGAGCTGGCTCGCTATTTTGAAGCCAGTCGCGTCCGCACTCTCGACTTCGGCAGCCGCCGGCTGGAATGCGGCTACAGCCATCACGGCAACAAGATAAATGAATCGCATAGGCGCTCTCGAAAACAGAGCCCTAGCTTACCGCAAACTCGCGGCAGACTCAGAGCAGCGAAATGGCGAGGAATATGGTGCTGACGAGAGCGATGCCGAAGTAGATTTTCTTCCAGATTGTCATTGAAACCGTCCAATAAAGTGACAAGATCAGCCTGACTGTATTGTTGACTGCCCTGCATGAACGGCGGCTGAAGCGATCGAGAAGACATTAAGTCATTGAAATATAATAATTTTATGAGCAACCGGGTAGTATTCAGAGACCATGCAAGAAGACCTTCGCGTCGTATTCGAAAGCCGTAATCGGCAAAGCTGCACTGATCGGGCGCTGGTGCTTGCAGCGGCCCAAATCCCTCACCAGATGATTGACGACGGAGTGAGCGCGGCTCTCGTCGTGCCCGCCGAGTTTTCCGTGTCGGCCGTTGAGCAGCTGCGACTTTACGACGACGAAAACCCGCCGCTGCGCCGGCGGCCTCCGAAGAAGATCCACTACCAGGACGCCGTGCCGGGAATCGTGGCCTACGTACTGGTGATCAGCATCGTCGCCTGGCTGGCCGGATATTCCGCTTTCGGACACAACTGGTTCGAAGCCGGCCGCGTTGATGGCGTTTTGATGCGTGGCGGCGAATGGTGGCGCACGATAACTGCGCTAACACTGCACTCCGGTGCCAAGCACCTGGTCGGAAATCTCGTGTTTGGTGTCCTGTTCGGACTGTTCGCCGGGCGCTTGCTGGGCTCCGGCGTCGCCTGGCTGGCGATCGTTGTCGCTGCGGCAAGCGGCAACGCCGCAAACACGCTGCTGCTCGAATCGACGCACCGTTCGATTGGTGCATCTACCGCGGTGTTCGCCGCGCTTGGGCTGGTTGCGGGTTTCGTCTGGCGTGGAAAATTGATGGCGCAGGACAGATGGTCCTATCGATTTGGCCCGATCGTCGGCGGCCTGGCGCTGCTGATGTATACCGGGACCGGAGGACCCGACACGGATATCGGCGCGCACCTGCTCGGGTTTGTCGGCGGCTTTCTTTTCGGGATGCTGCTCATTGCGCTGGGACCCGTGCCGACCGACCGGCGTTCCCAGACCGTAGCCGGTGCCCTTGCTCTACTGATCGTGGCAACGAGCTGGCTCGTCGCGCTGCAAGTCTGATATCGGGCCGCAATCATGTAATATTCGCCGCCGGGGAGTTCTCCAGGGTCACAGACGCCAATAATGAAAAATCTTCTGCTGTTCATTGTTTTTCTGACGCTCGGCGCCATGACGGTGCTGTGGGTCCGATACGGTGGTGGCGACCCATATCCGGATCTGACAACCAACCCGGTGATGGCGGCGTCATCGCTTGAGGAAGTGCTGTCATTCCCGGAACCGATTGGCAATGTCGCCGTCAGCAGCGACGGCAGAATTTTTTTCACCGTGCACCCTGAGTCGAGACCGGAGGGCAACAAGCTGCTCGAATATCGTTGCTGGTGCAGCTGTCCCCTATCCGACGACTGCCGCACAGCTGGAGTTGTTCGACAGTGTGCTCGGTATCGCGATCGATCGTCTCAACAGACTATGGACGATCGACCACGGAAACCACGGCCTCCGAACCGCACGCATCGTCGGCATAGACCTCGAAACCGGCAAGATACTGCGTAACCAGGCTTTTGACGATTCGCTGGCACCTGCCGGGTCCTTCCTGCAGGACCTGCAGGTCAGTGCCGACGGGAACACCATCGTCATTGCCGACACCAGCGTCTGGCGCAAGACGCCCGCGCTCATCGTATACGACGTAGAGACCGGCCAGGCACGCCGTGTGCTCGAGTCGCACAGGAGCGTCTCGGCAGAGCCCTATGTCATTCGAACGGAAAACCGGGAGATGAAGTTTCTCGGTGGCGCGGTTGCCATGCGCGGTGGCGTCGATGGTATCGCCCTGGGACCCGAGTGGCTGTATTTCGGAGCACTCACGGGCTCGGGACTCTACCGTATCAGGCTCGACGACCTGCGAGACTTCAACCTGCCACAAAAGCAGATCGCAAATCGCGTCGAACGTTTCTCGGACAAACCGCTGAGCGATGGTCTAAGCACCGATACCGACGGCAACGTCTACATTACGGACATCGAACATAACGCCATCTTCATCGTGGGTGCCGAGCTGGCACTGACAACCCTGATCCAGTCCGCATCGATACGCTGGCCGGATGCACTGTCATTCGGCCCGGACGGATATCTCTATATTGCTGACAGCGCGCTTCAGCAAGTGATTCTTCAATCTTCAGAAAACATCGACGCGTCGGGCCCCTACCGCATATTCCGCTTCAAACCCGGCTATGACGGTGTTCCCGGCCAGTAAACCGAAAGGACTCAAGTTATGAACGAAAACGCTACAGCCGCCAACGGATTCAGCCTGGACGGCATCCTCGAATTCCTCAAGAACAACGGCATCGATTCAACGACCGTCGTTGGACTGGGCAAGAACCTGTTTATCGCACTTGTAATTTTTTACGCCGGGCGGCTCGTCATTGGATTGGTGGTCCGCGCACTGCACAAGGTGATGCAAAAGAACGACGTCGACAAAACACTGGAGACTTTTGTCTGCAATCTTGTCCGCATGGTCTTGCTGGTCGTTGTCATCATTGCCGCGATTGGCGCGCTGGGCATCGAAACGACGTCGTTTATCGCCATCTTCGGTGCCGCCGGCCTTGCCGTCGGCCTGGCGCTGCAAGGGTCTTTGTCGAACTTTGCATCCGGGGTACTCATCGTACTGTTTCGCCCGTACAAGGTAGGCGACTTCATCGAGGCGGCTGGCATCAATGGCTCCGTCGAGCAGGTGCAAATCTTGACGACGATCTTGAAAACCGGCGACAACAAGCAGGTTATCGTTCCCAACAGCCAGATAATGAACAGCATTATCACGAACTACTCGGCGAAGGATACGCGCCGGGTCGACATGGTTGTTGGCGTCAGTTACGACGATGACCTGGACAAGGTACGGCGAACGCTCGAAGAACTGGTTGCGGCAGACGAACGAATTCTTGATGAACCCGCCTGCACCATCGCAGTTTCAGCTCTCGCTGACAGCAGCGTCAATTTTGTCGTGCGGCCGTGGGCGAAAACATCGGACTACTGGGGCGTCATGTTTGACCTGACGGAGGCGATCAAGAAGCGCTTCGACAAGGAAGGCATCTCCTTCCCGTTTCCGCAGCAGGACGTGCACTTGTACAAGGCATCCGCCGACTAGCGCGTCTAGTCTTCGGTGTCGGCACCGTCGGTGCCGCGTGACGTTCCAACCCTGTCTGGTTCTTGTCAACCGAAACGGGACCTGCCGCGTTAACACTATGATGCCGTGCGGGGTTCCGGGAACGGACCGACGGAGTACGCGTGGGCAGTAAGAAGTATTCAATCAGGACGGACGCATCGATGAAAAAGAGACGCTTATCCTGGATGGCGCCGATCGCGAGCGCCTTGCTCGTCGCTGGCTGCGCTGCCCATCCCGACCCGATCATTGATATGAAAGGCGTCGACCCTGACGCACTGGCTCAGGACTGGGACGAATGCGAAGGCTATACCGAGGAAATCCTCATTCGTCAGGGCGTCGCAAAAGGAGGCGCCACCGGTGCGGTTGTCGGTGCCCTTGGCGGGGCTATCGACGGCGACGTCGGACGCGGCGCCGCGAGCGGAGCGCTCTACGGCGGGACTCGCTCAGGACTGGACGCCGATCGCGAAAAACAGAAGGTATTCAAGCGGTGTCTGCGTGGCCGCGGCTATCGGGTTCTGAATTGACGACAGTCCCTTGACCGCCGCAGAGTGAGTCGATACTGTGTATTTATACAGTATCGGATGCATGCAATGCCTCGCAGACAGGGACACAAGGGCCGCGGCGCAATCTCAGCGCCCGACGGCCGATTCAGCGCTCGTCCAGTGGATTACGACGACGCGGAGGCACACGCTCGCGGACAGCTTGCTCCTGCAACCCGGATCCGCGCGATGCCTGCCAGCCAAATTATTAGCAGCAACAACTCGCCCGATGTGCCTTTTGATCGCTCGATCAACCCATACCAGGGCTGTGAGCACGGCTGTGTTTATTGTTACGCGCGGCCCACTCATAGCTACCTTGATTTGTCGCCGGGGCTCGATTTCGAAACGCAGATTTTCTACAAGCCGAATGCCGTCGCGAAGTTACTCGAAGCATGGGAAAAACCCGGCTACGATTGCAAGCCGATTACGCTGGGCGCGAACACTGACCCTTATCAACCCGCTGAGCGACAGCTCGAGTTGACTCGCGACCTGCTGACTGTCTTTCTTCAGCACCGGCACCCCGTCACCATCATCACCAAGGGCGCGCTGGTTTGTCGCGACATCGATTTGCTGGCCGAACTGGCAGCGTCAAGTCTGTGCTCGGTCGCGATCAGCCTGCCAACGCTGGACCCCGACCTGAAGCGCATCATGGAGCCGCGTGTCCCATCCGCTACATCGAGATTGAAAGCGATTGGTGCGCTCAGCGCCGCAGGAATACCGACCAGCGTGCTGGTTGCGCCGCTGATTCCCGCTATAAACGACAACGAGCTCGAGAGCATCCTGCAGTCTGCCGCCTCGGCCGGCGCTGAAGAAGCCCGGTATATCTTCCTGCGCTTGCCGCATGAACTAAAAGCGATCTTCGCTGAATGGTTGAGCGAGCATTTTCCGGACCGGGCGGCGCGCGTTTCCAGCCTGATCCGTCAGGCTGGCGGGGGCCGTGAATATGACAGCCGATATGGTGTGAGGCAGACGGGACGCGGACCGTATGCCGAGATGCTTGCCAGCCGTTTCGCTGCTGCCAGCCGACGGTTCGGGTTGCAGCCGCATGCCCGCCAGGAACCCCTCGATTGCGACCAGTTCCTGAAGCCGGGACAACAGCAGCTGGGCCTGCCTTTCTAGACGCCGTCAACGGCTACCGCGACGCGGGACCGCGCGGTATAGTTGCTCAAGTCGCGAGTACGTTGGCGACGCGAACTAATCATAAGAGAGCGGGTCTGATTAAGATCCTGCATCGCGACAATACAAGCAGCCCAATTTAACGATCCGCATGACCAAGCCATTGAATTTCAAAGCTTTCATTCTTGCTGCAGCAGCAATAGCGACAACCTCGTCGGCCCAGGTTGAGCCGCCCGAGAGGGATGACGAGGCCGGCCCGCTGGATCAGGTGGTGCCGGTGGCCGAGGAAGAAGCGGCCGTGGCGCAGGAGGACGACCGCAGTCTCGAACAGAAGCTCGGCGAGGAGTTCGACCGGTATCGCCGATTGATGGACGAAGAGGCAACGGACGAGGCTGACGCTTCGGCAAAGCGCATCGTACAGATGGTCATCCGTCTATACGGTCCGCAGTCCATCGAAGCCTCCAGAGCGCTCAACAACCTTGCGATTGTTCAGAGCCGTAATGAGCAATACGACGCAGCAGCCCAGAACTTCCAATCGGCTGTGGAGATTATTGAAACGGTCGAGGACCGGCTCAACGACAAGCTCGTCAATCCTCTGACCGGTCTCGGCAATGCGCAGCTCAAGAAAGGTCGCCCGGACCTCGCGGTGGAGACCTTCAATCGAGCCCGGCACATCACGCACGTCAATGAGGGACCGCATAACATCCAGCAGGTAGAGATACTCGAGGCGTTGGCGCAGGCAACTTTGATGGCCGGCGACAGCGAGAGTGCACGCGAGGTTCTCGATCGCATGCACGCGTTGAACGTGCGGTATTTTGCCGGGGACAACCTCGCGTTAGTTCCATCCCTGATGCGTCGCGCAAGCTGGCAACACGCCGCCCGCTACTACAACGATGAACGCGCCACCTATCGGCGCGTCATTCGCATCATGGAGAGTGAGCTTGGTAAGGAAGACCCGCAGCTTATCCTGCCGCTCAGCAAGCTTGGAGAGTCCTTCTATTTCATCGATATGGAACAGGGAGAGATGCAACAACGCGGCCTGGTTGCGAGCGGTGAGATCTACTTCCGGCGAGCGGTGAGAATTGCCGAAGCGACACCCGATATTCCATGGCGTGAGTTTGCCCGCGTGCAGCTGGCGCTTGCTGATCATTACATCTACGCACAGTCCTATAACCGGGCCCGAAGCCTTTACAGCGATGTATGGAACCTGCTGTCCGGGGATGAAGAACGACTCGAAATGCGCAAAGAGGTCCTCGAAAAGCCGGTGGCCCTGATCGAAGATGCTATTCCGAAGTACGCATTCAGTGGTGGCGAAAAGATCGCAGACGATGAAGAGCTGCTGACCGGCACGATCCGTGTCGATTACACGGTTTCAGAACGCGGCAGAGTCAGGAACATCCGCACCGAGGCCATGCCAGAGGAATTCACCGACATGCAGCGCATGGTGCATCGAGAGATTCGTCGGCGCGTATTCAGACCACAGATGAGCGACGCAGAGTCGCGCGAGTCTGATACCCTCGTTTTTGAACACCAGTTCTTCTACCGTCAGGCCGATCTGGACGCACTCATCGGAAAAACCCGGCAAACGGCGGAATCCTCAAACTAAGCACCAGAAACCCGAAGAACCCTCAGAATCATGAAGAAACTGACACTTCCCGCCAGGAGCGAGGCACTGGCAGGGCGCGACGTGCCGATGACGGTGCCGGAACATCACTTTGTCAATGGCGCGCCGCTCCGCGGCCCATTCCCGGAACCACTGCGGCAAGCCGTTTTTGCCCTGGGGTGCTTCTGGGGAGCCGAGCGCGTGTTCTGGCAGCTGGACGGCGTCTTTGTTACCTCGGTCGGTTACGCCGGCGGCATGACGCAGAATCCGACCTATCAGGAGGTCTGCTCCGGCGACACCGGACACACGGAAGTTGTCAGTGTCGTGTTCGACCCTGAAAAGACGAGTTACGAGACGCTTTTGAAGACGTTCTGGGAAAACCATAATCCAACGCAAGGTATGCGCCAGGGCAACGATATTGGCACACAGTATCGCTCAGCAATTTTCACCCTGAACGATTCGCAACAGGCGGAGGCGCGTCGCTCGATGGCCGCGTACCAGGCCAGGCTGGACGAAGCGGGTGTCGGGACCATAACGACAGAGATCCTGCCTCTGGATACGTACTACTATGCCGAAGACTATCACCAGCAATATCTTGCCAAGAATCCCGGCGGCTACTGCGGCCTGGGCGGCACTGGTGTAGCTTGCCCGACAGGCCTTAACATCGAAGAACAGTCGGCGTAGCCCTCACCTCATTTCACTACAAGGAAAGTCCATTGGCCGCTATCAAGAAGAAGCAAGCAAAGCCGCGAAAGCCAAATCGTAAACAAGCAGAAGATGCGGTTCGCACACTGTTGCTTTGGGCCGGCGAAGACACGCGCCGAGAGGGTCTGATCGACACGCCGAAACGTGTCGCAAAAGCCTATGAAGACTGGTTCAGCGGCTACAAGAGCAACCCGGTCGAATACCTCGAGCGCACGTTCGAAGAAGTCGAGGGTTACGATGAGATGATCGTCCTCCGCGATATCGGTTTCGAATCGCATTGTGAACACCACATGGCGCCGATTATCGGCAAGGCACATGTCGGCTACCTGCCAAATAATAAAGTCGTCGGCATTAGCAAGCTGGCGCGCGTCGTTGAAGCTTTTGCCCGACGCTTCCAGGTGCAGGAAAAAATGACGGCGCAGATCGCTAATTGCATCCAGGACGTACTGCAACCCAAAGGCGTTGCAGTAGTCATTGAAGCGGTCCACCAGTGCATGACGACGCGCGGCGTTCACAAGTCTGACGTCTCCATGGTAACCAGCCAGATGGTTGGTACCTTTCGCAAGGATGCGCGCACACGCTCTGAGTTCCTGCGAATGATTGACGCAAAACGCTAGCAAGAACCAGCAGACATGAAGACCAGGTATCGTAGCTGCCGGACTGCTGAGCGCCGTCACGCTCTATCTGTTAGCGTGGCCAGTGCCGATCCAGCCCGTTGGCTGGGCCGCGCCGGCAGACCGCGGGCTCATTGATCCTTACGCAGTGAACGACTTGCTGACTTCGGCCTTTGCGATCGATCTCGAGCCGTTCGAGGGTCCGGAGGACGCCACAATCGGGGCCGACGGTCACCTCTACGTAACGACGCACAGCGGCCACGTCATTCAATTGAGGGACGGGCGCGTCAAGCAATTTGCGTTCCCCGGCGGCAGACCACTGGGTATCGAAGCGCGACGCGATGGTAGCTTTGTGGTTGCCAACGCTTTCCTGGGTCTGCAACGCGTTGACCATAATGGCGCGGTCACAGCCCTGCTCAGCGAAGTCGACGGACAGCCGCTCGTCTATGCCAATAACCTGGCAATTGGTCCCTGATGGAACGATTTATTTTAGTGAGTCCAGCAACAAGTTCGGCGCACAGTCGTCGAATGGCACTTACGAAGCAAGCCTCCTCGACATCATGGAGCACGGCGGACACGGACGAGTATTTGCATTCGACCCTGCGACTGGACAGGTCCGGGTCCTGATGGACAAGCTCAACTTTGCAAATGGCGTTGCCGTCGGCGAGGACGGAAGTTTCCTGCTTGTCAGCGAGACGGGTCATTACCGCATTCTCAAGCACTGGCTGACTGGCGAACGGCAAGGTGAAACCGAGGTGCTGCTGGATAACCTGCCGGGCTTTCCGGACAACCTCAAAAGTGGTTTACAGGGCCGCTTCTGGCTAGGGCTCGCGGCACCAAGAAACAATCTGCTGGATCAAATGGCGGACAAACCGTTCCTGCGCAAGATCGTGCAACGCCTGCCGCAGTTCCTTCGCCCCAAAGCGGTACCCTCATCGCACGTCATTGCCTTTAACGGCGACGGCGAGGTGCTAATGAACCTGCACGACCCGCAAGCGCGGTTCCCCACATTAACCGGCGTGATCGAGACCAGGCGGTCCCTGTATTTAACGACTTTGTTCGGAGCATCGTTGCCCCGCGTCGACAAGCGCCATCTCTGACTCTTTAATTCTGCCAGCTCACAGCTAGACCCGCTTTCGATTTCTCATTACGATAGCCTGTGGCTGGATACAAAATCAGCCTATTCGAATTCTCTCAAAGGGTGACCCGATAATGGTTGACGGCTACAGTTATTCAATTGCCGTCTCAGATTCGGTGGTCCGTCTGAAAACATCCGGCAACTTCGAACACCTGACAGCCTTGCAGATGTGGGCAGAAGTCATCGCAGCCTGCGAGAAGAACGACTGTTTCAAGGTGCTCGCCATTTCGCATCTCGAGCAACCTTTACCAACAACCGAAGTATTCAACAGCTCGGA
Organism: uncultured Gammaproteobacteria bacterium; assembly: GCA_963841145.1. GTDB lineage: Bacteria > Pseudomonadota > Gammaproteobacteria > Steroidobacterales > Woeseiaceae > UBA1847. The sequence goes on from CAWJBO010000015.1 coordinate 32,754, forward strand.
GTTTTTTGCCTCGGTCGGGCTTGACCAGAAGTATCGACTGGCTGTCGTAACAGCGAACCTGGCAGTGCATGAAAGCCACCTGATCGCGGCCTCCGCGCTCAAGACCCACAACATGCGAGCCCAGTTCCCTGCGGCCGCTTTTGACAATGAACGAGACGCCAGGCACTGGCTTCACCTGGAAGACTAGCCTGCCGTCTGCGCCCGTTTACCGAAAACGAGCTCTACCGGGACAGTAGTGCGCTGTCGCCGTTGTAGTCTTCCCCGAGCATTTGCCGTCGAACCAGCGGTATAGGCGGGGAACCGAAGCTAAGGAACTGGTCGTGGAACCTGCCCCACGCTTCGAGTTTGCTCGACGTCGCCTGCTGCGTACTATCGCTGCACGCACCCAGCGCTATGAACATGAAAAGCAAAACAGTGGTTTTCATCTTCAATGTGTCAGCCTCGATAATGTTCCAACTATTGAATACCCAGTTCGGCGACGCCCTGCCGAAAAGTAATGTCTACCGGAATCTTCGCCCCGGTCAGTCGATCAAGGTCGCCTTGCAGCTGCGCAGAAATAAGGCCTTTGTCGCGCGTTAGTTTAGCCGCGCCGTCATAGTCGCCGTCGCCCTGCAACGTCAGCAGCAGGCGTGACAAGCCCGTCATCGCGTCTTCCATCTTCTCGTAGTCCACACGATACCGTCCCGTTCCCGAATCGCGAACGAACGCATCCTCATCGAGGAAGTAATTGAAACGCACCATATTTGCCTTGCCGTGCGCGCTGCTGGCACCAAAACGAATCGAGCGGAAAACGCTGGTCATGAACGTCGTGTAGTAGTCGCGAAGGTCAACATCACCGAGTTCGCCCGCTTTGTGCAGCTCGGTAATCATGTAAAGCCCGAGGATGTCGGCCTTGCCCTCCTCCATGCTGGATGCCAGGTCGAGCATCGCTGCGCGAACGGTGCTGCTGCCATCAATGGTGTTCTTGATGCCAAGGCCGTGCGCAACTTCATGAAACATCGTGTTGGCGAAAAACGCGTCAAACGTAATGTGTTTGCGCTGTGACTCGTCGATCAACATATCTGCGATCGGCTCGAGAATCTTCTCGAACTTTGCCTGCATGGCGTTCTTCAGCTGCAGGCGACGCGTGCCCTTGTCGAGCTGTACCTCCTCGTCGTTAGGCAGGTTGATGGCAATCGTCTTCGAGCCGGCGTTGCTGTGTCCGGCGTAGTAGACAACATCGTAGGCATTCAGATCAGAGTCAGTACCCGGGGTTTCCCACTTGTACTCGTCGGCGACCGGCAGTCCTGTCTGCAGATCCGGCAGAAACGCAGCGAACCGACTCAGGCGATCGCTCCATTCAAGATCCTTGACCAGAACATAGGCCTCATAGGCGGTGCGATAACCGAACAGACGATCCTCGTAAGTTTCGATGGGTCCGATGACGACGTCGATATCGTTGTCCTTGACGTCCATCCAGTAGCGATCACTGATCTGAAACTCGTCGCTGATTAACGCAGCGGCGCGCAGCTTGAGATAGGTTGCGAAGTCAGGACTCTCGGCCAGCCTGGCGGCTTGCCGAAGCAGGCCAGCAGCCTCGCTGAGCTCCTCTGCATAGGCAACGTGAAAGGACACCAGTTCCAGCGCCCCGGCTTCGTCGCGGCGCACCATTGAGTAGAGCCCGTGCTTGCCCGGCAGGTAGGCCTCGGCAAACTCTTCCTTGCTCATGTCCTCCGGATAAAAGCGAGCGCCGAGCGGTTTTGGCCCAACACCCTTGATAAACGGCTTCTCATCATCCAGCCGATCCCACGGACCGTAGTTCAGCTCAGCAAAGCGTCGCGTAGCATCGTCTTCGATGGCGTCCAGCCATTCCTGGTAACCCTCGCCGAAGCTCTGTCGCCAGAACAGGTCGTCCATGATCTTCGCCGCGTCGATCAGAATTCGGAGCATCTGGACCTGATCTTCACTAAGGTCGCCGAGATCTGCCGTCAGCGTAAAGTCGGCGTAGATTTCAGGCCGCGGCTGGACCGTCGCTAGCGGTTGAACAGTGGTTTCCGGTGGCGTCTCGGTGCCGCAGGATGCGACCAGGACCGATATCAAAAGCGCTCCCAATGAGCGCGTAACAAACTGTAGATTCACAGCTACTCTCCTGGAGCCTGGGTAATCGCGCATTATCGCACAGGCTGATTAGCGGGGGCCGCCAGCGGGCGTCTAGAGATCAACGATCTCGACGTCACTGAAGCTCAGTGGTTGCCCCAGGAACTGGCCGCCGACACGCGCAAAGCGCGTCGCGCCATCCGTAGCCAGGAACCTGAGACTTCCCGCCTCGTTTCGGCGCCGCGTGAGCCCGGTGGACTCAAGCGTTCGCGACACCACGGCCGCTGTAGTACTCGCGGAGTCAACCAGCAGCACATCGTCCGAGACGACGGCCTTGATAGCGTCTTTCAGGAGTGGGAAATGCGTGCACCCGAGAATAATCGTGTCGGCCTGAAACGTGCTGTCGCTGGCCTCGTCGAGGTAGCGCTCGATGATGCGATTGGCAATATTGCCGTCCGTCCACCCTTCTTCGGCGAGCGCGACTAGCAATTCACAGGCGCTCTCTCGAATCGTTGCGGCCGGATCGCGGGCCTCTATAGCCTTGCTATAGGCACCCAGGCGCACCGTGGCCTCTGTCGCCAGGACCAGATGCGTCCCGCCCGGTCGCGCCGTTACGGCTGCTGTCGCGCCCGGCTCAACGACGCCAATCACATTGAGCGGGCTCAACTGCTCGCGCAGCGCGTCAAGCGCTACGGCCGATGCCGTGTTACAGGCAACAACGAGCAGCTTGATGCCCTGCTCCTCGAGCTTAGCCGCCGCTTGTGTCGCGTAGCGAGCGATCGACAGTGGGCTCTTTGTACCGTACGGCAAACGAGCCGTGTCGCCGAGGTAAACGAGATTCTCGTTGGGTAATTCGTCCCGGATGGCTTTCAGCACTGTCAGGCCACCCACGCCCGAGTCGAAGATCCCTATTGGCAGATCGGCATTTATTGAGTTGCTCATCAGCGCATTGTGCCGAAGGATGCTCAACTGTGGAATAATTCCGGCCGGCTTCTTTTGCCATGGGATGGTCAATTGTGCAGAAACTGCTTTATGGCGTAATCGCTTTCGTCGCGTTGCTGGTGATTATCGGCTACTCGCTGCCGCGCACGCATTACGTCGAGGCTTCGGCCGAAATCGACGCGCACCCGGCCACGGTGTTCGCGTTACTGAACGATTTCCGACGCTATGCGCTCTGGTCGCCGCTGGCTGAAACTGACCCCAATGTGCGGATCCTTCATTCCGGTAACCTTCGGGGAGTCGGTGCGATCATGACCTGGGACGGCGCAATCGCCGGCAGCGGAACCCAGACCATTGTTGAAAGCGAGCCGTTCGCGAAGATCAGTATGCGCATCAATCCGGACGAACCGGGCGAGGCTTTTTCGCAGTTCAGCCTCGTGCCCGGCACCGGAACAACCATTGTCACCTGGGGGTTCACGGCGGACTACGGTATGAATTTCGTCGGTCGCTACTTTGCTTCGATGCTGGGTAGCGTCGTCGCACGGGACTATCAAGAGGGCCTCGAGAGCCTCAAAGCACTGGCTGAGAGCTTGCCAAGCGCCGATTTCAGCGATCTGGAGGTCGAACAGATTCTGGTCAAGGCGACTGACATCGCTTACCTGCCAGCAACGTCGCGCCCCGAGCCTGCGGCAATGTCTGAGGCGATGGGCAAGGCCTATTTCCAGATACTCAACTTCATCGACACTGCCGGCCTCGAAGTCGCTGGCGCGCCTTTGTCCATCACGCGGACTTTCAGCGGCGCCGAACTGGCTTTCGATGCAGCGATTCCGGTTCGGGGTGTCACCGCTGCAACGCGGCAGGACAGCACCGGAGTCGCGCTTGGGAAGACCTATGAAGGTGCCGTCGTCAGAGTCAGGCACGTCGGCTCCTATCGGACACTGGCAACAACGCACCGCAAGATATCGGCCTACCTGGCCGCGCACGGATTCGAGCGCAACGGCGCCGCCTGGGAGTCCTACGTGAGTGATCCGGGCGACGTGCCCGAGAAGGAGCTGCTAACTTACGTCTACTACCCGATCAAACCGACTTGATCAGGAATGGCGGCACGCGAGGTGCGTCGCCGTCGTTGATGGGCAAGGTAACCGGGCCCTGATCTCGCAGTCGTGACAGCTCGCCGTAGAACGCCACCACGTGCGCGGCGCACTCGCTGGCATCTTGCGGTGACATCTTGCGCACCGAGGCACAAACCGCGCTTTCGCCGTGCAGCGGCGAAACCTGATGCATGGACTGGCGGAAGTCGGCAAACGCCTGTTTCATGGCGATAGGCAGCTCATCCTCGTCGATATCGTCAAGGTGCTCTTCGTAAGCCTTGATAAGTCGTTGTTTTATATGGCCATGGCCAGCGAGCACGGTGAGTGCCGCGTAAAAGCGGTCGACGTGGTTTGTCATTGCGACTCCAGCGTTTTGTATTATTTTCCCGCCTGTCCTCTCGACGACGGATTTACGCTTTTCTTGTTTTTGGAGCTTACGACTACCTCCTGTAGTCACGATGGCCCCTGCAAGGCCCGGCAAGTCCCTTTGGCTCCTGATGTTTCAGAACCTTGCGCACGTTTCTTATAGCAGAGTTTCCGGAATCCCACGCAAGTAAGCGTTTGCCACCTGCTGCTATTTCGCGAATTCGATTTTCCAGTGTGTCTCACCCAACGCCCGGTCACCGGAATACAGCGGATCACTCTGCCCAACCTCCCAGGCGGTCGCCAGCGTCTCGTTCATTACGTAGTCCCTGTGAACTGCCAGCGCGGCCTCAACTGCCTCGGAACCCGAGACACCCAGCGTGATGCGATCTGACACCTCGAGTCCCGCCTGCTTGCGGGCATCCTGCACAGACCTGACGATTTCACGAGCAACGCCCTCGCTGATCAGTGCCTCGGTCAGGGTCGTATCGAGCGCCGTGAGGAAGCCGGCATCTTCACCGCAGGCATAGCCCTCGGCGGAGCTGGTCTCGACCAGCACGTCCTCCCCCTCCAGCGTGATCGTTTCGCCACCCGCATCTATTTCGAAGGGCTCGCCCTTGGCCGCTGCAGCAGCGATCGCTGCCCCGTCCGCCTCGTCGAGCGCCTTTCGAATGACGGGGATCAGCTTGCCGTAACGCTTGCCGATACGCGGCAGATTCGGCTTGATGCGATAGCTGACCAGGCCGGCATCGCGCGCGATAAACTCGATCGACTTGACGTTCAACTCCTCGAGTATCTGCTCCTGGTGGCTTGCCAGCGCTTTCGCCGACGCATCGTCCGGCGCACGCACCAGCAGCCTCGACAGCGGTTGGCGCGTGCGGACACCCGACTGGCCGCGCGCCGCGCGCGCCAGGCCAACGACTTTCTGGACAACGTCGATGTCGAACAGCAGCTGATCGTTCTTCCAGGCCGGATCAGCATCTGGCCAGTTGCCCATATGAACCGAAACCGGCGCGTCCTTATCCACGGTGCGAACCAGGTTTTGATAGACGTTTTCGGCGAGGAACGGCACAAAGGGCGCCATGAGTTCGTGCACGCCCTTGAGGCATTCGTACAGCGTCAGGTAGGCGGACTGGGTATCTTCCGGATCCGAAGACTTCCAGAAGCGACGCCGGTTTCGCCGCACGTACCAGTTGCTGAGCTGGTCCACAAATGCCTCAATGGCTTCGCCCGCGGTCTTGGCATCGAAATGATCCAGTGCGTCGGTAACCGTCGTTATCGTCGTGTGCAACAAGGCAAGTGCCCAGCGGTCGATCTCCGGCCGCTGCTCAAGAGGAATGTCGCGACTCAGATCAACCTCGTCCAGGCGCGCATAAAGTACGAAGAAACCGTAGGTATTCCAGAACGTATTGATAAAGGAACTCGCCACATCGGCGACGATTTCTACTGAGACGCGTTTTGGCGCATCCGGCGACAGCCGCGCAAGAAAATACCAGCGCAACGCATCGGCGCCGACGGTATCGAATACGTCGTACGGATTGATGATGTTGCCGACCGATTTCGACATCTTCTTGCCGTCCTTGTCGACAATGAGGTTCAGGCAGATGCAGTTTCTGAATGCCACGCTGTCGGAAACCAGCGTCGAGATCGCGTGCAGCGTGTAGAACCAGCCGCGGGTCTGGTCGATGGCCTCGCAAATATAGTCAGCCGGAAAGTGCTTTTCGAACTTGTCCTGGTTCTCAAACGGGTAATGCCACTGCGCGTACGACATGGCGCCGGAGTCGAACCAGCAGTCGATCACCTCGGGTACGCGCTGCCAGGTCTTGCCGTCCTTCTCGAAGCTGATCTCATCAACGGCCGGTCGATGCAGGTCGAGTTCCTGGAGCTCCCTGCCTGTAAGCTCCTCGAGCTCGGCCACCGAACCAACGCAGATATAGTCGCCGTCGTCGTTGGTCCAGACCGGCAGCGGCGTGCCCCAGAATCGCTCTCGCGATAACGCCCAGTCGACGTTGTTTTCCAGCCAGTTTCCGAAACGGCCGTCCCGAATGTGCTCAGGCACCCAGTTGATCGTCTTGTTGAGCTCGGCCATGCGCTCACGAAACTGCGAGGTGCGGATATACCAGGCGTTCTTCGCGTAGTACAGGATCGGGTCGCCCGTGCGCCAGCCAAACGGGTAGTTGTGCTTGTAGCGCTCGGACCGGAACATGATGCCGCGTTCCTTGAGCAGGCGAATGAGTATCTTGTCGGCATCCTTGAAGAACAGGCCGGCGACCGGTTCGACCGCGTCGACGAAATGCCCGTCGAGCCCGACGCCATGCACAACGGGCAGATCATTGGCGACACCCAGCGCCAGATCGTCCACGCCGTAGGCGGGCGCGGTGTGCACGATTCCCGTGCCGTCGTCCGTACTGACAAAATCGGCAGCAAGCACGGTGAACGCTTTATCCGCATCGCAGTCGAGGTAGTCGAACATCTGCTCGTAGCGTGCGCCAACAAGTTCGGTGCCTTTCACGGTTTTGACGACCGAGTGCTCTATGTCACGAAAAACGGCTTCACGCAGCGCTTCGGCAACGATGAGCGTCTGGCCGTCTGACTGGCAATAGCTGTAGTCAATGTCCTCACCAACAGCGAGCGCGAGGTTCGATGGCAGTGTCCAGGGCGTGGTGGTCCAGACCAGGAAGTAAGTATCGTCCTCGTCGGCAAGCTTGAAGCGGACCGTGATCGACGGGTCCTCAACTTCCTTGTAGCCCAGGGCCAGTTCGTGCGATGAAAGCGTGGCGCCAATGCGCGGATCGTAGGGCACAACCTTGTAGCCGCGGTAGATCAGGTCCTTGTCCCAGATTTTCGACAACAGGTTCCAGACCGATTCGATGTAGCTGTTATTCAGCGTGTAATACGCTTCATCGAGGTTGACCCAGAAGCCCATGCGCTCGGTCATCTTCTCCCAGTCGCCGATGTAGCGCATCACCGAGTCGCGACAGCGCTTCGTAAATTCCGCGATGCCGACTTTTTCCTCGATCTCCTGTTTATCGAAGATTCCCAGCTCTTTCTCGACTTCGTGCTCTACCGGCAGCCCGTGCGTGTCCCAGCCGGCCTTGCGCGGCACGTGGTAGCCACGCATCGTTTTGTAACGCGGGAAAACGTCCTTGAAGCTGCGCGCCAGCACATGGTGAATGCCGGGCTTGCCATTCGCCGTCGGCGGGCCCTCGTTGAAGCTGAATTGTGGACCGTCTTTGGTGGCCTCCAGCGTCTTCGCAAAGACATCGTGCTCACGCCAGAACTCCAGTACCTCTTTCTCGAGGTCGGGACCGTTGTAACGACCGTTCACTTCTTTAAACATGGCTCTCTTCGCTGCCAAAACCTGATCCTCAAATACAAAAACGCCCCGGGCGCATTATCTGCACCCGGGGCGATCATCATTCGTCGCGGTACCACCCGGTTTCGCGGCAGAATCCAGCTGCTGCCGCCTCATGGACGATTGGCTATCGGCCAATAGTCCGTCGCTCGTCTCGTGAGCCAGTCGGCCGTGCCTACTCGGATGAACCGTTCGGACGGCGACTCCGGGGTGATATTCGGCAGACTCAAACCCGGAGCTCTCACCATCCTCCGGTCGCTGTGGCTCAAGTGGACTGCCTGTTTGTCCCCTTCAACGTCTTGCGGGGGAAATTACTTGCGAACGCCACAAAACACAAGGAAAAAGGGCCTCGATGTCTGAAGGTACGTGCGTCTGCCGTGGACGCGAGCACCGCCCCGGGGTCCCAACTCTTTCCCCGGGGCGGCCCGGCGGCCTGTTTTGGCCAATTCGTCAACGTTTACTTGTCGCCATCTCCGAAGCGGAAATCAGCATTAATGCCATAAACCTCGATATCGCCCTCGCCGGTCTCACCCACTTCGCCGACGTCAATATAGCGATCGTAGTGCGCCGATACGGCCCATCGCTCGCCAATGCCGTAACGAAATACGACGCCACCGAAAGGCACGGTTTCCGACGCAGAATGCGACTCTGGCGTGCCGCCATAGATCTCTCGCTCCTGCACATCGACATAGGCAGCGCCGAGACGACCGCCAGCCGAGAACTTCTCCGAGAACGGATAGCGATAGCCGACACTGGCCTCGAATACGTCGGTCTCGATAGTGCCTTGATCGCTGACTCCTTGCCAAAGCCCATCGAATGTCGTCTCACCCATCTCGGCATAGCCGGCTTCGAGAACGACCTTCTCTGCGACACCTGGATCGAACTCACCGTAGAGCTTCCAGCCCATATCGCTGCGATCCTGGGAACCCTGGAACAGCGAGTAGTCCTTGAAGTCGCTGCGGCTCATGAAAAGCGCGGCCCCTGCGGATGCGGAGCCTTCCACCGGCACACCGGCGCAGCCTGCGACGAGCGCCACGGTGATGCCTGCAGACACGGTTACGCCGAGAATTTTATGTGTGTTGATCGTGTTCATCGCCTACCTCCACAATGTGCAAAAACACCATTGCGATTCGGCGGCCCGGCGATCTAGAGTCCTTCGCCGTGTCGTTGGCGACATTGCGGAGGAAGCGTGGACCCGTAGCTTTGCGTCCTGGTCTTTCGGAAAGTTTGCCTTTTCGATCGCGATTAGCAGTTAACGCTCGGGAGGCATTCGCGTCAATTGGATCTTCTACGTAGTCACACGTTACTGTTCGGCGCGGCTGGCGCAGTCGATACAAAGCAGTGCCGTCGGATCGAATTCGAGGCGTTTCTGGTTTATCGGCTCGCCGCACTCGAGGCAGACACCATACTCGCCTTCGTCGACGCGCTTCAGGGCCGCCGCAATTCGCCGCAGAGTGGCCTCACGCCGCAGCCCGGACGCCTGCGCCATCGCCTGCGCCTGCATCGCGTCCATGCGCGAGAGGCGACCAACCGTCGATTGGTCCAGCTCGACGATGTCCGCGGACCCCTCCGCAGCCGCTGCCTCCGCTTGCAGTTCAGCGCGCAGTTGAAGCAGGCGCTCGCGCATGTCTTTCATTTACTTGTTCTTGCGCTTCTTCATCATATCCGCCTGGTGCGCAGCGAATTCTTCCGCCGAAATTTCGCCGTCATCGTCCAGGTCAATAGACTCGAAAGTCGGCATGTTGGCAGCGTTCTTCATCTTGCCACCGGCCTTCGCGCGCTCGGCCATGTGTGCAGCACGGGCTTCATGGAATTCACTCGCGACAATGGCACCGTCGCCATTCAGATCAAAGTCCGCAAAGGCGGGCATCTTGTGATGCTTGCCCTCGCCGTGGTGCGACGCCGTCGCAGCGGTTGAGGCCAGCAGTAGGATGATCGTCGTAAATACCAATCCGGCAATGAAGTAGTGGGAAATTGGCCTGGTGTTCATCGCATGTTCTCCTCGTTTTCTGTGTCTTGTAATGTGGCCGCACCGATAGTGCATCGGAATACGTAATAGCCGCTCGAGAAACCCTGTCTTGGTTTTTCAGCGATTCCTGTCAAACTGGCGGGTATGTTTCCAGAACCCTTTTTTGTCGATGCAAACGGTATTCGCATCGCGGTCCACGAACAGGGAGAAGGCCCGGCCGTTATCTTGCTGCACGGCTTCCCCGAACTCGCCTTTTCATGGCGCCACCAGCTCCCGGCTCTTGCCGCAGCAGGTTTTCGCGCAATCGCCCCGGATCAACGAGGCTACGGCAAGACCAGCGTACCACTCGAGGTCGCGGATTACAGAATCGACAAACTGATTGGCGACATACACGGACTGCTCGACGCACTGGAGTTGTCGACGGCGACGTTCGTCGGCCACGATTGGGGTGCGATATTGCTTTGGCAGATGGCGATGCTGGCGCCCGACCGGATAGAAAAGCTGATCATGCTGAATATCCCGCATTACCCCCGGCCTGTCGAAGACCCGATCTCCATCTGGCGACGGCGCTTCGGCAACGATTTTTACATCGTAAACTTCCAGGATTCTGACGAAGCTGACCACGTCTTCGGCCGCGACCCAGCCTGCTTTTTCGATGTGACGATGCGACGAAACCAGATCACCAGGGAGCTGTTCGACAAGCTGCCCGACGAGAGAAAGGTCGTCAGCCTCATTCATGCATTGTCAAAAGAGAAGCACGGCGGCGAGCCGCTGCTGACGCCGGATGAGCGCGACTACTACGCGGCGGAGTACGCCCGCAGTGGCTTTTCAGGCCCGATCAACTGGTACCGTAACTGGACGGAAAACTGGCAACGCATGGAAGGCGTAGAGCAGACGATCAGCATACCGACCTTGTTTGTTGGCGCCGACAACGACGTACTCATAGCGCCGCAACACATTACCGGAATGAAATCGCTGGTTCAGGATCTCGAGATTCACATGCTGGAGGGCTGTGGACACTGGAGCCAGCAGGAACAGCCTGACGAAGTGAATCGCCTGATCGTGGACTGGTTAGTGCAGCGCCGGTGAGACGAGCGCATCCGTGCCCTTACCAAACATCGCCTGGTCGAACGCATTGACGAACGTGTCGGTGCTCTGGGCACCAACAACCAGCAAGTGTTGATTCAGGAGAAACCCGGGCACGCCCGAAATGCCGCTGCCCCGGACCTCACGCTCGCGACTCAGGACGATCTGCCTGATCTCATCTTTATCGACCGCTTCGCTTACGTCATCCGCGACCATGCCATGAGTCTCGGCGATATCGACCAGTACTTCCCGGTCGCCAATATTGCGGCCCTGCTCGAAGAAAGCCGACAGCAGATCTTCGGCCAGCGCCGACGAATCCAGCTGCCTGAACTCGGCCAGGTACATTAGCTGGTGCACCGGCAACGTATTCGGAACATGTCGGACCTTGTCAAAGCGAAAATCGATGCCGGCCGCCCGACCCTCAGTCGCCAGGTGCTCAAGCGCTGGCTCCACGTTGTCCGGACTGCCGAAGCGGCGCGTCAGATACTCATCGAAAGGCAGGCCTTCGGCCGGTATTTCCGGATTGAGCTGAAACGGGTACCAGTGGACGTCGGTCGGGCCTTTTACCGCGTTGAGCGCCGTATCAAACCGCCGCTTGCCGAGAAAGCAAAACGGGCACACGAAATCAGCGATCACCTCAACGTTCAGTGACGCTGTTGCCGCGAAGCGATCATCGCTTCGAACGATGTTGGATACTGTTTCGCTCACTGGTTCAAAACTCCTCCATAAGGCGCAGAGGTTGGGGCAATGCCACCAATCTCAAGCGTAGCGTCAGGGGCTTGAACCCAAAGTGAATAACGCCCTGTTGCTAGTTGGACGCCGATTAGGTCCGAAAGTTGGTTCGTTTTCGAAGTAATTCGACGAAATAGTCGAACTTTTCGTAAAAATGACGCTAAATGTGATTATTATCTCGAAAAATCAGAAAGATAAAATCCGAAGGACGCGATGAAGTCTCTGCTAATAAACGATTGTTTTTACGATTTTTAAGTCTTTTAGACAACGTTAGTTAGTTTTTCGGGGCTTTTTCCGGAAATTGAGCTCAGAAAACTCGCTTTTTCCGCCTGCCTGGCTCTCTGCCTGCCGAACCCCTTTGCAGCTCGCCAGAATTGTCATACGTTTTACGAAATTCGAAGCTTTTAGCGACTTTAATCAGCTCTTCCGCCTCTTATCCGATTGATGCCGCGCACCCAGGCAAGGTACGCCACCGCCCCGGACAGGAGGAAGTTGTAGATTTCCGGCATCGTCACCAAACCACCGCCAGTCTCCAGCATGCTGTCCGTGACCAAAAGCGTTCGCATACCCATACTGATTATCAGCGCCGACAGGGTGATGAGCGACTCGAAAGCGCTGATCAGAACTGTCCAGGTCGGGCGCCAGAGCATGAGGCCGAGACAGGCAAAACAGACGCCGTAGTAGGCCACGCGGGCCTCAGGATAGGGCTCCAGGAACGCCAGGCGGACATTAAAGCCGAGGGCGAAATCGAGCATCAGGAAGATCACGGTGGCCGCGTAGTAGAGGACCAGGATCTTGCTCGAATCGACGTTGAATGAGGATTTGACGACGGTGCTCCCGTAACAATTTGTTGCAAGCATCACTCCACGCAACTATTTGTGCAATATTTGGCGGCTAGAGCTGGTCTTAGTACCAGAGTTTGAATCCGGGAGAGACTGCGTGTTGATCAAGAAGCCGTCGGATGTTCGTCCGTCAGAGATAACCAGTAAGGAAAACTACCTCAATCGCCGGCAGTTCATGCGTGCCGGCGCAGCTATCGGCGGTTCACTGGCAGGCGCCTCCGCGCTGGGCGCGGTTGTTCCGGATGTCCGACGGGCGAAACTTTCGGATGTCAGCGCCCAGCCGCTTCAGCACGGAAGAGGCGCCGAACAGTTACGAAGACATAACCACGTACAACAACTACTACGAGTTTGGCACGGGCAAGGCGGATCCTTTTGAGAACGCTCAGGACTTTGACCCAAGACCGTGGTCGATAGAGGTCGACGGAGAATGTGAGAAAACCGGCACATTCGATTTCGACGACTTCATCAAACCGTTCGATCTCGAAGAGCGCATCTATCGCATGCGCTGCGTCGAGGCGTGGTCAATGGTCATCCCGTGGGTTGGCATTTCCCTGGCCGACGTCGTCAAGCACTGCAAGCCCACGTCAAAGGCGAACTACGTAGCGTTTGAGACCTTGAACGACCCATCGCGTATGCCCGGAGTGCGGCGGCGTTCGCTGGATTGGCCGTATCGCGAAGGGCTGACGATTGCCGAGGCGACGAATCCGCTGGCCATCCTGGCCGTGGGACTCTACGGCGAAGTGCTGCCCAATCAGAACGGCGCTCCGATCCGCCTCGTCGTTCCCTGGAAGTATGGCTTCAAGGGCATCAAGGGCATCGTTCGTATGCGTTTCACCGAATACCGTCCGAAGACCAGCTGGAACATGGCGCAGTCGCGCGAGTACGGATTCTACGCCAACGTAAATCCGGAGGTCGATCACCCTCGCTGGAGCCAGGCGCGCGAGCGACGCATCGGCGCCGGCCTGTTTGCTGCCAAGCAACCAACCCTGATGTTCAACGGCTACGGCGACGAGGTTGCCCATCTCTACAAGAACCTCGACTTGCGCCGCAACTTCTGAGTCAGCGCGTGACTACGCTCGAACAGATTCGGCGGATCTGGAAGCCCGCTGTCTTTTTGCTCTGCCTGCTTCCCGCAATACTGATCGTCACCGATGCCTTTGAGCTGACCGGACGACTCGGCGCCAACCCGGTTGAGGAAATTCAGGATCGTTTCGGTAACTGGGCGCTGCGCTTCATCATGATCACGCTTGCGTTACGCCGCTGCGACGGATAACGGGCTGGAACTGGCTGTCCCGCTTTCGGCGGATGTTCGGTCTGTTTACGTTCTTCTATGCTGCTCATGCACTTCCTGACCTGGCTGATACTCGATCAGGGCGTTTTGCTGTCAGCCATCCTCGAGGACCTGGTCGAAAGCGACCCTTCATCACCATCGGCTTTGCCGCTCTCGTATTGCTGACCGCGCTCGCGGCGACCTCGACAGACGGCATGCGACGGCGCCTCGGGCGACGCTGGCAGACGCTGCATAACGCGACTTACGTGATAGCGATACTGGGTGTCTGGCACTACTGGTGGCAAGTCAAGCAGGACATCACCGAGCCATTGATCTACGCCGTGATCCTGGCCGTGCTACTTGGCGCACGTATCGTTTGGAGTTTGCAGCGACGGCGGCAGCGTTTGATGCGCATATAAAAGCCGGGGCGGCCGCAGCCGTCCCGGCAATATCACACAGCATTGAATCGTCAGGCGACTTTTACTGTGTGTCTTTCCGCCGCGCGGACCTTCGGAAGCGTAATGGTCAGGATTCCGTCCTTTAGCTCGGCATGAATCGCTTCGGGATCCACTTCTTCCGGCAGCATCAAGGTTCTCATGAATTTGCCGTAGCCCAGCTCGTGCCTATAGAACTCCTCCTTCTCATCGACTTCCTCAAACTCCCTTTCCGCCTCAATCATCAGGCGAGCGCCTGCGATCGTGACTTCGATGTCGTCTTTCTCGACACCAGGGAGTTCGCCACGGACGACGAACTCTTTGTCGCGGTCAATGACATCGAGGCGGAAATTCCGCTCCAGATCGACATCTCTCGGCCACTTCCACCCAAAGGGTTCAAACGTCTCCATCCAGCGGCGTGGTGGGAAGTCCTCGAAGAACTCCTCCATGCTGTGGGTGAGAGGCGCCGTCCGTCTTATATCAACCGCCCTTTTGCGGGGCTCGATTTTGCGCAGGATTGACATGTGACACACCTCCTTCCCGTTGCTACGCCGGCATTCTTCCGCCAGCACATCCTTTCTACGCCCGTGACGCAATAACGCAATTCGGAGTTGTCCGCATTGACAGGATTCGCGGATCGGCGTCAAAAACCGCGGCTTTTCCGACGCCGCCAGAACGTCGCAGTGGGCCGCTTCTTCGCGGCAATTGCCTCGAGTCTCATCGCCAGGGAGACACAATTCTTAACAATTGATGCATTCCGCATCTGGTCGTTATCGGCAATACTCGAGCGCAACAATCGTGCAATAACACGAAGTGCAGGAGTGTCAAAAAATGAACGGCATCATAAGCAAGTTAACCGAATTACTGGGGCCCGCAGGGTCCAGCGCTTTTGGCCACGCATTAATCGGCCTTGCGATCCTCATTGTTGGTCTTTTCATCGTCAAATTTGTCGTTGGCATCGTCAAACGCATGCTCACGAAAGTCTCGATCCTGCACCGCACCGATCCCGACGGCTCGGCGACGGACCTGGTCTCACCGATCGCATCCCTGCTCAAAGCGGTGCTTACGATTTTCGTACTCATAGCCGTGCTGCAACACTTCGGACTAACGGACGTGTTGGAGCCTTTGAAGGCTATGGTCAATAAATTCATGGGCGCGGTACCTAATATTATTGGTGCCGGTGTTATTGGCTACGCTGGGTGGGTCATCGCCAAGATCGTCTCCCAGTTGGCGGCCGTCGGACTCGCCAAGATTGACGAGCAACTCGCCGAACGCCTGGGAAACAAGGAGATCAGCATTTCCAAATTTGGTAGTGCACTCATCATGGCGATTATCCTGTTGCCGATTCTTGTTTCGGCGCTGGGGGTTCTCAGTATTCCGGCAATCTCGGACCCGGCGTCCGCAATGATTGAGAAGCTGATGGCCGCGGTGCCCAACATTGTTGGCGCAGGTATCATTCTGCTGGTCGTATTCTTCGCTGCGAAATTCGTGATTTTCATAGTTGGCGGCATCCTCGAAGGTGCGAACATCAACGCCTTGCCGCAGAAGATGGGCATACAGGGCATGTTTACCGAATCGTTCACACCCACGCGACTCGTCGGAGTCGCGATCATGTTCTTCTCGATGGTTGCCGCCGCCACGGCCGCCGTGAATATTCTCGGAATCGACATCATTTCCGAAGTGTTCGCCAGGGTGCTGGAGTTCGGCGGCGGCATTCTTGTTGGTGGCGTGATCCTGATCATCGGCAACTTCCTGAGCACGATCGCCTACAACAAGTTGTCGAGCCATGGCAGCAGCGGCGTCGCTAATATCGCGAGAATCGCGATCCTCGGGCTGGTGCTGGCGATGGGCCTCAAAGCAATGGGCCTTGCGGACAACATCGTGACAATGGCCTTCGGCTTCACGCTGGGCAGCGTCGCGGTAGCAACGGCACTCGCATTTGGACTGGGTGGTAGAGACGCGGCCAAAGTTATCGCCGATAACTGGGCGCAGAAGATCAAGCTCTAGGCGAGCCGTCACAAGATGGCATTTTGAGAATGGGCCGCGTATGCGGCCCGTTTTTTTATTCTGAGATCCGTCTAGTAATTGATCCCGCGCAATATGAGCACAAAGAGAACCAGTGTCCCAAGTCCATAGGCGGCTAACTTGACAACGCCCAGGAATGTGCGTCGCCGTTGCCCCTCCGGCTGCTCTGGGCTGGACAATCGGTAGCCCTGCTTATTTGCTGTTTCGATAATCGGAGGCGCGGAAAAATTCGCACGGAGGACTTTGCGAAGATCAGACACGGCACGCGTGAGTGATTGTTCCGTGACGACGGATTCAGGCCACAGAACGTCAATCAGTTGCCGACGCGACACGAAGTGTCCGCCGTGACTCATGAGAACAGACATTAGTCTTGACAGTCGTGGTTCCAGGCGTACTTCCACGCCCTCTCCATTCCTCAACAACCCGAAATCCCCGTCGATCGCCCAGGATTCGAAATGGACGAGGCTGTCTTTATCCGCGTGTCTCGAGTCGATCATTTTTTCCGATATCTTTCCGAAATATTTCAGGATTTGAGCGCTGACATCGCCCATTATGCACAGACTTCGAACCTTTTGTGACTAACAAAGGCGTGACCCTGATGAAATGGAAAATAGCTGACTGGTTTCTCCGATGTTTGATTGCTTTAGCGTTTATCGCAGCGAGCCTGGGAAAGCTGACATCGACTCCCGGTGTTCTTGAGCGATTCGCGACATATGGCTTTCCTGGAGGATTCCACTTGTTGATCGGCGTTGTAGAACTGGCAGGTGCGATTCTCCTGCTAGTGCCCAAAACCAGAATTTACGCGATCTACCTCCTCACAACTATTGTGGCAGGTGCGGCGATCACGCACCTGGTGCACGACCCTCTTATCCAACTGACCAGACCACTCGTTTTCGCCCTTTTTCTCGCCGCTGCGTGGCTAGTTGCCAGGAAACTTGACGCTCGTGCCCATGATCTCTACACGTGAGCCTCCCCGTAACGGCGTCACCGCCGAATGACCAATTATCTAACGCGCCTGAATTCCGATCACATTTATGGTCCGACAGACTGGCGGAGTCCGCATACAAAGCCGACGCCAGGTCAACATCAATATATCCGGGTGACCGTAAGCGGCCTGCCGCCTGGTTTGAGGTAGAATGATTGCTTCTAACTCAAAGCGAACGATTGCGTGGCCGTAATTTGTATCGATTTGTGAAACTAGTCTGAAGTTAAGCGCCGTCAAAATTTAACGTGGCAGGAGGTTCGAATGAAATTCGCCATCACTATGCTCGTGACTGTCTTGCTGGCAACCTCCGATCTGCTGCTAGCGGGTGAATCCGCGGATATTTCTGCGCTAAGAGCGTTGGACCAAGCCTACGCCACGGAATGGATTGAGGGCGACGCTGACGGAGTGATGGCGCTTTTCACCGAAGACGCCACGCTTGTACCGCACCATGGCGATGACCCAATAAAGGGCCATGAGGCTATTCGTAACTTTTGGTTCAATCCGGATTATCCGCCGACAGTTATTCCGAACTGGACAAGAGAACCCGTGGAGTTCTTTATTTCCGGCGATGTAGGTGTAGTTCGGGGTACGGCACGACTGGAGTGGGAATATGACGGCACCCGAACGACCATCCCAAACGGAAATTATGTATTGGTCGCCACTCGACGCGAGCACGGATGGCGGATTCGCATGCTCACGTGGAACGATGATCCTCGTAATTGGGAGCGGGTATCGATCGACGATTAGTAAGAAATTATTGCCGCATTGCCGTTGAACATTTCGTTGTTGCTCCGCCCGCTTTCAGACAAGGCGTTTGAGTGGCCGAAAGCAGCCCCTGGCGTGATAAATTGCCTACTCACTGTTACCGACCCAAAGCGACACGCGGACGATCGAGTCTTTGCGCGGGCAATCGATAGAATAGAGGTACCAGCTTGAAAGCTGTTTCTCCGATAATTTTGGCTGTGTTGATATTGTTGGCGGCGTGATCCGGCATCACCAGGATATTGTTGATGCAGCAAGACGTTGACTTCGTCGGCAAGTACGGTTTCTCGAACCCGATTCTCATCGTCTACGGAATAGCGCAACTAATCGGTGGCTTACTCTTGGTGTTTACGAGAACCAGATTCGTCGGGGCTGCGATGGTTGCAATTACCTGCTTGACTTCCCTGGTCGTGATCCTAATTGGGGCCACCATTCCGGTCGGCATCGCCACGGTGATCGCGACACTGTTGTTGGGTGTAGTTATGAAGCATAAGCTTGCCACCCGCTGCGCGATAGTGGAATGGCAGTTTCGGTGAAACCGCCCGTTTGGTATCGAATCTTGTCTTGCCCACGCATAGGGGGGCGGAAGTTGCTCTTGCGCATATTGGCAATTTTTGGCGTGACGCTAGCGGCCGGATGTAGTTCCTCGCAAGTGCAAAGTCCTCCGCAGTCGCTCGCTGCTGTCATTCTCGTTACGGCTCTGGAAATAGCTGCCGACGACGCGGCCGAGGGCAAGCGACGAGAATACAAGCGTGGCCAATGGAGCAACTGCGAGGTCGATTGCAGATTTCAGCAGCGCATCGAGCGAGATCGTATGCAACACGACCATGCACGGCGTAATCGACGCAATGAAGCGAAGCGTCTTAAATCCCAATTCGAGGCCTTTGTTCTAAAGACCGGGACGAGCGAATACCCAGACTCTCGGCTGTCGTCGCCAACGCTGGTGCCAGAATAAAAAAGGCCCGGCGATTGCCGGGCCTTTTGACCACGAATGGCCTTATGTCGCGAAGCACATGGATGTGCAAGAGCGACGTCTGTCGGAACAGACGCGGTTCCTTACATCATGCCGCCCATGCCGCCCATGCCACCCATGCCGCCCATA
>CAWJBO010000016.1:0-96573 GCA_963841145.1 uncultured Gammaproteobacteria bacterium
AAAAATGCGCCAGGATCGGCTGCTCCAGGCGCCGCATGAGTTCGGCATCGAAGAAATCGTCGATTAGCAGATAGCCGTCCTGATGGAATCTCTCCGCGAGGGCTTTCACATTCATTCGGCATTAACCCCTTTGTACAGCCGGGCGTTCAGTCCGCGATTCGCATTCGCTGCACAAGGCGAGCAAGACTATGCCTCGAGAAAGCTGGTGCCGTAGTCCATCGGCGACAGCCCCAGGTGTTTCGCAACCGTCTGGCCGATATCGGCGAAGGTGTCTCGTCGCCCCAACGACCCGGGCCTGATACCGGCGCCGTAAGCGAGAACCGGGATGTGCTCCCTCGTATGATCACTCCCCTGCCAGGTGGGATCACAGCCGTGGTCGGCACAGAGAAGCAACAAGTCGTCTTCTCGCATTTCAGCCATTAGTTCAGGCAGCCGACCGTCGAAATACTCCAGGGCTGCGGCGTAACCGTCGACGTCTCTGCGATGTCCAAACAGCATGTCGAAATCCACAAAATTCGTGAACACGATGGAGCGATCGCCCGTCTCTTTCATTGCTTCAAGCGTTGCATCGAACAGCGCCGCGTTGCCCGTCGCTTTGATTTTCTTCGTGATGCCCTGGTGCGCATAAATGTCGGCGATCTTGCCAACACTTATGACCTCACCACCAGCCTTAACCAGCTTGTCGAGCACCGTTGGTGCGTGCGGTGGCGTCGTCAGGTCGCGACGATTGCCGGTGCGCACATAGCTGTCCGGTCCGTCACCAACAAACGGGCGCGCGATCACCCGGCCGATGTCGTACTCGTCCACCAGCTCGCGAGCGATGTCACAAAGGTCGTAAAGCCTCTGCAGACCAAATGCCTCCTCGTGACAGGCAATCTGAAAGACGCTGTCAGCCGACGTATAGACGATGGGCTTGCCGGTTCTGACGTGCTCATCGCCGAGCTCAGCGATGATAGTGGTGCCGGATGAATGACAGTTACCGAGGACGCCGGGCAAATCGGCCCGTTCAATGAGTTTGTCCAGCAGTTCAGACGGAAACGTATCGGTCTTCTTCGTAAAGTAGCCCCAGTCGAACAACACCGGAACACCCGCGATCTCCCAGTGGCCACTGGGTGTGTCTTTTCCGCTGGATAACTCGGCAGCGTGTCCATAGGCGCCGATAATCTCGATGTCGGTATCCACGCCAACCGGAAACTCGCCGGTACTCTCTTTGCCCGCGTGAAACAGGCCCAACTTTGACAGGTTCGGCAGCCGCAACGGGCCTTTAGCCGATGTCGCACGCACGCGCGCGATACTGCCAAGCGTATCGGATCCTACGTCACCAAACTTGTCCGCATCGGCGGTGGCGCCGACGCCGAATGAATCCAGTACAAGGATAATCGCCCTCGACATTTAGGGACCGCTCCTGCCAGGCTCGCTACAGCGTCTCTTTTCACTCAAGTACATAATGTTCCATTACCTTCATCGTTCCTCGTACTGAACCAAGGCGGGTTCACATCGCGGCGATCTGGCAAATATTAGCAGACCCCGACTACTCCGAATCACTGCAGCGAGAAAAAGAACCCCGCCAGAGCTGCATTCATCAGGTTGACCAGTGTACCTGCAATTACTGCCTTCAGGCCCAGCCTCGCGATGTCGTGGCGTCGTTCGGGAACCACAGCGCCCAGTCCGCCAAGGAGGATAGCGATGGAGGCAAGATTCGAAAAGCCGCACAGGGCAAATGTCACGACCAGCTGCGTGTAGGGAGACAGTGAGTCTTTCACCTGAACGAAGCTTGCATAGGCGTAAAATTCATTGATAACCAGCTTCTGGCCGATGAGGCTGCCGGCCTGCGTAGCTTCCGCCCAGGGCACTCCCAGCAGGAATGCGATAGGTGAGAACAGGTGCCCCAACAGCCACTGCAGCGTCAGTTGCTCGAAGCCAAACCAGGCGCCAACACCGCTCAGAACGCCGTTGACCAGGTAGATGAGACCGACGAAAGCAATGAGCATCGCGCCAACCGCCATGGCGACCTGCATGCCCGTCATTGCGCCGTTGCCTATCGCCTCGAAAATATTCACAGGCTGGTCTGCTTCATCGACAAGCTCTGTATAGGGCCGTTCGTCGTGCGGTTCGGTCTCGGGATAAATGATTTTCGCCATCATCAGCGCGCCGGGCGCTGCCATGAAACTGGCCGTTATCAGGTACTTCAGTTCCACGCCCATCTGGGCGTAGCCCATCATCACCGCCCCGGCAATAGTCGCACAGCCGCCGGTCATGACCGCGAACAGCTCGGACTGTGTCATACCGGCGAGATAGGGCTTCACGACCAGTGGCGCGTCAGTGTGGCCGACAAAGATATTTGATACAGCGGAGACGGACTCGGCATGACTTGTCTGCAACAGGCGGTGCAGCCATCCACCGAATACACCGACAACTCGCTGCATGATTCCGAGGTAATACAGCACCGACATCAGCGCCGCAAAAAACACGATGACAGGCAACACGTTGAAGGCGATCGTGAATCCGAGCGTTGGCGTGATATTCGAGCCGAATACGAACTCAATGCCGTCGTTTCCGTAATTGATAACGGTTTGCACGCCCTGTACGACCTTGTCCAGGACGAGGCCACCCGCCGGCACAAACAACACCAGCGCTGCTATAACCAGCTGCACGAGAAACGCCATTGAGACCGTGCGGCGGTTTATCGCACGTCTATTGTTCGACAGCAGGGTAGCCATCAGGAAAATGGTGGCAACACCGACGAGGCTCATTACTACCTGCATGACATTGTGTCCTCAACAACAAAAAGGGCCCGATCCAACGGGCCCCCGGGGAAAATCAGTTCATTGCTAGTGATGCGGAGTCTGTGGCTCCATAGTGCTCTCACCGTAATATTCGGTGCGCGTGTCCTCGATATACAAACCCTCGTAGGACATCAGCCAGATGAGCACCATGATCGCAACGGGTGGGCCAAGAATAGCGAGTTTCAGCGCCAGGCGCTCCCACTTCATGTGCATGAAGATGGCGACGATAAATCCGGCCTTCAGAAACATGAAAATCAGTATCAGCGTCCAGCGCAGCGCGCCTTGAAATTGCAGGTAGTCCACCATGTAGGAAAAGAAACTGACCACGAAAAGCAGTCCCCAGACCCAGAAATACACACTCAGTGGATGTTGTTGTCCTTCTTCGGCCATAGCGAAGACTCCTGAAACCGTTTACCAGAGATAGAAAAACGCGAAGATGAAGACCCAGACCAGATCAACAAAATGCCAGTACAGGCCGGTAACCTCGACAATCTCGTAATTGCCACCGCGCCTTTCGTAGAATCCTGTTTTCACGCGGAACGCGATGACCAGAAGGTAAATGACGCCGGCCGACACATGCAGGCCGTGGAACCCGGTAATCATGAAGAAGCTGGAGCCGAACTGCGCTGCGCCGAACGGGTTGCCCCAGGGACGCACACCCTCCTCGATCAGCTTCGTCCACTCGAACGCCTGCATGCCGACGAACGACGCGCCCAGCAGTGCCGTCGCGACCATCAGCCAGAAGGTCTTGTTGCGGTCCTTGCGGTAGCCCATGTTCACCGCCATCGCCATCGTTCCGGACGACGTAATCAGGATGAACGTCATAATGGCGATAAGGATCAGCGGAATCGGGTCGCCGCCAAAGGACAGCGCGAACACCTCGCTGGGTATCGGCCATGGATCCGTCGATGAAATACGCACCGACATGTAGCCGACCAGGAAACAGCTGAAAATAAAGGTATCGCTGAGCAGGAAGATCCACATCATGGCCTTGCCCCAGGGCACGCCAAAGACCTGCTTGTCACGCGAGAAATCGTCCGCGACACCCTTGGTGCCGGGCGCCTCTATTTCCGCTCCACTACTCAGTACCGCTTCAGACATAAGGACCCCTTAGGTCGACAACAGCAATCCAAAAAGAACCAGCCAGACGAGCAACAGGAAGTGCCAGTAGATCGCGCACAGCTCGATGCTGCGGGAAATCGCCGGATCATCTCCCTTGCCAAGAACAACTCTTGTCGTTGCTCTCGCCCAGACGTACAGGCCGCCAGCGATGTGTACCGCGTGCGCTCCAGTCAGGAAGTAGAAAAATGCGTTAGCCGGGTTATTGGTAATGAACTGGCCCGATGCCTGCAGCTGTTGCCATGCGATCAGCTGACCGACAACGAAGGCGCTGGTCAAAATTCCCGTCAGTATCAGGCCCGGCGCAAGTCGCGCCGTCTGACCATTGACCGCGGCATTGCGCGTCCACTGGAAGACGATGCTCGCGATGACCAGCATGGCTGTGTTCGCCCACAATAACTGTGGCTCACTCAACGGCACCCAGTCTCCGAGTTCCATACGCAAGGAATAGGCGCTCAGGATCAGGGCGAAGAACGACGTTATGACCGCCAGCAGTGTCAGCAGTCCGATCAGGCGGGCATTGGTTCCCAGCGGACCTTCATGCGCTGTCTCGCCGACGGTCTCGGCAACCCAGGGCTGCGTGTTGAACGACTGCTTCAGCAGCCAGCCGAGCAGTGTGGCGAGTATCGACGCGAGGAAAAGCAGCGCTATCGTCATCGCCGCCCCTCGTTACGCGGAAACCGGGCCACTAGTGCTCGCCTCCGTGATCACGGCCTGCCGGCGCATCGTCAGGAGACACGTTTTGCGGAATAAAGTCGTCCTTGTAACCGGGCACGCTGTAGTCGTAGGCCCAACGGTAAACGACGGGCAGTTCATGACCCCAGTTGCCGTGTTTGGGCGGGTGGTCCGGCGTATGCCACTCGAGAGTGGTGGCGTCCCAGGGATTAGGATCGGACTTCGGCCCTTTCGCGAGGCTCCAGATCATGTTGACGAAGAACAGTATCTGCGTGGCGGCGACGAACAGCGCCGACATCGTTATCCAGGCGTTCAGATCCTGTGCGGAATCGGGCATGAACTCAGTGTTGCCCATGGCGAAGTAGCGGCGCGGCACGCCCTGGAATCCGAGATAGTGCATGGGCAGGTAGATCGAATAGGTGCCGAGAAACGTCATCCAGAAATGCCACTTGCCCAGCGTCTCGTTGTACATTTTGCCGCTGATCTTCGGCCACCAGTGATAGATGGCACCAAACACTACGAGCACGGGCGACACGCCCATCACCATGTGGAAATGCGCCACCACGAAATAGGTGTCCGATAACGGCAGGTCAATCGTAACGTTGCCAAGGAACAGCCCCGTCAGGCCGCCGTGAATAAACGTAAAGATGAAACCGATCGCAAACAGCATGGGCACCCTGAGGTGTATGTTGCCCTCCCAAAGCGTCAACACCCAGTTGTAGACCTTGATCGCTGTCGGCACCGCGATGATCAATGTTGTTGTCGCGAAGAAGAAACCGAAGTACGGGTTCATACCGCTCACGTACATATGGTGCGCCCAGACAACGAAGCTAAGCCCACCGATAGCAACGATCGCCCAAACCATCATGCGATAGCCGAAGATATTCTTGCGCGCGTGCGTGCTCAGAAGGTCCGAAACGATACCGAAAGCAGGTAGCGCGACGATGTATACCTCTGGATGGCCGAAGAACCAGAACAGGTGCTGGAACAGAATTGGGCTGCCACCGGTATAGCCCGGGTCCACGCCCATCGAACTGATGGCCGGCATGAAGAAGCTGGTGTGCAGTGTCTTGTCGAACAACATCATGATGGCGCTTACGAGCAGCGCAGGAAACGCCAGCAAACCGAGCACCGTCGCGATGAAAATGCCCCAGACGGACAGTGGCATGCGCATCAGCGTCATCCCCCTGCAACGTGCCTGCAGCACCGTCGTGATGTAGTTCAGGCCGCCCATCGTGAACGCGACGATGAACACGGCAAGTGACAGCAGCATGAGCAGGATGCCCCACTCGACGCCGGGCGTACCCGGCATGATCGCCTGCGGCGGATAAAGCGTCCAGCCCGCGCCGGTCGAGCCACCGGGAACAAAGAAACTGGTAATCAGGATGATGACCGACAGCAGATAGACCCAGTAACTCAACATGTTCAGGTACGGAAAAACCATGTCGCGAGAGCCGCACATCAACGGAATCAGGTAATTACCGAATCCCGCCCAGGAACAGCGCGGTGAGCAGGTAGATCACCATGATCATGCCGTGCATGGTAACGAACTGGTAATAGTTCTCAGGATTGATGAAAGAGAACTGATCCGGGAATCCGAGTTGCAGCCGCATCATTGCGGACAGGCCCAGGGCGATAATACCCACGAAGATAGCTGTCATGCCGTACTGCATGGCAATAACCTTATGGTCCTGGCTCCAGATATATTTGGTTATGAACGTCTGCGGATCGTGATGCTCGACTTCATGGTCACGATCTGCAATTGCAACGTAAGCCATCCGGTTCCCCTTTTACCTGTTTAGTGCGTCTTTGTTTTTAGCGAACAACCTACAGCGTATTGATGTAGGCAACGACATCCCTGACCGCTTGCTCGTCATGCAGAATGTTGGCCATCAGACCCATCTGCTTGCCGTTGTGGTCCTGCAGGTGCGCGCCTCGAACTTCATTCTTGAAGTTATGTAGCTGTCTTTCCAGATACCAGTCGGACATCCCGGCGGCACGCGGTGCGTTCATGGCCTGGATGCCCATACCGTCCCTGCCGTGACAATAGGCACACACGTTGTAGAGTTTCTGCCCGTCAGCAACATTGCCATCGATCGTCGAACTCACGGCTGCATCGGGAAATGTCTGAATATGCGCAACGACGTTGTCGATGGCCTGCTCGTCGGCGAGAGTGGCAACCATGCCGATCATCTGGGCGCCGTAGATGTCACCCTCATGCGTACCGCGCAGGCCCTTCTTGTAGTTCAGGATCTGGCGCTTCAGGTACCAGGCACTCTGGCCTGCTATTTTCGGCGCATTCAAAGCTGCGTTGCCTTCGCCTTGCTGGCCATGGCAGGTCGCGCATACCGCGTACTGTGCGGCGCCAACCATGGCGTTGCCGCCGGGCCGGTTTCGAAGTCCTTCATAGGTTGCCTGATTCGAAAGCCACGTTGCGTAGTCGTCACGTTCGTCGACAATGACGGCGCCTCGCATCGTGTAGTGCGCGATTCCACAGAGCTCTTCACAGAGAATTTCATACCGCCCGGTCTTGGTGGGCGTCAACCACAGGAATGTGTTGGTGCCGGGTACAAGATCCATCTTGACCCGAAACTGGGCGACCGTGAAATTGTGCAGCACGTCCTTTGAGCGCAACAGGAACTTGACGGGTCTGTCGACCGGCAAATGGACTTCACCGTTGTAAACAAGAACATCATCCCGACCGTTCGGATCTTCCGGATCCATGCCAAACGGGTTGTCGCCAGTGATGCGCTCTGCATCGACTTCGCCCAGTTTGCCGTCTTCGCCGGGCATGCGGAAGGTCCAGTGCCATTGCTGACCCACTGCCTCAACGACGTGTGCATCATCGGGCACATCGACAAAGTCGGCCCACACGAACAGGCCCGGCGTCAGCATGGCTGCAACGCCGACCGCCGTCAGGCCGGTTAGCCAGCTTTCGAGCTTCTTGTTTTCCGGTTCATACGTCGCCCGCGCACCTTTCTTGTAGCGAAACTTGATGACGCAGTACGCCATGAACAGGTTGACGGCGACGAAGACGAAGCCAGTGACGTAGAGGGTGATGTCGACCGTGAAGTCCACCATTCCCCAGTTGGACGCCAACTCGGTGAATGTCCACGGACTGAGTACGTGAAAGAGAACCGAACCGACGACGAGAAGAATCAAGACAACAGCAAAAGGCATACCTGGCGCATCCTTTGTGTTCTTTGTGATTTTGAGCGCGGCAACGACTGTGGTCGCCACCGGTCTATCTTATTCAGTTCGCGTTATGGTTCCAGGCGCAATCCTCTTTTGCGTTATTACTGTGGTACCCCTTGTTGCGCTGGTTCTGATAGAACCCGCGAACTGACCCCGTTTAACAGGATAGTGGAATAAGTAGGTATTTTCCACAACATCACAGGCCGACGTCCGCTCTTCACCTGTTCTTCGGCCTTCTTGAGGTCCGACTGCAGCGCGTCCAGTTCCTGCTGCAGCTGGCCTGTAAAGACCGCGGTTTCTGACTTCCAGTCGATATCCGGAACCACCGCTGCTATTGCGGCCGGTCCCGGCGTTGCAGGCGGCTCGGGTTGCGATGAGTTAACAATAAGGATCACCGCAGCGGCTGCTGCGATGCCCGTCAGGCTGCTCGCCCACCAGAACAGCGCAGGTCGCTGCGGCGGCGCTGCGACAGGAGAATCATCAAGCGGAGAAATGCTTCGCAGCGATGCCGTAATGCGATGATCCAGTTCTTCGGACACCGGTGCCTCGATCCTTTCGGCATCCCGACGGAGTTTTTTGGCTAGCTTATCCATAGGCTTCATTCTCTGCTTTCGTGCCGTTGAGTTCGGCATCCAGGGCGCGTCGACCGCGCATCAGGTTCACTTTGGTCCATGACGCAGATCGATCGAGCGCGATTGAAATATCGTTGACCGACATGTCTTCGGCGTAGCGTAGCCACATCGCGGAAAATACCTCGTCTTTCAGCAGCCGCCTCGCGCTGAGCCAGAGGTTTTCGGTCTCCGAATCGGCGATGCACTGCAGCAACGGATCACTCTCCTCGTCTCTCAGATCATGCACGACCGGCATGTCCGGCGAGCGACCGTTGGCAGCGTTGCGTATGGCAATTCGATACAGCCACGTACTGAAACGCCAGCGCTGATCGTAGCTACGAATGTAACGATAGGCGTTGATCAGCGTGTCCTGCAGCGCATCTTCGGCATCCGCATAGCTGGCGCATCGCGTCAGCAGGAAACGCAACAGCCCATCGCGATAACGACGCACGAGGTCTGCGAAAGCATCCGCAGACCCCGCTTGCGCGGCTTCGATCAGTTGCGCTTCAGTCCTCAAGAGCCGAGACAAGAGTATCCGGGTCCAGCGACAGCGACAGCTTCAATACGCTGCCCGCGACGCCAACCGTCGTGCTTCGCAAGATTGCCGCCACGTCCGAGTCGATCTCATCATTAAAGGCTGTCAGGCCAATCAGCCCCCGGACGACGCTCGCCAGGGAATTCGCCATATCGGGCTCATTAGCGACGAGCTGCGCTTCGATGCCAAGCCGATCACCAAGATCAGCCATAAGCAGCACAACCTGCTTGGTATTGCGCAGGATCTTGCTGTCCCAGTCCGCGTCATCGTCCATTTCATCGGCTTTTACGCCTGCCTGGATCAGGCTGCGCTCGGCGCGCAAAACGAATAGCGCATTCTTGTCATTCTTCTGCGACTTCGTCTTACCGTTGTTTGCGAGCAGCGTCTTCATCTGATCCTGTGTATTTGTGATCAGGATCTTGTTCTTCAGCGCGACGCTGACGTACGCCTCCTTCTCCAGCGAGTCGATGTCGATATCGATGTTGCCATTGCCGTGATCGTCGTCTCCCTCGCCGTCAAAAAAGTAGTACGCCTTGCCGGATGATTTGAAAGTCTGCAATTCGCCGTCGATCGCGGCGAGAGCAAGTACTTTGTCCTTGGTGTCCTGACTGATCTTGCCGTCGAGAATAATCACCGGCCCTGCTCCAGCGCCGGAAAACGCCGTGAGGCTGCGCGCTTCTTTATCGAAGTCGATGCCAATCTCACCGCGAATTTCCTCGAAGACCTCGGCATCGAGCCAGTCATAAACGCCGCGGCTTGCTTTGCCGTCCCGCATTGCGTCGAAGTCGGCATGAAAATACCAGGTGGCCGAGGACGGGATTCCGTCGATGTCGGCTTGAGCCGCCGGCATCAGCGTGAAAAATATCAGTACTGCGAAAAAAGTCAGCTTGCGCATCGAAAAACCCTCAATAAAGTGTTGTCTTATACTGTTATAGGGCTGTTACGCCGGATTGGTTACAAAGAGGCGCTAAGTTTTATCCTGGCTGGTCAGCCAGCTCACGCCGAATGTGAGCACCATTCCGGCGAGGAAGCCGGGAATCGCCTCGTACAGGCCGTGATAGTCCGCCTTGAAGAAGCTCAGCCAGATAATGCTGGTCAGAAATCCACCGAGCATGCCGGATAGCACGCCGAGCCAGGTGATGCGCTTGTAGTAGAGGATGCCGATCATGACCGGCCCAAAGGCAGAGCCGAGCCCTGACCAGGAGGCGAGCACGAAATGGAAGATGACGCGCGGCTCCTGGATGCCAAGCACCAGTGCAATAACGCCGATAACCACGGTAATGACCTTGCCGTAATTCGAAAGCACCGATTCACTTTCGTTGCTACCCATGATCTTCTGGTAGGTATCGCGAACGACTGCGGATGAGGCAAGCAGCAACAGCGAATCAACGGTAGACATGATGGCGGACAACACAACCACCAGCAGCATGCCCGCGATTACTGGCGGAAAAAGCTCACTTGAGAGCGTGGGAAAAATTGTCTCGCTATCCTCGAGCCCCGGGAACAGGGCTCGCCCGGCAACACCGGCTGTCACCGCGCCCGCCGTGAACACCAGCAGCACAATCAACGACATGATTCGCGCTTTCTTGATTTCACCGTCATCACGCGCGGACATGAAGCGCACGAGCAGCTGCGGAACACCCATGAATGGCAGCCCTATGCCAACAAAACTGGCGATACCTATCCACGCGGGGCCGCTCTCGAAAGAGAACATGTCCAGCAATCCCGGATCCTCGGCGGCCAGCGTGCTTGTCATTGCGTCCCAGCCGCCCGCCGCACTGACCGCGGCTATCGGCACAGCAATCAGGCCGAGCAGCATCAGTACACCCTGGACAACGTCGGTGTATGAGACCGCTTTGTATCCGCCAACAAATGTATAGCCGATGATGAAGACCGCACCGACAATCACGCCGGTTTCGTACTGCATGCCGAGAAAACTGCTGAACGCTTTACCGGAGGCGACCATCTGCGCGGTCACATAGGTGGTCACCATGACCACGATGATCAGTACCGCAACACCGCGAACCAGGTGCCACTTGTCGGCGAACTTCGCGGCAAGAACGTCCGGAACCGTGATCGAGTGCGTTTCGTCACCGAGCTTCTTCAGGCGCCGCGATATCAAGCCCCCATGACAACGCGATGCCAACGATCTCGCCGACAACGACCCAATACGCCTGCGCACCAACGGCGTAGCCCATCCCGGACAGGCCCAGCAACAACCAGCCGCTCTCTCCGGTCGCATTGGTACTGAATGCGACGACCCAGAACGGTAGTTTTTTGTCGGCGAGGTAGAAGCCCGCCAGGGTATGCGTCTCGCGGCGACTCCATACGGCCAGCGCGGCCAGTACGCCCAGGTAGACAATCAGTACAGATACGGTTGCTGACATCGTTTACCTGCCTGAGGGATCGGAATTACATGTCGCGCGTAATGCGCCCGGCAATAATGCCTGCAATAAAAAGAAAAACGGCCATGCCAAACAAATACTCCGGGAAGGAACGCGTAACGCCGCAGTAGTAGATGCCGGCGATGGACACGATCTGAAAAGCGTTGATGAACTTGCTCTTGCGCAGTTTGGCCTTTGGAAAACGCAGCCGCGAGATCATCAGCAATGCCAGGACGAACATCAGGACCGGCATATACAGGTGCAGCGGCATCGAGGCAGCAACGTCCGGATAGTGAATCAACACGAGCACCACCGAAGAAACCATGGCACCGCCCGCGGCAGTAATCGGTATGCCGGCAAACCAGCCGGTGCTGGGTTGGTCAGAAACCAGGTTGAAACGCGCCAGGCGCATGGCACCCGTCAACGCAAAAACAGCGACCGCCAGCATGAGCACCCAGAACTGCCCGGTGTCGTACTCGATACCACCCAGCTGCATGCCTGCATTCAGCATCAGTACGGCCGGCGCAACTCCGAAAGCAACGAGGTCCGCCATCGAATCGAACTCGGCGCCAAAATTCGAAGTGGCCTTCAACAGCCTGGCCGAAGCGCCATCCAGCACGTCCAGCAGCCCGCACCAGACGATAATCCAGGCCGCAAGTTCCAGGACGCCCAGCTGCGTCGTGACGATAGACGCTACGCCGAGCAGCAAGCTCAGCGCCGTAAAGCTATTGGGGATGGTGTAGCGGAGAATACTCAAGGGCCTGTGCAACCTCTCATTATTATGGACAGTCATTCTGCATCGCGCGGCCGGTTTTATCCACCGTGAGCCGGTGTGCCGCTCAGGTGCCGCTCAGGTGCCGCTCCACCAGGCACCAAATCGCCTGTTGGCACTGGCGCCTGATATGCCGACCGGTCCCCGCTGCAGATTC
This sequence comes from uncultured Gammaproteobacteria bacterium, assembly GCA_963841145.1. Taxonomy (GTDB): domain Bacteria; phylum Pseudomonadota; class Gammaproteobacteria; order Steroidobacterales; family Woeseiaceae; genus UBA1847. The sequence goes on from CAWJBO010000016.1 coordinate 12,235, forward strand.
AGCTGCATGCGTACGCCGTCACGGTCAATCTCAACGACAACGTCTTCTCCGGCCGTCCCCTGCAAGGTCAGCGACCTCAGATCGTTGACTGTAAATACCCGGTCGCCATTGTAGCTGACTATCTCGTCGCCAGGCTGCAGACCTGCCCGACTACCGGGTGAGCCTTCCATTACCTGGGTAACCTGGATGGCCGCGGCTTGTCCCTGGGCCCGCAGGTATCGCGCATATTCATCATCGCCGAGCTCAGCGCGCAGCAGGTCCTGCGCTCCGCCTAATGACCTTGTCAGATCCAGATCCTCGCCATTGCGCTGCGCCTCGTGAGCAGCGAGCATCGCCTCGTACTCCGCTGCCGATTCCCGCTTCAGGATCTCGCGAGCCTCGTCTTCGGAAAAGCCCCCCTGCGTGAGCAGGTTTACGCGGCGCTCCTGGAAGTCCTGCATCATCGCTACGTAGTCGCGTGACCTCGACGTGTTGCGGCGATCCTCCCGCTGTGACTCTTGTTCCTGCCTGGTTCGCTCGGCGAGCAACGACTGGCCACCAGATTCGATTCTCTCAATATCGTCAATGAGGGCGCGCAACTGGTCTTCAAGCACCATCCTCGCGTTGCGTTCCTCGGCAATGACCCTCTCCAGTTGTTGCAGCCGTTCTGCCAACGGCCGAGACGGATCCACGTATTCGGAGGCCGGATCACTCGGCGATTCGGTGACGCCTGTCGGGACGCCTCCCAGCCACCATGCGCCGGCGCCAACCCCGGCGACGAGGATAACGACGACAGCAGCGGCGACTCTCGACACTTGCCTATTCGACTATTTGCGCCGCGACGACCGTTGCAGGGCAATTGGACCCCGCCACGTACGGCCCGAGACCGGTATTCACACTCGCGATCTGCCCCGGCGGAATCTGGCCACGGATCTCTTCCCGGCGTTGCTGTTGGCGCCCGACGGCATCCGCAAACTGGACTGCGATCTCGACGCCGGTAATCTGCACGTCCGTGTCGTTTCGAACAGAAACGACCAGGTTGCCGTTGGCGTCCGGGTCGCAACGGCGAGACACGTAGGCGCCGGGGTTGGATGGAAGTTCCAGTCTCACGAGAGCCACTGTTGCTGCTTTGCCATAGTCGCCGCCCGCGCCTGCAACAACCTTGTACTGCTTGATGGCCTCGGGGAGATTGCCGCGCCGCTGGGCTATGCCGCCGAGCGCGTAGTGCGCCGGCGCTGTAGGCAGCAGTTCGATACTCTTTTCGAGATCGATGACGGCCCCGTCGATATCGTCGAGCTCTTTTTTCGCGAGGCCGCGCTGCAAGTGGTAATAGAAGAAGCCATCACGCCTCTCGACAGCCCGGTCGTAGTTGGTAACGGCCATGTCGTATTGGTCATTTACGAGCCGGACATCGCCTCTGAGCGCGTGAAAGTGGGCCTCGGCCGGAAATAATGAAAGCGCCTTGTTGGCGAGCGTCAGCGCCTCATCGTTCTTCTTCTCGGCCAGCGCTTTGCGCCCCTCGTCATAGGCGTCGTAGGCCGGTTTAGCAGCACGTGTCTTTTGCATCACGCGCTGAAACTCCTGCTCGCCGGATTTCCCGCCGGCGGGCAGGCTCGCCGCTGTCGCAATGTTTGTGTTGACGCGTTCCTGCGACGGCGGATGGCTGGCGAACAGGCCGCTGAGCCAGTCGGTGCGCCGGCCATCGCTGAGGCGTACGAAGGTCTCCTGCAGCGATATAGCGCCCCGCGGGTCGTAGCCCGCCTTCGACATGTACTGCATGCCGTAGAAATCCGACTCGAGCTCAGCATCGCGCCCGTACTTCATGGTGACCAGCTGCGCGGCCATCCCGGCCCCGCCCACGGCGAGGTTGCCGTAGTCGCTGTCGCTCGATGCAACCGCGGTTGCCAGCACCAGGCCCTGAAGCAGCATGCCCCGGGACATCTGCCGCGCCGTATGCCGCGCCGCTGCATGCACCACCTCATGGCCAAGCACGGCGGCCAGCTCGGCCTCGGATTCCAGCTCGGTCAACAAGCCGCGGTTGATGGCGATCTTGCCACCGGGCAAGGCCCAGGCGTTAGGCACCGAGTTATTCAGTACGACGAATTCATACGGCAGGTCGACCGGGCTTTGCGCGGCCAGCCGTCCGCCCACACCCGCCACGTAACGGGTGAGTTCGGGGTCGACGTCATAGGTGCCGCCCTGCGACTGCTGCATCGGGGCGTAGTTTTGCTGCCCCATCTGGATCTCGGAGGCCGTGCTGACCGTCATCAGCTCGGTCTTGCCGGTGACAGGATTGACGGCACAGCCGCTAAGGAAAGCGCTGCGATAGCTACAACTAAAACCAATACTTTGCATTTTTTATCCTCAACTAAAGTGCCGTCATCATTATACCGCCTGTTATAATCCCGACGCTGTAAATACGACAGCGTAGAGAGGGAGAAACCGATGGGATTGTTTGACTTTGTAAAAGACGTTGGCCGACAGGTCTTCAATACGGACTCTGAGGCGGCTGACAACATCAAGCAGCACCTGGAGATCAAGACGAGTGGCCTGAGCAATCTCACCGTCGATTTTGATGACGGTGTTGCAACCATTTGCGGCGACTGCAAGAACCAGGCCGTACGCGACCAGGCAATCCTGATTGCGGGTAATATCAAGGGCGTCGAGAAAATCGTGGCGGATGACCTCAAAGCGCCGCCACCGAAGCCTGAAGAGCCGGAAGAAAAAGTGGAGTTTTATGAGATCGTCAGCGGCGATACGCTCGGCGGCATTGCCAAGAAGTATTACGGCAGCGCCGGCAAGTACATGAAGATCTTCGAAGCGAATCGCGACATCATTTCGGACCCGAACAAGATCTACCCGGGTCAGAAGATTCGTATTCCGCTCGACTAATTCGAGGAAAGAAACATGGACTTAATGGACCTGCTCAAAGCGAGCGGCGGCGGCGACAGCCTCGGCCAACTTGCGAAGACAGTCGGACTCGACTCGGGCGATACCTCAAATCTCGTCAAGGCGCTCGCTCCGGCCCTGATGCGCGGCATGCAGAAGAATACCGCCGATGATTCGGGCCTGGCTGGGCTGCGTAGCGCCCTGGAGACCGGCGGACACGCGCGTTATCTCGAAAAGCCAGAGCTCCTGGCTTCCGAGGATACTCGTACCGACGGCAACAATATCCTTGGCCATATATTTGGCAGCAAGGACGTCAGCCGTAACGTCGCTGCTGCTGCTGCGAAAGAAACGGGCATCGATGCGAGCATGATCAAGAAGGCGTTGCCATTGCTCGCGACGCTTGCCATGGGTGCCATGAGCAAGACGACGTCGGCGGGCAAGGACATTGGCTCGTCGCTGTCGAAAGGTGGACTTGGCCCCCTCGGTGACCTGCTCAACATGGGCGGCAAATCGGGTGGCGGGCTCGACGACATTCTGGGTATGGCAAGGAAGTTCTTCTGATAGTCGAATGCGACAACCGCCAACTTGAAGCAAATAAAAGGCCGACGCAAAGTCGGCCTTTTTTGTGTCCCTGGGGCTTGTCGCCAGTTTCGGTAATCGGCCAACCACTGGCACTCCGAAATCGCCGGCACAAACTCAAATATGATCGCTCGGATGCTGCCGTTTGATGCTGCTGTTGGACTTGTGATTTCCCGGTCCGGCACGCACCTACAGCTGCCAGAGGCCGTGATGAACGCCCCCCAGAATGTAGATAGCGAAAGTACCGTGGCCGGGGATCTCCAAAGGCGGGTGAGCGACCTCGCCCCCAGCTCCCACCGCCGCTGCGACGGCTGCTTCAATGTTGTCCACAAGCCAGTACGGCCGTACCACCAGCTCCTCTGCTTCATGCATTGGCGGCCGTACCCCAACCAGCGTGCCGCCCGGAAGCGCAGCGGTCCGGGCACCGCCGAGTCCGGCGTCGGGATTGCCGAATTCCACCGCATTCGCCGCGGCGTACGCTGAGCACACCGCGTCGACTTCCTTGGTCACGATTTCGAGGTAGTGTATCTGCATGACTCGCCGCACTCCGTTTGTCGACAACGTCCGCAATCAGCCTGACTATAGTCCGAGTGCGAAAACGAATAATAGCAGGCATTGAAGGCACGACAAATCCACCGGCTGCCAAGCGTCTTTACCACCCGGTCAGCATATTTTTACTCGACCTGCGACCTGCGACCTGCGGCTTTGCGGCTTGCGGCTACAAGCGGTCATCCACTATTTTGATATCTGAAAGGTCGCTGTTAACTCAGATCAATTTGTCGATGCGCAGTTGCCGGACAATTGCGTCCGCCTCTTCCAGCAGCACAGCCGACATGCTTGTCTTTTCAAAACAGGTTGACTGAATTGTCCAAACACGGTCTTGGCTACGAGCGTCGTACATACTCGTAATCACAATTACCGTGTGCGCCAGCTTGACCGAATCTGGTTCACGAACGACCGTGTGATCGTATAAGAAGTAATCGACTGGATCGCCACCACGGCACGTTGACTCGATGTCAACACGGCCTTCCACCATATCAATGCTGGTATCGACGCTGGCAATGTGTGTGATCAGAATACCATCGGCTCCGACCGCTTCGCCTACTCGATCGATGTCGTCCTGCAACAGGCCGCCGCTGGCATCAAGGTGAGTGTAGCTCGGAATCGCGTCAACCTGCTCGCGCCCAAGTCTCAGTACGATTTCGTTTTCAAATCGCTGTTGTTGACCGTGATCACTGGAAATAGCTACAACCAGCAGTCGCTTATAGGTTTTCTGCGCGCGCTCCGGATCGTCATACAGCTTAACTACTTCGGTCTGCGGGGCGCAACTACCGGCTAAAGTTACGGCTATTGAGATCAGTGCTAGTATTCGGACGATGCTTCGCATGACAATTCTCGCGCCAGTGCCCTACTCAATACCGATGCTACGACTCTCAATCGCACAGATCATCGGTATTTACCCGTAGGTAAAATGGGGTCCCACCGATGCATCGATGTGATGTGTTGTAGTGTGTCGCTGCGGAACAAGCGATTCTGCAGAGAGCGGGGAGGTACGTCGACTAAACCCGACACCCAACATCAGCATTTGCGCATCAAGGTCGTACAGCCTCTCAAAGGGTGGACTGGCCCCCTCGGTGACCTGCTCAACATGGGCGGCAAATCGGGTGGCGGGCTCGACGACATACTCGGTATGGCGCGAAAGTTCTTCTAGGTTCGCCGTGGCGCTACCTCGAGGTAGCCGCAACAGCAAAAGGCCGACGTCATGTCGGCCTTTTTGTTGCGCGATTTTGTTTAGCGTTTGCACCTGCATCGATAACAGGAATTTTGGTCAGTATCGTCATGACTTCCTGCAGTGACCTAAAGGTGCAGCAGGAAAAGGCGGTCCTTTTAGACGCTGTTTACGCTATTGTTTCGGTTTCGTAACACGAGTCGTAATGACTGAAGAACTTGACCTCTGGAGACTGGCCGCGGGACTCGGCCTTTTCCTGTTTGGCATGCATCAGCTTGAGCAGGCCCTTACTCAGCTGGCCGGCCGCTCTTTCAAGATATTCTTACGCGAGTACACGGCAAGGCCTTTAAGGGGCGTAATAGCGGGCGCACTTTCAACAGCTGCGCTGCAAAGCAGCTCGGTCGTCAGCCTGATCGTCCTGGCGTTCGTTGGCACCGGCATCATTTCGCTAGCCAGCGCTCTTGGCATTGTCTTCGGTTCGAACCTCGGCACGACGATGACCGGCTGGATCGTCGCAACAGTTGGTTTCAAGCTCGACATTGAAGCGCTGGCGCTGCCGCTCGTCGCGTTCGGTGGACTTGGTGTCGTCTGGTCTGCAGCCGGCACCCGACGAGCAGGCGCAAGTCACTTTGTGGCAGGTCTTGGGTTGATGCTCATGGGACTGGAGTTCATGAAGTCCGGAGCACTTGTCGCGACGGAGATGTTCGACCCCAGCGCTCTCGCGGGCTATCCGCTCATCATGTTCCTGCTCGCCGGCCTCCTGTTAACCGCAATCATCCAGTCCAGTTCGGCGACGATCATGATTACGCTGAGCGCGCTGTACGCGGGTGCCATTCCGCTGGAGTCAGCGGCGGCCATAGCAATCGGAGCAGACCTGGGAACGACCGTGACCGCATTATTGGGTTCGCTGGCAGGCTCTGCTGCGAAGAAGCGCGTTGCGGTCGGCGTCGTACTATTCAACGTGGTCGCAGACACGATTGCATTCCTGAGCCTCGTCCCACTGCTAAAACTCATCACCGGCGTGTTCGCAATCTCTGACCCGTTGTTCGCACTGGTTGCTTTTCACAGCACCTTTAACCTCATCGGCATCGTGATTTTCCTGCCGCTCATTCCGCTGTTGAGCAGGTGGCTGGACCGACGTTTTGGGGAGGAAGAAACACCGCTCTTGCGACACATAATGGCTGGCGACACGGCCGTCCCGGAAGCCGCGCTGGAAAACATGACCCGAGAGACACTGCGACTCATCGACCAGGCCGCCGCGTTGAACCAGGCAACGCTTGGCCTCCCTCCCGACCATACGATTTACGACAGTCGCGAGGACCGCAAAGGTGTCGGCGTTTTTTCAGGCGAAATTGACTACGAACGCTGTTACGCAGAAATTAAGCAACTTGAGGGTGAAATACTTCGCCAGGCGCTGGCTCTACAGACGCAGGCACTGGAAGCAGAGGAGTCGGAACGACTAAGCCAGATAATTCCCGCCATTCGAAATGCCGTGCAGGCCGCCAAAAGCATGAAAGATGTACACGGCGACCTCGAGTTGTTTCGCGGTTCCGTCAAGGATCGGTTCAATGCGTACTTTGGCCAGTTCAGAGAGGCGGCACGGGAGTTTTTCGAGATCCTCGACACTCTGAGCAAAGCTGATATCCCCACACTTCGATTTGAGGCGCTCGTCGAAATCAAGAACAAGGCGGAATCGATACACGGCCGCATGCGCCACCGCATCTATGACGAGGTATCACGTGGCGAGCTAAGCGAAGTCGAGATATCGACATTATTGAACGTAAACAGGGAGTTGCTGGTCGCGAATCAGAGCCTGGTATCCGCGCTTGCGGATGCCCTGCTAAACATGGATTCCGCCGCCGATTTCGCGAGTATTCCTGCTGCAGGATAGGAGCCCGTAGGTGATAATCCGAATAGTTCGCCGTGATACCTTTGGCCAGTATGGGTTTGTGAGAAATACCGGGAGTAGAGATGCCGTCTGAAGCCAGAACGATGATGAAGGAACTGCGAGAGGATCATCGCAATATGTCGATTGTCCTCAGTCTGCTGGAGGACGCGGTAGAAGAGGCATCTAAGGGAGACGACCCGGACTTCGAGCTGGTCGAAGAGGTCATGCGCTACATGACCGTGTACCCGGACGCTGTTCACCACCCGAAAGAAGACATCGTCTATGGGCAGCTGCGTAGCAAGCGACCGGATCTCGCCAGCGGCCTCGACGATGTCCCCGGCGACCACGCCGATATCGCGACGCTCGGATCCAACTTGCGCGACGAGGTCGAGGCGATCGTTGCCGGCGCCGCCGTGCGGCGGGAGAAGTTCATCGAGGATGCCGCAGGCTACGTACAACGCCTGCGCGATCACATGTCCTGGGAAGAGCGCGATCTTTTCGCGCGCATTGACAAAATGATCGATGCCGACCCGCAGGACTTCGACGTCGAAGCGTTCGACCACATCAAAGATCCCGTGTTCGAACTCGAAGTTGAAGCTGGATTCCGACGCCTGCTGGCGACCCTGAAACCTGCCGGCTAAAAATACCAGGCAAGCTGTGCGAACAGCCCGGCACCACCGGACAGGTAACGATCCGGCTGGCCGGCACTGATACCGCCGAATTCCGTTCCTTTTGAGCCCAGCGGCACGTTGATGCTTGCGAGAAAGGTCATGTTGTCGGACACGCTGTAGTTCGATACCAGCTGAAACAGGCCGCTGGGATCGGCCACATTCGTGAGAACGGTCGGCGTTAGTCCCCACAAAGGCGTCATCTCTATCATCACGCTGCCCGCAAGATAGTGGCTCCCGATGGAAAACAGCTCGCCGCGCGAGATCCGATCGATGAGGTCGGGATTGTTGCCCAGGCTGATCGGGTCATATTCGCCGGACTGCTGCCCGAAGCCGTTGTAGAAATACTCGATCGCTCCACTCATGTTCCGGTCGAACCAGTTCCACGAGTACGTAAAGTTCGTCACCAGCTGCACCGTAGTATCGACATCGGTTCGCGTGGCGACGAGATCGCCCCGCCAGATGGCACCGCCCACACTCTTGCCGAAACCAATTCCCACAACCGTGTCGCCATAGCTCTCTGCCAGCAGTAGATCGTATTCCGTCTCGCCTGCAAAACCATGGTACTTGAACGCTGCCGTCGACTGCCCCGACTCGACGTCGCCGCTCAGCGGATTGCGACGAGTCACGTAGGCTCCCTGGACGTCATGACCGTTATCACGCAGATACTGGAGATAGAGCATGTCGTCGCCACTCTTGTATTCCGTATCCACGGCGGCCGGGTCAAACGGGTTTACGAGATCCATCGGTGCGTAGAACAGGCCGTTGCCCCAGGACAAAGCCTGCCGACCGAATCGTACAACCGCTTTCTCGCTGGTATAGCTGACGGTGAGCCGATCAAGGCGGTGAAGAACGACGGTCTTGCCATCGTCTTCGATAACGTCAGTCAGGTTGAACAAACGGCGATCGTCGTTCGGCAGTCCGGGAAAGAAAATATTCGTACCGCCGGGCACCAGGCGACCCAGTTCGACGCTATCGCCGTTTAGCGCGAGCAGTTGATAAGCGGCATCGAATGTCCAGCGATTGGCTTTGGTTTTGAAATCGAGCCGCAGGTCACCGCTTGCGTCCAGGGTGTTGCTGCCGACCAGGTCCCTGAACAGGCTCTGCTCCGGATACGCCTGGTTGGTCAGTGCGAACTTCGTGTAGCCACCAATTTCCGTCTCGCCCGCGTGCGCATGAGACGTCGCGGCGAACACTAAGACAAGAAGAAGATTCCTATGCCGCATTCTGCTTGATGTCATCGACAATGCGACCGTCCAGCATGCGCACAAGGCGCTTCGCATACCCCATGACGCGCTGGTCATGAGTCGCAATGACGAAGGTCGTGTTGTGATGTTCGTTTAGCTCTGTAAAAAGCTCCATCAACGCATCGGAAGTCTTAGAATCGAGATTCGCGGTTGGCTCATCGGCAAGCACCAGCGCCGGTCGGGAGACGATGGCTCGGGCTACAGCGACGCGCTGCTGCTGCCCGCCCGACATTTCCGCCGGCCGCCGATCCTCGAGCCCCTTGAGGCCTACTTCATCGAGTATCGCCATCGATTTGTCGGCTCTTTCTTTCGCCGGCACGCCCTGCACCTGCATGACGAACTCGATGTTCTCCCGTGCTGTGAGTACGGGGATCAGGTTGTATGCCTGGAACACGAAACCAATGCTCGAAAGCCTGAGCTCCGCAAGGTCGCCCTTGCTCAATTGATCGATGCGCTGGTCGGCGACCCAGACCTCGCCGCTGTCCGGCATATCGAGTCCGCCGATTGCGTTCAGCAAGGTTGTTTTGCCGCCACCGGATGGCGCCGAGAGACAAACGAAGCCGCCTTGCTCGATCTCGATACTGACGTGATCGAGTGCCTTGATGTCCACGTCACCCTGTCGATAGGTCTTGCACAGATCCACACACCGTACCGCCGTCATCATCCCACCTTCGTTATTGCTTCAACCGGCTCATACCGCGACGCGCGCCACGCCGGGGACAAGCTCGCGAGAAAACCAAGAGACAACACGATCACATTCGCGAGAATCATGTCGCTCACATACAGCCTCGGATACAGAACACTGGCCGCTCCCATCATCTCCATGCCTTCCGCTACCGCCGAGATATCGATACCACCGCGCAAAGGCTGAATCGTCAACCAGGCAAGCAGATCGCCGATGACCAGGCCAACCGACAGCAGCAGCATCGACTCGATGATGATCTGGCCGAGAATATTCGATGGCTTCATGCCGAGTGCAAGCATCAGCCCGATTTCGCGGACCCGCTCGAACACGGCCATGACCAGCGTGTTCACCAGGCCAAATGACAGCGCAAGGAAGATCACGATCATCCAGATCATCACGAAGCCATCCATCACCGCGAGCATTGATCCGAGATAGGTCGCTACTTCGCTCCAGCGACTGACGTCAAGCTCACCATCGACGGCGACCATGACTTTTTCATACGTTGGTTCGACATCGCGATAATTGTCGCCAAGGAACACGATCTCGGTGGTTGTATCACCGATGCGCAGCATCTTTTGTGCCGCTTTTTTGCCGATAAATACGTTGCCCTCTTCGAAGGCGGGCACGTCGGCCTCGAACAGGCCGACCACCCGGAAACCACGATCGGCTATCTCGTTGTCGGGATCCTGGCTCATCACTACAACACGTTTGCCTACCCGCGTTTCGAGCTTGTCAGCAAGTTTTCGTCCAATGACGATGCCATTGTCTTCGGCACTTTCCAGGAAACGGCCCTCGACATCGTCATAAGAGAGATAGCCGAATCCCCGCTCGGCCACCGGATCAATACCTAGCAGGGTCACGCCACGGGATTCGTATTCGCTTGCTATGACGGCGGGCACCCTGACCCGGCTCGCCCACGCCACGAACTCTGTGGCGGCGAATTTCTCCGCTAACTCCGCGTCGCCAATCAAAATGCGGTTTGACACACTGGGGTCATCGAGGAATTTGGGGTTGTGCACCTGCACATGGCCGGGCAAAGCGGCAACACCGTCTTCGAGCATCTGGTCGACCATGCCTCGCGACAAGGCCGTCATGAAGATCATTGCCCAGACGCCGACCGCGATGGCACTCACCATGATGATGGTGCGCCGGTGATTACGCCACAGGTAGCGCCAGGCGAGCAGCGTGAGTACCGGAAGCATGCGCATCAGTTCGTCCTCATCGCTTCGACTGGATGCAGTCGATACAGACGCATCGCAGGATAAGCAGCAGCAAGCAGAGTAAACAGGAACACCACAAGCGGTCCGATCGCCATCGTCCATGGCGTCGCCGTAAAGTACACGCGCGCGGGCAGGTTGAAGTTCGCTGCCATTTCATCCATGCCCGGTACGGACAGTCCATTCACACTGAAATATGCCGTCAGTATCGCGCCGCCTATCGCACCAAGTACCAGTCCGATCAGGCCGAGAAAAGCCGTTTCCAGCATGACGAGGCGTCCGAGCTGGCCCGGCTTCAACCCCAGTGACATGACGATGCCGAACTCGTGAGTACGCTCGAGGACCGACATCAACTGTGTATTCAGCACACTGAATGCGACCAGGATGACAAGGATTCCGTACATGAAGAACGCGCTGCTCATGTCGGCCTTAATCGCCTGTTTGAGCCCGGGCTGCAGCGCGTCCCAGTCGTGCACGATCAGGTTGGCGTCGGGCGGCAGCGCAGCGGCAACCTCGGGAAGCACAGCTTCGGCCATTTCCAGCGTAGGCGAGCTGATGACAATCTGGTGGCCGGCGTCTTCCATGAAGAAGGTGTCCTGAAATGCCCCCAGCGGCATTTGTGCGATGCTTCGATCAACCTCGGTGACGCCGCTCTCGAAGATCCCGACGACGGTCGCAACCGCCGCAGCAAATGAGCCATCCCGACCGCTGCCGAGCAGCGTCAGTTCGTCCCCCAGCCCGACGCGCAGGTTACGGGCAAGCACGGTGCCGATAACGATCTCGGCGGCATCGTTCTGGTCAAGATATCGGCCCTGTTCGACAAGCCCCGGAATACTGGAGACCTGCGGCTCGAACGCCGGCTCGACGCCAAAAATCCCAACGCCGTAGCTGCGTTCCTCGCTGGAAGCAAGCGCGAAGGCCCAGCCTCGCGCCGCAATACTCTCCTCTGGAAATTCAGTCCTGAGCCTCTCGGCCAGCGGCACGATATTCGGTACCGTCTGCCGCATTTTCTGATCGTCCTTGTAACCCGGCGCCTGGACCTGCATGTGGCCGGTGAACACCTTGAGCGTGTTGTCGATCATCAGGTCGTACATGCCGAACTGCATCGAGATCATAAAGACCAGCAGCGTATTCGAAAACACCATTGCACCGACGGTCAGCCAGGTCCGTCGCTGGTGCCGCCAGAGGTTGCGCCACGCCAGGCGCACGACGATGTTCATACAGGGAACACCCGACTAGTCTCGCGGATTGCGCAGGTTGGACAAAGTAAACAGGCTGTCTTTCAATTCGACCTCGTATTCAACAGCGTTGACAATAATCTCCGTCCATTCGTCGGGTTTATCGATCTTCGCCATACGCTGGCGTTTCGCGATCATGCGGCCACCCATTTCGCCCACATCCAGTGAAACGAGTTTCTTCACTAGCTCGTCGTCCTGATCGTAGAAAGCGTGTTCGAGCACGACATAGTCATCACGAATCTTCAGTACTTCGCGCCCCCATACGACGGCCGCATCTTCGTGCGGTATCGATTCGATCTCATAGACGACCACCTCGTCCAGCTCCTCTCGGCCGAGAATCGAGTGATCGTACTGATCGACAATATCGTCTGCGCGAGCAACGTCCTTGTTGGAAAAATCCGAGCCCATCCAGCTCTGCCCCATCATCGATGAGGGAATCTTGATAACGCGATTCACCTTCGGCGAGAACGACCACATGCTGTTGTCATCGGTCAACGTGCCGTTGCCGCGATCTTTCTTCGGTTCAATCACGCGCACGAGTGACTGGTCGTTACCCTTGGTCCAGGCTCGCATCGTCATCGACCGCTCCCAATCCGGGCGGTGAATCACCATCGTCATCTCGGAGTAAGACGACAGGCCTCGCCAGTGGTCGACAGCAGTGCGGACAATATCTGTCGCGTCGCAGCAATCATCGCTGGCGAATACCGGAAAAGCCGCAAGCAGGCAGGGCAACAGGAGTCGTATCTTCATAGTCTTTGTGACCGTATTGAGCCGTATTTGCTCAGTATTTCACATTCGTACTATCCGAGTCCGGATCGCCGGGACCCGCCAACCGGAACTCCAGTCCCTCGAGCGCCACACACGGCCAGACATAGCGCAATCGAAGCACGGGCATATGAGCGCTTGTGTCCTGTGAGCCCCTGCCGAACCAGCGTGATCGATGCCCGGGATAGTATGCTCTGCTATGCTTGCGACACTGTTGGACGGAACCACGCATGCACAAGTTTCTGGAGGAAATTCAACGTCGCAACGTCACGAAGGTGGCGCTCGTCTACATCATCGCCGGCTGGCTGACGATGCAGGTGGTCGACGTCATGTTCCCGGCACTTAAGCTTCTCGAATGGATGGTCTCCGCGGTGGCTGCTTTCATATTGATCGGGTTTCCATTCGCCGTGATATTCGCCTGGGCGTTCGAGATGACGCCGGAGGGCATCAAGCGCGAAAAAGACGTCGATCGCGATGCCTCCATCACGCCGGCAACCGGACAGAAGTTGAACCGCACGGCGATAGTTATCCTCGTACTCGCGGTCAGCTTTCTGCTGCTCGACAAATTTTGGCTACAACTGGGTGAGGAGCCGACTCCTGTCGCTGAGGTCATCGCTGAGACCAAGCCTTCGATCGCGGTCTTGCCTTTCGTCAACATGAGCGGCGACAAAGACAACGAATATTTCTCGGACGGTTTGTCCGAAGAGCTCCTCAACCTGTTGGCAAAGATTCCGAAACTGCATGTCGCCGGGCGCACCTCCTCATTCCAGTTTAAGAATACGAACGAGGACCTGCGCGTCATTGGCGAGCAGCTGAACGTGACCAATGTTCTGGAAGGCAGCGTACGCAAGTCAGGCACGACGTTGCGAATCACGGCGCAGCTGATCGATACGGAGAACGGCTACCATCTCTGGTCCGAGACCTATGACCGTGATCTAACCGACATTTTCGCTGTGCAGGATGAAATCGCATCGAACGTCGTCAACGCGCTGAAGATCACACTGCTGGGTGACGAAGTTGTCAGCGGAGATCGTGGTACCGATGATATCGACGCCTACAACGAGGTTCTTAAGGGCCGCTATTTTTTGCATTACCTGACACGCGAAAACCTGGACAAGGCATTCGCTGCCTTTCAGAAAGCCACCGAGCTCGATCCGGAATATGCGCGCGCCTGGACCGGCCTCGCGTTGACCGAGTACAACCGGGTCGCTGGTATCGCGGGTAGCTCAGGCGGCAATTTTAGAGAGGGCTTCGATCGTATACGCGCCTATGCAACCAGGGCTATAGACCTTCAGCCGGACAATACGGAGGCGTATATAGCGAAGGCCATGGTGGCGCAGGGTGCCGACTGGGACCTTGCTGGCGCCCTGGAGTTTAGCCAAAAGGCAGTGGAACTGAACCCGAACGACACCGAAGCATTGGGCTGGCTTGGAAACTCCACTTTCTTCATGAACAATTTCAATGCTGCAATAGAAGCCTATGAACGGGCCGTAGCCCTCGACCCGCTGGATATCACCTCCATTCGTCAGCTCGGTGACACCTACGCGGCCGCCGGAAACTTTGACAAAGCGCTCGCCAGCTTCAATCGCGTGCTCGAGCTATCCCCCGGTGCGGCGCGCGTCAATGGACGGATAGCAAGCGTCTACATGTTACAGAATGACCTGGACCGCGCATCAATGCATGTGGCAAGTGAGACGGTCGACTGGACACAGGAGCTTTACGAGATTCTGATACTGGGCCGTCGGCAGGGCCGCAGCTCCGAATGGCGAAAGGCCCGCGATGGCTACATCGCGCGTTGGGGTACACCCAATTCTTACCAGATTGCCGAGATCTGCGCCGATGCCGGCGATCTCGACTGTACCTTTGAGTGGCTACAAACCGCTATTGATGTACACGACCCTGGCGCACCGTGGGCCTTCGTGATGCAGTACTTTGAAGAAGCCAGGAAGGACCCGCGCTGGGCCAATTTCGCGGCGGCGTTCCAGCGCTAGTTTGCCTCATTCGCAAGGCCTGCCAGTTTCAAATAGCGGATGGTTTCCGCGCTGGGCCGATTTTGCGGCGGCTTTCAAGCGCTAGAGCGATAGTTTTCCAGGGCCCGAGGGTCCCTAATACGTGTTTCTAGCAATAGCGCCGCGGGCGTGCATCGATAGACTGAAAGCTAGACAAAAGAAGAAGGACGGGGTCATGTTCAGCATTGAAGCCATCATGAGTACCAACTTGATTACGGTCGAGCCGTCCGCAACGCTGGCCGAAGCTCGCACGCTGATGCACGACAAGCGTATTCATCACATACCGGTCGTCGAGAATGGCAAGCTGCAGGGCCTTGTGACCCTGACCAACGTATTGGCCGCGACAGACAGCTTCCTGCGGGACCCGAAGAACCGTATCCACGCGAACGAGATTCCGGTCAAGGATGCCATGGTCCCGGACGTCGCAACGGTTGACCTGCATGCCAGCCTGCGCAGTGCCGCACTCTTCATAGAAAAGCACAAGATCGGCTGTTTGCCTGTAATGAAGGGCGAAAAACTCGTTGGCATCATTACCGACACCGACTTCGTCGCGGTTGCGATCAACCTGCTTGAGACGATCGAAGAAACGGAACCGGTGATTGACGATTACGGGGACGAAGACGTCGCCTAATCGGTCTCGGTCGTTTCCTCAGGATACAGGCGCCGGAGTTCGTATTCGGCGTCGCGTTCCGAACCAATCAGGATAGCGACCCATCGCGTGCGGTCGTCGCTCTCGAGCGCAAGCTTCAGTGTCATCGTCAAAGGCACGGACAACAGCATGCCGACCGGCCCGAAAACCCAACCCCAGAAGACCAGGCCGACGAAGACGATGAGCGGCGAGATGCCGACGCCGTAGCCCATCAGGCGCGGTTCCAGAAAATTGCCGAAGACGACGTTGATAGCCGCAAATCCGACTGCCGTTGCGCCAGCCTCGCCGGGCCCTAACTGCACCAGGGCCAGAAGTACGGCCGGCACAGCCGCGATAATGGAACCGATGGTGGGAATGTAATTCAGCAGGAATGCCAGCATCGCCCAGAGCAGCGGAAAATCGACGCCGATCGACCAGGTCAAGAACCCCGCACAGAAGCCAGTCGCGATGCTGACGATTGTCTTGATCCCCAGGTAGCGACCCAGGTTTTGCAAAAACATCTGCGGACGATCCAGCGAGCCTTCGCTGCGTCCGAATGCCGCCTCGAACTTGGTGTGCCCGCTCGAGGCTTCGAGCAGTATGAAGATCATCGTAAAGAAGATCAGAAACGTATTGGTCAGAACGTCTTTGAGGCTGTTGAGGATGCCGGCGACCAGGCCCATGGCCCAGCCCGGGTCGACCATGTCGCGCAGACTCTCAACAGAGCCGTCACCCCTGATGTTCTCGCCGACAAATCGGACTGCGCCATCAATGATGACATCGAGCCTTGCCTGGTAGACCGGGATCGCGGCCGTAAAGTCGGCAATCGAGGTGCCCAGGATCATGCCGACCAGCGCGAGGATCAGCATGATCATGGACACGATAGCCAGCGCGGCCAGGATCGACGGGACCCGCTTGGACTGCAGCCAGAGCATCGGACGCACGGTGATAAGCGCCAGGAAAACGGCGATCAGAAACGGCACGAGGATGACCTTCGCCATCTGCATGCCATAGATCACAACGACAATCGCCGCCGAGACCATGATGGCACTGCCCTTTTGTTGCACCGTCTTGTCCAACGAGATTCCATGCTTCGAACGTTCCGGCGATGATCGCATAACAACGGCCGCTCCGCATGCCACCGGCCGCAAAGCTCTGCTAGTCTGTGCCGATCTATCGCGAAACGAGGCAAGAGAATGGCCGCTGTTGAATCACAAATGCTGCCCCTGGGAACGCTGGCGCCGGAATTTTCCCTACCGGACCCGGATGGACAGGAGCATTCGTTACAGGATGGCGCCCGCGCCTATCTCGTGATGTTCATATGCAACCATTGCCCGTTCGTGGTGCATGTGCGCGACGAACTGGCTCGCATCGGCGCAGACTACGGCTCCCGTGGCGTTTCCATTATCGCGATCAACAGCAACGACATTAGCAAGCACCCCACCGATGACCCGGCGCACATGAAAGTGGAAGCCGAAACTTCAGGCTATACGTTTCCGTATGTGTTTGATGAAAGCCAGTCGGTAGCGAAGGCCTATCACGCGGCCTGCACGCCGGACTTCTTCGTTTTCGACGGCGGCAGGCGACTTGTCTACCGAGGTCAGTTGGATGATAGCCGGCCTTCGAACGGCCTGCCGGTTAGTGGCCAGGACCTGCGTGCCGCGCTCGACGCCACGCTCGACGCGAGACCGCCAATCGCATCCCAAAAACCGAGCATCGGCTGCAATATCAAATGGCGGCCCGACAACGAGCCCGAGTATTTCTAAGTACGGCTAAAAGGGGGTCGAACGCCTGGCTTCTGCTTCGGCGTATAGAGTTCGGCCTCTTCCGGGGTTAGCTGGTCAATCTTGATGGTCCACCGCGCCAGCGATGAACTGATCCGAAGCTGGTAGCGACCACCGGACTTGAACAATTTGGCGCCGTTGCCCTTGCGCTTGGTGTGCAAGACACGACCGATGTGCCTGCCTGTGTTCGCCTCGACCAGTGTCACCTCGAGCGCGACCAGTTGATCGAAATCCCCATCGAGACGCCAATCCAGCAGCCACGGTGACTGCACGTTGAAAATGGCGGTGGTGGTATTGCCGGTGCCCTTGAACTCGCGAACACGATCGGAGGCACCTGCCGTTGAAAGCGTTGCAAGCAACACGGCACCCGTCAGTAAACAGTTTAACGATTTTCGCACGTCAGATTCCCCGGAGTGGCTGTCTCTCGTTCAGGTTTGGACAGTAGCGAGAACTATAGTTCGACGAACGTGGCCTCGCAATACTCAAGCTAGGGCGTGTGTGGGGGCCACTTGACGGGGACAATCAGCTCGTTGCGGCGCAGGAACCAGGGTGTGAACGGCCCGTTGTAGCGCGCAAGTTCGACGGCACCCTCGACCTCAACGTCGTCGCTTGCCAGTGACTCAAGCAACTCCCGCTCGTGACCTGCCATGTTCTTCTCGGACCAACGTCCGGAAAAGCGCCGCACCGCGACAACACGTGCCGGCTTTTCACGGATTCGAATGCGCTCATTGTTCGGGGTCGGCAGCGTATCGAGCGTGTATTTGCTTTCCATTACGAAACCATAGGTGATCGCGTCGTTCGCATCAGCCTCTCTGGACTCCACGGGAGCGGTCATCGCCATTTTCTCGCTGCCCTGGTTGTCACCGAAGATATAGCCGGCCAGCGTACGAAAACCCTGGCTATCGGCAGACTGGCCCTGGACATCGACCTCGGCAACAACGTAGGGCTCGTAACGGCGGACTTCGTAGGCTGGCGTTTCGGCCAGTACTTCGTATTCTGGTTCTTCAATTGCCATGGCAGCGTGTCCCGAAACGAGCGCGAGAAGCAAGGCGATACGTTGAAAAGCCTGCCTGTTCACAGGTCCGAGCGACGCACGACGGAATCGACATTGAGAAGCGGCGCTTCGCCGTCGATGATGACAGGGGACAACGTTCCCTGATCGAGGAGCGCTACAGCGCCTGACTGGGTCGTGAAAACCACCGCCGCAACCATAGTTGCGTAGACAATTAGCCAGGATTTGAGCTTCTTCTTCTTATCGGTCATATCGCTGCCTGTCCTCGAATTATCGCTGTCTCGAAGATAAACGTCGAAAGGCGCGGTTTGGTGACAGGCGTGTGTGTATGTGTAACAGGATGTAACCACCGCTGTTCAGCGGTCGTCAGAACTCAATGCGGCTGCCGTCCCAGGCGAACGTCTGCCCCGTGTCCTCAGGGTCGAGCTGATCCATGACGCCGATCAGGTAGCGTGCCGACTGCTCTGGCGAGAAGAGCTGCTTTCGAGGTGTGCGTGACGTGTACGGTCCCGACAAACCCGTGTCGACGGTACCCGGATGCAGACCCGCAACCACGGACTGTGGCCGCAGACGTGCGTGCTCGATTGCCAAACCTCGCAGCAGCATGTTCAGCGCCGCTTTGGATGCACGATACGAATACCAGCCACCCAGACGATTGTCGCTGATGCTGCCGACGCGGGCCGAAAGCGCTGCGAAACAGCGTCTTTGAGCCCTTGCGGAGCTTCGGCAGGAAGTGCTTTGCAACCAGGGTCGGCCCGGCCGCATTGACAGCAAAGAGCCGCGTAAGACGTTCCATGCTGATCTTCGCGCATGGCCTTCTCCGGACGCAAGTCGTCTCCTTCCCAGAGAATACCGCTGGCAACGAACACGAGGTCCAACGGTCCGTCCCGGGATGCAACAGCAGCCGCACCTGCGATCGACGCTTCGTCTTCAAGATCGATATGGCCGGCGATGACCTTCGGCAGAGCGGCGATATTTCCGTTGCGCGAGAAGGCGTGAATCTCAGCCACGCGCTCGTCTTGAGACAGCAAACGAAGTACGGCAGCACCGATACTGCCGCTGGCGCCGATAATGGCGACTCTGGATTCGGGTGGGAAGGACGTCAGTAAGGTCATTGAAAAAGGCCGGCACATCCCTGTGCCGCCTTCCGGGGCCGTTTTGCCTAGTTAGGCAGGATAACGGTGTCAAGAACGTGGATGACGCCGTTGCTTGCACCGATATTTGCCTTGATTACATTGGCGTTATCGATACGGACGCCGCCGTTCTCGACCGTGATTGCCACATCGGCGCCATTGACCGTCGTTGCAGACGTAAGCTTGACGACATCTTCCGCCAGGACCTTTCCAGCGACGACGTGGTACGTCAGGATCGCTGTCAGCTGGTCTCGGTTTTCCGGCTTCAGCAGCGTCTCAACCGTGCCCTCGGGCAGCTTTGCAAACGCTTCGTCCGTTGGCGCGAATACGGTGAATGGACCTTCGCCTTTCAGCGTGTCGATGAGGCCTGCTGCGTCGAGTGCTGCAGCCAAGGTATTGAACTGTCCCGCGCTTACTGCCGTGTCGACAATATCCTTGGCTTTCATCTCGCCGTGATGCCCGGCATTAGCGATTGCGCCGAGGAGGCCGAGAAAGGCTACGGCTGTGACGCCGAAGCGCTTCGCGTTAGATGTTTTCATTGTGTCTGTCCTTTGTGCTTGTTTGGGGTTAGGGGTTAAGCAGAAAAGGATGTTATCGACGTGCGCCGGAGGAATGGTGACAATAGTGTGTATGCTTGTAACAGTAGGTTTCTGCCTGATCTCCCGGTCACCGGGCCTTTAGGTAACTGAGGGCGTCAACCGTAAATCCGGTTGGCTCGCGGCCAATGAGCTGTTGAATAACTTCGGGGTCCGCTGTGTTCCCCTCCTCCAGCATGGTGAGCTGACCTCTCGTCACCGGGAAGAACGGCAACCAGTCGAATAGCGTCGCACCGATCCGCATGATGTAGGTAGGCATTGGCAGGAACCATTTGTGCCGGCCTGTCGCCGCCGCGATGCGTTGCAGCATCTCGTTCCACGTCAGCACTTCGGGACCGCCGATCGAGTAGGTTTTGCCGATAGTCTCGTCATTTTCCAGTGCTGCTATGAATGCGCTCACGACATCCGCAATATGCACGGGCGACATCACAATGGCCCCCTTTTCGGGACTGGAACCGGAGAAGAAGCCAACGGCCGGGATGGGCGGCTTGACCATGTCTCTATACAACTGCGTGGCGAATTCCATTTTGCCCTGCGGGTCGCCGAAGATTACGGAAGGACGCATGACCGTCACGTCCATGCCGCTCTGAAACGCGTATTCCTCCGCGCGACGCTTGGTTTCCTGGTACGGCGTACCGGGTCGTTTCACGCCATTGGCGCTCATCAGCAGCAAGCGCTTTACGCCGGCAGCCCTGGCCGCCTCGACGGTGCGCACGAGACCCTGGTACTGCGAGTCCTCGAAGGTGATGCCACGAGATCGAAATTCTCTCAGGATTCCAACGTTGTAGATGACCGCGGAACAGCCTGCCATCGTCGCCTGCAGCGCCGCTTCGGACGAGATATCACCTTGCGTAGTGCTAACGTCTGCGCCTGCACTGACCTTCGACTCACTGCCGGGACGCACCAGCAGCGACGGCTCGTGACCGGCTGCGAGCAGCCCACGCGTAAGGTAGCCACCAACAAACCCGGTACCGCCAATAATTGCGACACGCATATTCTCTTGCTCTCCTCTCACTCACCTCGTTACAAATGAGTACTTCTTTGCTGAACGTGCAATCTTATACTGCAGATCCTATCGGACGCAGTAAGACCGAGAAAATTCAATGACAAATCCCGCACCCGTAGTCGTCTGGTTCAGGCAAGATCTTCGTCTCACTGACAATCCGGTGCTGCAAGCCGCCGTCAACGAAGGCCGGCCGATCCTGCCAATCTACATTCTTGACGACGAAAACGCCGGGGAATGGATGATGGGGGCCGCGAGCCGCTGGTGGTTACACCAGAGTCTCACCAGCCTCGACAAATCCCTGCAAGGCCGCTTGCGATTCTTCCGGGGTGATGCCAGGACCATGCTGCCACAGCTGGTGCGCGACGTCGGCGCTGAGGTCGTGCTTTGGAATCGCTGTTACGAGCCGTGGCGCATCACGCGCGACACGGCGATCAAGGACGGTCTGCTGAACGACGGTATTTCGGTCAGGAGTTTCAACGGCTCGGTGCTATGGGAGCCACCCAATACCAACAAACCAGACGGCACGCCCTACCGCGTATTTACACCGTTTTATCGCAGAGGCTGCCTGCAAAACGGTATTCCACCTCGAGAGCCGCTGCCTGCGCCGGTTTCGCTCAGCCTTCTTGAGACGACTCACGGTATAGCGCTCGATGAACTCAAGCTGATGCCCGAGATCAACTGGCATAAGGAAATTGCCGACGAATGGTCGCCGGGTGAAGTCGGCGCGGCGGCCCGACTTGCCGAGTTCCTGGCCAATGGCCTTGCTCACTATGACGAGGGCCGCAACCGTCCCGACCAGCGCTTTGTGTCGCGACTGTCGCCGCACCTGCACTTTGGAGAGCTCTCACCTAACCAGGCGTGGTTCGCAGTGCACGACAAATTTTCAGGCAAAGAGCTTTCGCCCGACGCGGATCGCTTTCTCAGCGAACTCGGCTGGCGTGAGTTTTCGAACAACCTGCTTTACAACGAGCCAACGCTGCCGACCAAAAACCTGCAGCGGAAGTTTGACAAGTTTGCGTGGCGAGATGATGAAGAGGCCCTGGGTCGCTGGCAGCGCGGCCAGACCGGTTACCCAATCGTCGATGCGGGTATGCGCGAGTTGTGGCAAACCGGCTATATGCACAATCGCGTGCGCATGATCGTCGGCTCCTTCCTCGTGAAAAACCTGCTTCTGCACTGGCTGCACGGCGCGCGCTGGTTCTGGGATACGCTTGTCGATGCCGACCTCGCGAGTAACAGCGCAAGCTGGCAGTGGATCGGCGGCTGCGGCGCCGATGCGGCGCCGTATTTCAGGATCTTTAACCCGGTCACGCAAGGCAAGAAATTCGACCCGGACGGGCTTTACGTGCGCCGCTTTGTACCCGAACTCTCGGCAATACCAGACAAGTACCTTCACAATCCCTGGGAAGCGCCCGCGGAGGTACTCGACCAGGCGAGCGTGGCTCTCGGCGATAATTACCCGAAACCCGTTGTCGATCTCAAGGCATCACGCGAACGAGCTCTGGCCGCGTTCAAATCTCTCAGCCCAAAGAAATAGTTGGTCTAGAATGTCGGCATGACAGTCTTCGATGCAAGAGGCCTTATCGGGCTCGTCGCAATCGCCTGCACGATTTTGGTGGCCGCGTTGTTTTTCGGGCACGAGCCCGCCGCAGCCGTTGCAAAGCTCGTGGCATCCAGCGGATTCGTCGCACTCGCCATCCGGCTCGGCAGCCTGCAGTCGACCTATGGCCGGGTCATACTTTACAGGGCTTGCGTTCTCATGGTTCGGTGACGCTTTTCTTATCGGACAATCCCAACTGCTGTTCGTCCTTGGTCTCGGCGCCTTTTTACTCGCCCATCTTGCGTATATTACGGCCTTCGTTGGCCGGGGCATGCACCTCAGAACCATCGCGATAGCGGCACTGCCCATTCTCGCAATCGCGATTGCCGTCACCATCTGGTTGCGGCCGCACGTTCCGGCCGAGCTGGAATTCCCGGTGCGCCTGTATACGACGGTTATTAGCCTGATGGTGGTCGGCGCGTTTGGAACGCATGGTCGTAACCCGTCGACACTTATTCTGGCGGGCGCCACGATGTTCTTCCTGTCTGACCTGTCGGTCGCGGCGCTGCGTCTCGTGCAGACCGACATGCCCACCTACCTGTTGGGTCTGCCGCTGTATTACGCGTCTCAGGTTTGTTTTGCCGTCAGCACATCGCAGTCCCGGTCCCAGGGAGGCACGCCGGAGAATCGTTCCGCGAGGAAATCAATCAGCGCGCGCACACGATAGGACAGGTGCCGAGTGGGCGGGTAAACGGCATACGCCGGTGCGAGCGGCCAGTCGTAATCGGTCAGCACCGGGACGAGACTGCCTCGCCGAATAGCCTCCGAGGCGATGAACGTCGGCTGGATAATGATACCCATGCCATGCGCCGCCGCATTTGTCAGGAAGTCGCCGCTGCTTGCCGCGAGGACCGAATTCACTTCAACGGTATGCTTCTCGCCGTCTTTGTCTACGGCAGTCCAATGGTCGGGGTCGGCGAGATTGGAATACGACAGGCAATCATGACGCAGAAGATCCGCCGGCGTTTCAGGTTCGCCGTGCACGCTCAGGTAGTGAGGTGATGCACAAACCACGGCATGCGAATCGAACAGCCGGCGCGCGATCAGCGATGAGTCCTGCAGGCGACCGATACGCAATGCGAGGTCCGCACCCTCTTCGATCAGGTCGATGCGCCGGTCATTCAGGTTCAGGTCAAACTCGACCTTGGGATGGAGTTTGCTGAAGGCCGCAATGGGCTTGCACATATGGCGGACGCCGAACGAGAGCGGCAGCGCGAGACGAATCTTGCCGCGGAGTTCCCCGTGTTCTTGCTGCACAGCAGCTTCGGCCTCTTCCAGGTCGGCGAGTATCCGGGAAGCGTGTTCGTAGAAGCCCCTTCCCGTCTCGGTCAGGTTCAGCACCCGCGTGGTGCGGCGCAGCAGCTGCACGCCCAGCCGTTCCTCGAGGGCAGAGATTCGCCGGCTGACCGCCGACTTGGCAGAATCCAGCCGCTCGGACGCCGCCGTGAAGCTCCCGGCTTCCACCACCGCCACAAATGCCTGTAAATCCTCGAATTTGTCCATATTGTTGCGATTTTCAGAACAATCTAATGATTAGACTAGCCTTTATCTCATATTTGTCAACAGACACACTAGTGCGCATTGATAACGAAAGCTATTGCAGGAGAACACCCATGCCAGACCAACCCATCAACGTGCTCGAAGTCAGCGCCAGCGCGCGCCTCGCGGGATCCGCAAGCCGCGAGCTGTCAGGCGAACCTGATCGACGCTCTGAGCGACCGCTTTGGCGAGGTCCAGGTTAAGCGCCGCGATCTCAGCGAAGGTATTCCCCTCGTGGACGCTGCCTGGATAGAGGCCAATTTCACGCCCGAGGAAGATCGAACTGAGAGGCACCGCGAGGCATTGGCGATGTCCGATTCGCTGGTGGCTGAACTCAAGGATGCGGACGTGCTCGTCATCGGGGTGCCGATCTACAACTTCAACGTGCCGGCATCGCTAAAGGCCTGGATCGACATGATCGCGCGCGCACGCCTGACGTTTCGTTACACCGAAAATGGACCCGAGGGCCTGCTGCAGGGAAAGAAGGCGTACCTCGTTGTCGCAACGGGCGGCGTGCCGGTCGGCAGCCCGGTTGATTTCGCGACGCCCTACCTGAAGCACGCACTTGGATTCATCGGTATAACCGATGTCGAGATCATCGCGGCCGACCGGCTGAACAGCCAGGCGGACGAGGCCATGGACTCTGCACGCGCGCGTATCGCAGAATTGATTCATCTTGCGCCGCAGGCAGCCTGAACGACAGGAGGCAACAGACAATGTTCGACATTATTCAGTCCGAGACACGCGGCGCTGCCGACCACGGCTGGCTGCGCGCGAAACATACGTTCTCATTCGCCGACTACTACGACCCCGAGCGCGTCGAGTTTGGCAGCCTGCGGGTTATCAATGAAGACCGCATTGCGCCGGGCAAGGGCTTTGGCACGCATCCGCACCGGGACATGGAGATCATCACTTACGTGATCGATGGCGTGATCGAGCACAAGGACAGCATGGGCAACGGCACCAACATCACTCCCGGAGAAGTACAACGCATGACGGCCGGCAGCGGTGTGCTGCACAGCGAATTCAACCACTCGCTTGAGCAGGAACTGCATCTGCTGCAGATCTGGATCTATCCCGAGAAAAACGGGCTTGAGCCGAGCTATGAGCAAACGCGCTTCACTCGTGAAGAGAAGCTCAACAGCCTGCGCCTGGTTGGCTCCCGCGATGGCAGGGACGGTTCGGTGACTATCCACCAGGACGTTAACCTGTATTCGAGCATCCTGGAACCCGGCCACGAGGTGACTCTTGATCTCGCGGACGATCGCAGAGTGTTTGTGCAGATCGTTCATGGCGACATCGCGGTTAACGGGCAGCCATTGGCGGCCGGCGACGGCGTGCGGATCGAAGGGGAGCGAGCGCTGCAGATAGTGGCGAGCAGCGAAGCTGAGTTCCTGGTGTTCGATATGGGCTAGCGCCAGGGTTAGAATGATCGGATGCAACGTCATTCGATCATTCTGATTCTCCTTCCTTTCCTGCTCATTCCTCTGTCCGCTTGTGGCGGAGGCAGTGGGACGGCTCCTGCCGTGTCGATAGCGCCGCCGTCGGGCGCATTGCTGATTTCCGAAGTCCAGGGCAGTGGCCCATCGAGCCCGCTCGTCGAGACAGACCGTTACGGTCACGGGCGTTGTAACCGGGGATTTCCAGGAAAACGACTCCGATACCGCCAGCAACCTCGGCGGATTTTATATCCAGGATGAATCGCCGGACGCTGACGTCGCAACGTCAGACGGGGTCTTCGTGTTCGACGGTAATTCGCCTGCCACTGGCGTGAGTGTCGGCGACCGCGTAACAGTTACGGGAACCGTCAATGAGTACTTCGGCGAAACGCAAATCGATGCAGCATCGGTTTCTCTCCTCGGCTCAGGCTCGATTAGTGCAACAGAACTCTCTTTGCCAACCGCGGGATCGACGAGCAACAGTAACGGCGACCTGATCGCCGACCTCGAACGTTACGAAGGCATGCTGGTTCGGTTCCCGCAAACCTTGTCTATCAGCAATCTTCGCAATCTCGAACGATTTGGCTCGGTCGGCCTGTCAGCCGGCGGCCGCTTGTATCAGTTCACCAACTCGAACGCGCCTGATGTCGCTGGGTATGCGGCACACAAGGATCTGACGGCGCGCCGCAGCATCGAACTCGACGACGGCCAACGATCGGCCAACCCGAGCGACGTTCGCTATCTCTTGCAGGCAATATCGCGGATTATTCGATTCGCGCCGGCGATACGATTGCCGGCATCACCGGAAACCTGCGCTACTCGCGAGGCAGCGGCGGCAGCGGTGACGAGACCTGGCGGCTGATGCCAACTATCGAGCCGCGGTTCGAGTCTGTGAATCCGCGCCCTGGCAGACCGGTTACGGGCGGGAACATCAAGGTGGCGAGCTTTAATGTTCTGAACTTCTTCTCGACCGTGGATTCCGGGCAAAGCGTCTGCGGACCTCAGGGCACCGACAATTGCCGCGGCGCCGACAGCGACCAGGAGCTTGAGCGGCAGCTGGCAAAAACGGTATCCGCACTGGCTCTGATGGACGCGGATGTCGTGGGACTTATGGAACTGGAGAACAACAGCAATGCTTCGCTGCAGATGATTGTCGACGCGCTGAATGCTCGCATCGGTTCAAACGAGTATGCGTATCTCGACACGGGCACGATCCACAGTGACGCGATCAAGACGGGTTTTATTTACAAATCATCGACGATTGCGCTTGTCGGTTCCTTCGAAGTCCTCGATAGAAGCGTCGATTCTCGATTCAATGACGACCGCAACCGTCCAGCGCTCGCACAGTCTTTCGAGCTCATCTCCAACGGCGCCGTCCTGACCGTTGTCGTCAACCACCTGAAGTCGAAAGGGTCGTCCTGCGAGGCCGATGGTGACGCCAATTTGTCCGACGGCCAGGGCAACTGCAATCAGACGCGCACCAATGCAGCCATCGCGATCGCTGAATGGATTGAAACCGATCCAACGGCAAGCAATGACCCGGACCACCTGATCATCGGCGACCTCAATGCGTACAGTCAGGAAGATCCGTTGACAGCGCTTAAGAACGCCGGGTTCACGAACCTGCTCGAATCGCAAGGCAACCCGTACTCATTCGTTTTCGACGGGCAGGCGGGTGCGTTGGATCATGCGGTCGCGTCAGCAAGTCTCGTACCGCAGGTTGTCGAGACGATTGAATGGCACATTAATGCCGATGAGCCGCAGCTCCTGGATTACAACCTCGAAAACGGTCGCAACCCGGCTTTGTTTGACGCTGACTCGCCGTACCGCGCTTCAGATCATGATCCGGTAATCATCGCGATCGATCTGAGCAACTAGGCGTTGCTTTGGCCGATCCAAGCCAGGTGCAAACAAGCCACCTCCCGCCGCAACCAACAAATCGTATCGCGGATAGCCAAAGCCATTCAGAACGTCTGCTGAATGCCGAGCACATTGACAGGGAAGCCACAGCAAGCAGTTAATTCGCGAACCTACCGGCAAAAGCGGTCGCTTACATTGTCTGATATGCCCCGGAAACGGCCGTTCAAATGCTAGTATTGAGAGTATTGGAAATGGCTGCTTTTGACTGCGGTTTCAACCGGTGAACGCAACACCTAGCAGACGTTCGTTATTGCAGTCGGTCTTGCCGGTCTTTTAACTGAAGTGGAATCTTCAGTAATCGTTAATAGTTGGAGTACTCTCATGATTCGTGCTGTTGCTTTCGCCTGTGTCGCGCTAGCCACCCCTTATTTGACTGCCGCTGCTGACGAACCTCGCGAAGTCTTTGAAATTGAAATCGACGCTGGCATTGATGCGGTCTGGGAGGCATTCACGACTACCGCTGGCATTCAATCATGGGTGGCGCCACTTGCCGAGATCGACTTCAAGGTCGGCGGAAAATGGAGAGCCAACTACAATGCAGACGGTGAATTGGGCGACTCGACTACAATCGAGAATACTATTCTGGCCTACGACCCTATGCGGATGATTTCGCTAAAGGCCACTACCTTTCCCGAGGGATTCGCCTTCGTTGAAGCAGCTAAAGAGACATGGTCAGTATTCTATTTTTCCCCAGTCTCGACATTGCGCACGAAGATAACAGTCGTCGGGCTAGGCTACACTGATAGTGAGCAATCACAGAAAATGCGTTTGTTCTTTGATGAAGCAAACGAGTATTCACTTAAAGAACTTGAGAAAGCCTTGCAAAAAAATAATGCACAACAAGGCGCGCCATAGTGCGCTCCGAACCCCCCGAAGATAGCAGATCCGTCTAGCCGAGAGGCTTATCCTCGCTTCCGCTAGTGGCCGATAGCTGACCTTCATCTCGCTCGGTTCTCGGCAAGTCGAACGTCCGCTATTGATGAAAGCAGACACCAGGCGAGAAACGGGAACGGCATTGCGTATCAATCAAATTTTTCCATACACGCGCCCCCGCTACCAAGACTTGGTTATTGATGCATAGCCGACCAAAAAGCCGCGTTTCGACGAGGCTTTTTTTGTTTGGGGATGAGATCGACCACATAACACCCCATCTTTTTTACAGCAAATGCCATCAGGAGCGTCACTACCTAGTCGAGTTCAACCGGATCAAGACATGCCTTAAGCAAGGCGCTCATTTCTGTACTTCCCATGGTGTTCATCAACTTGATATTGCGTATCGGTATTTGCTCGGCGTATTCGGTAGATTCAAGAACCCGATCGAGGCTCTCTTCACGGAGCAGGTGCAAAACGGGATACGGCGATCGATTGGTGTAGTTCTCAGCATCATCAGGTTCGGTCCCGCCGAATTGATAGTCCGGATGGAAACTCGCGATCTGGTAGACGCCGTCGAGCTCCATTTGCTGTAACAGGCCCTCTGCGTAATCAAGGAACTGGTTGTATTCGTAAAACGTCGCCAACACTCGGGGATGAATTAGCAAGGTGGTTGCGATAGAAGCATCCTTCTCGAGCAAGTCGAGTTCTGCTTCGAGGTCCACCAGCAAGCCCTGTTCGGTTATGGCGTCAGATACGATGAATCGCACCCGGTCTTTGTCCAGTTCACGCTTGGCGAACGGGCATAGGTTAAGGCCGACAACGACGGTATCAACCCACTGCCGAACGGCGGCTTCTACCTGACTGTTATCTGGCAATCTCGGCCCCCGTTTTTGAGCAGTTTTTTTCGGCGCCAATATCCGCTTCTGGCCGAAAGCTCAAGACGCGATGACGAGTTTCTGAGAGACGGCTAATATCTGTATCTAGAGCAAAAATTTTCCCCTGACGAAACCGGCTGGCTCACTATGAAGATAACCATGCCTGAACACTGGCAGGTACAGGGCGTTTCGGCGGGAGATGGGCTAGTTCGACGAGAGACGGAAAGTTCGGGCTCGTTCGGTATTACTCGGGAGAACATTGGAAAGTTGTCCTACGAAATTCCTGATGGCGGGGATGACGAGTCAGACGACGATCTACAGTCAATCTGGATGAGTCATGCATCCATTGGGCAACAGGCTCAGGCGGTTCACCCAATCTGAAGGACCCCTTCTGGGGAAAGCGGTGGTTGGGCTCCTGCGCTGTGTGGACGCTGTACAAAATTTGGGTCCCTGGCCACAATTGCTGCTTGTCGCCTCCGGGTCTGGGGCGCCGCATACGCAGGAGCAAATATCATTCTACGCTTCCGGTCGCGAATCGGCAATAACCGCTTCTGGCCGTAAGCGGACCTTCGGGTGATAAGCTCCCGGGCAACAGCTTTTTGACCGTAGGAGAATTTGATGGAGGCTCTGGCCCGTCGGCAATTTTTGAGGTTTCTCGCAGCAAGCCCTCTGCTTGGTTACACAGCAGCGGGACGGCTGTTCGCAGAGGAGTCGCTGGACGCGATGCAGCTGCCTGAGCACCTGATCAAGACGCCCGCCGATGCACTGGATGTCTTCGATTTTCACACTGTCGCAAAACACGTATTGCCGACGTCACACTATGGATACCTGGCAACCGGAACGGACGGCAACGAAACACTCATAGCTAACCGAAAAGCATTTGAACGTGTATACCTGCGTCCGATGCGAATGGTCGATACGTCAAACGTGAGTCTTGACACGGTTTTGCTTGATACGCCTATCAACTCGCCGATCTTGCTCGCGCCAGTCGGTAGCCAAAAGGCATTTCATGCCGAGGGTGAACTCGCAAGTGCACGTGCTGCGAAAGCGCGAGGAAATCTACAAATCTTATCTAACGTATCGTCAAACTCAATTGAGGACGTGATCGATGCGCGCGGCGCGCCTGTTGGATTTCAGCTTTATCCGACCAGTAATTGGTCGGTCGCAAGCAAGATGCTCAGACGGGCGGAAAAAGCCGGAGCCGAATTCGTCGTTCTAACTGTCGATCTGAACTCCGGAAGCAATCGCGTGCTTCTCGGACAGTACAGTCGTGCTGATGAACGTGACTGCAGCGCGTGCCACGGCGCCGGGCCGGACGACTGGCTGCAGAGCAAACCCATGTATTCGGGAACCGGTGCGACATCGGCGGACTTCGACAACGCCAGCATGACCTGGGAATTTGTAGAGCGGCTCAAGAAGGCAACGACAATGAAGGTCGTCGTCAAAGGTATCGTAACCGGTGAAGATGCGGCGAGTTGCGTTCGACACGGTGCGGACGCCGTATATGTTTCAAATCATGGCGGCCGGGCCGAGGCGAGTGGTCGGGGCGCTCTTGACAGCCTGCCTGAGGTTGTCGAAGCAGTGAACGGCACTGTTCCGGTCTTTGTGGACAGTGGTTTTCGCCGAGGGACGGATATCTTCAAGGCGCTCGCCCTGGGCGCTGACGCGGTTTGTATCGGTCGTGCGTACATTTGGGGGCTGGCTGCATTCGGTCAGGCAGGCGTCGAAAAAGTGCTTGAGGTGTTGGACGCGGAACTCAGAATGGTCATGGGCCAAATGGGCACGCCTTCACTCGCGGATATTGGTCCGAAGCATGTTGGACTTCAAAATCGGACAAACATTTAGAAGCGCGTCGAGCGGCTGGTAAGCGATCGAAAGCGGCCCCTCGGCTGGTTAACTATTGACCGACTGCTACTTACCCATTGCAGTCGATGTGTGTGGTTACGATCCCCTCTCCTTTTGACTTCACCTCAGTGCGGAGATACTAAACTGAAAAATGTATTGCTTATCGGTCTGGACCCCAGCGAGGTTAATGACGAACGTTGGCCCGGACTTACTGCTGAGAATCTTGAGGCCGGTCTCCGCCGCGACCAATCGACTTCCAATGACGAAGGGTATAAGGCTCATCTGTGTTCTATTGATCTTGGCGAGGCGCGTGCACTTCGAGTTTGCAGTTAATGGCCTGCCGGCGATAAAGGCCTGTCTCGGCAACCTTATCGATCAAATCGGCGTTGAGCTGGCGAACCCCAGCTAGTGCGAATGGACTATCGTGACTGTGGGCCTATGGCCCAAATCGATTGCTCAGAGTTCTCTGCCAGCTGGCGGTCGGCTGTCGCTCATTAGAAAGTCCAGTTTCTTTTGAGCGCGCCTTAGATCAACAAGGTCACGCCGCTCAAGCATTTCACAGTCATCCCGAACCATCTGAGCGATGTCGACAGGATAGTGCCGGCAGTCTTCGGGACGGTCAGCATAGATATCACAGATGAATTTCTTGTCGTCCGGCGACTGCTTTAGCCAGGGACAACGAGCAAAATACTCGCCGGTCGCGGGATCAATCCAGATCTTCGCATCCTGGACGTAGCGAGCAATATCCGGTCGGTAGGTCTCCCACCAGTCGATCTCTTCTGCTGAAGCAGACAAACCACCATTACCCGCCGTCTCACAACACTTGCCGCATGAGTTGCAGTTTTTCATTCGACTAGAGTACCGGACATCGTCGGAAAACTCAGCCGTCCTCAAGAGACGGGCTCCTGGTTCCAGGAACGCGCGGAGCTGATCGACGGTTTTTCTGGCTGTATCCAATAGTTGCCTGTGCCCGTTAGTAGCCCTTGAGCTGGAAAGCTGGCGACTGGCTGCTGCCGACCCAAAGCAGACACAATTTTCTTTGTGGAGCGATAGCGTCGCTCGATTTGTTATTCTGGTGGCGGCGATTCGAAACAGGAGGCGACCGTGTCCAACTACATTGATCCTGAGCGCGACCAGTTCGAGGCTTTCAAGGAACTTCCCCGCGACAAGCCGATCATGATGCTCAACCTCCTGCGTTTCCGTGACAAAGCGGCTTATGAAGAAGACCGCGAGGCGACTGGCGCGGAGGCGTATGCCGCGTATGGCAGAGAGAGCGGCCCCATCTTTCGCCGCGTAGGTGGTGAGATCATTTGGCGGGGCAAGCCGGAACTCATGGTGATCGGTCCGGCCGACAAGCGGTGGGACGTGATTTTTGTCGCCCGTTACCCCACCGCCGGTGCGTTTCTCGAAATGGTCACCGATCCCGACTATCGATTAGCCGTTAAGCATCGCCAAGCCGCGGTACTGGACAGTCGCCTGATCCGCACGGCTGAAGTGAATGGCGGTGAGGGTTTTGCGGACTAGGGATTCCAAGAGAGAGAGTAACCCAATGGACTTACGTACAAGAGCACTCATGGCCATCAGCGCTACTTTCATGGCGGTGCTGGGCCTCAGCGCAACATTCCTGCCACAGGAAGCGCTCGCCTACGCCGGCTATCCGGCAAAGGGGCTGGCAGTCGTGTTCGTGCAGGTAACCGGCGCCTTGTTCCTGGGCTTTGCATTTCTGAACTGGATGGCGCGCGGTACGCTCATTGGCGGAATTTACAGCCGCCCGGTGGCCATGGGCAATTTCATGCACTTTGCGATGGTAACCATCGTGCTTGTTGAAAGCGTCATCGGCCCAGGCAACGTCGTCATTCATCGTCGCCACCGTGATCTACGCTGTGCTTGCCGTATGGTTCGGAGCCGTGTTGTTCACGCCTCCACTAAAGCGTGGCGAGAACCACCCCTAGAGGTCCACGCTATCCCATCGTCCGCAAGAGGCCGCTGGCTGCAGAAGATGAAGACGTTCAGTCGGAAAAGTTGGCGTTAGTCGAGACTTTGCAGCAATGCGTGAGTATTCGCGCGCACAACCTCCAGGGCTTCGGTTACCGCGTCATAAGAATCGTTCAGTGGCTCGAGCTTGTCCCACTCCGCGTCCCACACCTTCCAGAGCGCCGTGCCCGACTCCGGAGCCGGGCCATCGAGCAGCTGTGCCAGGTCGCGGATTGCCAACACATGCACCCAACCGGTGCGTGGATTGCCTTTATCTTCTGCATCCATCTCGAAGACATTGTGAAAGATCACCTGCTGCAGCTGTCCCACGTTGCGCAAGACTTCTATGGAAATGAGTCTCTGATTACGGTTGTACTCGCTCGCCTCGTTCCGCCATGTGTTGTATCCAAGGCCGGTGATCGCAATGGCGAGACTGATCAACGCGACCGCATTACGTTGCAGTTGATCTCTGATTCGAACCTTGCCTGACATGTTTTTCCCCCACTAGTCCTGGAGAAGACCGCTTTCCGGCCGCGTTTATTTCGTCTCCGAACGCAGATCGGCGGCCGGGCTCCGCGGCCATTTCGCCTGGGCACCGGACTTCTGCAGGCGCAACAGCCAGAAGACAATGCCGAGGCCAATGAGCATCACTCCCGCGAGGAACAGGAAATAGTTCTGGTGGCCCACGAGGCCGGGGGCAGCATCCAGGATTCGACCGGTGATGGGCGCGAAGAAGATCTCGGGCGTATAGCCAACAAAAGAGACCATGCCCGTCGCCGCACCGGTGAAATACGCCGGCGTCTTGTTCTCCTCGAGTAAAGCAAAGTACACGCCACGAAGCGCGAAGACAGCGAAGAAGCTGACAAAGATGTTAGCGTAGATGACAGTCAGCCCGGAGCCATCCGGTAAGGCGAACGACAACATCGCGTAGCTGATCAACAGCACGAAAAACGAAACGCCGATGACCCTGCTCGCCGTCCAGCGATCCGCGAGGATGCCAGCGGCAACCGCGGCAAACGGCCGAATGTAAGCGCCATAGGCAGACAGCTGTGCTGCGGCCACCTCGTCCATGCCAAGCACCTGCACCGCGTACAGCGAGTAGTTATCCAGACCTTTATACGCACAGTAGGCGCAGACAATAACCGCCGCCTGAGCCCATACCAGCGGACGCATCAGGACGGCGCCGGCGCCATGCCACAGGCTTCGACTGGAATCGCCGGCGTGTTTTGCCACAGGAATCAGGAACCAGGTCAGCGCGGCCGTGCCGATCGCCGCGAACGAATACAGAAAGATGACGGCACGAAACGCACTGCGACGCTCTTCATTGCTGACCTGAGATGCGTCATCCGGGAAGAAGAAGGCGAGTACGACAATGCCCAAGCGTCGCAAACAGCGCGGCAGCGACTCCCCGTCCGCCTTCCAGAAAGCCAAAAGCCCTGCCCTGCGACGTTGTGCCGCCCCACTCCCGCGTTGCGCGAATCAGCGCCGCCCAAAACAGCAGGATCGTGGTTATGCCCCAGTAGCCGTAGAGCAACGCCATACCCAGGGCCCCGGGATAGGTGGCCATGTAGAAGCCCCCGACACCCGTTGCAAGCAGTGACACAGTCAGCAGGGTTCTGGCAGAGAATCGAT
This sequence comes from uncultured Gammaproteobacteria bacterium, assembly GCA_963841145.1. GTDB lineage: Bacteria > Pseudomonadota > Gammaproteobacteria > Steroidobacterales > Woeseiaceae > UBA1847. Next base: position 46,984 of record CAWJBO010000016.1, read on the forward strand.
CGGCCAACATGCCACCAGGAAAGTAGGCGAGCATCGCCGTCACGCCGTATACGGCGAATACGTCACCGAGCTGGGTATTGGTGAAGCCGAATGCCTCCAACAACGTCGGCCGAAAGAACCGCGCCGTATGAAATGGCAGACCAAAGATGATCTCGCCCGCGAAGATGAGCATAACCATCAATAGATATCGGGACATTGTTGTGCCAGAAGGTGACAGGTAGAGAGATCACTATACGCCGTGAACACGGCCGCGAAAAATCACAACGTCGAGACGCCAGATTCGTCCACGGTTGACGACATTCGAGTCACCCGATAGTCGCGATGTTTCGTTACGTTTTAGTCTTCTTCGACCAATCGCCGGGAGGTCCACCCGGGGTTGCCGCTATCTACTTCTTCGAATCTCGTAAACCACGTGAGGTTGGTCACCATTGATACCCCGATGATGAATCCCGGGTCGAAGCGTTGCGCCCAGTTTCTCCATCGCCCGTCTTGATCGCAGATTGGTCTCACCAACCCAGAACACGACGGTTTCTACGAACTTGAAGGCATGGTCGAGCATCAGCTGCTTGATTTCGGCGTTGTGGCTGCCTCCCCAATAATCCCGCGCGAGAAACGTCCAGCCTATTTCAATTTCTCTTTTGGCGGGATCGAGACCATGGTAACGACTCGAACCAATCACGTTGCCGCTATTGCGATCAACAAAGGCCAGCGCAGCACCGCTCTGGATGGCGCCATCAAAATACCGTCTGAACACGTCTGGCTTGTATCGATTGGATTCAGGGTGCTGCTCCCAGATCGCAGGGTCCGACGCGGCCGCCAGCAGGGACGGCCAGTCTGTCGGTGCAATCGGTCGCGCAGTGACCCGCGCACCCTGAAGCGTCGGCTGATAATCAAAATTCATCGTCACACCAATGGTCACATCAATCGTTCTGACGAACCTTGAGCATCAGCCGCGCTGGCAGCGTCTGGCGGCTACTCAGCATCCTCCTCCAGCTTCGCAGCATGATCGATCTCGTAAGGCGGCGGCTCGCCTCCTGGACCTTTCAGGTAGTGGTCCATCCATCGCTTGAAGCGCAAGGAATAGTCATAGGTTGCCGCCGTATTGCGATTGCCGTGCCCTTCGCCTGGATAGAAGACGAGCCGAACCGGTGTGTCGGTACGCAGTTTGACGTGGCGATACATCTCCAGCGACTGGCTGGGATGCACCCGGGGATCCTGGTCACCGTGCATAATCAACAGCGGCGTTTTAGCCTTGTCGGCGTGATAGACGGGACTGCGTTTCAGCATCCACATCCAGTCCTCCCACGGCCATGCACGCGAATGCACGTTGTACATTTCGTAGGGGATGTCGCCTGTACCAAATTTCGACAGCTGGTTTGAGATACCAACAAAAGCGACTGCAGCCGCATACTCTTCACTCAAAGCGCTTGCACTCCACATCGAGGCGTAGCCACCGTAGGAACCGCCCGAGATACCGACACGATCCGGATCCGCCAGCCCTTGCTCGACCAGGTGCGCCTTTACGTCAACCAGGTCGTTGAATTCCTCCTCGGCGTAGTCATTCTGGCCCATCTTGGAGAACTGCACGCCACGTCCGGTGCTGCCACGATAGTTCGGATAGACAACCGCATAACCCTCCGCGGCCAGCGTATGTGCAGGCTGACTATAACTCGACATCCAGCCGTTCGATTGGTGTGCTTCGGGTCCACCATGCACGAATACGATGAGCGGATTACCGCCGCGCTTCTTGTTGAACGGGTGAATCAGAACGGCCTCTAGCTCAACACCGTCACGCGCCGTGTACGTAATCGCCTCCTGTTTCCCAAGTTTGCGTTCTTCCAATAGCGGGTTCGAGAACGTCAGCCGTTTCGGCTCCGCACCATCGCGCAGCAGGTAAACCTCGGAAGGATGTTGCGGCGAGTCCGCAACCGCTGCTGAAACCGTCAGGCCCGGACGTGTGTCTACCGTCCGCAGAATCGGTCCTGGCGCCGGCGCTTCGCCGCCGGCGTTTGACTCAGTCGTCGAAGCGGTCGACCACTGCGTCCAGACGCCTCGCCCACCAAGCCAGCGAACGCGGGTATCGTCCTGCCATGCAAAGTCGCTGACATGGCCCGGGTATTCGGGCACCAGGTCCTGGCGCTCTCCCCCCGCCGTGGTCGTGATATACAGGCGACCTTGTTGCGGGTCATTGATATCCACACTGCCAATGTAGGCCAGGCGCTCTCCGTCAGGCGAGAATTCGAATCGTCCCAGCTTGCCGACCGAACCCGCCTTACCCAGGACCTTGCCATTCGCAGCGCTGACAAAGAACACGTCCTTGGAGGTGTATGAGTCGTCAACCAGTGGCGTCGGCGCCAGGCTGACCGCGTAGCGGCTGCCGTCCGGTGCCCAGGCGAGGTTAGAGGCGGAGCCTGGCAGGTCGTGCGCGAGTGCTTCGTTGGTCTCCAGGTCGAGCATCCAGACCTTGGTCACCGGCACAGACTCTTCGTAGACGACCGCCTTGAATCCTTTCAGCGCGAGCTCTTCTGTCTTCGCAGGCGGCGCGTCACTCGCAAGAAAAGCAATGGTCTTGCCATCGGGTGACGGGTACATGCCACTTATTGAGTTCACGTGTGTGAACCGTTCGACGGCCTCGCCGCCCGACAGCGATATTTCATACAACGAGTTGAACTTCGCGTCAGGCTCTCGCGCCGCCAGAAAGAAAATTGACTCGCCGTCGACCGACCAGGCAACAGCGCTGATTTCGAACTTGCCGGTGACGTAAGGACGCGAGACGCCGTCGAGGTCAACCACGTGTAGCTCGCGATGCGGCTTGCCGTCATCTTCTTTGTACAGCTCACGCGGAACCGAGAGCAGATACGCGATCTTGTCTCCCTCAGGACCCATAAAGGCGCCAGCAACGCGCTTCAGGCCAACGATCTCTTCGAGACTCAATCCTGTGGATTGAGCGTTTGCGGTCTGACCCAGCGTCAGCATTGCGATAAGCAGCAGGCACGCGCTGCGGTACGATCTACGGACAAGACGATTCATGAGTGGAGTGCTCCCGGTTGCAGAATGCTCGAGTTGTTCTTGTTGAAGGTGGTGCGGATTATAGTACGAAAGCTCGCCTGAATCGGACCACAACTGGCCACGGGAGCTCAGCATTTGCGTGGTAGGATTCCGCTACCGCAATATCTCTCAATTCCATTTTCCACGTTTTCTCAGCGAGTTTCTGTATGAGCCACGAAGAACACCACCGAGCCCATCGCGTAGGCTGGCTGCGCGCCGCCGTCCTGGGCGCCAACGACGGCATTGTTTCCACTGCGAGCCTGGTCATCGGCGTCGCCGCGGCGGGCGCCACGCAGATGAACATATTGCTCGCTGGCGTTGCCGGCCTGGTTGCAGGTGCGATGTCCATGGCCGCAGGCGAATACGTATCGGTCAGCTCCCAGGCCGATACCGAGAGTGCGGACCTGGAGCTGGAACGGCTGTCGCTGGAGCATGATTTCGAGTCCGAGAAGGTGGAACTGGCCGAAATATACGTAGGCCGAGGGCTTGAGCAGGATCTCGCCCTGCAGGTAGCCGATCAGCTGATGGCGCACGATGCGCTCGGCGCTCACGCACGTGACGAAATCGGCATTTCCCACGTTATGAATGCCCAGCCCATCCAGGCGGCACTGTCGTCGGCGGCCACTTTCACCGTTGGTGCTGCGCTACCGTTGATGGTCGCCTGGGCGATTCCCGGTCCGCAGCTTATCGCTGCCGTCGCCGCTGCGTCGCTGTTGTTTCTGACCGCGCTGGGTAGTCTCGCAGCCCGTGCCGGTGGCGCACCCATAGTTGCAGGCGCCATCAGGGTCACGTTCTGGGGTGCACTTGCGATGGCCATCACGGCAGGCGTTGGTCGTCTGTTCGGCGTAGTCGCTTGAAACCGAGGAGAAGTACATGAAAAGGCAGTTCGCCCTATTTCTAATGACCCTGCTTCCATCGTGCTTGCTGGCCGCGGAAACACCTGCGTCGATGCGGGTAGACTTTTTTCACAGCGGCAACCATGCCGAGGAGATGTTCAGCCTGGACCAGGTCGTCATCGAGCCACTGCCATGGACGGGCAATATGGCGCAGCCGCTCGACCAGACCCTGCGTGGCAAATACCTTTTCGAAATCGTTAGCGATGGGGAGACGGCCTGGTCGCGGAGTTTCAGCAGCATCTATGGCGAGTGGGAGACCACCGCCGAGGCAAAGACGATCAATCGCTCGCTGCACGAGTCAGTGCGCTTCCCTGCGCAGGCCGGTGTCTTCGAGCTGGTCCTGAAAAAGCGCGATGCCGACAACCAGTTCGAGGAGATCTGGCGCATCGAACTCGATCCGGGCGATATTCTCGTGCACCGCGAGACCGCACGATACGCTGACCGGGTCGTTGCGATTCATGAAGGCGGCGATCCTGCTACGACGGTTGACCTGCTCTTGCTGGGCGATGGCTACACCGCGGAAGAACACGACGCTTTTGTCGCCAAAGCGAAAGAGATGGCAGATGTGTTGTTCGCAACCTCACCGTTCAAGGAACGCAAAGACGACTTCAACATATGGGCACTCGCGCCCCCGGCAGCCGAATCCGGTATATCCCGGCCATCGACCGGCATCTATCGTGACTCACCGATTGGCGCCACCTACGATGCGTTTCGCTCCGAGCGCTACGTCCTCACGTTCGACAACAAGGCTATGCGTCGCGTCGCCTCGTCGGCCCCGTATGATTTCATCGAGATCCTCACGAATACCGAGACCTACGGTGGCGGCGGTATTTACGGACTGTTCAGTACGGCTGCCGCAAACAGCGAATGGGCGCCCTACCTGTTCGTTCACGAATTCGGCCATCACTTTGCCGGCCTTGCCGACGAGTACTACACGAGCTCGGTCGCCTACGAGGTGCCCAGCAGCGTCACGGAGCCCTACGAACCGAACGTTACGGCATTGCTTGACCCGGACAACCTGAAATGGAAGCACCTTGTGAAGCAAGGCACGCCGTTGCCAACCTCGTGGCCGAAAGCGGAATACGAGAAGCACTCGATCGCCGTGCAACAACGTCGCGGCGAAATGCGCGCAGCGAATGTCGGTGAAGAGGAGATGAACGCACTGTTTCGTTACACGAAGCAATACGCTGAGGAATTGTTCGAAAAGTCCGGTCAGGCAGGTGTAGTCGGGGCTTTCGAGGGTGGCAATTACCAGGCTGAAGGCTTTTACCGCTCAGAACAGAACTGCCTGATGTTCACGCGATCTGAAACGTTCTGTGCCGTGTGTGCCGAAGCCATTGAGAAGGTTATCGACGAATACACGCTGGCGGAGTGACTCGTCTCGCTGCGCGTTTCTCGACGTAACTACCAGAGGTCGAACACGTTGACGGCAATAATTGCGGCGGCGATGGCGCCGTAGATAATTACCTGCCAGATAATCTCGCGTCGTTTGTAAGCCGGCAGGCCCTCTCTGGACGGTGCAGTGGCCAGATGTCTGTCGATGGGTTCCGGGAAATCCTCCACGCTTGCGTAGATTTCGCCGTCGTCGCCCTGAATAACCGCACCCAGCTCGCCGGCGATCTGTAGCATCTTCTTCTGCATCGCGCGGTTCGGATAGGAGGTATAGAGGTTACCCTCGGACCAGTCGAGCCAGGATTCCGTGCTCTCCTGCGAGCCCCCAAGTACCACGAAGTAAGGGCCATTGGCTTCGTCCTGCGAAATTTCCGCGTCTTTTTGTAGCAGCTCCAGCCACTCTCCCGCGGAAATTTCCGAGCCCTCGTTTTCAGCCCAGAATTCTGCCCGAGTAATGTAAACCTGGTAGCTCACAGGCGTTGCTTCGCGGACTCGTCCTGTGAGTAATGGATCGTCATTTCTTCTTCATACTGCCGGGCGCCGGCGCACCGTACTCTTCCTGGAACGCCGCGAAAACCTGGTCGACGGCATCCGCATCGATGATCGTATCCAGGTTCTCCAGCAGCACCGTCAAAAGGTAATTATTGCCGTAGTGGTATTTGTCGTTCAAAGCCCGCAGATTTGCGTAGGCTTGATCCGACAGGGCAACGTTGAATCGCTTGGGTAACGGGAATCGTTTCGCAGCCATGCATGCCTCCTCTTCTGGCTGTTTAATTCGAGCGTCAGGTCCTGAGCTTGTAACCGGTCTTGAATATCCAGCGAACGACAAGCAGGCAGACAATCAGGAATGCCGTCGCCATGCCCAGGCTCAGCGCGACGCTGACGTCGGCGTTCTCGTAGAAGCTCCAGCGGAAGCCACTGATAAGGTAAACAACCGGGTTGAACAAGCTGATCGTCTGCCAGACCGGCGGCAGCATACTGATCGAGTAGAACGTTCCGCCCAGGAACGTGAGTGGCATGATCACCAGGATCGGTACGATCGTCAGCTTCTCCCAGCCATCCGCCCAGATACCGAGAATAAATCCGAAGAGACAGAATGACACGCAGGTAAGCAGCAGGAAGCCGACCATGATAAACGGGTGCGCGATCTCGAGGTCAACGAAGAAGCTCGCGGTGCCCAGGATTATCGAGCCGATGATGACCGACTTGGTTGCCGCAGCGCCAACGTAACCGAGCACTACCTCGCCATACGATACCGGTGCCGACAGGACCTCGAATATCGTGCCGGTGAACTTCGGGAAGTAGATAGCGAATGACGAATTCGAAATACTCTCGGTCATTACCGACAGCATGATCAGCCCGGGCACGATAAAAGAACCGTAGCTGACACCGTCGATCTCCGTAATTCGCGAGCCGATCGCAGAGCCAAAGATCACGAAATACAGCGAGGTAGAAAGCACGGGTGCGACGATACTCTGCACGACGGTGCGGAACATACGTGCCATCTCATAACGATATATTGCTTTTACGGCGTAGAAATTCATTATTGCCTGCGCACCAGGTCCACAAAGATATCCTCAAGTGAGCTCTGCGAGGTTTGCAGGTCATTAAAGCGAATACCGACATCGCGCAGCTCCTGTATCAGGTCCGTGATGCCCGTGTGCTCGCCCTTGGTATCGTAGTTATAGGTCAGCGTCTGCTGGTCGTCGTCGAGTTCCAGGTTGTACTTTTCGAGCGACGCGGGGAGAGCGCCGAGCGAATCGTACAGATGCAATGTCAGCTGCTTCTTGCCCATCTCGCGCATCAACTTGTCTTTTTCTTCCACGAGAATGATCTCGCCGTTATTGATAACGCCGACGCGATCCGCGAGCTGCTCGGCCTCTTCGATATAGTGGGTCGTGAGGATGACTGTCACGCCTTCGGCGCGCAGCGCGTCCACCACGTTCCACATGTCCTGGCGCAGCTCCACATCGACGCCCGCCGTCGGCTCGTCAAGAAACAGGATTTCCGGCTCATGGGCGAACGCCTTGGCAATGAGACAGCGGCGCTTCATGCCGCCTGACAGCGCCATGCCAATGGTGTCTTTCTTGTCCCAGAGCGACAATGACTTCAGCACTTTCTCGACATGCTTTGGGTTGGCGGGCTTACCAAAAAGGCCACGACTGAAGCTACAGGTATTCGCGACGGTCTCGAAGCTTTCCGCCGGCAACTCCTGGGGTACGAGGCCGATCTTCGCTCGCGCCAGGCGGAAGTCGCTGACGATGTCGTGGCCGTCAACCAGCACCGTGCCACCAGTCTTGTTGACGATGCCGCAGACGATATTGATCAACGTGGTCTTGCCTGCGCCGTTCGGTCCGAGCAATGCGAAGATTTCGCCACGGTTGATCGAGAGACTGACGTTGTTGAGCGCCTTGAAGCCGCCGGCATAGGTCTTGGTCAGGTCTCGTATATCGATCACAGCGGGCATGCCGCAATGATACGACGAAATCATCGTCGAGTTGCGTTCCTTTACCGTGCGGGCATCGGCCCCGGCTGGACCCCGCTACGCAGCAGGCCCGGCAGCAACAAAGCGCTGAGCAAGAGAAACAGGCATTGCAGCTGCGTGACCGTCAGGTTACCGAGCACGATGTAACCGTCCGCCCTTAAGTACTCGATGAAGAAACGCACTACGGCGTAGGAGCACACGGTCAATACCGTGAGTAAACCGCAAGGTAGTCGTCGCCATGGCACGCGCCAGAGGACGAGCAACAGCACTAGCAACAACACGCCTTCATAAAGCTGCACAGGATATACAGGAAGGGATACCACCGCGGTCGGCTCAATCAGTCCCAATGCCACGTGCTGCTCAAACGGCAGGCTGCCCGACGGATACTGCACGCCATTGCTCAGGCCGCTCAGGAACGGCAGGGTCTGGACCTGTGAGGCGAGGCTCGTCGAGTGTTCATTGGAAACGATGTCGCCCCAGCAGCAGCCGGCAAGAAAACAACCGACGCGGTGAATCATCAATCCGGCTATCGTCGGCAATGCGAAAACATCGAGCAGGCGACGGAACGACAGCTTGACGACGCGGCTGTAGATCAAGAGAGCAAGAGTACCGGTCGCCAGCATACCGAACAGGCGTACGCGCACGCCCGACTGCATTGTCTCCCCGGCGATCATCTGGTCCATCGGCATAAGCAGCGATAGAAGTGCGCCCCCGGCAATGCCGACAATTATGGAAATCGGCAGCAGCAGATCAATGTGTGAACCGTCGATGTTGACGGAACCGCGCGTTGCGTCGTGTAAGCCACCAGGCAACCAGGATAGCTGATAGAAAAATCAGACCGAAAGGCGTTATCCAGGTATTGGAATCGAAATGGGAGTACATCAGGAAGACCTCGCTATTCGCCGATAACCTGACCTGCCAGTTTCCCGGCGAACTTGAAATGCGCAGGGTCGATACGAACCATGGTTATCGGATCCTCTTCGTAGAGCTCGGGATTGCTGGCATTTTTCTTCACAACACGTTCAAAGGCCCGCCGGGTCTTCTCGACGTCCTCGAACAGCGTGTCTGTGATCAAGTGAAGCTGGAGCGTGTCGGCATCGGGTCGGTCAATGCGAAATGCGAACCAGGATTCCGGTACGAAGGCCTCATCATCAAACAGGCCCTTTGGCTCCCAGGTCATGAACCACTCACCGCCGAGCTTGGTTCGCCACGCCTTGTAAAGCGTTATTTCGGTGGCGGTGACGCCGTCAGGACCGATCGTCTCATTCTCGATCAATTCGGTCAGCGCAGCATACGTCGAAAGATCGTATTCCGTGGCTTCTGAATCGACGCCGTTTTCAAGGACGACGCCTGTCAGTAGCCAGGTACGCTTGTCATAGGGCTCAAAGGTATAAAAAGCCGCGCCGCCGCCACCCTTCAGCCAGACCCAGACCCCGGTGATGTCCGGGTCAATTCGGCTGCGCTCCGGATCGCCGATCGGTACCGGCATACAGGCGAGCAGCCCAATGATGGCGGGAACGATGGCCAGCATCAGAATAGCGCCGCTGATAGATCGCATTCTCGGTTTCATTATTCCATCTCCTGATACCCTAATGACGATTCTCGCATGACAGTCAGACTAGGCGCACAACTGTCAACGAGCCTGAGGAACGGATGATGATTCCCTGATGATGGTGTAATACTTCCTGTCTACTACCGGTCTCTATCAGCTATGACGAAACTCTCCATTGCTCTTTGGGCCTTGCTGGCCATCGCAACGATCGTTGCGGTGTTTTTCGTGGTGAATCGACCGCGCAAAGTTATTGTCGATGCGCCCGTTGCGGCAGACTTTCCGGAGGCCGGCTTCTCCCACGCGGCCTTCGAACGCCTTCTGCAGGAGTACGTCACACCTCAGGGCGAAGTCGACTACGGTCGCTGGCAGAGTTCCGAGGGCGACCGCTCCGAACTGGGATCGTACCTGGCGGCTGTCAGCCGCTTCAGCCCCGACAGCACTCCGGACCGGTTTCCTGCCCGCAACGACGCCCTCGCCTACTGGATCTACGGCTACAACGCCTACGTCATCAATAGCGTGCTGGACCGCTGGCCGCTAGAGAGTGTCACGGACGTCAAGGCGCCGCTTGAGGCTATCAAAGGCCTGGGCTTCTTCTACCAGTTACGTTTTTCGTTTGGCGGTGAATACCTAAGCCTGTTTTCCGTCGAGAACGACAGGATTCGCGCCCGATTTCGCGACGCACGAATTCACTTCGTACTGAACTGCGCCAGCGCGAGCTGCCCGGTCATCCGCCCCGAGTTACCGACAGGCGATGAACTGGAAGAGCTCATGACACTGGCGGCCCAGGAGTTTGTCAACGATCCTCAGAACGTGTCGGTCGACCATGACAGTCAGACCGTATTCCTCTCCTCGATCTTCAAGTGGTTCAGAAAAGACTTCATCAACGACCTTCGCGCCAACGGCCGCCCGTCCGGGCGCGGGCTTATCGATTACGTGGCGACGCAGTCGACAGGCACGTTACAAGACGATCTGGATCGTGCGGACGGTTACGAAGTAGCGTTTCGCGATTACAACTGGGACCTGAACGGGGCGGACTGAATAGCTGCGTGGCCGCAATATGAGATGGCCCGGGTGGCCTACTTCCTGATGAGTTCATCCATTGACGCACCGACACGCAACATTACCTCGCCAGTCATCCGGAGTTCTGCATCGCTCATCACCGATGCCATCGCATCGATAATTCGATTTTGTCGCTCGAACGACTTTCGCACGAGCTGTTTGCCGGTATCGGTCAGGCTAAGACATTTATTGCGCGTGTCACGGGGATCGCAGTCTCTGTGCACCAGGCCACGGGCTTCCAGCTTCTTAATCAGCGCGGATACGTTGCTTTTGACGACCAGCAGATTCTCGGCGAGCTGCTTTTGCGTAAGGCCTGGTTTCTGCCAGATCGAGAGCAGAATCTCATGCTGCGCCAAGGACAGATCCAACTCGCCAATGGACTGGTTTAGCGCGCGATGGACCTTGAGATTGGTTCTACCGACGGCCAGCCAGACGTCGAAACCCCGTGTTTTCTCGAGCTTTTTCGCTTTATTCATGGTTTCAGAATAACAGTTCACTTGTGAACCGTCTACGCTTTGATTAGACTACGTTTAGTTCATAGGTGAACCAATAGGACAAGAGTCATGCAAAACTATGTCGCAAATTTCGACCCGCCGGGCTGGCTGGCCACGCTGCTGGAGCTGCGCGCTCCGCTGGACTGGGCGTCGTTGTTTTACCGGGCGCCGCAGCTCGCACTGGCACCCAAGGGCGACGGTCGACCCGTGATGCTGATCCCCGGCTACGGAACGGACGAGCGGTCAATGCGTCCACTGGGCCACTATCTCGAATTCCTCGGCTACGACGTCTATGACTGGGCGCAAGGAAGAAATCGCGGCGACGTCGAGAAAGATATTCAGCGCGTGGGAAAACGGACGCAGGAACTCCATGATGCTCGTGGCAACGAGCCGGTCACGCTGATTGGGTGGAGCCTGGGCGGCGTCTCCGCAAGAGAAGCTGCACGGCTGTTCGAACCCTATGTCCGTGAGGTCATAACGCTGGGTACACCGATCATCGGTGGTCCGAAATACACGTCGGTCGGTCGCCGATTTGCGGAGATGGCAAACCTCGACCTCGACGCGTTCGAAATGGAAGTGCACGAACGCAACTCCATTGGCATCAAGCAACCGGTTACATCAATATATAGCAAGTCAGACGGGGTAGTCAGCTGGCGCGCCAGTATCGACAGCTATAACCAGCAGGCCCGGAATATCGAGGTCAACAGCTCGCACTTTGGATTAGGCGCAAACGGCAAAGTCTGGCGCCTTATTGCAGACGTACTCGCTGACTCGGCGGCAGGCGAAGGATAAAGGAATCGCAATGAAAGCAATCTGGAATGACACGGTAATAGCGGAGTCCGACGACACCGTCGTCGTCGAGGGCAATCACTACTTTCCGCTAGGCGCCGTGAACAAAGCGCTGCTGAAAGACAGCAGCAAGACCACAGCTTGCCCCTGGAAAGGGACGGCCAACTACTACACGCTGAGTGTTGATGGCACCGACAACACCGACGCCGCCTGGTACTACGCCGAACCGAAAGATGCGGCCAGCGAAATCGCCGGGCGCGTAGCCTTTTGGCGCGGGGTACAGGTCGTAGACTAGGCAGAATCCTGTAAACTGGCGGTTTCCGGCGCGTACGAAGCGCTGATGGAACAATTGGAGATCGTCATGAAAGGACCAAGAAGCCTTCTGGTAGCGCTGAGCGTTGCCGCCCTGGTGACAGCATGTAGCAAGCAGGCTCCGCAGACGGAACCTGCTGAGGCCCCGCCCACGGCGGTGCCGACCTATAGCGCCGCACAGTTCTTCCAGACAACAAGCTACGGCCTCGTCGGCCCCGGCGGCAAAGCGTTTTCGCACGACGGCGAATCCATACTCATGCACTCGGACAAGAGCGGTGTTTTCAATGCCTATGCTCTGCCGGTGTCCGGTGGCGATCCCGTCCAGCTCACCGACTCGACCGACAATGCTATCTTCGGCGTCAGCTGGTTTCCCGAAGACAGGCGAGTTCTCTACACCTACGACAGCGGCGGCAACGAACTCAACCACATCGTCGTACGCGAAGTCGATGGCAGCTATCGTGACCTGACGCCAGGCGATGACCTGAAAGCAGCCTTCCTTGGCTGGGGCGAGGATGGCAAGTCGTTTTACCTGGTGACGACGGAGAGAAATCAGCGCAGTTTCGATGTGTATCGATACTCAACCACCGATTACGAGCGTGAACTGGTCTTCGAAAATCCCGGCCTTAGTGTCAGCGCGATAAGCGGCGACGGACGCTGGCTGGCGCTCGATAAGCCGCGCACAAGCGCCGACTCCGACGTTTACATCGTTGACCTCGCGTCGGACGGCAAAGAGCTTGTCCTGATTACCGAACACGACGGCAACATAGCTTACGGGTCGATGGGTTTTACCCCGGACAACGGTTACCTGGTGTATTCGACAGACGAGTTCGGAGAGTTCAACCAGGCCTGGCAGTACGACCTCGAGACCGAAGAAAAGTCGCTACTGGCAGAGGCCGACTGGGACGTCTGGTACGTAAGCTTTTCATCCGGCGGTCGCTATCGCGTCACCGGTGTCAACGCTGACGCCAGTACCGAAGTCACACTGACTGATCTTTCAAGCGGGGAAGATTTCGAGCTGCCCGGCCTGCCTGTTGGCGACCTGGGCAATATTCGTTTCACGGCCGACGATTCGATGGTAGCGCTGATCGTTAATGCCGATAACTCACCGTCCAACATTCACGTTGTCGACCTCGAGGCGGAAACCAGCAAGCAACTTACCGAAGCGCTCAATCCTGCGATCGATCCATCGCACCTCGTCAGCAACAGCGTCGTTCGCTACGAGAGCTTCGATGAGCTCGAGATTCCCGGCATCCTGTACAAGCCGCACAACGCTTCACCCGAGAACCCGGCACCTGCGCTCGTGTGGGTGCACGGCGGGCCCGGCGGGCAAAGCCGCACGGGTTACAGCGCGACGATTCAGCACCTGGTCAACCATGGCTACGCGGTCCTGGCCGCCAACAACCGCGGCTCGTCCGGATATGGGAAGACCTTCTTCCACATGGATGACCGGCGCCACGGCGAAGAGGACCTTCAGGACATCGTTTACGGACGTCGATACCTCGAAACACTCGACTGGGTGGACGGCAGCAACATTGGCATCATCGGCGGATCTTATGGCGGCTACATGGTCGCCGCGGCGCTCGCTTTCGAGCCCGAGGCTTTTAACGTTGGTATCAATATTTTCGGCGTAACCAACTGGGTGCGCACGCTTGAAAGCATTCCGCCCTGGTGGGAAGACTTCAAAGAATCGCTGTACGACGAAATGGGCGACCCGGCCACTGATGCCGAGCGTCACCGTCGCATCTCGCCGCTGTTTCATGCCGAAAATATCGTCAAGCCGCTGCTCGTTGTGCAAGGCGCAAACGACCCTCGCGTGCTGCAGGTGGAAAGCGATGAGCTGGTGGCGGCGGTCCAGGCCAACGAGGTGCCGGTGGAATACGTCGTATTCCCGGATGAAGGACACGGTTTCCGCAAGCGTGATAACCGCATAGCGGCGTCGGAGGCCTACGTGAAGTTCCTGGATACCTATTTGCGCGGCGGGGACTGACAACACAGGACGGCACCAGCTTGCGGTTAACTACCGCAAACTGTGACTTTTGACGTGGCCGCTGCCTGGCGGAAGCGCCAGAATCATCGATTGACCGACTAAAGGCGAAGTCAATCATGCGAACAGCGGCCGTCCTGCTCATAGTCTTACTGACTGCGCTCCTTTCACCCGCGGCGTCGGCGGACGCCGATCGGGACTCCTTGATCGAGGCGTGGGAAGCACATGTCGCGTCACTTCCGGGGACCGTGCGCCTGGAAGCCGTTGGCGACGGCGTTTATGAGTTCGAGGACACAGACCTTCCCTACAAAGGCGACCTCACGATTGTCGGCGCACTGGTGAGATCGGCCGAATCGGCCGGCTATGAAACCGGATACTCGCATTCGGGAATGGTCGACTTCCGGCTGGCCGACATGCCGGTGGAGCGCATGTCATCGCAGGTCTATTACTACTGGCTTACGGACCGACAAACCCTGCACTACTCGACAGCCGAACAGCGCTGGGTCGACACGACAACCTTTCAGAATTCTATCAGGACCATGTACGACAGCGACGTCCCGTTCAGCGTCCTGTCCTTCGTGCTGAGCTACGGATTTTGGATCTTCCTCATTGCCTTGCTCGTCTTCGCATTTGTTGTAGTCGGAAGACAGACCAGGAAAGCAACCTCGTTGATGGACGACTCCGCCGCTATCAATGACAAAGCACGACAGAATATCGACCGCGCCGAGGGGTTGCAGGACGAATTACTGGCAATCGCGCGGGAAACCCGCGACCTGCAGTCGGATAACAATGCCCTGCTGAAGCAGATGCTGGACGCCCTCAAGAAATAGGCTGGCGCCTCATCACCGAAGCAATAATCAGCAGCACAGGCATCACCACCAGTGTTGCCAGTGACGCAGTCACTCCCGGATTGCCGAACGTGAATGTCGACATCGGGAACCACTCGGCGCCCTTGAAGAACAGGCCAAAGTGAATCAGCAAAGCTGCGGCCGAACCCAGCCAGACCAACGCTACCGGAACACGATTGAAAAGCACGCCGAGTAACAGCGGCGGGGCCGCGGCCGCGGTCAGTCCGTAGACGCCGGTCTGCCCGAAAATACCCAGCAGCTTCGGCGGCTGCAGATTTATAAAAAACGCGGCAACCGCGATCAGTACCAGCACGACATGGCTGACCTTTAAAGCAAGCGCCATTTGCTGCTCTTCATCATGGTGTTGCCGTCGCTCAACCAGGTTCAACACGAGATCATTCGCAGTAATCGTGGACATGGACACCAGCAACCCGTCAAGCGTCGACATCGCGGCCGCGAGAAGAACGACACTGACGACCGTGAAGACCCACGGTGGGAACATGGCCTTCAGGTACTCAGTCATTACGAGGTCCTGGCGAAATTGCCCGCTCGCCGCATCGACGAGCGCTTCGGGCGGTACAGCGAGGTGCGTGAAGAAACCTACCAGCCCGAGCATCTGAAACAGGGTAAATACGATCGCGAAGACGATCAGATAGTACTTAACATCCCGATCGTCTTTGACATACAACGCTTTTGTCAGGATATGCGGCTGGCAGACAACGATCGCGCCAACTACAAAGCCCGCGATGTAGATCGAGTAGAAGCTGTTGAACAGGTTGCCTTCGGTGTTCACCAACGCAACCAGGTTGGGGTCTACAGCTCGCAGTGCATCGACGCTCGATCCTGGCTGTTGCATCGCAAGCCAGACGCAGGAGCCGACAACCAGGATAGTAACGAAGATCATCAGGCTGCCCTGCAGCATATTCGTCAACACATGCGCATAGGTGCCGCCGATAAATACGTAGCCCGTGACAAATATCAGCGTGATCGACAGCGCCAGTTGATTGGAGATGCCGAGCAGACTTTGCATAACGATCGAGATTCCGCCTACCAGCAGCACGACGAACGCGAACGAGAGCAAATTGAGAATCGAGAAATACAGCGCGAAGCCTTTCGACTTGTAGCGCTTGCCGATCCAGTCAGGGATCGTGAGCGCGCCGGATTCCGCGCCGATCCGGCGAAAGCGAAACGACAGAATGGTCAGCATGACGATAAAACCGATACCTACGGCAATCGACATGTGGAAGAAGGCGCCGAAACCGTCAACGTAGACGAACCCGGGGTTGATAATGAACGTCGCGGCCGACGACACGCTGGCCGCCAGGGTAATACCGACAACAAGCGGATGCATGGCGCGATTGCCGACTGCGAAGCTGCCAAAGCCGGTCGTCTTGCGAAACCCCTGCCAACCCAGCCAGGCCGTACCAATCAGGTAGACGATGAATAACGCCCAGGCGAAACTCAAGACTATGGACCTGCCAGCGAGTCGAGCGTCGCTTTGATTGCAGCCACCTGTGCACCGGTTTTCGTGGCGTAATCATCGCCTGTGTAGCCCCACCAGTCCCAGCACCCCAGCGGATTGAGTGGTGCGATCTTGCTGCTGGCAACCTGTGGGTAGAGTACCAATAGATTATTACTCTCGGCCCATTCGTTGTAACCGGCACCGGCTGCAAATGCATCGCCGATAAATTCAGCCGATTGCTGGCAGCCATGCAACGCGATATGCACGCCGCACGACTCACCGGCGGCACAGGATGACGGCACGTACAGCAGCGCCGAATCCAGCATTTCCGCATCTTCTGCGCCGGGCTGGGGCACGGACAGGAGCTCACCAATGGCTGTCGTTCGCGCGTTCAAAGTTCCATGCAAAGCCAGCAACAGCTCGCCGGCCGCATCGTAATCGCAGGCATTCAGGAAAGGCGTTGTAACGGTCGCACAATCAGCACCGACGTCCAGGGTCGGCATACCGTGGGGCGCTTCGACATCGGTAACCATGGTGATGTTTTCAGCCGCAAGGTACCCCTCGTAGAAAGATTTTGCGGCCGCCGGAACGTCCTTGTTGATGATCGTATCGAGCGCGCCGTGGAATACCCACGCTTTGTCGTCCCGCAGGTTCTCAAGCGCGTCGACTGCAGCGTTCTTCGCTTGCTCATCGGCGTAAGCACGAAGTTCGTTCAGGCCAACGTCGCCACCGTTCATGCAGGGTCCAAGACCCTTCTTCATCGCCCCGGACGCGCACCAGTATGGACCACCGGCGATCAGGCCCGCTCCGCTGACTAACGCGGAGTGTGCGACATGCAGCTGTCCGGCCATGTAGGCACCGGACGAGACGCCGGATACCGTGATCCTCGACGTGTCGACGTCGAATGTCGGCACGGCAACGGTATCAACAGCATCGTCTCCGCCACAGGCTGCCACGAAGACGACGAAAGCCAGCAACCCTGAGCGCAACCTCATCATTGCACCCGTTGCAGAAAGCTGTCGATCGCCGCCAGGCACTCAGGCTCGTCGAGCAGCGGTACGTGTCCGCGATCAGGAACACGGATAACCTCAAGATCTTCCTTGCGCGCTTTCATCTTGTTCACTATGTCCTCTGTCAGGATGTCGGATATCAAACCCCACAATAGCTGCACCGGCGTATCTTTCAGCGTATCGAACAAAGCCCAGGGATCGCCTTTTTGCGGACCGACCTGGCGAACCGCCTCACCGATATTGCTGTCGATATCGAGCTCCGGAATACCCTCGGCATTCTCACGATAACCGCGCCAGGCCATCTTCCGCCAGTCGGCGTCAGATAGTCCCGGCAACCATTGGCCATAAATTTCCCTGGCTTGGGCAGCGGCTTCTTCCCAGCTTGTCACGGGCGGTATGCGTCCGGTGTACTCCTGCACGCGCGCCAGTCCGGCGGGATTGATCTCCGGTCCGATGTCGTTCATTACCACACCAGAAATTCTGTCGGGATGCTGCGCCGACATCGCCATCGCGATGAGCGCGCCCAACGAGGTACCGATGACGATGACCCGTTCGATGCCCAGCGTATCCAACAGGGTCCAGGTGTCCTTCACATACGTTAGCGGGTGATAGTTACGCCAATCCGGATCGTGGTCGGAAAAGCCACGTCCCCGAAGGTCCGGCGTAATGACGCGGCGACGATCGCTGATGTAGGTTGCCAGGTCTTCGAAATCACGGCTATTGCGCGTCAGCCCGGGCAGGCAGATAACGGGAGTTCCGGTGTTGTCACTGCCAAAGTCCCGGTAGTAGAGCTGCAATCCGTCCGCGCTTTCGAAGAAGTGTGTATTGGTCACTGCTGACATTCGAGTCCCTCAGAACCTGGTATCGGCGAACTGCTGCCGAAGCTCGCGCTTCAGCACTTTGCCGTTCGGATTTCTCGGCAGTTCGTCAACAAAGACTGTCGCTGCGATGCGCTGTTGCTTGCCCAGTCGGCTATTAGCCCAGGCAGTCAGCTCCTGTTCGTCCATGGTCTTGCTCTGGCGTCTTCACGACTACCGCCAGCGGTGTTTCGCCCCATTTGTCGCTGGCAACACCGATTACCGCCACTTCGTGGACGGCGTCATTCTCGAAGAGCGTGGCCTCGATGTCGGCCGGGTAAATATTCTGGCCACCCGAGATGATCATGTCCTTCTTGCGATCGACGAGGTAGAGAAACCCATCCTCATCCAGCTTGCCGATATCGCCCGTACGCAGCCAGCGGACGCCCGACGGGTGCGCCCAGGTATTGGCCTCGTTCTCCTCGTCGTTGTTGTGGTATCCAGCCATCATGAAACGGCTGTGGCCAACGATCTCTCCAGCTTCGCCGGAGGGCAGGATCGTATCTTTGCTATCGAGAATGACGATGTCCTGGCCCGGGCATGGCCGCCCGACGGATTCGATCTTCTCAAGCATGTCTTCCGGTTCGAGAACCGTGACGAGCCCCTCTGTCAGGCCATAGAGCTCGACGAATTCGCCAGGTAGGCGCTCCACGATTTGACGCTTCAATCCCACCGCGAGCGGCGAACCGCAGCACATGTACGCATCGAGACTGCTGAGGTCGTAACGTTCAAAGTCCTCGCACTCCAGGATCATCTGGAACTGCAGCGGCACCATCGCGGTATGCGTGATTCGATCACGCTCGACCATTTCGAGAAAGCCGGCGGGCGTGAACTTCCTGTCGATGAAGATCGTGCCGCCGCAATACATCGTTGAAAGCATCGCTACCCAGCTGATATTCGAAAACAGGCCGAGATTGCACACCGTGCGCGCGCCGGAGTGATAACGCAGCGGGACGGCCATATCGCTCGCCCACGCCTCGCGACAGGCATGGTCGTGGACGATTCCCTTCGGCAGCCCTGTGGTGCCGGAACTGTAGATAATGTTGCACTCATCCTCTGCAGTTATGGTCACGTTTGGCTCGTCGTTCGAGCCGCTCTGCCGCAGATCATCGTAAGCCTGCCAACCGCTTACCTGTTCGTCGAGACTGATGAAGCGCTCGCCGATCTGTTCCGCCACGGCGTCGCGTATTCGCTCGACGCGCAGAACGTGTTCGCCGGAAGCGATAACCGCGCGCGCGCCAGCGTTGCCTATCATCGCGGCGATCGCGTCGTCGGTAATCGAAACATTCAACGGCACAGCAACAAGGCCAGCGCGGATGACGCCGAACATGGATTCGGCCATTTCGTAGCTATTCTTCATCAGCACGATGACGCGGTCGCCGTGCACGAGGCCGCTGTCCAGGAGCGCATTACCGATCTTCGCCGTACCTTTACCGAAGCCCGACCAGGTGACCGTGCTGTCGTCACATACCCACGCCGGCTTGTTCGGCAGAAAGCGAGCATTCTGCGCAATAATTTCTGGCAATATCAGTGGCTTAGGTGAGAACCAGGCCATCGTTAGCTCCCCGACAAGACGGCTTCTTGTTTTTCAACGATCGTTGAATACTAATTGAGCAGTCGTTGAAATTCAATCGCCGGGTCGCTACCGTGGCTCACTCATGGCCGCAAAATCCTCAAACGATAAGAAGTCTGCAATGGCAAAAGGCACGCACCCAACTCGCGAGCGTATTCTGGACGCGGCCGAAGAATTGTTTGCGCTCAAAGGCTATGAGGGTGTCTCCGTGAGGAAGATCATGAGCAAAGCGGGCGCGGACGTTTCGCTTGCTTACTACCACTTCAAGTCCAAGCGGGACCTGTTCGACCAGGTCATGCTGCGGCGCGTCGAGCACCTGAACTCTATTCGCCTCAAAGCCCTGGAGGCCGTCGAGGAACGTCACCCGGACGATGCACCAACCGTCGAGGAGATCATTGACGCATTTACCCATCCATTGCTTGACCTGCTGGGCCGAGAGCACGAGGAGTGGAAATACTATTTTCAGCTGATCGCGCAGATCAATAGCTCGCCGGAATGGGGCGGCGAACTGATGACGCGCTATTTTGACCCGCTTGTTCGTCGCTTCATAGAGGCACTAAGCAAGGCGCTGCCCGACTGCGACGAGGCTGACCTTTACTGGAGCTATCACTTCCTGTCCGGCGCACTGACGCTCACCTTCGCCGAAACCGGCCGCATCGACAATCTGTCGAGCGGCGTCTGCCGTTCATCCGACATGGAGGCCATCAATCAGCGCATGCCGGAATTTCTCGCCGCCGGCTTCCGGACACTCTGTTCAAAGTAAATCAAGGCTTAGGCCAGCTCTACAGGCGTCTTGTTGAATTTCAACGAGCGTTCAATTAGTATATCTTCAACGCTCGTTGAATAACGTCAGCGCACTTTGCGCGAAAAACCCGGGGGAAAACCATGCACAATCGATCAATTCTATGGCTTCGTGGCCTTTGCGGCCTGTTGCCAATGTTCGGCCTGTTGACGTTCGCACCTGCGGCGGTCATTGCTCAGGACGCCGGAGCCGACGACTTACTCGACGAAGTTGTGGTTACATCACGGCGCCGTGAGGAGACGTTGAAAGACGTTCCGATCGCGGTCACTGCGTTCAGTGCCGATTACCTCCAGGAAGTCGGCATGCCCGATATCGTCGGCATTACGCAGTCGACGCCGAATGTAACTCTCGAGGTGTCACGCGCGACCAGCTCCACGCTGACCGCGTTTATTCGCGGAGTGGGTCAACAGGACCCCGTTGCCGGCTATGAGGGCGGCGTCGGCATCTACCTCGACGACGTTTACCTTGCACGCCCACAGGGTGTGGTTTTCGATATTTACGACGTCGAGCGTATCGAGGTGCTGCGTGGACCACAGGGTACCTTGTACGGCCGTAACACGATTGGTGGCGCCGTTCGTTACGTCACCCGCGGCCTGGGCGACGAACCCGAGCTAAAACTGAGGGGTTCGGTCGGATCGTTCAACCAGATGGATATGGTCGCAACCTTTGCAACCCCGATAAACGACAGTATCCGCGTTGGCGGAACGATTGCTTCGTTTCAACGCGATGGCTTTGGCTCGAACCTGACCACGGGCGGCGAGCATTACGACAAAGACATCGTTGCCGGTCGCCTCAGCTTTGAGTTCGACGTGTCCGATAACTTCAAGGTCAAATTGTCAGCCGACAATACGAAAGACAACTCGGCGCCAAAGTCAGGTCACCGACTGACCGTCGGTAATTTGTCCGGCGCGCCGGTGCTTGGCAACGTGTTCGACACGCGCGCCGGCATCGAAACGCTTCCATCGTCTAACGGCGGCATCAGCCAGAGCGTCAGGCAACGCGGTCTCCAGTTGACAGCGGAATGGGCTATTAGCGACACCCTTACATTAAAATCCATCACAGCTGACCGCAGCGATGAATCGGAGTCGCTGATCGATTTTGACAGCCTTGCCGGGCAACGACTTCGATGCACCGGTTATTTACGAGAACGAACAGTTTAGCCAGGAGTTTCAATTCACCTACAGCGGCGACAGCATCTCGGGCATATTTGGCGCCTACTACATTGATGCGAATGCATTCGATGTATTTGACGTTGTTCTGGGCAATCTCGGGGTAACGTCATTTACGCTCGGCGATTTCGATACAAAATCGTGGGCAGTATTCGGTGACCTCGTGTGGGACTTCTCGGACACGATGAGTCTCGGCCGTCGGCGGTCGATTCACGAGCGACGAACGCACCACGCTCGTCACGCGTGAACTGTTCCTTGGGCTCGGTTCGCCCTACTTCGGAAACTCCAGCGCATTCTCGCTAACCGTTCCGTCGCCCGGCCTGGTGCCCACCTTTACCGGCACGCGCACCGATGAGGACTTCACGCCGCGCGTTAGCCTGTCATGGAAACCCTCCGACGCGCACAACCTTTACGCCTCGATCAGTGAAGGCTTCAAGGGTGGCAGCTTTGATCCGCGTGGCGCCTACCAAATCGCGGGCGTGGACAAGGGCTTCGAGCCGGAAACGGTGGTCTCGTATGAACTCGGTGCGAAATCGACTTGGGCGGATGGCAAGGCAACGACCAATGTTGCAGTGTTCTTCTCTGATTATGAAGACATTCAGGTGCCCGGTTCGATCGCCATTGATACCGACAACGATGGCGTAAACGACAGCTTCGCCGGTGCAACGACGAATGCCGGTAAAGCTGAGATCAGCGGCGTCGAAATCGAATCGATGGTGCGATTTACCGATTCGTTCTCTGCGATGGCGTCGTTAGGACTGATCGATGCCGAATACACGGAGTGGTTCGTTGCCGGTGTCGATATCTCTGGTACCCGAGAGTTTCAGAATACGCCTAAGACGGTTGCAAACCTGCAACTGCGCAAGGAATGGGAATCGAACCTGTTCAACCGTCCGGGCAGTATTTCGGTCATCGGCGGCGCGTCCTTCAAGGACAACATGTTCCAGTTCGAAATTCCGAACGCGTTACTTGATACGGATGCGTACACGCTTGTCGACTTGAGCGTTGGATGGCGCGATGACGACGGCCACTACTCGTTGAGCCTGCACGGCCGCAACCTGACGGATGAAGAATACAAGATCGCATCCTACGACTTCCCGACGCTCGGACTGGAAGGCGTGCAAAGTGCTTTCTATGGCAATCCACGCATGATCACGCTTACCGGCACGGTGAGCTTCTGACGAAGTAAAGATACTCTTGGCACAACCCCCCTGTGCCGCCAGTGTCGACCTGAAGGCCACTTCTATTGAAGTGGCCTTTTTTGTCGGCTACGTGTTTTGCCAAACGAGGGTAACTCACTGTTGTGTAGTGTTGGACGGCTCCAGACCAGGCCGAGCGGCCAGAGCGTCCCCGAAGCACTCTGTCATGTCGCTCAACTGAGCAGATTGGTTTTCCTGGAAGCGGGACAGAAAAGGAATCTGGCTAACTGTATTCACGAACCTCGGACTTGAAGAGAGCGACACTGCCGGCGGTTTTCCTGCCTGGCGAATGGCATATCTCGGTCGGCAGGCATCGCTCGACGATTCTGAGAAGGTGACGAACCTTGAAAGCTTGCTACAGCCGATGAGAGATATGGTCGCACGCCTTACCGAGTTGGCGAACTAAGACTTCGCCGCAAGCCGCGCGGCGTCCGCTTCTGGCTGAAAGTAACCGCTGGACTGGTAAAATAATGAACGATTGCTACTGACCCAAAGCGAACGCTCGTCGCGGTAGGTGGAATGTCTATGACGCGAGCGTCAAGGGAATCGAAAATTCGGAGAAGGGAATATGACCGAACGCAAATTGAATACTTGGGTTGCGATTGCGGAGGTAATATCCGCGGTTGCGGTCGTGATCTCATTGATTTACGTCGGCGTCGAAATACGCCGAAGCACGCTTGAGTCTGACGCCGATATTCAGGCGGAGCTACTGTCGTATACAGTTCAAAGAAGGTATCTGCTGGTTGAAAACAGTGACTTGTCCTCATTGCTGGTTAAAGGATATGCAGATCCTTCACAGCTCTCACCGGACGAAGTATTGCGGTTCCAAAGCTACATAGAGCTGTTCTATGTCGCTTGGGAGCGGGCCTACATTTCTAAAGACGCCGGGGTTTTCTCGGGGGAACTATTCGACGCGTGGGACGCCTGGTTCGTTTCAGTTGCGGAGAGAGACCCGGAATTCGTATGGCCGATGGTGCGGGACTCGCAAGGTTGGCTTCCTGATTTTGTTCAGCACGTCAATAGATCACTGGGCTACATGAATTCTGATGTAGAAGATGAGTAAATGACTGCTTGTGACCGTTCTGAGACGGTCACCAGGATGCTAACTGAGGGGCTGCTCTACTTCGCATAGCAGCCGCTCGAAGAATCTGCGGTAGAATGACGGCTTGTGACCCTATGTATGGACTCCTCCAACCTAATTTCTTAGGTTGGAAGTCGACCAAAACCCTAAGGGAGTCCATACATGACACATTCAACAACAGTCGGGGTCGACGTAGCAAAAAATATCATCCAAGTCTCGGTGGTTTCTCCTCGAGGCAAAGAGCTTTTCAACCGATCACTGACACGCCGTAAGTTCGCGGAGTTCCTGGCTAAACAGCAAGCAGCGCTGGTTGCATTCGAGGCATGCGCGACGTCGCATTATTGGGCGCGAGTTTCGCAGCGGCACGGGCACGAAGCGCGCATCATTCCGGCGAAGGCAGTTGCCCCGTTTCGGCAAGGTCACAAGACGGACAGCAATGATGCTCTTGCTGTTGCCGAAGCCGCTCGTCGACCGAACATCAAAGAAGCGCCGATGAAGACGATCGATCAGCAAGGGCTGCAAGCGATCCAGCGGTCGCGAGATCTGTTGGTTCAAGAGAGCACGGCGTTGTCGAACCACATGCGTGGCTTGTTAATGGAGTTTGGCGTTGTTATTCCACAGGGGTTTGCAGCACTGCGACGCATGCTACCGGAGATCCTTGAGGACGGTGACAACGAAGTACCGGACATGTACCGGCCAACACTGCATCGCCTCTACGGCCGCTTCCTGGAACTGCGCGATGATATCCAGTCGATGAACGTCGAGGTCAAAGAACTGGTGAAGCAACATCCGCACTGCAAACGACTCACAGCGCTTGAGGGCGTTGGCCCGATCAGTGCGGTGTTGTTGTACGCCTCGCTCGGCACTGGCGAAGCGTTCTCCGGGAGTCGCGAGTTCGCGGCCTATCTTGGCCTGACACCACGGCAGTTTAGCAGTGGCGGCAAGACCAACATCGTGGGCCTGAGCAAGAAGATCGGTAACTGCCGTTTGCGGTCCGTGCTGATCCAGGGTGCTCGTGCCTACGTGCATAAGCTTAAAGAACCCAAGACCAGCAAAGATCGTTGGTTATTGGATCTCATAGAGCGCGCCGGTCACGGCAAAGCCGCCGTCGCGCTGGCCAACAAGAACGTACGAACAGCCTGGGCCATGCTGACCCAGGGAACAGAGTATCAACGTCGACCGCAACTAGAGGTAGCTGCGTAACGAGTCCCGCAAATAGAGACCATGACCAGATAAAGATATCCGCTCCGGTAGAACCTGTTCTGCTTTGAGGCCGTAGAGTCCATTGACCCTTAGAGGAACCGGAGTGCGCATACATAGTGGGCCAGGAGATAGCATCTCCACCAATAGGCCGAATATACATACGCGTCTGAATTCTGATTACGGAAACTGTTTGCTAGACTGGAGGAGTCCATATACAAAGCAGACCTTCGCGAGAAGCGGTTGGCAACCGCGAGCCAATTACTTGCACGTAACAAGAATGACCTCGGAATCAGACTATTGAGTACGGCATACTTTATTGTTCTTGACAGCGAAGAACCAGGTTTCGACCCGTTCGTAGACGGGAAGGTGTTAACCAAGCGATTGGGCGCGGTCAATAAAATCGCGCGTAGTCTTGGCCTAAAACAGTTGGAAGACTACGCGTTTCAAGATCTAAGTGACTTTGGAGGGCCGGAGTTGGAACTGAAGTGGTTTGACGCAATTGAGGGAAAAAGTTGGGCGTCGGGAATTCTTCAACATTTACGAGAGAATCCAAACGCCGTAAAAGATGTCGATGAGGTAGCTGCAGATCTTGCGGACTACGTTCGCGTGTTTGAAGAGGCTGACAAGCGCGGTCTGAAGTGGCACCTTGAGCTCGATTTTTGAAAATTCTTGAAGAGCTGCAGCGTCTGCTTCTGGCCGCTCTGAGACGGTCACCAGGAAGCTAACTGAGGGGCTGCTTCGCATCGCATAGCAGCCGCTCGAAGCTCTCGGGTTATAATTTCTGCTGATGACTGCGGTTTCAACCGGTGAACGCAACACCTAATCTTTGAGTATAGAGAGGAGGACGTTGCAGATGAAGTATCGAAAGAGGATCTACTACACCGAAGCGGACAAGGCACTGATGTGGGATCGCTGGCAAAAGGGTGATTCATTGCATGCGATTGCCCGTTTGTTTGACCGTCATCACGGTTCTGTTCGTGGCATTCTCGAACGCACGGGTGGTATTCGCCCACCGACACGAAGGCGCTCGATTCGATCGCTAACACTGCGCGAACGCGAAGAGATTTCTCGTGGTCTTGCCGCAGGTCGATCGTTACGCTCGATCGCATTGCGACTGGGTCGTGCACCGTCAACGATCAGCCGAGAACTCCACCGTAATGGCGGTCTTCGCAGCTACCGTGCTCACACCGCTGAGCAGGCGGCCTGGGATCGAGCTTGTCGGCCAAAGCGCTGTAAACTGGCACTGAATCGCCCGCTGGCAATGACCGTGGCCGAGCTGTTGCGGCAGCGTTGGTCACCGTGGCAGATTGGCGGTCGACTGAAGCGCCTGTACCCACACGACGAGGACCGCCGGGTGTCCCACGAGACGATCTACAAGACACTGTTTATCCAAGCGCGCGGGGCCCTGAAGAAGGAGTTGGTTACGCATCTGCGCCGACACCGTACGATGCGTCGTTCCCGTCACCATACCCAGAAAACGCCCGATCACGGGCAAATTACGGATGCAGTGTCGATCCGTGAGCGACCCGCCGAGGTTGAAGATCGTGCCGTTCCAGGCCACTGGGAAGGTGATCTTATCTGCGGCAGCAACAACAGCCAGATCGCCACACTGGTCGAACGCCATTCACGTTATTGCATGTTGGTTCGCACCGACAGCAAAGACACCAAGACCGTGGTTAACGCGTTAATCAAGCAGGCACACAAGTTGCCGCGAGAGCTCTATAAATCACTGACCTGGGATCGCGGCAAAGAGTTGGCGGACCACAAACGCTTCACACTAGCGACAGATGTTAAAGTCTATTTTTGCGATCCGCAAAGCCCCTGGCAGCGCGGATCCAACGAGCAGATCAATGGGCTACTGCGACAGTACTTCCCGAAAGGTACGGATCTATCAGGGATACATCAGAACAGACTAAACGCTGTTGCACGACAACTTAACGAGAGACCGCGAGAAACGTTAGACTTCGAAACACCAGCCGAACGATTTAACCAATGTGTTGCGTCGATCGGTTGAAACTGCAACCCAAAGCGGACGAACCCTGATTTCGATTTTGAATCTAAGGAGACCCATTGAATTGGACGAATAAGCCACGGTCTGCCCTGATCGTTGAGGGCGTTGTCATCGTCGCGTCCATATTACTGGCCTTCGGGATTGATGCCTGGTGGGGTGAGCGGCGAGCAGGATTAGACGAAAGGGAATCCATCGCGCAGCTCACGACTGACTTTCATGCCAACGAAGCTCGTCTGGAGACTATACGTAGTGTGCACGAAGCTGCTCTGGATGCGGCCTACGAGATTCTCGCTCGGGCAGGAATAGGTGGACAGTCGCAGAGCAGCGCAACGACCGCCGAGCTTGCATATATCTCCCTTAGGGCATGGACCTATGACCCGGTGCTTGGCGGAATTAACTCGCTCATTCAGTCTGGCAGCCTCGGGCTGCTGCGCAACGATTCACTTCGTGTGGCGGTCGCAGGGTGGCCGGATATTGTGGAAGATCTGAGCGGCGATGAGTGGACGGAGAACAGAACAACGTTCGAGCGAATTGGTCCTTATCTGATTAGTAAGGGCGTAATGACTGATGTGCTCTTGTCTGGCGGAAAGTTGAGCCGACTTGATGTTGCATCCGGCTCGGATTTGTCCGAGCTTCTCTCTGATCCGGTTTTCCTGCAGATGATGAGTTGGAGGGTTAACAATCTTGAGAATCTGTTGCTTGAAGTTCAGGAAGTGGAGGATTCGATCCACCACATTTTGAAACTGCTTGAGGACAGCGTGGATGCCGGCTGATCTCTAAAGTTTTCACCGCCGATATATTAAGCGGTGAACGTCCGCTCCTTGCCGGAAGCAGACGGTCGTGTTTCCCTAAAACGGATGCTCGAACGGCAGGTTTCGGGGAAAGCAGACGTTCGGCCTGGGCGCTAAGAACAGGTCCGGACGGGCCTCTCGCAAGAGGCGACTCTTAGCTATTGATCGACTTTCTGCTGGACCACAACACTACTGTAGAATATTGCTACGCCTCTGGAAACGGATCACTGCTATGAGCCCTGCCAAGCCTGTAATAATCGTAATTATTTGCGTAGCAGCATATTTCATTATTTTTGCCAATAGCTTGCCCACAGATATTGAATATCGCGGCAACACATTAGGGCCAAGGCAAGAGGTCGAGAATAACAGCACCAAGAACTTCGAGATAATCAGCTACAAGGACGAGTCTAATTATCACGTATTGCTCTTTCTTTTGCCCGAAGACGAATCAGTTACGACGCAGGAACTACTTGACGTCTATGTCAGTAATTTCAAGGCGCAGGGATACAAGTTCAGGAAAGACGGCACCATGCATCTTGGGCTGAAAGGGGATGAGGTTATCTATATGACTATTGCAGCCAAGATGAACGCTGCTATTGCTTATATTGAAAAGGACCCGAAGCCTCGCCCAAGGAAACCCGGCGACGCAACTGACGTATTCGCGAGTCTTGCAGACTTCTCGTTAAAGTAACGCGATTGCCACAGCTAGTCGCCGCATTGGGTCAGAGCCCACCTCTCTCAAACGCCTGCAATTGACCGTAAGCGGACCGTTACCCTGATTGATTACCAACAACTACTTTCAGCTCGATCAGACCTTCAAACCAGCTTCCAGCAGGAAGCCAGTGTCGAACGGCCGCCAGGCGCTCGAATCCGGACGGTCGCCTGATATGATGGTGATTGGCTGCGATTGACTCGGAGCAGCGATACCAAGGCATCAAGTACCGGACCTTGGCTGCCCTTGGGCGATAGGACATAGTTATGAAATTCAGTTTAAAGACGTTGATGTTCGGCATGGCCGCGTTTTCATTGGCACAGGCGCAGACAGCTGGTGTTGCCGATCAGACCAACCAATCTCAGACGAATGATGAAACCAACGCCCGATCAGTTGAGTCCGAGCGGGGGCGTTTGGGGATGCAGCGGATTCAGACAGAGACAGAGATCAGGGCACGCGAAGAACAGCGCCGTCTCGAAGAGGCAGAACGGGAGCGCCAGCAAACCCGGGAAGAAGCGATGAAAAGCCAGGAGGCGAGCGCCAGCAATGCAGAACCTGGACCAAACGACGCGGTTAAAAGCAGGGATATGTCGCGGACGCTGGAGCAGCTTCGATCGTTGGGCCAGCTAAAAGACGATGGCTACATTACCGAGGACGAATTTCAGAAGATTAAGAAGAAGATCCTGGACAGCCAGATCTAGCCTGATCGTCTGATAAAGAGCCTGCTCGTTCGCCAGTGTTTGCTAGTCGAGCTTCAACGTATCGGCATAGGCAAACAGGCCGGCGGCACCGCCAGTGTGCAGGAAGACGATCGTGGATCCGCCTTCAAAACGGCCCTCGCGAATGTAGTCGATCATTCCGGCCAGCGCCTTGCCACTGTACACCGGGTCGAACAGCAAACCCTCGAGACGTGCCAGCATCAGTACCGCCTCATTCATTGAATCCGTCGGCTCACCGTACCCGGGACCGATGTAATTGCAGTCAGCGATGATGTCGTCTCGCGATACAACGCCAGGAGCACCGACGAGATCTGCAGTCTCCACCGCAAGTTCGTAGACGCGCCCTTCTTGCGCGTCCTGCGGCGCGTTAACACCGATGCCAAGAATCGGCAGGTCACTGCCGCCACCTCGTATGCCCACAGCGAGACCCGCGTGGGTGCCGGCACTACCAGTCGCGGTAACGATGTGATCCACGTTGAGGCTTTGCTCCGAAAACTGTTGCAAGAGTTCCAGACCGCAGTTGACGTAACCAAGTGCACCAACAGGATTCGAGGCGCCACCAGGAATGATATACGGCGTGCCGCCGGCAGCGCGCACCACGCCCGCTACCTCGGCTATAGCAGCATCGAAGTCGGTGCCCTTCTCATACTCGCGCAGGTTGGCGCCGAAAATTCGATCGAGCAACACATTGCCGGAGTTGCGATAGAGATCACTGGGATGGCCGACACGATGCTCCAGCAACACCTCGCACTTCAGGCCGAGCTTGCAGGCGGCCGCCGCAGTCTGGCGCACGTGATTCGATTGCACGGCCCCAACCGTGATGATGGTGTCGGCTTTCTGCTGCAGCGCCTCACCCATGGAGAATTCCAGCTTGCGGGTCTTGTTACCACCGGTCGCGAGGCCTGTGCAGTCGTCCCGCTTGACGTAGATCTCCGGCCCACCCAGGTGTTCGCTCAGTCGCGGCAGGTGCTCGAGCGGCGTTGGCAAATGCGCGAGACGGATTCGAGGGAATTGAGACAACTGCATTTTCGTATCCTTATTTTTTCGGCAGGGGCTCATCAGACAGTGCGAGCATTACGGTCTTTTCCGCGAGCACATCGGTTGACGACACAAACGGCACATCAAACATCGATGGATCGAGTACCAACGGGAATTCCGTGCAGGCAGCTATTACGGCCTGTGCTCCGCTGGCAATCAGACTCTCGACCAGCCCGCGAAGGCCATGCACCACGGTATCCGATTTGTCGCCCGCCTTTATGCGGCTGACGAACGTCATCGTATCGGCGAGCTCGTCAGGTGACTGCAGAACAAGTTCGTGGCCGGCCAGCGCTTCCTGGTAGACCCCCGCGGCGAAACAGCCGGGTGTCGTCAGCAGGCCAATCGCGCCGCCATCGCTGTCTTGCAGCGCTCGCGACGCCGATTCGTCAACAATACTGATGAACGGAATCGTGATGGCCGACTCGATACTCGTTGCCCAGGCATGCGCAGCGTTACAGGGCATCACGATGAAATCGGCGCCGCCTTGTTGCAGGCGCGCGGCAAGTGACGCCAGCACCGGGCCGGGGTCCTTTCCATCGCTGCGCACAGCGCTCTGCCTGCTGGGAATACGGGGATTGTGCTCGACCAGCATGCGAATATGATCCTGATCGTCTTGTGCCGGCGTCGCCGCGATTACCTTGGCCATGAAGTCCACTGTAGCCTCCGGGCCCATGCCACCGATTACGCCTACCAGCCTGTCTCCAGCCACTTCGACTACCCCCTATTCCGGATTTCGATGAGGCATCCTACCGCAACCGGGAAAGCACTAGTCACATTTGATGGCAGAGGTCACTGTCGTTTGCTTTGACGATCAGTACCACAGGCCATCGTCGTCACAGCAGCCCCCCGAGCGACCAGATCCCGCCCATTAATCACCGGCTGGCGATCATGGGCAAACCTGCCGATGACCATCCTGCTGTTTGGCTTCTTCGACTGGAAGTGCATCCCGTTCGTTGGCTGCCGGTCGTCACGGTGCCACAAATTCTGATATTTGCGATGCTACTCAACAAGTTCGCCAGCCGGGACAGAAGTCATTTATAGCTAGCCTGCCCTTCCAATTGACTGGCACTCTGTTATAGTCCGCGGCGTCTTGGCGCACTTCGGTCTGCGCCATCTACTCCAAACCCAGCAATCCTGCGGGTTTCGGAGCTACTCAAGATTTACCAGCCTGGACCGAACCCTGCGCGACAGCAATGCCGCGGACGGTCAGGCGCCCTGGAGCACAAATCCAAATGTTATTCAAAGAACTCGGCCTCACGGCCGAACTGCTGCGTGCGGTCGACACAAAAGGCTATAGCGAAGCCACACCGATCCAACAGCAGGCAATACCCCATATTCTCGAAGGCCACGACATCCTGGCCGGAGCCCAAACCGGCACCGGCAAGACCGCGGGCTTCACTCTGCCGCTGTTACAGCGGCTGCAGAACAACGACATCAATCGTGGCAAGGTCAGAGCGCTGGTTCTGACACCGACACGAGAACTGGCAGCTCAGGTAGCCCAGAGCATTGAAGACTACGGCCGCTACCTGCCTTTCAGGACCGCCGTGATTTTCGGCGGAGTGAGCATCAACACGCAGATCAACAAACTGCGTAAGGGTGTCGAGATCGTCGTCGCCACGCCAGGTCGACTGCTGGATCATATGCAGCGAGGAACCATCAAACTGTCTGCGGTTGAAGTACTCGTACTCGACGAAGCAGATCGCATGCTGGACATGGGATTCATCCGTGACATCCGCAAGGTGCTGCAGGTGCTTCCCAAAGAGCGCCAGAACCTGCTGTTTTCGGCGACGTTTTCGAAAGAGATCAAGCAACTCGCAGCGAATACACTGAATTCGCCAGCCGAGATACAGGTAGCACAGCAGAACACCACCGCCGACAGAGTAAGCCAGGTTGTCTATCCTGTAGACAAAGCACGCAAGCGCGAGCTTTTATCGCACCGTATTGGCGCCGAAAACTGGCAACAGGTTCTCGTATTCATGAGAACGAAACACGGTTCGAATCGCCTGGCTGCCCAACTGGAGTTGGATGGAATCACGGCAACCGCAATTCACGGTAACAAGTCGCAGACGGCTCGCACCCGTGCGCTAGCCGACTTCAAACGTGGCGCCGTTCGCGTTCTGGTTGCGACGGATCTCGCCGCGCGCGGCCTGGATATCGATCGCCTGCCACATGTCGTGAACTTTGAGCTGCCGAACGTCCCGGAAGACTACGTGCATCGCATCGGCCGCACGGCCCGCGCGGGTAACGAAGGCAGTGCTGTTTCGCTGGTCTGCGTTGATGAACTGAAACTGCTGCGCGACATCGAGAATTTGCTCGGCACGAAAATCAAAAAAGAATTCGTGCCCGGCTACGAAGTGGATCCCCGCATCAAGGCTGAACCGATTCAGAACGGGCGTTCACAGCGGTCATCTGGTTCTCGTAATGGTGGTGCTAACAAGCGCCGCGGCAACGCGCCGAAGAGCCATGCTGCCAAGCGCAGCGGCCCTCCGAAACGCAGTCGTAAGCGAGCTTAGAACTGCCCTGTTTCGATAGATTCGGGTTCCGTCGCAAGACCTTCGGTAGTCAGTTATGTCGGAGCCCGTCCATGGCCAGAGCCATGACGCTAGCATCCTAATGACCGCTTTGAGTCGTGGCCGGCATTCTTCCTCAGATCATTCGACCCGAGGCTATGCGACGCGTAGCGGCCATACCGCGGGCCGTTCAGCGTTTTTCTGCGTTCCCTCTTGCCGCCTCGATCGTATAGCGGGCCGCGTTTTTTTTGATTTTTTCTGCGATCGCGGTTTCCAGATCAATGTCCAGCCGATCGGCCAATCGAAGCGCATAAATCAGAATATCAGCCAGCTCGTCTGTCGCGGACTGCAACTGCTCGTTGCTCAGGGCCGATCGCTCCGATCCGCCCTGAGTCAACCATTGAAAGACCTCGAGTAACTCGCCGGATTCGCCAGCCAGCGCCATGCTGAGATTTTTCGGACTATGAAATTGATCCCAATCACGCTCTTTCGCGAATGCCGCCAGTTGTTGCTGAATTTTTTCTATGTTCATGCTGGTCCAACCATGGAGGTTCAACGCATTCTACGCATTCCTGCGAGTGCATGAAATGGCAGAGCTGTGAGCCCGATTGTTAGGGAAGAACAGGTCTCGGAAAGATCCTCTCGATTCACAACGACCCGACTAGCACCGTTAGCTATAAGCCAGACTCGTCCTTGTGTCTGCTCTTGCTAAAAGCAGACAGTCGTTGGATCGAATCTTGACCTGGATAGCCGGCAGCTTTTATCCAGAAGCCGCCCCTCGGCCGACTACGAATTGTCTGGATTCTCGTCCGCATTTAGTTGCCGCTGATATTCGACATCGTCCATGTGGCCAACAGACTCCAGAATCAGACCATCTCCGTCGAAGGTCCATTTCTCATAGCCTCTTAGGTCCACCGCGTTCCCGGTACCGTTTGGGCCGGTGTTTGTGCCAGTCCAGTGCCAGTGAAATTCGACGTAGCCGTCTTCTTGACGGACTTCAACCAATCTAACAACCATGTCGGGAAAATTAGTCATGAAGCCACGCGCGGTCTGCTCCACTGCCTCACGCCCTACCGAAGGTTCGCCGTCGTTAATGCGGAATGACGCATTCTTAGAATAGAACGAACCAAACGTCGCCGGATCCTGACCGCTCCAAGCTGCTGCATATCGGGTCGCAAAATCGGTCAGCTCGGACAACTCCATTGACGGCTCCCTGGACTCGCAAGCAGTTAGCAGAGTTAGCGACAATATCGTGACGGCAAGACTTCCAAAAAACCGGCCGTGAAAACTAGTGATCATGTAGCCCCCCTTATTCTAGAGTCATGCGACCGTCTGCTGTGTGTCAGCAGCGGTCGTTCGCTGGCCCACATCCGGGCGCTTGCGTGTGGCCATCGACAGATATGCTTCAGGGCGATCGACTATCGATGCTGATCAATGAGTATCTGATTTCCGTCCGGATCAGTGAGCATTATGCTCGCTGGACCCGATGTTGATTCGTCGGCTTCACTGCTGAGGCTAATGCCTTGGCTCTTCAGCTCGCGTTGTATGTCGCGCACATCGGTGAATGAATCAAGTTCGTTAGCGCTCTGGTCCCAACCCGGGTTGAAGGACAGGATGTTTTCTTTAAACATGCCTTGGAACAGGCCAAGTACGTGATCGCCGTTCTTCAGTATCAACCAATTCTGTTGGGCATCACCGCCCATTACCTCGAAGCCGAGTTTCTCGTAAAAGCTTTGTGATGCTGAGAGATCTTCGACGGCAAGGCTTATCGAGAATGATCCAAGTTCCATGATTTCCACCCTGTTCCTGCCAGACCAGCGCATAGTTTAGCATTTCAATTTTGTCAGGAACGATCGACCGACGTAACGTACTGAGCCATACGTTCAACGACGGCTTTGAAGCATGCGCAGCCTGTCAACCTGACATCAGGCGAACGGCTGGTTTCGAGCGTATCGCGGCCACACGAGGACAGAGCGCCTGGCGACGGTCACTTGATTCGTATGGCAAACGGCCTATGGGAACAGTGGCATTCTCATGGCTGACTGACTAGCCGTTATACACTTCCATGATCCCTATCGTGTTATTCAGCCCATGGGCGATGGCCGCTGGCCAGATACTCCATCGCGCGGCGAGCGTGAGGCCACCGAAGACCAGGCCACTGATCGTGGAACCAGCAATGCCGGCGGGTCCCTGGTAGGAATGAACCAGGCCAAAGATGATTGCCTGAACGATAAGCGCAATCGCAAGAGCCTTCCGGGTATCACCTAGCGCGTAAGCAATCCCTCGCATCAGCACAATACGAAACGCCAGCTCTTCGCCAAATGCAGCGACCGTCCAGTTGAGCGCCAGGAGCTTGACCAGCGCTTCAGGGGATCCGGCCACGGCGGAAAACCGCGTCAGATCCCGTCCAGACCCAAACACCTGCTCCCAGAGCGGCGTGAGCAACGAGCCACTTAACTGCAGGACGGCCACACCAAGCAGAACCAGGGTGAGACCCAACCAGGGCCGTTCTACCCGCGTAAAACCAAGACGCCTCAGTGGCACTCCACTACGAATAAGAAGGATCGACGCAAGAACGGTCAAACCGATGTAGATCAGCGTTGCATACGCAGCCACTGCAGGTGGATTTTCGGAGTGCAGATTCACGTAACGCAATGCGCCCACCGCAAGCAGGCCGATGGCGAAGACCGTGACAACGACAGCAGCGCGCCAGGAGCCGACGTCGGATATCGGTTGCAACGATTCCTGATTCACTCGAATTGACGAATCCGGTGGCAAATCGCTGTCTGTATGTTCCCGATCAGTAGTTGGCACAAGAATCTCCGAATCAAACGGACCTGTGTCTTGCTGTACTCAGTCCTTCGACGCCACGGCAGCCGTGAACACCACGTCCGTGGAACTGTTTAAAGCTGTTTCCGCCGAGTCCTGTAGAACGCTGATGACAAAGCCGACGGCAACGACCTGCATCGCGATGTCGTTGGAGATGCCGAACAGGCCACAGCTCAACGGAATCAACAGCAGCGAACCGCCGGCAACTCCGGAGGCACCGCAAGCCGAGAGTGCGGCTACAACACTGAGCAACAGGGCCGTCAGCAAGTCCACCTGGATCCCCAGCGTGTGCGCGGCAGCAAGTGTCAGCACCGTGATCGTTATGGCCGCACCGCCCATGTTGATCGTAGCGCCAAGCGGAATCGACACCGCGTACGTGTCCTTTTCGAGATCGAGGCGCTCACACAGTGCGAGATTTACCGGGATGTTCGCCGCCGAGCTGCGTGTGAAGAAAGCCGTGACGCCGCTCTCCCGGAGCGCCGTCAGCACGATCGGGTAAGGGTTCTTTCGTGTCTTGATCCACACGATCAGCGGATTCACCAGCAATGCCATGATCAGCATGCTGCCGAGCAGCACTGAGAGAATGCGTGCATAACCGCCCAGCACCGACAGGCCCGACGCCGCCAGGTTACCGGCCACCAGGCCGAAGATGCCGATCGGCGCGAGGCGGATAACGAGGCGAACGATGTGCGTCACCGCATCGGCCGTATCAGCCAGCAATCGGCGTGTCGAGTCCGCGGCGTGGTGGAGGAATACGCCAAGCAGCACGCCCCAGACGAGGATACCGATGAAGTTACCTGTGAGAATGGCGTTCACGGGATTGTCGACCAGCTTCTGCAGCAGCCCGCCCAACACCTCCGCGATGCCCTGCGGAGCGCTGGCATCGAGGTCTGCGATTTGCAGCGCCAGCGTCGTCGGAAACAGCGTGCTCATGGTGACAGCGAGCAGTGCGGCCGCAACGGTACCCAACAGATACATGGCCAGAATTGGCCGCATCTGTGAGGTGTGGCTCGCCCTGCGATTGGCGATCGCCGAGGCTACCAGGACCAGCACCAGCACTGGCGCAACCGCCTTCAATGCCTGCACAAAGAGGTTACCGAGCAGCATCGCCGCACCGGCCGCCTTGGGCGATATCAACGACAGAGCGATGCCGGCGACAATGCCTATTCCAATTTGCAGCACGAGGCTGCCGCGCGTTATGCGTTCAATTAGTGTGGATACCATCAGCTCACTTCTTGGTCTTGTTGTGCCACTAGGGTACCAGAGACCTGACTCGTGTTAGCAGGGCCTAGTGTCCTGCTTGCTGAGTTCGCTAACTCCCAGCGCTATTGGCAGCCCGTCTTGCGAGGCGCAGGTGTGCAGGACTAGCGAGCCACTTCAAACGACTGCAACGCGGCAGGACGGGCTGCCGGGAGCGCCCGGAGGGAAAGCCTGCAAAGCGCTATTGCGGCGTTGCAGCCCTGGGCAAGGGCTAGCCATTACCGGCGGGCTGCGCCTTGCACTAACGCTTTGCAGGCTTTCTGAAAGTAAGCGAACTCAGCAAACAGGACACTAGCGCCTTACTGTTACCGACTTCACCTGCGCGAAAACCGCGTCGCCTCTCTTGAGATCCAGCCGGGCAGCCGATCGCCGCGTGATCATTGCCAGCAGGTGGTCATCCCCGGCGGCAAGGCGCACCAGTGCTGACGACGGTCCGACGTTCTTTATGTCGTCGATGCGTGACTCAATCACGTTGAGAATGGTGGTGCCATCGGGCCGTCCGAGGCAAAGGCTGACGTCTTGCGCCGCTATGCGCAGCCGTACACTTCGGTCCCTCGTCTCGTAGCGACCAGGAACTGTGAGTACACCGCCTGAGAATGCCAGCTCCGTGAGATTGAAGGCTTTGTCATAGCGCTGTGGCCGCGCATCGATGACGCAACCGGCATTGACACCGGACAGGAGCGGCAGATCGAGTCGCGACAGCACCGTATGCAACTCACCGCTTGCAACGATCTTGCCATTGTCGATCAACAGCAGGTGGTCGCACAGCCGACTAACTTCGTCGATGCTGTGACTGACATAGATCATCGGTATCGATAGCTCATCATGCAGGCGATCGAGGTAAGGCAGTAACTCCTCCTTGCGGCGCCGATCGAGCGACGCAAGGGGCTCGTCCATGAGGACAAGACGCGGCGACCGAAGCAGAACCGAAGCAATTGCAACGCGCTGCGATTCGCCGCCCGACAGGCTATGTGGTTTGCGATCGAGCAGGTCTTTGAGCCCCAGCAAGTCGATAACCTGGGCTTGATCTGTCTGCGGTGACTTTGAGCGGCGACGCCCATATTCGATGTTGCCGCGGACATCCAGGTGCGGAAACAACTGTGGCTTTTGAAAGACGTAACCGATCCCGCGACGATGTACCGGCCGCGTGTCGTGTGTGCTTCCCCTCTCTAGACCGGCAATGCAACGCAACAGCGTCGTCTTTCCCGCGCCGGACTCGCCGAACAGGCCGGTAATGCCGGTCGCCGGAATTCGTACGTCGACATTTAGTTCAAAGTCCGTGCGTCGCAAAGCGTGTCGTAACGCGATGGTGGCCTTGGGTTCCGTCACGGCAGTCTGCTCTGTCATCGCAGGCTCCAGCGCCGATTAATAGTAAACATGGTCAGAAGCACAACAAATGCAAAGCCCAGCAAAAGCAGCGACATCTGGTGCGCGTCGCTGTAGTTGAGCGTCTCGACGCTGTCGTATATGGCAATTGATATCACGCGCGTCTCGCCAGGAATATTGCCTCCAACCATCAGCACCACGCCGAACTCCCCGAGCGTGTGGGCAAAACTCAGGACTGCAGCACCAACAAAGCCGCGAAGCGACATTGGTAAGGCTACTGAAAAGAACGCGTCGATCTTCGAGGCACCCTGTGTCCGGGCGAACTCGAGCGTCTGGCGCGGCAGGGATTCGAACGCGCTCTGCAACGGCTGCACTGCGAACGGCAGGCTGTAGACGCAGGATGCAATGACGAGACCGGTGAAGGAAAAGGTCAGCGCGCTGCCAGTCACCTGTACCCACCAACTGCCAATGGCCCCGTTTGGTCCCAGCACAATCAACAAATAGAAACCCAGCACCGTCGGCGGCAAGACGATAGGCATCGCGACGATTGCCTGCGCGACAGCTTTGATGCGCGACTCGGTTTGCGACAGCCACCAGGCTATTGGCGTACCCAGGAACAACAGCAAGACCGTCGTAACCAGCGCCAGCTGAGCAGACAGGAGCAACGGTGCGAGGATCGAAGATTCGGCCAGTGGATTCATCGGTCCAAGACCCGGTAGCCATGCTGTCTTATGATCTCCGCAGCCCTCGGGGTCTTGAGAAACTCGAGGAAACGGCGGGCTTCCTGATTATCCCTGGCCCGCGCCAGCAGCACGAGTTGCTGCCGTATTGGTGCATGCCTTGTTTCGGGGACAGGCCAGCTGCAAGTGGCGGCTGGCAATCCGGGTATCGTCGTTTGCGCCTTCGCTATGAAGCCGAGGTTCGCGTTGCCACTCGCGACAAACTGCATCGTCTGCGAAATATTCTCTCCGTAGACAGCATTTGGCGACACCGACTCCCACAGATTCTCGGCGACGAGGAACTGGCGCGCCGCTGCACCGTAGGGCGCAGTCTCTGGATTGGCGAGTGCAAGATGATCGTAATTGCCTTGCCGGAGTACGGCATGGCAGTCCTTGCCACGCAGGCGCTCATCGCGCGACCACAGCACCAGTCCTCCCATTGCGTAGGTCGCGCGGCTGCCGCGGACACTGTGGCCGCCCTGCTCCAGCAACAGCGGACGCTGTTCGTCCGCCGCCAGGAAAATGTCGTAGGGCGCGCCGTGCAGAATCTGCGCATAGAGTTTGCCGGTGGAGCCGGGGCTGAGGCGAATCTCGACGTCCGTCTCTTCTGTAAACGCTGTGACGAGGTTCGCGGCTGTGCCTGCAAAATTGCTTGCGACCGCAACAGTCACGACATCGTTCGCGAACAGCAATCCCGGGAACAGCCCGAGAACCATGAACAGGGAATGTAGCCGCCCCGGGCGGAACAGCATACGTCAGCTTACAAGCTGCGCTTTCTTTAGCCGGCGATAATGATGCAACAGCGGTTCTGTGTAACCGTTGGGCTGGTCACAGCCTTCGAACACCAGTGCACAGGCGGCTTGGAAAGCGATGCTTGACTCAAAATCGTCACTCATACGTTCGTATGATGCATCACCCTCGTTCTGCCTGTCGACGATTTTGGCCATGCGCCTGAATGTCTCCAGCACCTGCTGCTCATTCGTCACGTCGTGCAGCAACCAGTTAGCTATGTGCTGGCTCGAGATGCGCAACGTCGCCCTGTCTTCCATCAGCCCGACGTCACTGATATCGGGCACCTTGGAACAACCCACGCCCTGATCGATCCAGCGCACAACGTAACCGAGTATCCCCTGCGCGTTGTTGTCGAGTTCGGCCTGGATTTCATTCGCCGACAAGTGGCTCAAATCGCCGAGCGGCGGCGTCAAAATGTCATCGAGGCTGGCCAGTTTTCGTTTCGCCAGCGCTTGTTGCCGTTCCCGCACGTTGACGGCGTGATAATGCATCGCGTGCAGGGTTGCAGCCGTCGGCGACGGCACCCACGCGCAGTTCGCACCCGCCTCCGGGTGTGCCTGTTTCGTGTCCATCATCTGTCGCATTTCGTCCGGCTTCGGCCACATACCTTTGCCGATCTGCGCTTTGCCGGGCAGACCGCAGCGAATGCCGATATCCACATTCCAGTCTTCGTAAGCGTTGATCCAGGGCTCGAGCTTAATCGTTTCCTTCGGTAATACCGGCCCGGCCCGCATGCTGGTGTGGATTTCATCACCGGTCCGGTCAAGGAAGCCGGTATTGATGAACACGACGCGCTTTTTCACAGCACGAATGCATTCGGGCAGATTCACCGTGGTGCGGCGCTCCTCGTCCATCACGCCGACCTTGATGGTATCGGGCTCGAGCTGG
Organism: uncultured Gammaproteobacteria bacterium; assembly: GCA_963841145.1. Taxonomy (GTDB): domain Bacteria; phylum Pseudomonadota; class Gammaproteobacteria; order Steroidobacterales; family Woeseiaceae; genus UBA1847. The sequence continues at coordinate 87,794 of CAWJBO010000016.1, forward strand.
AGCATTTCTTCGACACGACTGAATAGCCGATCCGTAAAGGCCGCTTCCTCTGGACCGTGCATTTTCGGTTTGACGATGTAGATACTGCCCGTGGAACTGTTCGGCTGCAGTCCATCACGGCGACGATCCGTCATCGCACATGCGGTGGTGACGACCGCGTCGAGCATACCTTCAAAGATTTCCTCACCGGCGTCGTCAAGCACTGCGTCGGTTGTCATCAGGTGCCCGACGTTGCGGACCAGCATCAGGCTTCGCCCGGATAAACGCAGCTCGCTGCCGTCAACGGCCGTATAGACCCGATCCGGACTTGGGCTGCGTGTGAGCGTCTTGCCAGACTTTTCGAAGGTGGTCTCGAGATCGCACTGCATAAGGCCCAGCCAGTTGCGGTACACACCGACTTTATCCTCGGCATCGACGGCGGCGACCGAATCCTCGCAGTCCTGGATGGTCGTTATGGCGCTTTCGAGAATGACATCCGCCACGTGCGCGGGTGCGTCCTTACCAACCGGGTGATGAGGGTTTACCTGGATCTCGACATGCAAACCATTATTCCTGAACAGGTAGGCGCAGCCATTTTTAGTCTCGGCGGATCCGACAAACTGCTGCGGATCCTTGAGATGGACTGTCTCGCCTCCGGCCAGTGAGGCAACGAATACTGCACCGGTCTCCGGTCGATCAAGACCGTAGTCATTCACATCGGCGTGACTGACACCATCAAGCGGAATTGCGCTGTCGAGAAATGCCGTGGCATAGCGAATGACGGCGGCGCCGCGTGTCGGATTGTAACCGCCGTCACGCTGCTGGCCGTTCTCCTCGTCGATAACGTCCGTGCCATAGAGCGCATCGTACAAACTACCCCAGCGGGCGTTTGCAGCGTTGATTGCAAAACGCGCGTTGCTGACAGGCACGACCAGCTGTGGGCCAGCGATCTCGGCAATCTCGGCATCGACATTGGCTGTTTCTATTTTAAACGAGCTGCCGGCGTCGGCGAGATAGCCAAGGTCTTTCAGGAACGCGACATAGTCGGCGTGCTCCCACTCCTGTCCCTGCCGCTCGATGTGCCACGCATCGATCTTCTGCTGCAGCTCGTCACGAACTGCGAGCAGAGACCGATTGACGGGAGTGAGCTCCTCGATCAGTGATTCGAGCCCGCCCCAGAACACGTCCGGTTCGAGATCAATTGCTGGCAGCAGCTCCCGCTCGACAAAATCGAAAAAGACGGGCGCTACACTCAGCGCGCCAACCGTGCGCCGATCCTGATTTTCCATGAGTTCAACCGTTGCTGATTCCATACGCATTAGCTCTCGCGGAGCCTGCAACTGTCAACCCGTTTACGCGACGAATTGCTCTTCTTCGGTGCTTCCTGCCAAAGCCGTGGTGGATGACAGACCATGCATGATCGTATTCTGCACTGCATCGAAGTAGCCGGCGCCAACGAAAGACTGGTGTTTCGCCGCGCGGAAGCCGAACTTCTCGTCTGCGAACTCTTTTTCCTGCAATTTCGAGTACGCGTACATGCCCTCTTGCTTGTAGGCGCGGCTCAGGTTGAACATGCTGGAATTCAGCGCATGCCAGCCCGCCAGCGTAATGAACTGGAACTTGTAGCCCATCTTGCCGAGTTCTTCGCGAAATACTTTCATCGTCGCGTCATCGAGATTCGCTTTCCAGTTGAACGACGGCGAACAGTTGTAGGACAGCAGCTGGTCCGGGAATTTGGCGTGAATAGCATCGGCGAAGACCTTTGCCTGCTCGAGATCCGGCTTCGAGGTTTCGCACCAGATCATGTCCGCATAGGGCGCATAAGCCAGCCCGCGCGCGATTGCCTGATCCATACCGGCGTTTGTGCGGTAAAAGCCTTCCGGCGTGCGCTCGCCCGTAATGAACGGATGGTCGCGATCATCTGAGTCAGACGTAATCAGGTTTGCCGCATCCGCGTCGGTACGTGCCAACAACACTGTTGGTACACCGCAGACATCGGCGGCAAGCCGGGCGGCGTTGAGCTTCGCCACGGCCTCGTGCGTTGGCACCAGGACCTTGCCACCCATGTGACCGCACTTCTTGGCGGAAGAAAGCTGGTCCTCAAAGTGCACGCCCGCTGCGCCCGCTTTGATCATGCTCTTCATGAGCTCAAAAGCGTTGAGGTTGCCGCCAAAGCCGGCCTCTGCGTCCGCGATGATGGGTGGCAGCCAGTCGATGCTGTCGTCGCCGTTCAGCGCATGAATCTCGTCTGTTCGCAGCAGCGCATTGTTAATGCGCTCAACCATTTTCGGCACGGAGTCGACCGGGTACAGGCTCTGATCGGGGTACATCTCGCCCGCACTATTGCCGTCGCCGGCAACCTGCCAACCTGAGCAATAGATCGCTTTCAGTCCAGCCTGGACTTCCTGGATGGCCTGGTTACCCGTCAGGGCACCCAGCCCGCAAAGCGGTTCTTCCTGGTTAACGAGACGCCACATCTTCTCGGCGCCGAGGCGAGCGAGTGTGTGTTCAATCTGCACGGTGCCACGCAGTTTCACCACGTCTTCAGCGCTGTAGCTGCGCTCGGTACCTTTCCAACGCGGGCTGTCTGCCCATTCCGATGCCAGCTTCTTGATCTGTTCCTGTCGCGTCATGGCTTTGTTCCTTCCTGTCAGAATCGCTGCTATCGCTGCGAATAAATGTCTTGAACGGTATTTTAATCCCCATTAGAATGAAATTTGACAGTAAGAATTTCACAATGTTAATTTCACAAAATAGAGAACCGGATCGCACTTAGTAAAGAGGATCAATATGACCAGCCACCAGGGCCTTCGACGCAAAGCGCATTTTCTTGGTACTAAAATCAAGAGCTTACGCAAGCGCAACAACCTGACGCTTGAGGACCTCTCCGTCCGTTGCGTGCAGATTGACGCGGAGGCCGGACCTTCGGTGTCGTATCTGTCCATGATCGAGAATGGCAAGCGCGTGCCCTCCGAGCGACTGCTGGAGATCATCGCCGAGATCTTCCAGAAGGAAACGAGCTGGTTCTTCGATGAATCCCTCGACGACAACGTGATCGACACGGCGCCAACGGCGGCGGTCAGCGGCATGCCGCTGGAGCCGGGATTCCTGTTCTCCGAATCGTTGCTGCAGCTCGCCATCCCCGAATTACTGGCGCAGACGGGAACAACCGGCCGGCAGTTTGCGCACCTGCTGATCCGCGCTCACCAGGAATCCAGCAAGAACCGCTTTCCCGATCTCGAACGAGCCGCTGAGACCGTCGGCAAGAAACAATTCCCGATGCACCTGGACGACGTGTTTGCAATCGCGAAACAGCTGGGCATGGACATCCACTGGTTCGACAACTCTACATTCAAAGACCAGGGAGACGCCGACAAGCCACTTAACACCATGGTTCGTTCCTTCTTCGATGCGCCGAACAAGGTTTACCTGAACCGCGAGCTCGAAAAAGATCCTGCGCGACTAAAATTCGACCTCGCCAATCATATCGGGCACATGGTGCTGCACGGCGGAGACGGCGCGCGTGCACCGCAGGTATCCGGCGGGCGGGTATCCGGCCGTCGTCATGACGACGATTCCCTGAACGTTGATGCCAAGGACATCCTCTATGCATGGCGGGACTTCGAGTGCAGTTATTTTGCGGCCGCCCTGCTCGCGCCGAAAACGCCATTTCGCCAGTTTCTTGCGCGCCAGGCCTACGCCATCAATTCCGGCGACAAGATCGACCTGACGAAGACGCTGGTGATGCGACGCATGCCAAGCGTATCGCCGTATCCCCACTGGCATTATTTCGATGCCTACCCGCCCGGCAACCTCAGGGCCGTCTATCGCGGCAACGGCATCCCGTTGCCGTGGGGCAATATGACCCTGGTATCCGACCCCTGCCAGCACTGGGCAGTATTTCGTATGCTGAATACGCGCTCCACCAAGCCCTCGTCACAAATATCGGTATTACGCAGTGGCGACGACAAACGCCTCTACTGCTGCCAGTCGATACGCAGCAAGGATGCCGCCGGCAACCCGCACGTACTGTGCGCCGGCGTCGACCTCTCGCCTGCGCTGATTGCCCAGAATATCGATCCGAAACGAACCATCGACATGATCGAAGCGAGTTGCAACAGCGGCGGCGGCTCGGCGCCGATTCCGACCGAGGCGCGCAAGCAACTGGAGAGCATTAGCAAGATCCTCAACATCGGCTGGATCGAACACGGCGCTGCGACGGATGCGACCATCATCTGCCAGCGCAGCTCGAACTGCCCGCGCGACAAACATTGCCTCGGCAAAGCACCGCCGAAACTGAAGCCGCAGATCGACAAGATCCGCGAAGCAGTGCTGCAAGGCTAGCCAGACGAAGCCCGTCACGCCGCCAGGTGCTTCGCCCATCCCGACACTCGTCCTGCCATGGTGCGACACCTGCGGAGGGCTTTATAATGACCGAACGTTTTGATCGATGAGGCAGAAATGTCCACACCAGAAGTAAGCGCTTTTTTCGACGAGGCAACGTTTACCGTTACCTACATCGTCAGCGACCCTGAATCGTCACACGCGGTGATTATCGATCCTGTGCTCGACTACGACCCGGCTTCGGGCCGTACCTCGACGTCAGCTGCGGACCAGGTTATCAACCATGCAAAGGTCAACAACCTGACGATCGACTGGATCCTCGAGACTCATGTACACGCGGATCACCTGAGTGGCGCGCCTTATCTTCAAGGCAAGCTTGGCGGCAAGACAGCAATTGGCCGCGGTGTCACCGCGGTTCAGTCCGTCTTTAAGGAGACATTCAACCTGGGCGACCTGGTACCCGACGGTGGCCAGTTCGATCACCTTTTCGATGATGGCGAGACTTTCGACTTCGGTGGTATCCGCGGACGTGTGATGGCAACACCGGGGCACACACCGGCGTGTGTCACCTACGTTATTGGTGACAGCGCCTTCGTCGGCGACACGCTGTTCATGCCGGACTTCGGCACGGCCAGGACTGACTTCCCCGGCGGCAGCGCGCCGCAGCTCTACCGATCCATCCGGGCGATATTGTCGCTGCCGGAGAATACTCGCCTCTTCATGTGCCACGATTACAAGGCGCCCGGCCGCGATGTGTTTGCCTGGGAAACCTCGGTAGCCGAGCAGCGCGAGAACAATATTCATATCAACAACGACGTATCCGAATCGGAGTTCGTTGCCCTGCGGGAAGGTCGCGATAGCGAACTCGGTATGCCGAAGCTCCTGTTGCCATCGATCCAGGTCAACATGCGGGCCGGGAAGCTACCCGAACCTGAAAGCAACGGCATTCGTTATCTGAAGATCCCAGTCGACGCCGTCTGAGCCGCCTCAATGACGATCTACAAACTCACGGAGACCTGTTCCGTCGCCGGCCAGATTCAGCCTGCCGACGTTCAGGCGCTTCAGGAAAACGGTTTTGTCACGATCGTCTGTAACCGTCCGGATGACGAGGATTTCGGACAACCCACGGCCGCGGCCGTCAAAACCGAGTGCGACATCCGCGGCGTTGCTTTTCATCACCTGCCGATTTCCAACGCCGGCATCAGCGCGGAGACGGTCAAGCGATTCCAGGAGATCGTTGCGGGCAGCGAACGGGCCGGTACTCGCCTATTGCCGTTCAGGTCAGCGCTCATCGGTGTTGTGGCAATACAGTGGCTCGCCCTAGCAGACGGGCGAAGATCGGCCCACGAAGGCTGTTAGCCGGACAGCTTTTTGCGGAAACGCTGCATCCCCTTAATCCAGCGATCGTGATCGCTGGCTTTGCGCTGCACGTAGGTCGTCACCTCGGGATGCGTCAGTATCAGGAAACGCCCGGCCAGCGCCTCATCGATGACGATATCGGCGACGACTTCCGGCCGCATGATGCCGTCGACGTCATTGCCATGGAATCCGCCCTCCAGCGACTCCGAATCGTCTTCGATGCCGATCATGCGCGTCGCAACCGCCTGCGGGCACACCACTGACACAACGATACCGGCTTCGCCGTAGTCAATTGCCAGCGACTCTGCGAAACCGACCGCCGCGTGCTTGGTCGCCGAATACGCGGAGTCGCCGATCTGGCTCAACAGGCCTGCCGCCGACGCGGTGTTCACCAGGTGGCCGCCGCCGCGTTGCAGCATGCGCGGCACGACGGCGCGTGCGGCGTAAACATGTGCCATGACATTGATCCGCCAGCAGGCATCCCAGCGATCGTCGATCGGATTCATCCCACCTTCGGCCGAGATCGCGCCAGCATCACCGTCGCCATAACCGACGCCAGCGTTCGAGATGAACATGTCGATCGGGCCTTCAGTCTGCTCAACCTCGTCAACGAGCCGGGCGACCGCCTGCTCGTCACTCACATCCAGTGCGTGCGCAGTGCCGCTAATTTCGCTTGCGACCGTCGATGCCGCCGCTTCGTCGATATCGACTACGACAACCTTCGCGCCATCTCGCGCGAGACGCCGACACAGTGCCCGGCCAATGCCATGTCCACCGCCCGTAACGACTGCAACCCGTATCGTCGACGGACTCATGTACCCTGCTCCGTCGTCGCTTCATAGACGACTTTGCCGTCCATCATGGTCAGCACAACGCCTGTCTCGTGAATGTCGTAGGCATCGATCTCGAAAATATTCTGGTCGAGTACAACGAGGTCTGCTTTCTTGCCAACCTCAATAGAGCCAATCTTGTCGTCCATGTGCATCTGGTAGGCAGCATCGATCGTGAAACCGCGAACGAGGCTCTCGATAGCCAGACGCTCGCTCTCACGGGGCTGTATCGGCGCATCCCGTTCTCCCGCAAATTGCCGGGTGTGGCCGATTTCGATCTGCACCAGCGGCGAAAGACCGAGTGTTCCGGCGCCGCTGGCCGGGAAATCGCTGCCGAATGACAGACGCACGCCAAGGTCTTTAAGACTCTTGTACCGCCAGAATCGATTGAACTGATCCTCGCTGACAAACTGTTCACCATAGGTGTCGTAAGACGCCCACAATGGCGTGCTTTGAGCTATGACATCGAGTTCGGCGAATCGCGGCAGGTCCTGATCCGTGATCACCTGGATGTGGCAGATCGCGTAGCGCGTCTTGCTATCGGGTGCCTGTTGGCGAGCCGCCTCGATGGCGTTCAGCGACTCATGAATTGCCCGCTCGCCCAGCGCATGAATGTGCACGTCGATACCCTGGCGCGCCGCACCCACGATCATCGACGTCATCTGCGCCTCGGTGAACACGGTTTCGCCGCTGTTGCCCGGCTCGCCCTGGTAGTCCTCGAACATCGCGGCAGTGCGCCCTTCGACGGTGCCGTCATCCATGATCTTCAATACGTTGTAGTGATAGTTCTCGCCCTTGATTGTGCGGCCCCACTCCAGCGCCTTGTCGACGGCGATATCGACATCTTCCGCACCGCGCGGCCGGTAGGAACCCATCAGGCGGATATTCATGTCGCCGTTGTCTTCTGTTTGCTTTGAGCACCGAAGCCGCGATCTCCTCATAACCGATAACACCGGCGTCAAACGCCGCAGTAACGCCGTAAGCGTTCATAATGTCGATTATGATTTTGAACGCCCTCGACCACGACCTCTCGGGTGATGACGTCCAGGGTGTCCATCGCCATGCCGGCCGTACCCTCCAGCAAGTAGCCGGTCGCGTCACCGTTAGCATCTCGTTTGTAATAGCTGAATCCGGGCACCAGGTCTGGCGTATCCTGCGTGATGTTCAGCGCCGCTAGCGCGGCCGAATTAGCCCAGGCCGCGTGAAATCCCTCATCCATGATCAAGACCGGCCGGTCGGGCACAATTTCATCGATAAGTTGCCGCGTAGGACCAACAGGTCCGAATGTGCTTGCAAGGAAACCGTAGCCGAACAAAACGGGCGCATCCGGGTTCTGGGCAGCGTAATCGGCGATCGCCTTGACCCAGTCGGCCACGCTGCCATAGGTATCCAGTGACAGTGCCGTCGCGTAGGCCCCGCCGCCAATCGGATGCACATGTGAGTCGATGAATCCAGGTAGCAGTAGCTGGCCCTGCAGGTCCCTCTGACGGGTTGCATCGCCGACCATCGCTTCAACGCCGGCTGCATCACCGACATAGACAATTTCGTCACCTTTAACGGCGACCGCCTCCGCCCAAGGTGCGGACGTCATCTACCGTGTAGACGCGCGCATTGGTGAACACGACGTCCGCGTGGTTGGAGCCTCCCTCCGCCGTACCACCCTGCGTCGTTGTGTCGCCGCAGCCGACCAGGATCACCAGGCTGACAAGCGCGGCACACAGTCTATTACTCAAGTCCCGAACCATCCTCTGAGTAAATCACCCAGATCTTCGTATAGCCCTCAGTATCCCAGATGCCCGTCCATTCCTTGGGAATCGTGACGGCCTCACCGGCGTTGATGACCTGCACGTCGCCATCGCTGGAGGTTAGCGTCACGCCACCTTCAAGAAAGTACATGAACTCATCGACGCCATAGGGCTCAGTAATCTCAAATCGGACGGCGCCGGACCTGTACATGCCGGAGCCGAACTTCTTATCGCTCGACAACAGCGACGTAACGTCCAGTGTCGTGTTGCCGCCTTCGGTATGTTCCAGCATGTCCGGGCGATTGAATACCTCGCCCGCAATGTCGGCTTTCGACAGCTTCGCCGGACGTACCGGTTCGTCTGCCAGCACGCCGGCGACGGCCCCAGCCAGAACCAATAAACCAATATCGAACAGATAGATCTTTCTCATAGGTATCCCCTTGGTGCTTGCCCGGCATTCTATTTATTTTGGCCGGGCCTTAAGATTAGCGTCGACGACGCTGTTAATCCACAATATGGGTGG
>CAWJBO010000017.1:0-18155 GCA_963841145.1 uncultured Gammaproteobacteria bacterium
ACCCCGATATCATTGCCTCTGGCCGTCGGTGAACTGCGTCGCGCGTACGCCGAGCACCCAGCGCAGCGGCAGCACAGGAAATCTGTGCAACGGCGGCAGGCCGGAAAGCAGGAATATCTTTACCCCGATTCTTTGCACTCAGGCTGAAGGAAGTAATTCCAGAGTTCATTCTTGGTCTGACCCTCAATCGGATCCATATCAGTCCATGGGTAGTTATACCTTGCGAATACAACGATGAGAAAGCTGCCAAAAACCAACACCGAAACAATATCTACGAAAACTGGATTCACTCTGGAACCGAAGCATTCATAAAAACACCGCAGGTGTTTTTGTTGCGTCTACGGCCTGTCGTGGATGACTGCAAGCGGTCAACAGCGGAAAATATAGCGCGAATCAGGCGGCTGGCCCAGTTCGGCCAGGAGCGGCCCTTTCCAATACGGTAGATACTAGCAACTGAACGACTGCTCGTGGCGCAGACCGGCCGTTCACGAGCCGCGAGTTTTGGGCGGATCACAAATATCGCGAGCAGCAACTATTGGCCGAGCCTTACCGTTGCGCGCTCAATCGTTCGGGAACGACATTTCGATAATTCTGGCCTGCAAAAAAGACCACCAACAGGTTGGAGTCGCCTCTGTTTGGCCGCGAAATTCCCTGGTTCACCGTCACTTACTCGGTGTCGATCTGCAGTGCGCGTGCGATGCCGGCTACCGTCAGTGGATGGTAGCCCGTGCGCGCCTGCGCAAAAATCTGCTGCGCCAATTCAAGGTCCGAGCCATTGTTGGCGAGCCCCATGTAAATCGGGTAAATAAGTCGCCCACGGCCATATCGATTCAGATACTGCTGCATCGGCTCATAGGCGTCAGTGTAACGACGTCGGGCCACCTGTATAAACCAGCTCCGTCCAATTTCGGCGTTATTCGTGTTACTAAAACCAAGGCTCTCATCGAGTATGGCTAGCCGCTCGCTGGCAATGTCATCCGGCAGGCTGTTGATGAAATGAACGGATGCCTGCGCGGACCAGTTGTCGATCGGAATCTCCGCGACGTCGACGTCGCCGTCCGCCCACGCACGCGCCATCGCCTCTGCAGCATCCAACGTTGCAGAACTCGGCAGCGGCGCGTTCGCCGGAAGGCCGGGTTTATAAAGCCACTCCTCGGCATCCGCGCGACCGACCTTGCTCGATTCTGTCTGTAGCAGATTCTGATCGAGATAATCGAGGAAACGTGCCGTAGTTATTGTCTGAAACGCGAACTCATCGAAGTAGGATGACAAGAACGCATCGAACGTCTTTCGGCCATACGCGTTCTCAAGGTACTGCAGGAACAGCTCGCCCTTGGTGTAGTGGATAGTGCCCTGAAAACTGTCGGCATCACCGCCGTCCAGTCGCGGTGCCAGCGCCTGCATGTCGAGGGGTACCCGCTGCAGGTCGACGAGCAGTTCCTCGTACGAGAGAACGCGGGCTTCGTCCACACGGTCCTTATCGTAGATCACCTCCATCAGTCGTGACTCGAGGTAACTCGTCATACCCTCGTTCAGCCAGCCGTCCCGCCAGGTCGCATTAGTGACCAGGTTGCCGGACCAGGAGTGTGCGAGCTCGTGTGCAATCACCGACACGAGACTGCGATCTCCTGCCAGCAGGCTCGGAGTAATGAACGACAGGCGCGGATTCTCCATGCCGCCGTAAGGAAAGCTCGGCGGCAGAACAAGCAAGTCATAGCGGCCCCACTCGTAGGGGCCGAAGAGCGCCTCGGCCTGTTCGAGCATTTCCTGCGTATCAGCAAATTCGAAGACAGACGCTTCCAGGAGTTCAGGCTCGGCGTAGACGCCGGTCTGCTCACCCAGCGGGGCAAAGAAGATATTGCCGACGGCAATGGCCATCAGGTATGAAGGAATCGGCTGCGGCATTGCGAATAGATACTCGCCGCTGCGCGGTGTCAGGGGATCGTTGTTCGCGCTCATTACCGCGAGTAGCTCGGAAGGCGTCCTGATGGTCGCCTCATAGGTAATTCGAACCGCCGGCGTGTCCTGGAGCGGAATCCAGCTGCGCGCGTGGATCGCCTGGGATTGCGAAAACATCAAGGGGTGTTTGCCGCCTGCGGTCAGTTTGGCGGGTAGCCACTGTAACGCTGTCGAGGCCGGGCTCGTGGCGTAGTCAATCTTGAGCCGGAATTGCTGTGCGCTCGAGGCGGCGGATGGCACGCTTATGATCAACGGTGTTCCCATGATCGCGTCGCTCTCTCCGAGGCGATACGGTGCCGCAACGGCTTCGCCGTCAGCCAGCAATACTTGCGCGCCGCTGACAGCAAGATCGCGCGTGTCGAAGGCTATCTCCGTCGCTGCCGGGTCGACCCTGCGCATCGTATGCGTGACGCTGCCCGTAAGCTGCTCAGCGTCAAAGTCAACGCGCAGGTCCAGAGCGAGGTGCTCGGTTACGAACTCGCCCGTGTTGGCGAATGTGAAATAGTCCCGAGCCGGGTCGTAGGGATCTGCCTCAGGCGCTTTTTCGGCGCACGCGGAGGTCAACAAAGCGGCTATCGCCATCACGCATAGTCTTACGGGCATAAATAAAGTCTCGAACTCAACCACTGGATGGGCGCCGATTCTAATACAAGCGCATCCCGGGCGCGCAGCGAATCGGACAGCGGTGTACACTCGCCGTGACTATTTGTGAAAGGAATTACCATGGATCTTGGCGTCAGCGAACGCGTCCGGCCTTTGTTAGAAGCCGTCCGCGCTTTTATCACCGAGCGAGTACTGCCGGTAGATGAGGAGTTTCTTGAAGAAGTTTCGAAAGGGGACCGATGGTCTCTCACGGACCGACAGAGCGAGATCATTGAAGGCCTCAAGTCTGCTGCTCGCGAAGAGGGACTCTGGAACTTCTGGCTGACTGACAGCGAGAGCGGCTTTGGGCTGAGTACCGTTGAATACGCCTGGCTAGCCGAAGAAACTGGCCGTGCCCACCTTGCCGCCGAGGCATTCAACTGCAGCGCCCCCGATACGGGCAACATGGAAGTACTTGAGCGCTACGGCACGGAAGAACAAAAGGAGCAATGGCTCAAGCCGCTGCTCAACGGCGAGATCCGGTCGGCCTACGCGATGACAGAACCGGACGTCGCATCCTCGGATGCCACCAATATCTCGACCTCAGCCGTTCTCGACAACGGCGATTGGGTCATCAACGGCGAAAAGACCTACATCTCGGGCGCGGGCGACAAACGCTGCAAGCTGCTGATTTGCATGGTCAAGACGAACCCGGAGAATGCCCGGCACTCGCAGCATTCGCAGATACTGGTACCCATTGATGCCCCAGGCGTCGAGATTGTCCGCGGCATGAATGTCTTCGCTATGGATGACGCGCCGCACGGGCATATGCATATTCGCCTGAAGGACGTTCGCGTGCCGGAGGCAAGTATCATCCTCGGGCCGGGACGCGGTTTCGAGATCGCGCAGGGACGCCTTGGGCCAGGTCGTATTCACCACTGCATGCGGGCTGTCGGCATGGCAGAACGCGCGCTGGACCTGATGTGCAAACGCGCCGTCTCGCGTACCGCATTCGGCAAGCCACTCGCCAAGCTTGGCGGCAATTATGACGTGATCGCCAAGGCGCGTATGAACATCGACATGGCGCGACTCCTGACGCTGCAGACTTCGCACATCATCGATACAAAAGGCGTGCAGGAAGCGCAGGTCTGGATTTCGAAGATCAAGGCGACGGTTCCGGCTATCGCAATCGATATCATTGATGACGCGATTCAGCTGCACGGTGCTGCCGGTATATCGCAGGACTTTCCGCTAGCCGCCATGTACATGTCAGCGCGCACGTTACGCTTTGCCGATGGGCCGGATGAGGTGCATCGCATGGTCGTCGCACGCAACGAATTGCGACCCTACTTACAGCGGGACTGACGCCAGCCAGTGTGCGGCAAACTGAAGCTCGTCGCTGCAGTCGCGGCGACCCTGTTTGCGTTCGCCGCGTTTGGTCATCCCGAAGATGAATTCTGCACGCCGGGCGAGGACGGTCTCGATCCGGCCCTCTGCGCCGCTTTGGCCGAGCTCAATAACGCTGAAGGCAAGGTGAGCCTGGCCGAGCTTAGACCACTGCTGGATGCGGCCGGTGAGGAGCGAGGCTTCTGGTCAACAGCGGGCCTGTATATCACCATTGGGATCGGGCACATCCTGCCGGACGGCTCCGATCACATCCTGTTCGTGCTCGCGATCTTCCTTGCCTCGACCCGCCTGCGTGCGCTTGTCATTCAGATCTCGGCCTTCACCGTGGCGCATACGGCAACGCTGGGGCTTGCCGCGAGCGGTGTCATCACGCCGTCCCAGTCGGTGGTCGAACCACTCATTGCGTTGACCATCGCTTTCGTCGCCATCGAAAACCTGATCTTCAAGGACATGACGCGGTGGAGACCCGTCGTCGTGTTCGGCTTCGGCCTCATTCACGGGCTGGGTTTCGCAGGTTTCTTTGGCGAGCTGGGCCTGCCGCCCGGCCAGTTCTGGAGTGCGCTGATTGGCTTCAATATTGGGGTCGAAATCGGCCAGCTCTCGGTTATCGTAGTCGCCGCTTTGCTGGGCGTGATGCTTAGACGAAAATTGCACGACGTCAGGGGCGCCGGGCGTTACCGCCAGGCCGTGGTCCGTCCGGCCTCGCTGCTGATCGGCATCATCGGGCTGTGGTGGTTTGTTGTTCGCATAGCGGCGTAAAGAAAGACGCCGGCGTATAGCCGGCGTCCAGTTCCTACCTGTATTGCGACGACAGATCAGGTTTCGTCGTCCGCCTCCTCGACCGCGAAACCACGGCCCTCCAGCAGCGGCTCGATGCTGGGGTCCTGACCACGGAAATTGCGATACAGCTCGTCTGCTTCGCGAAGACCGCCTGATTCGTAGACCCACTTCTTGAGGCGCGCCGCCGTCTCGGGATCGAAGATGTCTTCCGCCTGCTTGAAGGCAGCAAAGCCGTCGGCATCAAGAATCTCGGACCACAGGTAGGCGTAGTAGCCGGCCGAGTATCCACCCGCAAATATGTGGCTGAAATACTGCGAGCGATAGCGCGGCTCGATCTCGTCAATCAGCCCGTATTCGGTCAACACCTTCTTCTCGAAGGCGCGCGCGTCCGTAATAGCCGCAGCCTCCTCGCGCGTCAGCATGTGCCAACGCAAATCCAGCAGCGACGCTGCGATGTACTCGGTGGTCGCAAAGCCCTGGTTGAAATTCGACGCAACGCGCATACGTTCGACCAGCTCGGTCGGGATAACGTCACCGGAACTATAGTGCCGCGCGTAGATCGCGAGCATCTCCGGCTCGGCGGTCCAGTGCTCGAGGATCTGCGCCGGGAACTCGGTGTAATCGCGCGGGCCGTCGACGCCGGAGAACATCGGGTAGTCGATCTTCGTCATCAGGCCATGCAGTCCGTGGCCGAACTCGTGAAACAGCGTCTCGACCTCGGAAAAGCGCATGAGCGTCGGCTGGCCTTCCGGCGGTTTCGACAGATTAAGATTGTTGGTGATGATTGGTCGGATGTCATTGCCATCGATGTTGGAAGCATCCCGGAAGGCACTCATCCAGGCGCCGCCGCGCTTGGAGTCGCGCGCATACATATCAGTCATGAACAGTCCGAGGTGGATGCCATCCGCGTCCTTCACATCGTATGCCGTTACCACGGGATTCCAGCCCTCGACATCGACAAGCTCAAAAGTCAGACCGAACAACCTGTTCGCCATCTCAAACGCACCGCCTCGTACCTGCTGCAGATCAAAGTACGGCTTGGTCTCGTTTTCATCGAGATCGAAGCGCGCCTTGCGCACCTTCTCGGCCAGGTGCCACCAATCGTGCGCCGCAAACGTGTACGAATCGCCGATCAAAGCCTGCATGTCCGCGCGCTCTTCCTTGGCTCGTTCCAGGCCCGGGCGCCACACCCGCAGCAGGAAGTCCTCGGCACCTTGCGGCGTTTTTGCCATACGGGTTTCGAGCTGGTAGTGAGCATGCGATGCGTAACCCTTCAGGTTCGCGATCTCCGCGCGGAGCTGCGCGATCCTGATGGCTATCGGGCCGTTGTCGTGTTCGCCCACGGAGGCGCGCAGACGATAGCCGTTGAATAGTTTCTCACGCAGCTCGCGATTCTCGGACTGCGTCATGAACGTCTCGTAAGCCGAGCGGTTCAGGCCAACCACCCATGCGCCAGCCTCCTCGTCCCAGATCGACGCTTTGAAGTCATCGCTCAGACCGGCCGTGTCCGCTTCGTCTTGCAGCTCGATCTTGAACGACTTGGTTGCGGCAAGCAGATTTTGCCCGAACTGCGTCGTCAGGGTGGAAATCTCAGCGTTAATATCGGCGACCCTGGCTTTCGTTTCAGGGTCGAGGGCCGCGCCCTGTCGCACGAACTGGCGATAACGCAGTTCCAGCAGGCGCGCGTCCTGCTCGTCAAGGCCCAGGCTGGGTGACTGCTCAAAGAGCGTACGGATGCGATCGAACAACTCGCCATTCAGCATGATCGCATTGAATTCGCGGGTCAGCATCGGGTAGATCTCTGTTTCCAGCGCCCGCAGCTCGTCATTGATTTCGGTACTGGTGACATTGCCGAACGTGGATGACACGCGATCCAGCGTTTCGCCGGCGATTTCAAGCGCAATGATGGTGTTCTCGAAGGTGGGCGCGTCCGGGTTTTCCACTATGGCCCGGATGTCAGCGCGCTGCTCAAGGATGCCTTTCTTGATGGCCGGCATGTAGTCGCCGTCTTTGATAACGGAGAACGGCGGCACGCCGTAGGGTGTCGTCCATTCCTCCATGAACGGGTTGCCCTCGAGCTCCGTCGAAGTCACGGTAATTTCTTCATTCGTCGCCTGAGCCCCTGATGTCCCATCATCTGCGCGCTTCTCACCGCCACATGCGCTGAGCATGAGTATCGAGAGCGACAGCGTGACCAAAATACTGAGTTTCATCGCTTTTTCCTGTGTGTTTGTCGTCTTGCCCCGCGCCTGCCGCAAGCGGCCGCGCCAGCAAAACCATACAGTCTACCGCGTCTCGCTCTACGAAACCTAGCAGGCCGGCTTCTCGGTAAGCGCGTATGTAACTGCCGACACTTTCCGGTATAAAAGGCACACAACAAATCCGCACCAAAGACGCCGCCCGGCTGCCGTCCAGCCGTCGGCAAGCCGCAGGGAAACTAAATGCCACAGGATTCTGCCCGACCGATCGACCCGGTAGTCGAGGATTTTGCCGGCGAGTCGTTCGCCAGAATGGCGAAACGCGCATTTCACGCGACTCGCCCGAAGTTTTTCCCGGCATCCGTTCTGCCGGTAGTGACAGGTACAGCATGGGGCGTTTACGCTGCCGGCGGATTCGATATCTCGCTATTCTTGCTGGCACTGTTGGCAACAGTCTGTGTACACGCGGCGAGCAACGTCCTGAATGACGTGGGTGACGAAACTATCGGCACAGACCGTCGCAACGAGCAACGCATCTATCCGTATACCGGTGGCTCACGCTTTATCCAGACCGGCATCCTGAGTCAATCCCGCATGGCGCGCCTCGGCGTCGGACTGTTGCTCATCGCCGCGCTGGCCGGACTCGCATTACTCCTGGAGAAAGGGCCTACGGTCCTTTGGTTCGGCCTCGCGGGCATCGCTCTGTGTGTCCTCTACTCGCTCGGCCCGGTCAAGCTCAGTACGCTCGGCCTCGGCGAAATAGCCGTTGCCGTTGGGCTCGGCATGTTGCCGGTAGTTGGGGCCGCCTGGCTGCAAGGCGCATCGATTGACACGGTGCTGCTGCTGTATGCGCTACCGGTCAGTGCGTGGGTTGCGGCGATACTGCTGATCAACGAAGTGCCTGATATCGAGGCAGACGGCGCCTGCGGCAAAGATACGCTGCCGGTCCGTCTTGGACTCCAGGGAACGTCACGGCTGTACCTGGCGGTGCAGGCGTCAGCGTTGCTCGTCGTTCTCGCCCTGACCGTTCAGGGCAATCTGCCCATGCTCGCGCCGCTGGTGCCCGCCGCCCTGATGATTCTCGCCTGGCGTGCTTCGGTCGCGATAAAGACCGGTATAGAAGATCGCCTGTCCATGACGCAGGCGATCGAATCAACGCTCGCCATTCATACGATCGGCTGCCTCTGGCTGGCCGCTTGTGCCTTGTTTTCCTTCTGGTGGTAGAACAGTAGATCACGATGCAATTCAAAATTAAGAAGGGACTAAATATCCCGTTGGCCGGAGCGCCAGAGCAGAAAGTCTCATCGGGCAGCGCAGTGAAGTCCGTTGCCTTGTTCGGCCCTGACTGTCAACGACCTGAAGCCCGGCATGCTGGTCAGCGATGGTGACCCGGTCAAACTGGGGCAGCCGCTGTTCAAAGACAAGCAGAATCCCGGCGTGAACTTCACGTCACCCGGCGCTGGCGTTGTCGTTGCCGTCAACCGCGGTGAGCGACGCGTTCTGCAATCGGTTGTGATTGAACTGAACGGTGACGACGCCGTTCAATTCGACACCTGCGCAAGTGACAAGCTTACAGTCTGGATCCCGGGAAGTACGCAAGAATCTGCTGGCATCCGGCCTGTGGACGGCGCTGCGGACTCGTCCTTTCAGCAAGATTCCGGCAGTCGATGCATCGCCTCACGCTATTTTCGTCACCGCCATCGATACGAACCCGCTCGCGGTCGACCCCCGCATCGTTATCTCGGCCGACGCGGATGCCTTCCAGCAGGGGCTCGACATCGTCTCACGACTGACCGATGGCCCGGTCTACGTCTGTACGGCAAAGAATTCGGGTATTTCGGTTCCGGACGGAGGGTCATTCCGGCACGCCGAATTTTCCGGGCTACATCCAGCCGGGCTCGTTGGCACACACATACACTTGCTGGAGCCGGTCAGTGAGCACAAGACCGTCTGGCACGTCGGTTACCAGGACGTCATCGCGTTCGCCCAGCTGTTCGCGACCGGCCGACTCCCGATCGAGCGCGTAGTCTCGCTGGGCGGCCCGATGGTCAAAAAGCCCAGGCTGCTGCGCACTCGACTCGGCGCGAATACCAACGACCTGATCTGGCAGGAAGTGACGGCCGGCAATGTACGCGTGGTTTCCGGGTCTGTGCTGAACGGTCACCGGGCAAGCCACTGGGCCTCTTATCTCGGCCGCTACGACACCCAGATCACAGTCCTGCAGGAAGGTGCGCCGCGCGAATTCCTGTCATTCATGCGCCCCGGACTCGGCAAATTCTCACAGTCGCGCGCATTCGCGGGCAATCTGCTTAAGGGCGGCGCTTACACCCTGAATACATCGCAGAACGGCAGTCCAAGAGCGATGGTGTCGACCGGCAGCTTCGAACAAGTCATGCCGTTGGACATTCTGCCGACACCGTTATTGAAAGCCCTGCTGGTTCGTGACACCGACGGCGCCCGCGAACTTGGCTGCCTGGAACTCGATGAAGAGGACCTGGCGCTCTGTTCTTTCGTCTGCAACGGCAAGTACAACTATGGCCCGCATCTGCGTAGAAATCTTCACGAGATCGAGGTAAACGGCTGATGAAAGCAATACGCTCGTTCCTCGACAGACTTGAACCCCTGTTCGCCAGAGGTGGCCGATTCGAACAGATGCATGCGTTGTTCGAAGCGGTCGATACGTTCTTTTTCTCGCCCGCCGATATCGCGCGCGGCTCGCCACACGTTCGTGATGCGCTGGACCTGAAGCGTGTCATGATTCTCGTCGTGTTTGCGTCGTCGCCGGCTGCAATCTTCGGCATGTGGAATATCGGCTACCAGGCCAACACGGCACTCGAAAGCATGGGGCTGATCGGGATCGAGGGCTGGCGTGGCGTTCTGCTGCCGCTGCTGGGTGCGGGATACGACCCGAAGAGCCTGTATGATTGCTTCGTGCAGGGCATGCTGTATTTCGTGCCGATCTACGTCGTCACGATGGTCGTGGGCCTGTCCTGGGAGGTCCTGTTTGCCGGCATTCGGAACCATGAAGTCAACGAGGGTTTCTTCGTTACGGGCTGGCTTTATGCGTTGATCCTGCCGGCGACGATTCCGCTGTGGCAGGTCGCAGTCGGTATCAGTTTCGGCGTCATCCTCGGCAAGGAGGTTTTCGGCGGCACCGGCAAGAACTTCCTGAATCCGGCACTGGTAGCCCGTGCCTTCCTGTACTTCGCTTATCCGGCGCAGATCTCGGGTGATGCCGTGTGGACGGCGGTTGACGGCTTCAGCGGCGCAACCGCGCTGGGCGTGTCGGCAATTGAGGGAATGGCCGGTATCGCCGGAATGGGACTGACGTGGACGCAGGCTTTCATCGGACAGCTGCAGGGCTCGCTCGGCGAGACGTCGGCGCTGATGTGCCTGCTCGGCGGCCTGTTCCTGATTTATACGCGCATCGCGTCGTGGCGCATTATCGTGGCCACCTTCGCGGGTCTGATTATCCCGTCGCTGTTGTTTGCAGATGCCGGAAGCAGCAACCCGATGATGACCATGCCATGGCATTGGCACATCGTGCTTGGCGGATTCGCCTTTGGCGCCGTTTTCATGGCGACCGATCCGGTCAGCGCCACGCAGACGAACGCCGGCAAGTGGGTCTTCGGTCTGCTGATCGGTTTCATGACCTGGGTGATTCGGGTTATCAACCCGGCGTTCCCGGAGGGCATCATGCTCGCGATTCTTTTCGCCAATGTTTTTGCCCCGGTTATCGACCACTTCGTCATCCGCGCCAACGTTCGGCGGAGGTTGAAACGCAATGCCTGACAAACAAGATTTCGATCGCGACAGTATTTCCAATACGCTGATAGTTGCCGTAGGCCTGAGCCTGGTCTGCTCGATAATTGTCGCGAGCGCGGCCATCATCCTGAAGCCCATTCAGGAGAAAAACGAGGAAGAGTTTCGCCAGAAGATTATTCTGGATGTAGCAGGCCTCATGGAGCCGGGCGGCAACATTGCAGAGCTATTCAATGCTATCGAGCCACGTATGGTTGAGCTCGAGTCCGGCGATTACACAGAGGACGCTGACCCTGCATCGTTCGATGCGCTCATTGCCGCCGGCGACCCGGATCTCGGTATCGCGATTCCTGACGAGCTGGATATTGCAGGCATCGGTCGACGCGCCAGGTTTGCGGCTGTCTACCTGGTACGCGATGGCGATAGCGTCGAGCAACTTATCCTGCCTGTCTACGGCAAAGGGCTTTGGTCGACGATGCTCGGCTACCTGTCCGTTGCACCGGATGGCACAACGATCAAAGGCCTGCGCTTCTATGCCCACGCAGAGACACCGGGACTCGGTGACCAGATCGACAAGGAGCCGTGGCGCGCGCAGTGGGTCGGCAAGCAGATTTTCGGTGACAGCGACGAACCGCAAATTCGTGTCATCAAAGGAGCCGTGCCGTCCGGCGCGACAGATGAACGCTACATGATCGACGGCCTGTCGGGTGCAACGCTGACGGCCAATGGTGTCACCGGCCTGGTGCAGTACTGGACCGGGCCACACGGCTTCGGCCCCTACTTGAAAAATTACCGCGACAATATTCAGTGAGGATCGTCAGTAATGAGTGAAGTTCGCAAAGTCATTATCGACCCGCTCGTCGATAACAACCCCGTCACTCTGCAGATGCTCGGCATTTGCTCGGCGCTCGCGGTCACGACGTCGCTGCTGCCTGCCCTGCTCATGTGTGTCGCGCTGACCAGCGTCGCGGCCCTCGCCGGCGCCGCGATCAGCGCGTTACGGCACAGGATTCCGAACAATATTCGCATTATCGTGCACATGACGATCATCGCCTCACTTGTGATCCTGGTCGACCAGCTACTAAAAGCGTATGCCTTTGAGACCAGCAAGCAGCTCTCTGTATTTGTCGGCCTGATTATCACGAACTGCATCGTGCTTGGCCGTGCGGAGGCTTTTGCGATGCACAATGGCGTCACCATGAGCTTCCTCGACGGGCTCGGCAACGGCCTCGGCTACAGCGTGATTCTTATCGCCGTCGCGACGCTGCGCGAACTGTTCGGCGCGGGCACGCTGCTTGGCTACCCGGTACTCGAAACGGTATCGAACGGAGGCTGGTACGAAGCGAACGGCCTGATGCTGCTTCCGCCGAGCGCTTTCTTCATTATTGGCCTGCTGATCTGGGGCATCCGCACGTGGCGTAAGCAGCAGGTCGAGAAACCCGACTACCAGATTCACGAAGTACACAGGACGGAGGTCTACTAATGACCAAACCATATTCCTCGCACCTTGCCTGGGGCCATCTGGACCGGCAACGCAACGACCTGCAAATTGTGAGTAGACCCTAATGGAAGCCTACGTAAGCCTCTTCATTCAGGCCGCCTTCGTCGAGAACCTCGCGCTCGCGTTCTTCCTCGGCATGTGCACCTTTCTTGCTGTATCCAAGCGCGTCGAGACGGCCATCGGCCTCGGCGTGGCCGTGATCGTGATCCAGGTCATCACGGTGCCAGTGAACTACCTGATCTACAGGTTCCTGCTGGCCGACGGAGCACTGGCCTGGGCTGGCCTTGCCGACGTTGACTTAAGTTTCCTGGGGTTAGTCAGCTACATCGGCGTCATCGCAGCACTCGTGCAGATCCTGGAGATGACGCTCGACAAGTACTTCCCGAAACTCTACAACGCGCTCGGCATCTTCCTGCCACTGATCACCGTGAACTGCGCCATCCTCGGCGGCACTTTGTTCATGGTCGAACGGCAATACAACTTCGCGGAGTCGATCGTGTTCGGTGTCGGCAGTGGCACAGGATGGGCAATCGCGTTGATCGCGCTTGCAGGCATACGTGAAAAACTCAAATACTCCGACGTCCCTGACGGTCTGCAGGGACTCGGCATCGCATTCATCATAGTTGGCCTCATGTCGCTGAGCTTCATGGGCTTCTCGGGAATC
This sequence comes from uncultured Gammaproteobacteria bacterium, assembly GCA_963841145.1. Lineage (GTDB taxonomy): Bacteria > Pseudomonadota > Gammaproteobacteria > Steroidobacterales > Woeseiaceae > UBA1847. The sequence goes on from CAWJBO010000017.1 coordinate 12,854, forward strand.
TGAAGTGAACATCGACTCTGCCGTACTACAGGAAGTATTACTGGGCGTCGGCCTGTTCACGGCCGTCGTACTCATTCTGGTCTTTGTCATCCTCGCCGCACGCTCCAAGCTGGTGGAAGTGGGGAACGTCAAGGTCACCGTAAACGACGAAATGGAACTTGCCATTCCGGTCGGCTCGAAATTGATGCAGGGGCTTGCTGACGCCGGCCTGTTCGTGCCTTCGGCCTGTGGCGGCGGCGGTACCTGCGGCCAGTGTCGTGTACGCGTAGTTTCGGGCGGTGGCGCGATCCTGCCAACCGAACGCTCCGTCATTAACAAGCGTGATGCCGCGGATCACTACCGCCTGTCTTGCCAGGTCGCCGTCAAGCAGAACATGGATGTGCAGGTTGCGGACGAGGTCTTCGGGGTCAAACGCTACGACTGCACCGTCGTATCCAATCGCAATGTGGCGAGCTTCATCAAGGAACTGGTGCTGGCGCTTCCCGAAGGCGAGGAACTCGAATTTCGCGCTGGCGGCTACATCCAGATCGATTGTCCGCCGCACGACCTCAAGTTCACCGACTTTGATATCGACGAGCGATTTCGCGATGAGTGGGATCGTTTCAACATGTGGCGCTACGAATCACATGTGAAGAACACGGAGTCACGTGCTTATTCGATGGCAAGTTTCCCGCTGGAAAAAACCGTCATCAAGCTGAACGTGCGCATTGCAACCCCTCCACCCGGTGCTGATGATTCGGTGCCGCCGGGCATCATGTCGTCATTTATCTTCAACCTTAAACCGGGTGACCATGCGATAGTCTCCGGCCCGTATGGCGAATTCTTTGCCAAGGACACCGACAACGAGATGGTGTTCATCGGCGGCGGTGCAGGTATGGCCCCGATGCGCGCACATATTTTCGACCAGCTCAAACGTCGTCACGGCAAGCGCAAGATGACCTTCTGGTATGGAGCGCGCAGCCTGAAGGAAATGTTCTACAAGGAAGAGTTCGACGAGCTGGCCGAGCTTAATGACAACTTCCAGTGGCATCTCGCCTTGTCAGAGCCGCAGCCGGAAGATAACTGGGATGGGCTCACCGGGTTTATTCACAGCGTTCTGTACGATGAGTATCTATCGAAGCATCCGGCACCCGAAGATTGTGAGTATTACCTCTGCGGCCCGCCGATGATGAACGTGGCCGTCATCAAGATGCTCGACAGCCTGGGTGTACCAGAAGAGAATATTTTGCTCGACGATTTCGGCGGCTAAGGCCAGTGCGGCGATCGCTGAAAATCTGCCTGCTCACAATGACGCTGTCACTTGCGGCTTGCAACAGCACGTCGAAATTGCCCCAGTATGAGCTGAACGGCAGCGCGCTCGGCACAACTTTCAGTGTCTTGCTGGTCGCGCCGGGCGAAGAATTCTCGACAGAGCCATTGCAGGCCCGCATCCTGGAAACCATCGATCGTGTCGACCACCTTGCCTCCACCTGGCGCAACGACTCAGAATTGTCCCGGTTCAACTCCAGCGAGGAGACGGATTGGATCACGACGTCGATCGAATTCTGCGAGGCGATGCAGCAAGTTCTCGAAATCAGCGAGCTAACCGATGGTGCTTTCGATGTTACCGTCGGTCCGCTCGTGAACCTTTGGGGCTTCGGTCCGGGCGGCGACGTTCGCCAGCCGCCTGCAGAGGACGCCCTGCTGGCGTCTAAGGCGGAGATTGGCTATCAGAACTTGCAGGCGAATTGCGATATTCCGGCCGTAAAGAAGCAGAGTCGCAGCGTTTATGTCGATCTCTCCGGCTGGGCGAAAGGTTATGCGGTTGACCAGGTAGCTACATTGCTCGACCGCAACGAACTGAAGGACTATCTTGTTGAGATCGGCGGTGAGCTGCGCGTTCGCGGCCATAACGCCGAAGGCCTGAAGTGGGCTGTCGCAATCGAGTTGCCATCGACGACCAGGCGCGTGCCACATTCCGTCTTGCGCGTAACGGACACCGGTGTTGCCACCTCCGGCGACTACAGGAATTTTTTCGAACACAATGGCAGACTATACTCACACACGATTGATGCCCGCACTGGATGGCCAGTATCGCACTCGCTCGCCGCGGTTACGGTGGTGAACTCGTCAGCGGCCTATGCCGATGCCATGGCAACGGCTTTGCTCGTACTCGGCCCAAGCGACGGCCCGCGGCGGGCAGAGCAACTCAACCTTGCCGCGCACTTCCTGATTCGCAATGAAACCAATTTTGAAACCGTGACTACAACGTCCTTTGATCGGCTGAAAACATCATGAACGTTATCTTTTCCACCCTGCTTTTCAGCTTCGTCGTTATCCTGCTGGTTATCGCCGGCATGAGCATTGGCGTCATGAACGGCCGCAGGGCGATCAGTGGCAGCTGCGGCGGACTTAATAACGGTGGTTGCGAGCTCTGCAGCAATAATTGCAAGAGAAAACGCAAACAGGCTGCCGGGAACCATGATGGAGAAATCGCATGATTAGCAAATCCGCCCTGGTCAAAGATTACATGGCGCGAACGCTCGTGACCTTCAAACCCGAAACCGACGTCCTGGATGCCGTTCACGTACTTGTGAACAAACGAATTGCCGGTGCACCTGTCGTCGACGACGCCGGAAACCTGCTCGGCATGCTTTCCGAACTCGATTGCATGAAAGTCGCGCTGGATGCCGGCTATCACGGCAACTGGGGCGGCCCGGTCAAGGACTTCATGAGCGAGGGCGTAAAGACAGTCGATGCCGACATGAGCATCATCGACCTCGCGCAGGAGTTTATTTCGTCGCGGTATCGACGCTTCCCGGTCATGCAAGGCACGCGACTGGTCGGGCAGATCAGTCGCCGCGACGTGCTGCGGGCGCTGGAGTCTATTGCCCAGGGCTGATTCGGGATCGGCCTGGCCTAGTCGGAGAACTTCACCGGTTCCAGGGCTCTGCGATCGACAGAGAGGGACAAGATGTCGGCGCGCGCGTAATGTCCGCTAACATCGAATGAGCGTCTTGCGCGGCGTGCGGCTTCCTTATCAATCTCGGCATAGAGGATGCCTTTCTCCTTGTTGAGCGGCCCGGCGATAACATCACCCATCGGCTTGACTACCACGGCATTGCCAACATTGATCCACTCGTCATCGTCGAACAAATTGTCGCGCTCCGGAAAATCACTCGGCACGTCGCTGCCCTGAATTGCGGTCCCTGTCGATATCACCCAGCAACCGCCTTCCATTGCGATATGGCGCATGCTCGCCAACCAGGTATCTGACGTATCCCAGGTGGGCGAGACAAAAATGTCGAGGTCCTGCGCATACAACGCGTATCTTGCCAGCGGCATGTAGGCTTCCCAGCAGATCAGCGAGCCCAGCCGCCCTGCGGGCGTGTCGACCACACGAAGACCGCTCGCGTCACCCGGGCCCCAGATCATGCGTTCGGGATTGGTGGGCATCAGCTTTCGATGCCGGTTGAGCAAGGCGCCGTCGGGACCAATCACCACGACAGTATTGAAAAGCGTCGTGCCACTGAACTGACTGTCTATTTCGGAAATGCCGAGGACGATGGAGACGCTGTGTTTTTTCGCAGCGTCTTGCACCGCTTGCAGATCTCCGCGGGCAAGATCCACCGCGTTCTCCCTCAGCCGCGCGTGGATTTCACCGGACAGCGCCATGTCGCCACCGGGTCGAAGCCGCCAGGCCCAGGTCGGATAGCCCGGAATGTACGCCTCGGGAAATACGAGCAGACCGGCACCCTCACCGACGGCCTCGTCGATCGAGTCGAGCACGCGTTCAATGGTCTTTGGTCTTGTTGAGAAGGACCGGCGGTTTCTGGATAACTGCGACTTTCGTGCTCATGCGACATGATCCCGATTCAGGCGTGGCCCTTCACCATACCTCAGCCTCGTCTGTAATCGACGCCGGATCAGCCCTGACGATCGCGGCATCTGCGATTGGATTCGTTTCGCTTACCGGCAGAACCGCGGGACTTGATCATTTATAGTGGCAAAGGTCGATCCAATGATTTGACGATGTCGCGGCCTTTGTCCAATCGCGGATTCAGAATCGGCACTTTTTCGCGATACCGGGTGTAGTCGTCCCCGAGACACCGCTCGAGATCGCGTTCCTCGCAAATGGAGGCTCACCAGCTATCGGTGAGCCTCGACTCTCTACAAGGAGCCCCGCGAATGCAGGGCTCTTTGAAAACAATCACCGAAAACTAGTCAGACGAGTCATCGTCGTCATGGTGCCTACGGCTACATTCCCCCACTGCCGGAAAAATGGCGAACGCCTGAGGAAACTCTGGATACGTTAATTCAGCAACCCAGTCGGGATTTTCGGGATCTTCAATTACGTGTTCGTTTATGTCGAGGTGTATCTCGGCGCACAGGCCATTATTCCTTCTCAATTTCTTCAGGAAAAAGGGAGGTGCGCCGGGAAAGGCATTTTGAGCCCCGTTACCGGCACTTTCGCCTCCAATCACCGAGAGGTCTACGTTTATGACGCCTCCACCGTCAACATCACCGCTAGCGGCACTGATCGCCCCGGACGCGTTAAAGATCGCTACATCTGCGGCGGCACCACCATCCGCCATCAAGTCGGCAGGACCACAGTCGCCGAGACAACCGGCCGGATTATTGAAAATAACCCACCAAATTGTGTACGGCGTGCCTGCCCTATCGACTTTCGCCATCACTCGACCTTCTACCTTGTTCTTCGAGCGCTTCAACCAGGCTGCGCCTTCCGCCGAGGTCCCCGCCGGCTGAACTTCCGCAGTCTGAAAAACCCTTGGACGATCCCCAGCCGAAACTGCTGCTGAAGAAATAATTAGTAACAAGAACGTGCATGATCTGATGAGCATTGGAATTTCCCCTTAAGATGACAAGCAACTTGCAAGACAATGTCCTACCGACTTGGCAGCCCGGCGATCTTGGGGTCCTTCGGGGAGTCATCCATGGCTTCTCAAAGGAAGCGAGGACCCGTGGCTTTGCGTCACTAGCTTTGGCCAGTTATGCCTTTTTCATATAAGGCACTCTGCGCGTCTGTGCCGATAGTGTCGAGCGAAATGGGAATTATTTCGATTCGCAACCCCGAATCAAATACTTGTCCTATAAAGTAGACTCATTCCAATGGTCTGGAACGGCACCTCCCCGCACGCAGCGAAACCTCGCGAAAGAAAATTAGGAAAGAAAATAGAGAAAATAGGGGTCGAACCGAGGTTTACTGATACTTGGGCTCTGGGCCGCGTCCGGCCGAAGCAGCCGTTTTGGTGCGGGATGTGATGGACAGGGACAGAGCGACCCCTATTTCCACTATTTCCAA
>CAWJBO010000018.1:0-207142 GCA_963841145.1 uncultured Gammaproteobacteria bacterium
GTCTTGTTCGGGTTACGCTGCCCAATTTCTACATGAGTAAGTTTTAAAGACGCCGGCAAGCGGGCTATTCGCAGCCGTAGCAACCCGTGCGTCGTAGTCACGTACAAATACGACAGTGGCGTGTAGCGGCGATGTCAGCTGCCAGACGGGTATTGCTCCGCAAGCGCCTGCAGGCGCTGCATGCGATCAGCGCAGGCACGTCGCGTTGCGCTGGAGGTCGATGTTGTCGTTATCGAATCGGCGCTGCCGCTGATAGTACTCCGCCGGGTCGGTGCCGTCGGGCTCGACGTTAATGCGATAGGTCGCGCCGTCATAAACCTCGTACAGCGGGAACAGTCCGCTTGCGACTGCGAAGCGCACCAGTTTCACGGAATCGGCCGGCTCGGACTTCCAGCCGGTGGGGCAGGGCGAGTGCAGCAACAGGAAGCGCATTCCCTCGATCGACAGTGCCGTTGCTATCTTGCGTGCGAAATCCTCCGGATGAGCGATAGACAGCGTGGCGGCATACGGAATTCGATGGGCGGCCATGATCGACATGACGTCTTTCTTGTCCTGTGATTTGCCTCGTGGCGTGGTTGTCGTTCGGGCGCCGGCAGGGGTTGCGGACGAGCGTTGCCCGCCCGTGTTGCCGTAGATCTCGTTGTCGTAGCAGATGTAGATGATGTTCTCGTTGCGCTCCGCGGCCGCCGACAGCGTGCCAAGGCCAATATCGTAGGTGCCGCCGTCACCCGCCCAGCAAATCACCTGGCCAGGCTCGCCATTGAGATCACGAATGGAAGCGACGCCCGAAGCTACTGCCGGTGCGGACGCAAACGTCGTCGCGATCGTCGGGACGCCATAGCTGGTCGTCGGAAACGCACCCGCGGTAACGATTCCGCAACAGGCCGGGATCACCAGCGTGCAGGTCTCGCCGGCGTCAGCGAGCGCCCGACCCAGGAGGGTCAAGCCAACGCTCATGCCGCAGCCGCCGCAGTTGGTGTTGCCGGGGCGCAGCAGGCATTCCTCGGAGCGATGAATCGTGGCGGTCGCAGTCATTGCAGGGTCTCCTTGCCGGCGTCGATGCCCATCCAGACGGGCTCGCCGACATCAGATCGCGATGTCAGGTCGGCCAGAACGTCGTCAATCACGGCCGGTGTCACGTCGCCGCCACACAATCCTGTGAGATAGTTCTGGATCAGCACATCGTCACGGTGGCCTTGAAACGCGCGCCCGGGTAGTCCTGGCAGAATATGCCGCCAACACCGGCCGCGTAATTGCGGTCCAGCACTGCTATCCGGGACGCCGATTGACAGGCCTCGCGCAACGCCGCCTCGGGAAACGGCCGAAACATCTTTAACTTCACAAGGCCGATCTTTTCGCCTGCCGCGCGCCGCCGCCGCACGACTTCGCGTGCCGTGGTGGCTATCGTGGCGCTGGCAATGAGAACCAGTTCGGCGTCATCGGTCTCGAATGTTTGCAGCATGTCACCGGGGTCGCGGCCGAAGATCTCGGTAAAGCTCTGACGGCACTCCTGGTACACGTCCGGAACACGCTTCATTGCCTCGTCGATCTCGAGTCGCATCGACAGGCCCTCATGCGGCCAGGCGAGGCCGCCGAGTGTGCGTGCGTCGCCACTGCGCATGCGATGCGGCAGGTCCAGGTCCGGCAGGAAACGATCGACCTCGGCCTGTTCGGGGAGTGCGGTCTCGGTCTGTGTATGCGAGACGATGAACGCGTCCATGCACGTCAATACCGGCAACAAGATGCGCCGATCTTCCGCCAGCCGGAAGGCAAGCAGCGTCGTATCGAGTACCTCTTGATTATTTTCGCAATAGAACTGCAGCCACGCGAAATCCCTGAACATCAGCGTGTCGCCCTGGTCCGCCCAGATGTTCCATGGAGGACCGAGGGTGCGGTTGACGGCGACCATTACGATCGGCAGCCGGTAATAGCCGGCTACCATGATGTTCTCGGCCATGTAGGCCAGGCCATTGGAGGAGCTTGCCGTAAAGGATCGCGCGCCACTCATCGATGCGCCCATCGACACAGCCATCGCGCTGTGTTCGCTCTCGACTGGCACTACCCGGCCTTTGCTGAAGGGAAACTTGGCGACGTATTCAACAATCTCGGTCTGCGGGGTGATCGGGTAGATTCCGCAGGCGGCGCCCCGGGCGTTTCGATTTGCCTCGCCGGCGAGACTCAATGCGTAGCCGGCGGCGTGGTTTCCAGTAATGACTTCTAAAGGCATTATTGCTCTCCGTTCCGGCTATAGATGGCTCATAAAGATGACGTTGCGTGGGCACTCCGCCACGCAGACACCGCAGCCCTTGCAGTAGCCGTAATCGAACTCCAGCCGGTGACCCACGCGTTTCAGAACGCCTTCGGGACAATAGGTGCAGCAAAAGTCGCACTCGTTACAGACGCCACAGGACAAGCAGCGAGCTGCTTCTGCCGTGTCTTCCAGACCCATGTGCACTTCATCGAAGGTTGAGCGTCGTTTCGCAACGCCGAGCGAATCGCCTTCGGCGAACGGCTGGCGTTCGAACAGGTGCAGTTTCATGGCGTCAGCCCGAATGACCTCGTCGCGCCAGACATCGACGTCGCGGAGCGCATCGGCGTGTTCGGTGATGCGGACTTCCTCCCCGCTTAGCACGCCGTGAATATGCACCGCCGAGCGCCGGCCGCTGCCAATCGCGCCAGCCACCGTACCATCGCCCGTGGCGAGATCGCCGATTGCGAACAGCGGCGTCTCCAGCAGGCCAAGAAGTTGACTTCCTTCTCTGACCTCAGTGCCCTCGGGGAATACCGACAGGTCGGGCGATTGCCCGAGTGCGAGGATCACCCTGTCGCAGTCGAGATCGAAGTCCGAGCCCGGTATCTCTAGCGGCGCACGACGCCCGGACTCGTCCGGCTCGCCGAGTTGCATGCGCCGGCAGGTGAGGCGATGACGTCGTCGAGCGCCGTCGTCAGGCTCCGCGCTCAGGGATATCGGTTGCGTCAGGAATTCAATGGTGATGCCTTCCTCCAGCGCCTCGTCTATTTCTTCGCCGATGGCAGGCATTTGCTCACGTGTACGGCGATAAATCTACGCGTACTTCGGCGGCACCCAGACGCAATGCGGAACGCGCGGCATCGATCGCCGTATTGCCGCCGCCGATAACGAGCACATCGTCGCCGTCCACACGCACGTCACCACTGTGAACCTGATCAAGAAAATCGATGCCCTGAACGACGACCTCGGTTGCACCGATACCCAATCGCAGATCTCGTTGTTCCTGCAGGCCCGTGGCAACAAGCACGGCATCGTGATCGCGTGCCAGGTCGAGCAGTGCCTGGCGATCGACCCTTTTGTCCGTCACCACGTCAACGCCGAGACTGAGTATTCGGCCGATCTCACGCGCCACCACGTCTTCGGGCAGCCGAAACCCGGGGATCCCGGTTCTTAGCAGGCCGCCGACTTCCGGTCCCGACTCGAATACTGTGACTTGGTAGCCGAAGCGCGCGAGATGGTAAGCGGCTGTCAGCCCGGCCGGGCCGGATCCTACTATCGCGATTCGTTCGTCGCGTTCCGCGAGCGGTTCGGGCGTTACGTGACCATGATCGCCCGCATAGCGTTCCAGTTGGCGCACGTTGACCGCACCGTCGAGCTCGATGCGGTTGCACAATTCCATGCAAGGGGCAGGGCAGGCCCTGCCGCAGATTGATGGGAACGGTGTCGTGCGCAGCAGGATCTCCAGTGCCTCGTCGGCCTCATCGCGAGCCAGGGCGTTGAGGAAGCCCTGCACGTTGTTGCCTGCCGGGCACACATGGTTACAGGGCGGGATCATCTGTTGACGATGCGGTTGTTCGTTGGCCCATTGCCCCGTTTTGATCGCCGGCAGTGCTCCCCCGGCACCGTCGAGAATGCTGGGTCCGCGCGCCAGGTTTGCGGGCGCCGTCGTTTCCGCCGAGCCCCCGGCGTCGCGCGCATGTTTCGAGGAGCCCGACTTCTTCAGAGGCGCGAGTCGCAGCAGTCAGGTTCGCGTCTCTGAATCCCAGGTGTTCCAGAGCGGCGTACATTTCATCAAGTGGGAACGCCAACATAGTGGCCACGGCGCCGGCGAGCGCGGTGTTGACGATGGGCACGCTGCGAGTACCCAGATTATTGTCGCGGGCAATGCGGGTCGCATCCACCGTGGCGATACGGTTAAGCGGAAACTGTTCCGCGAAGATACCCGGCGGTTGCGGCGAATTGATCAAAATCCAGCCGCCAGCTTTCAGTCCGGCCGCAATCGGTGGCCCGACGAGCGTCGGATCGAGCACGATAACGTGATCCGGTTCGTAAATCAGGTTTCGGTTGGTGATCGGCTCATCGGAATAGCGACAGAAGGCCTGGATCGGCGCTCCGGAGCGCTCTGCCGCATATAGGCCAAAGGCCTGTACCGAAAGACCTTTCAGGAACCGCGACGTGGCAATCAGCTTGGCAAGGGTTACACCGCCCTGACCACCGCGACCATGAATTCGAATCTCAATCATCGCAATGCCTCCGGCCGTTCTCTTGCCGTTGGCTGCCCTCTTGAACGCTCATTAAAAGAGCGTTTCAACAGTCAGGAATATATAGATTTCGGGTGGTCAACCCAATAAGTAGATCTCGCGCCCAGTGTGCCGCGAGCTCAAATCGCTTGCGCAGGAAGGGCGCGATACCCTCTTCGTCGTGGTGCCCGATAGCCGCAATGGCGGCGGACTTGATGGTGTCGTGAGCGGGAGCGTAGCTCTCATCGGCCGCCTGGCGTCCGCCACCCCCAATTTCGATAAACCACTGCGTTGCTTAACAGCGCGCTTTGATCGCTTCAATGTGTTCCTGAAATACGCGGCTGACGGCCAGCGGTACAGTCTGTGACTCGCGCCGGCCCTCGAGCAGGTCATTGCCAACCGCCGTTGCTTCATAGTTGTAGCCGTGTGAGCGTCGATCGTCGACGAAACTGTCTATCTTTTCATCAACACGGTAGAGATGGCATTCGCGGGCGCACCAGAAGTCCGGAATAACGATGTGACCCTTGTCGCCGATAATGTGGGTTTGATTGGGTAACTTGCAGCGAAACGAGGTCGAGAGCGTCGCTGCGTAGTCGGCGTAGTTGAATATTGCAATGACATCGTCTTCCACGCCGTTCGGCGCTCTGCGGGCGACAACGTCGATACTTGCCGGATTGCTACGCGTGAACAGGTAGGCCATCGCTATCGGGTAGATACCCATATCCGGCACCACACCGCCACCGAGTTCCACCTTGTATTCCCGCCGGTCAGGCGAATAAGGCAACAGCGGGTAGCCGAAGTCGGATCGGATATGCTGCAGCTGACCAATTTCGCCGGCCCCGAACCATTTGTATGCTTGCCTGATCGCAGGCAGGAACCAGGTCCACATGGCCTCCATCAGGTATCCGCCTGTTTCCGCTACAACCCCGGCGAGTGCGTCGATTTCATCAACTGAGATTGCGAGCGGCTTTTCACACAGGACGGCTTTACCGGCCCGCAGGGCATCTGTTGCGTTCTCACAATGTAACGAGTGCGGCGTAGCAATGTAGATTGCATCGATATCCGGGTCTTCGTAGAGCTCCTCATAACTCGAGTACGCAGTGGGGATGCCATGCCTTGCTGCAAATTCATTTGCCGTCCCGGCCGAGCGTGAGGCGACGGCCGCCAGGGTTCCGTTTTCGACATACGCAAGATCGTCCGCGAACTGATGTGCGATTCGCGCGGTACTCAGGATACCCCAGCGAATGTTCTTCGCCCCGGGATCAACTGCCATCGTTGCCGTTCTTCCAGGTATCGGACACACGAATAGCGATGACTTCGCCCTCGGCGGTTTGCGTGTCACCCGAGTATGCTCGACAGCTCACCACCGTTTTCTTCTTGCCGCATTCTTCGATCGTCGCTCGCAGCACGATCTCCTGGTCGATTGGCGTTGGTGCGAGGTAACTGACCGTCAGTTTGCCGGTAACACACCAGATCTCCGGGCCTTCACCTAACTCGTGCCCGTCGAGCCTGTAGTAGTTGGCCATGGCCGTGTTGACGCAGTGGCAGTCGATGATGCTCGCGATCGTTCCGCCGTAGACGTACTGCAGGGGGCCTGCGCACTGTTCGGGCCTCGGCGTATAGTGGCAGACGCATTCGTCACCCCGCCAGTGACTCTTGATCTGCAGGCCTTCGTCATTTCCGGCGCCACAGCCGTAGCAATGATGATGCGGAATCTGGTCCTGGATGGCTGTCATGTGCGGGAACTGGCCGTTGGCAGTTGCATGAGGAGCATAGTCATCGGTTTCGGCGATCCCTGAAGCAACTAGCGGTCCTGGTTTCTTTCATCGAGCGCCGCCTGGATGCGTGCTGCGAACGCATTCGCCTCGGCTGCGACACGAGCCGTATCGATGGTAAGGAACTCACCGTCTTTCATCAGCACCTTGCCATCAACGACTACCGAGGCGACGTCCTGCTCGTCGCTAACCCAGACGAGGTGGGATACGACGTCATAGGTCGGTACATGATGTACGTCATCGAATGCGACCTGGATGACATCGGCGCGCTTGCCGATTTCCAATGAGCCGACTGAGTCGCCGAGGCCGATCGCCGTCGCACCACCGCGTGTTGCCATTGTCAGTACAGTCGTTGCTGACAGGGCTTCCGGATTCATGCGATCGACTTTCTGCAGCAGGGAAGCAAGCCGCATCTCTTCCCACATATCGAGGTCATTGTTGCTGGCCGCGCCGTCGGTGCCGAGACCGACGCGCACACCGGCTGCGAGCATTTCTGTAATCGGAGCGATGCCCGACGCGATCTTCATGTTCGATGTCGGGTTGTGAATCACGCCGACCTTGCGCTCGGCGAGGATTGGAATTTCTTCCGGGGTCGGCCAGACAACGTGTGCGGCGATGGTCGGTCCTTCAAAGAAACCGATGGACTCGAGCAGATCGATACTCGTCTTTCCATAGGTGTCCTTCGAGTATTGCACTTCGAAGGGCGATTCCGACAGGTGGATACTGATCGGTACGCCGTACTCCATCGCGGCAGCCCTTGTTGCCGACAGTTGTTCCGCGTTCAGCGTGTAATTGGCGTGTGGGCCGAAGATGGGCGTTATGCGCTCGTTCTTACCCAGCCACCGCTCTATGAACGCGTTGCCTTTCTGAATCGAGTCGCCCGCGTTTTCGGCGTCCGGGCTGCGCTGGTCGATGACTGTCGCCGATATCATGGCGCGCATACCACAGCGGTCGACGACTTCCGCGATCGTGTCGGGGAAATAGTACATATCCACGAAGGTTGTCGTGCCGCCGCGAATCATCTCCCAGCAGGCGAGCTCCGTACCGATGCGCACAAATTCCGGGTCAACGAACTCGACCTCGGCCGGAAAGATGTAGTTGTTCAGCCAGTCCATCAGTGCGAGATCGTCGGCGACTCCGCGCAGCAGCGTCATCGCGGCGTGCGAATGGCCGTTGATGAGGCCCGGCATGACGATACGGTTGTCGCCGGCCAGTGTCTCCACCGCGGAATAGTCGGCGAGGATCTGTTCGGCCGGCCCGATTGCGATGATCAGGTTTTCTTCAATGGCGACGGCGCCATTCTCGTAGATGGTGCTGGCCTCATCCATGCTGACGACATAGTCGCCGAGTATGATCAGGTCGATCTGGTCATCGCGTTTCGCAGCTTCGCGAGGCGCGTCGGACGGGTTGCAGCCGCCAAGCGCAGTGATCAGGAAAATCGAGGAAAAACAAAGGCATAGTCTTTTCATGGAGCCCCCTTTGAGAGCGATTGTAGCATCGGTTCTCGCCTGCGCCCGAGCAAAAAAAAGAGCCGGTCAAAAGACCGGCTCCCTCATCGAGAAATTGCAGCGATTGTCTAGAAGTCCTTCGTCAGCCTCAGGCCGAATTCGCTGGCATCGTTACTCAGGATCTGCAGCACGTAGTCGCCAGTATTCAGGCGCGCGTTGTCGTAGCGCTCATCCGTGATGTTCCTGCCGTACAGTGCGGCAACCCAGCTGCCATCTTCTGATCGATACGATACGTCGACATTGATCAGCGAACGGCTGTCTACACTTGTCAAACGACCGGGATCCGAGCTGGGCTCGCCGTACATTTCATCGCGATACGAGTAGTCAGCACGAAACGCGACTTCGGCCCCACCCGTCAGCGGAACAGTAAACTCCGGGCTCACGGAGAACGTGAGTTCCGGCGTCAGCGGGGCTACGGGCTTCACGCCGTTTTGCTCATCGACGTCGACGTCGATGTAACCCAGCGTTACGTGCAGCTGAAAGGTGTCCGTAATCAGCGCGGTGCTTTCCCACTCAAAACCAAAGGAGTCCTGATCGACGACGAGGTTCTCGGTGCTGAAACCGCCGCCTGAAGTGGAGCTCACCTGGTAAGGCAGGTCGGAGTATTGCGTCAGGAACAGTGCCGCGCTCATCTGCAGCCGATCCATCGGCTGACCCTTGATACCGATTTCGTAGTTGGTTGCGGTAATGTTCTCTCCCGCAACGAGACAGCCATCGATGGTCCCGCCGAACAGGCAGAACGGCCGCGCCGGGAACTGCCCGGACTGGTAGCCATTCTGGATCGCGCCGTAAACGTTCATGCCACCAGCCAACGTAAAGTTGGCAGCGAGTTCCCAGCTGACCTCGTCAGCATCGTGGGAATTGCTGAATAAACCGATACCGACATTGGCCGAAACATCTTTTTCGTCTTTGGTGTAACGCAAGCCACCCGACAGGCGGAAGCTGTCAGACACGTCGTAGCCGACGTTGGCAAATATCGCGCTGCTCGTCGTATCCTGCTCGAGGATAAAGATGCCGCCAGTGCCGCCGTTGAACGTGGTCGGGCTCTGGAAGTTGTCACCTTCTTCCTCAAAATAGTAGATGCCGGACACGAAATCCCATGCCCCCATGTCGCCGTTTACCTGGAATTCGAAGGCGTGCTGGTTGGCCTGACCCGTCTCAGGGAACGACAGGAAATCGTCGAAGAGGCTGTCGTCGTCCAGTCCGGCACGGTACTCGGAGGTTCTCGCACTGGCGATAATCTTGGATGCGATCTCGTCGGTGATTTCCCAGTCGATCGTGACCGCAGCGCCGGCGGCCGAGTTCGAGACGCGGGTCTGGCTGGCCTGGCCGGTGTTGTTGTCGTACGGGTCGAGAGAAACGTCTGAGTTCGTGTAACCGGCGGTGCGCAGCGCGCTGCCTGCGGGCAATTCGTCGATCAACGTCGTGTAGGGGCGAAGGCCACCTTCACCGTCGTTCATGTCAGCCGCAAAGGTTATGGCGCCGTTCTCGCCCTCGTAGCGAAGGGCGATGCGCCCAAAGACTTCCTGCGTCTCACCAACCTTGATGCCGGCATTCGGCAGGTTGACGAAGTTGCCCAGACCGCCGCGGCTCTTGAAACCGCCGGTAAAGGCAATTGCCGTCGACTCCGACAGCTGCGTGTCCGCGTAGAAGTCGCCGTTCAGGCGTTCGCGGCTGCCGGCCTCGATACTGACGCGGGCGCCCGGATCGGCACCTGGTGTCTTGGTGATAATGTTGATTGCGCCGCCAATCGAGTTACGACCGTACAGCGTGCCCTGCGGGCCACGCAGCACTTCGACGCGCTCGATGTTCGACAGGTTCCAGTTCTGGCCAACCTGCCGTCCGAGATAGACGCCGTCAACGTAAACGCCGACGCCGGGGTCAGTGGTTATCAGGTGGTCCTGGAGGCCGATGCCGCGAATGAATGGATTCGCAGAGGATGTGTGGCCCGCTGAAAACTGCGTGATGTTGAGATTCGGTACAAATTTGCCGATGTCGACGATATCGACGATGCCCTGTTGCGCCAGTTTGTCGCCTTCAAATGCGCTGACCGCGATCGGCACTTCGTAAATATTCTGTGCCCGCTTCGTCGCCGTGACGGTAATTTCTTCGAACAGATTGTCGTCGTCTTGTGCCAGCGCGCTCGAGTTTGCGCCAGCCAATGCGACCCCGAAAAGCGCGCACGGGAGTATCTTCTTGATATTCAATGTACTTTCCCCTGGAATTGTTGCGTTCTTGTTGTGGGGCGCGGGACAGACCCGAGCCCGGTTGGCGTGAAGTATATCTGATCGTCCGGCTTGTTTGCCCACAAGTCGTGATCTAAGGTACCGGCTGTGACTGACTTTCTGACGCAAACGGGTGAAATACCGACCTTCGCAGCACCGGCGCGTGGCTGCCTGAGCGACGAGATGCTGGCACAGTACCGGGAGTCCGGCGTACTCGTGTTGCACGACTTCGTCAGCGTGGATGCGTGCAAAGCCCTGCGCAAGCGAGCCGCCGAGCTGGTCTCGGAATTCGATCCCTCGGAAGTGCGTAGCGTCTTCTCGACGACCGAGCAGACCCAGCTCGACGACGATTACTTCATTGAGTCGGGTGACAAGATCCGTTTTTTTCTCGAAGACGATGCTTTCGACGACAACGGCGACCTTCGGCAGTCCAAGGAAAACAGCCTGAACAAGATGGGCCATGCCATGCATGACCTCGATCCCGTCTTCGATAAATTCTCGCGAACACCGGAACTCGCCGAAGCCGTCAAGCGCATCGGTTTTGAAGAGCCCGCTGTCCTGCAGTCGATGTACATATTCAAGCCGCCGAGGATCGGCGGTGAAGTGGTGTGCCACCAGGACTCCACCTACATCTATACGGAGCCCGAGTCTTGCGTTGGATTCTGGTTCGCACTGGAAGACGCGACGCTGGAGAACGGTTGCATGCAGTTCATACCGGGTGGTCACAGGTTGCCGTTGAAGAAGCGAAACTACCGCGGTGCCGACGGCAAGTTGGTCACCGAAACACTGGATGATTCGCCCTGGCCGGAAGAACTCAGGCGATCAGCCGAGGCGCCGGCAGGCACGCTGGTCATATTTGACGGTCGCGCGCCTCACCTGAGCGCTGCGAATCGTTCATCCAGGTCTCGGCACGCGTACACGTTGCACGTAATAGACCAGCGCAGTCACTACCCGAAAGAAAACTGGCTGCAGCGCAGGCAAGATCTGCCTTTGCGTGGATTCGACTAGTGCTTTTCACCGACGTCATACGCAAGAAACGAGACGGCGGAGAACTGTCCGACGAAGAGATCCAGTTCTTCGTGGATGGACTCGCGGACAACAGCCTGCCCGCGGAGCAGGTGTCATCGCTGGCGATGGCAATTTTCCTGAACTCGATGAGCTTTCCGGAGGCTGCAAAGCTAACGCTGGCAATGGCCTCGTCGGGTACCGTGCTGGACTGGTCGAAGGAAGGCCTCGATGGGCCGGTTGTCGATAAGCACTCGACCGGTGGCGTCGGCGACAAGGTGAGTTTTCTGCTCGCGCCTATAGCCGCCGCTTGTGGCTGCTTCGTGCCCATGATCTCCGGGCGTGGGCTCGGGCATACGGGTGGCACGACGGACAAGGCCGAGAGCATCCCGGGCTACAATGCGACGCCCGATTTCCAGGTTTTTCGCAAGACAGTGAAAGATATCGGTTGCGCCATCATCGGACAGACTGCCGATCTCGCGCCGGCCGACCGACGTTTTTATTCGATTCGCGACGTCACCGGGACTGTCGAATCCGTGCCGTTGATTACCGCATCGATCCTGTCCAAGAAGATTGCTGCCGGCTTGCAGGGCCTGGTGATGGACGTAAAGGTTGGCAGCGGCGCGTTTATGGGCACGCAGGAGCGCGCGCAGGAACTGGCACGCAGCATCATCGGCACAGCGGCCAAGGCAGGATTGAAGACGCACGCGGTGATCACGGACATGAACGAAGTGCTCGGTACGACAGCAGGAAACGCACTCGAGATTGAGGAGTCCATCCTGTACCTCCGCAACGAACGTCGTGATCCGCGTCTCGATGACGTCACGTTGTCACTGTGTGCGGAGATGCTCATCGTGGGAGGCCTCGAAACCGACCGGCAGATTGCCCGCACACGATGTGAAGAGGCTGTTACCAGCGGTCGTGCAGCCGAGGTGTTCGACAGAATGGTCCACGCGCTTGGCGGGCCGGCGGGTTTTGTTGACGATTATTCAAAGCATCTTGCAAGAGCGCCGGTGGTACGTGCCGTGCAAGCAGAGGGCGTCGTCGTGCGCGTCGATACGCGTGCCGTCGGCAACGCCATCATCGAACTCGGAGGAGGGCGCCGCAAGGTCGGCGAGACTCTCGACCTGTCCGTTGGCTTTAGCGAGATCGCGCCTACAGGGCACAGCGCTGAACAACGATACACCGTTGGCAGTCGTACACGCCGCATCCGAATCAGATGCGGATACGGCGGAAAAAAACCTGCTGGCCGCTTTCGAGCTGGGCGAATCCGCTGCGCCGGGCAGGCCGGTTGTCAGTGAGATTTTGACCGGCTGAGCGCCCCGATGCGGTATGCTCGGTGCATCAATAAAAATGAATAATAAAGCTGGGGGTAGCTATGGGTAACTACATCGGACTCGCAGGGATTGTCGTGATTCTCGGGATTGCCGTGCTGTTTTCCAGCAATCGCAAAGCCATCAATCTGCGCATCGTCGGCGCGGCATTTGGCTTGCAGGTCGTGATCGCCTTTTTCGTTCTGTACTTCGACGCGGGCCGCGCCACCATCGATGCTATGAGTACCGGTGTTCTTAAAATAATCGGTTATTCGAAAGCTGGTATCGACATGGTGTTTGGTCCGCTCGCCGACACCAACGTTGTTGGTTTCAGTTTTGCGATTAACGTGCTGCCGATCATCATCTTCTTCGCCGCCCTGATGTCGGTCTTGTACCACCTGCGCGTCATGGAGTGGGTCGTGAAACTCGTCGGTGGTTTTTTGCACAAGGTAATCGGTACTGGCGCCGTGGAATCGATGAACGCCGCCGCAAATGTCTTCGTTGGCCAGACCGAGGCTCCCCTCGTCGTCAGGCCTTACCTCAAGAATCTGACCGAGCCGCAGATGTTCGCGGTAATGGTTTCGGGCCTCGCCTCGATCGCCGGTACGGTGCTGGCCGGTTACGTGCTCATGGGCGCGGAACTCAAGTACCTGCTTGCCGCTGCCTTCATGGCTGCGCCAGGTGGCCTGCTGATGGCGAAAATCCTGATGCCGGATGAGATTGTGGCCAAAGCCGGCGAGCACGAAAAGCTCGTTATGGAGCCCAGCCAGCACCGCAATGTAATCCTGGCGGCAGCGTCAGGAACGACCGATGGCCTGCGGCTGGCCGCCAACATCGGCGCCATGCTCATCGCGTTCGTTGCTCTTATTGCCTTGTTCAACGGCATCGTCGGCGGCATCTCCGGGTTGTTCGGTTATGAGTTGACCCTGGAGAAAATCCTCGGCTGGATTTTCAGGCCACTCATGTTCTTGCTGAGCGTTCCGTGGTCAGAGGCGCAGGCGGCTGGCGCACTTTTCGGCGAGAAACTGATCCTGAACGAATTCGTCGCTTTCAGTCACCTGACGGAACGCCTTGCAGGCATGAGCGAACGGACACATGCCATCGTGACTTTTTCGCTTTGCGGCTTTGCAAACTTGTCGTCAATCGCAATATTGCTCGGCGGTCTTGGCGTACTGGTTCCGGAAAAGCGCGATTTGATCGGCGTGCTCGGCATGAAAGCCGTTTTGGCCGCGTCGCTGTCCAACCTGATGAGTGCCGCGCTGGCCGGGCTGCTGCTGACGTTCTAGTGTCCTGGTGGCTTTCTGAAAGTAAGCGAACTAAGCAAACAGGACACTAGCACGGTGACCGCACGTCCAATTATCATCGACTGTGATCCGGGTCAGGACGACGCGGTCGCGTTGTTTCTTGCCATCGCGTCATCCGATGAACTCGAGATCCTCGGCATTACGACGGTCGCCGGCAACGTGCCGCTGGCGCTGACGCAGCGTAACGCACGAATGATGTGCGACATCGCCGGCCGGCGTGATATTCCTGTCTTCCCCGGCCGCGACAAACCGCTCGTTCGCGATGCGATTACCGCCGAATATATTCACGGCACCACCGGCATTGACGGGGTCGAGGTCTTCGAGCCCGCAACGCCGTTACAGCAGCAGCATGCGGTCGAGTTCATTATCGAAACGCTGCTGGCCGCGGACGATGCGTCCGTGACCCTGGTACCCACCGGTCCGCTGTCGAATATAGGCGCGGCAATTCAAAAAGAGCCCGCGATACTCAGTCACATCAGGGAAATCGTCGTGATGGGCGGAGCGATGCGCGAAGGCGGCAACCGCTCACCGTCCGCCGAGTTCAACATACTGGTGGACCCCCATGCCGCGGAGATCGTGTTTTCCTGTGGGCTTCCTATTGTTGTAATGGGCCTCGACGTGACGCACCAGGTTCTATCGACGCGCGAACGCGTCGATCGTATACGCGCGCTCGAGAACCCGGTGGCAGAGGCGACCGCGGGGATGCTGAGCTTCTTTCACCGCTATGACTCGAAGAAGTATGGCTCTGAAGGAGCACCGCTGCACGACCCATGTACGGTTGCCTGGTTACTGGATCCAGGCTTGTTCCAGCTGCACGAGTGCAACCTTAGCGTCGAGACCCAATCGGAACTGACGATGGGACACACGGCTGTCGATTTCTGGCACGTTACCGACCGACCACACAACGTGCGCTGGGCGCACGCGGTCGACGCTGACGGTTTCTACGCGCTGCTTACAGACCGACTGGCTCGGTTCTAGGAGGCTCCTATGCCATCTGTCATTGTTGTGGGCTCTGTGAATATCGACATCGTAGCGCGCGTTGCCCGCTTGCCAGCGCCTGGCGAAACCGTGACCGGCGCAGAGTTAAGTCGCTTCCCGGGTGGCAAGGGCGCAAACCAGGCGCTGGCAGCTCAACGGCTGGGCGCAGATGTCAGCCTGGTCGCGCGGGTTGGCAATGATGCTTCGGCTGATGAGGCGCTATCCCTGCTTCGCGAGGGCGGCGTGGGTCTGGCCCAATGTCAGCGCGTCGACGATCTGGCAACAGGCACTGCGCTGATTGCGGTTGCGCCGTCAGGGGAAAACCATATCGTTGTCGCGCCAGGCGCCAATCGCGCGCTCGCGCCCGAGGACCTTGATCTTCCGCAGGCAGATGCGCTTATTTGCCAGCTCGAGGTGCCGGTAGCGGTCGTCGTCAAAGCGGCCGAGACGTTCGACGGGTTCTTCTGCGTAAATCTCGCTCCGGCTGCGGAGATCGACGTTCGTGTATTACAGCGTGCCGATCTCGTAGTCGTTAACGAAACCGAGTCCAACTGGTATGGCGCGTCGCTCGATGCCTGCGCGGGGATGGTGGCGACGACGCGTGGTAAAGGCGTAGCCACGTTGCAGCGAGGTGGCGATGTTCTGGCCGAAGTCAGCCCACCGGCCGTGAACGTTGTGGACACGACCGGAGCAGGCGATACGTTCACCGCTGCGTTGACGCTGGCTTTGGTAGAGGGGCAGGCGCCTGCAGAGGCTCTTGGATTCGCCTGCGCGGCCGGTGCGGTTGCAACCACGACAATGGGTGCTCAACCATCGCTTCCGAGTCGTGGATCGGTTCTGCAATACCTGTAACGCGAATCGCCCGTACGGCTAGTGTGCGAAGTCGCCGCGCTCAGTGCTGTTCAGATAGGGCATGCGCGCGAGCTCCACACAACGCTCATCGCCCAGGCGCGGCCGTGCACCGAGATGAAATCCAAACAGACCCTCGCCGTTAAAACCGAAGAAGATCCGTGCCTTGCCAACCTCGGCGAGCGTCAGCAAAGAAAGTTCGCGCACCTTGCTAACGCGAGCGAAGGCCCCGGGATCGCGAAAGTCCAGGTCTGCGATCGGGTCCATTGCGTCGCTAAAATAGTGGGGGACCTCGATAGTCGGCGTCAGCTGCCAGGCCGATGCATTTCCGGCATCCAGCCAATGTGCCAGCGAAGATTCCGTCAACGAGTTCGATGAATACCTGTCCGCCGCAGGTATCCTCGCATCATCCGCAAGGGCTACCGCAGGTATCAGTATACTGAAAACAACCACCATCCAGCTGGCTCTGTGCATGACCTGTCTCCCTTCAGTCACGGCCGCATTTAACATACCGTGGGATCATTCAAACGGCATTGCTAAACGCCCTCTTACCTTGACAGGATTGCGTTCGAATTTCGTTTACTTACATCACGAAACAAAAAAAGCATTGCATCTGGTGTTATGTAAGGTGTTCGCCGTGCTGCCCTGCGGCGTCGATTCCACCCTGGGCCTGGCTAATGGTTGGCTCGCTTTCGAGGAGTCCGTTGACTCCTAGGGCAGTTCGTCCAGCATCTCTCAGGGCCGATTGCCGAATCGAGTCGTTGTCGCCGATGCGGGCCGCCTTGTCGAGCGCACTGCGTGCTTGCCCGGTATTGCCGAGCTGACTATTCACGTAACCAAGCGTGAGCCAGATGCGCTGATTCGCTGGGTCGACGGTCACACCTTCATTGAGGTAGCGCAGCGCCTCTTCGGAACGGCCGAGGTAGTGCAGGGTCAGGCCGAGGTTGTTGTACACCTCGGAATTCTGCGAGTCGAAGTCCAGAAGGCGCTTGTACGAATTCGCCGCCTGCGCGTATTGCCGCTGGTTAAAATACTCGTCTGCCTGGCGTGAAATCCTGGACGGGCTCTGGACGCTCGAGTCGCCGAGAACATCGGGCGCGAGCCGCGAAATGTCGTTCTCATTGATGCCCTGCCATGTGGACGCCGACGGGTTGATCGTCGCGGGATGCGCCCTGACGGCGGGCTGTTTTGGCTGATAGTAATCACGGGTGATGGCGAAAACTGCGAAGCCAAAAAACGCCTGGAATACGGCCAGCGCAATCCAGAATTTGAAATCACGAAGCATACTTATGGTCTCTTTTCATGTTGTTCAGATCTCATCGAGGTGGAACGAGGCGGGCAGAAGCTCATCAATGGCATATTCCTGCCACTCATTGCTGTCGTCGATGACAATAATCGACCGTGTCCTTGTTTGCGAATTCACTGATGCGCTGGCGGCAGCCGCCGCAGGGTGTGCAGGGCCCGATATCGGAGTAGCCGCCGGCGACGGCGATTCGACGAATGCGCTTGCCCCCCGCCTGGACCATCGCGGCGATCGCCGCGGCTTCGGCACAGTTGCCGAGGTTGTAAGCGGCATTCTCCACGTTACAGCCGACGTGCAGCCGCCCGTCTTCATCGATGATGGCTGCGCCGACGCTGTACTTCGAGTAACGACAGTAGGCCTTCTCGCGAGCTTCCCTGGCGACGTCTATCAGTTGTTCATTCGTTAAAGCCATGGCTAGGTCGTTTTCCGCATCGGATTATTGGGGTGTGTTGTCCAGTTGGCCTTGCTGCTGGATACCGGTTCGCCGGTCCGAGGGTCTGTGCCCTCTGTCAGCTGTTGCATTGTAATGCAGCTGTCGACCGGGCAGACGCTGACACAAAGATTACAGCCAACGCACTCCGCATCGATGACTTCGAAATGCCGCTTGCCGTTGACGGTATGCGTAATGGCCTGATGCGACGTATCCTCGCACACGACGTGGCAGCGGCCACACTGGATGCACAGCTCCTGGTCAATGACGGCTTTCTCGATGTAGTTCAGGTTCAGGTACTGCCAGTCTGTGACGCTGGGCACGGCTTTACCGACCAACTCGTCAAGCGTCAGCTGTTTATCATCAAGGAAATTGCTAAGTCCGTCGACGAGATCATCGATGATCTTGAAGCCGTAGACCATCGCAGCGGTGCACACCTGGACATTGCTCGCGCCCAGCGCCAGGAAATCAACAGCATCTCGCCAGTCGGTGATACCGCCAATACCGGATATCGGTAGTGACCGTGTTTCCGCGGTACGCGCGATTTCAGCCACCATATTCAAGGCGATCGGTTTCACCGCCTCGCCGCAGTAGCCGCCATGCGTGCCCATACCGTCGGTTGTTGGGTACATCGTCAGTGAGTCGTAGTCCACGCGCATGATGGAGTTGATCGTGTTGATCAACGACACTGCGTCGGCGCCGCCATCGAGAGCCGCTTTGGCCGGCGGCAGGATGTTTGTGACGTTCGGCGTGAGCTTCACGATGACCGGAACGGACGCCGCTTTCTTGGCCCATTCGCTCGCCATCTGAATGTATTCGGGAACCTGGCCTACCGCAGCGCCCATGCCGCGCTCCGACATGCCGTGTGGGCAGCCGAAGTTGAGCTCGAACCCATCGACGCCGGTGTCTTCGATCATCGGCAGGTACTTCGCCCAGGCAGACTCGTTCATTGGCAGCATGACTGAGGCAACCAGCGCGCGGTCCGGCCAGTCTTTTTTGATCTGCCGCATCTCGTCGAGATTGGTCTGTAGCGGCCGGTCGGTGATCAGCTCGATATTGTTGAAGCCAATGACGCGGCGATCGTTGCTGTGCAGGGCGCCATAGCGCGGGCCGCTGACATTAACGATGTGAGGATCCTCTCCCAGCGTTTTCCAGACAGCGCCACCCCAGCCGGCCTCGAATGCGCGATTGACGTTGTATGCCTTATCGGTCGGCGGCGCTGACGCCAGCCAGAACGGGTTAGGCGAGGTGATACCGAGAAACGTGGACTTGAGATCGGCCATGTCTACTCTCCCCTCAGAAAACGGTCAATGTCGAGCGCGGCGACTTTGCCCTGCTGCACGGCAGTAACCGTCAGGTCATCGCCCGGCGCGATGCAATCACCGCCAGCCCAGACGTCCGGTAGCGAAGTCCTGCCCGTAGCATCAACCGCGATTCGATTGTTCTTAATGACGAGGTCCGCGGCATTGTCGTCCAGCATCGCTACGTCGAGTGTCTGGCCGATTGCCTTGAAAACCGTGTCGGCGGTCAGCTCGAATTGATCGCCCGCCGATGTCAGGCGGTTGTTGGCGTCAAGCACGGTTCTTTCGAAGCGGATGGTCGTGACGTGTTCGTTTCCAAGCAGCTCGACGGGTTTGGCCCAATGGTGAATGGTCACACCGTTGGTCTGCGCGAGGTCCTGTTCATACTGGCTGGCCCCCATTTGCTCAGGTCCGCGCCGATAAACGAGGTCTACACGCTCGGCGCCCAGTCTCCTGCTCTGCACGGCGATGTCGATGGCCGTCATACCCCCGCCAACGATGACGACCCGTCGCCCGACCGGCAGCTCTGCGAGATCGTCCGCCTGTCGGATCTCGGCGATGTACTCGATCGCCGCATCGACGCCCGGCGAGTGTTTCATGGTCGAGGCCGAGTTCGTTCGTGGCACCAAGACCGATGCCGACAAAAACAGCGTCATAGGATTCTCGCAGCTCGGCCAGCGTGAAGTCACTGCCCAGCGCCTGCCCGTTGCGAACCTCGATGCCACCAATCGACAGGATGTACGCAACCTCGGCTTGCGCGAAATCATCGATCGACTTGTACGCAGCAATACCGTATTCGTTGAGGCCGCCCGGTTTCTCGTCGCGATTGTAGACGACCACGTTGTGTCCGAGCATTGCGAGGCGGTGTGCACAAGAGAGCCCCGCCGGACCGCCGCCGACCACTGCGACTTTCCTGCCTGTGTCCGGCGCACGCGAAAACAGCGGCGTTTGTTGCTCAAAGACCGGATCCGTCGCATACCGTTGCAGCAGGCCGATCTCGACTGGCTTGTCCTCGTGCGTGTTCCTGACGCATGCTTCCTCGCAAAGAACTTCGGTAGGACAAACGCGCGCGCACATGCCGCCCATGATGTTCTCCCTGAGTATGGTGTGCGCGGAACCGCGAATATTATCGCTGCGAATCTTCTGGATAAAACCTGGAATATCGATGCCGGTCGGGCATGCCGTCGTGCAGGGCGCGTCGTAACAGAAATAACAGCGATCCGCCTCGATCAACGCTTCGGATCGGCCCAGCGGCGGGTGCAGGTCACCGAAGTTGCGCTCGAGCTCGTCTTCGTCCAGACGGTTGCTGCGGATATCAGGTTGTTGTGCGTTCTTGCTCATCGGAGTATCGCGATCAGCGACGTACAGCGACCGGCTCGGCTTGCTGCGCCTGGATCTTCAGTGCGTCGTAGAACGGGGCAAAAGGCGGACGGTCAACGTAGCGACCGGCACCGCGTTCGACGTTGAGCTCGCCGTCGGCATAGACCACCTTGCCGCGGCTAAGCGTGTGTGACGCACAGCCGGTAACCGTCATGCCCTCGAAGATATTGTAGTCAACTTTCTGATGATGCGTTTTCGCCGAGATAGTCTTGGTGGCAGCCGGATCCCAGACGACAATATCAGCGTCCGCACCCACCGAAACGCTGCCTTTTCTCGGGTAGATATTGAAGATCTGTGCTGCGTTCGTTGAAGTGACTTTGACGAATTCGTTCATCGTCAGTCGGCCGGTACCGACACCGTGGTGCCACAGGGCTTCCATGCGGTTCTCGATACCGGCGGTACCATTCGGTATGAGGCGGAAATCGTCCTTGCCGGCGGCTTTCTGGTCGGCGCAGAAACAACAGTGATCCGTGGCGGTCGTTTGCAGGTTGCCCGACTGCAGGCCATGCCAGAGCGCCTCCTGGTTTTCCTTCGAGCGAAACGGCGGACTCATGACGTGCGCCGCGGCAACTTCGAAGTCCGGGTTTTGGTACACCGAGTCATCAACCAGCAGGTGACCAGCGAGCACTTCGCCGAAGACGCGTTGGCCTTCATTGCGCGCGCGCGTAATGGCTTCGAGCGACTGGCGGCATGAGTTGTGCACGACGTACAGTGGCGCGCGCAGGACCTCGGCGATACGGATGGCGCGGTTGGCGGCTTCTCCTTCGACCTGTGGCGGACGCGACAGGGGATGAGCTTCCGGGCCGGTCATGCCCTTTTCGAACAGCTCCTTTTGCAGGCGAAACACCAGCTCGCCGTTCTCGGCATGCACCGTTGGAATCGCGCCGAGCTCGACAGCGCGCGAAAAGCTGTTAACCAGGATTTCGTCGTCCGCCATGATGGCGCCCTTGTAGGCCATGAAGTGTTTGAAGCTGTTGACGCCGTGATCGCGCACCAGCGTGCCCATGTCTTCGTAGACCGTGTCGTCCCACCAGGTGATCGCGACATGGAAAGAATAG
Organism: uncultured Gammaproteobacteria bacterium; assembly: GCA_963841145.1. Lineage (GTDB taxonomy): Bacteria > Pseudomonadota > Gammaproteobacteria > Steroidobacterales > Woeseiaceae > UBA1847. The sequence goes on from CAWJBO010000018.1 coordinate 20,921, forward strand.
TCCGAAACGGATTTTTCGGCCCACTCACGCCACTGCATGTAGGTTTCCATGACGTTCTGCTGCGGGTTGGGAATAGCGAAATCGATGATCATCGTCGTTCCGCCGGCAAGGCCCGCAGCGGTGCCCGAGTAGAAATCTTCAGTGGTAACGGTCCCCATGAACGGCAGCTGCATGTGCGTGTGCGGGTCAATGCCGCCCGGCATCACGTACTGTCCACCCGCATCGACGACGGTGGCACCTTTCGGTGTATCGAGATCGTTGCCAACCGCAGTAATGATTCCGTCCTGGCAAAGCACGTCCGCCCGAAAAGATTGTTCCGCGTTGACGACTGTGCCGCCTTTGATGAGTACCGTCATGATGAACTCCCGATTTCGCCGCGAGCGACGAAGTAATAGATAAGGCCGCCGAGAATGGAACCCGTAAACCAGCCGTAGTCATAGAACCAGCCCAGTTTACCTGTCGTAACGGCGATTAACGTCAATGCGACGGGTATCAGGAACGCAATGAAGCCCGATCTGTTCCAGGCCGGGTATCCCGCGTTGTCCTGATACAGCGCCAACAGATTGTAGGCCTGTTTCTTGATGAGAAAATAGTCGACGATCATGATGCCCGCAATAGGTCCGAGCAGGCTGGAGTAGCCCAGCAGCCAGTTCGAGTACAGGCTTTCCACGCTAACGTCGGTGTCCAGCCAGCCCATCTTCTTCAGGAGCTCCCAGCTCATCAGCAACAGGCCCACGAAGCCGGTGATCAACACGCCACGATCTTCATTGATGATTTTTGGAGCTACGTTCTGAAACACGTTCGTCGGCGACACGATATTTGCGGCAGTGTTGGTCGAGATCGTCGCAAGGATAATCATGAGCATCGCGATTACGACCAGGAAGTCATTGTCGATGCGGCCAATCAGGTTGATGGGGTCGGAAATGGCTTCGCCCGTTAGCTCGACGGACGCGGCTGTGAGCACCACACCGAGACCGGCGAACAGCAGCATCGTGAGTGGCAGGCCGATTATTTGCCCCATTACCTGGCTGCGCTGCGTTCTTGCGTAGCGACTGAAGTCGGGGATGTTCAGCGACAGCGTGGCCCAGAAGCCGACCATTGCAGTGAGGCCTGCCATGAAATAGCCGAACAACGGCTCGTCCGGCGGCCGCGAAGCTGGCGTCGCCAGCACTTCGCTCAGCGAGATTTTCGGTACTGCCCAGAAAACCAGGCCGATTGCCACGATGAGAAGCAGCGGTGCGGCAAGGGCTTCGAGCCGCTTGATCGATTCTGCGCCACGAATTACGACTGCCAGGTTGGCAACCCAGAATATGAAGAAACCGATGACTTCGCCCACGCCGCCCAACGCTGCCCAACTGTCAAACATTGCAGACAGCATCAGGTGAATAGCGATTCCGCCGAACAGGGTCTGAATGCCAAACCAGCCGCAGGCGACGATTGCACGGATTAGCGACGGTACGTTCGAGCCGATGATGCCGAACGAGGCGCGCATGACGACCGGGCAGGGAATGCCATAGCGGGTTCCGCGGATACGCATTAAGCGTAAGCGGAATCAGCACGATGATATTCGCGATCAGGATGGTCCAGAGCGCTTCGGAGACGGACAGGCCGAAGTATCGGCAGCCGTCAGCATGCCACCGAGCGTGTAGGTCGGCACGCAGATGGCCATGCCCACCCAAAGTGACGCAACGTTCCAGCGCGTCCAGGTTCGCTGTGCCGCCTTCGTTGGTGCAATGTCGTCGTTGTAGCGCGGGCTGTTGGCAATGTCGTCGCCAACATCGAGCTCGATGTGCTCGCCAACAGTACGGAGCTTGCTGACCGACAGACGCTCAGACATCGATTTCCTCCGATAAGGAAGTGCCGGTCAAAGAACCGCTAGCTGTCCGTCAGCGGACCGTAGGTTTCGGGTCTGCGGTCGCGGAAGAACTGCCAGGTGTCGCGGACCTCGCGGATCATGTCGAGGTCAATTTCGTGAACCAGCAGTTCGTCATCGCCGTAGCTGGCCTGCGCCTCGATCGCGCCACGCGGGTTGACGATGTAGCTGGAGCCGTAAAATTCGCCCATTCTCTCCGCCCACGGCTCTTCCTTGCCGATTCTGTTAATGGCGCCGATAAAGACGCCGTTGGCGGCAGCTGACGCCGGCTGCTCCAGTTCCCACAGGTATTTGCTCAGGCCCGCGACCGTGGCGGACGGATTGACGATGTACTCGGCGCCGTTCAGCGCCAGCGCTCGCCAGCCCTCCGGGAAATGTCGGTCGTAGCAGATATAGACGCCGAGCTTCAAGAATGCGGTCTCGAAGACCGGATAGCCGGTGTCGCCAGGTTTGAAAAAGAACTTCTCGTAGAAGCCGGGATCGACCTGCGGAATATGCGTCTTGCGATACTTGCCGAGATAGTTGCCATCGGCGTCGATGACGGCGGCCGTGTTGTAGTACACGCCGGTCATGTGCTCTTCGTAGATCGGCACGACGATGACCATGCCGTGCTTTTCTCGCATACTCCTGCATGAGCTTCGTCGTGTAGCCGTCAGGGATTTTCTCCGCCGCGGCGTACCACTTGCGATCCTGGCTCGGACAAAAATACGGCTGCGTAAATACTTCCTGGAAACAAAGAACCTGCACGCCCTGTTTGGCGGCGTCTTCGATATAGGGGATATGCGCTTCAATCATGCGATCTCGAATAGCCTCAGGACTCATCGAGCCATCACCCTTGAGCGCCATCTGAATCAAACCACACTTAACTTTCGCCATTAGATTCCCCCTTCAAAACTACCGCTTGAGTGTAGCGAGTTATCCTCGTCTTGACATCACCTGAACGATGTCCAGGATCCGTGCATCGGCCCCGGCAGGATATACCAGCCATTGCCCCAATAATTTGTGTACTCATCAACTAACTGTGCCCGGCTGGCTTTGGTCGCTGGTTCAGTGCATGGCCCGTACAGCTTCGTGCGCACGCAGGGCACGAAATCGCCGAGATCGTCGCCGAATAACATGATCACCCGATGCGTCCTGGCGACGTATTCTCGTCGTCGGATTTTTGCTCGATCCCAGTCATTCTCATCAGCCAACATGACATGCGTCTCGTCAGCGCTGATACCAATCGATTCGAGCTCTTCTATGACGCCATGCTTTTGCGGACAAGGATCCGGATCGTCATCGATCAATTCGCACGGCCGATTAGTGACGAAGAACACGGTCACACCGGCTTTCCGCGCGGCCGCAACGAACTCGACGACGCCGGGCACAGGTATCGCGGGATGCTTTCGGTAGAAATCGTACAACTTGCGATTCGTAAAAGGGCGCTCGAACGCGAGCTGAAAATCGACATTGCTTACGACAGTTTCGTCGACATCGAGAATGACCGCGGGCGGCAGATTTTCGGCATCGGTTTGCCCGGGCATTGCGCTCCAGGACGTGTCAGCAATGTAGCCTGGCAACGCGGCTTCGGCGCTGCGGTAGGCCTGTTTCGTAATTGCCCCATATTCAGCGGCATGCTTGACCCACAGGAGCCCCAGATCCTGCTGCGGATCGTAGCCTGCCGACGCCGCCGCCGTCGTCGGCTCGGGTGCCGGCGCGGAGGCACAGGCTGTTAGCGACGATAGAACGACCAACAGCATAACAACGTGTATGCGGGGCATGGTTTCTCCTGATGCGAAGAGCGGCCAAATCAGGTTAGCATGCTCGCATGAAGAGAATCTCGCTGCTACTTTTTGCCATTGCACTGGTCCTTTCCGCGTGTGCAACCGCCCCACAAACCGCCACATCGGGACTGACATTCGTGCATCTCAACGATACCTATCGTGTTGGTGCGGTCGAAGACGGTAATGCCGGCGGCTTCAGTCGCGTTGTCACCGTGGTTCGTGACTTGCAGGCCGAAGGCAGGGACGTGCGTATCCTGCACGGCGGCGACTTCCTCTATCCGTCGCTCGAGAGCCAGCTGTGGAATGGCTTGCAAATGGTAGACGCCTTCAACTTCATGGACGCCGTGGCGCCCCTGTACGCGGTGTCCGGCAATCATGAATTCGATCGTCGCGGGCCGGAACAGCTGATCGCGGCCGTGCAAGCTTCGCAGTTTGACTGGCTGGGCGACAACTATGTCTTCAAGACGGGCAACGCGGACGTCGACGGGGCGCTGAAAACGGCGTTCACGTTCGAATCAGGTGACAGGACCGTCGGCATCTTCTCGCTAACGCTGAATCCGGTCGATGGGGGCAACGAGCGCAGCTACCTCGAGAATGATGGCAACTACCGGGCCGTGGCGGAGCGCACCATCGAGGTGCTGGAGCAGAAGGGCGTTGACCTGATTATCGGCGTCACCCACCTGCACATGTGGCAGGACGTCGAACTGGCCGGCCTGAAAGCGAAGTACCCGAAGCTCGCGTTCATCGTCGGCGGGCATGAGCACGAGCCGGAGCATAGTCCAGGCAACGTGACCAACGCCGTCGTCATGAAAGGCGCATCGAACGCGCGCATAGTCTGGGCTATCGACGTCGATTTTGCAGCGGACGGCAGCGCAACGGTCAGCGAGCGCCAGGTCAAACTCGACGAGAGTATTGCGCTGGATCCGGACTACGAAGTACTTGCCAACAAGTGGCGCGCGCGTCTCCTGCGAGAAATTTCCGTTCCTGGAAGCGACGATCGGCATGGCAGCCCTGCCGCTGGATGGGCGCGAGGTCACGGTTCGTAACGTGGAGAGCAATTGGGGTAATTTTATCGTCGACCAGATGCGCGGTGCGTTCGGTGAGCCTTCCGATCTCGCGTTTATCAATGGCGGGACCCTGCGCATCGATGATTTTATCGAAGACGACATCCTGTTCGAAGATATTGGCCGCACATTCGGCTTCAGCTCGTTCCTGCGCAAGACGACAATGACGGGCGCTGAGTTCCGGCGTGTCATGGAGGCGGGCTATCGTGGTCTCGGTCCGAGCAAGGGATATTTCCCGCAGGTATCCGGTTTTCGTGTCTGTATCGATCGCAGCCGCAACGAGGGCGATCGAATCGTCAGCCTGCAGGTTCCAACGGACAATGGATGGGAAGAGATTACGATTGATAAAGACTACAGCGTCGTGGTGCCGGACTACCTCTACGGTGGCGGTGATGGCTACCAAGTGCCGAAGGACCGCCCGGCGACACCGCCGGGTTCGGAGTTGAAGTACCTGGTCCTCGACGGTGTTCTAAGAGCGCAAGCACAGGGCAAGAAGGTCGGTGCGCCGGTTGATCCTGCCAATCGTCGCCTTCACCAGCTGAAGGAAGGCAAGGAGCGTTGCTTCATGTAGGGCAACAATGGGGACATTCCTGATTTCGTCCCGAAATCAGGAATGTCCCCAAAACTCTAGGAGTCAAGGCGTGCTTCGACCTGCTTGACGGCCGTATCGTCAGGGTCATTCCTTACCTGGAAATTCAGCGACGTTACGAGTTCAAGCATCTTTGAGTTATCGCTCAGTACCTGGCCCTGCATAGTTTCGAGATCGCGGTCCCGCGCGATTTCCATCAGGTTCTCGCATCAGGTGATGGGCGATACCACGGCTCTGCCACCGATCTGACACTACCAGCGCGAACTCGCAGGTTTTCTTATCGAGATTGGTTGTGTACCGAGCCACGCCGATTTGCTCTTCGCCATCGCCGTTCGACGTTACGGCAATCAGCGCCATGTCATTGTGATAGTCGATCTGTGTAAAGCGGACCAGCATTTCCTGGCTGAGCTCCTGCAATGCGTTCATGAAACGAAAGTACCTGGCCTGACTGGAGAGCTCACGTACGAACTTTGCTTCAATCTCGGCGTCTTCGGGTCGAATTGGCCGCACCACGATATCGGTACCGTCATTAAGCTGGATTTTCTTCACCAGGTGCGCCGGGTAGGGATGAATTGCGAGATGGTGATACGGGTCCGTCGAAGGTTTCGGATAGTCGACGACGATCCGCGCATCCACCGCGACAATACCTTTGTCGTCAACAATCAACGGGTTGATATCCATCTCCTGTATCCACGGCAACTCACAGGCCATGCTGGACACGCCCAGCAGCACATTGATGAGCTGTTCCATGTCGACCGCAGGCATCTGCCGAAACTCGCCGAGCAGGCGGGACACCTTGGTGCGATTGATGAGATCGACGCTCAAACGACGGTTCAACGGCGGCAGGGATATCGCTGAATCGCCCATAACCTCGACACTGGTACCGCCGCTGCCAAAGCTGATGACCGGCCCAAACACCGGATCGCGGATGATGCCTATCATCAGTTCACGGCCATTCGAGCTGCGGTACATTTTTTCGACCGTCACCCCCGATATCTTGGCATCCGGAACGTTCTGCATGACCTGATCGACCAGCTGCTTGTAAGCCCCGCGTACTTCCTGCGCAGAGTTGATGTTGAGTCTGACGCCACCCGCATCTGACTTGTGCGAGATGTCTGTCGACAGCACCTTCATCGCGATCGGAAAGCCGATCGACTGGGCGACGATCAGTGCCTCGTTGGCCGAGTGTGCCACGGCGTTGCGCACGGTCGGTATGCGAAACGCATTCAGCACGGCCATGGATTCAGGCTCGGTCAGTATCTTGCGTTGTTCGGTAAGCACGGCCTCTACTGATGAGCCGTGCACCCTCGGTATCCGGCGCTTGCTGGCCCGTGGTCAGCCGTGCTGGTGTCTGCAGCAGCAGCCGCTGGTTGCGGTTGTATCGTGCGAGATAGGAAAACGCGTCGACTGCATTTTCCAGCGTGCCAAAATCGGGAACGTGTGCGTTGTTGAACAACTCGCGGGCCGGATCAACCTGGGCGCCACCCATCCAGCTCGTCATGATCGGCTTCTTGCTTTTGCTCGCCGATTTGATGATGGCTTCCGCCACCTCGGTCGGTCTCGTCATCGCCTGCGGCGTCAATATGACGATAGCGCCGTCCACACCGGGATCCGCGAGGCAAATATCGACAGCCTGCTGGTAGCGCTCCGGGGGAGCGTCGCCGATGATGTCGACCGGGTTGCTGTGCGACCAGACGTCCGGCAGTACCTTGTTCAGAGCCGCCATCGTCTCGGCACTCAGGCTACTGAGTTCGATGCCCTGGTCAGTCGCCCTGTCCGCGGCCATGACGCCAGGACCGCCGCCGTTGGTAATGATAACCAGGCGCTCGGACGGCCCGCGGTAGTGTGTCGATGAAAGCGCCTTGGCTGCTGCGAACAGCTGGCCGATGGTCTCCACCCTCAATACGCCAGAGCGGGACAATGCCGCGGAGAATGTCTCGTCGCTGCCCACCAGCGCGCCGGTGTGCGACATCGATGCTTCCGCGCCCGCGGCATGACGCCCAACTTTCAGCGCGATGACCGGCTTTATACGCGCTGCAGCGCGCAGCGCGCTCATGAAACGACGCGAGTCCTTGATACCTTCGATGTAAAGCAGGATGGCCTTTGTCGCCGGGTCTGAAACCAGGTAGTCGAGAAAGTCTCCGAAATCGAGGTCCGCGGCGATGCCCGTCGAGACGACAGCCGAGAAACCAATGTCGTGCTTCTCAGCCCAGTCGAGAATCGCCGTGCAGATCGCACCCGATTGCGAGACGAAGGCCAGGCTTCCTGGCTTCGCGTTGTTATTGCCAAAAGTGATGTTCAGCCCTTTTTCCGGCCGGATGATACCGAGGCAATTGGGTCCCATCAGGCGAATGCCATAATGCCGAGCCAGTTCCGTCACGCGGTCCTCGAGCTTGCGACCCTCGGCGCCAATCTCGCGAAAGCCGGCGGATAGAATCAACATCATCTTGACGCCGCGCTCACCACACGCCTCAACGATGGCCGGAATGCTCTGGGCCGGCGTTGCCACCACGGCCAGATCTACGGTTTCGTCGATGTCATCGAGGGATGAACAGGCTTTCTGCCCCTGCACCTCGTCACGCTTCGGGTTGATGGCATAGATTCGGCCCTTGAAGCCGGAACTCAGCAGGTTCTTGAAGACAACTCCGCCAACTGAGTCCTCCCGGTCGCTGGCGCCAAAGAGGGCAACGCTCTCGGGCGTGAAAAGAGAAGTCAGGTAGTGTGTGTTCATTCGCGGAAAATTCCTCGGGTTTCGGTTGCTGCGGCGGACTTATAGACTGGATAATGATGCCATCGCAATAAGGGAAAATAACATTGGCCACTGCCTATATCAGTCATCCTGAGTGTAATCGCCACGATACCGGCGAAGACCATCCCGAAAATGCCCGGCGGATCTCTGCGATCGAGGATCAGTTCATTGCAACGGGCCTGCTCGACGTTCTTCGCTATATCGAAGCACCAGAGGTGACGGAAGAACAGCTCCTGCGGGTCCATACCCAGGCTCATCTCGCGGCCCTGGAGCGAGTGGTGCCCACAAGCGGTCACGCCCGAGTTGACGCCGATACGGTCATTAGTTCGGGCTCGTTGCAGGCCGCCCGACGGGCAGCCGGTGCTGTCGTTGCAGCGGTTGATCTTGTAGCGAGCGGAGATGTGGAGTCAGCGTTCTGCTGTGTTCGACCACCTGGCCATCATGCCGAAAGCAATCAAGCCATGGGGTTTTGCCTCTACAACAACATTGCGGTAGGGGCGGCTCATGCGCTGGCAACCTGTGAGTTCAACAAAGTGGCCATTGTTGATTTTGATGTGCACCACGGCAACGGCACAGAAGAAATATTCAAGGATGATGAGCGGGTGTTTTTCTGTTCAACATTCCAGCATCCGTTTTATCCTTTCACGCCTGTGTTGGAAAATGCGGCAAACCGGCTCAACGTACCGTTGACCGCGGGTGCCGGCAGTTCGGAGTTTCGAGCAGCTGTGAGTGAGCATTGGCTTCCGGCACTGAATGAGTTCAAGCCAGAGATGGTTTTCGTCTCAGCAGGTTTCGATGCGCACCGCGATGATGATATGTCGCAGGTCAGCCTGACCGACGCCGATTATCGCTGGGTTACAGAACAGATCGTCGAGGTCGCCGGGAATTCCGCTTCGGGGCGCATAGTTTCTGTTCTGGAAGGTGGGTATGAGCTCCGCAGCCTGGCGAGAAGCGCCGAGCTACACGCGCGCGTGCTGGCAGGGCTGATCTAGACGTTGACTCGGAAATAATTGGGGACATTCCTGATTCAACGCCTGATTTAGGTGCGGGGACATTCCTGATTTAGCGTATTCATTAGTACGTTAAATCAGGAATGTCCCCATAAGAACTGGCCGCGGCATAAGTACATCCATGTAAACGCCGCTCTCGCACATCCCTGTGCTCCGCGGCATAAGTACATCCATGTAAACGCCGCTCTCGCACATCCCTGTGCTCCGCGGCATAAGTACATCCATGTAAACGCCGCTCTCGCACATCCCTGTGCTTCGCGGCATAAGTACATCCATGTACAAAAAAGGCGGCCCTTGTTGCCAAGGGCCGCCCTGTTTCTTGCTACATCCTGCTGCTTAGAACCTGTAACGGATTCCAAGCTGGATGCGGTAAACCGAATCGTCTACATCACGATTGGTTCCTTCGAAGTAAACACGGTTCGATAACATACTGACTGGTGTTGCAGTCAGCACGCTGCGACCTCGAGAATCCGAACACCCTCTTCAATGTCACCGGTGTCGGCATATCGCTTGACGTTGTTGCTGTCCGAGAACAGGTTCAGGACGTTCTCGATGTCGAGGAACACCTGTACGGAATGTTCTCTCCACATCGGGATGTCCTGCTGGATGCGAATGTCGAGATCCGTGCTCCAGGGGCTGTTGAAGCCGTTCTTCGGCGCGATTCCGCCTGCGTAGGCGCTCAGTCCTGATTCGTCGAAGAACGCGAACAGGTCGCTTACGTCTTGGGCGCTAAGGCCCGAGAAGTCCATTAACGGATCACTTGGCCCGGTCGGCACGTAAATCAATACGCTTTCTTCATCGTCCGAGTCGCCGAAGTAGTCTTCTACAGTATCGTCCTCATACGTGTAACTGAACGGACGTCCGGAGCGGCGTTGGAAGAACATTCCGACCGACATCGGCCAGCCGTCAGCCCACTCGTGCTTGAAGTTCGTCGTCAGCACAATGTTGTGCTTGTTGGCGTACAGTGCGGGCCCAAGCGTGTTGTTGTTCAACGTTATCTTCGCAACTTCTTCGTAGCTTGAACCTGCTGTCGAACTGTTGACCGGGTTGCCAACCTCTGCGTCGAGGTACGAGTAACCAATGTTGAAATTCGAGAGACGTCCTGTCGGAAAAATCAAATTCCTTCGCAAACTGCACCGTGAACGAAGATGTCGACCCTTCGACGCCGTTCGTCATCAGAGTATCCTGGTTTGGATTGCCCGTATCATCACACGGCCCACCGTTGGTGCCCGCATTGCTGAAGCCCTGTCGTATACCGTTGAAGGTCGCCGTGCATCCCGCCTGTAGCGGATCGACCTCAAAGAACTGCTGCCGTCCGTCGGGCAAGGTAACCCCGTTGGGGGTCAGACGGAGGTCAACCCAGTCGACGGCATTCTTGTGATCCGTGTAGATGTAGTCCGCGCGGAATGTCCAGTCATTAAAGAACTCAATGTTCGATTCCATGACGTGATTGAAGCCCAGACTCCATCGATGGTTCGACGGTAAGTCGAAGTTCGGGTCGACGGCCGCAACCGCGCCCGTATTGGCGTTGGCGCTGGCGGCCGCAGCTGTTCGCACACAGTCGGGAAGACCTGTGAATTGTCCGCCGTTGATAACCTGCAGGTCTGCAGCGACACAGGGCGCATCACCTTCATCGGCGGCACCAATTGCGCCGCCAAAGTTCTGGTAGGCATTGGCAAAGTGCACGGTTGGATCACCGCCACCAAAGACGCCGAAGCCGGCGCTGAGCTGTGAGGAACCCCACTTGCTCGTCGGCAGGTCCCAGGTGACTCCGAGTCGCGGCTGAACAAGCTCCAGTCCGTCGAACGTCTGCGTGTTAGTCAATCCGTAGCGCTGTTGGAATACTGGGTTCGCGGGCGGCAGGTCGCTCGTTGCGTACTCGTCATAACGCAAGCCGGCGACAACTGTCACGGCATCGTTTATCTGCCATTCGTCCTGCAGGTAGAAGCTGTTGATGTCGCGCTCGAAAGACGCCGCCGCATCGGACGGGTTGCCGGTAAACGATCCATTGAAATTTATTTCGCTCGCCGTACCGGCCTGCAGGGCAGCGATATCGTCGAAGACCAGCGTACCGGTAGCATCCGGTATGAACAGGTTGAAGATGTCACGTGTCTCCTGCTCGACGCCGAATGTCAGCGTATGGTCGCCTACAACGTAGTCGGCCGACAGTTTGAGCTGATCGATTGTGTACTGCAGGTCATTCGCTGAGCGGAAGAAGCCCGGGCCGCTCGTGAGGAGATCTCCCACTTCGATTCGCACGATCGGGGTGGCATCCTGCGCCTCACCCCCACCGAATGGACCCTGGATGTCGATTACGTCGAGTTGGGAATAGCGAAACTCAGTCGAGAAGTTATCCGTCCAGTTGGAGAACAGCCGCAGCGATATCGTGTCCTGATCGATACCTTCATTCTCGAAGTTGTCGGCGAACGTGAAACCACCAAACCCCAGGTCGTCGGGATCCAGGTTCAGTTCCTCGAGTTTCGTATAGGTAAACTCGGCGCGGTGATCGTCGTTGATGTTCCAGTCGAGCCGCGCGAAGGTGCGTTCGCTGGTCTGAGGCAGGCTTCTGACGATCGGACCGACATCGCGCCCGTAATCGTTTAAGAGGATACCGGCGATCTGGTTTGCCTCCGCAAGCGTCAGAAAGTCCTCGTTGGCGAATCCGCCGCCGATGGGTCCGGTGTTCTGTACGCCGCCTTCGTCCGTTTCTTCATAGGCGATGGAGAAAAACAGCTTGTCCTGGATGATCGGACCGCTCAGGTCAAAGCCAAAGTTCTTGTCTTCGAAGGGATCGGAAATGACCGTGTCGCCTTCGAGTTTGTCGCCGGTCAGGCCCTCGTCGTTAAACAAATAAAACGCGGATCCGTGAAACTCGTTCGAACCCGGCTTGGTGACGACATTGATGGCGCAACCGGTGAACTGGCTGTACTGGACGTCAAGCGGCGCGAATTCGACGGATGTCGAAGCGATCATGTCGAACGGAATCGGGAAGGCAAAACGTGCCGAGGTTCCCGTGCCTTCGTTCAGACCGAAGCCGTCGTTATTGATCGTGCCATCGATCGTAAAGGCGTTTGAACGGGAGGTGCCGCCCAGGCAGTTGATGCCGGAACCGGCGCCATTGGCCGCTCTTGCGAGGCTGACGCGCGGGTCGCTACGAATAACGTCGCGAATTTGTCGCGCGATGCTCGGCAGCGATTCGATTTCGTCGATGCCGAACGATGTGCCGGGTCCAATCGCGAGATCCACTTTCTGGACCATCCTGGCAGTGGTAACGATCTCCTCGATCGCTTCATTGCTTGCTGCGAGCGGAATGCTAAAACTCGCCGGCGCCGACAGGTTGGTAAAGACGTCGGTGACCAGTGCGTTCTGGTACTGGGCCGACACGACGCGAACGGTGTAGGGGCCGCCGACGGGCAGGCTGCGCACTTCGAACGCACCGTTGGCATTAGTCTGGACTGTGCGAGCGCTGTTGGTTCGCGTGTCGGTTACCGTAATCGTCTGTCCCGCAGCAGGGGAGCCGTCCGGCGCAGTGACCGTACCGCGAATAGTCGTTGTCGTTTCCTGTGCGTTTCCTGCAACAGGCACGGCCAACAGCATGGTTGCCGCAAACAGCGCAAACGCTGCCCGCTGCAATGTCGTTGCGGTCGATCTGATCAATCGAGCTTTAAGTTTCATTTTGGAACCCCGTGTTGGAAAAGTACGAAATCTTGTGCCACGAATATGACAAGCAGATTTCTTCGGCTTTTTTTTTGACCCAGAACGGTCATTAAGTAATCGCGATTAAGCGCTTTTTTTTGGCTTGGAGACTGTAATCTATCGCAGCGAAAATGCTTGTGCAATAAGGGCTTGGGAGTGTATTCGGAGAATTTTCTAAGGAACAAAAAGTAGGTACATACCGCAAGCAAGAAAACGATTGACGAAAATGTTACAAGCTATTGTTTTTCCATAACTTCGATTGTGGCGATCATTGGCCAGTGGTCAGATACGCCGCGTCAGCTCGGCTGCATTGAAGCGCTCAGGGGTGTCGAAGCTCGATACCTGGGCCGGATTATCGTTGGCGATTCGCACCGATTCAGCGCGAATTTGCGCTGTGGTATTTTTGCCACTGCCAGCGGCGAACAGGATCATGTCGAGGAACGACCAGTTGTCGTCCCGGGCGTAATACTGCGTGCCTTTGCAGGATTCGCAGCCCACGTCGTGGGCCAGGGTCCAGTGCGGGCGGGCGTATTGGTCGAGCATCGTCTGCTCCGCATCCTCACGACTGGTCGTATTGAAGTCGCCGGCGGCAAAGGCATGGTGGTCTGTCCGGAAGCGCTCGCAGCAGGCCATTCAGATGCTGGTAGGCGGCTACGCGCATCGCGGTCGGGTGAAACGGTGCGGGGAAATGCACGCTGAAGCCGGTCAGCACGGCACCGTTTGGCAACAGGAAGTCGGCCTGCAACACGCCTCGCGTATCTCTTTCGCGATCCGGAAACTCGGCCAGCGACAACGGGTGCAGGACGGGTGTGCCGGCCAGCGGGACGCGGGTCAGGAACGCGACATCAATGCCGCGCAGGTCTGCTCCCTTCGATGAGGATGGCGGGCAGGTAGCCAAGATCGCCAAGATACTCTGTGCGTAATCGCTCCAGTATCCGGACGTTTTCGATTTCCTGCAGCGCGATGATGTCGGCGCCCCGTCCTCCATTGACCTGGCGGATCGTGTCCGCCAACACGGTTAGCTTGTGTTGCAACGTCGCTTCATTCCAATCGAGCTCGAGGCATTCGGCTCGCCAGCGCGGGACGCTGATCTCGTTGCAGGCGTCGATATGGCTCTGGTCCTGTTTGGCGTCGATGGGCAGGTAGGCCTTGTCGTCCTTGCCCGGATCGTCCACGTTGTCGAACAGGTTTTCGACATTGAACGTCATGACGGTGACCTGCACGGTCGCCCCTGCATCCGACGTACCGCTAGGTGCTAGCGTTGAGCACGCGCTCATTAACAACAGCGTTAGTGTGATGGCGCAGATACGTCGGGTGATGGATAGGGTCATTTCGCAGGCGCCTCGTTGAAGTCTATCAATAGAATCCAGGAATGCTTGTTCTCACCGGTGACGATAACGTGGCGACCGTCGTCACCAAATGCAACGGCTTCCGCGTTCCTCAGGTTGCCGATACTGACACGGTGTGGCGACGCGTTAAGCGCCTCGAACCATTCCTGGTCCGGCTGTCGCTCATAGTAGTAGACGGCGCGGTAGGTGAGGATGACGGCGGCGAGGCCATCCGCGGAGATGTCCATGCCGACCGGCTGCCAGTACCAGTCCTTCGTCTTCGGTGCGAACTCCACATCCTGGCGCGACGGCGGCGGCAGGCTTTTTATCGTGCCAAGCCATTTCGCCGTGACGGTTTTGTCGTCCTCAGGCCGCAGCGGTACTTCGTACAGCACGGGTGGCAGGTCGCGCTTGGACAGCACCAGCGCCCGTTGATTGTCGATGTCGACGGCGACGGACTCGGCGTCGCGAGGCCCGTCCGGGTACTTGAATTTCACTTTCCAGGCGACCTTTGCCTTGCCTTTCTTTTCTGCCGCCGGTTCCTCGACGATATACAGCGTGTTCGTCTTGTATTTCGCATCGTTGTCGCCGATATCCGCAACCAGCAGATACGGGGTATCGTCGAGCGTGAACGACGCGAGGTCTTCCCAGTCCCTGTTTTTTGATTTCCTGAGGTCGAACTCGCCGCGCCTTCTGCCGCGCGGACTGATGGCATGCACCCACTCTTTGGCGCCGTTGTCGTTGATGACCCAGAGCGTGTTTTCACCGCGCTGCGAGCGCGCCAGGCCGCTTGCTTCACGAATGCGGGAGTCCTCGAGCTCGCCAATCTTGACGGCAGCGAGCGCTGGTGGCGATTCAGGCGGCAGCCCGGCGTCCGAGCACGCAGCAAGCAGGGTAAGGGCGAGTATCAGGAGGCGCATCGAAGGGATTGTAAGAAAAACTCCGCCAGGAAAGTAAAAAAAAGCCCGACACAAGGCCGGGCTTTCTCAAAGTTCATGCTGAATGCGTATTAGTCACCGAACTCCATGCCAACTTCGATGCCCCACACGCGCGGTTCGTTCACGAAGCCCGTGTTGTTGTTGAAGTCGACAAAGCCGAGGATATTGTCTTCGTCAGTGATGTTGCGCCCGTAGACCGCTACCTCGAAGCCGCTCTCATCGTTCTTGTAACCGATGCGAAGTCCGCCTTCCTTCTGGTTGTCGGTCTGGAACTCAACGGCCTCGTACAGCGGCATGTTGATTTTTCCGTAGAACGCCCAGTCAGTCAAAAAGTACACCTCGGCGTCATTGCCTACCGGCGCACTGTAGCGCAGCGTCAGGTTGTGCGTGGTCTTCGGTGCGCGCGGGAACGGGTTACCGTCGACCAGGACCTGTGGCGCGTTGTTCGGGTTCACCGGATCCAGCGGCGTACACTGGCCGGAGCCGCAAGGCGCTGTCGCCAGCTCGGAGTCCTGCAACTCAGTGTCGTTGTAGCTGGTGCCAAATGTTACGAGCAGGTTGTCGGTAATGAGCCATTCGGCATCCAGCTCGAGGCCGGAGGCGACGCCTTTCTTGGCGTTAACAACCTGGTTGGTGTTGCTCGCGCCGCCGATGATAGACAGCTGCAGGTCGTCCACTTCGTAATGGAAAACGCCGACGTTAAGGCGCATGCGGTTGCCCATGAGCTCGGCCTTGTAACCGGCCTCTATCGAATCGATGGTCTCAGGCTTGGCGACGGTTGGCGTTTCCAGGAAGGCTACATCGCGACCCTGGATGGTCTGGGCACGGAAGCCGCTGGAGATGCGACCGTAAAGACTGGTCTCGTCGGTCATCGCGAAATTCGCGCTCAACTCCCAGCTGGTCTGGTCGTCGTCCACGGCGATCGGGTCCGCATAAACGTTGGAATGCCGAGGTCCAGCCAGAGCTGACCGAATTGCAGCACCTGGAAGTCCTTCTCGTCCTTCGTATAACGCACGCCGGCGGTCAGCGTCAGCTGATCGTTGACGTCGTAGCTACCCTGGCCGAACAGTGCCCAGGTCGTGTTTTGCTGCTGGATCTTGGTGTCCTGGCGACTGGCGAAACCGAAAGAGGCAAACGACTCGGTCGAAACAACGAGATCGGAGCGGAAGAAGAACGCACCGATCTGCCAGTTGACCGGACCGTCTGAAATGCTCGCCAGGCGGAATTCCTGCGTAAACTGGTCCGTGTCGGCGCCGTCCTGTGTGACAGACGGGAATGGAACCTCACTGGCCAGGCCGCCGTCGATGTCACCACGGCTGAAGCCATCGGCCTGCTGGTAGGAGCTGATCGAGTTGAGGCTCGCGGTATCGAAGTCCCAGCTGAGATTGAGCGTCGTGCCATGTGATTCGTACGATTGCGGATTGTTGTCGCCGCCGTCGTAGTTAACCACGTCCCGGTCGTAATTCTGGTTCAGCCCCGGGCTGCCGGTATCGAAAACATTGGCGCGGAAGATCGATGACGTACCGTCCAGACTGCGGTTCTGGTGTGACAGCAGTGCGCTGAAGCGATCGCTTGGCGTCCACAGCAACTGCAGTCGTCCTGCATTCTCGTTATAACGGCCGAGGGCTTTTTCGCCGTCGGCGCCATTGCGGATCCAGTTGTCGCGGGAGCGGGACAGCACCGACGCGCGCGCCGACAATGTGCCGTCGATCAGGGCGCCGCCTGCAGCACCTTCAATGTTGGTCGTGTTAAAGGTCGAGTAGGAGCCTTTGAGGTAGGCCGAGAATTCATCGTCCGGTCGGCGCGTGTTGATCTTGATGATGCCGGCCGTGGTGTTGCGGCCAAACAGCGTGCCCTGCGGGCCACGAATAACCTCGATGTTCTGCACGTCGAACAGCGGAAAGCCCTTCAAGTACGACGTTTTCCATGACGACCTCGTCCATCACCAGGGAAACCGGCTGGGATGCTGCAAGGTCAAAATCGATGTTGCCCAGGCCGCGCAGATAGAAGCGCGGTGCAGAGCGGCCGTTCGATGACTCGGCGTACAGGCCCGGCACGCGGCCGGACAAGGCGAGGATATCCTCACCGCCCGAAAACAGCGCGTTCAGGCGTTCGCCCGAGGTGGTTGCGATCGAGATGGGTACGTCCTGCAGCGCCTCTTCGCGCTTCTGCGCGGTGACGACGATCTCTTCAAGTACGCCTGGTGCCTGAGCGGCAACCGGGCCAGCAAGAAGGCCGCTGGCGGCGACAGCGATAGCGCCGCTGATTGCCAGGCCGCGTCCGAATCGAGAATGAGTTGTTGTATTTTGGCCACGCATCGTGGGTCTCCTGATTAAGCGTCGGCGCAGTATAACGCCGTTATTCGAGTGAGGTGTAGCATTCCTGCGAAAATTTTGGTGTGCAAATGCAGAGGAAACGGAGGTCCTCGTAGCCGGCATTCGAGATCTGCTGCGCCGCATGTTTCGGGATCGTCACCGTGTCGCCCGGGCCGACCGGGTAGGGGGCCTCGTCGCCGACGCGCATCAGCCCGTGGCCACTCTCGATCACGTACCATTCGTGCACCGACAACTGGTGTAGCTGCGTTGTGACTCCGGGCTCGACGCGGGTCCGTGCAAGGGATACCTCGGGCTGGCTTGCCGTGTTGAGCAGCTCTGTGATGTAACAACGCTCGACGGTCCAGACTTCCGTGCCAGGTTTCGCTTTATCGGTCATCAAGGGAGCCTCTGAGCCCATAGTTCGCGGCTGCGTTGCGCGGCCAGTTGCGCCGAGACAAGGTAAGGCTCGAAGGCAATGGCCATTGTCCTTGCCAGGAGGTGCGACACCGTGTCGGCGCAACTGGTGCGCAACGCATTGATCTGTATATTATCGTTGTTAGGGCCGGGGCGCATCGGCCGAATAACCTCGTTGCAATGGCTCGACAGACCTGCGGGTATGCTGTCGCCATTGCGCCTCGTTCTTCGACCGATTCGTCATCGGCGCAGCCGCGCAACAACAGACCAGAGGTTTGCTGGGACAATACCGCGATTTCAGCGGGGGGACAGCGTGAATCGAGCAAAAATTCCAGCAACGGGCGAACTGCTCGATCTCAGCGGTGCAACGGCACTGGTAACCGGTGCCAGCGGCAATATCGGCGGCGCGATTGCCGAGCGTCTCGCTGAAGCGGGTGCCAGTGTTGTCCTGCACTATTATCGCAACGAGGCCAGGGCGGCGGGTCTGGCCGAGCGGCTGGGCGGCGCGAAGCTCGTGCAGGCAGATCTGTCTGAGGCATCGGACGTTGAGAGGATGTTCCAGTCGATTCAGGCCTCGCTGGTTGTACACAATGCGGCGGCACAGCCGGTCCACGGATTGGGCGACATGAGCTTTTCCGATTGGCGCGCTGTGCTTGCCGCCAATCTCGATAGTGCTTTCCTGGTGACGCAACAGGCAGCGTTAGCGTGGGTAGCGGCGGGAGTGCCGGGTGCGATCGTTAATATCGGTTCGATCGAAGGGCAGGACCCGGCGGTCGGGCACAGCCACTACGCGACCAGCAAGGCAGGCGTCGCGATGCTGACAAGGGCCGCCGCGCTCGAATTCGGATCGGCCAATATCCGCGTCAACTGCGTGTCGCCGGGACTGATTGATCGTGATGGCCTCGCGCGCGATTGGCCGGACGGCGTGGCGCGCTGGCATGATCGCGCGCCGCTGGGTCGCCTCGGGTCTGCCATTGACGTCGCCGACGCGGTATTGTTTCTGCTTAGCCCCGCCTCCCGCTGGATCAGCGGCGCGAATCTCGTTGTCGACGGTGGAATGTCGGCGCAAAGCAAATGGTAAAGCGGCGAGTAGCCCAGAGGGATACTATGGCAACCAAACACATGAACGCAGCGCCCGGCGATTTCGCCGAGACAGTGCTGATGCCGGGCGACCCGTTGCGGGCGCAATACATCGCCGATACCTACCTGGACGGCGCACGGCGCGTTACCGACGTTCGCAATATGTGGGGATTTACGGGTGAGTATAAGGGGCAGGCAATTTCGGTCATGGCACACGGCATGGGTATTCCGTCCGTGTCGATCTATTGCACCGAACTGATCACCGAGTACGACGTGAAGCGTGTGATCCGGGTTGGCAGCTGCGGCACCTCGCACCCGGACGTCAAGCTGCGGGACATTGTTATCGCCATGGGCGCCTCCACGGACTCCAACTGCAATCGCATGCGTTTTGGCGGCTACGATCTGGCGGCGCTGGCCAGCTTCGACCTTGTCGAGAAAGCCGTGCGTGCGGCGCGTGCGCAGGAAGTGACCTTCCACGTTGGCAATATGTTCTCGGCTGACCTCTTCTATACGCCGGATCCCGACATGTTCGAGACGATGGCGAAGTTCAACGTCTACGGCCTCGAAATGGAGGCCGCCGGTATTTTCCCGATAGCGGCCGAGAACGACGCGGAGGCACTGGCCATCTGCACGGTCAGCGATGACCTGCGTACCGGCGCCCATCTGAGCTCGGACGAGCGGGCCACGACATTCGACGAGATGATTCTGGTTGCGCTGGAGACCGCTGTAGCGTGAGGTCAATGCCTACGGGGCGTTACCATAACTTCATGAAATAAAGTAAGGTTCTCGCCTGTGCCTGAATCAGGCTTGACACGCGCTCGCTGATAGCATGATACTTCGCGAAACAAAGTTAAGTAGACTGTGAACCTTCACTTCGACGAAATGATTAGTGCCCCCTGTCGCTTAGGCATCCTCGCCACGCTCGTGCCGGGCGTTCCTGTGTCCTTTACCGAGATGAAAGCTGCCACCAGCCTCTCCGACGGTAATCTGCACGTGCAGACCCGCAAGCTTGCGGATGTGGGCTACATCGATATCAACAAAGCAATGCGCGGCCGGCGTTCCGTAACCGAGTTTCGCATCACTGAGCTTGGCCTCGAGCAGCTTCGACTTCATGTCATGAAGTTGCAGAGCGTACTGGACGCGGAAACGGGCGCGAGCCCTGCGCCGAAACGCTCCGTGCGCCCTGACGATTCGGCGGTCTGGGCATGAGCGGGCCGAAGAGAATAGCGCTCGGCGCGGATCATGGCGGCTTCGACCTGAAAGCGACGCTGGCACTTCATCTGCAAAAGGCGGGATACCAGGTTGAGGACGTAGGTACTTTATCTCGTGAAGCTGTCGACTACCCGGTCTTCGCCCGCGCCGTTGCGGAGGCCGTATCGCAGGGCAGGGCCGACGTCGGCATCATGATCGACGGCGCCGGCATCGGCTCATGCATGGCTGCCAACAAGGTGCCCGGCATACGCGCAGCACTCGCCTATGATCTGTCGAGTGCCAGGAACAGCCGCGAACACAATGATGCCAATGTACTTACGCTTGGCGCTGGCCTGATCGGCGCCGGCCTTGCGGCACAGATCGTTGATCTCTGGTTGGCGACCGAATGCACGGAGCGACGCCACCTGGACCGGGTCGCGATGTTCGCCGATCCAGGCGCCGCAGCCGGGCGCAATGAGATCGCTGGTCTCAACCTGTCGGATCAGGATGTCGACCGGGTCGTCACCCGGCTGCATCAGATCCTTGGGCCGTTGGCGGCTGCGGAGCCTGCCGGCGCGTCGGTGGGTGGCAACCCCGAGGCAGCCCGCGAGTTTGTGCGACTCGGTGCCACGGGTTTGACCAGTGTCGCACCGGCGGAGCAACCGGGGAGCATTCCAGGCGATCTTGCTCGCTACATCGACCACACCCTGTTGAAGCCTGGTGCGACCGAGGAGCAGATAAGAACCCTGTGCGCGGAGGCCCTCGAGTTCAACTTCCGCTCGGTGTGTGTGAATCCGACCTGGGTATCACTGGCGGCCGAGCTGCTGCGTGGCAGCGAGGTCCTCACCTGCACCGTCGTCGGTTTTCCACTCGGTGCCAACGAGCCCGCGATCAAGGCAATGGAAGCGCGCCGTGCCATTCGCAATGGTGCCCGCGAAATCGATATGGTCATCAATATCGGCGCGCTGAAGAGCGGCAACGACGCACTCGTGTTGCGCGACATCCGCGCCGTGGTAGAGGACTGTATCGATGGCAACGCCGTCTGCAAGGTCATTCTCGAAACGGCGCTCCTAAGCGACGCCGAGAAGCGGCGAGCATCCGAGCTCGCGCGACAGGCCCGCGCCCACTTCGTCAAGACGTCGACCGGTTTCTCAACCGGCGGCGCCACCGTAAGCGATGTGGCGCTTATGGCCGAAGTCGTTCGCGGCGCCGGCATGGAGGTCAAGGCCTCCGGTGGAATCAGTTCCTACAGCGACGCCAAGGCAATGATCGAGGCGGGAGCAACCCGCCTGGGTGCGAGCGCCAGCATCGGCATCGTCCGGGAAGCAAAATCGACAAGCATGAGTGCTTGAGGAGTATTAACCAATGGTTGATCTGAGAGCATTTATTTTTCTCGACTCGTTGCAGCCGCAATTCGCGTCCTTCCAGGCAACGATCTCGAAGGGTTATCTGCCCAAGGTGGGACAGGCGAGCTTGTTCGTGGAGATCGCGCCCTGGAATGGCGATCAACCAGATCCTTGACGTTGCGCTCAAGTCGACGGACGTCACGGCCGGCATGCAGATTGTAGAGCGCCACTACGGGATGCTCGAGTTGCATTCCGAAAGTCAGGCAGATGTGCGCCAGGCCGGGCAGGCGATTCTCGACTTCCTGGGGCTTAAGGAAAAAGACCGTCACAAACCGCGAGTCGTCGCCAACCAGGTCGTCCGTCATCTGGAAGATACCCAGACAATGCTGATCAACCGCTTCCGCCACGGCAACATGATTCTTGCCGGGCAGACCTTGTTCGTACTCGAAGTTGAGCCCGCGGCCTATGCGGCGCTGGCAGCCAACGAGGCAGAGAAAGCGGCTGACATAAACATCCTCGAAGTACGAGCAGTCGGCAGTTTTGGACGCGTCTACATCGGCGGCGAGGAGCGGGACGTGGTGGTCGCGCACGAAGCGGCGACCCAGGCGATTAACGCAGTCACCGGCAAGACAACAAAGAAGTAATTGAACGAATTGTAATTGCATGAATTAACGTGGCCAGAAAGGCCAATTCGCGAGGAGCAAGGCGATGTCAGAAGCATTAGGAATGATCGAATGCCGGAGTTTTCCGGCTATGGTGGAGGCGGCCGACGCAATGGTGAAAGCGGCCAAGGTCGAGCTCGTTAGCTACGAAAAAACCGGCGGCGGCTACACAACCGCAGTCGTGCGTGGCGACGTTGCGGCTGTCCGGGCTGCGTGTGATGCAGGGAGAACGGCAGGCGCACGCGTTGGCGATGTGGTTGCCGTGCATGTTATCGCGCGTCCGCACACGGGCGTCGACATGACCATTCCGTTGGGTCGATCTGACGCGGCGAAAAAGTAGTGACCAGGGGATCGGTGCTGCCGTGAAACTCGCGAAAGTACTAGGCACTGTCGTTGCCACGGAGAAAGACGCCAAGCTCGTGGGCTTAAGATTCCTGATGCTGGGCGACTGGGGTCATGACAATAAACCGACCGGCGGCTCGGTAGTGGCGGTGGACGCCGTCGGTGCCGGCGTCGGCGAAATGGTGCTCTATGCCAGCGGATCTTCCGCCCGCCAGACCGATCGGACTGACAAGAAACCGGTTGACGCGGTGGTCATGGCGATCGTCGACAGCTGGGAGATCGAAGGCGACGAGAAGTACCGCAAGGGGGAGGCCAGTGATCCAACAAACTGATATTGATGGGTCCAGAGCATGAGCCGCCCGGGCGGGAATACCGGCCTACTAAGCGACCAGCAGGTGGACATCATCGCCACACGCCTGGCCGAGCGCCTCTCCGCTCCGTCACCCGAAGCGAAACGAAGCACCGCCGCCCGCAGCGTGCCCGCCATTACTCCTCGCGAGACACTTGGCGAAGGTATCTTCGCCACGGTCGACGAAGCCGTCGAAGCGGCGGGTATCGCTTTCCGCGAACTCGATGGCATGTCGCTCGAAGGACGGCAGAAGATCATCGCCTCCATTCGGGAGTCCATGCTGGAGCACGGGGACGAACTTGCAGCTCACGCGCAACGCGAAACCGGGCTGGGCCGAGTCGAACACAAGGTAATCAAGAATCGCCTGGTCACGCAGAAGACCTCCGGTACGGAGGTGCTCACGCCTCACGCCGTTACCGGTGACAACGGCCTGACGCTTACCGAATATGCTCCCTACGGTGTGATTGGGGCCATCACGCCCACGACAAACCCAACCTCGACTATTATTTGCAACACGATCGCCATGCTTTCGGCAGGCAATAGCATCGTCTTCAACGTGCACCCGAACGCGCGTGAATGCTCCATGGCAAACGTTCGACTCCTGCATCGCGCGATTATCGCCGGAGGCGGTCCGTCGAACCTGGTTAGCGCCGTGGCGGAACCGACCATCGAATCCGCGCAGGCGCTCATGACCCACAGCGGCGTTCGTCTACTGGTTGTGACCGGAGGCAGCGGTGTGGTGCGCCAGGCGATGACGAGCGGCAAGCGCGCTATCTGCGCCGGCCCCGGCAATCCGCCGGTGGTGGTCGATGCAACGGCCGACCTGGAGCACGCCGCCCGCAGCATCATCGCAGGCGCTTCCTTCGACAATAACATCGTGTGCGTCGACGAAAAGGAAGTCATCGCGGTCGACAGCATTGTCGAGGAATTGCTTCATCAAATGTCCCGCCACGGAGCCTATGTCCTGAACGAGGGCGAGCTCCATCGAGTGGAGGGAGTGATCTTCAGCGAGCACCGCGGGCCGCGGCAGCGTGCGGTGGTTGAGAAGGAACTCATCGGCAAGAACGCGAGCGAGATCCTCAGGCGAGCCGGTATTTCATGTAGTGGTGACCCACCATTGCTGGTTGCGCGCGTTCCGAACGACCACGCACTGATCTGGACCGAGCAGATGATGCCGGTGCTGCCGGTGACGTCAGTACCCGACGTCGATCGCGGCATCGAGCTGGCGAAGGAAGCCGAACACGGCTTCGGCCACTCGGCCGGCATGTACTCGCGTGACATCGACGCACTGAGCCGAATGGCGCGGACCATCAACACCAGTATCTTCACCAAGAACGGCCCGTTCTATGCCGGCCTGGGCGAAGGAGGAGAAGGTCATTGCAGCTTCACGATCGCCAGTCCCACCGGCGAAGGGCTCACCGGGCCGGTCGCCTTTAGTCGACTGCGACGTTGCGTTCTCGTCGATCACTTCCGCATCGTCTAGCCCGGATACTGAACCAGGATGGTGCAGAAAACAAAACGACACGGAGCCCTGGCATTACTGGAATTCGAAAATGTCGCCGCCGGAATCCTGGCGAGTGACGTCATGGTCAAACGTGCACCCATCGCGTTGCTGCGCTGTGGAACGATTCACCCGGGTCGATTCCTGATTCTGGTTGGAGGCAGCGTCGCGAGCACAGAGGAGGCATACGGTGTCGGAGTGCAGCTCGGTGAGGCCGAGCGCACGCTGAGCGGTAGCGTATTCCTGGGCGACGTTCACCCGGCGCTTCATGACGCCGTTCTCGGTACGCGACAGGCATTGCAGGGCGATGCGCTGGTCGTTATCGAGACACGCTCCTCGCCTGCATTGCTGGCTGCCGTGGATGCCGCTGTGAAAAGCACCCCCGTCGTTCTCGCCGAGGTTCGCCTGGGCGACGACCTCGGTGGCCACGCGCTGGCGCTGATGAGCGGCGATCTGACCGACGTTGAGACCGCGCTCGGCATCTGCGCCGACCGGGCTGGCGATCAGCTGCTTGCCCGGACGCTGATGCCAAGGCTCGACTCCGACTTGCGCTCATTGCTCGAACAGGGCACGCGTTTCGGACTGTGCCCGGTCTTCGAGCCGGGCGGTGCCGAGTATCCGGAGGAGATCGCATGCTCCTGGGTCGTGTGATCGGCACCGTGGTCCCGGCGGCGCTGGTGGACGAGCTGTCCGCCACGCCACTGCTCTGGGTCCAGCCACTCGACCGCGAGGGCCGACCCGAGGGCGACCCGCTCGTCTGCGCGGATGGCACGCGCATGGCGGGGCCCGGCCAGGTGATCTACTGGGTCGCAAGCCGCGAAGCGGCACTGACCCTCGACCCTTGGTTTGTCCCGGTCGACGACGCCATCGTCGGCCTGGTCGACGAGGTGCGGCTGTATCCTTCGGAGGATCTCGACTGATGATCCTCGGCCGTATCACAGGCAGCGTCGTGTCGACTATCCATCACCCCGTCGTGCAGGGCCGCAAGCTACTCGTCGCCGAGCGACTCGACGCATCCGGGCGTCCCACCGGCGGCTATATCATCGCCGTAGACGCTATCGGGGCAGGGAAAGGCGAGACCGTCCTGATACTCGACGAGGGTAACGGTGCTCGCCAGATACTCGACGATAGCCAGGCACCGGTGCGCTCGATCGTTGTCGGCATCGTCGATGCGGTCGAGCTCGAAACGAGCTGACGGCGAGACGAGAAGCCGTCATCTGCGGCGTTACGTCTCTTGAAAAGGGCGTACCATTCTCTGCGAGACGCGCCTTGCAGCTAACTGCTTCCTGCCTCGCTGATACGTACACCTTGGTCGTTACACCACCCTAAGCTTCGAAATCGTCAAGCAAGCCTGGCTCGATCCGCGCCCCCAGCTGCTGAATGACCATCGTCGCGCAATGGGTGCCATACCTGGCGCAGTCCTGCAGCGACTTGCCATTCGCCCAGCCATACAGGAAGCCCGCGCTGTAGGCGTCGCCGGCGCCGGTCGTGTCGATGATCTGTTCGACCTTCGAGGCAGCCTGCGTGACCGTCTCGCCCTTGTGGACAATGACCGAGCCCTGCTCCGAACGCGTGATCGCGAACAGGTTGTCAAAGTCCTTCAATACTTCCAGTGTCTCGTCGATGGAAGAAGTGCCCAGCAATGCATAGACCTCCTCTTCGTCGGCGACAATGATGTCTGCGTCATTGCGAACGAAATCCAGGAACGAATCGCGATGCCGTTCGACACAAAACGAGTCCGACAGCGACAGCGCGATGGTCGTGCCATTGGCTCTGCCGATCTCCGCCGCTTTCTTTGCCAGCGCCGGGCCTTCGGCAATGTCCCAGACGTAGCCTTCCAACAGAATGGCTTTCGGCGTACCAACTGTTTCCGCCGTGATGTCTGCGAGGGCGAGTTCGAGGCACGCCCCAAGGTAGGTTCGCATGGTGCGCTGGCCGTCGGCCGTAATAAGGACATGGCTTCTCGCCGTCGGCGCGCCGTCTGCGGCGGCGTTGAGTCGAATGTCGACACCGAGTGATCGCATATCGTGGTTGAAGATGGTGCCTAGCTGGTCTGCTTTGACCTTGCCGATGTACGCAGCCGTGCCGCCCAGATTGGCGAAGCCCGCGACCGTATTGGCGACTGAACCGCCCGACATTTCCGTTGCAGGACCCATCTTTGCGTACAGCTCACGCGCCTGCTCCTTATCAATCAACACCATCGAACCGGGTACGGCACCGATGTCTTCGAGAAACGAGTCTTCGATATGGGCAAGGACGTCGACGATGGCATTGCTGATGCCGAGAAGCTGGACAGAATGTGACATTGAGAATAACCGCAGACTAAAAACGGCGCATAGACTACCATCAGGTTGTATGCAATGCCCGTCCAATCAATTAGCGTTGCCTTTACTTCCTCGGTATCGTCCTGCATTCAGTGCCCGGTTTGGCTTGCGCCCGAATTTCGGGATACAGTCGCGCATGGCGAGGAATAGCGTCCTCCTCTACGGCGGCTATCGAGATGGAGCAAAGCGATGAGAAGATCTGCGAGTTTGCTGATTCCACTCTCCCTGATCCTTATGTATTACGGGATCTGGTTCGGAATCGCCTATTTTCTCGTTGCGCGATACCCGGGTCTGGCCGAATATTTGCCACTTGGTGGTATTGCTGAGCTGGCTGCGTCGAACAATGCCGAGTCGTTTGAGCCGATCTACACGAGTGCCGAACGAACGGTCCTGTCGGCGGCCGGCCCATTGCGGCTCGCGTTGGCGAGCATTGGCGCGCTGATCCTCACGGTGCCGATCTCGTGGGTGTACTTCATCACCAGCCGCACCAGGCGCATTGACCAGTCGTTCCTGCAGACCATCATGATCTTGCCGGTCGTCGTTACAGGCATCGCGATGATCGTCGTCAATAGCATCGCGCTGGCATTCAGCCTTGCAGGCGTTGTCGCCGCAGTGCGCTTTCGCTTCTCGCTCGATCAGCCTTCCGATGCCATGTATATCTTCGTCGCGATCGGTATCGGCCTCGGCTCCGGTATCGGTGCACTCGGAGTTGCCGGTGTAATCTCGCTGATGTTTGTGCTGGCAACGCTGGTGATCTGGAAGCTCGAATACGGAAAGACGCTATCCGGTCCTTTTCTTACCATGCTGACGCGTCGGGATGGTGGCGAAGATGAATACTAGGTGCGATTGAAAACATGACGACTTTAGACGAATTAAGCGGACCGTCGCATCGCAGCCTGCTGCTGGTGCATGGGCGGGACTTCAAACCCGGAGCCGACGCCTATATGGACGTGTCCCTGGCAGCAATGCGTGCGGGCGTTGAACGTGATTATCCCGGGCACGTGGGCGCCTTCGACCGCGTGCAAAAACATAATGCCTGGTACGGTGATCTCAGCGCCGAGGTCCTGCTCGCATCCGGCAAAAAGTACGATGCGGACCTCGATCTGGGTGATCGCCGCAACGCGCTCAATGCGCTGCGTGAAATATCGCCGCGAAAGCGTTTCGGCATTCGCCAGTACGACCAGCTGCCGGGCAAGTCGGCCGTCGCCGAGTTCATGGCTGGCGTTTCGGCGCCTGTTCTCGGTGCCGTCGGCCTGTCGATTCCTGTGATGTCCTCGTTAGCTCAGGATTTTGGTCGTTACCTGAACCCCAAGTCGGACTTCGGCGAT
The DNA here is from genome assembly GCA_963841145.1 of uncultured Gammaproteobacteria bacterium. Taxonomy (GTDB): domain Bacteria; phylum Pseudomonadota; class Gammaproteobacteria; order Steroidobacterales; family Woeseiaceae; genus UBA1847. The sequence continues at coordinate 48,786 of CAWJBO010000018.1, forward strand.
AAAGTGCGCGAGCGAGTACGCACCGCGCTTTGCGAGCTCATGGACCGCGGCGAGCGCATCATGCTGGTCACGCACGGGACAGGCAGTGTTGTTGCCTACGACGTACTCTGGCAGCTGTCGCACGATCCTGAGTACAAGGATCGATACGCGGACAAGAAGGTCGAATCCTGGCTGACGCTCGGATCGCCGTTGGGCGACAGAGCAGTGCAGAAGCGGCTGTGCGGCGCAAAAGAGAAAGCGGACAGCCGCTTTCCGGCGAACGTGATCTCCTGGCATAACCTGGCTGCGGAAGATGACTACTGTTGCCACGACAATACGCTGGCTGACGATTTCGGGAAGATGCTGAAGCAGCGCCAGGTGAGCGCCGTTCACGACTATCGTTTGTTCAACCTGGCCGTTCGTTACGGCAAGTCAAACCCCCACAGCTCGGTCGGTTACTACATTCACCCACGTATGTCGAAGATCCTGGCCGACTGGCTGCAGCTATCTGACGCGGCAGCTGGCTTTAAATACACTTTTTGAGCAGCTGCCGTTCGACCTGCTTGGGCGAGTCGATGGTCTTGTAGAACGCGCCCACGAACTTCGTCATTGTCTTGCGCGATCCGGGCGTCAGGCCTTCCTGGTTGGCAATGAGTTGGAAAACCGCCTCACGCTTGTTTTTGTACAGGGAAAGCGTGCTCTCGACGTACCCATTGTTTATGCAGCGCCCACGGTAGAGTCGTTCCCTCGCGTTGCGCAGCCTGAATCTCGGGTTGGTTATTCCGTGTGGCGCATTGACGAGACCGGACTGGTCAAAGTCATAGGGCACCGACAACAACGGTTTCCCTTCCTCTCCGAGAAGCACATGATTGTGACAACAACTGGCTTCGGGGCCGGCAATGGGAGAGAAGTCAGTATTGCCGATCATGTAGTGAAACATTGAAATGAGATTCGTGTATTCGAGGTCCAATGCGCGCACGGTCGTTTTCGCGATGGTCAGCGGCTGCGATCCCAGCCTCTTGGACAAGCGGTCCTTGTGTTCGATCAGGAAGCCATACGCAATTCGGTCCTTGTCAACGCCATCGGTATCGACATAAGTGATTCGCATCAGGCGCACGCGAAAACTGGCGTCCGTCAGCTGATTCAGAATCCGGTAGGCAAGGAATTCGTTTATCAGCGTTTGTTCGTAACGACGCGACTTGTCGCGGCAATGCGTAACCAGTTTCAGCTTGTCCTGCTTGTGAAACAGCGACTTCTTGATCTCTGACTTCTTGAAGTCGAGACGCAAGGGCGGAAAAGGACAAACCTTTGGATTCAGGCGCGAAATGCCGCGTGTACGGATGCCAACGTTCACCTCTACCTGTTCGCCGGTGTCATCCGTGTACTGAAACAGGCCATCAAGATCCCGCTCGTCAGAACGCTCCGTCAGGAGCGTATTGATCGGCGCGACAATGCGGACTTCCAGGATATCCGCACTCTGGAACAGGGGGTCCGGTTCTTTGCTGTCCTGCGCGTGTGACGCAGTAACCGCAAGGAACCCGATGATACCGGCTAGTGTCCAACGATAAGGTGACATGAATTATCCCTGTGTTGCTGGTGGCCGTTGCGACTGTCGCGAGTCTAGCACAGGATTTTTTGCCGCCGTAAATTGCCGCTAAGCCGCATTCTCACTACACTCACATCATAAACAACAGACTGGATCCCGATTCTTGCTACGTATCGCCAAAGTATTCATCGCTATCGTATTCATCGCGTGCAGTTCGGTGCAGGCCGGGGACTGGCAGGTGGATGGCGTCGAACGAATCGTCGCGCTCGCCGATGTTCATGGTGCATACGACGCCATGGTCGAGACCCTGCAACAGGCCGAGGTTATTGACGGGCAGCTCGCCTGGGCCGGTGCGACAACGCACCTGGTTATCGTCGGCGACATACTTGATCGAGGTCCCAAGTCGCGCGACGCCATGGATCTCCTGATGCGACTCGAGGGAGAGGCGCTGGCCGCCGGCGGTGCGGTGCATGTCGTGATTGGAAATCACGAGTCGATGAACCTGATTGGCGATCTGCGCTATGTCAGCAAATCGGAATACGCGGCGTTTGCTGCGGACGAAACAGAATCCGAGCGCCAGAGGTGGTTCGAGGCCTATGCTGAGCGCTACGCTGGCTCGTCATCGCGCGAGGCTCTGTACGAGAAGTTCGAGCAACAGTTTCCAGCCGGGTTCTTTGCTCTGCGCCAGGCTTTCAGGCCAGACGGAAAATACGGTGAGTGGCTGTTGGCAAAGCCGGTCATCATGGTCGCCAACGGCACAGCATTTGTACACGGCGGGCTGTCACCGCTGGTTGAGAAGCTCGGTCTGGAGGGCGTCAACGGCAAATTGAAGCGTGAACTGGTCGCGTATGTCGAAGCACTGCAGATCCTGACGGACGCGGAAATCCTGTTGCCGACCGACAGCCATTACGATGCTCAAGCGGTACTCAACGCTTACATGCCTGCGCTGGCCGATACGCGTGCCGTGCTGGATGCGATAGCGACAGCCAGACGTCTGTTTGACTCGGAGCTGTTCGACGCCGAAGGACCACTCTGGTATCGCGGCAGCGTTTCCTGTGGCGAGTTGATCGAGGAGTACCGGCTCGATGGCGCGCTCGCCGCCATTGGTGCCAAGCCGCGTGGTGGTCGGACATACGCCAACGCCCACGCGCAGCGTATTGGAGCGCTTCGACGGTCGGCTTATCGAGATCGATACCGGAATGCTCAATTTCTACTATAAGGGCAGCGGCAATGCGCTCGTTCTGCAAGGAGATTCCGTCCTGGTCGTGAATCAGTCGGGCCTTGCCCCGACGCCGCCGCGGCCGCATCCCCGGCTCGTGGGATCCCGTCCAGGGATGATGTCGACCGAGGAACTTCAGCAATTACTGGAAGAGGGTGAAATCCTGTCCGAGCAACAGGATGCGACAGGGCAAACGATCGTCAGTGTCAGTGATGGACGTCGAAAGGTCTCGGCGATCCATGAGAAGCGCACATCGCGGGGCTTTTATCCCGGTGTTGCCGCGTATCGGCTCGACCGTTTGCTCGAGCTGGACATGGTTCCCGTTACCGTCGTTCGAAAGGTCGGTGGAGCGGATGGCTCCCTGCAGTTCCTCTCTGACAAACGTTCGGACGAGAAGCAGCGCTCAGCATCCGGGCGAGGCGCCGGCGCGTCCTGTTCGCTGCAGGATCAGTGGGAGGCCATGTACGTCTTTGACGTCCTGATCTACAACGAAGGCCGCAGTATGCAGCACATGTTGTATGACCCTGCCAGCTGGCGCCTGATGCTGAGCGGGCATGATCGGGCATTCGCGAGGAAGAAAGGTCGACCTAAGCACCTCGAAAGTGTGTCGCTCGACATTACCGACGGCTGGAAACACGCGCTTGCCGTGCTCACCGACGACCTGCTTGCTGAGAATCTGAGTGACGTGCTGGACGTGCGCCGTCTCCGCGCCCTGCAGGCGCGTCGCGACGAGCTGTCAGCCGGTCCGGCGACCGCCAGGCGCTAGGTGCAGCTTCCCGCCAAACTCCGAATCCGGGATGCCTTGTCTTCGATGAGTCGCCGGCCTCAGACGGCTGCGAGAGTCGATCAGCCGCCGCATCGATGCTTTCGGCGCCTGGCGGGATCGGCGCGAGAACGCGCACGGGGCTGCCCCGGCATCGTATAATCGTCGACCACACGGCAGGCATGGCCGTGACAAAAGGGGACGGAATGGGACGACTGAGTACACATATCCTCGATACGGCACGCGGCCGCCCGGCCAACGGCGTCGGGATTCGCCTGTTCGCACTCGACAAGACGAGGAAATTGCGAGCCAGCACGGTTTCTAACGCCGACGGCCGTACGGATGACCCGCTGCTCGAAGGTGGGGCCATGCAGTCCGGTACTTACGAGCTGGAGTTCGATATCGGGGCATATTTCGCAGCGAACGGGATCGCCGTCGGCGAGCCGCGGTTTCTCGATACGGTCGTCATCCGTTTTTCGGTCAACGATGCCGAGAACTATCACGTGCCCCTGTTGGTGACGCCCTGGTCCTATTCGACCTATCGGGGCAGCTAATCAGCATGAGCGCGTCGTCCATCCGTTTCGTACTCGATGGTCAACTGATCGAACTCGACAACGTCGACCCGACGCGCACCGTGCTGCAGTTCCTTCGCGAGGACCTCGGTCGCACCGGAACGAAAGAGGGTTGCGCAGAGGGCGACTGCGGTGCCTGCACCGTTGTGGTCGCCGAGTTGACCGGAGATGGCGACGATCTTTCTCTGCGGGCGATTAATTCCTGCATCCAGTTCCTGCCGACGCTCGATGGCAAAGAGCTGATCACGGTCGAGAGCCTGGCGACGGCCGGTAGCGGGCTGCATCCCGTACAGCGAGCCATGGTCAACAACCATGGATCTCAATGCGGCTTTTGCACGCCGGGTTTCGTAATGTCGCTGCTCGCACTGTACAAGACCAACGCGAATCCCGACCGCAGGGAGATCGACGACGCGCTGGCCGGGAATCTGTGTCGCTGTACCGGATACCGACCAATCATCGCTGCGGCGGGCAGCATGTACGGCGAAGTGTCAGCAGACGATCGTGCAGACTGGTTGCGACAACCCTGCGGTGATCAGCAAAAACCCACAGATCGAATTGCGACGCTGCAAGGGCTGGCGCGTGAGGATGAACTCGCGATCGAACATGCGGGGCGTCGTTTCTTCGCGCCGAGCGACATCGAATCGCTGGCCGCGCTCGTTGCGCGTTATCCTGATGCGACGATCCTGGCGGGCGGCACGGACGTCGGACTCTGGGTGACCAAGCAGCATCGCGAGCTTGAAACTGTTATCTACACCGGGCGGGTCGGCGAGCTTCTGGGCATCTCCCGGGAATCGACACATCTCGAGATTGGTGCAGCGGCGACCTTAACGGATGCCATTCCCGCCATCGTCGAGCAGTACCCGGGCCTCGACGAGTTGTTTCGACGCTTTGCCTCGCCACCGATCCGTAACACCGGCACGCTGGGCGGAAATATCGCGAATGGTTCGCCGATCGGCGATTCAATGGCCGCACTGATGGTCATCGGTGCGTCGCTCGTGCTGCGATGCGGTGACTCGAAACGAGAGTTGCCGCTCGATGCTTTTTATCACGATTACCTTGTGAACGACCTTGCGACCGGCGAATTCATTGAGCGAATTCGCATACCGCTCGCCGACAGCGACGCAGTCGTTCACAGTCAGAAATGGTCGAAGCGGTTTGACCAGGACATATCGGCCGTGTGCACCGCCTATTGGCTGGAGCTGGACGACGACAGGGTCAGGACATTCCGCATGGCCTGCGGCGGGCTCGCAGCGGTAGTGAAGCGCGCGACGCACTGTGAGGCGGCGCTCGCCGGCGAGCGCTGGACGGCGGATACTGTCGAGAAGGCCTGTGCAGCGCTGTCGGACGACTTCCACCCGATCAGCGACGCACGTGCGGCAGCGGACATTCGACTGCTTGCAGTGCAAAACCTGCTGCGGCGCTTCTATCTCGAGACCAGCGGCGACGCCGAGCCGACGGTATATCTTTATGGACGCTCGCGTTAAGTCGGCAAAGAAAAGCGCGGGCGCCATGGGCAAGGCGCTGCCGCACGATAGCGCGCACCTGCACGTTAGCGGCACGGCGGCCTACACGGATGACATTCCGGAGCCGAGAGGCCTGTTGCACCTGGCCGTCGGCATGAGCGAAAAGCCGCACGCGAAAATCATGAACATCGATCTCGGTGAGGTTCTCGACGCACCCGGCGTCGTTGATGTCTGCGTCGCTGACGATATTGCCGGTGAAAACAATTTCGGCCCGATCGTGAAGGACGATCCGGTGTTCGCGGACACGCTGGTCCAGTATGTCGGCCAACCGCTGTTTGCCGTGGCAGCAACGACCGTCGATGGCGCCCGCAAGGCGTCACGCAAGGCCAAGATCCGCTACGACGAGCTTGAGCCGATACTCGATCCGGTGACAGCCGTAGAAAAGCAGTCCTTCGTTTTGCCGAGTGAGACACTGGTGCGCGGCGAGCCGGATAGTGCTCTCCAGGATGCGCCGCATCGCCTGCAGCGGCGTGTGTCGTTGGGCGGCCAGGACCAGTTTTATCTCGAGGGGCAGATCGCCATGGCCATCCCGCAGGAAGATGGTGGTCTGCTTGTTTACAGTTCAACCCAGCACCCGGATGAAGTCCAAAGCATGGCTGCGCACGCGACGCAGCGCGCGGCCAAGGACATTGTTGTTATCTGTCGCCGGATGGGCGGCGCGTTTGGTGGCAAGGAAAGCCAGGCGGCGCTGATCGCGATCATCGCGTGCATCGCAGCGGACAAGACGGGTCGTCCTTGCAAGCTTCGCCTGGACCGCGATGACGACATGATCATGACCGGCAAGCGCCACGACTTCGTCATCGACTACGACGTTGGTTTCGACGACACGGGCCGGATACTCGGTATCCAGTTCGAATTCGCATCGCGCTGCGGCATGTCGGCCGATCTGTCCGGTCCGGTGAATGACCGCGCCATGTTCCACTGCGACAACGCCTACTTCCTCGAGAACGTGCGCATCGTTTCGCATCGATGCAAGACAAATACGGTATCGAACACGGCGTTTCGTGGTTTCGGCGGGCCGCAGGGCATGTTTGCCATCGAGTATGTTCTTGACGATATTGCCCGAAACCTCGGCAAAGATCCGTTGCAGGTGCGCCGTCGTAATTTCTACGGCAAGAGTGATCGCAACGTCACGCATTACCAGCAGACGATCGACGACAATATCGTCGACGAGATCTTCGACAAGCTGGTTTCGGATAGCGACTACGAACAGCGGTACGCGGAGATCCGTGAATTCAATGCCAGCAGCAAAGTCTTGCGGCGGGGCATCGCGATTACCCCGGTCAAATTCGGCATCTCGTTCACGAACACGCTGCTAAACCAGGCCGGCGCGCTGGTGCACGTCTACAAAGACGGCACGGTGCAGCTGAATCACGGTGGCACGGAAATGGGGCAGGGCCTTTACGTCAAGGTGGCGCAGGTGGTCGCCGATGAGTTCGCCATCAGCATGGACCGCATCCGCATCATGGCCGCAGATACCAGCCGCGTGCCAAACGCCTCGGCTACGGCGGCATCCAGTGGCTCGGACATGAACGGCAAGGCTGCGCAAAAAGCCGCGGCGAAGATTCGCGCAAGACTGACGGAATTTGCGGCGGCGCACTTCTCGGCGCCGGAAACGGAGGTCGAGTTCTCGAACGATACGGTGCGCGTCGCAGATCGCTCGATGAGTTTCGCCGAGCTGGTACAGCTGGCCTGGGAGAATCGTGTCTCCCTGTCGGCGACCGGCTTCTACAAGACACCGAAGATCAACTACGACAGGACGACGTTTTCGGGAAGACCGTTCTTCTACTTCGCCTACGGTGCGGCTGTTACCGAGGTGGTTGTGGACACGTTGACCGGGGAGAATCGCGTACTGCGTGCCGACATCCTGCATGACTGCGGCGACTCCCTGAATCCCGCGGTGGATCTTGGGCAGGTCGAAGGCGGCTACATTCAGGGCGTCGGCTGGCTGACGACCGAAGAATTGTGGTGGAACGAGGCCGGCGAGCTCGGCACGCACGCGCCGTCAACGTACAAGATTCCGACCTGTTCCGACCTGGCGCCGGATTTCCGCGTCGAACTGCTGAGCGGTGTCAGCAATCGCGAAGACACGATCTACCGCTCCAAGGCCGTCGGCGAGCCGCCGCTAATGCTGGGACTGTCGGCCTTTCTCGCGATCCGCGATGCGATCAGCCAGGGAAAAGCAGGTGCGCCAGGTCTGCATGCGCCCGCAACGCCCGAGGCTATTCTGCGCGCGCTTGCCGGAGCCGCCGATGAATGAGTGGATCGACGAACTCAGCGACCTGTGCGCGGCGGATGAGCCGGCCGTACTCGTCACGGTGGCAGGCATCCGCGGCTCGGCACCGCGCGAGATTGGCGCGAAGATGATTGTTTCCCGTAAAGAGACCATTGGCACGATTGGTGGCGGACAGCTCGAGTACCAGTGCGCCCGGGTCGCTGTCGGGCTGCTGCAGGAGACCGGACTCAGCTTGCGCAGCTTTCCTTTGGGTGCCTCGATGGGGCAATGCTGCGGTGGCGTGGTCGAAATCCTGTTTGAAGCGATGGCTGGTGGCATGCCGGCCTGGCTGCGCGACCTGCAAGCGCTGCATGGCCAGCGCGAGCCGGCGATCGTTCTCACGCGCATATCGAAAAGTGCGCCAATGAAATTTGTCGTTACCAACGATCGGGTTTTTGGTGCCGATGAGAACGAGATTCCGACACGGATGGCGGCGCAGGCGCGCTCGATACTCGACGGCGACAGGCAGCCGTATCGCAACGTGCAGGAATTTTACGAGCCGGTTGTTGTGCCCGATCTCAATATCGCGGTATTCGGCGCCGGGCACGTGGGTACGGCGGTTGTCGATACGCTGTCGAAACTGGACTGCAATATTCGCTGGGTCGACAGTCGCCGCAATATCTTCCGGCGTGTACCCGCGAATGTGCGCGCAGTTGAAGCTTCGGATCCGTCACTGGAGGTGGCAGCAATGCCGGCCAACAGTTTTTACCTGGTGATGACGCACAGCCATGCGCTGGACTTCGATATCTGCGATCGCATCCTGCGTCGGAACGACGGGCGCTACTGCGGGTTGATTGGATCCCTGTCGAAGCGACGTCGTTTTGAGAAGCGTTACCGCAAGCAGGGCATGCCGCAGGCGCTTCTCGATAACCTGGTTTGCCCGATCGGTGTGGATGGCATCACTGGCAAGAAGCCGGCGGAGATCGCTGTAGCGACGGCCGCGGAGATCCTGAAGCTGTATCGCCGCGCCGCTGACAAGTCGGCGCCTGAGTATGCCGACAACGTCCACCCCATATGTTGAACAGGTCCTAGCATGGAAGCTTATATCGTCGACTGGCTGAATCTCCTTGTGCGCTGGTTGCATTTCATTACCGGCGTGGCCTGGGTCGGCGCGTCGTTCTACTTCGTCTGGCTCGACAACCATCTGGAAGCGCCAAAAGACCCTGCGGACGACGACAAGGGCGTCGGCGGCGAACTGTGGTCAGTGCATGGCGGTGGTATCTATCACGCGCAGAAATATCGCGTCGCGCCCGCCGCACTTCCGGAGCGGCTGCACTGGTTCAAATGGGAGGCGTACACGACCTGGCTTTCGGGCATGGCGCTACTGGCACTGGTGTACTGGTATGGCGCCGAGGTCTACCTGATCGACGCTTCTGTCGCCGAGCTCTCCAGTGCCGCCGCAGTCGGCATCGCGATTGCCTATATCGTCGGTGGGTGGCTGGTGTATGACCTTCTCTGCAGGTCACCGCTGGCGCGTGACGATCGTGTTTTCGCGGGCGTGCTGTTCGCACTGGTTGCGCTGCTGGCCTGGAGCCTCTGCCAGCTGTTCGGCGGCCGCGGCGCCTACATCCATTTTGGGGCGGTCCTCGGCACGATCATGGTCGCCAATGTCGCCATGGTGATCATTCCGGGGCAGCGCAAGATGGTAGCAGCGGCCGAGCGCGGTGAAGCACCTGATCCGATGCCGGGCATCAAGGCCAAGCAGCGTTCGGTTCACAACACCTACTTCACGTTGCCCGTGCTGTTCGTTATGACCAGCAACCACTATGCCCTGACCTACGGTCACGAATACAACTGGGTGATCCTGATCGGAATTTCGCTCATCGGCGCGCTCATCCGGGTCTACTTCGTTGCGCGTCACAAAGGCCAGGCGTCGCTGCTTCCCGTCATTATTGCAGCGCTGCTGCTGGTGGGGATCGTTGCCGCGCTCGCGCCGCGTCCGCAATCCTTCGGTGACACCGCCGTAAGCTTCGATCAGGTCAGAAACGTCGTGAACATGCACTGCACAGTCTGTCACGCCAATGCACCTGCCCACCCTGCATTTTCTGCGCCGCCGCTGGGCGTTGTGCTGGATAGCGATGAGCGCATACTGGCGGAAGCGGCGCGCATCCATCACCAGACGGTCGTAACACGGGTCATGCCGATTGGTAACCCGACGGGAATGACGGATGAGGAACGGCGGATCATCGATCAGTGGTACCAGGACCTGCAGGACCCATGATGTCGGACAAGGATTATCCCAGGAACATGAGCGGCTACGGCCGTTCAGCACCCTCTGCCGATTGGCCGGGCGGCGCGCGAGTCGCCGTGCAGTTCGTTGTCAATTACGAAGAAGGCGCCGAGAACTGCGTGTTGCACGGGGATGCGGCGTCAGAAGCGTTTCTGTCCGAGATCGTTGGTGCCGCACCGATAGCGGGTCAGCGACATATGAACATGGAGTCGATCTATGAGTATGGATCGCGCGCTGGCTTCTGGCGACTGCATCGGCTGTTTTCGGAACGGCAGCTGCCGGTAACGGTTTTCGCGGTCGCGATGGCGTTGCAGCGAAACCCGTCGGTGGTGGCCGCGATGCACGAGTCCGGCTGGGAAATCGCCAGCCACGGATACCGCTGGATCGACTACCAGTTCATTGATGAAGCAACCGAGCGCGCGCATCTCCTGAAGGCTCTCGAGATTCACGAGCAGCTGTGCGGCGAGAAGCCGCGCGGATGGTATCTGGGTCGTTGCAGCGCCAACAGCCACCGCATCGCTGCGGAGGAGGGGGCTTTCGACTACAACGCAGACAGCTACGCCGATGATCTGCCGTACTGGGACCACAGCTTCGACGTACCGCAGCTGATGGTGCCTTACACGCTCGACGCCAACGACATGCGATTCGCGACCGCGCAGGGATTCAACTCGGGCCAACAGTTCTACGATTATCTGAAAGACAGTTTCGATGTACTGCGTGCCGAAGGCGGCCGCATGATGTCGATCGGACTGCATTGCCGACTGGCCGGCCGTCCCGGTCGGGCGGCTGCGCTCGCGCGTTTTCTGGACTATGTTGCCGCACACGATGATGCCTGGGTTGCAACCCGGCTCGATATTGCGCGGCATTGGCGTAACACACACCCGGCCGCGGTTGATTGATGATGGATACGCACGATTTTATTGCACGATTCTCCGGCATTTATGAGCATTCGCCGTGGGTTGCCGAACAGGTAGCCCCCCTGGTGAACGCGGGAGACGAGACGAAAATCCTTGCCACGTTGATGGCGGATTGCGTTGACAATGCGTCGACCGAAAAGCGGCTTGCGCTGATTCGGGCGCATCCCGATCTTGCGGGCAAGGCGCAGCTCGCCGGTGAACTGACCGAGGATTCAACGAGCGAGCAGGCGAGCGCAGGGCTCGATCAGTGTTCTGCTGAAGAGTACGAGCGCTTCCAGGCGCTGAACGCGGCGTACCTGGAGAAATTCGGTTTTCCGTTCGTGATGGCGGTTCGCGACAGTGATCGAGTCGCGATTCTCGACGCGTTTGCAGCGCGCCTCGATAATGATTACGAGATCGAGTTCGAGACGGCATTGGTCGAGATTCACAAAATTGCACGCCTGCGGCTTGAATCCATGGGAGCGACGGCATGACAGCTTCGATCAGCAAATGGGTTCAGCTGGAGCAACCGCGCCTGGGCACGCGTGTGACGTTTGCAACGGACGAGTTTTTCGCCGCCAAAGAGCGTCTTATTGATCCGTCGGAGCCCGTTTTTATCGACGACAAATACGATGACCACGGCAAATGGATGGACGGCTGGGAGAGCCGTCGCCGCCGCGGGCCCGGCCATGATTACTGCGTGATTCGACTGGGCGTGCCCGGCATCATTCATGGCTTTGATCTCGATACCAGTCACTTCACCGGCAACTATCCGCCACAAGCGTCCATCGAGGCGTGCTCGAGCAATCTCGAAGTTCCTGAGGAAGGCTGGGTCGAGCTGCTGCCGCAGACCGATCTTGCGGGCGATTCGCATCATTATCTCGACGTGCGTGATGATCGTGTCTGGAGTCACGTGCGGCTCCACATCTACCCGGACGGCGGCGTGGCACGGCTCAGGATATTCGGTGAGATCCGCGCTGATTTCACCGATGTCGACGGCTTTGTCGACTTGGCCGCGGTGGAGCACGGCGGTCGTGCCATCGCGTGCAGCGACGAGCACTATGGCAGCATGCACAACCTCACCGCCCCTGGCCGCGGCATCAACATGGGCGACGGCTGGGAAACGGCAAGGCGACGTGGCCCAGGTAACGACTGGGTGATTATTGCGCTTGGCCAGCCGGGTGTTATCGAGCGGGCCGAAATCGACACCGCGCATTTCAAGGGCAACTATCCGGACCGTGTTTCCATCGAAGGCGCGATCTTTGACAGCGACGAACAGGCAGCGCTGGCTGACGAGGAGTGGCAGACCCTGCTACCCGAATCGAAGCTGAAGATGGATCAGCAGCACTATTTTGACGACGGACTGCAGTCCATTGGTCCTGTCAGCCATGTACGCATTTCGATCTACCCGGATGGCGGCATCAGCCGTATTCGCCTGTTTGGCCAGGTACATGGCTGAGCGCAAGGCCATTTCGCTACGGCCGGAGCCGCTCACGAGCGAGCGCTTTGCACCGTATGGCGATGTCATCGAGTCGGCCGTCGACAAATCCGAGGCGATGAACGCCGCACGTTTCCAGCGTTTCGATGACCTGTGCGATATCGACATTGCCGAGGACGGCCGTGTCGGGATGAGCATTGCCCGCTGTCGAACGGCCACGTTGTTGCCGTTGCAGGTCGACATCATGGAGCGACACCCGCTGGGTAGCCAGGCGTTCATTCCATTGCAGCATTGCAGGATGGTCATCGTTGTCGGGCCGCGCGGTGAGTCGATCGATGCCGCTGACCTGCGGGCGTTCGTAACGAACGGGAAGCAGGGCTTCAACTACCATCGCGGCACCTGGCATATGCCGCTGATCGCCTTTGAGCCCGGGCACGAGTTCCTCATCGTCGACAGGGTCGGAGACGGGGCCCAACTGCGAAGAGTACACGCTGGATGATGTCGTCATGCTGGAGGCGGGCTGAGAACCATGCGGCAGGCATTTCGCGCATCGATTCTGCACTGCCTGGCCGACCCGGGGGAGGCTTCGCTTGAATCGGCCTACGAGTACTTCGAAGACGGTTTGCTGATTGTTGAGGATGGCAATATCGCCGAGGCTGGTGATGCCGCGCGTCTGCTGGCCGATCTGTCGGAAGATGTGCTGCTGACAGAGCTGCCCGGCAAACTCATCGTCCCGGGTTTCATCGACTGTCACGTGCACTACCCGCAGCTCGATATCATCGCGTCCTACGGCGAACAGCTGCTCGACTGGTTGAACCGCTATGCTTATCCGGTCGAGGCACGCTTCAGCGATGCGGAGTATGCGCATGATGTTGCGAACGTATTTCTGGATGAGTTGCTGAACAATGGCACGACCACGGCGCTGGTCTTTGGCACGGTGCACGCACACTCGGCCGATGCGATATTCGAGGCCGCCGAAGCTCGCGACATGCGCCTTATCGCTGGCAAGGTCCTGATGGACTGCAATTGCCCGGCCGAACTAATGGACGATGCCGTCACGGGTTACAACGATAGCAAGGCGCTCATCGAACGCTGGCACGGCCGCGCTCGTCTGGGCTATGCAATCACGCCGCGGTTTGCGCTGACGTCGAGCGAGGAGCAGCTCAGGGCCGCCGGGAAACTGGCGCGTGAATACCCCGACGTCTGGATCCATACACACCTCGCCGAAAATACCGAGGAGGTGCAGCAAATCGCCCGGCAGTTTCCGTCTAGCCGCAGCTACCTGGATGTTTACGATCAGTTCGACCTGCTGCGCGAGCGCGCCGTTTTCGCGCACTGCCTGCACATGGACGAACAGGACCGCAATTGCATGGCGAGTAAGGGTGGTTCGGCGGCGTTCTGCCCGACGTCCAACCTGTTCCTCGGCAGCGGGCTATTTGACCTGGCCGCGATGCGCAACGCGAATATTCGTTGCGGGCTCGGCACCGATGTCGGCGGTGGCACGAGCCTGTCGTTGCTAAAAACCGCGAGTGACGCGTACAAGGTCCTGCATCTTCAGGATCACGCTTTGCCGCCAATGCAGGCTTTGTATCTCGCCACGCTGGGTGCGGCTGAGGCCCTGTATCTTGGCGATCGTATCGGCAACTTCTTGCCTGGAAAGGAGGCCGATTTCGTCGTTCTCGACCCGAATGCCACGAGTCTGACCGCCCGCCGAATTGCCGCCGCGGAATCGATTGAGGAGTCGTTTTTCGCGCTGCTGACGCTGGCCGACGATCGTCATGTTGCCGAGACCTATATTCGCGGTAAGGCCTTCAAATAATAAGAGAAAAAACTGGATTTCGGCGCAGATTTTTCCGCTTCGGAAATTCTGTTTCATATGAAACGGTCACTTTTTCCCATTCGGTCGATTTCGGTAGCGTAAGTCCCTGAGAGAACCTATATTCCTGCGCTATGCAGGAACATAAAAACAGTACGTTAAACAAAACATTCCTGATACTCCTTCAACCGATTGCACGGCTATTCCTGAGGTTTGGCCGGGGTTACCGTGAGTATTCTGATCTGTCGAAAGCGGCTTTTGTTTCGGTTGCGTCCGAGGATTATGGCGTGCATGGCAGGCCGACGAATGTATCGCGAATTGCCGCGATGACCGGACTGACACGCAAGGAAATCAGCCGCATCCGCACGCGCCTCGACAGCGGCGAGGGGGCCGTGGCGGAGCGCGGCACGCCACTGCAGGAACTGATCGCGGGCTGGCAGTCGAACAGCGAATTCGTAGACAGGCACGGAGAGCCGGCGGCGCTGCCACTGGTCGGTGGTCGCGGTTCATTCCAGTCGTTGGTCAAGCAGTTTGCAGGCGACATACCGGAAGGTGCGATGCGCAAGGAACTGCAGCGCGTTGGCCGGGCCAGGCTGGAAGATGACGTGTTGGTTCTATGTCCACGAAACGGCGACGATCTGGCAGCGGAAGAAGCGATGGCGCAGCGTCTGCGAGCAGGTGCTTATCCGCTGATGGCAGCGTTGGCGCATAACGAGGCCGTGAAAAAGAACGGTGATGCCTGGCCACTCGAGACGGTTGGATTGAAGTCGATCCGAAAGTCCGATGTTGCCCGGGTTCGCAAGCTCGTCTCCGCGCGGCTGCATGCCGCCACAACGACAATTTCGGATCTGCTCGATGCCTACGCGACGATTCACGCGGGAGACAGCACCGATGAACCGACACTTGCCGTGTCCGCCGGCATCTACTATGCCGAGGTACCTTCCGAGGATTAACGGGCCGGATTAGTCGGCCGTTCTTACCGTCGCGTCCAGTGTCGTGCCTGCTTTGAGTGAATTTGTAATCAGGCAGTGACGTTCCGCCCTCTCCATTAATCGCTCTGCTTTTCCTTCGTCAATTCCTGGCGGCACCGTCAGCTCTGCGCTCATGTCGAAATGGGTGAATTGCGTGACCTTGTCCAGTTTGTCGAGCGTTCCGGAGGCCTTGCAGCTGAGTGACGTCCACTCCAGTTTCGAGGCGCGCGCCATCGCGCGAAACGTCAGAACGAAGCAATCTGCAAGAGCGGCCACGAATAATTCCTCGGGAGACCAGACGTCGCCCGGGCCGCCGAATTCGACGGGCCCGGCGGTCTCCAGGCTGGGCAGGCCCTCGCTCGAGACAATAACGGCGCTGTTGCTATCAGCATCGGCTGAAACCTTGTATACGTGCGGCAGGTCTTGCATGGCTGGTTCCGTTGCAGTGTAAGAATTGAGCCATCATTTGGGCGCGAGCCGGCAATAACAAGCCTCGGAAAACCGAAACGTCGGGTCTCAAGAACTTTGCGGCAGCTCACAGGTGAGCAGTGCGACTTATGGCAAGATGGCGATAAGTCCTTTTGGGCGCAACCGGCAGGCAGTCTTATGCGCGACACGCCGATCGTCAGGATCATGACCACGGACCCGATAACCATCGGGTCAGCCGATAGCGTTGCCGATGCCCGCGCGCTTTTCGAATCCCGCAAGATTCATCATCTGCCGGTCGTGGATGACGGCAAGCTGGTTGGCATCGTTTCATCTGCGGACATGTTGAAACTCTTTCTCATTGATGAACGGGCGGACCTGTTGGCCAGCGCCAGGGTTCGCCAGATCATGGAGGTTTGTCCGGTCACACTGGACGCCAGGGCAAACCTGCGCGAGGCTGCCGAGAAGCTCCAGATAGGGAGTTTTCATGCGCTGCTGGTTATTGATGAGGAGCGCATACTGGTTGGTATCGTTACATCCGGTGATCTGATTGACGCTCTGCTGAAGTCATTGCCAGTCGGCGACGGCAGCATCATCGAAGCGCCCGAAAAAAGCCTGTCCGAGCTCATCGACGAGAACCAGAAGCTCAAAGCGGCTTATCAGGCAGCCGAGCTGTACATACGTAGCGGGCACGGCGAGCGCGAGCATAGTGTGCTGGTCAAACGCCTGGCCGATGTGCGGAGTGGCAAGCGAGACGTCAAGCTATAGGCGCATCTCATGCGGCGCAGTGACGGGGCACGGTCGTCAATGTGCCCCTGTTAAAAAAACAAGAAGAAACCGGAAGCCAGTTGGCTATGCAGCTTTAACGGGTCGCAACGGCAACTGCGATATCGAACAGGGATTGCAGCAAGACTCTGCCGTCAATCATCAGGCTCCGGGTTTGCCGCCTTCTGGCACGTGCGGTGTGAGCCTGTCGAGCAGCCCCGCCATCTCGGGGCGATTCGCGCGTAGCTCGTCGATCGAGAATCCCGACAGCTCGTAAGGAAGTACGAGCCAATCGTTGGTTTTATGCACATAAGTATTCGGGTGTCTGCAGCGTCTTCTCGGTGGGCCGATACCAGACGGTCGCGATACGGATGTCCTGCGGCATATTGCGGCGAGTCTTCTTCGCCAGCTGGTCAATCACCGCTTTGACGCTCGATCCTGTGCTGTAGACATCGTCGACAATCAGCAGCGAGTGATGGGCGCACAGCTTTTCATGCAGATATTTCATGCCGTGTACGCGAATTGAGTCTGCCTTGCTGACCATCTGCGCGTATCTTGGAGCGCCGGAATACGAGGTCCGCAGCGCAATATGGTCCGTCGGTACGCCGAAATAATCGAGCCCTTCCTGTACCGCGATACCAACGGCGCTGCCGCCGCGCCACAGGCCAACGAGAAAATCCGGCTCGAAGCCATCTTCGTAAATGTCGGCGGCCAGCTGGAAAGAATCCCGGAGCAGGTCGTTTGCCGCAATGAATCGCTCGTTCATTTTTCTTGTGCCTGAGCTGTGCTGCGCTAGAATCAGAGCCCCGCATTATAACGACAGCGACAAGTCCGTACAGAAGAGAATAATGATGGACAAGACCGTACTTTCTGCACAAGACCTCCTGGAAGACTCGATAGAGCTTGGTATCAAGATCATGGAGAGTGGCTTTCGGCCGACCATGATCATCGCGATCTGGCGGGGCGGGACGCCCGTCGGAATGGCCGTGCAGGAGGTGTTGAGCTACTGCGGCGTGGAATCCGATCACATCGCGATTCGCACGTCCTCTTACGTGGGCGTGGATCAACGCGGCGCGGTCGCGGTACACAGCCTGAACTACATCATCAAGAAGATCCGCCACGACGATCGTGTATTGATCGTCGATGACGTCTTCGATACCGGCAACACCATCGCCGCAGTCGTTGAGGAGCTGTCTGCGCGTGCAAGGGGCAACACGCCGGAAGATATCCGTATTGCCGTGCCGTGGTTCAAGCCGAGCCGAAATGAAACGGACCTGTTGCCGGACTATTTCCTGCACGAAACCGCCGAGTGGCTGGTGTTTCCGCACGAGCTGGATGCGCTGACGCCAGAGGAGCTTCGTGCAAGCCGGCCCGAGATCGCGAGGATCGTGCAGGGCGTTAAACCGAAGGCTGCAACGGCCTGAACCCGTCGTGAAGAGAGTCTGTGTCTACTGCGGGTCAAACAGCGGATTCCGGTCGGTCTACGCTGACGCTGCGCGCGAACTCGCCGGTGTGCTGGTCCGCCATGAGATCGAACTCGTCTATGGCGGTGCGGACAAAGGCATCATGGGCGTTATCGCGGATGAGGTGCTAAGTCTCGGCGGCAAGGTGCACGGCGTTATTCCGCAAATGCTTATGGATAAGGAGATCGCGCATCAAGGGCTGACCGAGCTGCATGTCGTCTCATCGATGCATGCGAGGAAGTCGATGATGGCGGCGCTGTCCGATGGCTTTATCGCGATGCCCGGCGGCTTCGGGACGCTCGAGGAGATTATCGAGATCATCACCTGGGGCCAGCTTCGCTTTCACGACAAGCCATGCGGCCTTCTTAATGTTGACGGGTACTTCGACCAGCTCTTGAGCTACCTGGATCATGCCAGCGGCGAAGGGTTTCTGCGCATCGAAAACCGACAGATGCTGCTATCGGATCGCCACGCTGTCGGACTGGTTCGGAAGTTTGAGCGATACACGGCACCACACGTCGAAAAGTGGACTAACTAACCGCGGAAGTTCAGCCGTAACACCCCCGTGGCAGGCGCGCTCAGGTTCTGCCCGTGCAGCGCGTAGCGAATACCAAAACGCCGATGACAATCCGGTCCTACGCACAGTCTTACGGGGGATTCGAATGCCTTGACCGGTTCCTCGACAGGAAGGTCACCGATCTTCTTCGTAATATGTATCGCCTTCTTGTGAATGCTGACCGCCGGGTAAGCTGTGACTTTCGCGCCAGCTCGCTTAATGAAGCGGCCGTCACGCGGCGTCTTCGGCAGGTGATCAGCGATAAACAGGTCGTCGTCTTTTGGCAGCACCAGGGCTATCGACGCATCGACAATCGGCTCACTGCCCTGGTTGCAAACGACTAACTGGAGCTTCTGAGCCTGGGATTCGAACAGGAAATGCAGATCGGCGTCCCTGTAATTTTCGCCAATTTCCTCTATCTCTGCGATCAGTTCGGCGGGTGTTCGGCCGATATATGGATCGTCCGAACCGAACAGCCGCGCATGCACCAGCCTCGCCATTACCGTTGTCGAGCCTGAGTTGCTGGAATTCATGTGAACTTTCACCAAAGCTGGCGATGCCTTTTGAGCCATAAGGTAGCTCACGAAAGGGCACGCCTTTTCCAGGCGACGCGGAGCGGACAAGGTGTTCGAGACGTCTCAGAAAGGGTCAATACTGGCAGTTCATATCCAATGGTTCGGGAACCAATCGACATTTCGATCAATCGGCATCGAATTTACAGCGTCGCTGGCATCGTAGACACTGCGTGAATGACATCGACCTTAACTGCGCATGCAGCACTACACGTAAAGCCTCCCGACATCGCGGTCAGCGAGCTTGCGCCCCTTGTTGAACAGCAGTTCGGGCTTGTCGGCGATTACAGGCCGCTTGTCAGCGAGCGCGATCAGAATTTCCACCTGACGACGGTGAGCGGCGATGAGTATGTCGTCAAAGTGACCAGCTCAACGGAACCTTCGATTGTCAGCGAATTCCAGATCGCGGCGCTTCTTCACCTTGAGAAGTCCGAGACGAGGGTGCCGAGAGTAATCAGGACACGTGACGGCAGGACCACAGGTACAGTTAGCGCCAGTGGTCAGGACTACATGCTCAGGTTGGTGAGTTTCCTCCCAGGTGTCCTGCTGTCTTCGGTTCTGGTTGACCGCGCTATGGCCTCCGATCTTGCGGTGCAGCTGGCAGAGCTGCATGCCGGACTCGAGGGTTTTTCGCACCCTGGCGAAGATCCCGTGCTGCTCTGGGATCTGCAGCGGGCCGGTGAACTGCGAGGGCTCCTCACCTGCATCGACGATTCGACAACGCGTCGCTCCGTTGAGAGGGCGCTGGACGATTTCGAAAACGTCGTTGTCCCCGAGCTAGGCCAGTTGCGGACACAGGTAATTCATGGTGATGCCAACCCCGGTAACGTACTGGTCGACCCGCGCAGCCGTCGTGTTTCGGGGTTTATCGATTTTAGCGATATCGTCCGGGCACCATTGGTCTTCGACATCGCGATAGCGGCAGCGTACCTGCGAGGTCCGGACAACAATCCACTCGAGTCGATAAGGCCCTTTGTCGCCGGTTACCGCCGTGCCGCGTCGTTGCGGGATACAGAAACTGCGCTGCTGTTCGATCTTGTACGAGCGCGTCTTGCGACGACTATTACGCTGCTTTTCTGGCGGCTTGCTGCCCGGAGTGACGACGATCCCTATCGGGAGAAGACACTGCAGGAGGAGGCCGACGCAATACGTTTCCTGGCGGCGCTGGATGCGATCGGTCGAGATGGCTTCTCGGAGCAACTCGCCCAAGCCGATTGAAGCTGGATCCGCCGATTTAACAATAATCAGAAAAGTGACTTTTCCAAGGGAAAAACTGCGGTAACTGAGGAATGGTTCCTTCGGCCCGCGGCGCTTGCGACCTACCATAAGGCTCCCGAATCGTATTTCCGAGCCAGATACCCATGAACCTGGACGTTGCCCTGTCCGTGCTGCTGGTCTTCAGCGCCGCCTGCTACCTCATGATGGGGTCGCGGCTCGTCGCGTCCAAGCGGGAGATTGGCAGTATGCCCATCGGCGTGCTGTTCGTCCTGATCAGCATCTGGGTAGTTGGCGGCGGCATCGAGCTGCTGGCAGAAAACTTCACGGTCTTCTCAATCGGCCGAACAGCACACTTTATCGGTACGGCGCTGGTACCTATCGTCGCTTACGTTGGCTTTCGAGAGTACATCGGCACCGCAACTCCAGGCCGAACGTTGGTGATGCTGAGCATCATTCCGTTGGTGTCGGTTATCCTAGCGGCGACAAACATCAATCACGAACTCATGTGGTTTGCGCCTGTATTCAATGCGGCTGGCGAATACCTGACCCGTCCTGAGCGCTGGGGCCCCTGGTTCCTGTACGTGCATCTCCCTTATAGCTACGCCGTTTTCGCCGCGGCGGTCCTGACGCTGCTCTCGCGCAGCACCGCTGTTGCGCCCGCACATCGTCGCGGGCTTTATCTCATGTCAGGTGCATGCGTGGTGCCGCTGGCAGCTACGATGGCTTACGACCTTGGTTTCGGTCCCAATACGATTTCGTATGTACCGATCGTATTTTCGGCGATGCTGCCGGTGTATGCATGGCTGATCATCGGAGAGCGAATCGTCGAGTTCACGCCACTCGCCTACGAGGCCGTATTTCAGAACATGCAGGACCCGGTCGTGGTCGTCGACGATCAGTGCCGCGTCATAGGTTTGAATCGCGGTGCCGAGAGCATGCTGTCAATAGCAGAGTCTGTGGCGCTGCGCGAGCCGCTGGAAAAACTGTTCGGCGATGATTCGCCGGAAGTTTTCGAAGCGTTGCAGTCCGGCGTGCCGCAAAAAATGATGACCGCGACCGGTCGGTTCCTGCACGTTCAGGCATCGCACATCGATACCAGCGGCGCCTCGGCACGCAGCGGCCAGGTCCTGATGTTCCGCGATGTCAGTGACGTCGAAAAAGCGCAAAGCGAAGTGCGCAAGAGCGAGAAGTTGTTGCGAACCATCATCGACCACTCCAGCAACGGCATCATTCGATTTCGCTGGAAGAACCTGGATTCGGGCGGCAGGGTGCTGAACAGCATTTTTGCCAATGCCGCGGCAGGGCGTTTCCTCGGCGCTGCGTCGGAGGAGCTTGTCGATCGGGCCGGGCCGGAGCTTATTCGTGTTGCCACGAGCGCCATGGACGATGCGTCTGCCGACGATATCGTGAACCGCTTCGAGCACGCGGCACGTCGCGGCGGCAGCCTCGAGATCGAGGTCAAACTGCGCCGCCAGGGCGAGACGAGATGGTTGCGAATGATCTGCGAACCGATGGGCGATGACTATGCTGCTACGTTTGTCGACGTTACCGACAGCAAGGCGAAAGAACGAAAAATGGAATCGATGGCGACGTCCGATCCGTTGACCGGCGTGCTGAATCGACGCGGCTTCGAGCGAAAGGCGGCCGAGCGACTTAGTGCGAGCGATGATGACGCTACCGGTGCGCTGCTGTTCATCGACCTCAACGACTTCAAACTGATCAACGACCAGTTTGGTCACGAGGTGGGTGATGAGTTGCTTAGAATCGCAGCTGAACGACTGCAGAGCGGCCTTCGCACCTGCGACATCATTGGCCGTCCTGGTGGCGACGAATTTGTGGCTCTGGTGCCGGACGTTGACGCAGACATCGCCCACCATCTGGCGGTGCGCCTGACGAAGGGGCTCGAGGAGCCGTATGTCGTCGGTGACAGGTCGCTGGAATGTGCGGCCAGCATCGGTCTTGCCCTATATCCAACCAACGCGAGCACGCTTACCGGGCTGTTGCGGGAGGCGGATCAGGCGATGTATCGCGCCAAGGCACGTTGCCGCGGGGTTACCGATATCCGCGGCAGTGACCTGCTCGAAAAAGCGATGTAGATTCCTGAAGAACCGTCTGTTCGGCCGAACCGGCAAGCGCCTGAAAACCTCGATACTCCCGCGTACACCGGATCATGCACCCGAAGCCTGTCACTTGAGGGGCGGGTTTCAATAAGAGACCGGGGGTCTGCTATTGACCCTCGTACCGCTCAACACGAACGACAGGTCTGCCCGAAAGGGGTCGGTCAGAGGGCCGAAAGAAGGGTCTTCTGACGGTCCGCTTTCGGCCAGAAGCGGACATCTCAAAACATCAATATCTCTTAAATCTTCCTCGCGACAGTCCATTGAAGCGCATTTTTTCGGTCCCATATTTTGGACTCAACAATCTCAAAACCATTGCCGGACATAAGAGATTCCAATTCACTGCTGGATAAACCGTGTATTTTCGGCGCCAGTCCTAGTTTCTGAGCAAGACTTAATAGCGATTTAAACAGCCAGTTTCTCTCACCCAAACAAGGGGTTTCTGAAATCAGCAAACTGCCCGTTGCCAGCAATTCGTTAAGCCGACGCAATACCTTCGCAGCATCATCGACTAGATGAAAAATGCTGAATGCTATTACCGTGGAGAATGATTGGCTATCAAGACTGCGGTCGAACAGGTCCTTTTGATCGAATATGGTGTTATCTATGTGTCGATTGCGTGCCTTTCCGTTCGCCAATTCGATCATTCTCGCTGAAGTATCAATGCCATGCACCCGTCGTACCTGAGGCGCGAGGTCAAGGCTGAATTCTCCTGAACCACAGCCGAAGTCGAGCACTACATCGGAACTGCTCAGCAGTGTCTTGGTTCTTTCGATCGTCTTGTCGTATGGGGCATCGTGTTTCTTAACAGCATCGTCGTATTGCTGTGATCGTTTGTCCCAAAACTCAGCACTGTTCATCGGCGTTTCCAAGTACCTTTCAGGACTCCAGTAGGACTCGACCGCATATGAACGCTTTTAACGGTTCCGGCCAACAGGTTCTCGCACATGATCAGGTGCTCACCGCAAAGACAACAATCGATGCAGGCGCGTAATCTCAAACGACCGGTTTGGGTCAGTAGCAGTCATCCTACCTCAAATCACTTGGGTGGCGGCTTCCGGCCAAAAGCGGCCGCTGGCTTGGTTCTATTTAGTAAAAAAATACGCGGCTGAATTGGGGTAGTCGACCACTACGCGAAAATACCGGAGCCCCGATCCGCCTAAAGCGCCATAGACTATTTCGTCCATCATTGAGGACATATATTCGACGAACGCGGAGTCAGGCCGTGCCGTGAACCAAACCGGTCCGACCCGTTGACCACCGACAGTAATTTGGGGTACCTCGATCATCGAAAACAATTGATTACGCACGACGTCTGCATTTTGCAGGGTCTCCCATTCTGGATGTGAAGACTTCCACTGGTCGAAAATTGTCTGCGTAATGAAGCTCGTGCCTATTGCGGTTCCAACCGCTTTTTCGAATCGATTCCCTGAGCTTTCGGTCAACGTGGCAGTTGCACCCGTATCGAGCAGAACATCGATAGCACGTCCGTCGACTTCTATTTGCATCCTCGGAAAATGCATTGTTCGGGCCCCTTGCTCATTGACTTGAAAGCCTAACCGAACCGGGTGCCACTCTTTTCCTTCCACAACCTCAAACGAGTCGAGGATAGTCAGTCTCTGTTGGTGATAGTCAAATTCCCAGACTTTGTCACCAAACCACCGTCCTCCCAAGAAACCATCTCCGAATCCGTCTAGATCCTTATCGTCCGCAATCGTTAGGAGGCCACCGTTGTACATTCTGTTTGTCGGAATGCTTGCTGACCGGCTGAAATCTGGAAACGGACCAGATTCACCGACTTCCGTCCGATATCTCCAGGACGCCAGAACTGTCCTTGATGGCATTCCAACCGCCACCCGTGTCGGTGAAGAATTGAAGAGTCTTGCCATCTACTGTTTCAGGAACCAGGAAAATTCCTTGTCGTTGTCGAATCGCGAAGGAAGCTCGACACGAGATTTCGACGAGCACGAGCAAGCAAGCACCACGGATATGATAAAAGCACAATCTTGCGAAATTGCATGACACGAAACTCACGGTGACCGGCCGCTTCGGGTCAGTAGCCGTCATCTCATCTGAAACTAGGCGAATGTCTGCTTTCGGCCAGAAGCAGACATAGCAGCTAGCAGCGTTCGACCAACGCAGCGTAACAACCAGGCTTGGCATTGTGAATATGAAGAAATTTGGCAGAGTTGTTCTTCAGCATGCGCTGAATCAATGATTCAAGACTCTCACCATCAATAACGTCAGCATCAATCATCATTCCTGAGCTATCGAAGGCACGCACCGAAAGTAGTCGATGCCTGAAGAACTCCGGAACTTCATTCTTATCCGGCACGGCCTGAGTAGCATTTTCGCGAACGAATATTGCGTGACAGGACCGATACGGAGTGGGCAAGGCCTGATGTTCAAAGTTCATTAGCAGCACTGCTTCGCCGATTTCAGCGTCCTGCAGCGAAACACGACAAGGATATCCGGGGTTACTGTCAACAATCATGCGCTGGATACCCTGTTTCGCAAGCGCCTCTTCATCTTGCCCGAATAGATGACTGAATTTATCGATACTGAGGGCGGAAATTTGAAAGTCCACAGTGCACTCCTGGCGAACTTGGGCGACTAAGTCTAATCGATCAACTGGCTAGAACTGGTCGCTTTCGGACCTTTAACTGAAGGCGCCGCTTCTCGCAATACCGACAGAGAATGAGCGTAAGATCCTGAGGCTGTGACAAATTCATTTCTGTCCGCTTCGGGTCAACAGCCGTCATTCTACCTCAGATAAAAGAACCGCGATGAGGAATTCATTGAAGATCAGGAAACGATGTATACATTTCGATCAATTCCGTACCCTCGAAGTGCAGACCGTCGATGTCTCCCCCAATTCCTTTGCCACCAATCTTGAGATCGGCAATCCAGACGTCGAACCCCGCGAAATTGTAGTACAAGCGCGTACCATTCCAGGTGCCACGCCAGTACTTAGTCGAAGTCATTACGTATTCTTCGGGATAAAGCCCGTCTTTGTCGCAGTCCGCCATTGGCACGATCTTCCATTTCCCCAGTACCGGCGGCTGGAGTCAGCATCAAGGTTTCCGTTGACGGTAAACAGGCCGACACCAGTTATGCGCGGATCATTGTCATTTGTTCCCGCTACGCGGGATGTCATGCAAGACCACAAGACAGCGTCGCGAAAGTGTAGGCGACCCGTCTTCGAGTCCTCACAGTAGGGCATACCAAATGAATCGAACATCAACTCGCCACCGGGGCACGTAATAGTACCCGGCGATAGCGGATTATCTTGCCATCCCCAGTTATCGACGCCTTCAATTTGTGTGCGCGTGACACCCGCATTAGCTGGAGGACCTGCGAACACGGGAAATGTTAATGCTAACAAGCCGATACTTAATAGATACGTGGCTCTATTCTTCATGACAGCCTCCTCAGCACAATTGCACCACTGCGGCAGCCCGGCGATCTTGGGTCTTTCGGGGAGTGGACGGTGGCTACTCGGAGGAAGCGAGGACCCGTGGCTTTACGTCTCGGACTTTCGCCCGATTTGCCTTTATCGCAGTACGGATTGTCCGCCTACGTAAAGCGTTGTCAATTCTGGGTTGTACCTAAACTAAAGTCAGTCCAAATACCACAATGCGAATGGCTGCTCTGGGTCAGTTGCAGCCCTAGGAGCCAATGATAGCTCAATGTCAGCTTGCCGGCGCTAAGCGGACACCTGACCATGTTGCATGTCAGCTTCCACCCAAAGCAGTCGCTCAACTGGCGGGAAATCAACGATATGGACGGGCGGCTAACGGCCAGAAGGGGACATCAAGATATCGATTTTGCAAACGACGAAGTTACTTGTCGTCCAACATCGAATCCAGCTCCGTAAGCGAGTGCTTGTAGTCTGCAAGGTCAGCTGAGCCAAGCGTTTCTGCGGCTTTCACGGCCTTAACAAACCACGGGCGAGCAGCTTCAAAGTCGCCCGATAGCTTGTATGCATCCCCGACATGCCAGTAGCTCTCAGGTTGCGTTGGGTAGAGCTCAATATTGCGACGCATCACTGCGATACCCTCGGACCAGCGCTTTTCACGAAGAAGCTGATTGCCGAGTCGAATGATAGCCAGCATCGGAATTTTGACCGTGTATCCAAAACGTGCAGAAAGGCCGGCGTAGTGGCGTTCAAAGTCAGCGAATTGTGCTCGCGCGGCAATCTCGTCTGGCACCTGCCAGCCGGAAAACACGAACCGCAAGCCATCGTACGTGCATTGGAATGCAAGCGAGTAATGTGACTCGTCTTCGTACATTGCGAACTGCCAGAAGCGGCTCTCAGGGACCGAGGTTTCTACCGCTTGTACAAACTCTTTAATAGCATTGAAATTGCCAGGAAAATCTCTGCCGGCTGCACCGACGAAAATCGGACGTGGTATATCGTCTTCAAAGAAAGCCGGTGCGCGCTTGATCAGTTCGCGGTAGTTCCAGCCGACCGCGGGGCTAGCAACTATTACTGCATCAAAAACAGGGTCGCCGCTCATGTAGTCGTTGATGGCGAACAAGCCGCCGAAAGAATTGCCGCGGAGGCTGCGGTATGACTCGGTGCGGAACTCGTTATCTATCAGGGGAATTAATTCCTCCCGTAGGAAGCGTCGAAAGTTCTCGGCCCCGCCGACAGCGGGCCAAAAAGCGGTCTCTTCCTTGTTGTTCGATGGCGGAGTGAGATCGCGGCTGCGAATTGTGTTGCTGATGCCAATTACGATTGTTTCCGGTATTTGGTCCGTAGACGACAGAAAATCGACTGCGGCAACCGTGTGCAGAAACTCCGACTCTGCATCGAGCACGTACAGCACCGGGTATCGAAACCCTGATGTCTTGTAACCCGGAGGACGCCACACGAGAATTTCTCGTGTTTCCCCGAGAACTTCTGATTCGATGCTGCGGCGCTCACCGATGGTGATTGGCTGAACGCCAGCGGCGTTTGCCGTCACCTCGATCATTAGTAATAGAATTAGAAACAGGACGTTTGAGGTTTTCATGCAGCGCCCTCGGTGCTTTTGATGTGATAGTCAATTAGATGCGCTAGCGGGCAACACAGTTTAGCGGCATCCGAAAAATGCGCCCCCTAGATCAGAAAGAACCGGTATGGCCGCTTCGGGTCCGTAGCAGCCGTTCAGTAGTTTATCACTCGACAGGCTGCTTGCGGCCAATACCAGCCGTGACCCCGGAGCGACGGCCACCAATTGCCTAGAATATTTTGCATCCCTCTTCCGATAGCGGTACCGAATTTGTGACTGGGGCCCGTTCGAAGATCTGATCAATGAACAACTGAAACTCGTCGCTGTACCAATCACGCCGTAGCTCCCAATATTGCTGCACACCCGGATATCGAACAACCTCATCCAGCTGTCGTTGAAAACCTCGCCAAATCCTCTGATCGACCATTCCTTCTAACGAGTAATAGTGCAGCTGCTCAGCGGCCCTGAGTAGGTGAAACCACATCACGAAAAATTGATATCTCTCGATTCCTGTTAGGTTATCCAGACCGTTGCTTCCGCGAACGTAGATACACGCGGAGACCTCGTCTTTTGCCAGCAAGTCTACGGCGTTTTCATAATCGACGACCAGCGTCTGTGTCGCCGTAACCCTTTGCATCAAAGTATTTTGCCGAAGTTCCAGACCGACGAAGACGAGTCCAACTATTACTGCTAAACCACCGAAAATTTCTGCAATCAGTGCATATTTCTTTGGCTTCATTTGTTGCTCTACCGGTCAGCAAAGATTCATGGGACGATTATGCCCATGCCAATTGTAAATGAGATCGGACGGCTGCTTTGGGTCACAAGCCGTCATTTTACCTCGGATCTCTCGACCGGCTGCTATGCGAAGTAAAGCAGCCTCTCGAACAGCTTTCTGGCGACTGTCTTGGACCGGCCAGAGCCGGACGCCTGATTCATGCCAGGCACGTGTGCACCGCCGCTTAGCTGGTGGATTATTATTCGCGTCGTGCTCGCCCAGCGCAGCGAAGCTCAATAAAGCCGCCTCTCTTCGTCCTCTCTGATCACCCCTTCGAGAGCCTCAACTGGACCTGGGATTGATGCAGCATCCTTCATCGTTTGTGCAAGCGTCGGCAGTCCCTCGAGCGACGGCCACTGGTCCGGCTGCCACAGACGCGAGCGAATCACGCATTTCGAGCAATGGAAAAACGCCTCGTCAACATGCACCACGATAGCGAGGGAAGGCACCTTACCTTTAGCGGCCATGGATTCGAGGAGTTCCTGATCTCGCACGACTTGGGCATTGCCGCCAATCCGTAACGTTTCACTCTTTCCCGGAATCAGAAAGATCAACCCAACGCGCGGCGATTGGAACAAATTACAAAAGGTGTCGAATCGCTGGTTTCCCGGGCGATCCGGGATCGCCACTGTCATTTCATCCAGTATCTTGACGAATCCAGGAGCATCGCCCTTGGGCGAAATGTCCATCCGACCCTCGCTGTCACTTGACGAAATGAGCACGAAGGGCGAGCGAGCGATAAAAGCGTGACAGTGCTGATCAAGTACCGTTAGCGTCTTCTCAACCACTGGCGGCGCAACCGGATCGCCCATAAGTGCTCGCAATTGCGATTCCGACTCAACGAGATCCTTAAACTCCATTGCGTTCCTCCGATGTCCGCTTTGGGTCAACCGCAGCCGTTCAGGATTGTAACACTCGAACTTCTGCTTTCGGCCAAAAACAGCCCCTCATTAGTGCTCTACGACATCCTGGGTGCGGTTGGTCATTGCGGTGTGATGCTCTACAAGACTATGCTGTAACGATGACGCACTTCGTAACAGGCTAACGTGAAGCCTACTCACTGGACATCAGACACACCAATTGACACAGGCTGGTACTGGTACAGAGCCCGGTCCCATCGTGCGGTGATGCTTCGGATTGATGAGCATGGTGTCGTTGATTCGCCTGAACAGTTCGACAGAAGTCGGGCTACTGACCTGGTAGGTGATTGGTTGTCGTCACGGATCAAGAGCGCCTGAGCGTCTGTTTTCACCTATATAGGTCGCTGAGCGACGGCGCCATTAGGGGCTGCTAACGGCCAAAAGCGGTCTATCAGTCCAGCGTTTTCTTCAATGTTAGCGCCTATATCCACTCGTCCCGGCAAGTCGGGATTCGTGATATCTCAGCCATAGCTGAACACGTCGAGTTTGTTGCCATCCAGGTCACGGAAGTAGGCCGCGTAAAAGCCGTCGCCACCAGCGGCGCGCAAGCCAGGAGGGCCTTCGTCAGCGCCGCCGAGTTCAATTGCCTTCTTATAGATTCGATCGACTTGGTCGTGCGAATCGGCCGCAATGCCGGCCATCACGCCATTACCCACCGTTGCCGGTTGACCATCGTAGGGCTTCATTATGCAGAGCATCGGTTTGTCCATTGCTGCAGCCCATGCATAGCCGCGCTCGCCAAATTCCATCATGCGAGTGACACCCATTTCCGCTAGCAGTTCGTCGTAAAACGACGCGGCGCGAGCGAGGTCATTGGTACCAAGAACAACATATCCAATCATCGGAATCTCCTTCGGGGGTGGTAAATATCTTTGAATATCATTTTGGCTACGTGCTACGAACACCGTTCCCGCAATGTTGGCGGGGAGATATTATTTTCGGAGCCGCCTAATGGCTGTTTTGGGTCAGTAGCAGTCGCTCACGATTCTAGCACCTGGGCGACTGGTTCCGGCCAAACGCGGTCCTTCAATGGGAGCGTTTCAGAACCCAGATAGCGAGGATGAAATTCTCATTCAAAAAATCGTATTCAGCCGCCTGCGCCTCCGCAAAATTCAGGACTCCAGCAGCAATTTCAGGTCGTTGAACCGCTATGGCCTTAGCGCGCGCAGCAATCATTTCCGCCTCGCCCCTGTCAAAATCCGCCGCTCTAATGCTCTCGCTAACAAGCGTATCGCCACACGCCGTTAGCCGGGCAATCATATCGTCTCGTTTGGCATAATTCTCGAAGCCCGGGAAATCGGAGGATCCACCATCTTTGATAAAGCCGTCGCTAATTACAATATATCCACCTGGTTTGGCGAACTGCCGAATAACGGAAACCGTCTGATCCAGTGGGCCCAGGACGTCTCCAAGTGCAGCAAAAATCACGACATTGCGAGGATCGATGTTCCCCACTAACTTTAGGATATCGCCATGGATGAAGTGGCACAGCTCAGACACGCCTCGCGACTCCGCTAGCTCCTTGCAACTTTTGATGAAAGGCTCGAACAAGTCGATCCCGAGCACCTTGAGATCAAGGTCTTCCGCAACTTGAACAGCTACAGCACCTTTTCCGCATCCGAGATCAACCACAGATGCCGACTCCGTTAGATTGAGTTCATCCAGAACGCTGGTAATTGCCTGCGCATCGCTTCCCAATTCTCCCAAGTCCGCAAGCAGTTCGGGCACATAGCGTAATAGTTCAGGATGAGTCTCGAGCGCATACGCAACCATTTCGTCTTCGGATCGCGTACTTGTCATCGTCATCGGCCATTCCATCGGGTCAACGGTCGCTATGGGGCAGTAGCAGCCGTTCGTTACTTTAACACTCGAACTTCTGCTTTCGGCCAGAAGCGGACATTAACGTTGGCGGTAAGTGGACCAATGCAAGGAGCGCAAGCGACGCAGCATTGGGTCCAATTGAACGCCCTTGTTAGGCGGCGCGCAACTCTCTCGGTTGGACCTCAATCTCTGATTTGGGACATCCACCACTCAGGTCTCTCAGTATATCCAAGGAATCAACCGATAGCGGATGCGTCGTGCATAGTCTCGATAGCCCGGCAACTCTTCCTGTAAAGTCTGGTCTTCAAGTACCGTTCTAGTCACCGCGATGATTGATGCCACCGCCGCAGGAATCAGTGTCCATACCGAGCCCAGAGCAAGAACAATACCGAACAGTGCAAGAATATTTCCGGCATAACCCGGATGCCGCACAAACCGATACGGGCCACTGTCACATACCACATGCCCTCGATCCGTCTGAATGCGTACCACGCTGGAGAAAAAGCGGTTCTCTGCCAATGCCCATGCAGCGAAAGCGTATCCGAGCGAGATCAAAATGAAGCCAATCACGATGAGCCATAGCGGAAATTCGGAGGACCAGTCATTGCGGTGGTCCAGCCCTGCTACAAAGACCATAGGATAACCGACACTCACCGCCATCAGTGGAGCAAGCACTTTGTCCCAGGCTTTTGCGTTTTTGATATTTTCAATATTTTGTCGTTCGGCCATCAATCCGGGATGTCGCTGTTCCGCCCACATGCGCCCCCCTATACCAGCGGCAAGGATCAACAGGGAATAAAGCCACGCCTGCCACCAACCGAGGTCCCCACCGCATATTAATAAAATCAGCGGGATAAGGAGATACACCACAACTAATCTGATCCACTGGCGAGGGGATGCTGTTCGAGCTGCCTCTTCACTAACTATCTTCGCTGACATGTCATTCCTCAAAATAATGCGGATTTGAGTGTGCGCCTAACATTTTGATGAGTTGTAAACGAGGTCGGGATAGTAGCCGCCATAGCGGGTTGATTAGAAAGGTCTCTTTGGCCGCTTTGGGTCAGTAGCAGCCTGTCACTAGTTTACCAGCCAAGGGGCTGCTTTCAGCCAGAGGAGGACGCTCCCCGGTGGGCTTCCGTCTTCAGATTTTCCCGGTAACTCGATCCCAGAATTCTGCGCGGTCGTTAGTTCGCGGGAACGGCTCAGTGGGTACCGGAGCGTTCAGAAATTCGCAGAGCGGATTCCACCCTTCCTTTACTCCATAGATGAGGAGTTGACTGGCCGGGATCGTCGCCTTGACTGCTTCGTTATGAGCTACGAAGGCACTGATCAAGCCGTCGCGATCAAGGCCGCCAGGAAACCCTGTCTTGGCGATGACGCCATCGGCCATCTCGAGCCACTCTTTCATCTCGGGCGGTCCTTGATCTTTACCAGCAATCAGCTTGTAAATTGTGGCCCCAAAACTGTCCGCCCAGTTCTCCGGATCGCGCTGGGTCAATATGAACTTCGCTGACGGAAACTCTTGGATCAATTCACGAAAAAAACAGGCAGTTGGCCAGTCAACCGCGCTCTTGTATCCCTCGTAGATCGCTCGCCAATCCGGACGCCCATCTACGGCTGCGGACCAAAGTGGCACCTGTGCGGGCATGTTGTGAAGCACTTCTTCCATGTGATGACATGGACCAAGCCCGAGCTGATTGATGGCTAGCTTAAGAGAGTAGGTGCCGGTGCGCCCCACGCCTGCGCCTATTACCTGAATAGTCATTAGAGTTTTCCCCCAAAGGAATCCAGCATAGGCGGTCTACTTGGATCAGGCAATGTCTGCTCTGTGTCAGTAACTGCCGTTCGTTACTTTACCGCCTTGGCTGTCTTTGGCAAGACGCAGTCGTTGAGTGCAACTGAGTTGGTACTCGACAATCAGGTGGAGCCGCTATATTTTCCGGTCGCGCCCGAGAGAAACCAGGCCAAAGATCAGAAACATCGCTCCGACACCAACGAGTGTCCTGTTTCCGTCAAGGAATATGGGAGGGACCATCATCAGCAGGCCCGCAATTAACCAGAGAATACCAGTGACCTTTTTCGATTTCAGAACGCTACCGGGCTTTATGACCATACTTATCTCGTATTTGTGTTTTGGTTGATTTCGTGAGAATCGCGACACTATTCCAATCGTTGTTGCCTATCAAGCGACTGCATTCGCTACTTGAGGTCATTGCCGATAGAGTTTCTTGAGGAATCTATCCATGTGTTTATCAGAGCGCTCCAGCGGCACTTCGTTCTTGTCAAACCACTTGATGGCTTGAAATTCAGCCGCGTCAAAAACTAACTCAGCATCGCGGTCCCCTCGCAGGGCATACCAAATCGATACGTCAGTGTGTCCAGCTGTTTTCCCAACCGTTTCCGTTACCGTCAGAAACAATGGCTTGTCGTAGAGAAACTTCCCGTCAATACCCAGCTCTTCCTTCGCCTCTCGTAGGGCAGTGGTCTTCGGGTGTTCTCCTGGTTGAACGTGCCCCCCTGTAGGCAGCCACAACTCCGCGTTAATGTGATCTACAAGAAGAATATGATCGCCGTCTACGACGGCAAAATACGCTATGAGATGTTTCGGGGGTGTCGCCGGTTTTTCGAGTCGGCAAATTTCGACGCCTGAATCGATCCACGCGAACACGTCGGCCTTGTCGGCCCGCTCTACATCATCCAGAGGGTCAATCAGGGCAATTTCTTCTCGAATTTCGGCTCGCATCAGACTGCCGTAGATACTATTAGCAATGAAAGAACTCCGCTGTGGGTCAGTAGCAGTCGTTCACTACTTTAACGCTCGAATGGCAGCTTACGGTCAGAAGGGGACGTCAGATACGCCCCGATAACGCAACGCAGGATCATCGACGCGCCGCCAGTTCAGATTGAATTGCGGCGATCGCTCGTGTCCCAGCTTCATTCTGAGCATTGAGGTCGCCTGGTACTGCGAGCATATCTCCAGTCCATTCCGTAAGAGACGGTGCAATGTGTGGATGATTGATTATCATGACGACGGAGCTCGCCGCTACGTCGTCGGGGACCGCTTTTGCACAATCCAATACATACGTCTCATAGCCGTCTCTCAAGTCGTGGCAGGTTTCCCAGTAGGCTTCCTGTGCACTAACCGAGATCATTTGACGAACCAAAGACCGGTACCCAGGTTTATCTTCCATTGCGCGTGCAATCTGGTCACTTTGTGCGTGAAAGGCCTCTACCGCATCGACAATCGGGCGCGCGCTTGGAAGTCCGAGACGACGCATCTCATCATAAGTTGTCCGGGTGATTCTCATGTCCTGCCATTGCGATGCGTGCATAAAGTCGACAAGGACGGGCCAACACTCGTTACCGCAGGCGGCGTCACTGGCAATGAATGCGAGTGATCGCTTACCGGCGGCCGCTGCCTGCCCATACGCGTCGCCCCTGCTCGTTGAAAGCTGAATCCCGTCTTTAATCTCCGATCTAAGTTCGTGGAGAAGCTCCAGCTCTCTTGCGTTGAACGCCCTGGAGTCGTTCCAGTTCGCCACCTGAATACCAATGAAAACGCCGACGACAACGATGACGAAATCCAGCGCAACCGCAAACCAGTTTTGATCTTTAACATGTTGAGAAATGCTACGTAGCAGCATTAGAATACTCCGGAATGCGAACGGCTATTATTCCTGATTGTTGGCCTTAGCGTAATGGCTTTCAATAGCAGGGATAGCTTTTCACCTGGCAGGCAGCTTTCGGCCAGAAGAAGGCGCTCGATCAGCGCTACGGCACCCATGGTTTTGGCGCCATGCCTCGGAGGGTGACAGGCGACCCTGGTCGCAATTCGAATAGTCGTTCTTTACCCGTTTCGGTATATGTAGCTGTATCCATTGATCGCCGGTACACCGCCAAGGTGTGCATAGAGTACTCTTGAGCCGGCCGGGAAAAAGCCTTTGCGGACCAGGTCGATCATGCCCTGCATTGATTTTCCTTCGTAGACCGGGTCGGTCATCATCCCTTCCATTCGCGCGCACAGGCGAATCGCTTCGTTGGTCTCCTCAGACGGCACGCCATAAACCGGGTATGCGTAGTCTTCATTGAGAACAATGTCATCGGCGGTGATCTCCCGGCCCAGCTCAACGAGCTCGGCGGTCTTCTGAGCAATATCCAGCACCTGTGCCCTCGTTTGCTCGGGCGTGCACGAGGCATCGATGCCGATCACCTTGTCGGCGCGACCATCTTTTGCAAATCCGACGACCATGCCTGCATGCGTCGAGCCTGTAACAGTACAGACCACGATGTAGTCGAACTTCATGCCCATGTCGGCTTCTTGTGCACGTACTTCCTCGGCAAAGCCGACAAAGCCGAGCCCGCCAAATTTATGTACCGAGGCACCGGCCGGAATCGCATACGGTTTACCACCGCGGTCCTTGACGTCCTGGATGGCCCGCTCCCAGCTCTCGCGGATACCAATATCGAAACCTTCGTCAACAAGGTCGATCTCTGCGCCCATGACACGACTCATCAGGATGTTGCCAACGCGGTCGTAGACGGCATCCTGGAATGGCACCCAGCTTTCCTGAACGAGGCGGCACTTCATGCCGATTTTCGCGGCAACGGCTGCGACCTGGCGGGTATGATTCGACTGCACGCCACCAATGCTGACCAGGGTGTCGGCCCCGGCCGCGATGGCGTCTGGTACGATGTACTCAAGCTTGCGCAGCTTGTTGCCACCGAAGGCGAGCCCCGAGTTGCAGTCCTCGCGCTTGGCGAACAGCTGAACTTCGCCACCAAGGTGCTCGGAAAGTCGGCTTAAAGGCTCAATAGGCGTCGGGCCGAATGTCAGCGGATAGCGAGCAAATTTCTCAAGCATTGATTGACTCTCCCTGGCTGCCTGGAGGACCCATGAGTCCGTGAATACAGGCTGGTCAGAATATCAATTTTTCGTCGGGGTGTTCCTCCTGTTTCTGATCTGCTGAGGCTGATGGACGCGGAGCATCGCTGCCCCGAGAGTAGCGGACAGCCATGTGGAGCCCGACCAATGCAGGCGGTAATAAACCAGGTGCTCAGGCGGTCCTCTCGTGTAACTAATTGGAGTTCCACCCATGAATCGACTGACTTTGCGTACGCTGGTGCTTACTGCGCTGGCACTGACCCTGGCAATTAGCCTGATCACCAGCACATCCGTTCGCTACGGTCATGCTGACGTTCCCGTTGCTGAGACGGCGGCGGATATCAAGCCGCTGAAGGCGGGCGACCCTGCGCCGCGATTCTCGGTCGAGACGATCGACAACGAGCGCTTTGACTTTGACCCCAGGAAACTCGAACGGCCGGTGATCCTGGTGTCATTTCGCGGCGGCTGGTGCCCGTTCTGCAATATGCACCTGTCGGAACTCCGCCACGCGATACCGGCCATCAACGATATGGGTGTCGATGTCCTGTTCCTGAGCGGCGATCGTTCTGAGTTGCTGCTTGCCAGTCTGAGCCGCGAGACGCAGAAAGATATTGACGGGCTCGGTTATACGATTGCTCTCGGACGCGAACGCCCAGGCGGCAATTGCACTGGGTATTGCTTTCAAGGCGTCGGATCGCACGATCCAAGGTCGTATCGAGCGTGGCGATGACATCGAGCGATCGTCGATGGCACGTCACGGCGTACTGCCGGTGCCGGCTGTTTTCGCGATCAACCGGGAAGGCATCATCGAATACGCCTACGCGAACCCGGATTACAAAATTCGCATGTCGGCCGACGACCTGATGGCCGCAGCAAAAGGAATTAGCGAGGCTAATTAGGGCGCCGGTCTCGTGCAGAGCAACGCTCGCTAATGGTAGGCTTCGTGCTCACGGCAAAGGCACGGAGTCACCCATGGTTACAGCGATCGTCTTAATCAAGGCGGAAACCAACCGCATCCCGGATCTGGCAGAAAAGATCGCCGATATGCAGGGTGTTTCCGAGGTCTTTTCAGTAGCGGGGCGTTTCGACCTCGTTGCTATCGTCAGGGTAACCAGGAACGAGGATCTCGCCGACGTAATCAGCGACAAGATGCGTCTGCAGGAAGGCATCGTTGAAACTGAAACGATGATCGCGTTCCGCGCCTATTCCCGCCAGGAGCTCGAGGCCGGGTTCGAACTCGGACTGGACTGATGGGCCCGTCGCATGAGTGAGGCCCGCAAGGACAGTGCTATCGGTCGCCTGGTTAAGGCTGCCACCAAGGTAGAGCCCAATGAAATGACAGCAACGTTGCTGTCATTTCTGTTCGTGTTCGTACTGATGACGGCCTACTTCATCTTGCGCCCGGTCCGTGACGCGCTGTCGTCCGACTGGAGCGACGAGCAGCTGAGCTGGCTCTGGACCTCGACTTTCGTGTTCAGCCTGATTGCTGTCAGCATTTACGGCGCGGTGATATCGCGAGTGCGCTTTCGCATCATCGTGCCGAGTGTCTATGCTTTTTTCGCGGCAACCTTCATCGGTTTTTACGTGGCCGGTTCGACGCTCGGGGACAACGACCTCGTCAATCGGGCCTACTATGTCTGGCTCAGCGTCTTCAGCCTGTACCACCTGTCGGTGTTCTGGACATTCATGTCGGGCCTCTACAACAAGGAGCAGGCGAAACGCCTGTTCAGCATCATCGCAATGGGCGCTAGCGCCGGCGCGATCGTCGGCCCGTCCATACCCACTTTTTTTGCCGACAATATCGGCACGCTCAATCTGCTGCTTATAGCTGCGTTCCTGCTGCTGATCCCGATACCACTGATCTGGAAACTCGAGCAACTGCGCAGCAGCCAGCTTGGCAATGAGGACGTCTCCGCCGACCTGTCCGGTGACCAGAAACTGGCCGGCAACCCGTTTTCCGGGTTCAGCAACTTCGTAAGCAATCCCTATCTGCTCGCTATCGGGCTTTTTATCCTGCTGTACGTAGTGATGAACACTTTCATCTACTTCGAGCTGCGGAAAATGATGGGTGGTTTTCGATCGCGAGGTTCGCACCCAGATATGGGGCGGCATCGATCTTGCGGTCAACTCATTGGCGCTCGTCACCGCATTGTTTGCAACGGGGCGCCTGGCTACGCGCGTGGGCATGTCCGCCACCCTGGCGTTGATTCCGCTGATGATGGTTGGCGGCTGGCTCGTTGTTGCGCTGAGTCCGGTACTCGCCGTCCTGGTTGGTCTACAGATTACGCGCCGCGCCGGTAACTACGCAATTACGCGGCCTGGTCGCGAGATGCTGTTCACGGCGGTCGATGCCGATACGCGCTTCAAGGCGAAACCGGTGATCGACATCGTGGTCTACCGAGGGGGCGATGTCCTGACTGCCTGGGTATACACGGCACTGACGGCGACGCTCGGGTTTGGCCTGGCCGGCATCGCCGCTGTCGCGGCGGTCGTCGCCGCAGTCTGGGCCGCAGCCGGAATATTTCTCGGCCGCGCCTACGAACGCGCTGGTGAATCCGAGCCTGACGAATAACCAATAGAGGGAATAATGGGGTGACGATTAGAAATTCGAGCATTGAATACGGCGCACTCGCCAAGGCATTGCACTGGCTTGGTCGCGATCGGGCTGTTCGCGCTGATCTATCTCGGTCTCGAGCAGGCCGGCCTGGAGCGAGGTCCGGAGAAGACGGAAATTCGCTTTATTCATGGTTCGATCGCGATGGCAGTGTTCTTCCTGATGACGATTCGAATCGCATGGCGCTTCATGAACGACGTACCGGCGCATCCGGAAGGTATGAAGGCGTGGCAGCGCATGTCTGCCTCGGTGGTGCACTGGGGGCTTTATACGGCCGTGTTCGTGCAGCTGGTTGCGGGCGGCATGATCGTAGCAACCGGTGGCAACGCGCTGCCGTTCTTCGGCCTGTTCTCGGTGCCGTTGCCGGTTGCCGAGAACCGGGAGAATCATGAGTTCTGGGAAGAGGTGCACGAGTTCGTCTGGATCATTGTCGCAGTACTGATCGCCATCCACGTACTCGGCGCCTTGTTCAACCACTTCATCGCGAAAAACGACGTCCTGCGACGCATGACAGTCGGTATCAGGTAAAGCAATGACTGAGGCCTTCATCTGCGATGCGGTGCGCACGCCCATTGGACGCTATGGTGGCGCGCTGTCCGGTATCCGCGCGGATGACCTCGGCGCCCTGCCGTTAACCGCGCTGCTCGAGCGGAATACCCGCTTGAGTCCTGTTGCGATCGAGGATGTCGCCTATGGCTGTGCGAACCAGGCCGGCGAGGACAATCGCAATGTCGCGCGGATGGTCGTGCTCCTGGCGGGTCTTCCGGTTACCGTGCCTGCTGTCACGGTGAACCGTCTTTGTGGGTCCGGCATGAATGCGATCGGCAACATCGCTGACGGCATACGGACTGACGCCATTCGTATGGGTGTCGCCGGCGGCGTCGAATCGATGTCTCGTGCTCCACTGGTCATGCCCAAGCAGTCGGTAGCGTTTGGCAGAAATGCGGAGCTCTATGACACGACACTCGGCTGGCGCTTCGTCAACAAGACGCTGGAGGCACAATACGGTATCGACTCCATGGCCGAGACGGCCGAGAACGTTGCCGATGGCTTCCTGATTTCGCGCGACGACCAGGATCTGTTTGCCTTGCGCAGCCAGGAACGTGCGGAAGCAGCGCAAAAGGCCGGCAAGTTCGATGACGAGATTGTTGCCGTAACCGTGCCGCAAAAACGCGGCGAGGCCATCGTGGTCGACCAAGACGAACATCCGCGACACGGATCGACGATCGAGGGACTCGCCCGGCTAAAACCTATTGTGCGGGAAGGAGGCACCATTACGGCGGGCAATGCCTCCGGTATCAACGACGGTGCCTGCGCCATGCTGATAGCCAGTGAAGAAGCGGCGAAGGCGCAGGGACTCGAACCGCTCGCACGCGTGGTCGGCTGGGCAGTCGCGGGCGTCGAGCCGCGAATCATGGGTATTGGTCCGGCGCCGGCGTCGCAGAAAGTCCTGGAACAGTGCGGCATGACGATCGAACAGATGGACCTTATCGAACTCAACGAAGCCTTTGCGGCGCAGGGTCTCGCGACGTTGCGCCAGTTGGGTGTTGCTGACGATGCGGCGCATGTGAACCCCAACGGCGGGGCGATCGCCCTTGGGCATCCGCTGGGAATGTCCGGGGCACGGCTGGTAACCACGGCTGCTTATCAGCTGCGGCGCAGCGGCGGGCGGCTGGCGCTATGCACAATGTGTATTGGCGTCGGGCAGGGCATCGCGATGATTATCGAGCGAGCCTGATGAAGAAAGCACCGAGCTACGAAACGCAGGATCTCAGGGAGTTCGCCGAAGTATTACGTGGCCGGCGAACTGTGAATATGTACCTGCAAACGCCGGTGCCAGACGAACTCGTGCGGGACGCAATCGAAGTGGCCACCTGGGCGCCCAATCATCATGTTACCGAGCCCTGGCGATTCATCTTGCCGGGTAAGACTACGGTGCGGAAAATCCTGAACCTGTGCCAGAAAATCGTGACAGCCGAGAAAGGCGAAGAGCTTGCCCGGCACAAGCGCGACAGCTGGACCGAGAAGCCGGGCTGGCTGATCGTTACCTGTCAGCGCAGCGACGACGCACTGCGTGAGAGAGAAGACTATGCGGCGTGTAGTGCCGCCGTGCAGAACTTCATGCTGTACCTTTGGAAAGCCGGGATTGGCTCGAAGTGGACTACGGGCGACATTACGCGCGACGCGAGGTTCTTCGACATTATCGACGTCGATGCGTCCAGCGCGTTCGTCGTTGGCCTGATTTGGTTTGGTTACCCGAAGCTGACGCCGGCCCAGTCACGCAAGAAATTGTCCCAGGTCCTGGTAGAGCTACCCTGAGCCCCGGCGAACAGACCTTGCAAAGTTCAGCGGCAACCCAATCCCTGTTATTGTAGAGCTGTGAATGCGACAACCAATGAGCGGAGACACAACGATGAGCAAAGAACTGAGTGACCTGGAAAAGGCCCTGGAACGTACCAAGAAGGATTTCTTGACGACGGCCAAGCGTGCAACGCGGGAGCTGGATCGGCGGCGGAAAAAACTTCGCACAGAAATCAGTCGCGCGAACACACGCGCCAAGCGAGCAAGGGCTCAACTGCAAAAGAAGACCGAGCGGTTGGCCAATACCACGGCGGCCAAGGCCAAGCGCGAGCTCAAGAAACAGATACGCGGCCTGGAGAAGATGCTGAGTGGTGCGCGGGATGATGCCGCCCAGCTGCGGAAAGACCTTGCACCGGTGATGGATGACCTTGGCAGCGCGCGCGATCACCTGTCGCATGCGTTGCATATAGACAAGGCGCTGCAAAAAATCCGACGGCAGTTTTCGAGCAAGAAAGCGCCGAAGAAAAAAGTTGCCAAGAAAAAAGTTGCCAAGAAAAAAGTTGCGAAGAAAAAAGCTGCCAAGAAAAAAACTGCCAAGAAAAAAGTCGTCAAGAAAAAAGTCGCCAAGAAAAAGGCTACCAAGAAAAAAGTAGCGAAGAAAAAGGTCACCAAGAAAAAGGCGACGAGGAAGAAAGCAGCGCGTAAGTAAGCCACGCAGGTGTAGCGCCGGACTTTCGAGCCGACCCGTGACCGGCGGGCGTCGGCGGGGTACGTGTGCGTCCCGCGTTCCAGCTGCCGAGGGCGCGCTCTCCGTGTGAGCGGCGCCGCAACTCAACATAATAAACGACACAGTTCACAGTTTTTCCTGCGACGCAGCGCGGCGCGAGGGTGTCGCAAATTGCCTACACTTGCGACTGAGGTTATCGGCTTGTTTCAGCGAATGGCCGAGCCCCCCGCCAGAGCCTTAAACGCGCTTCGTGGCGAGACTGAAGGACGCTTTGTGAACAAGTACCAATCCGGCTTTACCCTGATCGAGCTCATGATCGTCGTCGCAATTATTGGCATCCTGGCTGCCATCGCGATTCCGATGTACCAGAGTTACACGATCCGCTCTCAGGTTACGGAAGGCATCAATCTCTCCAGCAGCGCCAAAGTCGCAGTCAGCGAGTTTTTCATGAACACCGGCAACTGGCCGACTAATAATTCGGCGGCCGGTCTCGCCGCGGCAAACGAGATTGTCGGCGACTACACGACGCAGGTCGCGGTGAGTAATAACGTGATCCAGATCCAGTATGGCAACAGTGCTCACCCCCAGATCAACGGCCAAAGCGTCACTCTGACGGGTGCGGACACCAATGGCAGTGTTACCTGGATCTGCGCGAGCGGGGGCGTCATCGACGATGGCAACCTGCCAAACAGCTGCCGTTAATCGATCGCCTGTTGGCGATCCAGCCTAGTCACGAGCCAGTTCTTCGGGGTGATGCACAAACGGTCCCGGAGCAATAAACGGTCGCAGCAGGAAAATCAGTGACGTAGCCAAACCGGCGCTCGCGATAATAATGACGGCGTTGCGCACCGAACCGTTGTAAATCACTGCCCCAAGCAATGCGCCGCCTGCACCGGCGAGATTCTGCAGCGTCCCCACGATAGACGAGGCCACGCCGGCAATCCTGGGCAAAGGGTCGAGCGCGAGAACCATCGCGTTGGACATCAGGATGGCGATCGTGAACATATACAGGCAGACCGATGACCACAGCCACCAGAATGGCGCGCTACCGAGCCACGCGATGATCGCGAGCTGGGCGCTGGCTGTGAACATGAGTGCAATACCCAGCGCAATCAGTTGCAGCTGATCGAAGCGCATCACCAGGACACGGTTGGCCATTGATCCCACGAGAATCGACAGCCCTGCACAGGCGAATATCAGGCCGTAGGCTTCGACCGAGTAGCCGTAGATCTCAACGGTCAGCGCCGCCGACACAGCGATGACCGACATGAAGCCGGCCGGTGGCAGCAACAGCAGCAGCAGGCCGAACACGCTCTGGCGGTGCGCGAAAAATTCGCCGAAGCTCGTCTTCAACTGACGCACTGGGTGCTCGCTGACAACCGGCGTGTGCGTCTCGACGAGGTTCTTGCGAATGGCAAGAAGCATCAGGTAGGCGCAAGCGGCTATTGCGACAAAAGGGGCTCGCCAGCCCCATTGCGCAACCAGCAGCGCACCGAACGTCGGTGCGATGACAGGCGCGGCCGTGAAAATCATCGTCAACAAAGACATCAGGCGCGCGGCCTCGCGTCCGGATGCGATATCGCGAACGATTGCTCTCGACAGGACCACGGCAGACGCGGCACCAATGCCCTGGATAAAGCGCGCCGCCAGCAGCCACTCCATATCGACAGCGGCGGCGGCAACCGTGGCCGCAACGGCAAACAGCGTCATACCGGCATACAAGGTTGGCAGTCTGCCCAGTCGATCCGAAAACAGGCCGGCCGGTATTTGGCCGACGGCCATGCCGAACATGAAGATACCGACGATCTGCTGGCCGCGCGTCAGCGTCGACTGCAGAGCGTCAACCATGGATGGGATTGCCGGCAAGCTCATGTCGACAGTCAGAGCCGCCATAGCGGTCAGCACGCCGAGGGTCAGGACGAAGCTGCGGGATTGGGAGAGGGTGGCGTTCAAGGGCGTGTAGTTTGCCCGCCTTACATGCGATCTGCCAGCAATAGCTCGCTAAGTTGCGGTGTGCCTGTCCAGTAAGTCAGGTCGCGCGGATGTTCGATGTCCCATATCGCAATGTCGGCTCGCTTGCCCACTTCCAGCGTGCCACGATCTGAGGACAGCCCGAGCGCGCGGGCCGCTTCTCGCGTTGTGCCAGCCAGGCACTCCAGGGGTGTCAGGCGGAACAGCCGGCTGCCGAGCAACATCGCGGTTCGCAGTGAGCAGATTGGTGAGGTTCCGGGGTTGCAGTCACTCGCAACCGCTATCGGCACGGCGCTATCGCGAAGCGCCCCGATCGGTGGCGGCTGTGTTTCTGCGAGCGAAAGGTAAGCTCCGGGGAGAAGTACGGCGACGGCGCCTGATTTCGCCAAGGCCTCGACGCCGGATGTCGACGTGTATTCAAGGTGGTCCGCTGATAACGCGTCGAAGTAGGCCGCAAGCTCGGCGCCCCCTCCGTCGCTGAGTTGGTCGGCATGCAGTTTGACCGGCAGGCGTAGCTCGCCGGCTTTTCGGAACACCTTCGCAATCTGTGGCGCGCTGAATGCAATACTCTCGCAGTAGGCATCGACGGCGTCCGCGAGGCCGCGTTCTGCGACCACCGGCAGCAATTCCTCACAGATAAGATCAATGTAACCCTCGGCGTTGCCACTGTACTCGGGCGGCACGGTGTGCGCCGCCAGCAGCGTCGAGCGAATCGTCATGTCCGTAGACTCACCGAGTCGCCTTGCAACCTCCAGCATCTTCAGTTCGCTTTCTATATCAAGCCCGTAACCGGACTTGATCTCGACCGTGGCAACGCCCTCCGCGAGCAGTGCCTGGATGCGTGGCATTGCCGCATCAAACAGCTCGTCCGCCGTCGCCGCACGCGTGGCTCGAACCGTCGACAATATGCCGCCCCCGGACTTTGCGATCTGCTCGTAGCTGACACCCTCAAGGCGTTGCTCGAACTCGTCGGCGCGGCTACCGGCAAATACCAGGTGTGTATGACAGTCGATGAGCGCCGGCGTGAGCCACCGGCCGGAGAGCGACCGCACTGTCGTGGCCGTCGTGGACGGCAG
Source organism: uncultured Gammaproteobacteria bacterium (assembly GCA_963841145.1). Lineage (GTDB taxonomy): Bacteria > Pseudomonadota > Gammaproteobacteria > Steroidobacterales > Woeseiaceae > UBA1847. The sequence continues at coordinate 93,218 of CAWJBO010000018.1, forward strand.
CTCTGATTGTGGCCCGATCCAGGCGATAGAGCCGTCAGAAATGGCGATCGCCCCGTTCGCGATCTCGCCGTACTTTGGCGTGTCCGCTGACAGCGTCGCGATACTCGCGTCGGTGAGCAGCAGGTCCCAATTGGCCATATGTGTCTCCGGGAAATTGCATTCGAAATTACCATGTACTAGCCTGTATATACAACTTCACGAGGCCGCCATGAACCGTCTGTTCGCCACCAAAGCGTTGCTCCCGGAGGGCTGGAGTGACAACGTCCGCTTCACCATCCGCAAAGGCCGTCTCGACACGGTCGAGACGGCTGCAAAACCGCAGCCGGACGACACGCGGGTCGGCTGCGTGATACCGGGTCTTTGCAATGCCCACAGTCATGCCTTCCAGCGTGCACTCGCCGGCCACACCGAGCAGCGCTCGCCGGCAGGGCATGACAGCTTCTGGACGTGGCGCGAACGCATGTACGAACTCGCCGGATGCGTCGATGCGGCGGCGCTGACATCCATAGCTCGCCAGGTCTATTGCGAGATGCTGTCGAGCGGCTATACGTCGGTCGCCGAATTTCATTACCTGCACCGCGACCCCCGCGAGCCGGATAAACAGGACGCGATGCTGGAGGCCCTCCTGGCAGCGGCGGAGGACAGCGGTATTCGTCTCACTTATGTTCCAGTGCTGTACGAACGTGCCGGTTTCGAAAATCCCGAACCGGTTGCCGACCAACGCAACTTCGCGATGACGCTGGACGAGTTCCTGGCGCATCAGGCCAGGGCTGAGATGCACAACAGCGAACTGGTCAGTACCGCTATCGGCGCCCATAGCCTGCGGGCGGTGAGTCGTGAGTCGTTGGCCGACATTGCACGCGTCGCGAGAGACAAGCAAATACCTGTGCACCTGCACATCGCTGAGCAGCAGCGCGAAGTTGACCAATGCATGTCCGCTTACGGTCGCCGACCGGTTCGTTGGCTGCTGGAGAACTTTGACGTCACGGAGAACTGGTGCCTGGTGCATGCAACGCACATGGATTTTGACGAAACCGTCGAACTTGCGAAGACCGGGGCGGTCGTCGCGCTGTGTCCGAGTACCGAGGCAAACCTGGGAGACGGGCTGTTTCCGCTGCACGATTATCTGCAGGCAGGTGGGCGTATCGCCATCGGATCGGACAGCCATATTTCGATCAACCCGTTTGAAGAGCTGCGCTGGCTCGAGTACGGACAGCGCCTGGCCACGCGCACGCGCAATATCGTCTCGCTGCGCGACAGCCACGTCGGTCGCGAACTGTTTGGCCGCGCCCTCGAAGGTGGCACTCTGGCGAGCGGGCGGAAAAATGCCGGGCTGGCGAAAGGTGCGCCCGCCGACCTGGTTGTTCTCAGCGATGACGATCCGATGCTTGCCGGTCACGACGACGAATCGCGACTGGACGCGCTGGTCTTCTCCGGCTACCCGCTGCCGGTCGAGCGCGTCATGGTGAACGGCGACTGGCGTGTTATCGACGCGAGCCACGTGTGCAGGGAACGAGCGCGCGATGATTTTGCCGAGACGATGGCACGGCTGGGAGAGACGCAATGAACGTGGCGAAACCACGCTACCAGCAGCTGAAGGACCTGATCATTGGGCGTATTTCTTCGGGCGAACTCAAGCCAAGCGATCGCGTGCCGTCGGAAAACGAGCTTGTCGAGGCAATGAGCGTCTCACGCATGACGGCGAACCGCGCCCTGCGTGAACTGAACGACGAGGGCTACGTCGATCGTGTCGCGGGTCGCGGTACGTTCGTATCGGATTTCCGCTCACAGTCGCATTTGTTGGAGGTCCACAACATTGCTGACGAGATCCGGCTTCGCGGCCACACCCATTCCAGCCGGGTGATTCGGCAGTCGTTGCAGCACGCGCGCGGCGAGGTCGCGAAGGCTCTGCACGTTGCGCAGGGCACCGACGTTTTCCATTTGTTGCTGGTGCACTTCGAAAACGAAATTCCGATACAACTCGAGGACCGCCATGTGCTCGCGAGCTTTGCACCGGACTGCCTGGCGCAGGATTTCGCGGCGGTAACGCCGAGCGCATACCTGACATCGAAAGCGCCGCTGCAGGAGGCGGAACAGGTCGTTCGGGCCGGCCTGCCAAACCGCGCGGTGCAAAAGCACCTGCACATCGACGACAGGGAGGCGAGCCTTGTCGTAATTCGCCGCACATGGTCAGACGGCCGCCCCGTTACCTTTGCGCGGTTGCATCACCCGGGGAGCCGCTATGAGCTGACCGGGCACTACACGCCACCTGGAACCACGCGATCGACATCAGCGGATGTCGTGCAGTTGGAGGAACTAAGGCAATGAAAAGAACCATCAGAGCTGCTACGGGCACGACGCTCGAGGCAAAGAGCTGGCTGACCGAGGCACCGCTCCGAATGTTGATGAACAATCTCGATCCGGAAGTGGCCGAACGGCCGCAGGACCTGGTTGTCTATGGCGGCATCGGCAAAGCGGCGCGCAACTGGGCATGTTTCGACGCGATTGTCGCGGCACTCAAGGAACTCGAGGACGACGAGACGTTGCTCGTGCAGTCCGGCAAGCCTGTCGGCGTATTCAAGACGCATGCGGATGCGCCGCGCGTCCTGATTGCGAACTCCAACCTGGTCCCGGCATGGGCCAACTGGCAGCACTTTCGCGAGCTGGATAGGAAAGGCCTGATGATGTTCGGCCAGATGACGGCGGGGTCGTGGATCTACATCGGCAGCCAGGGGATTGTGCAGGGAACCTACGAAACTTTCGCCGAGATGGGACGGCAGCACTACGGCGGGGATCTGGCCGGGCGCTGGATACTGACGGCTGGTCTCGGTGGCATGGGTGGCGCGCAGCCGCTCGCTGCGACGATGGCCGGAGCATCGATGCTGGCTGTCGAGTGCCAGTCGGATCGCATCGACATGCGTATTGAAACGGGCTATCTCGATACGCGCGCCGAAACGCTCGAGGAAGCAATGACGATCATCAACAAGTCGGTGCGCGACAAAAAACCGGTTTCCGTTGGCCTGCTGGGTAATGCGGCCGAGATCCTGCCCGAGATGGTGAAGCAAGGTGTTCGTCCGGATGCCGTGACGGACCAGACTTCGGCCCACGACCCGGCCAATGGCTACCTGCCGATCGGCTGGTCGGTCCCCCAGTGGTACGAGCAGCGCGAAAGCGATCCGGATGCCGTTGTAGCCGCCGCATCGAAATCGATGGCCGTGCATGTGCGCGCCATGCTCGATTTTCAGGCGCAGGGTATACCGACGTTCGACTACGGTAACAACATACGACAGGTCGCATTCGACGAGGGTGTTGAGAACGCTTTCGATTTTCCGGGCTTCGTGCCGGCCTACGTACGACCGTTGTTTTGCCGAGGTATCGGGCCGTTCCGCTGGGTCGCATTATCGGGTGACCCGGAAGACATCTACAAGACCGATGCCAAGGTCAAGGAGCTCATTCCCGATGACAAGCATCTGCACAACTGGCTCGACGCGGCGCGGGAGCGCATACATTTCCAGGGACTTCCCGCGCGTATCTGCTGGGTAGGGTTGGGGCAGCGGGATCGACTCGGCCTCGCGTTCAACGAGATGGTTCGCAGCGGCGAGCTGAAGGCTCCCGTCGTCATAGGACGTGATCACCTGGACAGCGGGTCCGTCGCCAGCCCGAACCGTGAAACCGAATCCATGCTGGACGGCAGCGACGCGGTTTCAGACTGGGCAATGCTGAACGCGCTGTTGAGCACGGCAAGCGGCGCGACCTGGGTATCGCTGCACCACGGCGGTGGCGTCGGTATGGGCTACTCGCAGCATGCCGGACTCGTCATCGTCTGCGATGGCAGCGACGCTGCGGACAAACGTATCGCGCGCGTACTCTGGAACGATCCGGCGACCGGTGTCATGCGTCATGCCGATGCTGGTTACGAGATAGCGATTGACTGTGCGCGGCAGAATAATCTCAACCTGCCGATGATCGATACAGGGAGCACATCATGAAGCTGGTCATTGATAACCAACTGGTCACACTCGCTATGCTGCGCGAAGTCTGGGAGGGACCGGTGACGGTATCGCTCGGCCGTGACGCGCAGCGGCGTATCGCCGAAGCCAACGAGATGATCGATGAAGTCGTCGCACACGGCGATACCGTTTACGGCGTGAATACCGGCTTCGGCCAGTTGGCGCAGGTGCGCATCAGCAAAGACGAACTGGCACACCTGCAGGAAAACCTGGTGCGATCTCACGCCGTAGGTGTCGGCGAGGATCTCGATGACGAGATTGTTCGCCTGATCATGCTGATAAAGGTCGTCGCGCTGGCTGAGGGGTTTTCCGGCGTGCGGGTTGAGCTTGTGGAGGCGCTCTGCGCACTGATCAATAACAACATTTACCCGCGCATACCGTCACGCGGCTCGGTCGGCGCGTCCGGCGATCTGGCACCGCTGGCGCACATGGCCGGCGCGCTGATCGGCGTTGGCGAAGTGCGCGTGAACGGCAACCTGGTGCCTGCGCCGATCGCTTTGAAGGCAGCTGGCATCGAACCTGTCCGGCTCGCGCCCAAAGAGGGTCTCGCCCTGTTGAACGGCACACAGGTGTCCACAGCGCTGGCGCTCGCCGCGGTTTTCCGCACGGAAAACATCCTCTCAGCATCACTAGTGGCCGGCGCAATGTCGGCCGATGCGGTCAAGGGCAGCGATACGCCGTTCGATAAGCGAATTCAGAGCGTACGCGGTCACGGCGGACAGATCGCCGTAGCCGGCGTGCTGCGCGAGTTGATGCAGGGCAGTGACATACGAGCTTCGCATGTCGAGTGTGAGCGCGTACAGGATCCGTATTCGATCCGTTGCCAGCCGCAGGTTATCGGTGCGTGCCTCGACGTGCTGCGCCATGTTTGCTCTGTGCTGGAGACGGAGGCGAACGCGGTGACCGATAATCCGCTGGTCTTCGTCGATTCGAAAGCCGTGCTGTCCGGTGGCAACTTCCACGCCGAGCCAGTGGCGCTGGCGGCCGATTACCTGGCGCTTGCTATTGCTGAAATCGGCGCGCTGTCTGAGCGCCGCATAGCCTTGCTGATTGATTCGCACCTGAGCGGCCTGCCACCATTCCTGGTCGCCGATGTTGGACTCAACAGCGGTTTCATGATGGCACAGGTTACAGCGGCAGCACTTGCCAGTGAAAACAAGTCGCACGCGCATCCGGCGAGCGTCGACAGTATTCCAACGTCGGCGAACCAGGAGGACCACGTCAGTATGGCGACGTTTGCCGCGCGCCGACTGCACACGATGATCGACAACGTAGCAGATATTGTCGCCATCGAGCTGCTGGCCGCGGCGCAGGGGATCGATTTTCACCATCCGCAAACGAGCTCGCCACCGATCGAGAGTGTTATCGCAGCAGTACGGGAGATCTCGCCGCGCTACGTCGAGGACAGGTCCTTGTCTTCGGACATTCGTCGGGTGGCGGCGACTATCGACGATGGTGCTTACTGCCGGTACGCCCAGTCGATACTGCCCAGCCTCGCAACATGATCGAGGTCTGCAGCACATTTACGGGTAACTTGCCGTTGCTTATCAGCGTGCCGCACGACGGCTGCCATTTGCCGGATGATATGCGCGCGAGAATGACAGACGCAGGTCTCGCCCTGCCTGACACTGACTGGCACGTTACAGAGCTCTACGATTTCGCGCGCGATCTCGGGGCGTCGATGCAGGTCGCGAACTACTCGCGGTACGTGGTCGATCTCAATCGCTCGGCGGCCGATGAGGTGCTGTACCCGGGGCAGCTGGTCACTGGACTCTGTCCTGAAGAGACTTTTTCGGGCGAGGCAATTTACAAAAGTGAGGGCGTCGACGAAATGGAAAAAGCGCAGCGCGTCTCGAGTTACTGGCAGCCCTACCATGAACAGATCGCAGCTACGCTGGCCGCTATGCGCGAGGAGCACGGCTACGCACTGCTCTGGGACGCGCACTCGATACCCAGCAGCGTGCCGCGACTGTTCGACGGAGAGCTGACGGAGCTCAATATCGGTAGCAACGATGGCGCGAGCTGTCCGGGCGACATTACCGCTGCCGTAGCCGCGGTCGCCAGTGACAGCCCGTATAGCAACGTTGTCAACGCGCGTTTCAAGGGTGGTTACATCACCCGCCACTACGGCGATCCGGCAAACCACATATGCGCCGTGCAGCTCGAGATTGCCCAGCGCAGCTACATGAACGAGGCGACGCGGGCGTTCGACGCACAAAAAGCCAGCCGACTTCGCGGTACGTTGCGGGGCATGCTCGACGCTTTCCTGTCCACGGCCGCCAATGGCAGCGCCTGGCCGTAACATTCAGTGGCCGTTCAGGCGTTCGCCCTTAGCCTTTGCGACGGCTATTACGTTACTATTGCCGTCCTGACAAAGGGCACGGCTCGTGCGGTTGCTCCACGGCAGCCTGTCTACAAAGGAATTCAACAAATGATCAAGTACAAACGCGTAATTCGATCGCTCTCTCTTATTCTGGCGATGCTCTTTGCCACATCCGTGCTGGCCGCGTCCGCGGACAAATTGAATCGCGAGTCGGACAAAGCACTGCAGGTATTCGGCGAGCAGATTGACGGCGCCGATGTGTTCCTCAGCCAGGCGGCCGGTTATCTCGTGTTTCCTCGCGTGATCAAAGTCGGTATTGGTGTTGGTGCCGAAACGGGCGAGGGCGTACTGCGTGTTGGCGGCTCGACCGTCGCTTATTACCGGACCACGAGTGGATCCATCGGTCTGCAACTCGGCGCGCAGGCGAAGTCCATTGTTATCGCGTTTATGACGCGTGAGTCGCTGGACAAGTTTCGCAAGTCCGGCGGCTGGAAGGTTGGCGTCGACGGGTCTGTTGCGTTGATCGATATCGGCGCGGGCAAGACCATTGACAGCGACAATGTCCGCGACCCCGTTGTTGGTTTCATTTTCGGGTCAATGGGCCTGATGTACAACCTGACACTGGAAGGCTCGAAGTTCACGAAACTCGACAAGTCCTGATCCATTGGCAGAGCAGCCCAAGGAAGGCGCGAACCGCTCCGTAAGGCAGCTCATCGGAGACGGCGCGCGAGTCCTGCCGGACAAATCGCACGGCTGGTTTCGCAGTTGGTTCCGCAAGGTATGGAAAGTGCGGGGTGGCGGTCTTTATGCGCTTGGGTTTGCCGTGACCTTCATTTATTTCGAGGTCGGCTCGTTGAGCGATGATCTGTTGGGCATCGGGAGCCTGTTCAACGGCCAGGCAATCGACTTCGTCATCCAGTTCTTTATCGACTCATTCACGAACACGCTAAAAGCATTCATGTGGCCGGTCCATGTAGTGCGGCTGGCACCGCCCTGGGGTGCGATAGGGCTTGGCCTGGCCTTCATCGGGTTCACGCGATACCTGAAGGCGCCGATCGAAAAGTGGATGTTTGCCGACGCTCCCGAGGCGAAGCCCGGACGCCGAATAGGCTATCGCTGAGCGAAGCATCCTTGCGGAAAGCCGCTACTGATGCCGAAGTGCCCCGGTGCTATCGTTTTCCTGCAAAGCAGCTGAATTGCAATGGAGGTTAACGATGACCCAGGCAGCCCGGGTTCTCTCGATAAACGGTTCCTATCGCGACGACGGCATCACCGACCAGGCAATAGATGAGGTGGCCCGTAGCCTTCGCGAGTCAGGTGCCGAGGTAGAAACCGTCGCGCTGCGCGATTATCCCATTCAATTCTGTCTCAACTGCCGTGCCTGTTGCCAGCAGCCTGGCCAGGCGCCTGGGCAATGCGTGCACAACGATGGCATGCATGAGCTTGTGGAGAAGATCGAGCAGGCGGATGCTTACATTATCGCAGCGCCGACCAATTTCGGCTCTGTCACCGCGATCTTCAAGCGCTTTATGGAGCGGCTGGTCGTGTACGCCTACTGGCCGTGGGGTGCGCCGGGACCCAAGTATCGCAAGGCAAAGCTGCCGAAGAAAAAAGCGATGCTGATTTCGTCCTGTGCGGCGCCGGGTTTGATGGGGCGCTTGCTTTACCAGACGAACAAGCAGCTGAAGCTGACTGCGAAAGTAATCGGCGCAGAGCCGGTGGGAACGCTGTTCACCGGGTTAATCGCCGGTGAATCTGATACACGCTTGCCGAAGCGGGTGCGACGCAGAGCGCTGGCACTCGCAAGCAAACTCTAGTTGCAGCGAACATCCGTAACGTGAAGATGATTTGGCAGGGCATAACTATTCGCTACGCTGGCGCGAATGCCATGGTCATTTGATAATCGAATGGAAAAATCATGACCGAACAGGTTAGCTACGACGCCGAGAAGCAACTCATACGAGTGCGCACCTGGGGTAATGATCCTATCGAGGACTGGTTCTCCTCGAAAACAGAGGTCATGCAACTGCACGAGACGCACGGAGCGAGCATGCTGTTGGGTGATGTTCGCGAAATGGAGTCGGCACCGACTTTGTTCGACATTCTCGATTTCGGAGACGCCTGGCCGGCAACAATTTGCACGGCGATACTGATGGGCACAAATACTCCGGCTGACGTCATGCTAATGGAGACCGTCGGCGTGAATCGGGGCAAACAGGTCCGGATTTTTTTCAGTGAGGCTGAGGCGCTTACCTGGCTTGACGAGCAGCTAGCTTAGATGGCCGGCGCCCCAAGTGCGCCGTCCTTGAATCGTCCTCGTTCACTCAGTATCGGAACGACTATCAAGACTGGCAAAAAGCACGGGCACGGCGTAGAAGTTGTGGCCTGTATCGTCTTCTTCCGCGTCGGGTCTCTGGTAAGCGCGCGATGGCCCGTTAACGCATTCGTCAAAGTTCTCGTTCCGATAGTCCTCGAACGTGCAATTCAGGGCGTGCCTCACGCCGTCACTGAGCACGGGTTCTTCAGCTTCGCCCGTAAGCAGGCGCCCAGGTGATAAACTGCTGAATGGTTGCTGCTGACCCAAAGCGGACGTTGCCCAAATCAGAGGAGAGAATTATGAATCCGGATATGAAAGAGAAGTACTTGAAATTGGCACTTCGTCTCTTCGGCGTTGTGTTCTTGCTCGTGTACCCATTGAGCATGGTTTGGCCATCGGGGTGGGTCTGGCATGGCGGTGAAGGCGTCTATTACTTTCAGATGATCGTGGGTGTATACGCCGTCCTTGGGATATTCTTGATCGTAGCCGCAAACAACCCAAAAGAGCACCGGAGTCTGATTTCGTTCACTGTTTGGTCCAGCGTTGTTCACGCATTGATCATGGCGGCGCAAGCCATCCCTGACCAGAGCGAACACGGTCATCTGCTCGGAGACGTTCCGGCGCTTTTGTTAGTCGCTGCTGTACTTGGATACCTAGCACCGCGCAAAGACAACTCATCGTAGGCGACAATGTCCGCTTGTGGCCGAAAGCGGTCCTCGGGCTGCTAAGCTGACGACTGGCTGCTGCTGACCGATAGTGGAAATAGCGGAATCTACGGTCGATACGGATTGTTTACGTCTCGGTGACGGCGTAAAGAATGATTCATGAAACTGGTGTCAGAACTCAGGCGCCGCAATGTGTTCCGTATGGCGGCGCTTTATGCCGTGGTCGCTTGGCTGATCTTGCAAGTGGGCGAGGTGACCTTCGAGCCGCTTCATTTTCCGGACTGGGCGATGACGTTACTCGTAGTAATAGTCATCGTTGGCTTCCCCATCGCAATGGCGTTGGCTTGGTTTTTCGATCTAACTCTGCACGGATTCAAGAAAGAATCGGCTCCCCCGCTGCAAACCGGCGAGGTCGTTGCTGGCGCTCGGGCCGGCTCTTTAACCGGTGCACCGTCCGTTGCGGTGCTTTCCTTTTACGACATGAGTCCTGAGAAAGACCAGGAGTATCTCTGCGACGGTATCGCGGAAGAAATTCTCGACAGATTGGCACAGATTCGGAATCTGCGTGTTGCCTCCCGCACCTCATCGTTTCGATTCAAGGGGCAATCGGCCGATGTCAGCGGCATTGGTTCACAGCTCAACGTCACCACGGTTCTCGAAGGCAGTGTGCGCAAGGCGGGCGATCATCTGCGCATCACCGCACAGTTGATTAACGTGGAGGATGGTTACCACCTCTGGTCACGTAGGTATGACCGCAAGTTGGAGCATATATTCGAGATTCAGGACGAAATCGCGACGCAGGTGGCCGAGGCTTTGAAAGTGACACTGCACAACGTCCCTGCTGAAGTGTGTTGCACGACCAGCGATGTACAAGCATACGATTATTACCTGCGGGGCATGCATTACTTTCATCGCTGGGGATTGAGAAACGTTCGCTTCTCTATCGAAATGTTTACCAAAGCGGTGAAAATCGATTCTGGCTACGCCCGCGCTTGGGCGGCGCTTGCGGACAGCTATGCTACGACCTGTATGTACTGGAGCGCCAGCGAGGAAAATCTTTCGGGTGCCGATTTTGCGAGTTTGAAGGCGCTCGATTTGTCGCCGGGCCTGGCCGAATCGCATGTCTCTCGTGGTCTGTACCACTTCGCTCGCCGCGCGAATCGTGAGGCCATCGTTGAATTTGAGACTGCAAAACGTCTGAATCCGGAGTTATTTGAGGCCTATTACTTCTACGCGCGGGTGCGCTTTCAGCGAGGTGAACTAAACGAGGCGGCAAAATTGTTCGAAAAGGCGGAAAGCATTCGCCCGGATGATTTCCAGGTGCCTATCTTCCTGCGTCAGATCTATCGGAGCCTGGGGCGGGAAGAGGATGCAAAGGCCGCGGCCCAGCGCGGGCTAACACGCGCGAAGCAACACTTGGAACTCTACCCAGACGACACTCGCGCACTTAATCTAGGGTGCGCTGGGCTGGTCGAACTAGGCGAGAAAGGACAGGCAATGCAATGGGCTGAGCGGTCACTGGCCATTGACGGGGATAATCCGGATACCTTGTACAATGTGGCGTGTAGCTACGCTCTTATGGGCGAGTCTGATCACGCGTTGAATTGTCTGGAACGAGCCAGCTTGCGTGGCATGTCGATTGCGGAGTGGGCGCAGAACGATTCGGATCTGGCTTCGCTCCTCGAAAATCCCCGCTTTCAATCTCTGATGGAATGTTTCAAAGATCAAGAGCCGTCCAAAAAGTGAAGCGGTTCTTGGCGGGTTGAAGAGTCAGGCTGACCGGATATCCCTAACCACATCGGACTTCTTATTCATCTGCAAATGTGCGCTTCTGGTTGCTAGCAGACGATCAGACTTTCCGAAAGCGGCCATCCGAACGGCAAGTTTCCGGAAAAGCAGACATTCAACTTTGGTGAGAAGAATGGTTCAGGACTTGCCATTCACTCTACCCCGCATCGCCAATCTCTAGTTTTGCCGAAAAGTGAAGGATGAATATCCAGAGATCTCGACGGAGCGACTGCCTGCCTGATCCGGAGTTTAGGGTACAGCGAGGCCAAGAAACCCGGTCGGGTTTGCTGTATGGAGTAGTATCACCGGGTCCACCCGCCCCCCATAACCACGGAGCCCCGTGATGAACAAAAGTCGCCCGCGTTCAGTAAAGACACTTACAGTATTCTTAATGGCCACTGCGCTGCTAACCGGCTGCGCTAACATGGGGTCCGGATACGAAATCCCAACCGTGAGCGTGCAGTCGTTTCGTCCGATCGCATCCGACAATGGCGGCGGATTACCGGCTTTTGAGATCCGCCTGCATGTTACTAACCCAAATCTGGAGCCGCTGAAACTCGCCGGCATTTCCTACACAATTAGCTTGGACGGTCAGGATCTCATCAAGGGTGTCGGCAACGAGCTTCCCGTTATCCAGGGTTACGGCGAAGGGACCTTTACCGTAACCGCAGGCTTCAACGTTATGGCGGGAATTCAGCTTTTCCGTTCGCTGATGGACAAGGACAGCGACAGCTTCGACTATTCCTTCAAGGCCAAACTAGATCCGGGTGCGTACAAGCGAAAGATCCGCATAGCGGACAGCGGCTCAATATCACTATCGAATAGATAGTTGATGAACTGTTGACCCAAACTTGCCACTCACCAGAGGTGGCGTGTCACGCAATGTGATGGAGTTGAACTACGTTCTTGATGCTGGGGGTGAGCCACGAATCAAAGCATTACGGCATGGAAAGTGACGGACTTCGCTTATTCGGTTCAGCGCCTCGGGGTACAGGCTGTCAGGCGCTCTCGGGTAGTTGTCTGAACTCGTTGTTCGGACCGGGTGTCAGGTACGCAATCTGGCTTGGTTCGAGAATATCGACGCGGTGCCACATGCCCTGCGGCACTACCAAACCGACACCTGGTAATACCTCAATATCGTCTACGGGGTCATCCAGGAATACGACCCGGATGCGACCCGAGATCAGGTAAAGGACTTCGTCACCGTCGGGGTGCATCTCGCCGCCGTGTGGCGAGTTCTCGGTCATTTTGGCTACGCCGAACGTTGCGCCATCGACAGGGATCGGTGGATCGGGCCTGTCTGGTACCAGCGATGCCAGGAAGTCATGACCCAGGCCGACGGAATCCACTGCCGGATCGAAACAAACGGGTTTTTTCATGGCAACAACCTCGGTCTCAAGCTAGAGCTCGATGATCAGGCCTTCAGTCGGTGAAAGGCGACCACGGCAGACGTCCTCGTAAACGTCGGCGAGACCCTGCAGTCCGTCGATCCTCTTCAGCTCCAACCAGTCGCGACTCTTCAGCGCGGTCTCCTGCATGAAGCTGGACGTCCTTTGTGCGAAACCGTCAGGACCCCAGTCCTGCATCCTTTTCTGAATGTGCGTGGGTGCGAAGAAGAATTCGCTGCGCTCCTTGATTATGCCGTCGCCCGCCAGGCCTTCATCCCAATGTGTCAGTCCGACATTGATACAACGCACCATGTTGTCGCCCAGGTGCGTGTGTAGCCTGCCCAACACTTCGCCGTTGCCAGACATGTCGACAATGACGGTGGGGATCGTCGCATCGATGTCTGTCAGCGAATCATAGGTAACGCTCTCTTCATACAGGCCCAGGCCTTTCACAAAATCCAGGTTGCGCGCGGAGGTAATCGCCACGGTCGGCGGCGCCGTCGCATCGTCGTCCAGCGCATAGGCGAGCCCGATGCTGGTTTTGCTCGACGCGCTCACTATGATGACCTGAGCTGCGCCACACCAGTTGTTGTCCTGCAAGAAATCCCACAGGCAAAAAGACGTAATGTGCAAAGGCCAAAGCAGCATTCGCAGGTCGTCATTCGCCGGGTCATAGCCAGGCTCGGCTTTGACGCGATAGTAGGTGTTATACCCTTGCGGCAGTTTGGCGCGGTGCTCGGCACCGTCGACGAGGCGCAGCGGGCTAATGTGCGTTGGTACCAGGTCGAGATGGCTGGCCGGCGGAAAATAGCCGAACAGGCGGTCGCCAACCGGGACTTCATCGACACTGGACTGGACGACTTCAGCAAATCCCCAGACCGGCATCATCCCCCAGCCATCCGAGTCGGCGCCAGTCGGCGGAAAAAACTGCCAGTAACCGAGCTGATCACCCGTTGCGGCATAGGAAATATTGTTCGCCGTAAAGGCAAAGCGCTCGATGCGCGTTCGAATTGCACCGTCTGCGAGCTCCGTCGTATCGGCACTGTCGTCCGATCCGACTACGCGGTACGTCTCAAAATTATCCCTGCGAATCTGGAATTCGTTGGTCAACGCGACTCTCCTGCTCGTTATCGTGGCGAAATCTAGGCGGGCGCCTGATCGACAGGCTTGGCGAGGAATCTATGCACCGCCACCAGTACGACTGCGCCGGAGGGCAGCAGCAGATACCAGGGCAGACCGAAACCAGCGGGAAGCACGCCGACAAGAACCGCAACTACACCTCCCAGGAACGCATAAGGCAGCTGCGTGCGGACGTGGTCCATGTGGTCGCAACCTGTTGCCAGTGACGATAGCACCGTCGTGTCGGAAATCGGCGAGCAATGATCGGCCCAGACGGCGCCGGTGAGCACGCACGCAATGCAGGAATACAGGATATGCATGTGTTCCGCATCGGCAATACCGTTGGCTTGCAGCACGGCCCAGCACAGAGGAATTACCAGCGGCATGAGAATCGCCATCACTCCCCAGCTCGATCCTGTTGCGAAGGCCGTAGCACCGGCCAGCAGGAACACGACCGCCGGGAGTGTGTACGGCGACAACGAGTCGCCCAGCACTGAGATCAGGTAGGGAGCGGTTTGCAGGTCGTGCGCAACGTCCGCGATCGCCCAGGCAAGGACCAGCAACACAAGGCCGGTCATCATGAAGCGCGCGCCGGCGAGCCAGGCGTCAATGGTCTCTTCCAGCGTCAGTAAGCGCTGCCCCAGCGACAGGCCGGCAGCGACCAGGCAGCCCAGCAGGGATGCCCAGATCAATACAGCGTAGGGATCGGCGCTGCCGATGATGTCGGTGACTGTCTCGCCTTCGCCGCTGATGAACAGACCAATGACCACTGTCAGCACCATCGTTACGATAGGCAATACTGCGTTTCTCGCGCGACACGGGATTGCATCTTTGTGATAGAACTCGTCGCCGGACTTGTCAGTACTCACCGTCGTCGTAACGCGCTTGACCTCCCCGGTGTGTCTTGCTCGAACCTCGGCCTTGTACATCGCACCGAAATCCTTGCCCGTATAGATGATGAGAAACACGAAGAAGACTGCGAGAAACGGGTAAAAGCTGTAAAGAATGGAGTTGAGGAACAACACATAAGGCGTCTGAGTGATACCGTCGATACTCTTGACCGCGGCATCGATGAGACCGAGTTGAAAGCCGACCCACGTTGTGATCACCGCGACCGTCGATACAGGTGCAGCGGTCGAATCGACCAGGTAGGCGAGTTTCTCGCGGGAGATGTGCAGCCTGTCGCTCATTGGCCGCGTCGCATTGCCGACGATCATGGTATTGGCATAGTCGTCGAAGAAGATCGAGAGCCCCAGCAATGCGACGACACCCTGACCACGTCGCGGTGTTCGCGCGAACGGCATGATGCGTTCCACGATGCCGACCATGCCGCCGTTTCGTGAAATCACGCCGACCATGCCACCGATCATGAACGTGAATATCATGATCGCCATGTGATCCGGATTGATGGCGGTGTTTAGGACGTAAACCGTAGCGGTCTGGAAGAACCCGACGAACGCACCGTACCCGGTCAGGCCGTTGACCGCCCAGGCGCCGACCACCAGGCCGACGAACAGCGCTGGTATTACCGAGCGCACCAGGAAGGCCAGCAGAATCGCAACGAGCGGCGGCAGTACGGATACAGCGGCCGGTATTGCCGAAATTTCCCGCTGCAGAACGGTCTGTCCATTTTGCAGAACGTCGAATGACATCGTGCCGGATTCCGTCACCATTATGTCGGTTGCGGCAAGGCTCGCGCCGGATCCCGTCGCGATGACTGCGCCGTTCAATCGCAGTTCGGCAGGGCTTTCCGCGTCGAGGCCATTGACCGTGACGTCGAAACCGACATTGGTCAGCAGCACCTTGGGTGCATCGAGGGAGACATCGGCGGCCAGAACCGCAGGTGCGAGTAAAACGAGTGACAGGCACGCCAGGATGCCCGCGAGACTTGCGATCGTTAGCCGGTTCAGAGTCTTCCCCTAGTTCTTATTATGTGTGAGCCGCTATAGCTCAAGATCCATCATATCAGTTTGTTTCGATGATCTTGCCCTGCTGCTCGGCGCGAGTGGCGAATTCGTCCTGCCAGCTTGATCGATGCGATGCCGGTGCGATCTGTACGGCGGTCACCTTGTACTCGGGACAATCAGTTGCCCAGTCACCATACTCGGTGGTCACAACGTTGGCGCCGGTCTCCGGATTGTGGAAGGTCGTATAGACCACGCCGGGCTTCACGCGTGTTGTGATCTTGGCGCGCAATGTGATGTCGCCCTTCCGACTGGCGAGCGCAACGAGTTCGCCATCCCTGATACCACGCATCTCGGCGTCACTCGGATGAACTTCCAGCAAGTCCTCGTCGTACCAGACATTATTCTCCGTACGACGCGTTTGCGCGCCGACGTTGTATTGCGACAAGATACGGCCAGTCGTCAGCAACAGCGGGAACCTGCGGTTGGTGCGCTCTTCGGTTGGTACATAGTCGGTTTCGACAAACAGACCCTTGCCACGGACGAAGTGGTCGATGTGCATGACCGGCGTGCCCATCGGCGCATCGTCATTACACGGCCACTGCACGCTGCCCACTTCGTCAAGAAACTTGAAACTGACGTTATTAAACGTCGGTGTGAGCTCGGCAATCTCATCCATGATTTCAGCCGCATTGTTGTAGTGCATCGGGTAACCCAGCGCCTGCGCGATCTCCTGGGTAATGAGCCATTCGTCTTTGCCCTGCTGCGCCGGCATGACGGGACGCACTCGGTTGATGCGGCGTTCGGCATTGATAAAGGTGCCATCCTTTCTCAAGGAACGATGTGCCGGGCAGGAACACGTGAGCAAACTTTGCAGTCTCGTTCAGGAACAGGTCCTGCACGACGATGCACTCCATGTTGCTGAGTGCGGCCTCGACATGATGCGTATCCGGGTCGGACTGCGCGACGTCCTCGCCCTGAATGTACATGCCCTTGAATTCGCCCGCGCACGCCGCGTCAAACATGTTCGGAATACGAAAGCCCGGCTCAGGGTCGATCGTGACGCCCCAATGCTGTTCGAACTGATGCCGCACGTCGTCGTCGCCGACTGGCCGATACCCCGGCAATTCATGAGGGAATGAGCCCATGTCGCATGAGCCCTGTACGTTGTTCTGGCCGCGCAGCGGGTTGACGCCGACGCCGGAGCGGCCCAGGTTACCGGTAGCCATCGCAAGGTTCGCCATGCCCATGACCATCGTCGAACCCTGGCTATGTTCTGTCACGCCGAGCCCGTAGTAGATCGCGCCGTTTTTCGCGCTGCCATAAAGGCGCGCCGCGGCACGAATCGTTTCGGCATCAACGCCCGAACTCTTTGCCACTTCTTCAGGTGAGTTCTCAGGCTTGAGAATCATGGCTTTCCATGATTCGTAAGAGTCGATGTCGCAACGCTCGCGCACATATTCTTCGGCGACCATGCCTTCGCTAACGATGACATGGGCCAGCGCATTCACGACGGGAACGTTGGTGCCCGGTAGCAAAGGCAGGTGATACGAGGCTTCGATGTGCGGCGAGCGCACCAGGCCGATTTCGCGCGGATCGACAACGATCAGTTGTGCGCCTTCACGAAGTCGCCGTTTCATCTGCGACGCAAATACAGGATGGGCCACTGTCGGATTGGCGCCGATGACCATGATGACGTCGGCGTCCATGACGCTATCGAACGGCTGCGTTCCGGCGGACGTTCCGAGCGTCGTATTCAGGCCATAGCCAGTCGGTGAGTGACAGACCCGTGCGCAGGTGTCCACGTTGTTATTGCCGAAGCCGGCGCGGACGAGTTTCTGGACGACGAAGACTTCTTCGTTGGTGCAGCGCGATGACGTAATGCCGCCAATCGATTTGCGACCGTACTGCTTTTGGATGTCCTTGAATCGACCGGCCGCATAGCCAATCGCTTCCTCCCAGCTGACCTCGCGCCACGGGTCACTGGTGTTCTCGCGAATCATCGGTTGCATGACCCTGTCGCGGTGCGACGCGTAGCCCCAGGCGAAGCGACCTTTGACACAGCTATGACCGTGATTCGCCTGGCCGTCCTTGTACGGCGTCATGCGAACGACCTGGTCGCCTTTCATCTCGGCCTGGAACGAGCAGCCGACGCCGCAGTAGGCACAGGTTGTGACGACGGCGTGGTCGGGCTGGCCATGATCAACGATGCTCTTTTCCATGAGCGTCGCTGTGGGACAGGCCTGCACACAGGCGCCGCAGGAGACGCATTCCGAATCGAAAAAGCTCTCGCTCATGCCGGCCGAGACTTTTGAGTTGAAGCCGCGACCCTCGATCGTCAGCGCGAAGGTGCCCTGGACTTCGTCGCAGGCGCGTACGCAGCGAGAGCAGACGATGCACTTCGAGGCATCGAACTGGAAATAGGGATTGCTGGTGTCGACATCCGCTTCAAGGTGATTCTCACCATCGAAACCGTAGCGAACGTCGCGCAGGCCCACGGCACCCGCCATGTCCTGCAACTCGCAGTCGCCATTCGCGGAGCAGGTCAGGCAGTCGAGCGGGTGGTCGGAAATGTAGAGCTCCATGACGTTGCGGCGTATCTTCGACAACGCATCTGTCTGGGTGCGAATCTTCATGCCCGCCTCAACGGGAGTCGTACACGAGGCCGGGTAGCCCTTGCGACCCTCGATTTCGACAAGGCAAAGCCGGCACGAGCCAAACGGTTTCACCATGTCCGTTGCGCACAGCTTCGGAATGTCGACGCCCGACTCGCGCGCCGCGCGCAGGATGCTGGAGCCAGCCTTGACCGTCGCCGGCAGGCCGTCGATCTCGACCCTGACGGTCTCCGCGCTGCTGCTGGCAGGCGTGCCCAGGTCAGTTTGTCTGGTCTTGTTCATCGATCATCTCCGGATGATGCGAAGTCCTCGGCGAAATGATTCAGTACGCTCCTGACGGGGTAGGGCGTCATGCCACCCATCGCACACAGGGACGCCGCTTCCATCGTGTCGCACAGTTCGACCAGTAGATCATAGTTTTCTTCGCGATTTTCACCGGCAATGATGCGATCGATCACTTCGACGCCGCGCGTTGAGCCTATCCTGCACGGTGTGCACTTGCCGCAGGACTCGATCGCGCAGAATTCCATGGCGAAACGGGCCTGCTGCGCCATATTGGCCGTGTCGTCGAAGACGACGATGCCGCCGTGTCCAATCATGGCGCCAATTTCGATGAAAGCCTCGTAGTCGAGCTTTATGTCGAGTTGGCCTGCGGTGAGGTAGGCGCCCAGCGGACCGCCTACCTGCACGGCTTTCACGGGCCGGCCGCTGGCGGTTCCGCCGCCCCAGTCGTCGATGAGCTCCCTGAGCGTGACACCGAACGCTTTTTCTACCAGCCCGCCGCGCTTTATGTTGCCGGCAAGCTGAAAGGCGAGTGTTCCCTTGGAGCGACCCACGCCCATGCTGGCATACCGTTCGCCGCCGAGATTGACGATGTTGCCAACCGAAGCCAGGGTCACGACGTTGTTCACGACGGTCGGTTTGCCGAACAGGCCCTCGTGCGCGGGCAGCGGCGGCTTGTAGCGCACGATGCCTTTCTTGCCTTCGAGGCTCTCCAGCATTGCGGTCTCTTCACCGCACACGTAAGAGCCGGCACCGAGATGCAGCTCGATGTCGAAATCAAAACCGCTGCCCTGGATATCGGTGCCCAGCCAGCCGCCGTCGCGGGCCACGTCGAGCGCGCGCGACAGTATTGACAGCGTCAGCGGGTACTCCGAACGCAGGTAGATATAGCCTTTGCTTGCGCCGACCGCGAAACCTGCGATCGCCATGCTTTCGATCAGGCCGAGTGGATCACCTTCCATCAGCATGCGATCGGAGAAAGTGCCGCTGTCACCCTCATCGGCGTTGCACGCGATGTACTTCTGGTCGCCAGCGGTCTCGCTAACGGTGCGCCACTTGATGCCGGTTGGAAACCCGGCGCCGCCACGGCCGCGCAGCCCGGACTCGACGACCGCATCAATTACGGCCTCAGGACCCTCCGCGAAGGCTTTTTCGAGTGCTTTGAATCCCTGGTGGCGCAGAAAGTCGTCCAGCGACAATGGCTCGATCAGTCCGCAGCGCCAGAACGTCCAGCGGTCCTGATCGATCAGGTACGGAATTTCATCGATGGGTCCCAGTCGCCGTTCGTGCTCGCCACCCGAGACAAAATCGGCAGTGAACAGCCCGGCGACATCGGACGGCGCAACGTTGCCGTAAGCAATGCGGGCACCGTCGACCTCGACCTCGACCAGCGGCTCGAGCCATGTTGCACCCCACGAGCCATTGCGAATTAACTGGATACTCGTTTTTGTCCGCTTCGCCTCACGAGCGATTTCCAGCGCAACCTCGTCGGCTCCGACGGAGACGGCCGATGTTTCTCGCGGCACATAAATACGCGTGGCAGCCATCAGTGCAGGTCCTTGATTACGGCGAGCAGTTCGTCGAGTCGTTCGTGTGTAATGCGCCCATGGGTCTTGCCGTTAATCATCACCGCCGGTGCACAGGCACAGTTACCCAGGCAATAGACCGGTTCAAGGGTAATGTCATCGGAAGTACCGTGCATGTCAGTTCCCAGTGACTGGCGCGCATGATCCGTCAGTTCCCGGCTGCCCACAGCCTGGCAGGCTTCTGCCTGACAGATCTTGACGATGTGTGTCCCCGGCGCTTCAGTGCGAAAGTCGTGGTAGTAGTTGACTACGCCGTAGACGTCCGCGCGGGACAGGTTCAGTTCGTCGGCCAGTTGCCGGATCGTGGCTTCGGGTATCCAGCCGTGGCGCATGACGATCGCCTGCAGGATCTGTACGAGCATCTCGGCCCGGGCACCAAACCGGCGAACGACTTCGCTCGTCGTGTCCTTGTCGATGGGAGGTCTCGCCATTAGCTAATCCGTTCCTCGGCGGCGTAGATATTGAACGTCTCGCCGCGCAGAAAACCAACCAGCGTTACATTGAACTCTCGTGCGAGATCGACTGCAAGGCTTGACGGTGCGCTTACGGCGGCCAGCAGCGGTATGCCTGCGACCAGGGCCTTCTGCACCAGTTCGAAGCTTGCCCTGCCTGAGACCAGCAAGCCCAGGTCACTCGCGGGTAACCGACCCTGCGACAGCAATGTGCCAATCACTTTGTCGACCGCGTTATGGCGTCCTACGTCTTCATGCAAAACGACAATATCTCCAGCCGTAGTGAACGCTGCTGCCGCGTGCAGCCCGCCAGTTTCTGCAAAGATCTCTTGTGCGGCGCGCAGCTTGTCGGGAAGCTCCGCCAGCATGTGCCGGCTGAAATGTGTGTCGTCGAATGGGCGTGCGCTTGCGCCGGCGACGCGCAGCGCATCGAGCGAGGCCTTGCCACAGACGCCGCAGCTGGACGTTGTGTAGAAGTGCCGCCGCAGGCGGTCGAGATCAACATCGATGCCGGACTCGAGTTCGACACGTATCACGTTCGTGTTGCCGCTGTCCGGTGCCGGCGCTCCGCAGGGTTTGACGAAGGCGATATCTGACTGGTTGCGGATGATCGATTCGGTAAAGAGGAAACCGGTGGCCAGCTCGGCATCGTTGCCGGGTGTGCGCATGGTGATGGAGATGCTGGTTTCGGCACGGGTATCGACGGGCTCGTAGCCCAGCCGAATTTCCAGCGGCTCCTCGACGGCCACAAGATCCTCCCGCGATTGCTGTGAGGCGCCGCGGATTTGACTGATTGTGATTGGCTGACTGTTGCTCGTCATTGCGCGCTTCTGTGGGGCCCCTTGGCCAGCAGTATAGCCTAGCGTCGCGGGCTGCAGGCCTTAATGAGAATCGTTCTCAAAACCGGATGAAAATCATGGCTATACTCGTTTTGCTGCCGTTCAGTTTAACGTTTTAGAATGCGCGCTAAATGACCCGAACGGGTTAGAATAGGCTCCGCCGGAAGCGCCGGCGCAAAACCGCAGTTTTAAGGAGATTCCATTGAGCAAGATCGCACGTCGCAAATTTATTCAACTGTCAGCGGTCGCCGCCGCTGGCTGCTTTGTCCAGGCTGGTCGGCAGGCCCGTGCGGGCGATCTGCCGCACCTGTCGCCGGACGATCCGATGGCCGCGGCCATGAAGTACACCCACGATGCGTCTGCGGTGGATCCCGCCACGCGCAACAATCCGGCTGCTGATCAGAACTGTGCGAACTGCGCGCTGGTGCAGGGCAGCGATGGCGAAGAATGGCGTCCGTGCCAGATCTTCCCGGGCAAAGCGGTTGCTGCTGCCGGCTGGTGTTCGGTCTGGGCGCCGAAAGCCTGATCCGACAACGAATCAGCTGACTGAGGACGCCGGCTTTCGAGCCGGCGTTTTCATTTGTACAATGACAACTTGCCGGCAGCGTGTCTGCCAATAGACCCCGATGGAGAGCAAACTTGTTTGAGACACTGCAGCCCGCCAAAGCCGACGCCATCCTGGGTCTGATTACCGAACACAACAACGACCCTCGTTCCCGGAAGGTCGACCTCGGGGTCGGCGTGTTTCGCACGGCGGAGGGCGAGACGCCGGTGCTGGATGTCGTCAAGGAGGCCGAACAACGTCTCGTTGATACACAGAGCAGCAAGGCCTACATCGGCACGGCAGGAGACCCGGATTTTAATGCAGCGATGCAGGAGCTGGCGTTCGCCGACTCTGTGGATAGCGATCGACTACTGACGATCCAGGCACCGGGTGGTTCCGGATCGCTGCGCGTAGCGGCCGGCCTGATTCAAAGGGCCCGCCCCGACGCGACGGTCTGGGCCAGCGAGCCGACCTGGGCGAACCATATTCCGCTCCTTGGCGGCGCCGGCCTGACACTCAAATCCTATCCTTACTACGACACCGAAAAACACGTCATCAAAATCGACCAAATGCTCGATGCCTTAAGCCGGATACCGGCGGGTGACCTGGTGTTGCTGCACGCTTGCTGCCATAACCCGTCCGGCCTCGATCCGTCGGAGGATGAGTGGCGGGCGATCGCCGATGTCATGGTCGAGCGCGAGCTCGTGCCGTTTGTTGACATGGCCTACCAGGGATTTGCGAACAGTATTGCCGCCGACGCATTCGCGGTTCGGCATCTCGCCAGCGTCGTTCCGGAGATGATCGTATCGAACTCGTGCTCCAAGAATTTCGGACTGTACCGCGATCGTGTCGGGACTCTTTCATTGCTTGCGGCAGATACGAAAACGCGGGATATCGTAGACAGCCAGGTCAATAACGTCGTCAGGACGATCTACTCGGTGCCGCCCGATCATGGTGCCGTGGTTGTCAGCCGGATTCTCAATGACCCCGAGCTAAAAGCCGCCTGGCGCCTCGAGCTTGCGGCGATGCGTGCGCGTCTGCGCGAAATGCGTGTGTTGTTGAACGACTCACTGAAGGAGCGTGCACCTGATCGAGATTTCTCCCATCTTGTTCGCGCAACCGGCATGTTCTGTTTTCTCGGTGTTTCGCCGGAGCAGGTGGCGCGCTTAAAGAAGGAGTTCGGCGTTTACATGGTTGATTCCAGCCGCATCAATATTGCGGGCATCACCGCCAAAAACGTCAACTACCTGGCCGACTCGATCGCCGCGGTGCTCTAGTCCACGTCTGGTGACCAGATCAGCTGGCTGCCGGGACCGATATTGTAGCGTCGCGCCACGCCTGCATTGAGTTCCAGAACGAACGTCACCGGCTCGATCGCAGCCAGTGACTTCAGTGACAGCGGCTCCGCGTTCTGGATGACCGAGGAGACGGTACCGTCACGTCGCGCGAATACGATGTCCAGCGGAATAAACGTATTCTTCATCCACATCGAGTGCAGGCTCTCGTCATCGTAAACGAACAGCATGCCGGTTCGCTCCGGCAGCTGGCGAACAAACATGAGCCCACGTCGCTTCTGCTCGAATGTCGTTGCCAGGTAGACCGTTAAATCGTGGCGCGTGCCATCAGTCGCCACGACCTGCAGTTCATCCTGTTCGAAGAACTCGTCGAGGGTCTGTACTTTTGGTGCTTTCGGCTCGGAATGCTGGCTGCAGCCGCCGGTGAGCGGCGCGGCGCACAGCATCAACATCAGCATCAGCAGCAGAGATGGGCGGATCATTTTGTGCTCCAGTCGACGATGCCGCGAAACGACATTTCCGGTATCGAAATTGCGGCGTCGCCGTTTATTTCACCGAGCGGCGCAACGCAGTACAGCGTGCCGCTGATGATGTACTGATCCTGGCTCCCTTCGAGCATGTCGTGAGCACTGACGTCAGACCAGCAGGTCTCCGCAGATGGTGTGCTGAAAAATCGACCGCTGCCTTCTACCGTTAGTGTGACCACGGTCGGCGATTCGGTATCGTCCACGCCTGGCTGCAGCGCGGGCAACGCGAGAATTATGGCGAGTCGACTTCCGGCGGCCGTGCCTGTGAAACGTAAGCGCACGCCTTTGCCGTCTGGCCGCAGCATGCTCTCGCATTGCAGGTCCTCGGCTGACCAGCGAATCTCACGCTCGATGCTGCCGAAAAGCCCGGCAGAGAGATAAGCATCGCTGCTACAGGTTGGTTCAGCCGCGAGCGTCGGTTCAACGGGCTGATCGGCAGGTTCCACTGCCTCCTGGCAGGCGGCAAGCAGGCTCAGCAACGCCAATCCTGAGGCGGCAGCGTGGCCCCGGCGATGCGTTTTTTTTCGGCTCGAATGCAATGCTTTGGCTTCCAGGTTGTCCGAAGAGGGGTCAATAGTACTGAAGTTGGCGCAATTGCGAGCAAAAAAGCCCGCGACCGGTTGGACTCGTCGCGCATCATAACTAGAATGGCTCGCTGCCTTACAGATTCGGAGTAATCAATGACCGTCGCAGAACAATTTCAGAAGCTCGAGGTACATGTGAGTGGGCTGATTATCGGTCAGTCTCACCTGATCAACCGGATGTTGATCGCGCTGTTGTGCGACGGCCACCTGCTGGTTGAGGGCGCTCCCGGTCTTGCCAAGACCCGGGCGATCAAGGTGCTTTCCGAGAGCATCGAAGGCGATTTTCACCGCCTGCAGTTCACGCCGGACCTGCTTCCGGCCGACCTCACGGGCACCGACATCTATCGCCCGCAGGAAGGCACCTTCGAGTTTCGCAAGGGACCGCTGTTTCATAACCTGATCCTCGCCGATGAAATCAACCGTGCTCCCGCGAAAGTGCAGTCGGCACTGCTGGAAGCGATGGAAGAGCGGCAGATTTCGGTGGGTGACAAGAGCTATCCGCTGGACGACCTGTTCATGGTGATGGCAACGCAAAACCCGATCGAGCAGGAGGGCACGTATCCGCTGCCGGAGGCGCAGCTGGATCGCTTTCTGCTGCATGTCCAGGTGGGTTACCCGAGTATCGCCGACGAACGACGCATCCTGACCCTCAATCGTGACGAGGCGAAGCGGGGCGAGCGCGACGCTTTCCAGCCGCCGGAGTTACTGCCCATGGAATCGATCATGCAGGCGCGCCAGGAGATCCTTAACCTGCATCTTGCACCCGAGTTAGAGGAATACATCGTCAACGTTGTCGTCGCGACCCGTAACCCGGGTGGCGTCGACAAAGCGCTGGACGGACAGGTGATGTATGGCGCCAGTCCACGCGCAAGCATGGGTATTGATCGCGCAGCGCGCGCGCACGCGTGGCTCGCGGGTCGCGACTTCGTCGGTCCGGAAGACATCCAGGCGATTGCGCCGGACGTGTTGCGTCATCGCCTGGTCCTGAGTTTCGAGGCCGAAGCGGACGGGGTCGACGCCGATAGTGTCGTCAAAGGCGTACTGGATGGTGTTGGAGTGCCCTAGTGGCGAACCTGGACCACATTCCCGAGGAAGCATCGCCGGTCAGCATCACGCAGGCAGGGCTGATACGACTTAGCGGGCCTGCGAGGGCCATCGCACTGGACGTGTTGCGCGTTAATTCGCTGCAGACCGGCGCCTACGTCTCGCATTTTCGCGGACGAGGCATGGAGTTCGACGAGTCACGGCCGTACCAGCCCGGCGACGATCCGCGCAGCATCGACTGGCGCGTCACGGCGCGAAGTACGGAGGCTTACACAAAGTTGTTTCGCGAGGAACGCGAAAGGCCTGTACTGGTCGTTGTCGACCTTTGTTCGACGATGCATTTTGCGACACGAGGTTGCTTCAAGTCGGTGAATGGTAGCCGCGCTGCCGCGCTTATTGCCTGGGCAGCGCACCATCGCGGTGATCGGCTCGGGGGGATTATCTTCGGCGATACGACACATCGAGAGCTCAAGCCGAGGCTGGGTCGGCGGGCGGCGCTGCGGTTTGTGCACGAACTGGTCGGCCATCGCGACTGGCAGCCGCCGGGGGCGGCGGCCACGGACGGCGCCGAGGCATTCACCCAGGCGATGTCATCGCTGCGCCGTGTGGTACGACCCGGCAGTCTCGTCGTTGTCATCAGCGACTTCAAGGGGTTTACGCGCGGCGCCCAGTCGTATTTGTCCAGCGTGGCGCGGCACAATGAGGTGTTGGCCGTATTCCTCAACGATCCGCTCGAACAAGACCTGCCGCCGCCGGGTCGTTATCGACTGGTGTCACCGAATGACGAACTGGCTATCGACACCTATGCGCCTGGCGCGCGACGCGATTATCACAACGCATTCGAACAACGGAAGACTGAGCTCGAGACGTTCTGCCAGCGCTACGGCATTCACCTGATGCCACTATCGACGAATGACGATCCGGTCAGCGCGCTGCAGCAGGCCCTCGGTCGGAGGTCGCGCTAGTGTCCAGCCGTGCAGGCTCCCGACGGGCGCGTCCTTCAAGGTTTTTGGCGGCCTTACGCCGCCTGGCAATGGGCCCGCCATTCCCGGCGCGACCTGCCTTGGCAGAAGCCTCGAACAAACGCACTGAAACACTACTAATTTGTGGGGCAGGACACTAAATGGATGAGACGGCGCTGCCGCTGAGAGACCTGCACCTGCCGGATCCTGTCGGCTGGTGGCCACTGGCACCCGGCTGGTGGTTCATCCTGTTGCTGGTCGCAGGCGGGTTGGTCTACCTCGCCTGGCTGGCCTTGAGAAAGTGGCGCCACAATGCGCCGCGCCGCTTTGCCCTGCGGCAACTCGCGCGCTACGAGGTCGAATATCTTCAGCATCGCAACCCGGTGACGCTGGGCCGGCAATTATCGGAGCTGTTGCGACGGAGCATGCTGGCCTACGCACCGCGGGCCAATGTGGCGGGCCTCACAGGCGATGCATGGCTGCAATGGCTTGATAGTGGCATGGCGGTGCCGTATTTCCATACGGAGGGCGGCAAGAGTCTGCTCGAGCTTCCGTATCGAAATCCGGACGGCGATTTTTCTGACGTCGATATCAATGCACTGTTGTCGGCGGCGCAGATGCGCCTGCGCACACCGTTGCGAGGGTCCGCCTGATGTGGTCGCTGGCCTGGCCATGGGCGCTGCTTGCACTGCCGCTGCCGTGGATCGTGCGTGCGCTGTTGCCGCAGGCACGAGGTCTGTCGCAGGCGGGCCTCCGGGTACCGACGCTCAGCAGCTTCGAGACACTCAAGGATCGCTCCGGTGCGGAACAGTTGCTCAATTGGCGCTTCTGGGTTGCCGTTATTGCCTGGTTGCTTCTGGTCCTGGCCGCGGCTCGGCCCGAACGCATCGGTGAAGAACTGGATGTGCCGGTGTCCGGGCGAAACCTGATGCTGGCTGTCGACCTGTCAGGCAGCATGGATCAAAAGGACTTTGAACTTGGCAATCGTCGCGTCGATCGCCTGACAGCGACCAAAGCGGTTGCCAGCGACTTTATCGCGCGCCGCGAGGGCGATCGTATCGGGTTGATCCTGTTCGGCGAGCGCGCCTACCTGCAAGTGCCGCTAACGCTGGATCGTGAGACCGTCAACGTCCTGCTCATGGAAGCGTTTATTGGGCTCGCCGGCGAGAAGACGGCCATTGGTGATGCCATCACGCTGGCCGTGCGCCGCGTGTACGAGCAGCCGGACGATGCGGGCGACCAGGTACTGGTGCTGCTGACCGACGGCGCCAATACGGCCGGCGAAGTCGAGCCGCTCAAAGCCGCTGAGTTGGCACAGCAGGTGGGCTTGCGCATCTATACGATCGGCATCGGGGCCGAGCAGCTCGAGGTCGCGTCACTTATCGGTGGTCGGCGACGTATCAATCCTTCGGCGGATCTCGACGAAGCCACGCTGACGCAGATCGCAGAACTGACCGGCGGCCGTTATTTCCGGGCGACCGATACAGCGAGCTTGCAGGACATCTATCGGCTGGTTGATGAGCTCGAACCGGTGGAAGAGCCGGAGTCCGGTTTTCGGCCGGTCAAATCGCTGTTCTTCTGGCCACTCGGCGGCGCCTTCGTACTGGTCGTCATGATGAGTGTGATCAGTCTTTTGCTGCGCCTCTTGCGCCGGCGACCCGCGGGAGCAAGCGTCAATGCTGGCTGACTTCCACTGGCTGCGTCCGGCCTGGCTGCTTGCAGTGCCGCTCGTTGTGTTGTTCGCCGCGCTGCTGGGTCGTGGTCGGCTGGGGTCGGGCAACTGGCACGATGTGATCGATACAGCCCTGATGCCGTACGTGTTGTCCCGAGCGCCCGGGCGCGGCACGGACTATCGCTGGTGGTTGCTGGGCCTTGGTGGCGTGCTGGCGGCGGTGGCACTCGCGGGTCCGGCCTGGGAGCGGATCGAACAGCCGGTGTTTCGTGCCGAGCAGGCGCTGGTCGTTGCCCTGGACCTGTCGAGGTCGATGGATGCGCAGGACATTTCGCCCAGCCGAATTGCACGCGCTCGTCTGAAGATTCTCGACATCCTCGAACGACGCAAGAGTGGGCAGACGGCACTCGTCGTTTACACGGCCAATGCGTTCACTGTTACGCCGCTGACCACGGACACCGATACGGTGGCCGCTCTCGTTAACAGCCTGAGTACCGAGATCATGCCGAGTCGCGGTAGCTACCCTGAGGTCGCGATAAGAAAAGGCGCGCAGCTGCTGGAGCAGGCGGGCGTTGTTTACGGCGAGGTTTTGTTGATCACAGACGGTGGTTCGTCGCCGGCGGCAGAAAAGGCCGCACGCAACCTCAAGGGCGCCGGTTACTCCCTGTCCGTTCTCGGTGTCGGTACGACCGATGGCGCGCCAATACCGCGAGCGTCGGGCGGTTTCGTGACGGACAATCGCGGCAGAATCGCGGTGCCGCGACTGGAGGAGACGGGATTGCGCAAGCTGTCGGTTGCAGGCGGCGGTCGTTTCACGGTGTTATCAACAGATAATCGCGATCTCGACATCCTGCTGTCCGGCGAGCTGACGTCGGCCGCCGCCTCGGCAACGGATGAGTCACTCGCGACGGACCGGTGGCGCGAAGAGGGGCCATGGCTCGTGCTACTGCTGTTGCCGATAGCGGCACTCGCATTCAGGCGAGGCTGGGTACTGGTCCTGCTGGTCTTCGTGTTACCAATGCCGCAGCCGGCAGAGGCATCGCTCTGGGACGACCTGTGGCAAAACAAGAATCAGCAGGCGCTGAAACGGCTTGAAGAAGGCAAGCCGGAAGACGCCGCGGCGCTGTTCGAGGACACGGAGTGGCGCGCCGTTGCGCGTTATCGTGCCAAGGATTACGCGGGAAGTGCGGCGGAGTTCGCGGAACGTGGCGACGTACGAAATCTTTACAACCTCGGCAACGCAATGGCATTTCAGGGCGAACTGGATGCAGCGATCGATGCCTATGAACAGGTTCTGGAAATGGAACCGGATAACGAGGATGCCGCGTACAACCTCGACCTGGTGAAGAACCTGCAGCACCAGCAGCAGCAACAGCAGCAAGAGCAGGGTGACGACCAACAGTCGAGCGAAAACCCGGGCGGCGAGGGTGAACAGTCGGACTCCGAGAGTCAGCCGGATGAGGAGGGCGCCGACGGTACGTCGCAGTCCGACAGTGAATCCGAAGAAGGTGACTCGCCGCAGCGTGGCGATGAAGAGATGAGCGACGAGGACCTCGAGGCGCTGCAGCAGGAACTGCAGCGAGCCGCAGAGGAGGCGCAGCAGGGCGAACAGCCGCAGCAGATGTCGGAGGCGGAACTTGCCGAGTTGCGTCAGCAACAGGAGCAACAGCAGGCGATGGAGCAGTGGCTGCGACGCATTCCCGACGATCCGGGCGGGTTGCTGCGGCGAAAGTTCCGGCACCAATATCAGCGTTCGGGTAAAGATCAGGATGGCAACGACGTCTGGCCTGATGATGAGGTACAACCGTGGTAATGCAGATGAGAAACTGGCTGAAGGGAATGGCGCTGGTCGCGCTGATTGTCGCTGTAAGCACCTCGAGCGCGGCGGCGGCTGTGCGTGCGAGCGTCGACCGGCCATCGGTCGACCTCAACGAATCGTTCATGCTTGAGGTCACGGTCGATTCGAACACTGACCTGGAGCCTGACCTGACGGTGCTGGATGAGAACTTCTATGTTGGCCAGGTCAGCCAGCTGAGCAATACGTCCATATTCAACGGCGAGATACGTCGCAGCCGTACCTGGACCATCGCGCTGATGCCGAAGAGCACGGGCGCGCAGGAAATTCCGGCGATCAGCATCGGTAATGAAAAAAGCGCGCCTGTACGAATCAATGTCAACGAGCCATCAAACGAACCACCGGGCGAGGCAGACGTGTTCGTGGCGAGCGAGGTCGATCAGGACGAGACCTATGTCCAGGCGCAGATCCTCTACCGCATCAAGGTGTATCGTGCCGTTGCCACGCGGCAGCCGGCGCTGCGTGAGCCAACAATCAGCGGCGCCGAGGTGCTGGTAGAGCTTGCCGGCGACGAACGCAGCTACGAGTCGATCCTTAACGGCAAAGCCTATAACGTCGTCGAGCGAGTCATCGCGATATATCCGCAGGAGAGCGGCGAGATATCGATCTCACCGGCGCGCTTCGAAGCGCGCGTATTGCGCAGTGGCCGAATTACGGGCCGCAAGGTCTTCGAGTCCGATACGCATACGGTCTCAGTCCTTCCGATCCCGGCGCCGCCCGCTGATTACCCGAACGCCGTCTGGCTACCGGCGCGTGACGTGCAGCTCAGTGAGGAGTGGTCGCGCGAACCGGACCGTATCAACGCGGGTGAGCCGGTGACGCGGCGCGTAACGATTTCTGCGCTTGGGCAGATCGAAACCCAGATTCCGGCGATCGAACCACCACTGATCGACGGCCTGAACGTCTACGAAGACAAGCCGGAGCTCAGTCGCCGTATCGAGGCAGACGGTATTCGCGGCATTCGCAAGGATCAGTACGCCATGATCGGCGTTAGCGGTGGTGACATAGAGTTACCTGAGCTGTTGGTTCCCTGGTGGAATATCGACACGGCTGAGTGGCGCGTCGCGCGGCTTCCCGCACGCACGATCACGATAAAGGCGGACACAGTGGCGCCTGTGGCTCCGCCTGTTGCACAGGCGATGCCCGAGTCGGCCGCCATCGATACAGCGCCGGAACTAAAGCTGGTGCCCGATGGATTCTGGCAGCGCGCCAGCCAGCTGCTGGCCGCAGCCTGGCTGCTCACGATTCTTGCCTGGTGGTGGTCGTCCCGTGATCGCAAACGAATACCTCGAGAGCCGGAGCCGCCGCCGCTTTACAAACAACAGGCGAAATTCGTGAAGACCGCTCGCAAGGCAGCTTTGGCTGGCGACGACGCAGCACTGCGTGCCGCTTTGCTCGGGTGGGGGCGATTGCAATGGCCCGACGACGCGCCACGCAGTCTCGGCGCGCTGGCGGAGCGGGTCGCCGACCCGCTCTCAGGCGAGCTCAGGAAGTTGTCCAAAGCGAGCTACGGACCAGAGGGTGGCGAGTGGGATCGCGATGCGCTGGCGAAAGCGCTGAGGTCGATCGTGACATTGAAAGATGCTGCCGATTCGCGCGACCAGGATGCGCTGCCGCCGTTAATGCCGCCAGCCGTCTGATCGCGGCAGTCCGCCGTGTCTCGTCATCTTGGCATTCGAGCTTCTGCGTTCGGCCATTAGCCTTCGTTCGAGTCTTTCGAACGAGACGGCCAACTCACCTTCATAACCACGAAGAGCAAGAGCGTCGCAATCGCTGTGACGATGCTGACAGGTATGTTGCCGTCAATAAGCAATATCGCCAGGGAGGCAAGGAACGTGCAAGCGACTACGGTCGCTCCCGCGAATCTCGTCTTTTTCAACGGCAGCAAGATACCGCCAATCAGCTGAGCCGTCCCGAAAGCGATGAGCATTGGACCGGAAAATCCGTACCGACCAAAAAAATCAACATCATTCTGCATCAATGTGATTTTCGCAAAGCCGGAGGCAACGGCCAGAACTGTCAGTACGGCCAACAATATTGAGAATCCAATTTTCATGTCGTTATTCGATTCCTTTGCGATGTCAGTAGTCGCTATTTTGACGGAAGCTGAACGCCTGCCTTGGGTCAGTAGCAGCCCGTCAGGAGTTATTACTCGAACTTCTGCTTTCCGCCAGAAGCGGCCGTTCAAGCGGTCAGATACAGGATCAAAATCGCATAGCCGGCGAACACGACGGATAGAAACTCAAACCATACTGGTCTCAGCGCGACTAGCAACATCAGGCTGCCGCCAATTACCGGAAACAGAAACGAAAGCAGCGGTGGGTTACCGAACATCGTTATATTGACGTACGGTCCAATACAGAAATAGCCAAGCAGTGACAGAGCCGATAATCGTCCGAATGAACGACTGTGTGTCAGGAAAATCAGTTCATTATCGCTTGAAGTATCGTAGTCCTCGGTCGGCAGCGCGAGTTCGGCTGCGCCATAAACGAATATCGAACCAATCACCAGAACGAAGAAATCGATGATCGACCAATCCGTGACCGAGCGCAGCTCCCAGCCGACCCACCATAGCTGCAATATGAAGAGCATGATAACGGCGCCCCACAACGCGGTCGCCCAGTGAAAGGTCACGCGCTTGTGGGCGCGGATCAGTCCGGCGACGGAATTAAGCAGGCGTGTGAGCGCGAGGCCCAGAATTACCGAGATGGCAATGAACACGTATTCATGCTGAGTCATGTAGCGAAGATGCCTGTGGTACTGCGAAACTTCAATCGCATTCAATAATTCATGCGAATTCGTTCGCGGAAATTGAGCAAGATAATCGGGTCAGTAGCAGTCGTTCGTTAATTTACCAGTCCAGGGGTTGCTTGCGGCCAGAAGCAGACCGGTCGCAACACCCAGCATGCCACATCGCTATCCAGACCCAGTTGATACAACTAACGTAAGGCCGTCGCGATCAACTACATTTACTGACATTCCTGTGGTGAGGGTCCCGGTATCATCGGGCGCTCGAATAGCTCGCCATGTTTCACCTCGTACCGAAACCTGGCCGTGTGATATTGAGTCGAAACCAGACATGATGGTGGCTTTTTCAGACGCCATATCGGAGTCCAGATGCTTTTCGCCGGGACCGATACTGACCTTGGTCGGCGCAATAGCCTCCATCGAAGCGGCTATCGCCAAGTCTGCAATGAATGTTGAAACTACAGCAACAGCAACGAGCGCCATGACGTCCCAATCCGTAAAATTGCTGGTAAGCAGAATCGTAGTTCCACCTACAGTTACTGAGGTAGGTAGAATGACCAACCACCAGGTAAACGAATAGCGCTTCATCGTGATATTAATTTCATTGGTAGTGCCAGAGTTTTTGAATCGCTTGGATTCTTGGTCGCCCTGCTCGTAGCACAACAGAACGACTGTTTTTTCTCAAGTCAGCCTGCCGCTAGTTTACCAGCCCAAGGGCTGCTTACGGCCAGAAGCAGCCAGTCGGGCATCAGAATAGATTGTCGTTATCAGTGGCGGCTGCGCATGAGGTGCGCATCGAGTGCTGCCAGTCCTTCGTCCAATCCTCTGCGCCCAAAACCAAGCCGGAAATGGTCGCTAGGCGTCGCGCCAAGTTCAGACCGGTAAATTGTGCTTGGTAGCAGCAATACGCCGCTGTCTTCCACGAGCGAGCGGGTGAATTTTTCAACGCCCTCCGAACCTTTGTACCTTGGAAATGCCATGCACGAACCGTCCGGACGACGCCAATCGAACAATTCAGGGTAGCAAGCAAAGAACGCGTCCCACTTCGGTAGGTTCTCGTCAATAATCCCGCAGTTGCGCGCGAGCAGCTGGTCGCGATGACTGAGCGCTATCTTGGTGAGTCGCTCGCTCGGGCCGGAACTACAGATTGAAAGATAGTGCTTCATGCGCTCCATTCTGGATAGTACGTCGTGATCAGCGCAGGCGATCCAGCCAATGCGAAGGCCGGGCAAACCGTAGGACTTCGACATGACGTTCAATGACAAACCGCGCTCATAAATGTCGGCAATAAAGGGTAAGTGCTTTGTGCCGGTCGGACCCAGGCCGTTGAAAATCTCGTCGTGCAGGATGTAAATGCCGTGTCTGCGACACAACTCGATAAGCGCGTGGTAACGATCGACTGCGAGAATCGCGCCAGTTGGGTTGTGTGGGAAATTGATCGTGACCAGTTTGGTGTTTGGCCTGATAGCATCCGCCACGCGTTCGATGTCGAGCGACCAGTTATCGTCCGGGTCCAACGGAACGCCCGTCGCCTCGCAGATCGCCGCAGGCAGGGTCTCATGAGACTGATAATTTGGCGTTACGACAATCGCGTGACTGTTCTTGTCGAGAAGCACGGCGTTCGCCGCGAAAATGCCTTCGCTGGCACCGGCGAAACAGAGCACATCCGCAGCACAACTTTGCTGATACGTGCCAGCAATTACCTCGCGAAGATCCGCTGCGCCGAAGGTTTCTGTGTAACCAAGCCACAGCCCGTCAAACTCTTCGCGCTCTTCGGGCGTCGCCATGGCCAACAGCTCTCGCATGGACATGCTCTCGGCATCCGAAGCAGTCATGTGATAACGCGCTTTGAACTCCCACTTTGAGAAGTGTGTTTCGAGCCTGAAGTCCGGCAACATTGTCAATCGAGTGCTCCATTTTCGACCTTTGCGCCAAGTGCGCGGTCTACCATCTTGGCGATCTGAATATCCTGCACGGCGATCCCGGTTAGATCGGCCACGGTGATTTGATCATCGCTGCTTCGACCCATATTGGGATCGCTTATGATGCTGCCGAGCTCCTTGATGGCATTCCTCTCGATTAGCTTGCCCTTGACCGCCGCGCAACATTCGCCATGATCAACGCACTGCGACACGCTGTCGGCGACAATGATATCCGCTCTTGCCAATACCTCCGCCTCGAGTTCCTGCTTGCCGTGATCATCCGAACCCATAGCGGTGATATGTGTTCCCTTACGTACTTGATCCGCACGAATTAACGGTGCAGTTGAAGGAGTCGTGGTAACTATGAGCTTGCAGCTGCCAAGCAGGTCGTCGAGCTTATCTTTCGCCTCCATCTTCAGGCCCCAATCCCGAAAATGACTTTGGGCTTCAAGTTCCTCGATCATTTGCTGCGCCTTGGCGTAGTCTCTGCCCCAAACCATACAGCTCTTGCAGTCTGTGACGTCGCGCAAGAACTCCAGTTGCAGTCTTGCCTGCACTCCGGTTCCGACGATTCCGATCCGTTGTACGTTTTTCGCCGCCAGATGCTTCGCCGCAACCGCGCCGGCGGCGGCGGTACGCATATCGGTGAGCCAGCCCTCATCCAGCAAAATACGCTTGAGCTGTCCTGTCTTCTGGCTGAAAAGCAACATCAGGCCGTCAGCAACCGGAATGTTCAGTGCGTGATTGCCATAAAACGCAGACGCCATCTTCAGAACGTAATAGTCGTCGCCAACGATTGAACCATATTTGATATGCACATCGCCCGACGGCTCATCGAAATGCAGAAAACCGACGGGCGGGATATTCACCTTGCCCGATGAATAGAGAATAAATCCGGTTTCGATTTCACGTATCAATTGCGACTTATCAACAAGTCGCTTTATCTCATCGAGCCTCAATACATGATTCACTGGTGCTAGCCCTCGTGCACAATCTTCAGGTTCGACGCTTCCCGCCTTAACGCGAATGTCCGCTTTAGGTCAGCAGCAGACTCTCAAGAGCATATCACCGCAATGTCGGCTATCACGTGCGAACCAGACACCGCAACTTTAGTCGCTTCTGAAACCCGCTCGTTTGTGGGTGCCGTCGCAGAATGGTTTGTTCGCGGATTCCCCGCAGCGGCATAGTGCGACACGATCACCGTGCCAGGCATCGCGACCGCTACTATTCCTGATCGTCACGTTGCCGTTAAACATCAGCGGACCATCCTTGATTGGTTTGATCGTCAGCTTGCCTCCGGCGCCGTTTTCGTCCGTACCGGTTTCGCCGACAGCGCCGTAATCGGAGAACCCTTCTTTCTCATGCGAGTTGTCGCAGAAGGGCTTGTTGCGCGATTTTCCACAACGGCATAATGCGGTGCGAAAGGCGAGCCCCGGTGCGTCGGTAGGCGCGGCCTCGATGACCAAGCGGCCACGAACAAAGAGCGGCCCATTGTAGGCAACGTTGACCGTATTAACGGGTTCGGGCTGCTCTTTGCCCGAGCCGTCTGCAAAATCAACAGTCAGCGCACCGGTTGGGCACCGATTCACGACATCTACGACCTCTTCATTGGTTGTGAGATCGGGCTGGCACCAGGGATCACGTCCGCCTACGAATAGTTCGCCTTTCGCCCGACCGCACTCACCGACATGGATGCACAAACGGCCATTCCAGGATACGGTCGCCTTCTTTCCTGGGTACCGGAAAACTGTTTTCTTTGCCATTCCACTCTCCAGTCGCATTCAGTAAGGGTGTCGCAAAACGTACTAGGCTAGCTGGTCTCGAATGTCTGCTTTGGGTCATAGGCAGTCGCCCGCAACTATATCAGGCGAACGGCGGATTTCGAGCGGATAGCGGTCACTCAGAGGCTGATTCCTTGGGTGCTACTATTTGAACGTAATTGAATGTCTGCTTTTGCCGAAAGCGGTCACTCAAGCTCCCGCAATCCGGGATTTTCGAGGGGCTGCTTTCGGCCAAAAGAAGACACTCATATCAATCGGAGAGGAAACTCTTGTACCTAGTCTTCTGACGATGACTCTATGCTGTAGGCCAAACCGTCCATTACGAGAAAAACCTGCCAAACTGGGCTTGAATACTTGCGCCTTTTATCTGCTAGCTGCACCCCGTGCTCAGCTACGAGCTTGGCCAATTCAGTTTCAAACGGACCACCAAGAGATCTACCCAACTGCGTCCAGCACGTGAGTTCTAAATCAGGTCTATTCTTTATGCAGCGAATAGCCTCTTTTTGCTCGGCTAAGCCCTTCTTTACAGCGTACAGCAGATACTCGCGCGTCGAGCGAAACTCAATAGCTTCAGGGTGCGCAAACCCGCCGAGGCGGCCATGTTTTCTCGTAAGCCGATCAAGCTCAGAAATGACCCAGTCCATGATATCTGGCCTCAGCGCAGGGACACTGTCGTCCATAGCTTGAATGTCGTGCAAGAAATTGTCCGCTGCAACCAAACGCGATTCGCGAGTACTGGGATACTGTTTCAGACGATCGAGAAAAGTATATTCATCCGCCAGCACGTCGGTGCATAGGACAAGAAACAGTGTCGAGACTAAATAAGGAATTCGTAAGCTCATGTTGGGGGCAACCGTGTAAACGTGGGGCTGATGTCATCTTGCGCCTAGTGGCCGCTTTGGGTCAGTAGGAGCCGTTCAGTAGATTATCACTCGACCGGCTGCTTTCGGCCAGAAGCAATGGGATGGACTCCTCCTCCCTTTTTCGGCATCAATGTGCCCAGGCTTGAGATTCGGCTCAAGTCGTAATGAGAGAAGGAGTCCACTCATGAAGCTTAGCTATGTTGGTGTTGATTTGGCAAAGAACGTTTATCAGTTACACGGTGTTGATCGCCACGGCAAAGCAGTCTGGAAGCGCCGGTTACGGCGCGGCCAGTGGTGCAGGCGTTGATCGACAAGGTCGAGCCAGGTTGTGAGATTGGCATGGAAGCATGCACCGGCGCTCACCACTGGGCTCGAGAGCTGCAGTCTCGAGGCTACACCGTCCGGCTGATTGCGCCGCAGTTCGTGAAGCCGTACGTAAAGAGCAACAAGAACGACGCCAACGATGCTGAAGCGATCTGTGAAGCAATGAGCCGACCTCACATGCGTTTTGTTACCGTGAAGAGTGTTGATCAACAAGACATTCAGGCGACCCACCGGGTGCGCTCTGAGCTCAAGGCACATCGCAACGCCAAGGCCAACCAGATCCGCGGCCTGGTGGCCGAGTACGGTCTGGTTGCACCGCAGACTTTGCTCGCACTGCGGCGAGAGATCCCCGAATGGCTCGAATACGCCGAGAACGGCCTGACCCATTACTTCCGCTCGTTGTTGCACGGTCTCTGGGACGACTTGCTTACTTTGGAGGATCGTCTCAAGGAACTCGAAAAAGCGATCGAGAAGATCGCTCGTAGCAACGACGTGGCAAAGCGGTTGCAACAGCTACGCGGTGTCGGCCCCATCGTGGCCACCGCACTGGTTGCCACCGTCGGTGATGGTGCGCAGTACAGCAAAGGTCGGCAGATGGCAGCGGCGTTGGGACTGACGCCCAGACAGAATAGCTCCGGAGATAAGCACCGGTTGTTCGGCATCAGCAAACGCGGTGATGTTTATCTACGCACGCAGATGATCCACGACGCCAGGGCAGTCGTCTCGCAGGCAAAGCACCGCGACGACCCACTGAGTCGGTGGGTGACCGACATCGCCAAGCGACGTCACCCCAATGTGGCTGCCGTCGCACTGGCAAACAAGACCGCCCGCATGGCCTGGGCCATGCTGCGCAACGACACAGATTATGATCCTGGCATCGGCGCATGCTGAGTCAGAGAAACGAAGGAGAACCTCAATAGCGATTGCTTAAGCAAACTGCTTGATGACAAACAGGTCGAACCGGCGTCGGCCAAACCCGTGAACGTCCGAGTACCAAGAGTACGTAGAAGCGATTGGGAGCTGACGCGCGAATAACCCATTATGGCCCGGCATCAACGTATGCCAACTACAGAGGCCGAATATACGTATGCAGTCGTGCCATGCTTGTCATCAACAGCGTGCTTGCAATGAGGAGGAGTCCATATACAGCCGTTCGGATAACTCTGCCTAGCCCCTTAGATAGCGTGTAACGATGGCTATCACGGCACTGGCGGCCATGACCATTCCCACAAGAACTACAAACATGCCCGCTCCGACGCCAAGAGGAATTGCCGCTTCTCCCCCAAACGCCTCGGCCCAGGCCCCTCCGGCGCCGCCGCCAACCGTTATCGAAACAAAGTACGCAGGAATTGCCGCCACCGCCGCACCGATGTAAGCCGCCAAGACGACCGCACGGGAATCCGCGCTCGATCCTGCCACCCACAACGCGACAGCGCGGACGCCATAAATCAGCGCGCCCGCTGCAGCAACACTTGCCAGCATCATCGTTATAAACATGAAGCGCTGCTCCCCATGAATGTCGCCATCTGTGCTAACCGGTCAGTCATCAACCCCACACCTGAAAAGCGGAATACGGCCATAGGCAGCCATTGGTGCGGATCTTTAGGCATATTGCAAAGCTCGCAATAGAGCGAGAACCACCAGAGTCATGACCAAGACCATTCCCAAAATCCCGCTAATCATCGGAAGCGTCAGTGCGCCCAATTCAGCAAGTTTTTTTGTCATCAAAACGCTGGCAATGACCGCGAGCACTACTGAGGCCAAAAGTAACCAGTTAGATGTGTGAGTGCCGACGAGATTTGACAACAACCCGAATCCGCCACTGGCAATCGAGACGAAAAATAGAACCCAAGCACCAAGCCCCGCAATGACGAGAAGTCCGTTCCTATTTACCATGATTTCCCATTTAGCCAAATTGATTCGCGATGAGGTTTTATTATCGTCGGGCATATTCCGAACGCCTGCTTTGGGTCAATAGCAGCCCTTTCCAATACGGTAAATACTAGCAGCTGAGCGGCTGAACTTGTGGCGCATAGCGGCCGGTCATGAACGGCAAGTCGGGGGTAGTCGAGGTCGTTACCGGCACCTTGACTAGCACAAAAGCAGCGGCTGGCTGATGTTCGTCTGCAAGTCGTTTCCAACAAGGAGGGCGCCGGCCGCTTCAAGATCGCGTGTTTGCGCAAACGATGCTTGCTAACATAGGCGCAACGGAACGCGTGACGACGGTGTACGTAATGGCCCAAGCAGGATTGAGTAGGACGCCAGAGGATATTGGCCTTGAGGCGCGCAATAGACGTTTCGATCTGCGCGAACCGCTGAGCGGCGACTGGCATGGTGGCCGTGCCTTTCAGACCGCCTTCTTCAATGCCCTGTCGCTGTCGTTTCCAAGTGGCGAAAAATTCTTCGTCGACAGCGTCAAGCACTATCTGCCGCGTATCGATGATCCGCAGCTACAAAGCGATGCGGCTGCGTTTGTCCAACAAGAGTACATTCATCGGCGCGAGCACCATCGGTATAACCAGATGATGGCTGAGGTGCGCGGACTCGAACTCGAAAAACTCGAATCGCTCTACAATCGTGAAATCGAACGCGCGAATAAAGAACCGCCGATAGCGAGACTCGCAGCGACCGTCGTTCTTGAGCACATTACGGCGATGTTCGCCGCCGGCTCGATGCGAAATTCGCGTTGGATGGATGGCGCTCACCCCGCCATGGCTGATCTCTGGCAATGGCATGCGATTGAAGAGACAGAGCATAAATCCGTCGCGTACGACGTGTACCTGGCGATTGGCGGCGACCGAAAACTGCTCCGACAAGTCATGCGCATCGTCCGTATCCGTTTCCCGTTCAACGTATTCCGCTCCATTGTGCAGATACGCAGGATGGAGGGTAAGCCGGTTTTTTCGTGGTCATTCTGGCGCGAGGGCTATGCGTTCCTGTTCGGCCGGGAGGGTGTCGTTCGTGACATACGCCCAGAGTTCCGGATGTTTTTTCGCGACGATTTTCATCCGTGGATGATCGACAACCGGGAACTTCTGCGAGAGACGATCGAGGCGCAAGGTTAGCCGACGTCTTCCGCGCGCAGCGCCAGTTAGGTAACGGCGCAACATGCAAAGAGCACTGCCTTCTTGCGCGCAGGCTGATCGCAACGGCTCGAGTCTGCGGCGAGTCAATGGTCCTGGAGGGGCAGATAATTGAGTGGCGACGACAACAAAACCGGGATGGGCGTTTACATCGCGCTCGGAACGGGTATGGGCGTAGCACTGGGCGTTGCTTTCGGCGCGGCGTTTGGCAATGTCCCGATGGGCGCAGCCTTAGGACCTACTATAGGGGCCGGCCTCGGCATTGCGTTGTGGGCGGCTATCGGCGGTCACGCCTAGCCCCGTTGAAACTCGGGGTGAGGGGTTGAGTGTCAACGAAACTTAAGGAGCCGCCGATCCGACGCATGACTGTGTTTCGCTCACTTACCGTCTATCTGTTGCTGCCCTTCACACTGCTGCTGTTGCTGGCAGTAACCTGGCTGCGCTGGGAGTCGTCCCTGCCGCGCGAGGACTGGTTCGGCGAGCGGCAGGGACGTATCGAAAAGGTCGATACCGAAGAAGCAGCGCTTGACCAGGAACAGCTGTCGGAATCCGTGCGACTCGTATCGGATACCGGGCTGAAGGTGTCCTTTCGCGTCATTCGCAAAGCGAATCCCGGGGACCACGCTGCCCGTGTTGCTTGTTCTGGGTGGGCACCGAACCGGTCAGGACGCCGTGGATCTGTTCGGTGATGTGGACGGTCGCGCCATTGTGGGTATGGACTATCCCTACGATGGGCCAGAGAAAGTCAGAGGCTCTATAGCAACGGCCAAAACACTTCCCTTAGCTCGACAAGCAATTCTTGATACCGTGCCGGCAGTGTCGTTGCTTTTAGACTGGCTGATGAGAACAGGCATGGGTCGATCACGACCGCGTCGTCATCGTGGGTGCCAGCTTAGGTGTGCCGTTCGCCGCGGCGGCTGCGGCCCGTGAACCGCGGATTAGCGGCGCGATTCTCGTCCATGGCGCCGCCGACAACCGGCTCTGGCTGGAGGTGCAGGTCGCCCGTCGCATCAAGAGCGAGGTCCTGCATTACCCGCTGTCCACGATCCTGAACTGGCTTGCCTACGGTCCCGTGTTCGACACGAGCAGGCATGTTGCGATGATCTCGCCGAGACCCGTGGTAATCGTCGGGGCGACGGAAGACGAGCGGACACCAGCTGGTCAGGCCGAATTGCTGTTCAACTCGGCGGGGGAGCCCAAACGCCTGCGCTACAGCGAAGGGCTGCACATCCAGCCGAATCGGCCAGACATTGTTGCCGATCTGTTGCGTATTGCGGACGAGGAACTGGCATTTCTGACGCAATAGCGCTCCGGCCAGCCCGAGAGGCTGCGTTTCGAGAGGATCACTCATGAGGAAGCTGGACATCGCCTGGCGGCGCCTTTTGATCGAGGGTACGGCGATAGTGCTGAGCATCCTGCTCGCGTTTGCAATTGACGCGTGGTGGCAGGATAGGGAGCAGCTGGACCTGCTGACGGAACAGTTGCAGACTTGTTGGCAGGATTGGAGCTGCCAGGTTGTGCCTCCGGGCTCTCTTCAGCAGACGTGTTGTTCGAAGGAGCCCGTTCAGGCCTGATACTGGCGTTGTCACCGCCGACGCTCATAGTCGTTGACATCAAGACCGGCGAACGCAGCTTCATTATCGATACTCGTGCCGCGCTTGACGGCTTGCATGGCGATGGAATTGTTCGACCAAGATACCGGCGTTTAGAGGAGCAGTGATGAATAGACGAGGTTTTCTCGCGTTGTCCGGCGCAGCCGCGGCGGGTCTGATGGCCGGCGCCGTGATGGTCAGGCGTGCGACCTTGCCTGCGCCGTCGCAGAGGATGCTCATCGACGAGCTAAATGCCTTGCGTGGAAAAAATCTGACTGGCACGGGCGCCTGGTCGCCGTTCAAGGTGTTCGCGCATCTGGCTCAGAGCGTTGACTACTCGACGACGGGGTATCCGGAAATGAAATCGACAGCGTTCCGTCAGACCCTCGGGCGTACGGCGTTTTTCGCGTTTTCTACAACGGGCGCGATGCGTCATGATCTCGCCGCCCCGATTCCGGGTGCGCCCGCCCTCGTAGCGGATGGACCGACGGTCGAGGCCATCGATCGGC
The DNA here is from genome assembly GCA_963841145.1 of uncultured Gammaproteobacteria bacterium. Taxonomy (GTDB): domain Bacteria; phylum Pseudomonadota; class Gammaproteobacteria; order Steroidobacterales; family Woeseiaceae; genus UBA1847. Next base: position 135,811 of record CAWJBO010000018.1, read on the forward strand.
TGATCAATTCGCTAATGCGATTCGAAGCTTACTCGGGGGTGCTCCAGCCGCACTTTGCCTATGGCGAACTGACTCGGGACGAGTATCGCGCGGCGCACATTTTTCATGTGCGTAATCATTTCGATGAAATCACGATTGCCTGATGCCGCGCTGACGATGGGCGAGTATTTCTCTTGTCCGCTTCTGGCCGAAAGCCGAAGATCGAGTGCCAGAATCGTGAGTGATTGCCGCTGACCCAGAGTCGTCCTCAAGATTTCTGCCGTTATGCTCTCTGCAAGGTCGAAACTACTCGCGGATGCCTTCCAGCCCCATGAAGAACGAGTAATACAACGCCGTGTCCTCGATGCGGCGGAAGCGCCCGGTCTTGCCGCTGTGACCCGCTGACATGTCCGTTTTCAGAACCAGCATGTTGTCGTCCGTCTTGTTATCGCGAAGCCTGGCAACCCACTTTGCAGGTTCCCAGTACTGCACCTGCGAATCGTGCAGGCCGGTTGTTACCAGGATATTCGGATAGTCAGTCTCGCGTACGTTGTCGTACGGTGAATACGAGAGCATGTAATCATAGAACTCTTTCTCGTTCGGGTTGCCCCACTCATCCCATTCGCCAGTTGTCAGCGGGATGTCTTCATCCAGCATTGTCGTAACGACGTCGACAAACGGCACAGCGGCATATACGCCGTTGTAGACCTCCGGCGCCATGTTCAGTACGGCGCCCATGAGCAGGCCACCGGCGCTGCCGCCGTAGGCATACAGGTGAGACGGTTTTGTATAGCCTTCTTCGATCAGGTATTTCGAGACGTCGATGAAGTCATAGAACGTGTTCTTCTTCTTGAGCTGGCGGCCGTCGTAATACCACTGTCGACCCAATTCCGAGCCACCGCGCACATGTGCGATCGCGAACACGAAGCCACGGTCCAGCATGCTCAGGCGATCCGCGCTGAAGTAGGGCGACGTGCTTGAGCCGTAGGAGCCGTAGGCATACTGCAGCAGCGGGTTCTCGCCGTTCTTTTCCAGTCCCTTGCGGTACACGATCGAGACGGGCACGTCTGTTCCATCGCGCGCCGTCGCATAGAGACGCTCGGTGACGTAATTGCTGCGGTCGAAATCACCGATCACGGCGCGCTCCTTGATAAGCGCATGCTCCTCGGTTGCGAGGTTATAGTCGTAGGTGGACTTCGGTGTCGTGAGAGATTGATAGGCGTAGCGGAACAGCTGCGAATCGAACTCGTAGTTGTCATCGGAGTAGGCCACGTAAACTTGCTCGTCGAAATCTATGCGCCGCCGCTCGCCGGTTTTCCGATCGATGACGTCCATTTGCGTCAGCCCGTTCTCGAGCAACGTGACAACCGCATAGTCGCGAAACACGTCTACGTCCTCCATCAGAGCCAGGTCGCTGTGGCCGACGACTTCCTTCCATGCGTCCTTCGATGTGTCATCAAGCGGCGCTTCCATGAGCTTGAAATTTTCTGCGCCGTCATTCGTCACGATATAGAAGCGGTCCGCTCCATCTGTTACGAAATATTCATGATTCTGTTCGCGAGGCAGGAATACCTTCGCGTCATCCTGCGGTGAGTCGGCCGACAGGTAGCGAATCTCCGTGGAAAGCGTCTGCGAACTGGTGAGGTAGAAATAGGCAGATGACATCGATTTGCCGAGGTACAGGTAGTTGGTGTCGTCCTCTTCCTCGTAGACCAGTGAGTCGTCGGGCTGGCCGAGTTGATGCCGGTATACCTGGTAGGAACGCAGCGTCTCGGGGTGTTGCTTGCCATACAGGATTGTCTGGCTGTCATTGGCCCATTCGAAATTGGCAGTCGTGGCGTCGATCTTGTCCGCGAGCAGCTCTCCCGTCTCGATATCCAGGAAATAGATGTCGTAGAAACGGCGGCCTGCCGTATCCACTCCGTAGGCGGCAATGCGGTCATCCGGACTTACTGAGAATCCGCGCACCGAGAAGTAGTCTGCATCTCCGGCGAGCTTGTTGACGTCGAGGACGATTTGTTCCTCCGCGTCGAGCGAGCCTTTCTTGCGCGCGTAGATCGGGTACTCGCTGCCCTCGATATAACGCACGTAGTAATAGTAGTCACCGCGCTTGTACGGCGCCGTTTCTTCGTCCTGCTGGATGCGCGCCTTCATCTCCTCGAACAAGACGCTCTGCAGTCCTTTGAAAGGACTTAGAGCCTTCTTGGTATGCGTGTTCTCGGCTTCCAGGTAGGCGATGACCTCCGGGTTTTCGCGTTCCCGCAGCCAGTAATAGTCGTCGACACGCTTGTCGCCATGAATCTCAAGTGTCACGGGTCGTTTCTCCGGTGCGGGCATGGGCGATGAGGCTTTCTCGCCGGAACATGCCGTGAGGGCCAGGGTCAAGGTGGCCAGCGCAATGAAATTTCTCATGTCGTGTATCCCACAGATCTTCGAGGCGCCCGAGTATAGCGGGCGGGGTGCCGTCCCGGTACCGGGCTCGGACGATAGTCAGCTTACTGGCCGGTCCGGAAGCCAGCGCTAGGTAATTGTCAGAATTGACAGGATTCGTCGTGCTGATAATTTAGTGGCGCAAGCCAAATACGCAAAATTCGGGAGAAACCTTATGCTTATGCGAACTCGCAAGCCCGGTCTCCTCGTAGCCGCCGTCTCTATCCTGTTGCTGACATCATTCAGCCAAGCGCTTGCCGACGACGACGCGAAGATCAACGTAATGACTCAGAACCAGTACCTGGGAGCGGACCTGGCGCCGATTGTTAGTGCTGGTGATAATCCTGATTTGTTCAACTCGGCGGTGATAGCAGCGCTGCAGTCGATCTCGGCCAATAATTATCCGGAGCGGGTGAATGCGCTGGCGAAGACAATTGCAAAGAAGAAACCCCACATCGTCGCATTGCAGGAAATGTGGTCGTTCGGTTGTATACCGACCAGTCCGACGATTGCGGATCCCTGTGGGCTCTTTGGACCCGCATTTAATGATCATCTCACGGCAACGCTTGCCGCATTGAACGAGCATGGCGCGAATTACTACGAAGCCGCAACCGTGCAGAACCTGACGATAGTAGACGTCGGGTTCCCCGTGCCCGGCATTCCTGTCTTCCTGGATCTGAACCTCGATCCGGATATCTTCGTCACCGTTATCGATCGCGACGTGATACTTGCGCGCGGCGATGTCATGACAACGCCTGTGACGTACGCATGTGTATGGCCGTCGCAGGACGGCTGTAATTTCGACATTGTTGCTAGCGCCAGTCTTGGCGGCAATCCGTTGAGAATCGAGCGCGGATTCGTCGCGGTGGATGCGGTGGTCAAAGGCGATTCCTACCGTGTGGTAAACACGCACCTCGAAGTGCGCTTCCCGGACCCAGAAAACCTGCAGTCACGCATTGTGCAGTCCATCCAGGCGACCGAGTTGCTTGGAACGCTCGCGTACCAGCCAGGCCCACCGGGCAGCAGGCTGCTCTTGCTCGGAGACATAAATTCCGATCCGAATGACCCCTATCCAAGCGAAGAGTCCGGCCCTTTCCTGACGCCTTACCAGCAGTTCGTGACCGGACTGACGTTTGACGCTACACAATTTCCGCTCGACTTTAACGATGTCTGGACATTGCAGCGCAAGCAAAAACCAGGCCTGACTTGCTGCGAAGCGCCCGATCTTCGTAACGAAACGTCGATTCATGAGCGTCGCGTTGACATGATTTTCTCTGAGTCTTCGCCCGACAAGGTAAAGGCCAAGGTGCTCAACACCAGGCCAAAGGACAAAACGGAGTCCGGCTTGTGGCCGTCCGATCATGCCACTGTTGTTGCCAAGCTCAGGTTCGACGACGAAGACAGTGACGACGATGACAGTGACGACAAAGGCAAAGGTCGCGAACGCGGCAATGACGACTAGGGCGTTGTCATCGCGACAACCGCAGACCTCGCCGGCTCGGCGGGGTCTGCTTGCCAAGTAGGTGTTCGTTTCATTTGACGGATACCCGGACAGCCGCGTCAGGATTTTCGAATTTCAACGGGAAGGTGCCAAACAATGTTGATGAACTCATTCGAATACTGGGCAATGAATAATCCCGTTCGTGGACTCATTCAGAAGCGCCTCGAAGCGCCTCGTCTGCAACAATTATGCAAGGGGCGAACCGACAGCGTGCTGGAGATCGGTTGTGGTCAGGGAGTGGGGGCCGGAATTATTCATGACTTGTTCAGTCCTCGGGAATACGTTGGCATAGATCTCGACCCGAAGATGATTGAGCGAGCCAGAAGGAAACAGAATGGCCTGAGTAATACCCGGTTTCTGCAGGGAGATGCCGCAGACTTACCTTTCACTGACAATAGTTTCGATCTTGCTGTCGACTTCGGCATCATTCACCACATTCCCAATTGGCGAGACGCCCTCACAGAGCTTCACAGGGTCTTAAAGACAAACGGAGAGTTCGTCTTTGAGGAGCTTCCTGTTGAAACCTGGGAAAGAGGCATCGGGAAACCCCTGAAGAAGCTCCTGAAGCACCCTTACAATGAAATGTTCAGGCAGCGTGAATTTGTGCGTGAACTGGAGGGGCTCGGCTTTGAAGTTGACGTGTACGAAGACAGCCTGATCAGTCTCTACCATTTTTGGGGGCGAGCAACGAAGCTTCACTAAATAAGGCGCCCGAAGTTTGAGCGTTTGCCTGAGGTCGGTCACGCTCCAAAACCGCAACCGACCTCCGCAAACTACCAGTGCCCGACGCTAGGCATCGATGCCCACGGTTCCTGCGGCGGCAGCGCGTCGCCTTCTTGCAGCAATTCGATCGAAATATTGTCGGGCGAGCGCACGAAGGCCATGTGACCGTCGCGTGGGGGACGGTTGATGGTCACGCCGGCGTCCATCAGTCTCTGGCACAGCGCATAGATATCATCGACCCGATAGGCAAGATGCCCGAAATTACGTCCTTCGTCGATAGTCTTCGGGGTCCCAGTTGTGTGTCAGTTCGACCTGCGCCTCCTCGTCGCCGGGCGCGGCGAGAAAGATCAGCGTAAAGCGCCCCTGTTCGCTGTCATAGCGCTTGAGCTCGACAAGCCCAAGTTGCTTGCAATAGAAATCGAGCGACTTCTCGACATCACTGACACGCACCATCGTGTGCAGGTATTTCATCGTCTTGCTCCGGATCGGTCTTAAGCACACAATGGTCGCCGATCAACGCCTCATGGGCAACACATGCACGGCATTCGCACTATTACCCTGGACCTTGACGACACGCTTTGGGCGATACACCCGGTCATCAAGCGCGCGGAGCAGCGGCTGTACGCGTGGATGGATGAACACTATCCGCGTATTACCGAGCAGTTCGCGCCTGAAGATATTGGTGCCGTGCGTTCCGAGGTAGTTGCCGAGTTTCGTGATCGGTCGCACGATCTGACGTTTCTTCGCCGCACTATCCTGGCTCGTATTGGCGAGGCCGCAGGCTACGACGCGGCCTACGTCGACGACGCCTTTGCGGTGTTTGACGAGGCGCGCAACGACGTTACGCTGTTTCCCGAGACCCGCCCGGCGCTGCTCGCGTTGCGCGAGCGCTTCGTGCTGATTGCCGTGACCAATGGCAATGCCAACCTGCAAAAGATAGGTATTCGCGACCTGTTCGACGGCGTGGTCTCGGCGGCGATGGCCGGCGCCGCGAAACCGGAGCGGCCGATTTTCGATATGGCTGTCGAAGCGGGCGGCGCGAGTGCCGGGCAGACGTTGCATGTTGGCGACCACCCCCTTTACGACGTGCATGGCGCACGCAATGCTGGTCTGCGCGCCGTCTGGGTGAACCGCAATGGCGATCAATGGCCCGAGGACTACCCTCAGCCGAATGCCGAAGTGCAGCACGTTGGCGAACTCAGCGAGCTACTGAGCAAGACGCAGCCGTGAAAGACGCCGCACATCCGATCGTCCTTTACGTGCCCGGGCTGCTGCCGAAACCGGAGCCGGGTGCGCACAGGGAAGCACTGTTTCGCTGCCTGCTTGCGGGCCTGGAGCGCCTCGATGAACCGGTGGCGGAAGCCGTCGCAGCGACCACGGGAGGTTTTGACATCGTCTCGTGGACCTACGATTTTTATCGCGAGCACCGAGACATCGCTAACGACGTCGAGGCGATCGAGCACGTTATCAACCAGCCAACCGCGAGCGAACGGGATATCGCCGAGGCAAGCTCCTGGCGGCGCAGGCTGTCGCGCTGGATATACACACTAGGTGACCGGCTGCCGTTCCTGATCCCGCATATCGCCAGCGAACGTACCGAACTGCATCTGCGCGATCTGCATCGCTATGTCGACGACGACAATGGATATCGCCCAGCACACACGGCGCATGTTGAAGATCGCACTGCGCGCGGCAACGGAAGGGCGCCACCCGGTGTTGCTGGTCGCGCACAGCATGGGTTCCGTGATCGCCTATGACACGCTCTGGGAGATGTCGCATGACGATCAAGGCCACGATCGTGTTGACCTGTTTTTGACGATGGGAAGCCCGCTGGGTCAGCGGTACATGCAGAAACGCATCAAGGGGAGTGATTCGGAGGGTAAGGCGCGCTACCCCGCCAATATCGGTCGCTGGAAGAATCTCACCGCTGTCGGCGACCTGACTGCAATAGACCCGCGGTTACAGAACGACTTTGGAGACATGCTCGAGCTTGGTCTGGTCGACAAGTTCGAGGACAAGTCAATTTACACGTACTTCCGCCTGGACGGCGTACTCAACGTGCACGCCGAATACGGCTATCTCGTCAACGAGGAAACGGCGCGCACGGTCGCGGCATGGTGGCGCCGCCACGACACTGCGCTCTCAGGGCGTTAGTTGGCTTCCAGGTTTGGCTTGATGACGATGTCGATGCGCCTGTTCCGCGCGCGACCGGCCTCTGTTTCGTTACTGGCAACCGGTCGAGTCTCGCCGTAGCCTGTCGCTATCAGCCGATAGGTCGGAATTCGCATCGCGTTGATCATGTACTGCTGCACGGACTCGGCGCGCGCCTGCGACAAGGTCTGGTTGGAGTCGTCGCCGCCGTGCGAGTCGGTGTGGCCTTCGATCGTCAGCTCACTGCGAGGGAACACGTCAATCGCCTTTTCCACTTTCGCGAGCAAATCGAAATTGGCTGACTGCAGCTGCGACGAACCGCTGTCGAAGCTCAGGCCGACGAGTCGCATGATAATCTTGTCGCCTTCTCTGAAAATGTAAGCCTCTTCCGAGCTGAACATCTTTTCGATCTGTGCAAACTGTTGTTTGACGCGAGCCTGCGCCTCAAGGCGCTGAACCAGTGCCGCACGTTCGGCCGTCGCGCCGCCGAGGCGCTCGTCGAGCGCACTCAGCTCCTCTTCCATATCGGCTATGCGAATCTCGTTCTCGGACTTTTCCTGTTCGAGGCTCTGCACGCGGTTCCGCTGTTCTTCAAAAAAAGCGACGAGCTCCCCGGCAAGCCGGTCGGGTCCTGTCTCCATGTTGGGAACAACGTCCGCAACACCTGCTATCGCCTGCAGCGGCTGCTCCCACCGCAACACAAGCTGCTCCGGCGTCTGTTTCTTGTCACGTACATTGCGTACTACTTCGGACAGGTAGATCGCATGCTTGGCCTCGTAGTTTGCCTGCTGCGCAAGACTGCGTGGGAGATCGGTGTCATAACGGTTTTCACTCAGCTCGCGCTCTGCATTCGCCAGCAGCAGCTTGGCCTTGCCCAGCGTGATCGGTGCATAACGGCCAACACGGGCGCGGTCGGCGTCCGCCAACAAGCGCCGCGTTTCGCTCAGGTACTGTGCCTTGATGGCCACGAGTTCGGCGTCGCGATACAGGCTGGTTGCTTCGATATCGTAGCGCTTGGATCCCTTGAGGTCACCGCGCTCCAGCAGCCGGATAGCATCGCCAAATTTGCGTTGCGCTTCCTGCCAGATCTCCGGTGACAGTTGTGGCGCTTCCGCGTTAGCCGCGTCCTGTCGGCTCTTCATGACTTGTGCCAGTACGGTTGAGGCGAGCTCGGCTTTTTGGGTTGCCGCCCTGAGGTAACGGGTCGCATCCGCGGCATTCTTTCGGACGACTTCGATATTGCGCCCTCGCTGAAGCGCTTCTTCCGCGTCGCGATATTCCTTCATGCCCCGCTCATAGTTCTTCGGGGCGAGCAGTTCGGCGTTGGTGGATTCAGCGGAGGCTTTAGCCGCATCAGCGTCCTTGAAGAAGGTTTTACGGAGCTCGTCCTGAGCATTGCCAGTACCCGCTGCGAGTATCAGCAGACCAAACAAGACGAATTTAGAGAGACCGGCTTTTGCGACCATCAAATGAATCCTCACAAGTTCTTGATTATGTGTGGCCGCCACAGTGGCGGCAGATCGAGCGTGATATTACATATGGTATGACAGCAATTCTGTGGAGCGTGTTCAGCATCTGCACGAATTTTACGCTGACTGGGAGAAAAATCGCCAGAAATCGGCTGCTTAGGCCATTTATTCTCCTGGAATCGGTCTTTGCTGGCGCGCTGCCAACGACATATGGCATGTCCGAAGGCCCGGCGATGTTTGTGATTCAGGTCTCCTTTTTGCCGATTCGGCCTCGCTTTGCGGCGATTTGTGCTGTGGCTCACAGATACCGGGCCCGGGTCTGGGTAGTCTTTCCCCATGTCCGCGAAGTACTACACGCAGTTCATATTGACCGATACCGAATATCGTGACGGTAACGAGTTCTGCGGTGTTGTTGAGCTGAATCAACCCATGGAAAACGATTCGGACGAGCGCGACATCGAGGCGATTCTGGCCCGCAATTTTGACCTTCAGCAGAGTGCTGTGAGACTGGTCAGCTGGTCGAGACTCCACTAACACTTCTGGCGTTAATTGATTTCCCCCTGACTCTCCCGGCTTCGGCCGGGATTTTTTTGTCCGTTCGACACGCATGCCGCCCTGCCTGTCGACGCCTGCCCTGAAGACGATTCGCACCCACCATCTGCGCTCCAGGCCCATGGCTTTGCGGATCGCCCCTGGCTCTCCCGGCCTCGGTCGGGATTTTTTTGTGCGCTATTTATGCGACAATGCGTGCCCCCGGGCAGACCCGAAACGCAATCCGAATGAGCCACAAAGACAAACAATTTCAAGGCATCCCCATCGTACAGAGCGGCCAGAAGTACCAGACGGACGTTGGCTTTGCTGCGATCAAGAACGGCGTCAAACAGCGCCGTGATGCCGAGCCGCTTGTGCGTGGCGACAAGCCGAAGTGGCTGCGTGCGAAGATGCCCTCGGGGCCCGGTTACTCCGGAACGCGCAAGATCGTGCACGAGCATCGCCTGAGCACTGTCTGCGAAGAGTCGATGTGCCCGAATATCGGAGAATGCTGGAATGCAGGGACGGCGACCATCATGGTGATGGGCTCGGTCTGCACCAGGGCGTGCCGCTTCTGCGCCGTTGACACCGGCAACCCGAAGGGCTGGCTCGACGCGGAAGAACCCGTAAATTCGGCGCGTGCCGTGAAACTCATGGGACTGGAGTACGTCGTTATCACATCGGTTGACCGTGACGATCTTGCCGACGGCGGTGCCGCTCACTATGCGGAGTGTGTCCGCGAGATCAAGAACCTCAATCCGAATACCGCGGTAGAAGCACTGACGCCTGACTTCAACGGCGTTAAGGAGCACGTAGAACTCGTCGTGGATTCAGGGCTTGAGGTGTTTGCCCAGAACGTGGAGACCGTGCGACGACTGACCCATCCGGTTCGGGACCCGCGTGCCAGCTATGAGCAGACTATCGAGGTGCTGCGACATGCGAAGGCACATCGTCCTGCCGTGCTGACCAAGACGAGTCTGATGCTGGGTCTCGGCGAGCGCGACAACGAGATCATGCAGACGATGCAGGACCTTCGCGCGGCCAACGTCGACATCCTGACGCTTGGCCAGTATCTGCGCCCCACGCCCAACCACCTGCCGGTCGAACGCTACGTAACGCCTGCAGAATTCGAAGCCTACCGTACCGAAGGTCTTGAAAAGGGCTTCCTCGAAGTCGTGGCGGGTCCGATGGTGCGCTCAAGTTACCGTGCCGAACAGGTGCTGCAAAAGAACAACGTCGGCATCGCAATCTAGCGCCAGCCTTTCCCTCCAGCAACAACCAGGATTCTTATGGGCCAGTTTTTTGCCGAGTACGGACTATTTCTTCTCAAGGTCGTTACGATCCTCGCTGCGATCGTCGTGGGTATCGTGGTCGCCGCGTCGGCCGGCCGCAGAGCCAGTCACGAGGGCCTGGAAGTCGAAAATCTGAACTCCAATTTCAAGTCGCTCGCGGATACTTTGCGTGCGGCGATATCGACCAAGGACGAACAGAAGCAGGCGGCCAAGGCCAGGAAGAAAGAAGCCAAGGCAGAGAGCAAGACGCCGTCGACCAAGCCGCGCAGCTTCGTTATCGACTTCAAAGGTGATCTCAAAGCAAGCGCTGTGGCGTCGCTGCGAGAGGAGGTGAGCGCGATTCTCGACGTTGCCGCGGACGGTGATGACGTCATCGTGCGCCTCGAGAACCACGGCGGCGTTGTCCATGAGCACGGGCTTGCGGCCTCGCAGCTGGCCAGGATTCGAGACCGTGAAATTCCGCTCGTCGTATGCGTCGACAAGGTAGCAGCGAGCGGCGGCTACCTGATGGCCTGCGTTGCATCCAGGGTCTACGCAGCACCGTTCGCGATCCTAGGCTCTATTGGCGTGCTCGCGCAGATCCCGAATTTCAACCGTGCGCTGGACAGCCACGGTGTTGAGTTCGAGCAGGTTACGGCCGGCAAGTACAAACGTACGGTCACCATGTTCGGCAAGAATACGGATGAGGACCGGGCGAAATTGAAGGAAGAGCTCGAAGAGGTGCACACCTTGTTCAAAGATGCCGTCAACAAGTACCGTCCCGACCTGGATCTCGAGAAGGTTGCGACCGGGGAGCACTGGTATGGCACGCGCGCCCTGGAGCTCGGGCTGGCCGATGAAATCAGGACCAGCGACGAGGTGTTAAAGGCGCTTGTTGAAGAGCGTGACCTGTACCGCGTCAGCTTTAACATCAAGAAGCCGCTGCAGAAGCGCCTCCTGTCAAACATCGATGGTCTGCTCGAAAAAGCGGACGCGGCCGGCTGGCGGCGGCGTTTTGAGTCGCGACTGCCGCGCTAGGTACAAGGAACTGACGGGCTCGACCCCGGTCGAAACGCTAAGCGGGTTTCAGGCGCACGGAGGCGCTATAATCCAGCCATACCGGAGGAGCTCTCATTCGCATGTACAAATTCAAGTCCCTGATTTTTCTCGTTTTTGTAGCATTGGTTACGACGTCTTGCTCGACGTCCCCGACCGGCCGCAGCCAGATGATCTGGAAGTCCGACGCTGAACTCGTGGCGCAAAGCACGCGCGCCTTCAACCAGATGCGCGCAGGTATGCCGCTGGCCACAGACCGAAAGAAGATCGATTTCGTTGCCTGCGTGGCGCAGGCCGTGGTGAGCGTCCTCGATCCACCGCTCAGCGACATGGACTGGGAACTCGCTGTTTTCGAGAGTAAGTCGGTCAACGCTTTTGCGATGCCTGGCGGCAAGATTGGCGTATTCACCGGCATCCTCGAAGTTACCGAGAACCAGCATCAGCTGGCGGCCGTCATAGGTCATGAAATCGCACACGTTACGGCGCGGCATTCCAATGAGCGTGCATCCAGGGCGTCGCTAACCGGTGTCGGTATCAATGTCGCCGCAATCGTCCTGGGGGGCGGCTACAGTGGTGCAACCTATACAGCGCAACAGGCGTTGAAAGCCGGCGCCGATCTCGGTATTTCGCTGCCGCATACGCGCGGCCAGGAAAGCGAGGCCGACATCATCGGGCTCGAGTACATGGCGAAAGCAGGCTTCGATCCGCGTGCAGCGGTCACGCTCTGGCAGCGTATGGACGCCACTTCGGACAAGAAGCCGGCGGAATTCGTCTCAACGCACCCCTCGAGCGAGACGCGAATTGAAGCGCTGGTGTCCGAGTGGCCGAAGACCTTGCCGTTGTATAACGAGGCTCAGCAAGCTGGCACGGTGCCGACCTGCTCCAAAGACTAGCCATCACAATGCACCAGCGCCTGTTCCTGTTGCTGCCGGTACTGGCCCTCGGCGGCTGTGCAACGTTTGACGATTTTCTTGCGAGCCTGAAGAAGGGCAAAGACGCCGACGTCGTTGCGTATGAGGATCGTCCTGTTCTTGATCCGATTGCACCGAATACGTTCATGCTGCAAGACGTCAAACAGACAGTCGTAGGCACCCCGCAGGTCGTGTTCACTCGTGAAGAGGATACGCTTTCCGACCTGGCTCGCGAGTACGGCCTTGGTTACGACGAATTGCTGGCCGTCAATCCCGACGTCGATCCCTGGTTACCCGGCGTAAACACCCCGGTCTTGCTGCCGACGCAGTACGTTTTGCCGGATGTGCCCAAGACAGGCGTTGTGCTGAACATTGCGACCAAGCGACTCTTTTACTACCCGCCGTCGACCGATTCAGAGCCTCAGCAGGTGCTGACTTACCCGATCGGCATAGGCCGCGTCGGTTGGGAAACACCGCTGGGCGTCACCCGGGTAGTTGCAAAGGCGAGGGACCCGTCCTGGTGGGTGCCCGCGTCAGTTCGGCGAGAGCACGCGGCGCAGGGCAATCCGCTGCCATCCGTGGTGCCGCCGGGGCCGGATAATCCGCTCGGGACTCGCGTTCTGAAACTGGAAATGCCGGGCTACCTGATACACGGCACCAACCAGCCTTACGGCGTCGGGATGCGCGTCAGCCATGGATGCGTTCGGTTGTACCCCGAGAACATCGAATTCCTGTATACGTTGGTCGACATCGGCGAGTCCGTAACGATCATCAACGAGCCCTATCAGCTAGGGCGGCGTGACGGCGTACTGTACTTCGAGGCCCACACGCCGCTTGAGGACGACACGCTGACCGCCGAAGAGCGTTTGCAGGCGTTACTCGATGAGCAGGTTGATGCATCGGGTCGACCGCTGAACACACACTTGCAGAGCCATGTGCGGTCACTTGCCGAAGTAGCCTCGGGTGCGCCTGTCAATATCGTTCTGTATGACGCCAACGAGTTTGCCGCAAGGGCACAAGTTGTTCATAACACGGTGGAAATGGACCCTGATGCGCCGACAATTCTGGAGGTTCGTGAGATGATCGAAGAGGCCAGTGCCGAACTCGAACAGGAGGCGTTATGAGCGAGTGGCTGGACCTCATGCTCGATGAGATTGCACGCAAGCAACGCGAGTTTAAAGAAGCGCAAGACGAGCTGCAGCGTCGCAAGGACGCGAACCAGAGTCCGACTCCGACAAAACCCGCTCAGTCAAAATAGCGCATGAATTCCAGCGGTATGTTTTGCGGCGAACGGGGTCGCTCGCCCGTAACCGGTAACGGGCGCGAATTGTAGGTATTCCAGAACAGATACGATTCGCCGGCGTAGTCGGGCAAGGCCAGGTCATGCAGCAGGGCGGCGAGCGCCTTGCCGGTGTAGGTCGTCTCGACTTTGAGCCCGAGTGTCGTCTGGCCGACCGCAACGGCGCGCTCGGTGACATCGTCCGATGCCGCGTAGCCGCCGGCGAGAAATTCGTCGCGCCAGCGTACACATGTGCGATCGGCGATATCGGCGGGAATTGAGCTGTCGAGACGATGCAGCATCATCGCTGTCTTGCGCATTAGCCGCTCGAAACCGGCGGGTGTCGCGAAACCGGTATCCACGACGCGCACTGCGTGCAGTTCGATCGGCAGTTTCGCCAGGGCAATACCCAGCGCCAGTCCGACAGAGCTGCCCATTGTGCCGTTCGCGATATAGATGCGATGCGGCATCGCGATACCGCCCGATTCAATCTGGTGGGCAAGCTCGAGACCAGCATTCACGAAACCGACGGCGCCGAGCCAGCTCGAACCTCCCATCGGGATGACCCAGCAGCGCCGACCGTGCAGATAGCGTCGCAGCGTTGCAAGTGGGTCGACCGCGCGACCGAAAGGCACGAGTTCTGTGCCGATCTTGCGATGCATGTTCAACGTTCTGGAGATGTTCGGAGTACGTTTTTGCGGACCGAGGAAGCACGTGCAGTCAAACCCGGACTGTCTCGCCATGATCGACGTGGCCAGGGCATGATTGGAGCCGACAGCGCCGAAGGTCGCGACGCGTCCCGCATTGCGCTCCCGAGCACGCTGAAAAATGTACTCGAGCTTGCGAATCTTGTTGCCACCGTAATGCGTGCTGCTAAGGTCATCGTGCTTTATGAAGATCTCGCGTGACCCGGCTTGCGTCGCAAATTGCGCTGTCGATACAGGTGTCGGCAATTCGGCAAGCGGCAGTTTCCTGAGGCGATCGGAAAGTAACGGGTACGCCGCAGCCAGGAAATCGTTCATTGGCAGAGATTATCGGAGTGCACTGCGGATCGCGAATGCTTTAGAATGCGGAAGCGCTTATCTGGCCTGATGCGGAGACAGGTTTGACAGAAGCAGTCGACCAGGGAATTACGGTCACCGAAATCGCAGCGATGGATCAGTCCATTGATGTATTGCAGGAAACCACGGCAGCATTCGTTGGCCGTGCACTTCGTGGTCCGCTGAATACGCCGGTACTGGTGCGTAACTTCGGCGAGTATCGTCGCCGTTATGGTGACAACTGGTCGTGCTCCAGCCTGGGGCCGGCGGTCAAACAGTTCTTCGAACACGGCGGTAAGCGCCTGTACGTGGTCCGTGTTGCAAACAATGCACGCGGAGCAATGCTTTGCTTGCCGGCCAGCGGTACCGCTGTCGTACTTCGGGCTATCGAACCTGGTTCAACCGAACACATTCGGGCTGCAGTGGACTACGACGCCATCAGCGATGATTCGTGCTTTAACCTGACGCTGCAGCGCATTGATCCATCGACCGACCTCGTCCTCGACCAGGAGCTGTTCCCAAAACTATCTTACGATGAAGGCGCGGAAAATTTTGTTGGCGATGCATTATTGGCGTCATCGCTCGCGCGTCTGGAGCATCCCTACCCGACACACAGGCCGGAGGCTACGTCCGGTGGTGACGAGCGATTCGGGATGGCCTATATCGATCATGCGCAGGCCGGCACCGACGGTAGCGCGTTAACCGACTACGACCTGGTTGGTTCGCGCAAAGCGCGCACCGGACTGTTCGCGCTGGAGGATGTCGAGAATTTCGACGCGCTCTACCTGCCGCCGCTCGGCCGTGCAGCGGACGTTGGGCCTACGGCAATTCTGGCAGCAGAACTGTACTGCCGGCGTCGCGGTGCGATGTTGGTGGTCGATCCCCGCGCCGACTGGTCGACCGGCGAGGAGGCCGTTCAGGGTATCCGCAATCTTGGTTACGCCAGCCCCAATATGCTCGGCTATTTTCCACGTGTCATCGAACGTGGTGCTAATGACGAGGCGCTGCGGCATGCAGGTGGAGCCATAACGGGGTTGCTCTGCAAGCACGACAGAACCTACGGCGCCTGGCATGATTTGAACCAGCAAGGCATGGGTCTGCAACGCAAGCTGGTACCGGCGGTAGCCGTCAACGACGAAGACATGCAGTTGCTGAATCGCGCAGGACTCAATGTGCTGTTACATGGGCCAGCCGGTCGAGCGCGCGTCATCGGGTCAGTGACGATGGGGCGCGGCGCGGAGACGCATCGCGAATACGCGAGCCTGCCGGTGCGCCGCTTCTGCTTGCGGCTTGTCAACACGATCGCGAAGGCAACGCAGTGGGCGGTCTTCGAGTCGGACGATGACAGGATCGTGCGTCGTATTCGTGCGCAAGTACTGAGCTATTTCTGCGGCCTCGATGAGCTGGGGGCATTCGTTGATTCGCGTTTCACGGTGCGTTGCGATGCCACGGTTCGACAGCAAGCGGGCAGCGAGCCGCACGGCGTCACAATCCTGCTCGCATTCCATCCAGTTGGCAGCGACGATGAGATTTCATTGACGTTGCATGTGACGGCCACGGGATGTCGAGTCAGCAGTACCGCATTCGCACCGACCGTAGAGCAGGGACCTGGACACGGCTCGAGCGATCTTACATAAGCGGTTCACATTGAATCCGCGGCCTGTCATACAAGCATCCATCTGATGCCACCAATCTATCGGGAGGAGGCATGAGAGACAGCGATGTTCTGGAAAACAACCCGCATATATCTCGATCGGCATTGGAAGCCATTCACGGCCAGGTATTTGGCTGGGCCCTCTCCCGTACGGACTACGATCAGGCGACTGCGGAGGACCTGGTGCAACAGGCTTACATGGAATTGCTGACGGGCAAGGCGCGCTTCGACAACAGGTCGTCACTGAAGACGTTTGTCTTTTCCGTTGTGCAGAATCTTGCGCGCAGTCGTTTCCGACGCATCGCATCACGGTTACGGCTGCTGCAAACGGCAGCTGTTTCCGGGGTTGAGGACTCAGCGCATCCGGTCGAGCCGGAAGATAACTCGCTGGTTTGGGACGCGGTCAAGGCTTTGCCGCAGCGGCAGCGGGATATCGTTGAGCTCGTATTTTGTCGCGAAATGACGATAGCGGCCGCCTCCAGCGTGATGGGTGTAAGTACAGGGACCGGACGGGTGCACTACGACCGCGCCAAGAAGGCACTGAAGACGAAGCTTGGCAGTTATGGAGAAAGGTCCGATGACTGAATCCGACGACACGTTACGCAGGGCGGTACGCGAAGCACATGCCAGGGCGGAGAACGTTCCCGCTCCTGAGTTCGAGGAGGCATGGGCGGCTGCCAGGGCGCGAGTGGGTTCGACACGAAAGCGCCAGCTTTTATTTGCCGGCTCGGCCGCGGTTGCTGCCGTACTGGCGATCGTGTTTGGCCTGCGTGCGCCGATGGACGACAACTGGCGTTACATCGATGAATACGAGCTGCTGGAGACGACGGGCTGGTCCGCACCCAGCGACAGCCTGCTACCCAGCCGTGAATTTGACATATACCAGACTGTTCCGGTGCTGATCGAGTCAACCGAAACCTATGGAGGAGCGTTATTGTGAAGAAGGGAATTTTTCTAGTGCTGGCAGTAGCCAGTCTCGGGTTGGGCACCGCGCTGGCCGCAGCGCCCAAAGACGATGTATTCAAGGGCAAGCTGTTTCCGCCCAACGTGATCCTGGAAAACAAGGCGGAGCTTGGCCTCAGTAAAGCGCAGTTCAAGGCAATCCGGGCGGCGGTTGTAGAGGTTCAGTCCGGCGTGGCAGAGCACGAGTGGGATATGCAGGAGGCATACCAGGCGCTGATGCAGGAGCTGGACGAGGCGCCAATTGATGAAAATCGGGTCCTGGAGCTCGCCAGCAAGGCACTGCTGGCCGAAAATCAGGTCAAAAAGAAGCAGATGGCCATGCTGGTTCGACTGAAGAACCTGCTCACGGACGAGCAGGTCAGCTACCTCGAGTCGGTGCAGCAATAAACGAGCGTAACGGAACGTGGTTCCTGTAACCCGCGCAGAAACGGGGTGAGTATTACGATTATGAAGACGAATCGACTGATCGCCATCATGGCGCCGCTGCTGCTGGGCCTGGCCGGTTGCGGAGGTGGAAGTGGGGGAGGCACAACGCCGCCACCGCCACCGCCCCCACCGCCGCCCGTTACCCAGGCGGAGGCCTACCAGTTTCTGAACCAGGGCTCGTTCGGTGCCACCGAAGACGAGGCCGACGCGTGTCATCTCGATGCGCCAGGAGGCGTGGATCGACGAGCAGATGCAAAGGCCGGTGTCGTTGCAGCTGCCGCATCTGCAGGCATTACCGACGCCCGCAGTTTGACTTCGAGCTGCATACGGACCGCGTGGATATCTGGTTTCGCAATGCGCTGTACGGCGAAGACCAGCTGCGTCAGCGCGTCGCCTTTGCGCTGTCGGAGGTCCTGGTCGTATCGCAGCTTGGCGCGCTCGGTAACCTGCCGTACGCGGTCGCGCGACTACTACGACGTGCTCGCGAAGAATGCGTTCGGCAACTATCGCGAGCTGCTCGAGGAGGTCACGCTGCACCCGGCAATGGGCGTCTATCTGAGCATGCTGGGCAATGAGAAACCCGATCCGGTTCTCAACATTCGCCCCGACGAGAACTATGCGCGCGAGGTCATGCAGCTGTTCTCGATCGGCCTGGTCGAGCTCAATACCGATGGCACCGAGAAGCTGGACCTGCAGGGCCAGCCGATCCCGACGTATGACCAGGAAATTATCGAAGGCTTTGCACACGTTTACACGGGCTGGACGTTTGCCGGCGCGCCGAGCTTCCGGCAGGCGCGACCCACGCGCTTCAACCAGGTAATACCGATGCAGCTGTATCCCGGCTTTCACGATACCGAAGCCAAACTGCTGCTCAATGGCGACGTCCTGCCGGCGGGACAGAGCGGCGAGCAGGACCTGAGCGCCGCTCTCGACAATATCTTCAATCACCCGAACGTCGGGCCGTTCATCGCTATTCGGCTGATACAGCGGCTGGTCACCAGCAACCCGTCACCGGGCTACGTACGACGTGTGGCTGAGGTGTTCAACAACAACGGTTCGGGTGTGCGCGGTGATCTTGGCGGCGGTTGTCAGAGCCATTCTGCTGGATGCAGAGGCCAGCCCGGCCATGGCCATGGAGATCGACGGCAAGCTCAAGGAGCCGCTGCTGCGCCTCACGCAGTTGTGGAAGGCTTACAACGCGACATCCAACAGCGGTCGTTTTCCGTTGATCGCAGCCTACATTCTGTTTGGCCAGGGACCGTTGCAATCTCCCTCGGTGTTCAACTTCTTCAGCCCGTTCTATGCACCGCCCGGTGAGATTCGCAACAGCAGTCTGGTCGCGCCGGAGCTGGAAATCGCGACTGAATATCAGAACACGCTGTTCACGAACTACATGTTCTACCAGACTTTCGCTCTCAATCAGACGAACAACGCACTCGAAGATGATGACGTGTTCATCAACTTCGAGGAAGAAATGGCGATCGCTGCCGACGCAGAGGCGCTGATCGACATGGTTGCCGACAAGCTGCTTGCAGGGCAGATCTCAGCCACCCTGCGACAGGAGATCGCCGGCATGTTGACGCGAGTCCCGGAAACGGAGACCGCTCTGCGGGCCGCAGAGACCATCTACTTTGTCGTGACATCACCGGAATACGCGTACCAGCGCTAGGTGCCACGGAGAACCCCTATGAAGACCCTGAATCGACGTGATTTTCTCAAGACCAGCGGCGCTGCTGCCATGTTCGCTGCAACGCCCGGCCTTGCGTATTCGCAGGTCGTCGGCGGCGCCGGACCGTTCGACGACTATCGCGCACTTGTTTGCGTGTTCATGTTTGGCGGCAATGACTCGTTCAACATGCTCGTGCCGAACACCACCGCGGAGTACCAGGCCTACGCGACATCGCGACAGAACCTGGCGATCGCTCAGGCCGATCTGCTGCCGATCATGCGGGCATCCCAATCCACCGCCGATTTTGGTCTGCATCCGTCAATGGGCGGCATCAAAGGGCTGTTTGATGCCGGCGACGCGGCGTTCGTTACCAACGTGGGACCGCTGGTGGAGCCGACGACGAAAGATGCAGTACTTCAACGGTTCGGTCGTTCTGCCGCCGCAGCTGTTTTCGCACAACGATCAGCAGGACCAGTGGACCTCACTGCGCGGTAATGCCCCAAGCAGTACCGGCTGGGCCGGGCGCATGGCGGACCTGATTCGCACCGGTGTTACCGAGCAGCAGATGGCCACCAATGCCTCGCTTGTTCGGCGCAAACCTGTTCCAGTCCGCTGACGAAACCGTTGCTTACGTCATGGGGCCCGGCGGACCGATTCAGTTCGAGGGCTTTTCGACCGACCCGACACGAGTATTCTGTTCGAACAGCGCGAGGCATTCCAGCGCATCATCAGTGCGCAGTACGGAACGGTCTACGAACGCGGCTTTGCCGACGTACAGCAACGAGCGATCAACGCTGCCGATGTTGTCACGGCGGCGATCGACTCGGCACCGCCGATCAATGCCGTGTTCCCACAGTCGCAGCTGGGCGTGCAGCTGCAGACCGTTGCACGCCTGATCGCCGTGCGCGACCGGCTGCAAATGAAGCGCCAGGTGTTCTTTGTCGCGCCGGCGGCTTCGATACGCACGATAACCAGCTCGACGACCAGCCCGGTCTTCTGGGCGGCATTAGCGATGCGATGGCCGCGTTCCACGCTGCGACTGCGAGCTCGGTCGTTGAAAACAGCAGGTCACGACCTTTACGCAGTCGGATTTCGGCCGGACGCTTACGTCGAACGGCGACGGCACCGATCATGCGTGGGGCGGTCAACCAGCTGGTCGTCGGCGGCGCTGTAAACGGCCAGAGGATCTGTATGGCAACTATCCGCTGCTGGCAATCGGTACGGCCCGGAAGACGTATCCGGCGGCCGCATGATCCCGTCAACGTCGGCCGATCAGTACGCGGCAACGCTGGCGAGCTGGTTCGGCATCCCGGATGGCGACCTCAATATCGTGGCGCCAAACCTGGTCAATTTTGCGGAGCGGGATCTAGGGTTTATGATCGCCTGATTCATATCAGGAATTCCCGCCATGAAACTACTCGCCACAGCCGCACTGGCTGCGGTCCTGCTGGTATCCGCCTGCGGCGGCACGAAAGATACAGCAGCGCCTGAAACAAGCCCGACGAACGCAGCCGATGCACTGGCAGCCCTGTTTAGTGAGCATTTCGAGCGCAATCTCGAAATGAACCCACTGTCAGCGACGTTTATCGGCGACTATCGATACAACGATCGCATGGCCAACTCCAACAGCCCGGAATACCGCGCCGCGGCGATGGCGATGGACGAAGAGTTCCTTGGGCGACTGCTGGAGATTGACCGTGAGCAACTCGACTACCAGGATCAGCTCAGCTACGACCTGTTCAGGATAAAGCGGGAACAGTCGCTTGAAGGCTATCGCTTTCCGTTTCACCTGGCACCGATCAACCAGTTCTATTCGCTGACCAGCATGTTCGTGCAGCTGGGGAGCGGCTCGAGCGCGCATCCATTCAAGACCGTCAAAGACTACGATGATTTTCTGAGTCGGGCGGACCAGTTCGCCATCAACGTCGATCAGGTCATTACAAACATGAAGCAGGGTATGCGCGAAGGAGTCGTGCAGCCGCGGATACTGATGGCAAAACTCGTACCGCAGCTGCAGTCCCAGGTCGTCGACGACCCAAAGGACAGCGGCTTCTATACGCCGGTACGTGACATGCCTGCCGAATTTAGCGAAGCGGAGCGTGCGCGACTGACTGGCGCGTATGAAGACAAAATCAGCAACACCGTTATTCCCGCCTACGAGCGGCTGAATAACTTCATCGGTGACGATTACCTCGCAGCTGCGCGTGAGAGCGTGGGCCTGTCGGCCTTGCCAAATGGCGAGGAGTGGTACGCCTATATGGTCCGCCTGCGCACAACGACCGATATGACACCGGATGAGATTCACCAGATCGGTCTTGATGAGGTGGCGCGGATTCACGGAGAAATGCGCAGCGTTATGGAAGAGGTTGGCTTCGAGGGAGATTTGCAGGACTTCTTCGAGTTCGTCAATACGGACGAGCAGTTCTTTTTCGACGAAGCGGAGCAGCTCATCCAGGGCTACCGCGACATGACCGATCACATTACCGAGCTGTCCAGGAATCTGTTCGAGATCTTTCCAAAGACAGCATTCGAAGTTCGCCGCGTTGAAACGTTCCGTGAGAAATCGGCAGCTGGCGGTTCGTATATGTCAGGTACGGCGGACGGTTCGAGGCCGGGTGTTTTTTATGCCAACGCTTACGACATTAAGGCGCGCGGCAAATGGGCCATGGAGTCCCTGTTTCTGCACGAAGCCATACCGGGCCATCACTTCCAGATCATGATCCAGCGTGAAAACGAGAACCTGCCGGACTTCCGCCGTTACGGCGGGTTCACGGCGTTCTCCGAGGGCTGGGGCCTGTACGCAGAATCGCTCGGCAAGGAGCTCGGTGTGTATACCGATCCCTACCAGTATTTCGGTGGCCTGAACGCCGAACTCTGGCGCTCTATTCGCCTCGTCGTTGATACCGGCATTCATGCGAAAGGCTGGACGCGTCAGCAGGTGCTCGACTACATGTACGCAAACTCGGCTGTCGTCGAGGCGCGTGCTGTTGCCGAGGCAGAGCGTTTCATGGCGATACCGGGACAGGCGCTCGCCTACAAGGTCGGGGAGCTGAAGATCCGCGAGATCCGCGATAATGCCGAGGCCCGCCTCGGTGAGAACTTCGACGTCAAAAACTTTCATACAGAGGTGCTGAAGGACGGTGCCATGCCGTTGTCGACGCTCGAATCCAAAATCGATCGCTGGATCGAGACACAGCTGTAGCAGCCCAATACCGCGGCGCACTTGTCGCGGGCATGGCCCGCCCCTACAGTAGACGGTATGAAACTCGACCGCTTCATTCGCATCGCGATAGCCGTCGCCATCGCGTTGGTGTTCGTGATTGCGATCGGTGCGCTGCTGTTTATTTCGGAATCAGCGCTCAACGTCTGGGATCGACTGAAATCGGGCCCACCGGCGCTGCTTTACGCCTATGTGTCGGTAATGTTGCTGCTGGCCGTCACTGCGCTGTGGCTGATCTGGCGTCTCGTCGTCAGGCGCCGGAGACGACCGACGAGAAAGAATGCGTCTGCGCCGTTGTCGAAACAGGACATCGAGGTGCGCATTCGAGACGCCGAGGCGGCCGGTGTGAATGTCGACGAGGCCCAGGCGGAGCTAAAGGAGCTGGCGTCGCGGCAGGACCAGGGCACTATCAGTTTGTGCTTCTTTGGCGAAATCAGCAGCGGTAAAAGCTCGCTGATCAAGGCGCTGGTTCCGGAGGCTAATGTGGTCGTCGACGTGGTCGGGGGCTCCACCGACGACGTGCGACATTATCGCTGGCGCAATGACGCGGGCGCCGAGATTGTGCTGACCGACGTGCCCGGTATCGGCGGTGTGGACGGCGAGTTGTCTGTGGTGGCGAGCGAAGAAGCGACACGCGCCCACGTAGTTCTTTTCATCTGTGACAGTGATCTGACGCGGCCGGAAATTCGCGCTATCGAAGCGCTGCTGTCATTCGACAAACCGCTGATTCTCGTGCTGAACAAGGCGGATCGATTCAGAAGCGACGAGCAGGCAGCACTGATGGAAAAGCTGCTTGAGCGCGTTGCAGGTGTCGGCGGCAAGCTGGAGCGTGACCGTGTGGTTGCTGTGACCGCGGGTGGCGAGTCCGAGGTCATCGAACGTCATAAAGACGGCAGTGAGCAAGCGGCGCGGCGCACGCGGCCTGCGGACATTGGTGTGCTGGTCGTGGCGATAAACCGCCTGCTGTCGGGCGGCGCGGAACCGCTCGATCGGCGACGTGAACGAGCGGTGTTTCAAATGGCAGCCGCGAGGCTGGCTGAAGCGGAGGCCGAATATCGACTGCAACGCTCCGAGCAGATCATTCGCAGCGCGACTCGCAAGGCCGTGGTTGGGGCGCTCGCGGCCATTAGTCCGGGCACGGATGTGTTGATCCAGGGCTATATCGGTACGACCATGACGCAGCAGTTGTGCAAGCTGTACGGCGCGGCACCGAAGGACCTCGACATTGAAGAGTTCCTGTCAATGAGCCAAAGTCGGGTGGGCCGCGCGTTACCACTATCGCTTGCCGTAGCCGGTAACGGTCTGAAAGCTTTTCCCGGCCTCGGCACGGTTGCAGGGGGGCTCGTGCATGCGGTGGCTTACGGACTGATTTTCGACGCGCTTGGACGGACCCTGGTGTTGTCGCTGAGCCGTCATGGCGCGCTGGTCCCGGAGACGGCCAGCAAAGAATTCGAGGATGGCATCAGTGAGCATTTGGAAACGGGCGTACGACGCATTGCCAGGATGGCCCTGGAAGAAAAGGGCGACTGAGTCTGCGCCCGATGGCGGCGCCGATCACCTGAGTCTCGCGCGCGAAAGCCTGCGAGACTTGATCCGGGATTCGCGTCTGCCGGACGGCGTGCGCGATTCGCTGGCACAGGATTACCTGGCTGTTCAGGGCATGCTCGACAAGCTGGAGCATGGTCACCTGCACCTGTCGGCCTTCGGCCGCGTGAGCACCGGCAAGTCGTCGTTGCTGAATGCATTGATCGGCGAGAATCGCTTTTCGGTCAGCCCGATTCACGGCGAGACCCGGCAATCGTCGATGCAGGCCTGGAACCAGGTGGAGGCCGGCGGCGTTTTCCTGATTGATACGCCGGGGCTGGACGAGGCAGGCGGCGAAGATCGGGAGGCCCTGGCCACGGAGGTCGCCGGTCGTTCCGACCTTGTTATTTTCGTTCTCGACAGCGATATCACCGATTCGGAACGCGACGCCCTGAAGGCCGTGCTCGCGCAAGGGCGCCCGGTCCTGATGGTGCTCAATAAAGCCGATCTTTACACGCCGGCAGAGCGGGACGCGTTGCTGCAGTCGATACGCCGCAAGACTGAGGGCATCATCGAGGCTGATCATATTGTTGCCGCGGCCGCCGAGCCGCGCGGGCAGACCGTCGTCGAGATCGACGCCGACGGCGCCGAGACGACTTCGACACGAGCCCAGGAGCCCGACGTCGCAGAGCTTCGCCTGAAGCTGTGGGAAATCCTCGAGGCGGAAGGAAAAACACTGGCCGCCTTGAACGCAAGCCTGTTTGCTGCGGACCTGTCGGACCAGGTGGGTCGTCGGATACTGGCGGCGCGGCAAGAACTTGGCGACCGGCTCGTGCGGACCTACTGCGTCGGCAAAGGTATTGCGGTCGCGTTTAATCCGGTCCCGGTTGCCGACCTGTTTGCCGCAGCATTTATCGACGTTGGCATGGTGGTGCACCTGTCGCGCGTCTATGACCTGCCGCTGAGCCAGAAGGAAGCCGGCTCGATCGTCAAGGTCATCGTTGCAGAGTCGGCGGCGCTGATGGGCACAGTGTGGGCGCTGCATTTCGTATCGAGTGCGCTCAAGGTCGGCACGCTGGGCTTGTCGACCATTCTCACGGCCGGCGCGCAGGGCGCCATCGCCTATTACAGCACCTACCTCGTTGGCCGCGCTGCCGGTGAGTACCTGGCGAAGGGCAAGTCCTGGGGCGACGGCGGGCCGAAGCTGGTGGTCAAGCAAATCCTCGAGTCACTGGACCGCGATACCGTGTTGCGCGATGCAAAGCGCGAAATCCAGGCCCGCCTTGGGCTGGGCTGATAGGGTCGCAATGGACAGGGAAACCCGCATGCGCAGAATCTGGGAGACCATTCAGGATATTCCGGAAGGGCGCGTCGCGAACTATGGGCAGGTTGCCGAGATCGCGGGAATTCCGCGCGGCGCGCGGCAGGTTGCCTATGCGCTGCGTCATGTGCCAAAAGGCATGACGCTCCCCTGGCATCGCGTCATTACCGCGTCTGGAAAGAGCGCCTTCGCCGCTGACAGCAAGCACTTCAGGATGCAGTGCGAGCGCCTGACCGAGGAGGGCGTCACGGTCAACAATGGCAAGGTAAACATGCAGAGGTACCGCTGGGAGCCCGGGCTGGATGAGTTATTGTGGAAGCCGTCATCGACCTGGGACGAGTCATGAGTGTGAAGCGCAAGCTGCGTTCGCGTTTTATCAACGCTTTGCTCAGCCCGGCGGTGCGCAGGTTATCGCGCATGCAGCAGGAGGTACGGCGCCGGTTGCTGCATCGGCCGCATGTCGTTTCGGCATTCCTGCAGCTCGACGACCCGTACTCCTACCTGCTGGCACATTACCTGCCGAGCCTCAGGGATCACTACGACATCGAGCTGCGTCTGTACCTCTCTGAAGCCCGCGGCGATGCCTTCCAGCCGGCGCCCGACATGCTCGCCGAATATGCTGTGCGCGACTGTGAACGACTTGCGCACGAGCTCGGCATACCGTTCCTCGATAAAGGCACCAGCCCTCCCGTCGAGCACCGGCGCTCAATGCTCGACACAATCGCGAGCTGCCAGGACGACGCCACTTTCGATGAAGAGCTGCTGCAGGCGCTAAGCGTGTTCTGGCGAGGGGATGCGGAGGCGGCGTCTCGTCGCAGCGCCGCGGCAGAGATCAGGGGCCAGTCGGACTCCGTCATTCAGGGGTCACAGAAACTGCAACGAAAGCTCGGTCACTACAACAGCGCGACGCTGCATTACGGCGGCGAATGGTATTGGGGCGTGGATCGCCTGCATTACCTTCTGCAGCGGCTTGATGATCTTGCGCTGGCCGAAAACGAGGCTCAGCATCCGCTGTTGTCGTCGCTTGGCCAGGCGACGACAGGTCACGCTGCCAATAGCGCCGCCGACTGCCGCAAAGAGCCTGCCGCCCCTCGAGTTGTTTCATTCGGTGCGCAGTCCGTATTCCTACCTTGCGTTGCTTCGCGCAGCCGAAATCGCGGATGCCTTCGGGCTAACGCTCAAGATTCGGCCGGTGCTGCCAATGGTGATGCGCGGCATGCAGGTGCCGAAAGCAAAACTGCTCTATATCATCAAGGACGCGGCGCTTGAGGCCGCGCGACGCGGCATCAGGTTTGGCAGGATTGCCGATCCGGTCGGCGCCGGCGCGGAACGCAGCCTGGCGGTGTTCTCTTACGCCGAATCGGAAATGCGCGGCAGGGAATTCCTGATGAACCTGGGCGAGGCCATCTGGGCGGAGGCCATCGACGTCGCAACCGACGCCGGTATGCGCAAGGTGAGTGCGAAGACCGGGTTGTCCTGGCCGGACGTGAAAAGCGCGATGGAATCCGGCACGCTGGCGCGATGCCGCCGGTGGAAAATCGTGACTCGATGATGGCGTCCGGCAGTTGGGGCGTGCCCACGTTGCGCCTGGGCGACTTTGTTGCCTGGGGTCAGGATCGCGACTGGCTGCTGGTGCGGCATATTGAAGAACTGTGTGACACAGGGGATGGAATACTCGTATGACGACGGTAATTTTTTCGCATGGCCAGGAGAGTGGGCCTTGGGGCACGAAAATTCGTGCCATGGCGGAGCGCGCCAGGAGCCTCGGCTGCGCGGTCGACAGTATCGACTACCAGGGCATTGCGGATCCCTCGGAACGGGTCAGCAAACTGGTGAGCAGAATGTGCGCACATTGACGACAAGTTGATCCTGGTCGGATCCAGCATGGGCGGTCATGTGGCGACGGCCGCCGCAGAGGGGCTGGGCGCAGCCGGCTTGTTCGTGTTGGCCCCTGCGTACTACATGCCGGGCTACGAGGCGCTGACACCAATACCACCGTCGATACCGATTTGCCTTGTGCATGGCTGGCATGATGATATTGTGCCCGTCGAGAACAGCATTCGTTTTGCTCAGAGTTGTAGCGCCACGCTTCATCTGGTCGATGGAGACCATCGCTTGACGGCAAACATCGACGAAATAAACGAATACCTGAGCTTTTTCATAACGATTACATCCGAATAATTCGGAGATTTGGGAGGAACATATGAGATACGTACTGATTTTGTTGACGAGCCTGACCTTGTTTGCCTGTGGCGGTGGAGATTCGGGTGATTCCGCGAAGGACGCCATGGATTCTGCGAAAGAAGCGGCGGGCGATACCATGGATGCTGCGAAAGAAGCAGCAGGCGACACCATGGATGCGGCAGGAGACGCTATGGACAAGGCAGCCGATGCGGCTGGTGAGATGGCGGATGACGCCAAGGCCGTGGCCGACGACGCGATGAATGAAGGCGCCGACATGATGAAAGGTGCGATGGATGACGCCGAAGCGGTCGAAGACAAGCTGATGGAAAAGAAAGACGACGTTGACGCCGCACTGAAAGATGCGATGAAAGACTGAAGTCGTTGCGCCTGGGGTTGCAGGACACCTGTCCTAGAGCTCCAGGCGCATTCCCTCCCGCGCGAATCTAAAGCCGCGCCGCTCAACCTCAGCCTGTTCCGGGCTGCCATCGATTAACAACGGATTCGTGTGATTCATGTGAATGAAGATCACACGGGATTTTTCCTCGTCCGTAAAGTCCTCGAAGAGCGCCATACTCTCGGCAACAAACGGATGCGGGATCTTGCTCATGTCCCGCCCTGGCAATTCGCCATCCGCAAAGAAGGTTGCATCGAGCAACGCATAGTCGACGGAGCGGATCAGCGCTCTTATGTCGACAGACCAGCGGTCCCATTTATCGATGTCGGGAATAAAGACTGCTGTCCTGTTGGGTCCCTGAATGCGGTAGCCGACCGTTTCTGAGTACTCGTCGCGATGTGGCACGAGAAACGGCGCTACAGCTATCCCGCCCTCCAATCGAATCTCGCGGCCGTCTTCGAGCTTGTGCAGCTGCACGTTGCGGTAGCGAACCAGTTGATCCCATGGGCCGTTTTTCGAGAGAAAGTCGTGCATCCGTGGCATCGCGAAGACGGGTGTATCACGAGTGGAACTCGCTTCGTGACCAAAATGCACCAGGCCCGCGTAGTGGCCGATGTGTGCGTGCGTGAGGAACACGCCGCCAAGCTGATACTCGCTGTCCGGTGCGTCCTGATTGAGGCGATATAGCTGCTCCCGGATATCGGGCGTGGCGTCGAAAAGATATTTCATTTTGCTGCCGGGATCGACGACGGCGATGCAGCTCGTTGTTCGACGCAGCGCGGTGTCTTCCCAGGCGCGATTGCAATGCGGTTCGTAGCAACCGGCCTGCGGGTAGCCGGCGTCCTGGGCGATTCCCAGGACTTGAATGAAGCTCGCCATCGGTCAGCGGAAGCGCTGGCGCAAGACAGCAGCGCAAGTATCGAGAGCAGTGGTCGTGTCATGAGCTCCGGTTCCGGCCGTTACAGGTCCGGACGAGTATGACACACGGCAACTCCGGCCTGCTTAGAAGGTCTCGGCTGACAGGTCCAGCAGCGCCGGGACGTCGCTGGCTTTGTACAGGCCGATCTGGCTTAAGGAAATTGGCTCGACCGGCTTGGCAGTGATGACGAGTCGGGACTTGCCGCCGACGAACTCCGTGTACGGTTCGATGACGTATTCGTCAAATTCGATGCCGAGCGAGCTGCCAATTTGCGCGAGCTTGTCGAGCTGTGCGGCGATGACTTCGTCGCCCGACAGACCAAGGCGTCCACAGTAGTCTGCGACACGCTGGTTCAGGGACTGATCGACGTATTCGATGCGCATCGCGCTCAGCCTCGGTCGCGCGCGTGGGCCCTGGGAGAGTTCGGCGATCATGTTGCCGGCCAGCGTCAGCTCTGCGTCAATCGATCCACATATCCTCGACCGAGGATGTCACGGATACGGAAAAATTCGACGGCTCACGTCGAAAATAGGTCGATACCGAAACAACCTGTTCCGAGTAGCCGAGGGCCTCCAGCGTCTCCGGCGAGAAGCCGTACTTGCCGGTGCAAACAGCGGCTGGCTCGTCGACATCGGTCTCGTTGACGACCTTCTGCAACTCCCGGTGCATGAATCTTGAAGTAGTCGGCGTTGACACTGCATGCGAATACCCTCGGCGATAAAGCCGAAGTATTCGGGAATGACGTCGTCGGGGTTTGCCGTGTTGTTCGGCCATGTCAGCGAGGTCTCAGCAGCGAAAAATAGCTGGGCGTGTCGATGCCGAGCCGATCAATCGTGATCGGGTCGTTGAAGTCGTTGATTCGTGCCTCGATCGGCATCGATGGTCAGTTCGCCACCCATCGTGGAGCTGACGCCGTCGTACTTGACGTTAACGAAGGGCGACATCAGCGACTGACGGCCTGATCGACGCCTTTCTCAACCTTGTTGTGCAGCAGCAGTTTCGAACCGCCATAGCCGAGGGCTGCCAGGATGACAACGACAATAATCAGGTTTTTCATGTTTTGCCTACGCTTTGTGGCTTCCAAAAACATGTGAATCATCTCTCAAAACAAAGGGTTGCCATACGAAGGGGGTCACAGAAACGCGATTCCGGTAGACTTACGCGCCATGAATATAGCCGCTGCCTTAATTCGCCCGCTCTATTGGCTGGCCGGAAAAGTATTTTCGCTCTGGGCGCGGCCGGTGGTGCAACCGGAGATGCCGCAGGAGCTGATCACCGACAGCGACGCCGCCATCTGTTACGTGCTGGAGACAGGAGGCCTGGCTGACTTGCTGGCGTTGGAGAAGGCCTGTGCGACGCACGGTCTGCCGTCACCGAGCAGTCGTTTCGATTTCTGCGGTAGCGACGATCACAAGCGCGTTATTGTACTTCGCAGAATGCGGGGCCTGATATTCAGGCACCCTCGCAAGACCGGTTCGCAACGACTCCTGCGGCTGGTTGAGGCGGCGGAGCAAGGTGACCAGGAATTGTTGCTGATTCCAGTTGCGATCTATTGGGGACGTTCGCCGGAAAAGGAGCGCTCCTTGCTGAAGCTGCTCTTCTCAGAAGACTGGGACGTTTCGGGCCGGACGAATAAATTTTTCAAATCGCTGCTGCTGGGCCGCGATACCTTGCTGCGATTCAGTCATGCGCTGCCGTTGCGATCCATCGAGGCGGAGGGACAGTCTTCGGCTATTGTAAATCGCAAGATCTCGAGAATCCTGCGCGTCCACTTTCGCAAACGTCGTGTGGCAACGGTTGGGCCGGATCTCTCGCATCGACGCACCCTGGTGAACCAGGTGCTGCGCGCACCGAGCGTGCGGCGCGTCATCATGGCCGAGGCAGGCGATGATTTTCGCAAGCAGGAAGTCGCGCGACACAAGGCGAAGAAATACGCGCTGGAAATCGCGGCCGACATCTCCTATCCGTTCGTTCGGGTCGCCCAACGCTTCCTGAAATGGCTGTGGCACCGGATCTACGACGGCATCGAACTGAACCATATCGATCGCCTTCACGAGGTCGCGCGGGAAAAAGAAGTCGTTTACGTACCCTGCCACCGCAGTCATTTCGACTACCTGTTGCTGAGTTACATCGTTTACACCAGTGGCCTGCACTTGCCGCATATAGCCGCGGGGATCAATCTGAACATGCCGATCGTTGGCCGGATCCTGCGGCGCGGCGGGGCGTTCTTCCTGCGCCGCACGTTCCGGGGTAATCGTCTGTATGCGGCCGTTTTCGATGCCTACCTGAACGAGATCATTGCCCGGGGACATTCGATCGAATACTTCGTCGAGGGCGGACGCAGCCGTACCGGAAGGCTGCTGGCACCGAAGGGCGGCATGCTCGTTATGACCGTCAATTCGTTTATCAAGAACCGCCAGCGACCGATCGTGTTTGTGCCGGTCTACTTTGGCTACGAGAAACTGATTGAGGGCGATTCGTTCATCGGCGAGCTTGGTGGCGCCGAGAAGAAGAAAGAGTCCCTGGGAGGCCTGCTTCGTTCGATCAAGTCGCTGCGCGGCCAGTTTGGTCGGGTGTACGTCAATATCGGCGAACCGATCGAGCTCGAACCGGTGCTCGATCGCATGCACCCGCAGTGGCGCGAACACGAAACCGAGAGTGGCGAGCGCCCGCCGTGGCTGGCCGGTGTCGTGGACCAGCTCGGGCGAGAAATTATGAGCGGCATCAATTCGGCCGCTGCAGTGACGCCGATCAGCCTGCTGGCCTATGCGCTGCTGGCCACGCCAAAACAGAAGATCGGCATAAATGAATTGCGACGCCAGCTAGACGTAAGCATGGGTCTCATCAAGCGTTTCAAATATTCGGATTCGGTGACGATGCCGGATTGGAGTGCCGATGAGATCATCAGGCACGGTGAGCAGCTCGATGTCGTCAGTCGCACGAACCACCCGATGGGTGAGGTTGTGCACATGGCTGAACGGACGGCTGTGCTGATGACCTACTTTCGCAACAATATTTTGCATCTGATGGCCGTGCCGGCGTCCGTCGCCTGCTGCTTTATCCAGGGACGGCAGCTCGAGCACAAGGAGCTGCAGCGGCTGATCCGCCTGATCTACCCGTTCATGCAAAAAGAGCTGAACCTGAAATGGTCGCCGCGTGAGATCGATGCCGTGACATCGGAGGCGATCAAGTCGCTCATTGACCTGGAAATCCTGACTTACGGCAAGCGCAAGAGCATGCTTGTGCGACCACCGGCCGGATCCGAGAAAGCCTTCCAGCTACTAATGCTCGGGCAGTCGATGGTGCCGATGCTGCAGCGTTTCTACCTGGTTATCGCGGTACTGATCAGCAACGGCTCCGGCTCCCTGTCGCGGTCACGTCTCGAGGTCATGTGTCAGCAAAGCGCAGAGCGACTATCGATGATCTATGGCCTGCATTCGCCTGACTTCTTTAACAAGACGCTGTTTCATGATTTTATTCGCAGCCTGCAGGATCAGAAGGTCCTGCGCCGCAACGCCGATGGACTGATCGAATACGACGAGGGCATCAAGAGTATTGGTGCCGACGCACGTCTCGTCCTTGGCGAAGAGATACGCCACAGTATTCTGTCGTTAACGGTACCCAAAGATAGCGAGCCGCCTGAAGAATGAACGTCGTATCGTTTTACCGTTTCCTGGACATCAGTGAGCCGGAAGCCTTGCGCGATGAATTGCAGACGCTTTGCGACGAGCAGGGCCTGCTCGGCACCATTCTCATCGCAACCGAGGGATTCAATGGCACGGTTGCCGGGGACCGGAACGGCGATAGGGGCCGTACTGGAATGGCTCAGGGCGCGCTTCGATATTGCGGAGGCGCTCGACGCACGCTGGACGAGCGCGGAGGAGCCGCCGTTTCGCCGCATGCGCGTCCGGGTCAAGCGAGAAATCGTCACGCTCGGCCGACCAGACATACTGCCGCACAAGACGACCGGACAGCACGTGCCGCCGGAGCAATGGAACGCGCTGCTCGAGAATCCCGATGTCCTGGTCGTCGATACCCGCAATCACTACGAGTTCGAGGTGGGCACGTTTCCCGGCGCGATCGATCCTGGCAATGACAGTTTTCGGGAGTTTCCCGAGTTCGCAAAAATGCTGGCGGAGAAGTCCGGTGACCGACCGCTGGCGATGTTCTGCACGGGCGGCATTCGCTGCGAGAAGGCCACCGCGCTGATGCTCGAACTCGGCTTCCGCGACGTTTATCAGCTGCAGGGCGGCATCCTCAATTACCTGGAAACGGTGCCGGCTGGCGAAAACCGCTGGGATGGCGAGTGCTTCGTTTTCGATACTCGTGTCGCGGTGGACCGGGACCTGTCGGAGGGCGGCTACGTACAATGTCACGCGTGCCGGCGTCCGCTGAGCACCGCGGACCTTGAATCGACGGATTACCGCGAGGGTGTCTCCTGTCCGCGCTGTATCGACGAAGGCGATGAAGATCGACGTGCGCGCCTCGAGGAGCGGCGGCGGCAGGTGCAGCTTGCGGCGGAGCGCGGCGAGGCGCACATCGGGGCCAAAATCTAGCCTGGTTCCTTGCACCCCGGGGTAGAACGTACTAAAAAGGTCCAATGTTCAGTCGTTTGCAAGCACGCAGTAGAGCCACGACCCTGAGACGAAGTGTCCTGGGGACTGCTCGGCGTGCTGTGGCTGAACATGGCTGTCCTGCCCTGTGCGATGGCGTTCCAGGGTCGACGACGACTGCCCGCATTGTCCGCCCGCTGAGCAGCACCAGAAAGACCACAAGATGGCCGCGCATCATGGCCATGATCAGGCGGATGCCGCCCCGTCCTGCGCGACAGAACAAACCGAATGCTGCGATGCGATAGCAGTCAGCGTCGATGCTCGCGGCAGCAAGCTCGACTACAAGCCGGCTTCTGACACTGTCTTCGTTACCGCGCCGCTGCCCGATTCACAGCAGCCGCCATCTTGCGGCAATGTGGCACGCCGACAGCGGATCCTCCGGATATTGTCGGCAGCTCGCCACCCTTTCGCGTCCTTTACTGCGTCTATCTGAAATAGCCAACTTCTTGCCGTAGACCTTTTCGGTTTCTTAGCAGGAGTTGGACCTATGTTTTTCTATAGCGGGCGATCGCCCGGCATCAAGAATGTGCGCCTCGCAAAGCGTCGTTCGAATCGAATAATTGCTGTGCTTGTGACGGGCGTGCTGCTCACATCAAACGTCGACGCACAGCATCAAGTTCCGTTGACCCTGGCAGAGGCCGAGGATCTGGCCCTCGCCGCAGAGCCGGGGCAGCAGGCCATGCAGGCCAAAGCCGCCGCGCTTGACGCGCGCGCGGCTGCTTGCCGGCGAGTTGCCGGACCCAATGCTGCGCATTGGCCTGAACAATTTTCCTATCGAATCCGGCGGTTTTCGCACAGAAGGCATGACGAATGCGGCCATCGGGCTGCGGCAGGTATTTCCGGCCGGCAAGACTCGCTCGTTCAGTGCCCGACAATTCGATTTCCTTGCTGCCGAGATGAACGAAAACGCCGAGGCGCGGAGTCGCAATGTGCTCACCGCCGTACGTAATTCGTGGCTGGATTTCTACTATTGGGACCGGGCCCACAAGCTGGTAACTGAGTCGCGGCCGTTCTTTGACGACTTGGCGTTGGTCACGCGTTCGCTTTACTCGGTGGGTCGCAAGAGTCAGCAAGACGTATTGCGCGCCGAGCTTGAGTTGAGCCGCCTCCAGGATCGACTGATAGATATCGAACGACAGCGTTCACGCGCGCAAGCCGCGCTAGGTGAGTGGATCGGTAGCGACGCCACGCGACCGCTAGCTCTGAAGTTACCGAGTTGGAATCGCCTGCCGCCACTCGAGTCCCTACAGCGTACGCTGACGGAACATCCCGCATTAAGAGCCGCCGATGCGCAGATTGAAGCGCGCCGCGCGGGTGTCGACCTGGCACATGAGCGATCGAAGCCCGGCTGGGCGCTCGAGCTCGGCTACAGCTATCGCGAGGGCATCCTGCCCAACGGTGAACCAAGGTCGGATTTCGTCAGCCTCGGCGTGAGCGTCGACCTGCCATTCTTCAGGAAGAAGTCGGTCGACAGTACCCTTTCGGCCGCACTTCACGAGCGCAGCGCTGCCATATCGAGCCGGGAACAGACCTCACGGGGCCTGCAAAGCCAACTGGTGGCGGAGCATGCCCGTTGGCGAGATCTGACGCGCCGCCTGTCTTTGTACGACGCGAGCATTCTCGGTCAAGCCAAAGATAACGCCGAGGCATCGATGCTTGCGTATCAAAGTGATCGAGGCGATTTCGCCGATGTCATGCGCGCCTATATCGACGATCTGAATACCCGTATCGAGCACATTCGCCTGCAGGCCGAGCGCGCGCAGAGTTATGCCGTGCTCGCCAACCTCGGAGGTCTACCACGATGAAGAAGATTACGTTTGTTATCGGCGCAATCCTTGTTGGGGTTGCTATCGGCGTCCTGATCGGCCGCTCTATGAATTCGAAGGCTGGTGTTTCCCCCGAAGCGGCAGCTGGCGGAGATCGCGAGGTGTCGTATTGGGTCGCCCCCATGGATG
Organism: uncultured Gammaproteobacteria bacterium; assembly: GCA_963841145.1. Lineage (GTDB taxonomy): Bacteria > Pseudomonadota > Gammaproteobacteria > Steroidobacterales > Woeseiaceae > UBA1847. The sequence continues at coordinate 170,994 of CAWJBO010000018.1, forward strand.
CTAAATACCGCCGTGATGAACCGGGCAAGTCGCCGATGGGCATGGATCTGGTACCCGTGTATGCAGACGAGGTTGATGGCCAACCCGGCGTGGTCGCCATTGACGCCACGGTAGTCAATAACCTCGGTGTACGCACGGCCAGGGCGCAGCGTGGCGAATTGTCGAAGCGCATCGAGACGGTTGGCTACGTCGCCTACGATGAGGACACGGTGCAACACGTACACACGCGCGTTGACGGCTGGATCGAAAAACTGGCGACAAAGGCCAGCGGCGACGCGGTCAGGAAGGGCCAGTTGCTGTTCGAATTGTATTCACCCACGCTCGTAAATGCGCAAGAGGAATACCTCATTGCATTGCGCAGCGCCAACCAGTTGTTATTGCAAGCGTCGAAAGAACGCTTGTCCGCGCTTGGAGTATCGGCCAGCGAGATTGCCCGACTGGACAAGGAGCGTACCGTTCGACAACGGGTGCGGGTGTACGCTGAGACGGACGGCGTGATCGTCCATCTGGGTGTGCGCGAAGGCATCTTCGTCACTCCAGTCACTGAAATCATGTCCGTCGCAAAACTCGACAAAGTCTGGGTGCTGGCCGAGGTATTCGAGCGACAGTCGGCATGGGTAAAACCGGGTCAGACCGCGATGGTCGAGCTTGAATACCTGCCCGGCGAGACGTGGCATGGCAGCGTCGACTACGTGTACCCCGAACTCGACCCGAAGACGCGAACGCTGAAAGTCCGGCTTCGATTCGACAACGCGGCTGAAACGCTGCGGCCGAACATGTTTGCACGGGTCACGATACAAGGCGACAGCGTCGGCGAGGTGGTGCACGTGCCGCGCGAGGCGCTGATTCGAGGTGGTTCGATTGATCGGGTGGTGGTGGCTCTGGGTGAAGGCCGTTTCCGGGCCCAGCCTGTGCAGGTCGGTATCGAGTCGGGAGACCGTGTGGCGATACGCAAGGGTATTTCGGCTGGCGAGCTCGTGGTTGTTTCCGGACAGTTCCTGATCGACTCCGAATCGAACATCGGATCCGCATTGGCGCGTATGCAGGACACTTCCGATGAGGTGACAGACAACGCGAAAGACGACGATCCCAAGGATGATCCCAAGGATGATTCCACGGATCATAGCCAGCACCAAATGAGGACCGACTGATGATTGCCGGACTTATTCGCTGGTCGATAACAAATCGCTTCCTGGTTTTACTCGCAACGGGATTCCTGGTTGCCTGGGGCGTGTACTCGGTGAAGCAGACACCGGTTGACGCGTTGCCCGACCTCTCCGACGTGCAGGTCATCATCAAGACGTCATTTCCCGGGCAAGCACCGCAGGTTGTAGAAGATCAGGTTACCTACCCGCTGACCACGGCCATGTTGTCAGTTCCGAAAGCCGTAACGGTTCGGGGTTACTCCTTCTTCGGTGACTCGTATGTCTACATCATTTTCGAGGACGGGACGGATCTTTACTGGGCGCGCTCACGCGTACTCGAATATTTGAGCCAGGTAACCGGTCAGTTACCGGATAGCGCGAAGCCCGCGTTGGGGCCCGATGCAACGGGCGTTGGCTGGATTTTCGAGTACGCGCTTGTCGATCGCACCGGAAAACACGACCTTGCCGAGCTGAGGAGTCTTCAGGACTGGTTTCTCAAGTACGAACTTCAGACCGTGCCAGGCGTCGCCGAAGTTGCAACGATTGGCGGCATGGTACGCCAGTACCAGGTGGTTGTGGATCCGGACAAGCTGCGAGCATTTGGCATTCCACTTTCAAAGCTCAAGACGGCCATACAGCAAGGCAATCAGGAAACCGGCGGTTCCGTCATTGAAATGGGCGAGGCCGAATACATGGTGCGCGCAAGCGGCTACCTGGAGAACCTCGACGATCTGCGCGACATTCCGTTGGGCGTCAACGAGCTGGGTACGCCGCTGGTGTTATCGGACGTCGCTGATATTCGTTTGGGGCCACAAATGCGCCGGGGTATTGCCGAGCTCGATGGCGAAGGCGAGGTCGTCGGTGGCGTGATCGTTATGCGCTGGGGTGAGAACGCCTTGAAAACGATCAGAGCGGTCAAGATTCGACTCGCAGAGCTGCAACGCAGTCTTCCGGATGGTGTCGAAATTGTAACCACCTACGATCGATCGGATTTGATCGAGCGCGCCGTTGAAACGCTGCAGGGAAAGCTGCTTGAGGAGTTCATCGTGGTGGCGCTGGTCTGCGCGGTATTCCTGTTTCACCTTCGATCGTCGGCCGTCATTATCATCAGTCTGCCGGTTGGAATCCTGACCGCTTTCATCGTCATGCACCTGCAAGGCATCAATGCCAATATCATGTCATTGGGCGGTATTGCCATCGCAATCGGTGCAATGGTCGACGCGGCAATTGTCATGATCGAGAACGTCCACAAACATATCGAGCATGAGCCACTTACAGACGAAAACCGCTGGCGAATTATCGGGGATTCGGCCAGCGAGGTGGGGCCGCCGCTTTTCTTCTCGTTAATCATTATCACGCTCAGTTTCCTGCCCGTTTTTACGCTCGAAGCGCAGGAAGGCAGACTGTTTGCGCCACTGGCCTATACGAAAACCTACGCGATGGCAGCCGCCGCTGGTCTGTCCATCACCCTGGTCCCCGTGCTGATGGGGTATTTCATTCGTGGCGCGGTAACTCCAGAGCACAAGAACCCGATCAATCGCGTGCTAACTGCGATCTATCGACCGGTTATTCATGGAGTGATTCGATTCCCGAAAGCCACATTGATCGGCGCTGCTGCTGTACTGGTCGTTGGTTTGTGGCCGGCAACGCAGCTGGGATCAGAGTTCATGCCGCCCCTGGATGAGGGCGACCTCATGTACATGCCGACGACGTACCCGGGTGTGTCCATCGACAAAGCGCGTGAAATCCTGCAGCAAACGGACAGGCTAATACGCACTTTGCCGGAGGTGAAAAGCGTGTTTGGCAAGGTCGGCCGCGCCGAGACAGCGACTGACCCGGCCCCGCTGACGATGATCGAGACGGTGATCCAATTCAAACCCCGTGATCAATGGCGGGAGGGCATGACGCCCGAAAGCTTGCGAGACGAGCTTGATCAGGTCGTAAAGTACCCCGGGCTCACCAACGCATGGGTGATGCCAATCAAGACACGCATCGACATGTTGGCGACAGGCATAAAGACGCCGGTCGGCATAAAAGTGGCGGGGCCCGATCTGGCAGTGATCGAGCGAATCGGTCAGGATCTCGAGCGCGTGCTGGCCGATGTGGATGGTACCGCCTCGGTGTATTCCGAGCGCGTCGCGGGTGGGCGCTACGTGGATGTTGACATTGATCGTAAACGTGCCTCGCGCTTCGGTCTGAACATCAACGATGTGCAAGATGTTGTTCGTTCGGCGGTTGGCGGCATGAACGTAACGCAAACTGTAGAAGGTCTTGAGCGATACCCGGTTAACGTTCGCTATCCGCAGCGAGTACGCGACTCGATCGAACAACTGAAATTACTGCCAATAGTGACTCCAAACGGGGCCAGAATCGCACTAGCCGACGTGGCCGACGTCAAAGTCGTTGACGGACCGCCCGCAATCAAGAGCGAAAACGCGCGCCTGAATGGCTGGACCTATGTCGATATCACAGGGCGGGATCTTGGATCGTATGTCGCCGAGGCCCAGCAAGTCGTCACGGACTTCGTGGAACTGCCGCCCGGTTACTCGCTCGCCTGGTCCGGCCAGTATGAGTACATGGTACGGGCCAAGGAAAAGTTGTTGGTTGTTGGGCCGGTGACGCTCGCAATCATTGTTTTGCTCCTGTATCTCAACTTTCGTCGCTTTGCGGAGGTCGCGATTATTATGGGAACTTTGCCCATGGCACTGATTGGTGGCGTGTGGCTTCTATACCTGCTTGATTACGACTTGTCGGTCGCGGTCGGGGTCGGATTTATCGCTTTGGCAGGTGTTGCCGTCGAGATAGGTGTCGTGATGCTGGTTTATCTTAATCAGGCGATTCGGCGGCACATGGTGACTGCCGAAGTCGAAAAGCGTTCGCTGACTATGCAAGATGTGCGACAGGCCGTCATTGATGGTGCCGTACTTCGGGTGCGACCGATCATGATGACCGTTGCCGCGATCATTGCCGGACTTCTCCCTATAATGCTGGGTGGTGGCACAGGTTCGGAGGTAATGCGGCGCATTGCCGCGCCAATGGTAGGTGGTATGGTCAGCGCCACGATTCTGACCTTGATCGTGATTCCCGCGTTGTTCCTTCTTTGGCGCGGGCGAGCCGTTAAAGTGAATATGATATGAAAACACACGAATCGCACGACCATGCGTGCTGTCACGGCGCACAGGAAGCGTCGCCTCAGGCGGCGAATGGTGTCTACGATCTGGTACCGGCCGATTACAGCGGCACCGTTTATACATGCCCTATGCACCCGGAGGTTCGCGACATTCGAAACTCGGGTTGCCCCATTTGTGGTATGGCGCTCGAACCCGCAGGAATCGTAGCCGGCGAGGAAGATACGTCCGAACTGGACGATATGACGCGGCGATTCTGGGTCAGTGCCGCGCTGACCTTGCCGCTGTTTGTCTATGCGATGGGCGACCTTATTCCGGGGCAGCCGCTCACGCACCTCGTGCCAGCTAATTGGGCGCCATGGCTGCAGTTCGCGCTCGCGGCACCGGTCGTGTTGTGGGGTGGCTGGCCGTTCTTCGTGCGCGGTGCAAATTCGATTCGATCGATGAACCTCAACATGTTCACGCTGATCGCGCTCGGCGTCGGCGTTGCGTTCACTTATTCTCTTGTGGCAACGGTAGTCCCGGGCGTCTTTCCCGATGCGTTTCGGAACCTGACCGGCGAGGTCGCCGTCTACTACGAGGCAGCGGCAGTCATTACAACCCTGGTACTTCTGGGGCAGGTGCTTGAATTGCGCGCGCGTAGCCAGACGTCCGGCGCAATCCGGGCCTTGCTCGAGCTCGCGCCGCCCACCGCAAACCGTATTCGTGCTGACGGCGCTGAAGAGGAGGTTTCCCTCGACGACGTTGCGACGGGCGATCGTCTTCGTGTTCGACCGGGCGAGAAGATCCCCGTCGATGGAACCGTTGTCGAAGGCAGCAGTAATGTCGATGAGTCGATGATCAGTGGCGAGCCCATCCCCGTCGAAAAGAGAAGTGGCGACCTGGTTGTTGGTGGCACAGTCAACGGCACTGGAGGGTTCGTGATGGAGGCAACAAATGTTGGTGATGACACGCTGCTGTCACAAATCGTGAAAATGGTTGCGGAGGCGCAACGCAGTCGTGCGCCCATTCAGCGACTGGCCGATGTGGTTGCGGGCTGGTTCGTGCCTGCCGTCGTTACCGTCGCTGTCGTGACTTTTGTTCTGTGGGCATGGCTCGGGCCACAACCGGCCATGGCCTATGCGATCGTTAATGCCGTAGCGGTGCTCATCATTGCGTGTCCATGCGCATTGGGTCTTGCAACGCCGATGTCGATCATGGTGGCAACCGGCAAGGGTGCACAAAACGGGATCCTGATAAAGAACGCCGAGGCGCTCGAGACCTTCGAAAAAGTGGACACTATTGTCGTTGATAAGACCGGCACGTTGACCGAGGGTCGCCCGCAACTCGTCATGATCGATCCGCTCGATGGATTCAGCGAAGAGTCGCTGCTGTCTTTGGCGGCGTCGGTAGAAAACGCGAGCGAACATCCGTTGGCGGAAGCGATTGTAGCGGCAGCGAAAAAGCGATCGCTACCCCTGCTTGCGCACGAGAACTTTGAGTCCGTTACGGGACAGGGCGCGCGGGCGACGGTATCCGGCAAACTGGTCGCCGTCGGCAACGAAAAACTGATGAAATCGGTCGGTGCCCACGACCCCGAACTAGAAAGGAACGCGGAGGCTTTCCGGAAGGAAGGCCAGACCGTCATGTTTGTCGCGGTGGACGGCAAGGCCGCGGGACTGATCGGTGTCGCCGATCCCATCAAGGCATCGACGCCGGAAGCGATAGAAAAATTGCATCGTGCCGGCTTGCGCGTCGTCATGCTTACGGGCGACAGTGCCGCAACGGCAGAGGCGGTAGCGCGAAGCATCGGTATCGACGAAGTACACGCCGATGTCTCACCGGAAGACAAGAATCGCATCGTTCGCGAGCTACAGGCCAAAGGTTCGATCGTGGCCATGGCCGGGGACGGGATAAACGACGCTCCTGCTCTGGCTCAGGCCGATGTCGGAGTTGCGATGGGTACTGGAACCGACGTCGCGATGCAGAGCGCTGGAGTAACCCTGGTGCGCGGCGATCTGCTGGGCGTTGCGAAGGCGCGCGCACTAAGTCAGGCAACCATGCGGAATATCCGCCAAAACCTGTTTTTTGCGTTCGCGTACAACACGGCCGGCGTGCCTGTCGCGGCCGGTATCCTGTATCCGTTCTTCGGCTTGTTGTTGAGCCCCATGATTGCAGCCGCAGCAATGAGCCTGAGTTCGGTGTCGGTTATCGGTAACGCGCTTCGTCTGCGGAATGTGACTTTGTGAGAACGGCTACGCGTCCAGATCCGGAATCAACTCGCTTTCGAGGTTGGTTATCATGTCCTTGAGAAGCAGCTTGCGCTTTTTCAGCCGTCGAATACGCAGCTGGTCGACCATCGGGTCGTGCTGCAAGCGATCGATCAGGTAGTCCAGGTCCCTGTGACTGACTCGCAACTCGCGTAGTCGCTCAAGCTGCTTGAACGCTTCGGTATCGATCTTGTCGGTCATTCCGCCATGCTACCCGCTGTCGGTTAGGGGCGCCAACCAGTCCCTGTCGCTGGCGCCGATGACAAAAAAGTGAGGGTTAAGAATGTCGGATTTCGCGTTGTATGTCATCGGTTTTCCATCGAGCGTAACGACGCGACCGCCAGCCTGTTCGACCACCGCCTGCGCCGCCGCCGTATCCCACTCGGAGGTCGGGCCGAGGCGCGGGTAAAGATCTGCGCCCCCTTCGGCAATGACGCAGAACTTCAGCGAGCTGCCCATTGGCACCATCCGGTGTTCGCCCAGGCGCTCGAGATACGCATCCAGGCTGGCGCCACGGTGTGATCGGCTTCCGACTATCCTCACAGGGTCGCTACTCGTCGCGCTGACGCGAATCGGCACAGGCGTCTTGTCGGCGTCGCGCAGCTCGGCACCCACGCCTTCGCAGCCGATATAGGTCTTGGCTTGTACCGGCACGTGAACTACGCCCAGCACCGGCCGATTGTTGTCGATCAAGGCGATGTTGACCGTGAACTCACCGTTTCGATTGACGAACTCCTTGGTGCCGTCCAGCGGATCAATCAGCCAGTAGCGCTCCCAGCTGCGACGCTCTTCAAAGGCGGGAAGACCGGCCTCCTCGGTGATGATGGGCAGCCGGGGCTGCAGCGCCTCGAGGCCCGCAACGATGCGCCGATTCGATGCGAGATCCGCCTGCGTGAGCGGCGACTCGTCGTCTTTGCTTTGCACCTCAAAATTGGTCGCGTAGACTTCCAGAATCGCCCGGCCGGCATCTTCAGCCAGCGCGATCAAGGGTTCAATGAACGACCTGATTTCCATATCCAATCCTGTTGACTACCGGGCGCGCAGTATAGCAATGAATATCGATCCGAAAACGGCGCTGCAGCGCACTGACACGCTGATGCTCGATATGGACGGCACCTTGCTTGATCTCGCGTTCGATAACTACGTCTGGAAGGACCTGGTGCCGCGACGATACGCCGCCGTGCAGGACATGAGCTTCGATGCCGCACGCGATCACCTCTTCGAGCAGTATCGATCGGTACAGGGTGATCTCGAATGGTACTGCCTTGACCACTGGAGCGAGCGACTGGGTATCGACGTCGTGCAGCTGCACCACGATGTCAATCATCGTATCGGCTACCTGCCCGGGGCGCTGGATTTCCTGCGCAGTGTGCGCGACCAGGATTCGCGCGTGTTGTTGGTCACCAATTCGCATCCGGACACGCTGGCATTGAAAGACGCAGTAACCGGCCTGGGTGACTATTTCGACGGTGTGTTCAGCTCACACCAGTACGGTCATGCCAAAGAAAGCCAGGCGTTCTGGCACGCGCTGCAGGACGATGTCGGGTTCGACATCGAGACGACGCTATTCGTGGACGATAGTCAGCCTGTGTTGAGAAGCGCCGAGGAGTATGGCGTGACGATGTTGGTAACCGTAACCCGACCCGACACAACACAACCGATCGCGCATGGTTCCGAATTTCGGGGCGTCGAGGCGGTCTCGGATATGCTGTAGGAGCGCGCCCTGGCGCGCGACCGTCAGGTCGCCCGAATAATCGTACCAATACCTATCTTTTTGGAGGTCCACGGCGAGGGCCACTGCTACGACCGCCGCCACTTCGACCGCCTCCGGAACGTCCGCCACCACCTGGCCTGCCTCGCTGGTTTGAAGGTTTACGCGGGCGCGGTTTCGGTCTCACGATTTCCGGCAGGTTTTCATGATCGTAGTTAGCGACCGGAATCTTGTGCCCAATGTACGCTTCAATTTCCGGGAGCGTCATCACGTAGGTCTCACAGCCGAGACTGATCGCATCGCCCGCAGCGCCGGCGCGCGCGGTGCGGCCTATACGATGCACATAGTCTTCCGCATCGTGCGGCAGGTCATAATTGATAACGTATTGAACATCCGGTACGTGCAGGCCGCGTGAGGCGACGTCCGTGCCGATGAGAACGGCCAGCTCGCCACTTTGAAAATCCATAAGCATGCGAAGGCGTTTATTCTGCGGAACATCGCCCGAGATTGCTTTGGCATGAATGCCGTTGGCCTCAAGATGGTCCTGCACCCGCTCGGCTTCACGCTTCATATTCACGAAAATCATGATGCGTCCTTCGCCCATCTCGCGGATCAGGCCGATCAGGAGCGGCATCTTGTCTTCGTTGGAGGGGAAGAATACCGCCTGTCGAACCCGATCAGCTGTGACCTTATCCGGTTCGATTCGTATCAATTCGGGCTCGTTCATATGCTCGTAGGCGAGTTCCATGACCCGCTGTGACAGCGTCGCCGAGAACAGCATATTCAGGCGTTTGTCAGGTTCCGGAAGCTTCCGTAAGAGGTAGCGAATGTCCTTGATGAATCCGAGATCAAACATGCGGTCGGCTTCGTCGAGGATCGCGACCTCGACCTGGTCGAGCTTGAAAACGCCCTGCTTGAAGTAATCGATTATGCGCCCGGGCGTGCCGATGAGTAGGTCGACGCCATCTTCAAGGGTCCTGCGTTGCTTTTCGTAATCGGTGCCGCCGAACGCGATGCCGATCTTGAGACCGGTATGTTTGCCAAGCACTTGCGCGTCATTTGCGATTTGTACGGCGAGTTCGCGCGTCGGAGCCAGGGCGAATAACCGGGGCTGGCGTTTCTCTCCAGGCTCGGTCGGGGTATTCAGGAGTCGCTGAAAGGCCGCGATCAGGAAAGCTGCCGTCTTACCCGTACCGGTCTGCGCCTGGCCGGCAACGTCGTGGCCTTTCAGGGCGATGGGTAAGGTACTGGCTTGAATCGGTGTACAGAACTCAAAGCCCGCGTCACGTATGCCCGCCTGAATGCTCTCATGCAACGGCAAGGTGTCAAATCTGAGGTCGCTCAGATGGTTTTCAGACATAGAAATTAGACCAGAAAATATGCGTTAAAAGCTTGCAAAATGGCTCGCGAAACGGTCAAATTGGGCCAATCAGACGCGACAACCGTCGCACCCGCCAATTTCGATTTCCTAAACGATCCAGAAAGAAGCCGGAAATAGCCGGATTACCCGGCAATTGAGCTGCGACATATTGCCTGATAGTTAAGGCAGCGTCATCCGTTTTTGCAATGTTCGTTCGTCGGTAAGCCGCATAACGAGCAAAATCACAATCAATCCACACTTTCATTGGGAGGAAGTAACCGGTGAGCGACAATATTGTGCACACATCGGACGGCACATTTGATGCCGACGTATTACAAAATGACAAAGCAGTGCTGCTCGACTTCTGGGCCGAATGGTGTGGCCCTTGCAAGATGATTGCGCCACTGTTGGAGGAGGTCGCCGTGTCGCATGCTGACAAGCTTGCGGTCGTGAAACTGAATGTGGACGAAAATCCGAATACGGCTCAGAAATACGGCATCCGCAGCATTCCGACGCTGATTCTCTTCAAGGACGGCGAAGTACAGGCACAAAAGATGGGCGCGATGCCAAAGTCGCAGCTCGATGAATTTCTGGACACTAATCTGTGAGAGGGTACTTGGGTACTTCAACTAAAAATCGCCCGAACAAAACGGGCAACAAGAGCAAGGGCAATCCGAACCGCCGCCGTCGTCGCCGCTCGCCGCAAGGCAGCGAATATCCTGATGACGAGGGCAGTCTCGAGGTAATAACGCCCGAGCAACTCGAGCAAAGCAAGAACATCATGAACCTGACGGAACTAAAAACCCGTCCGGCTGCTGCGCTTGTTGAACTCGGCGAGTCGCTCGGTGTCGAGAACCTCGCCCGATCGCGCAAGCAGGACATGATTTTCTCGATCCTCAAGGCGCATGCAAGCCTTGGCGAGGATATCTACGGCGATGGTGTACTCGAGATCCTGCAGGATGGTTTCGGCTTTCTGCGCTCGGCCGACAGCTCCTACCTTGCGGGACCGGATGATATTTACGTCAGCCCGAGCCAGATTCGGCGCTTCAACCTGCGAACCGGCGACACGGTTTCCGGCCTGATACGCCCGCCCAAAGAAGGCGAGCGTTACTTTGCACTGCTGAAGGTCGGCCAGATTAACCATGATGCGCCTGAGAATGCGCGCAACAAGGTGCTGTTCGAGAACCTGACGCCGCTGTTCCCGAAAGAGCGCTTCATACTCGAGCAGGGCAACGGTAGTACCGAAGACCTGACGGCTCGCATCATCGATATGGTCGCGCCTATCGGCAAGGGCCAGCGTGGCCTGATTGTGTCTCCGCCGAAAGCGGGCAAGACGATGTTGCTGCAGAATATGGCATCAGCGATCTGCGCCAATTCTCCGGAAGTCGATCTCATCGTACTGCTAATCGATGAGCGTCCTGAGGAAGTGACCGAAATGGAGCGCACTGTGCGCGGTGAGGTAGTCTCGTCGACCTTTGACGAGCCGGCCAGTCGCCACGTGCAGGTCGCCGAGATGGTCATTGAGAAAGCGAAACGCCTCGTCGAGCATAAACGCGACGTCGTCATCCTGCTGGACTCGATCACCCGTCTTGCGCGTGCTTACAATACGGTTGTACCGTCCTCCGGAAAGGTGTTGACCGGTGGTGTTGACGCTAATGCGCTGCATCGTCCGAAGCGATTCTTCGGCGCGGCACGCAACATCGAGGAAGGCGGTAGCCTGACGATTCTCGCGACGGCGCTTGTCGATACTGGCTCGAAGATGGACGAAGTCATCTACGAGGAGTTCAAGGGTACCGGTAACATGGAGATCCATCTGGATCGACGTATCGCCGAGAAGCGCGTTTTCCCGGCGATCAACATCAACCGTTCCGGTACACGCAAGGAAGAGTACCTGACGGATCCGGATGAGCTGCAGAAGATGTGGATTTTGAGAAAAGTCCTGCACCCGATGGACGAGCTCGCCGCCGTCGAGTTTCTGCTGAACAAGCTGCAGGACACGAAGACGAACGCGAAGTTCTTCGAGGCAATGAAGAGATAGGGGTTCTCAGTGACGATGCGCGCGTTTCAACGCGCGTGTGATCGTCCCGACAAATCACGAATCATACGGGCCCCTCGCGGGCCCGTATTTCGTTGTCCGAGCTAGCTACTGGCCATCAGGTATTTCAGCAAGCCACCGCTGCGCCGCGGCGAGGCTGTCAAAAACCCGAGCCGTCTCAATGCCTCTGTTATTTACGACTGCTTCCGCGAGCTTGATCGCCTCTTTAGCGTCGGGATCTTGTTCCACCCACGCAATGCGGTACTGGTTCGTAACGCCGGCTGCTTCGAAGATGGCCGCATGGTCGTAGGCATCAGCATTCTCCCATTGTTCGCTTGTTGACTCACCCAGAACCTTGAGGCAGCCATGACGTTTGCAGTGGGCCACGATATCGTGCCAGAGCCGATCGAGAGTCAGGTAGTCTGGTGAACCGGTAACGGCGACACGAATAAGCGAATCCTCGTGTCTTATGGAGTACTTAAGCGGCATGACGTCAGCCTAAGTTGGGTGGCGGCCGCCTGTCCATTAGTAAGGGGCCGTACTGTTTTAGGTAGTTTTCGCCCACTTCAGGCCTCGACAAGAGCTTGCAGGCGTAAACTGGTTTGATTCGCCGACCGATTCTTGCTGCATCAGCGGTCAAACAGTCGAGTACCCTGGGACGAATCGATATGGGCAATTCGAGATGACGGTCTATTTCGAAGATAAAAGGCTTGTAAAACAGCTGCTTGCAGGTGATGGCAGGGCCTTTGACCAGTTCTTCGACGAGAACTTTGCGCGCTTGTACCGCTTCGCTCTGACGCGATTGTCGGACGATCCTGACGCGGCACGCGAAGTCGCGCAGATCAGCCTGACCCGGGCGATACGCAAGCTGCATACCTATCGGGCCGAGTCGGCCCTGTTCACCTGGCTGTGTGCGATTTGTCGCAACGAAACCAGTGACTGGCTGGCGAAACAGGGGCGATACCGGCAACACATCGTGCTGACCGAAGACTTTCCGGAGGTGCAGGCTGCAGTCGACTCATACCCGGCGCCACCGCAAATGAGTCCGGAACGCAGTTATCGCCGCGTTGAACTGTTGCGTCTGATCCAGGTGGCGCTGGATAAGTTGCCGGCGCGATACGGGGATGTGCTTGAGTGGAAGTACATCGAAGGCCATTCGATTAAGGAAATATCGGAACGCCTGGACATTGGTGCCGAAGCGACGCAGTCCCTTTTGGCGCGTGCCAAAAGGGCATTTGCCGATGTGTATTCGTCGTTGACCGACGGCATGGAACTTAACGAGAACGAGTTGGTGAAACCATGACTAGTATTGATCAGCGCGCAAGCGGACGATCGGAAGAAGCATTGGAGCAATTGCTCAGCCACGCTTCACCACGGCCAATGCCGTCCGAGTCCGACGAGGCAGCCGTGCGCGAGGCGGTGTGCGGTGAGTGGCAGGCAATGAGCGGCAGGCGTCGATCGCGTCGCCGTATTGGCGTTTTCGCGATCGCCGCGACGGTGCTGATAGCTGTTTCCTCGATGTTCAGTCTGTATCGCCAGCCGTCAGTAGATGGCGTGCAGGTAGCAACGATCGAGAAGAGCTTCGGCTCAATTTATCTTGCTTGGTGATTCTTCGGAGCTGCGCGAGACAGAGGCGCTTTCCAGCGTTCTAGCCGGGCAGACGATTGTTACCGGCGACGAGGCTGGCATGGCGCTCGCCTGGGGCAACGGCGGTTCCCTGCGCATGGATGCGAGTACGCGAATCAGGTTCATCGAGAGCACGTCAGTGTTTCTCGACTCCGGACGCGTGTATTTCGATTCCAGCCCGTCCGGACTCATGGGAGGTATCAGTGGTGGCGGCGCGTCGGAATTTGTTGTCGCTACTGACTATGGCGAGGTCACGCATATCGGCACGCAATTCATGACGCGCGTGACCGACGACGACCTGGTTGTCAGCGTCAGGGAAGGAAAGGTTGAAGTAGAAGGCCTGTATCAGGATTACGTCGCGTCCTCGGGTGAGCAGGTAACGATGTCAGGACGCAGCCAGCCTGCCGTTTTGAGTATCAGCCGAAGCGGTGAGGCGTGGGACTGGGTGAGTCGCACTTCGCCGGTGACGGATGTGGACGGCAAGTCGCTGCATGAGTTCCTGCTGTGGGCCTGTCGTGAAACGGGCCTCGAATTTCATTACGAGGGTGATGCCGAGCAGATTGCCCGCCATGAGGCTTTCCTCAAGGGGGCAATTTACACTGAGCCACTGCAGGCACTGAAGCTGCGCCTGGAAACAGCAGGCCTGGAATGGGCTATTGTGGATGGCGCCATTTATGTCAGTGATAAAGCCATTAATGTCAGGGACAAGTAGGTCAGGCGGAGAGCGCAACGCACAAGATTAAGCCGATTTCATGATACGACTGCTGCTGCTTTCGGTATTGCTGTTTTCGTCGGCGCTCGTCGCTGACGACGGGCGCGCTGCGCCCTACACCGGCCGGACCGTGGCAAACGTCATCGACGGATTTCGTGACCAGGGGTACAGTTTTGCGTACAGCACCAACCTTGTTGATGATGAAATTCGTGTATTAAAGGAACCCGAGCCCGGAACGCCCGTCGAGATAGTGCGACAAATCCTGAGGCCTTTCGGCCTGGCGATACGCGAAGAGTCGGGCGTGTACCTGGTCGTTAAAGGCCAGGCTACGGGCGCACCGCAGCCGGGATCCGGAGCTATGGCACCGGCGCCAACGCAGCCCGATATCGAAACTGTAATCGTCGCCGCCAGCCGCTACGAAATTTCGCGCGACATCTCGACATCGCGTTTTGCGCTTGATCAGCGATCCATTCAGAACATGCCCGATGTTGGCGAAGACCCGATTCGTGTGACGCAGCGCCTGCCGGGCACGGCCGCGAGTGGCGCGTCGGCGTTAGTGCACTTTCGCGGTGGTGAGGAAAGTGAAATCGGCATCATGTTGAACGGCCAATGGCTGTTCGACCCATTTCATATCCGTGACTACCAGAATATTTTTAGTGCCGTCGATGCCAGGGCGATTCAGGGTGTCGAGGTGTACACGGGTGGTTTTCCGGTGCGCTACGGCGATCGAATGAGCGGGCTGGTCCTGATGGACTCGCTGGACACCGAGAAGCCACGGCACACGGAGATCGGGCTCAGCGTGTTCAATACGTCGTTTCTGTCTGCAGGCGAGGCCGACGGCCGCAACTGGCTATTCTCCGCGCGGCGCGGCAACCTCGATCTCGTAATCGATCCAAAGTTCGGTCAGCCGTCGTATTTTGACGTTTTTGGTGAATACACGATCGAGTTGTCGAGTAACACGCGACTGTCGTTGAATACACTGTTCGCCGAAGATCAGGTCAGGCTTGTGCTTGAGACGGACCCGGCGGAGCTTGAACAAGTCGTCAGCGACACGAGCAATATGCAGCTCTGGTTGCGCCTCGACAGTGACTGGTCGGAAACACTGAGCAGCAGTACCGTTTTGTCGATGGTCGACTACAGCAACCAGCGTGAAGGCGTGGCCAACGATCCTGAGAAGATGGTCGCGGCGGCGCTGGATACGCGCGACGTTACCCGGTTCGCGCTGCGCCAGGACTGGATCTGGAGCCCATCAGCGCGACATCGAACGCAGTGGGGTATCCATGCGGCCTATGGCGAGGCGGACTACGCTTACGACGGTTCGGCCGCCTACTTCGGCCTGCAGGCGATCTACCAGGATCAGCCCGACGCGGTGAGCCGCTCCGCCACTGCGAGCCCCACAGGCGGCAGCTATGCGATATACGTGTCGGACCGCTGGCGGCTAACTCCGCGTGCGGTGTTCGAGTGGGGATTGCGCTGGGACGATCAGACCTACACGGAGGTGAGTTCGGACTCGCAGCTGAGCCCCCGGCTGAATCTCATGGTGCGAACAGCGGAGGCAACGGAGCTTCGTTTCAGCCTGGGTCGCTACCACCAGTCGCAGCCCCTGCAGTCGCTGCAAATCGAGGACGGTATAACGAATTTCTGGCCGGCACAGCGAGCCGATCACATCATCGCTGGTGTCAAACACCTGATCAACAACGAGACGGCGGTCCGACTCGAGATTTTCCAGAAAGAAATTCGCGACGTTCGACCGCGCTTCGAGAACCTCTACGATCCGTTGGGGCTAATGCCCGAGCTGCAGGCGGATCGCGTGCGACTGGACCCCACCAGGGCCCGGGCGCGAGGACTGGAGCTGTCGACGGACCGGACCGCGGGTGCCTGGAACTGGTGGGGGTCTTACACCTGGTCGGAGGTAAGTGATCGAATCGACGGCCGCGACGTGCCGCGTAGCTGGGACCAGCGACACGCTGTGCAAGGTGGTTTCGCCTGGCAGAATGAAGGCTGGAATTTTTCGATGGCCGCGAGCATACACAGTGGATGGCCGCGAACCGACCTGGCGTTAATCGACGCCGGCGTTGATGCAGATGGGGAGCCGATCAATGTTGCGGTGCCGGGACCGCGCAACCAGTTTCGTCACCCGACTTTCTCCAGCGTGGATGTGCGGCTAAGCCGCAAGTTCGACGTACGGCGAGGCACCTTGCTGGCGTTTGTTGAGATTTCCAATGTCCTCAATCGTCGCAACGTCTGCTGTATCGACTGGGACCTGGAGGAGGATGCCGCTGGCAATGAATCGCTGGAGTTCAGCCGCGACTACTGGATGCCATTGCTGCCCGCGATCGGTGTGCTCTGGGAGTTTTGACTCAGGACGAGGATGCTGCTGCGTGCCAGGCGTTGACCGCGTGCCTGTAGATTCTGAGGTGTTTGGTTGCATCGGCATCGGCGCTGTAAATCATGCCCGCCGCACGCCGGTACACCGCCCTGCCAAGCGGGCTATTTCCCGGGGCCGTCTCATGATGCGTCAAAACAAAAGGAATGGAGCGCGTCAGTGTCAGCAGGAGACCCGCTTGTCCGTCGTTTGGGTCGTGAATATGTACGATGTCGACGGCGGGCATCAGGCAATAGGCGGTTACCGCCGATCTGACGACAGGTCCGACCGTTACTTCGCCGACAAGGTCGAGCCGTTTCGCGAGCTCTATGTTCCTGACCAGCATATACTGTCGGACACCGGGTGTTCGAAGCGCCTCGATTAGCCTGACGAAGTGTTCACCGGCGCCGTTAAATGATTTCGCGAGATTGATGTGACCGATATACATGAATTGTTGCGACAACGCGCTGATCGCAGCGTTGTCCCTGCCTCCTGCCAGAAAGACCCCTCTCTATGCACTCAGACGGATGCACCCAGGGAAAATCGGTCGACAGACAGCAGACTTTTCGGTCCTTGCGGTTTATCAGGAACTCGATAGCATTTTGCGTCACTTTCGCACCGGAATAACCGCTGGATACGATCGATCATGATTGAAGACATTATCGTCCGACGTGCCGCAGAAGAGGATCTTCATGGATCTGGCGGATCTCGCGGCCCGGTCGTTTCGTGACACATTTGAGGCTGACAACGACGCCAGCAACATAGAGGACTATGTGAGAGTCTTCGCTTACAGTTGAAAATGCGCGTAACGAGTTTAATGATTGCGGCAACATATTCCTGGTCGCCGTGCGCAGCGGTCACGACGCTCTCATTGGCTATGCGAAGCTAAGCACTACAACTGAAGACCCGAGTGTCGATGATCAGAACACTGTCGAGATACGAGCGCATCTATGCAGACAATTTGGAAATCGGCCGTGGAGTTGGGGCGGCATTGATGCGCGCCTGCCTCGGAATAGCGGGAGATCTCAGGTGCCAGACAATTTGGCTCGGAGTCTGGGAAGAAAACAAACGCGCAATCCTTTTTTACGAGCGTTGGGGGTTCGCGACGGTAGGCGTTCGCCAGTTCGCGCTCGGATCTGAGCTACAAAATGATCTGGTCATGGCCAGGCGGCTAACGTAACAGGGCAGTTGGACATATCGGAATGCGCTGCAACATGACATCGCCGATAGCCCGCAAGATAATGCCTGCAGTCAGGCTGAAGGTCCGCTCCTGGCTGGTTGCGGGCGGCCGTATTTCAAGAGTTTCATGGATCGCGTCGGTCTCTAAACGGACGATGATGCAGGCCACATAGCGAGGAACAACACCGATCATGCAGCATTCGTATCGTTCGCCAAAAACAGACGTAAGGAGTAGCCCTATTCACGGCGAAGGGCTGTTCGCCAACTCGGCGATAGCTCAAGGTGAGATTATCGCGGTCAAAGGAGGCTACATACTGACGGCCTCGACGTGGACTGAGCTTGAGCGCCAACTCGGTCCAGCGGAGATACAGATATCCGAAGACCTCTTTATCGCGCCAATAAGCCAGGATGAGCGTGCGGGCAGCATGGTTTATCTAAACCATTCCTGTGACCCCAATTGTGCGATACAGGGCCAGATCGTCTTTGTCGCAATGAGGGACATAGAGGTTGGCGCGGAGTTAACACATGACTGGGCGACCACTGACGATTTCGACCATGAACTGGACTGCAACTGCGGCACTACGAAATGTCGCGGGACAGTTACAGGCAGAGACTGGATGAACAAGGATTTGCAGCAGAGATACAAAGGATGGTTCTGCTGGTACCTGCAGCGAAAGATCGACGCTCAATGATCCAGGCGCTGATATTGCTGACAGCGGCCGCGGTCAGGTCTACCTCGCCGTTGATTTTTTCCAGAAGGCCCATGTCAGTTGTAGCTCCGATGCGACCACGATAATCAGGACGGTGTGAACGAACCACGGTAGGTCGCCCCACACGATCAGTACCGGTAGCAAGGTGAAGAACGACGCCATCGCAAAGCGTCCAAAGGGCAGGTGTGGAACGTCGAAGCGCTGGTAGCGTATTCGGATGATGTTCAGATAGACCTCCAGTGCGGCGATAACAGGCAGGTAAGGCAGCCAGTATTTCTGGAGGAAGCCGGGAATCAACAACCAGAACCACAGTATCGTGGCAAAACTGAGAATCCGGTCCGCTACGCCATCGAGGTCAAGATCGGACTTTGGTGGAGCTCCGCGACGCGCAAACATCCCGTCCAGCAGGTCAGTCAATGCGGCGGCGATGTACAGACCAAATACCCACCATTTCAGGTCGTAGAACGCCAGGATCGTGATGGGTATGACGCTGCAGATGCGCGTCCAGGTGAGCGCGTCGGCGATCGTCCTGGCGGTATTTCGGTTCATCGTCTGCCCCTGCTGAATCTGCAGGTATCCACGATACAACAGGACACTAGCCTGCGTTCTTTGCGTAGATCGGCAGCGCGTCATCAATCGTGAGCCACGGCTGCTTGTCCTCGGTCCAGATGTGAGCGCGCAGCACCGGCTGACCCGGCTCGTCGAGACTGTTGAGGGTGACGTCGATCTCGCCCGGGCGGTTCTCGTTTTCGTAAGTAATCGACGTGCCGCAGTTCGCGCATATGCCACGTGTGACACCCGGTGAGGAGTGGTGCCAATGCATGTCGCCGCGCGTTACCCTGAAACTGTCACGCGAATACGTTGCCCAGGCAACGACCGGTGCACCGGCCGCGCGCTGGCAGCTCTCGCAGTGACACAAACAGGCAAACTTCTCGGGTCCCACCGCCTCGTAGCGGACGTTTCCACAGAAACAGCCACCCTCGATCACGGCTCCCGTTTTCCCTGATTCCTGTCGAGAAATTCGACGATTCCGGTCTCAATCGAGTACTCCGCGCCGACGATGACGAGGTCACCCGTGTTGATCAGCTGCTCGAGGATGAGCGATCCATGCGAGAGTCTTTCCACGGACGCCAGAATATTGGCGCGCACCGCCGCCGCTGTCAGCGTCTCTTCGTCACTACCCGCATTTGCGGCGATTACTGGCTCGACTGCGGGGCGAACGCGGTCCACGATCGCACGCAGGTTCGGTGAGCGGTGCGTCTGTTCAAGCGAGAGTTCCTTGAGCGTGGCAACGACAGCGCCGCAATTCGAATGGCCGAGGACAACGACGAGGTTGCGTTCCAAACTGACTAGCCGCGAATTCAATGCTGCCGACCTGCGAGGGCGCCACGACGTTACCGGCGACGCGGATGACGAAAAGGTCGCCGAAGCCCTGGTCAAATACCAGCTCGACCGGCACTCGCGAATCGGAACAGGCGAGGATGATCGCGAAAGGATTCTGTCCACCGGACATGCCAACCTGGTGCGCGCGTCGGGCGATAGACTCGGCGTCTATTTCACCAGCAACGAAGCGCCGATTACCTTCACGGAGTGCAGCTAGAGCGTCGGTTGGCGAGATCATAGCTACCGAGTATCTGGCACGGGCTCGCAGCCTGCAAGGTTAATCGTTGCGCCTACCAGCGGTGCAGAAACACGGGCGTACCTGCCGGGAAGTCGTCCTGTCCCCTGGCCAGTTCTACGTAACCGTCCGTTGCCGACAGTGCGGTGAAGTCGCCCGAGGTGTTGGTCCTGACCGGCATCGCCAGAACCTGCCCGGCCGCGCTCGACAGCAGGCGCACGGGCTGAAAACAGGTCAGGTCGGGCGCAAAGCGGATGTCGGCGGCGAGCGAGGCAAACTCCGGTGGCTGTGTTGTCATTGATGATGCAGCCTTGAGCCCGGCAATAACGTACTGGCGGCAGCAGACCAGGGCAGAGACAGGGTTGCCCGGCAAGGCAAATACGGCCTGGCCCGCGGGTCCCAGGCCGAACCACATGGGTTTACCGGGACGCTGGCTGACCTTATGGAAGATGACCTTGACGCCGAGTTCGGCGAGAACCTCGGGAACGTAGTCCGCTTTTCCCATCGAAACGCCGCCGCTAAGGATCAGCACGTCGGCCGATTCGAGGTGCTCTGCAATGCGTTCGCGCATCAAGCCCGGTTCGTCAACGAGGTGGTCGTGCGCACAGTCAGAAAAGCCGTGCGCACTCAGCATGGCCTGCATGGCTGGCCCGTTCGACATGCGAACCTGGTGCGGCGCTATCGGTTTGCCGGCGGGGACGAGCTCGTTACCTGTCGAGATCACGCGAACTACTGGCTTGCGGCTAACTTTCACGTCAGTCAGGCCGCAGGACGCGATAATCGCGATATCGAGTGGTGAGACCGTCTTGCCAGGCGTCAATAATTCTGCGCCAGCCGCATGGTCGGAGGCGCGCGCGTGAATGAACTGGCGGGACTCGGCCGTGTAATCCGCGGCAACCGTCGCATTACTATCCGCGACAGAAATGCGCTCCACGGGAATAATGCAATCGGCGCCCCGCGGCAGCGAGGCGCCGGTCATTATTTCGATGCATCGACCAGGCTGCAATTCCAGCGCAGCGTCGCCCGCGGACTGCGTCGCCTGGATCGGGAATTGTCGCGAACCATTGTCGAAGTCGGCGAAGGCAATCGCAATGCCGTCCATCATGACGCGGTCGAACGGGGGTTGGTCCCTTTCGGCGCAAATTACCTGGCGAAGTACGCGACCGTTTGCCTCACCAAGTGCAGTTGATTCAGCGGCCAGGGTCGGCATAGCCGACAATATCGCTTCGCGTGCTTCGGCCGTCGTTAGCACGAGGGTCAGCCTTCTCTCGCGATGGCACGATGCCCTATATCGCGGCGGTAATAGACGTCCTGCCAATCGATCTTGTCAACGGCCTCATACGCACTGTTCGCCGCAGCGGCGACAGTTTCACCCAGCCCGACAACACAGAGTACACGGCCGCCGCTCGTGGTCACCGCATCGCCGTCGATAGCAGTGCCGGCATGAAAGACCTTTTGCGTATCGCTGTCAGCAGCGTCAAGGCCGGAGATAGTCAGGCCCTTCGCGTAGCTCGCCGGATATCCGCCGGCGGCCATAACGACCCCAAGCGCCGCCCTGGAATCCCAATGGGCACTTTGCTGGTCGAGCGAGTCCGCCAGTGTTGCCGAACAGATTGCGACGAGGTCTGATCTGAGGCGCATGAGTATGGGCTGCGTTTCCGGGTCGCCAAGGCGGCAATTGAATTCGATGACCTGCGGTTCGCCGTCCGGCATGATCATGAGCCCGGCGTAAAGGAAGCCAAGGTAGGGATGGCCGTCCGCTTTCATGCCCTCGAGCGTCGGGCGGATTACGCGGTCCATGATCTGTTGTTCAATCGCAGCGGTCACTACCGGTGCCGGCGAGTAGGCGCCCATGCCACCCGTATTTGGGCCGACGTCACCTTCATCACGAGCCTTGTGGTCCTGTGACGTTGCCAGCGGCAGGATGCTGTCGCCGTTAGTGATCACGATAAAGCTGGCTTCTTCGCCGTCCAGGTATTGCTCGACGACGATACGTGCGCCAGCTTCGCCGAAGCTACCGCCCGCGAGCATGTCGGTTGCGGCCTGTTCGGCTTCTGCCAGCGTCATCGCGACTACAACGCCTTTGCCAGCGGCAAGGCCATCGGCCTTGATGACGATCGGCGCGCCTTGCTCGCGAATGTAGTCAAGGGCCGGTGCCAGTTCGGAGAAGTTCTGGTAGGCAGCCGTAGGAATATCGTGCCGCTTCAGAAAGTCCTTTGTGAAGGCTTTAGAGCCCTCCAGCTGCGCGGCCGCGGCCGTCGGCCCGAAGCAAGGCAGGCTGAGCTCATTGAATCGATCAACGACACCGGCGACGAGTGGCGCCTCGGGGCCGACAATGGTCAGGCCTACCTGTTCGCGTTCGGCCAGTGCGGCCAGCGCATCGATATCATCGGAAGAAACGGCAACGTTGCGGACTTTGGGTTCGCGCGCGGTACCGGCATTGCCTGGCGCGACCAGTACCTCGACAACGTCCGCGGACTGAGCGCACTTCCAGGCCAGCGCATGTTCGCGTCCGCCCGAGCCGATTATGAGTACTTTCATGCCTTGCGTGCTCCGACCGTTAACAGTGGGCCCCTGGGCGTTATCGCACAGCAGACGCGTCGCCAGAATAGTCTAATGGCGGAAGTGGCGCATACCGGTGAAGACCATAGCCAGGCCGTGTTCGTTCGCCGCCTGGATGACTTCGTCGTCGCGCATTGAACCGCCGGGCTGGATGATCGCCGAAATGCCGTATTCGGCAGCAGCGTCGATACCGTCGCGAAACGGGAAGAAGGCGTCAGATGCCATGACCGAACCTTTGACTTCCAGGTCCTCGTCGGCAGCCTTGATCGCTGCGATTTTGGTGCTGTAAACCCGGCTCATCTGGCCCGCGCCGACGCCAACCGTCATATTGTCCTTGCAGAAGATGATTGCGTTGGACTTGACGTATTTGACGACCGTCCATGCAAACAGCATGTCCTGGATCTGCCCAGGTGCAGGCGCCTTTTCTGTGACGACTTTGAGATCATCTGCGGTAATCACGCCGAGATCCGTGTTTTGCACCAGTAGCCCGCCGGACACCTTCTTGAAATCGAAACCGGCGATCGCGGTATCCGCCCAGGCGCCCGTCTCCAGCACGCGGATGTTCTTCTTGGTGCTAATGGCTTCAAGCGCATCGCTTGGCACTGAGGGCGCGACGATCACCTCGACAAACTGCTGATCGACAATCGCCGCCGCGGTTGCAGCGTCGAGTGGACGGTTGAAGGCAATGATACCGCCAAACGCCGAGGTTGGATCGGTCTTGAATGCCTTGTTGTAGGCTTCGAGAATGTCGTCTGCGACGGCAACGCCGCAGGGATTGGCATGCTTGACGATTACGCAGGCCGGCCGCTCGAACTGCTTGACGCACTCCAGTGCCGCATCGCTGTCGGCGATATTGTTGTAGGACAAGGCCTTGCCGTGCAGCTGCTTCGCAGACGCCAGTGATCCGGCAGGCAGGCGCTGGTCAATATAGAAAGCGGCGTTCTGGTGCGGGTTCTCGCCGTAGCGAAGTCGCTCCGAAAGTGAGCCCGAATACAAAAAGCGTTCGCCAAGCAGGTCATCGTCGAGCGACGCCGAAAGGTATTTCGTAATTGCTGTGTCGTAGCTTGCCGTGTGTGCGTAGGCTTTGGCCGCCAGCCGACGTCGCTGCTCAAGCGACAGCGCGTTGTCTTTCAGGCTGTCGAGCACGGACTCGTAGTCATCCGGGCTGACGATGACGGCAACACCATCGTGATTTTTCGATGCCGCGCGAATCATGGCAGGTCCACCGATATCGATGTTCTCGATGGCATCGTCGATAGTCGCGTCGTCGCGGGCGATGGTCTGTTCGAACGGGTACAGGTTGACGACGAGAAGATCGATCGGCTCGATGCCGTGCTCTTCCATAACGGCCTCATCGGTACCGCGCCGCCCGAGCAGTCCGCCGTGGATGACCGGATGCAGCGTCTTGACGCGACCATCCATGATTTCCGGAAAGCCCGTTTTCTCCGACACCTCGATGACATCGAGCCCCGCTTCGCGAAGCTGGCGACAGGTGCCGCCCGTTGAAAGTACCTCAATACCGAGTTCGGCCAGCCCGCTTACAAAAGGAATCAGTCCACGCTTGTCAGAGACACTGACGAGCGCGCGTCGTACATTCAACATGGATACACCTGGTTGGAGAGGAAGGTGCCGATGCGGCACCTACTTGATAAGCAAATAAGTCCTGAGTTTCTTGCGCAAGGTGCCGCGATTAATACCCAATATGCCAGCCGCCTGGCTTTGATTGCCTTGCGTGTAGTCCATCACGGCCTTGAACAGGGGTCGCTCGACTTCGCCGATCACCAGATCGTACAGCTCACCCGGGCGATCGCCGTTCAACGTCGTAAAATATTGATCGAGTGCGTCTTCTGTGTGTTTGCAAAGCGGTTTCTTGCTTTTTCTCGACGTTAGTTCCGTCGTCTTATTCTTAGTTTGCGCCACGTCTGTCAGTTCCCGAAGAATTCCCTTGTCAATCTGATCTGCTCTGAAGCGCGGTCGACGCGCACAACCTGATGACGAAACTCGTCGGAGTCATACAGGCTGTTGCAGTACCAGGTCAGATGTTTGCGAGCCACTCGAACACCGGTCGTATCCCCATAAAACCGGTGTAGATCATTCAAGTGGCCGATCATAATATCACGCAATTCATTTTTTTCTAGCTCGGTATTTTCCGCAGCCGAATTCACTAGCGCAGTCAGTTCACGGAAGATCCAGGGGCGCCCCTGGGCGCCGCGACCGATCATCAGACCGTCTGCATTGGTTACGCGCAAAACCTCCAGCGACTTCTGCAAACTTGTTATATCTCCGTTAGCTATGACCGGTATCGATACCGCTTCCTTAACCGCCGCAATGGTCTCGTATTCGGCCTCACCGTTGTAACGGCATGCGCGAGTGCGCCCATGGACCGCCAATGCTTTGACACCGCTGTTTTCGGCAATACGTGCGACTTCAATCGCGTTTCGGTGCTCTGTATCCCAGCCTGTTCGGTATTTCAGCGTTACCGGAACGTCGACGGCCTTTACGACGGCCTCGAGAATGGTGGCGACAAGCCTTTCGTCTTTCAGCAGCGCCGAGCCGGCGAGTTTTCGGCACACTTTCTTGGCGGGGCATCCCATATTGATGTCGATGATCTGTGCGCCGCGCTCGACGCAGGCTTTAGCCGCTGTTGCCAGCTGCTCTGGCTCGGAGCCTGCAATCTGCACCGCCACCGGTTCCGCATCGAGGTCGAGATCAAGTCGCCGTCGCGATTTGGGTGTTGTCCACAGGCTGATGTCTGCGGTGGTCATCTCGGAGGTGGTCATACCTGCGCCATAGCGGCGGCAAAGGCGGCGAAACGGCGCATCGGTCACGCCGGCCATAGGCGCCAGAACGAACGGGCTGGACAGCTCGTACGGGCCAATTTTCAGTGCTTTCATTTGAAGGTGGGTATATGGCAGCGCAGGCGAGCGTCCGGCTGCCGGTAACAGGCCTGTAGTTTGTATCCGGTCGCGTTCTCGGAGGGAGATTTGATTGTCATAACGGCCGTGAAGTTGTTGCCGGGCCGCACCATCTTACTGGGATCGAGGTCATCTGTCAGGTAGTCCGCCGGGTCCAGCGTCTTGGTGCCAATGGTCTCTTCGAAACGGTCGGTGAGCGAGATGTTGACGAGCGGGTAGGGCAGTGGCTTGGCCGACGTATTGCCGATGCGTGAGATGACGGTCAGCGTGTCGGCCTCATCGTCGAGGATGTCTCGCCGCGCCTCGAATCGCCAGCCCGTTACATCCCAGGTCGGCGACAGCGGCATCCCGATGGCGCGGTACAGGGGGCCGACAGTCTCATTAAAGGCCGGAATCGTCGCGAGCGCCTCGCGGGACTGATGCAGTACCTGCACAACGAGTACCACGACCAACAATATGGCTGCCGCCGCCATACCGCGTCGGCTGCCTTTCTCCGCCTCCCTGGCCTCGGCTTCCCGGGCCAGATTCGCCTTTTCTGCGAGCGCGGCGGCTTCGGCGATATCCGCCTTGCGCTTCTCCTGGTCCAGAGCGCTGCGAACGAATTCGCCTTCCATGATGATCGACTCAAACCCGGTTCCCGTGTCTTCGCGCGCGGGTTGCTCGCCAACTTCAGCCGAGGCCTGCTCGCCGTTTCTGTCGCCAAGAACAATTGTCGAGGCGAAGCCGTCTTTATCCTCAACGGCCATGCTGAGAAGTTCCTGATCAATCAGCAGGTTGAGCGTTTGCTCTTCTTCGCTCTGCGGTGGCACTTCGTGCGGCGTGCCTGCAGTGGCATCTCCGTCCGGCTCGTCTGCCTGTGGTTCCTCGTCGAGAGCAAGATCGTAATCCTCAAGTGCATTCTCCTGAAAGAGATCGTCACCGTCGGGATCGTCTTCGAGAGCGGAATCGTCAAGCGCGGACTGGTCTTCGAGAGCGAAATCGTCAAGCGCGGACTCGTCCTCGAGAGCGAGTTCTTCGTCCTCCAGTTCCTTGTCGACTCGCGCGTCGACATCGTCAGCGCCTGCAAAGAACCGCTTGTCGAATACGTCCGACTGCTCCTCGAGTTCGGCCATCGCTTTTTCTACTGCCCCGAATTCAAGCGGCGTCTCATCGCGCTCTTCGTCGTCGACGGCGCCGCTTTCGGGCCCAGCGTCCTGCTGCGTCGCGCCCTCCGCATCCAACTCCATTGACGAGTCTGGCTGCTCTTGCGGATCGTCCTCGATTTGCACAACTTCGCCCGTTTCATTCGCAAGTTCGAGCTCTGGAACTTCACCGGTTTCTTCGGCGTCTTCGATATCCGCCATTTCCAGCCCTGCACCGGTTTCATCGGCCAGCTGTAATCCGGATGTAATGTCCTCGCCTGCGAACGCCGCTGCCTCGTCGTGCTCCTCGTCCGTGCCAGGAGACACGGCGCCTTCCGCCTCATCAGCGCCTTCTTCAAGCGCGTGTTCGGCCATCTCTTCAGCAGGCGCCGCGTGCATACCACTGAGATCGATACCCATCGCCTCCGCCTGAAGTGCGAACTGGGTATCCATATCCGGCGGGCCATCGCTGTCCTCGTCGGCCTCCGGCCCGTTTTTGTCTGCAGGCACGACCTCTTCGAGGGCTGCCAGCTCGGCGTCGAGTGGCGGCACGAACGGTTTGGGTGGTTCGGCAAATTCACCGAGGATATCGGCCCACTCTTCGGGATCGCCCAACGCGATATCGACCGGCGTCTTGTCGAGATCAGTGGATGCCCGGTTTGCAGGGAAATCCCGGATTGCGTGCTGGTCTCGGGGTTTTCCGCAACGTAAGACGATTCGTCGTCAAGGTCGAAGTCGTCTGGCAACGGCGTGTTGTCATCGAATCGAAGCTCTTCGACCGCCGTCTGACCGGGAGTGTTGGCGGATTCATCGAATATCTCGCTGGCGTCGATGGCATTGGGTGTCTTCGTCAGGAACTGGTCGACCGGCGTTGGTGACTCGTCAAGCAACTCGTCAACGCCCGGTACATCGGCTGCGGCATCGACATCCGGCTCATCCGCTGCCGCATCATCATCGTCCAGCACGCGCCATTCGACGCCAGTATCCTCTATGCGAATATCAGAGCCTGCGAGCTCATCGAGGGTTCTCAGCAGCGCGGCGCTTTGTTTGGCAGAGATGGCCATTGGCGCGCTCCCTTCCGGCTTCCGCGGCTCTGGCGTGAGCTCCGGCAACGGTGCCACGGCTTCCTTGGTCGCTGGCTGCTCGGGCATTTGCTCCGAGAGGTATTCGAGCGCATTGAACGCGACGCCACAGCCGCCACAACGCACCTTGCCGGCGGCCTGTTTCAAGACCTCGGCGGTGACGCGAAATGCGGTGCTGCAATCAGGGCATTGCGTATACATTGTAGGGCGCTATCTCCTCTTACCGGCCAGCCGCGACCAGGTCTGGCCGTCCTGCTCCCTGAAGACGGGTTCTTCGAACTCGATCCAGGGCTCGTACGCCGCCATAACGGCGGGGGCTTGTTCACATAATACGCCGGATAACGCAAGCATACCGCCGCCTGAAACTGTTGATGTGACGGATTCGGCAAACTGAACAAGTGGCCCGGCGAGGATGTTGGCGACCACGATTTCGAAGCTTCCGGCGATTGCCTCCGCACTGCCGAGAATGCGGAGCTGCCCGGAAACACCGTTGCGCTCCGCGTTCTGGGCTGTGGCGAGAAGCGCCTGCGGATCGATGTCCATGGCCAACGCGGAGGCACATCCGAGCTTCAGGCCCGCAATCGCAAGTACGCCGGAACCGCAGCCGTAATCCAGCAGGGTCTTGCCCGAGAGCTCGAGGCTGTCCAGCCATTCCAGGCAAAGTGCAGTCGTGGCATGGGTACCGGTGCCAAAGGCAAGACCTGGGTCGAGGCGAATGACCACGGCGTCATCCTGTTGGACGGTGCTGTCACCCGGGCTGATCCAGAGGCGTCTACCGAACTGCATAGGTCCGAAGTCTTTCAGCCACTCACGCTCCCAGGCACGATTCTCGAGACATTCCACGCGGTGCCGCGGTAGCTCGGTCAGTTTCAGCGTTGCAAGCAGATCGTTTTCAAGTTGCTGAAGGTCGGTGTCCGCCGAAAACAGGCCGGTCATGCGGGTATCGGCCCACAGCGGTGTCTCGCCCGGGCCCGGTTCCAGGACCGGATTGTCGCCGGCATCGCTCAGCGTCACCGACCAGGCGCCGTGTCGATTGAAGATGGCCTCGATCTTCTCAGCATCCAGTTCGTCGAGGTTCATGACAAACTGCAGCCAGTCCACCGCTTCGTCGCTCCCGATCAAACCAGTCCGAGTCGTTTCTCGAGGTAGTGGATATCGGTTCCGCCGGCCTGGAACGCGGCGTGCTGAAAGATTTCCTGGTGCAGCGGCACGTTCGTCTTGATGCCCTCGATGACGATCTCGCTCAATGCACTCCGCATGCGTGCGAACGCAGCGTCGCGGCTCGCACCGTGCGCGATCAATTTGCCGATCATCGAATCGTAATAGGGTGGCACCTTGTAGCCACTGTAAACGTGGCTCTCGACGCGAATACCCGGACCGCCGGGCGAGTGCCACAGGGTCACGAGGCCGGGCGAGGGCATGAAGTTTTTCGGGTCCTCGGCATTGATGCGGCATTCAATCGCATGTCCCTGGAGTTTGATGTCGTCCTGCGTGAACTGGAGTTCTTCGCCACTCGCGATCCGCAGCTGCTCGCGCACGATGTCCACGCCGGTAATCATCTCGGTGACCGGATGTTCGACCTGCAGTCGCGTATTCATTTCGATGAAGTAGAACTCGTCGTTCTCGTAGAGAAACTCGAACGTTCCGGCGCTACGGTAGCCGATTTCCAGGCAGGCGTTTACGCAGCGCTCGCCGATACGGTTGCGCTGTTCCTCGGTGATTCCCGGTGCCGGCGCCTCCTCGATGACCTTCTGATGGCGCCGTTGCATTGAGCAATCGCGTTCACCCAGGTGGATCGCGTTGCCATGCGAGTCGGCCAGCACCTGAAACTCCACGTGCCTGGGTGTTTCCAGGAATTTTTCCATGTAGACGACGTCGTTACTGAACGCGGCCCGCGCTTCGGCTTTCGTCACCGTGATCGCGGACGTCAGCGACGCTTCTGTGTGCACCACGCGCATGCCGCGCCCGCCGCCGCCGCCGGAGGCCTTGATAATGATGGGATAGCCAATGTCCCTGGCAAGACGAATGTTCTCATCGGGATCCTCACCGAGCGGTCCATCCGAACCTGGCACGCAGGGAACACCTGCTGCTTTCATCGCCCTGATCGCCGATACCTTGTCGCCCATCAGGCGAATGGAATCGGATTTGGGCCCGACAAACGTGAATCCGCTTGATTCGACACGCTCGGCGAAGTCTGCATTCTCTGACAGGAAGCCGTAGCCGGGATGAATGCCGGTGGCGTCGGTCACCTCGGCAGCGCTGATGATGGCCGGCATGTTGAGATAACTGTCTGCCGACGCGGGTGGACCGATGCAAACAGTCTCGTCAGCCAGCAGCACGTGCTTCAGGTTATTGTCTGCGGTCGAATGGACGGCAACTGTCTTGATGCCCATTTCGCGACAGGCGCGCAGGATGCGCAGTGCGATCTCGCCTCTGTTGGCTATGACTATCTTGTCCAGCATGACAGGGCCGCCCGTTAGTCGTTGTGGCGTTGGTCGATTACGAACAACACCTGGCCAAACTCGACGGGTTCGCCGTTCTGCAGGCGAATCGATTTGACTATGCCGGAGACGTCGGTCTCGATCTGGTTCATCATCTTCATGGCTTCAATGATGCACAGCGTGTCGCCTTCGTTTACCCGGTCGCCGACCTGTACGTAAGACGCCGCCCCCGGGGACGACGCGGCATAGTAAGTGCCGACCATTGGCGAGGTCACTTCGTAACCGTCGTCCTCCACTTCGGCAACCGGCGCAGCCGCGGCGGGTGCTGCTGATGGAGCGACCGCGGCGGGTGCCGCAATCGGTGCGGCCATTGGCGCGACGGCTGCCGGGACATGTTGAGCATAGCGGCTGATCCTTACGGATTCCTCGCCCTCGGTGATTTCGATCTCCGCGATACCGGATTCATCCAGCAGTTCGATCAGTTTTTTTACTTTTCTTATATCCATCACTTAATCCCCGCTGTTGGCTACGTAATGACTGGCAGCCTGCACCGCCAGCTCGTAGCCGTGAGCCCCAAACCCAAACAGACAGCTATTCGCAATATCGCTGAAAAAGCTGTGTTGCCGAAACTCCTCTCGAGCAAAGGTATTGCTGAGATGAATCTCGATGAAAGGAATCCCGACCGCCAGCAGCGCGTCGCGCAGCGCGACACTCGTGTGCGTGAAGCCGCCCGGGTTCAAAATAATGAAATCGACGCCTTCGGCCCCGGCTTTCTGCACCCGGTCGATGAGTTCGTGCTCGGCGTTGCTCTGGAAGCAGCTGAGTTCATGCCCCAGTTCGGTGGCGAGATTCGCCGAGTGCGCCTCGATGTCCGCAAGTTGAGTGGCGCCATAGACGTCCGGCTCTCGCGATCCGAGCAGGTTCAGATTGGGGCCATTGATGAGCAAGAACGTGGACATTGCGCGAGATTCGCAGCTAGATAGCCGAAGATGGCGGCAATTCTAGCCCTTTTTTCTGACTTTAGGGAAATTTTCGTCGCCGCCTATGGCGCCAGCCTAAACCGGCTGCGGGCTTCAGAGCGCGTCGAGCTCGCTTCGGGCCGTTTCCTTGTCGATTTCGGCGCGATCGAGTCGCGTCATCACGTCGACGATAGTATCGAGATGCTGCTGGTGCAGCTCGCCGATGAATGCGCTCAGGTATTCGCCGTCAGAGGCGACGAACATCGTAAACGGCATGCCGATGAACTCGATCCCGGACGATTCGGCAACCGCCATCGCGTCCTGTTCACCGACCAGTACCGGGTAGTTGAACTGCGCGGATTCCGCGTACTCCGCAACGGCCTCCGGAAAATCGACGGCAATGCCGATGACCTCGAAGCCGTTCGTGGATTGCTCATCCTGGAAGGCTTTCAGCAGCGGGATTTCGCGTCGGCATGGCGCGCACCACGTAGCCCAGAAATTGATCAGCCGATTCTTGCCCTGCCACTCGGAGAAACTCCGCGCATTGCCGGCAATATCTGGCAACGTGAACTCCGGGTGCGTAACAACTTCGATCTTTCGGGGTTCAATGACCGGGGAGCTTGCCGCAACGGCCGGCGCCCCTGCCTGCGGTCCTGCAAATGGCAAGCGCGCGGCGTAAAACAACGCACCGCACAGGAGTACAAGCAACGCGCTTGCGAAGATCAACATTACTTTAGACACAGCTTGCCTTTATTTAGTGAGCCACTCGTGCGCTTATTGATGTTCGCACCGCCGAGGGCCTGTTGCAGGTGTTCGACGAAGTCATCGGCTTCCATATAGCCAACGACTTCATAACCGTGGCGCTGCTGGCCGTCCGATCCGAAGAAGATAATGGTCGGTGGTCCGAATACGCCAAAGCGATTAAGCAACGCCTGGTCCGCCTCGTCGTTGTCGGTCACGTCGGCTTGCAGCCAAACCGTGCCGGAAAGCTCAGCCTGCACGTCATCGTCTGTAAACGTGTAGGCCTCCATTTCTTTGCAGGATACACACCAGTCCGCGTAGAAATCCAGAAACGCGGTTTTGCCAGCGCTCGCCGCAGCTGCAAGTTCGCGATCCAGGTCGTCGACTGTCTTGACTCGCTGGAAGGGCAGCGCGTGTTCCTCTTCGGCCACCATCGCTCCGCCGCCGCCGAGCTTGACGCTGGCAAGCGGCTGCAGTGGATTGCTGCCGCCGGTGAGCGCTCCCAACAACAGGATTACGCCGTAAATGATTGCGAGGAAGCCGAAGCCCTTGCCGAGCTTCTGCACCATGGCCGATTCGCTGGTCAGCGTTGTAAGGCCACCCATGAAAACACCGGCCATGAAGATCAAAACGGCCCACAGCAACATCGTCGCACTGCCGGGCAGAATTCGGGACAGCATCCAGATCGCGAGGCCCAGCATCATGAAGCCAAACGCGTTCCTGACGGCGACCATCCACGGCCCGGCTTTTGGCAGAAGTTTGCCTTGCGCCGCGCCGACCAGCAGCAGTGGGGCGCCCATGCCGAGGCTCATTGCGAACAGCGCGGTACCGCTGCGAAGCATGTCGCCGGTCTGCGCCATGACCGTCAGAGCGGCGATCAATGCAGGTGCGACACAGGCGGTGACAATGAGTGCAGACAATGCGCCCATGACGAAAGCGCCAATCATGGTGCCACTCTTCTGGTTGCCGCTGGCACCGGCTAGCTTGCCCTGGATGCTGCTGGGCATCTGCAGGTCATAGGCACCGAACATACCGAGTGCGAGCACTACAAACAGGCCGGAAAACAGGATCAGGATCCACGGTTGGTTGAACGTCGCCTGCAGCTGCATGCCCGCGGCGGCGGCGGCAATGCCGGCGCCGGTGTAAACGAGTGCCATGCCCATGACGTAGCTGAGCGCCAGCGTAAACCCTCGCATGGGAGTTACGTCATCGCCTTCGCCCGCGATGATGCCCGAGAGAATCGGCACCATCGGCAATACGCAAGGGGTGAACGCCAGGCCGAGGCCTGCCAGGAAGAACAGCCCGGCGGCAACCCAGATGCTGGAGCCGGTAATTATGTTGGCCAGCCGCGCCTGTTCGCTGACCGGCGCGTCGTTCGCCGGTAAGGCAGAGAGGTCTGACAAGGCCGAGGCTTCTGGCAGGCTGACCGTCAGCACACGCGTCTGCGGCATGTAACACAGCCCGCCCTCCGCGCAACCCTGGTATTTCAATTCAAGCTCGAGGTCCATGGCTTCGGGCGTTGCGCGTGCAATCGCCAGCGGTGCGAGTACATCGTCGAGGTAAACTTCCATCTCCCCGAAATACTCATCGACCTTCAGCTTGCCTTTGGGAAGATCGAGTCGGCCGGCTTTCGCTTTGTCGGAGAGCGAGCGTACGGAAATCTTGTCTTTGTAAAGATAGAAGCCAGGGACGACCCGGAAGCCGATTTCGACCGCGTTGCCATCGACGGGCAGTACCTCCGGGAAAAAGACTTCGTCGACCGGCGGAAATTCGGTGCTGTCGCTGGCATCTGCCCCGACCGATCCCAGCGACAATTTCGCCGTGCCAGTCGATGCCTTTCTCAATGTGACCGTTTCTGTCCACGTCTGCGGCGGGTAGCAGAGGCCGAGGTCAGCACAGCCCTGGCTCTTGATAACGAGCTCCGTGGTCTGCGGACGGTCGCCAATCACCGTGTACGGAATCGTTACGAAGAAACGATCGCGATAAATTTCCTGCTTGCCGAAGAATTCATCCTCGTGCGGGAGCCCTTCCGGCAGCTCCGGCTTACCAAGAACCAGTGCACTGTCGCCGGTCTCAAAGCCGAGGCGCTTGCGATACAGGTAGTAGCCCTCGGCGATGGCCCAGTCGATTTCCAGCGCCGATTCCGGTATCAGCAACGGCGTATTGGAAGGCCTCGGTAACCTGTAAAGGCTCTTCGTCGGCGTAGGCCACAACTGTGAGGCATGCGGCGATAAGGAGGGTGGTAAATCTGTTTCGATTGGTCGTCATAAGTGTCTGAATTGTCGGCTCCGGGGGTTGCCCGTACACGCTAAGACCTGCCGGGCGTGGCGAATGTTACTTGAAACAGCGCCGTTGTCTTGGATGCAGGTCCACTTTTTGGTCGAAAAGTGGCCTGTAAAAGCTTGTAATTTCGGTGGCCAACCCTATTATTAGCACTCCTCGTGACCGAGTGCTAACAATGCTCGGTCCAGAATCTGAAGAAAATCGTTTTTAAATTAATCACTTATAGGAGTTAAGCACCATGAAGATGCGTCCGCTTCATGATCGGGTCATTGTTAAGCGCATGGAAGAAGAGCGCACATCGCCCGGCGGAATCGTCATTCCCGACGCTGCGGCTGAAAAGCCCATCAAGGGTGAAGTTATCGCAGCCGGCAATGGCAAGATTCTCGAGAACGGCGAGGTTCGCAAGCTCGACGTCAAGGTCGGTGACAAGGTCCTGTTCGGCAAATATGCCGGCACCGAAGTCAAGGTTGAAGGTGAAGAACTGCTCGTGATGAAGGAAGACGACATCATGGCGGTTATCGAGGGCTAAACCTCCTTACACCCCTATCTCACGTAATTACGAGGCGGCCCCGGCCGTCTGAGTCAACAGAGGAATTTCAAGATGGCTGCTAAAGAAGTACGATTTAGCGATGATGCACGGCAGAAGATGTTCGCCGGCGTCACCGTTCTGGCTAATGCGGTAAAGGTGACCCTGGGTCCCAAGGGCCGCAACGTCGTGCTCGACAAGAGCTTCGGCGCACCGACCGTCACGAAAGACGGCGTATCGGTTGCCAAGGAAATCGAGCTTGAAGACAAGTTCGAGAACATGGGCGCACAGATGGTCAAGGAAGTTGCTTCCCAGACCTCTGACATTGCTGGCGACGGCACCACCACCGCTACGGTCCTGGCCCAGGCAATCCTGCGTGAAGGCCTGAAGTCGGTTGCCGCCGGCATGAACCCGATGGACCTGAAGCGCGGTGTCGACAAAGCATCTGCCGCAATCGTCCAAGAGCTGAAGAATCTGTCCAAGCCTTGCGAAGATGAGAAAGCGATCGCACAGGTCGGCAGCATCTCCGCAAACTCGGATCCCGAAATTGGCGAGATCATCTCCGATGCAATGGGCAAAGTCGGCAAGGAAGGCGTAATCACCGTTGAAGAAGGATCGGGTCTTGCGAACGAACTCGACGTCGTCGAAGGCATGCAGTTCGATCGCGGTTACCTTTCGCCTTACTTCATTAATGATGCGAACAGTCAGCAGGTCGAACACGACAATCCGCTAATTCTTCTGTACGACAAGAAGATCTCCAACATCCGCGATCTTCTGCCGGTTCTCGAAGGCGTAGCGAAAGCCGGACGCCCGCTGCTGATCGTCGCAGAAGACGTCGAAGGTGAGGCGCTCGCGACGCTGGTCGTTAACAACATTCGCGGCATCGTGAAAGTTGTAGCGGTCAAGGCACCAGGTTTCGGCGATCGCCGCAAAGCCATGCTGCAGGACATCGCTGTTCTGACGGGTGGCCAGGTTATCTCCGAAGAAGTCGGCCTGTCGCTGGAGAAGGCAACGCTCGAAGACCTCGGCGAAGCCAAGAAGATCCAGATCACTAAAGAAGCTACAACGGTCATCGATGGCGCAGGTAAGGGTGCCGATATCAAGGGTCGTGTCGAGCAGATCAACGCAGAGATTGCAGATTCTTCGTCGGATTACGACAAAGAGAAGCTGCAGGAGCGTGTTGCCAAGCTGTCCGGCGGCGTAGCTGTCATCAAGGTTGGCGCTGCTACCGAAATCGAGATGAAAGAAAAGAAGGCTCGAGTTGAAGATGCGCTGCACGCGACTCGTGCCGCTGTCGAAGAGGGCGTTGTCCCCGGCGGTGGTGTTGCTCTGATTCGTGCCGTCAAGGCGATCGCGAAACTGAAGGGCGATAACGACGACCAAAACGTCGGTATCGGCATCCTGAAGCGTGCGGTCGAAGAGCCGCTGCGCCAGATCGTTCGCAACGCAGGCGGCGATGCAAGCGTTGTTCTCAACGAGGTTGCACAAGGCAAGGGCAACTACGGCTACAACGCGGCAACTGGCGAGTACGGCGATATGATCGAACAGGGTATTCTCGATCCAACGAAGGTTACGCGTTATGCATTGCAGAACGCAGCCTCCGTATCTGGCCTGCTGTTGACGACCGAAGCTATGGTTGCTGACGCGCCGCAGGACAATGCTGGCGGCCCGCCGATGCCGG
>CAWJBO010000019.1:0-213040 GCA_963841145.1 uncultured Gammaproteobacteria bacterium
TAATGCTCCAGTGGTCGAGAGCATTGTAGAAACCGTCGATGGGCACGCGCTCATTGCGGCCGTGTGCATACATTTCGTCAGGATTCATGAACAAACCGCTCACTGCCCAGGTGGGGATCCCTGCCCGGCGAAAGTGCATGCCGTCCGTGCCGCCGGACTCCATGATAGGGATGATCTGCACATCCGGATAACGACTGTGTACGGCCAGGGCCACCGCAGACGTAACGTCCTCGCGCAGTTCTGAGATCGGGCTTTCGACCGGTTCGTCCAGCATCGCGAACTCGATCGTCTCGTTGCTCACAATAGTCTTCAGCGTCGACTCAATCTCGGAAACCGGCGTACCAGGGAAGATGCGACAGTTTACGGTCGCGGTCGCCGACTGCGGCAGCGCATTTTCCGCGTGTCCGGCCGAAAGCATGGTTACCACGCAGGTCGTGCGCGTGGTGCCAACATAAGACGACTCAACCGCAAGTCGATCGGTTGCCGCCTGGTCCGTCGGATCATCGGCAAAGCGAAGCATGGCCGCACCCAATTCGCCGCCAAGATGACTGCCGGTCACGCGAAAGTAGTTGCGGGTCATGTCACTCCAGCGCACAGGAAAGCGATACGCCTGTATGTTCTTGATCGCGTCGGCAAGGTCATATATCGCATTGTCCGGTCGCGGCCTCGAACTGTGGCCGCCGGGATTGCGCGCCGTTATTTCCCATGTCGCGTAAGTCTTTTCGGCAGCCTGAATGTCATAGCTTATCGCCCGCCCCTCCCTGTCCAATGCACCGCCGCCGGCGTCTGAGTTCAGCGCAAACTCTGCCTCGGCGAGGTCTGGCCTGTCGTTGGCCAGCATGCGCGTTGTGCTCATGCTGCTTTCCTCGTCGCCCGAGAACACTATTATGAGGTCGCGATTCGGTACGAAGCCCTCTTTCTTAAGGCGTATAAATGTCGAGGTCAGGTGTGCCGCGCCGAACTTGTTGTCGACGGTGCCGCGCGCATAGAAATATTTGTCATCCTGAGTGAGCTTGAACGGCGGTCGCTCCCAGTCTTCTGCTTTCGCCTCCACGACGTCCATGTGCGCGAGCAGCAATATGGGCTTTTTACTGGAGCCGAGCGCGCCACGATAGCGGGCTACGAGTGCGAAGGACGGCGCTTTCGGTACCACTTCGACGTCTTCCCTGGGAAAACCCGCCGCGATCAGTTCCCCGGCGAGGTAGTTGGCAACTTTTTCAGTGTTATTGCGGTTCTTGGAGGTGTCGACCTCAATGATCGCCCGATAGATTTCGAGCGTCTTCTGTGCGTGTTCAGAATTCCTGTCCGCTGCGACACTGACGGTAGCCAGTAACAGCGCGACGCAAGCAATGAATGTTTTCTTCATGAGACCAACCGAAAAGAGCAAGAACGAAGGTGCTGACTATAGCGCGAATCCTGCTGCCGACTGCTAGTCGGCATCCCGGCGACCTCGATGCTCGAGCACAAGGTAAAGCGCGCCAGAAATACCCGACACGCCGAAGATCATGGACATGACCACAATCTGGTACTTGGCCGCGACCATCGGAGAAATACCGGAGAGAATCTGACCTGTCATCATTCCGGGCAACGTAACCAGACCGACGGCAAATAGCGAATTGACTGTCGGAATTAACGACGCCTGTAGCGCGACACGGCGTGCCTCGCGATAGGCTGTGCCGCGTTCCGTTTCTGCCTGTACGCGCTCGGCAGCGAGGCTGACCGTGTTCATCGCGGCAGCGAAAATCATGCCGCCCAGCGGCACGAGGTAGCGTGGGCTGAACCATGGCTCCACGCCAATGACGAGCTGGCTGACCAGCGCCAGCGTCAGCAACCCACCAACGGAAATTGCGACGAGCGAATTTAGATAAACGCGACGTCCCCGGTTTTGCAGCGGCCGTATCGCGATCCAGCTCGCGGCCGCTAACATGACAACGAGAACCAGGACGATGATACCGGGACTCCGGGCATCGAAGATGTAAACGAGTACGTAGCCGATAAGCAGCAGCTGTATCAGCATACGGACGGTCGCATAGATTGCTGTCCTGGCGCCGGCAGACCAGCGAAACAACACGCCAATAACAAACAACGAGGGAATGAACGCCAGCGCGAGTCCGAGCCAGGTAATTTCGAGTACTACCGGATTCATCTGTGTCCCTCAATTTCCAGCCAACAGTCTGTTTGCCGCAGACCGGCGACAAATCATGACCCAATGACAATCAGTTCGCTTGCTGCGTCCGGCGTTGCTGAATCTGGTTCTGAACTTCCTGAAAGAGCTCATCCCTGAGGCCGACGATACTGAAGAGTTCTACAACCGTGAAAAAAGGAGCTGCGAGATTGGCCTGTATCGGGTGCTTGACGAGCACCGGCATGGACTTTTCCACGGCGTGGCCGATGAACTGCGCCGCGTAACCGCCGAAAAATGCCACGGCCGCGATGATCCAGCCGGTATTGCCCGGGTAGGCACCGAGTTTCGCTGCCAGCAGCGTGAGCAGGTAGGCCCCGACCAGGAATGCGGCCGCAAACACAACATCGAGCGTCACGTAGAACAGGAAAAACGCCACGATCAGCACATGCGCGAGATTGAATGTGAAGTCATTAATCTCGATCGTCACCCAGGTCAGCGGAATGAGGACGCCGAGCATGATCGTCGGGATCCCGATCATGTGGACGAATACATTGAACGGATGCTGATGGGACGCTGCATAGCCCGTCAGCATTTCCATCAGTTTGCCATTGGTGGTGTTCCCCGTCGTCATTAGCCTCTCCCCACTGTCGATGCCCCGCAAATCTAACACGAAACGGTATACTGGCGACCTTCCCAGCTGCCTCAAGGAAATCGACTATGTCACTGCTGATCGCCGGCGTCGTCCTCTGGAGTGTTGCTCACCTTCTCAAAGCCGCGGCACCCGGGTTGCGGGACCAGGCCGAGCAGAAAATGGGACCTGGCCCTTATCGTGGCGTTTTCTCACTTGTCATCGTCGCTTCGCTGGTGCTGATCGTTGTCGGCTGGCGGTCGGCGATGCCACAGTCCGTGTACTCGCCACCGATGGCGGCCGGTCCGATCATTGCCGTGCTGGTGTTGCTGGGTCTTGTTCTGTTCTTCGCCTCAAACTTCAATGGCAACATCAAGCGACTGATTCGACACCCGCAAATGACCGGTACGATGCTGTGGGGCGTTGCGCACCTGCTGGTAAACGGTGACAGCCGCTCGATCACTCTGTTTGGCGGCTTCACGGTCTGGGCCTTACTCGAAATAGCGTTGATTAATCGGCGCGATGGCAAACGGCAGAAACCCGCACCGGCGGCGATCAAGTACGATGTTATTCCGCTCGTTATCGGATCCGTCGTATTTGCGGCCGTGCTGTATTTTCACCAGGCCCTTTTTGGCGTCGCGGTAATCTGAGTAACGCCCGGTATTCGGTAAACCAAGACCAAATAAGCGAGACAACCGTGCTATAAAGTGGGGTAGACGGCGCTTGGGCATTGCGCCGGCGTAGGCGTACTCAGGGGAGCCACGATGAAAGAACTGCTGCTGGTCTTGGCGCTGCTGCTGTCGATATGGTGGCTCATTATGCGAGTTCGCCGCAATAACAGTCGAAGCACTGGCGGAAAAGACGCCGGCCACAAACCAAGTGGACAGCACCTCGGCGTTTCACGCAGTCTCGTTGAAATACTCCAGCAACGCTTGCGATGCCGCCAAGGCGATGACAGGCCGACGTTTCTTGTCGGGTGCCGCCCCTCGGCTACCGCTGCCAGGCTGCGACGCACTCGAATGTCGTTGCGGCTTCGCGCATCACGAAGATCGACGCACGGGCAATGATCGTCGTAGCCCGTTCAATCCGGCAACGCACGGCGGTGGCACGGGCACGTTCAAGATTGAGCGCCGCGACCGGCGCGACCGACGTCGCTCGACCAACACAAAAAACTTCTAGGTCTATCGACGGGCGTCGAGTCGCTAGTAGCCGGCGTCCAGTAGCGCAACCTGGTAGTGGTCGAGCTCTGCCTGCGAAAAAGCACGCTGCTCGTAAAGGTCCTGGATTTCCGCCTCGAGCTGTCCGGTCCTCTCCGAGAGATCTTTCAGATCAACAAGCAGCAGTACGCGCTCCTCGATCGTCGTCTCGTCGCTGATCAAAGCGGCTTCCTTGAGGCGGATGTCCTCTTTGATGCTGTCGATCTCGTACTGCTTGGCGTTGATCCCCGAGGTTGCGCGATTGACGTTACTGCGCAGCGAATAAAGGTGATAGCCGGCGTTGTAGGCTTCAAGAAAATCGGGCTCGAGCTCGACATTGCAGACTCCGCCGTAGCGGCTGCCGTTCGATCCGACGCTGAAACCACGACCCGGCTGACAGTATTCGACCAAACCCTGGTCCCGGCCGCTCTGATAAGCGGCGAAATCCAGCGTAACGCCATGCTTGGCGCAGGCCTTGCGTCGATTCGTAATGCGTTCCGTCGTGTAGCCACGCGCGCCGTCCTCATAGCCGATCGCCGCCCAGTCGCTTGTCATGCACTCGTCGCTGCTCATGGATGCGCAGCCACTCAGGCCGACGACCAGCAGTGACATCCAGATCGGGTTCCAAATACGTTTCATGAGGTGCTCCATCTATTTCGATTTCAGATTCGTGGCCACCGACGCTACCGAGCGCTTCCGCGGCCTGCCGTGATGACATTCACAGATACACCCCTTTGCCTGAACGGATACTGAAAACTGGGCCTCTCGCCACCCGGATTGCCGGCGCAGTGTGACGTGTGTCACAGTGCGCCGCCCGACGGGGGGCTACCCTCAGAACCTGCTGGCAGCAAGAGAAATGCATGATGAATATCGAGGCAATTAGCGGCGCGGCGACCGTCGCGTTAACCAGTACGATCCTGTTTCTGCTGATTGCCAAGTTCTGGAGCGCCCTGTCGCGCACGGTCGGCTCAGGTCCGCTGTTTGCTGACAGCATCATGCACGAGGCCGCGCAGCGTTTTCGCGACGAGCTGGATCGCTTGTCGGCGTCGCAATCGATCTATCTCGGTAGTGCCCTGGTTTTTGCAGTGCTCTTTACCGCTGCCTACGTGCTGCAAGCACAACAGCTGTTTGCCGGCTATCCCGATTGGCAGCTATACATGCAGCTTGCCTTTCTCATCCTTGCTGTTGGCCTGGCAATTTTCCACCTTGGCAAGACGATCATTGCCGCACGACAAGTGAAGTTCCTGCGGGATGCGAATATCGCCATCGGTCACCAGTTGCGGCAGATATCAAACGGGATCACGCAGGTGTTTCATGATGCGGAAACCACCGCGGGTGTCGTCGACCATGTACTCATAGGCCAGACCGGTTTGTATGCGATCAACGTCATCGCAAGGCGTGCACCGAGCGACGGTAACGTGCGCCTGATCGGCAATGCGCTGCAATTCTCCAATACGGACAACGACGCATCTATTGTCGACATCGCCGCAAAATCCCGGCGACTGGAAAAGGAGTTTACCGAGCTACTTGGCCACAAGGTGCGTGTCCGCTCCGTAATCGCCGCACCAGGTTGGGAAATCGTCGAACAGACGAACGACGACCACCTGCTCGTCAACGAACGGAATATCGGTATGTTGCGCGGCTGGAAAGACAACACGGATCACATGATGAACGAAGACGTCGACATCCTTAAGAGGGAAATGACGGCTCGATGCAGGCGATCCGCAGGTGCCTCCGCCGGCTAGCAATCAATCAGGCCGCACCCTGCGCGGCCTCGCTCAACAGCCTCTCTGCCTCGACAAACTGTGCCCCCGCTTTCTTGAGGTAGGCCGTCGCCTCCTCGTCATAGCCATCCGCCGACGCCGACCAGACACGGTTGATATAGCGTTCGCCCGCTGCAAAACTGCTCATGATGTCGGCATAGGTCTGCAGGCCGAACAGGTGCACCATGCTCTGGCGTGCGTCCGCAAAGCGGCGCAGGTCGTTCCTGAGTTCAAGGTCGATTTTCTCGCGCAACTCACCGCCCTGCTTCACAGCCGTCGTGTTCAGTTCGTTGAGGTCTCGCACGATATTCTGGATGGACTCTTTGAGCTCGCCACGATTCAACTCGAGCACGGTGTCCGAGCGCGCGATGGCCGATGCCGTACGTTTGACAAGGATCAGCCCGACGAACGCCGCAACAGCGGATGCTGAGAATATCGTCCAGTTGACATCCTGAACATCAAGCGAGGTTGCGAAAGCCCCGCCTAGAAAACCGGCCGCGAGCAATAAATAGCCAACTTGTTTCATGTCTCTTCTCCCGCCTCGCTAGGCGAACACGATTATCAGTGCGTTGCCCACCCCAACCAACGCTTCGCCGATGATCAGCCCGGCGGCGATCGGTATACCAATTTCTTCGCTCCAGGTATTGCCTTTCACACGATTGGACACCTCGCGTGCGAGCGTGCCGAGCGAATAGGTCAGGACAATATTGAATGGCAGGTAAAACCCCAGGCCGACTGTGATGCCCAGCCCACCCATGACGGCCGACAACAGGCCGCCCAGTACGGCTCCCGCCATATACTTCTCGGTCGGCACGTCGCCGCCAAGAATACCGTCGATCGTGCTGGCGAGGGCCTGCGCCTGCGGCGCTGGTAGCTGCTCGCTGCCCAGCCCATAAGACTCGTTGAGCACGAAGATGACCCCGATCACGACGATCGGACCGAGCCAGGCGCCGGCGAACTGACCGATCTGCTGCATCCGCGGCGTCGCGCCAACAAGGTAGCCGGTCTTGAGATCGAGCATGAGATCCGTCGCCTGCGACATCGCAACGCAGGTAGCGGCGCCGACCATCAACGCGGCTATGATCGAGTCGCTGCGCTCCATTCCGTGGGTTACGATGATCAAGAGCGTGATTCCGACAAGCGTCATCCCGGATAACGGCGACCAGTTGGTGCGGCCGATGGCTTCGGAAAGAATGATGCCCGCCATCCAGATCCATAGAGTACCGATCAAGGCCATCAGGATGCCGCGGCCGAGCCCCATCGTCTCAACCGACGTAATGGCCATGACAGCAAGCAGTATCACGGCGCCGACGATCGCGAAATACAGCATCTTGATCGGCATTTCGTCGTTCGACGCATCGGAAGATACGCCGGCGGCCTTCTGCATCGAACGGATTGCACTTACGATCAGCGGAAACGCCAGTATTACGCCCATGATCGCGCCGCCAATCAACATGCCGATGCCTAGCGGCCGATACAGCAACAAACGCAGCGGCCCCGGCGAACTGATGGTCTCGCCGGCGGCATCGACCGGAAAGCTCCCGGTCGCTGCAAGCATTGGCGACAGGAACCAGTAGGCTACAAAACCGCCGATGATGAACGCGATGCCACCGCGACCGGCGATGAAGCCGACGCCAACCGTCATCAATGACAGGTACCAGATGCCGTTCATGTAATCGGGAAGACCGATGATCGCGCCGATATTCCAGTTATCCACTCCCGTCCGAATGGTCACGAACTGGACGAACGCGCTGATGAATGCGGCGATCAACAGGAAGATCGCTTTTCGAACGCCCGCACCGGGCGACTTCAGGATCGTCGCGACAGCGACGCCGCCCGGGTACGTCAGGCGTTCGTAGTCGATCATGTGCTTGCGAAGCGGGATGATGAAGGCAATGCCGAGGAACGCTCCAGCGATACAGCCGAAGGTCAGGATGACCGGATCGAAGCGATCACCAAAGCCGAGCAGAAACAACGCCGGTACCGAGAACATCATGCCCGAAGACGCACCGTTCACGCCGCTGGCAATGGTCTGCACGATGTTGTTTTCGACGATGCTCTTGCGCCGGAACATGCCGCGCAAAATGCCGAAGCCCAAAATTGCTGCAAGCTCCGAGCCCTCGATAGAGAAGCCGAGAATAAGCGCCGCGTAACCGATGGCCACCGCAATGATGACGCCGATGAACCAGCCTGTGACCAATGCGACCCAGGTGAGCTCTGGATACGGTCGGGCTATTGTCTGGGTAGTTGTCGATGGTGTTTGTTCCACCGCGTGTCCCCTTGTTGTTATTTGCGCGTCAGGTTACCACAGCGGTTGCAAACGTGCCGCCAGCTGATCCTTGACCATAACCTCGTTGAACTCATCGGCCAGCTGCTTGCAGGCCAAAACGCAGGCGCGCCACGCGCGCACGCGCTCGTCCGGCGTGTAGTTCACAAAGTCGCTTCGATCCGGGATTTTTGCGTTTGGCAATTTCGCGACGAACTCGGCGGACGGGCTAATCAGGACCGTGCGATCGACATTGCCCGGATGCGGTCGCCGCCATTTCAATTTCTTGTCGAACCAACCCGGCACAATGCGTTCGTAAAAATGCGGAAACAATGT
The DNA here is from genome assembly GCA_963841145.1 of uncultured Gammaproteobacteria bacterium. Taxonomy (GTDB): domain Bacteria; phylum Pseudomonadota; class Gammaproteobacteria; order Steroidobacterales; family Woeseiaceae; genus UBA1847. The sequence goes on from CAWJBO010000019.1 coordinate 8,315, forward strand.
AATACGCTCGCGTGCACTGTGCGGAATATCCAGGTGATAGTCGATAACGCCACCATCGCGATAGACACCGGGTGTCGCGCCGGCGATATCCCGCACCCCCGACAAAACGAGCGGAATCGACCCGGTAGCAACGACCGCGTCGGCCAGGTTCGCAGCCGACAGCTCGATGCGCTGTATCGGGAATCCGACCAGATCGAAAAAAGGCGGAACGTCGCGCTTGTCGAAGAACAATGCTCGTTCAAAGAACAGACCCAGGCTCTTTCGGCTTACCGCATTCAGCGCAGCCGCAGTGAGCAGACTGGCAGCGAGCAAGCCGCGGTTCTCGCTCGCCGTGACGTGCCGGCTGCGTACCGCCATGACATGCATGCGGAACAGCGGATTGGACAAGATCTCGTCAACGCCGCTATCGCCGAGAACGTACTGGAGGATCTCTCGACTCTTGGCGGTGATCTCATGGATACCGGGCTTTTCGGTATACGTTTGCTCGAGGTAGGCATGTTCAAGGCGCTCGATTGCGGCAACGGGATCCTGTTGCGCATAGCAGGCGAATCGCCACGAACCAATCGACGAGCCGATGAGATGCACCGGTCCGTTCATCTGCGGCACCAGGTTGCCGAGAATGGCACGATCCAGCTGGCTTAATACCAGCCATTTCGCGCCGCCCGACGCGCCAGCAATCGTTCCGACTGACGATATGTCAAAACCGCCGTCGCGAATGGAACTAAGCGCGCCGGCGCCTGCTCTGAATGTCAAAGAGTGCGGTTTCACAGTTTCGGGACTTGGGAGCGAAGTTGAGGTTGATTAGCAGCTATTATAGTGACTTATTCAGCACTCTGGTTTGTCATATGCCTTGTCGTCTTGCCGTAGCTCTGTTGGCGATCGCCGCCTTTGCACCTTATTCCCCTGCCGTCGCTGATGGCGACGAGCCGCCACTGTTCGTCACACCCGACGGCGTGGACAACGGCTCCTGCCAGGACGCGACAGCCCCTTGCCGCACTATCGACTATGCGCTGACACGTGTCGGCAAACACGGGCAGATTCGGGTTGCCGAGGGCACATTCGAGCTGGCAAACGCGGAAGACGTCGTTTACCTCCTGAGCGGCGCTATCGACGTGCGCGGCGGTTTCCAGACGACGAATAACTTTGCCGCAACGACTGGCAGCGAAACGACGCTGGTTGGCGTTCCTGTTGAGTACGCAAACGAGCTCCTGGGACGCGGCTTTCGGGTTATTGTGGACAGCAAAAGCCTGAGCCGGGAAAGCACCGCGCAGCTGAAGTCGCTGGTAACGTCACAGGCGAGCGTTGCAGCAAACACAGCGGCAACTACTTGTGTCGGTGGTTTCGCGGCCGCCTTCCCTTGCAACAACGTCGACCTGCTGGCCCACATCGCCGACCGAACGCCGGCTGCCAACGGCGCCGATATCTGGGGCTTCATGGACCTGAACAGCAACCGTGAGTACGCCATCGTTGGCTACACAATCGGCACAGCGGTCTACGATGTGAGCGACCCGGAGAATCCTCGCGAAGTCGGCTTTATCGATGGCCAGAGAACGACCTGGCGCGACATCAAGGTCTACCAGTTCTGGAATCCCGCCGAAGAACGTTGGAATGCCTACGCGTATGTCACCGCGGACAACGCGTCCGATGGGCTCTTTATCCTGGATCTTCGCGACCTTCCGCAGCGCATTTCCCGCATCGGTTATTCGAGCGACTTTGCCGCGGCCCACAATGTCTACCTGACGGGCACCGAGTTCAGTACGGGACTGCCGCTCGACGGTGGCGCGCCGACGCTGATCCTCGCCGGCCCGAACCAGAGCGACGGTCGATTTCCGCAACTATGACCTGAGCAACCCGCAGTCGCCGGTATTCATTACGGCGCCCCCGACTCCGCCCGGGCAGCCCGGCAATGACCGGCTGTATATGCACGACGCCGCCTCTATGCGAGTGACCGATCAACGCAAGGACACGCAATGTGTTAACGCCGGTAGTTCGGCGTACTGCGAGGTCCTGTTCGACTTCAACGAGTCCACCGTGGACATCTGGGACGTTACGCTGCCATCGGATCCCGTACGCCTCAGTCGAACGCCTTACAACAACGCCGACTATGTGCACTCCGGCTGGTGGTCCGAGGACAAACAGTACGTGTTCGTCCAGGACGAGCTCGACGAACGTGACCTTGGACTCCGTACAACACTCAGGACTTTCTCAATCGCGGATCTCCGCGCCCCGAGCCTTGCCGGAACCTGGACCGGGCCCACCACTGCTATCGACCATAACGGCTTCGTCCGCGGCAATCGCTACTACATGTCCAATTACGCACGCGGTCTCACGATCCTCGATATCACGAACCCGGCGGTACCTGCGTCGGTAGGCCGCTTCGATACGTACCCGGCCGCGGACGGCGTCGGTTTCCCCGGCGCCTGGGGGACTTACCCGTTCCTGCCCAGTGGCAACTTGCTGATTAGCGATATCGACAGCGGCTTCTACGTGGTGGCCGACAATACGCTCGACGTTGCCGAGGGCAGCCTGGCTTTCGGCGCCCGCTCGTTCTCGACAGAAGAGGCACAGCCAGCCAGTATCGTTGTGCAACGCGTGGGCGGCACACAGGGTAACGTCAGCGTCGACTGGGAGCTGATTGACGGCACGACGTCCGACGACGACATCTCACTGAACAGCGGCACGCTCAGCTGGGGCAGTGGAGACGGGAGTGATCGCAGTATCGACATTGCGGCATTGAACGACGGTATTGCCGAAGGGCTCGAGCGCCTCATGATCCGGCTGGTCTCTCCGTCTGGCGGCGCAACGCTATCGGCGCCGAATATCGCCAGCGTCTACATCAGCGACCCAGGCGCAGCGGCAGTAATCCAGTTTTCGACAGACACAGTAAGTGTGGCTGAGCGCGGTTTCGCGACGGCGGTCGCCATCGTTCATCGAGACGGAAGCGCCAGTGGCGCAGCTACAGTCGACTATGCGATCAGCAACAGCAGCGCATCGCCGAGCAGTGACTATTCGGGCCCGCAAACAGGCACTGTGACCTGGGCGGACGGGGACGCGGATCCGAAGTGGGTCGAGTACGCCATCGTCGACGATGGTGCGGCTGAGCCTGACGAATTTCTTGAACTCACGATGAGCAATGCGACTGGCGCGGTGCTGGGCGCACGAACGCAGCTACGCATCGATATCGTCGACGGCACCGGCGTCAACAACGCACCAAATTCAATTGCGGGAAGCAGTCAGACGGTTACCTCGGGCGCGACAGTGACACTGGACGGCAGCCTGTCGAACGATCCAGACGGCGACAGTCTGAGCTACACCTGGACACAGACGCTCGGACCCACCGTTACGCTGGAAAACGCCGACACGAGTACCGCTTCCTTTGCCGCACCCGCTGTCAGCTCGGATACCTTGCTGCGTTTTTCGCTGCGTGCGACAGACTCCGGAGGATTGTCCGATACGGCAACGGCGGCAGTAACCGTTCGCTCGACATCGGTGAGCGCCGGTGGCAGTGGTGGCGGCGCGGTAAGTTTATGGCTGCTGACGCTGATAGCCCTGACGGCTGCCGGCAGGCTCGCTATTCGAAAGGATGCGTCTTGATGATGGTCTGCGTGCGATCCGGTCCGGTCGAGATAATGTCGACAGGCACACCGGCCAGTTCCTCGATGCGCGCAAGATAATCACGCGCCTTCTGCGGCAAGTCGTCGAGATCCGTGATGCCGACCGTTGACGCTTGCCAGCCCGGCCATTCCTCATAAATTGGCTTGCATTCCGCAAATCTGTCGACCACGACCGGCACACCCGCTATCGGTTCGCCATCGATGGCATAGCCGGTGCATATCTGGATAGTCTCGAGCTCATCCAGAACATCCAGTTTCGTCACACACAAACCGGAAACACTGCTGTTCACAATCGATCGACGCAGAGCGACGGCATCGAACCAGCCACAGCGACGCGGCCGGCCCGTCGTCGCCCCGAATTCGGCGCCAACCCTCGCAAGGTGCGCGCCCTGATCATCGAAAAGCTCGGTGGGGAACGGGCCAGCGCCAACTCGCGTTGTGTAGGCCTTCACGATGCCGAGTATATAGTCGAGATTCCGCGGGCCGATTCCGGTACCTGTGCTCGCCGCGGCAGCAACCGTATTTGACGACGTCACAAAAGGATAGGTGCCGTGGTCGATATCGAGGAAGCTGCCCTGGGCGCCTTCGAACAGGATGCTCTTGTCGGAGTCTGCGAGGTCCTGCAGGATCTGCGTAATATCGGTGGTAATTGGCGCAATGATTTCTGCGTAGGCAAGCGCCTCATCAAGAACCTTCGAAAAGTCTACGGTATCGGTCTTGAAATAGTTTTTTAGCAGGAAGTTATGATAATCGAGCACCTCTCCTAGCCGGGACGCAAACTTCTCACGGGCGAAGAGGTCCGATACGCGCAAGGCGCGTCGCGCAGCCTTGTCTTCGTAGGCCGGCCCGATACCACGGCCGGTTGTGCCGATAGCACTGGCGCCTCGCGCCCGCTCTCTCGCAACATCGAGCGCAACATGCGACGGCAGGATCAACGGACAACCGGGACTTATTCTCAGGCGCTCATAAACCGGGACACCATTTGCGATCAATGCGTCAGCTTCGGTCACGAGCGCATCGAGTGCCAGCACGACGCCGTTGCCAATCAGGCAGCTGACACCGTCGCGAAGTATCCCGGAGGGAATCAGGTGCAAGACCGTCTTCTCGCCGCCGATCACCAGCGTGTGGCCGGCGTTGTGGCCGCCCTGAAAGCGAGCGACCGCCGCCGCACGATCCGTCAGAAGATCGACGATCTTGCCCTTGCCCTCATCACCCCACTGGGTGCCGATGACAACTACGTTCTTACCCATGATTCTCCCGCTTACCTTTCTTCTTTCCGGCGCGACGTTAACTACGCACGACGAACAGCAGTAACAAACCTGCAATCATCACTGCAAAACCAACATTGCGAATATTGCTGTCACTGAGCTTCGTGATCTCAGCCACCATTTGACGATACCTGGCAGGTGAAACAAATGGCAGCATGCCCTCGATTACGAAGACCAGCGCGAGTGCCGTCAGTATCTCAGTCCAGTACATGCCTAGCGACGGTTCGAGCGTCTATCTACCGCTCGCCACTGGACTGGTTGAGGTAACGGAAAAACTCGTTGTTCGGATCGAGTATCAACACGTCCCCGGAATTACCCATGGATTTTCGATAGGCGTCGATACTCCGGTAGAAGGCATAAAATTCCGGATCCTTGTTGTAGGCGTTTGCGTAAATTTCTGCGGCCTTCGCGTCACCTTCACCCTTGATCTCCTGGCTTTCCCTGTACGCATCCGCGAGTATCACCGTTCGCTCCCTGTCAGCCGCGGCACGCTTCTCCTCTGCAGCTGCGTTACCCTCGGCACGACGTTCGGCGGCAATACGCTTACGCTCAGCGGCCATCTGCAGGTAGACCGACTCACGTACCTCGTCCATGAATTCAACCTGCTTCACGCGGAAATCAATCAGCGAAACGCCCAGGTCCTCGGAAGCTGCGGCAGCCGTCGTCCTCATATCACGCATGAGTTCAGCACGTTCAACCGAGATCGCCTCACGTACAGAACGTTTACCAAACTCTGTAACGATCGCGTTCTTGATAATCTCAGATAGCCGTCCGTTTGCAACGGACAATACGCCGCCGGTCGATGTGTAATACCGAACCGGATCCACGATTCGAAACTTCACGAAGAAGTCGACCTGCACCGCCTCGTTCTCGGCGGTGAAGATACGATCAGGGCGATCGCCAATAGTAAGAATGCGGCGCGGAAACTTGCGGACATTCTGCACGAGCGGCCACTTGAAGTGCAGGCCAGGGCTGTAATCGGCGGTCACTACCTCGCCCAGCTGCAGCTTGATAGCCAGCTCACGCTCATCGACCGTAAACGCGGAAAGCCCGAGAATAACGAAGGCCAGGCCGAAGAAAACAACGACTGCAAACTTTGCGCTGCTCATTGTCGTACCCTCCGTTCGCGCGCGTCTTCTTCAGTCAACGAGTAGTCCTGCTGAGATTGCGGCGACTGAGAGTCTGCCGCGCGATTCGACTGGCTGCCGGAATCCAGCCGAGCCCCCTGATTCATGAGCTTATCCAGCGGCAGGTACATCAGGTTGCCGCTGCCCTCTGAGTCAACGATGACTTTTGACGAATTACCGTATACCTCTTCGATCGCCTCGATATATAGTCGGTCACGGGTTACACGAGGCGCTTTTGTATATTCCGTCAGCAGCGCTTCAAAGCGTGCGGCTTCACCTTGCGCGTCAGCAATTACGCGATCCCGATAGCCTTTCGCGTCTTCAAGGACGCGAACCGCGTCACCGCGCGCTCGTGGCACAACATCGTTGGCATACGCATCCGCTTCCAGACCATAGCGCTCGCTATCGTTGCGCGCTTTCTGCGCATCATCGACAGCACCCTGCACTGCCTGCGGATAGTTCACTGTCTCCAGCGAAATTGAGGTGACCGCGATACCGGCACCGTATAGGTCAATCGTTGCCTGCAAAACCTCTCGTGTGCGCGATGCGATCTCATCACGTCGACCGGTGACCAGCACGTCGAGCATCGTCGTACCGACAACCTCGCGCAACGCGCTCTCGGTGACGTCCTGCAAAGTCAAGTCGGGCTCAACGACCTCGAAGCTGTATTTGACCGGATCCGTCCGTCGGTACTGTACGACCATGTCGATGTACACGTACTGCTCGTCTGCCGTTAACATCTCTGTTCGATAGGCGTAGTTGGAGATCGCAATCGTATTAACCAGCTGGGCCGTTTCAATCGGATAGGGCCAGTGCCAGTGAAGGCCCGGCAACGTCGTTTCTTTGTAAGCACCAAAGTGCTGCACGATGCCACGTTCGGCTTCATCGACCCTGTAAAAGCCCGTCAGGCCCCATGCGACCAGCAGCACGACGACCAGGACAAATCCGCCCGCTCCGCCGGTTCCACCGCGACCTCCGCCACCGCCAAACAGGCTGCTAAATCGCCGTTGCCAATCCTGCACAATCTTGTCGAGCTCGATGGGCTCTTCGCCATCTCGCTTCCAAGGGTCCTTTCCGTTTCCTGGTTCGTTCCATGCCATAGTGTCAATACTTCTCACTCGTTTGCCGCCGACGCCGATGGCTTCATCGGCAACGGTTCCAGATCTCGATCGGCGAGATTTTCACGCTTTAGGAATCGCCGCAAGTCCTTTTCAGTCATTTTCAGCGCCAGAGACCAGCCACCCTCTTCCAGCGCCTGCTCTGAAGTGACAGCGCCGAGCTCAAATAGTTTAGCCCGCTCTCGCCCCTGGGCCGGTAACAGATGAATAACGCGCCGCACCGTCTTCTGACGCAGACGACGCGCGATCGCATCTTTGAGCATCGGGATACCGTCGCCAGTAACGGCTGAAAGCCAGACCGCGCGCCCCTCGCCATCGCGATTATTCGTGATGCGGGGCTCTCGATCCAACTTATCGATCTTATTGTACACCCGTATTTGCGGTACCTGGTCGGCGTCGAGCTCTTTTAACACTGCATTGACCTGGCGAACGCGCTGCCAGCGATTCGGATCACTGGCATCGATCAGGTGCAGGATAAGATCCGCCTTGCGCGCCTCCTGCAGCGTCGATCGGAACGCCGCAATGAGCTCGTGCGGCAGATCGCGCACAAAACCGACCGTATCGGCAAGTACGACATGCTCGCCTTCCGGCAGATCCAGGCGCCTCACGGTGGGGTCAAGCGTCGCGAACAGCTGATCTTTCACGTAGACATCGGCATCTGTCAGCGCGTTGAACAGGGTCGATTTACCCGCATTTGTATAGCCGACCAACGCGACGGTCGGAATTTCTGCGCGAACCCGGTTGCGTCGATTCATTGTCCGCCGAGCGTCGACATCCTCCAGCCGTTCCTTGAGCTGCCGGATGCGGTCGCCTATCAGGCGGCGGTCGGTCTCAAGCTGCGTCTCGCCAGGGCCTCTCAGGCCAATACCGCCTTTTTGTCGCTCAAGGTGCGTCCAGCCGCGTACCAGTCGCGTCGAAACATGGCGAAGTTGCGCAAGCTCCACCTGCAGCTTGCCCTCAAAACTGCGGGCCCGCTGCGCAAAGATATCCAGAATAAGACCTGCACGATCCAGCACGCGGCAGCACAGCTCGCGTTCGAGATTGCGTTCCTGGCTCGGACTCAGCGCAGCCGATGAAATGACCAGCTCGGCACCGTTGTCGGCGATGAGAGTGCGAAGTTCGTCGAGCTTGCCCTTGCCGATAAAGGTTCGCGCATCCGGCCGCCGTCGCGAACTGAGAAGCTCACCCACGATGACAGCGCCCGCGGAGCGGGCCAGCTCGGCAAACTCCTCGCGCTCTGAAACATCGGGTAACCCATCGGAACTCGCGTAGACGAGAACAGCGCGCTCGCCACTTTGCGGTCGTTCAAACAATCACGTCCTCCTGACGGAGTAACGTCGTCGCTTTGTTACTCGTCTTCGTCTCCCGGAGCATCATCGGGAAGCGGCAAACGAACATTGCGCGCGGGCACGACCGTCGATATTGCATGCTTGTAAACCATTTGATTTACGCTGTTTTTCAGCAAAACCACGAACTGATCGAACGAATCCACCTGCCCCTGCAACTTGATACCGTTGACGAGATAAATGGAGACGGGAACCTTTTCCTTTCGCAAGATATTCAGGAACGGGTCTTGCAGTGATTGCCCTTTGGCCATTCTGGGTCTCCTTATTATTAATTATTCTTCTAGAAACCCGCGTTCCGGTGGCGCCGGAGTGCCCTAATGCGAATCTCTGCCTAAGCGTCCAAAAAGTCTATCACAGCCTAAATCGCGGAAGTACGTCCAAAAACCTGACCTAGGCCTCAATACGCTCCCTCAGATGGGCTGATATGGCGTCGATTGCGCCGGCTTCAAGTGGATTTATCGTATACAACGACTTTTCCGAGCGCAGCCAGGTGAACTGTCGCTTGGCCAGTTGCCGGGTTGCAAACAGGGCTTTCTCGCTGGCCTGCGCCAGCGTCAGGCGGCCGTCGAGAAACTGCCAGAACTGCCGATAGCCAACGGAACGCATGGACGGGCTCTGCTCGTTCAGGCCAGGGCGTTGCCGGAGCTCTCGCAGCTCCTCCACGAAGCCGCTCTCGACCATTTGATCCAGCCTTAGAGCAATTCGCTGGTGCAACACTCTGCGCGGCTCGATCTGCAATCCGACCTTCAGGTACTCAATATCGCTCGGTGGCCGTTGGGCCTCGCCCTGCCAGTCCGTCAGCGTCTTGCCGCTCATCCGATAAACCTCCAGCGCCCGCTGCAGACGCTGCGAGTCGTTCGGGTTAATGCGTTGGGCAGCCACGGGGTCGACTGCTGCAAGTGCCCGATGCACCGCCGGCCAGCCGGATTTTCCGGCAAGCGCATCGATCTCCCGCCGTATTTCAGCGTTCGCCGTCGGCAGATCGGCGATACCTTCAGTCAGCGCGCGAAAATACATCATGGTGCCACCGACCAGCAGTGGGATGCGGCCGCGGGCGTGAATCTCCCGCATTTCGGCACAAGCGTCGCGGACGAATTCTCCGGCGGAGTAACTTTCCTCGGGATCACGGATGTTTATAAGACGATGGGGCACGCGTGCAAGCGTCTCGGCATCGGGCTTTGCCGTGCCGATATTCATGCCTCGATAAACAAGTGCGGAGTCGACGCTGATGACGTCGCAGGGAAAGCGTTTGCAGAGGCTCACCGCAAATTCAGTCTTGCGGGACGCCGTCGGCCCCATCAACAGGATTGCACTGGCGCTCACGGCGGTTTACTAACGCCCGCGAAGAAACAGGCGATCGAGCTCCGACAGCGTTATGGTCGTCCAGGTTGGCCTGCCGTGGTTGCACTGATCGGCGCGCTCGGTTCTCTCCATTTCGCGTAACAGGGCATTCATCTCATCGATCGTCAGCTGACGATTCGCGCGCACGGAGTGATGACAGGCCATCGTCGCCAGGTAATCGTCACTGATATCGTCGATACGAGTGCTCTGCCCGGACTCCGACAGATCGGACAATACGTCGCGTAGCAGCGACTCGACATCTGCGTTCTTCAACAGCGCCGGAACTTCTCGCACAGTCAGGCTCGTCGGGCCGGATCGATCGACGACAAGACCGAGCTTTTCGAGAAGATGTCCGGAGTGTTCGACCAGGTTGGCCTCGGACTCGGCGACGTTGATAACTTCCGGGACCAGCAGCGGCTGGCGCACAAGATCGCGATCGTCGTAGCCACGTTTTAGCTTCTCATAGACAATGCGCTCGTGCGCCGCATGCATGTCAATAACAACGAGGCCCTCACTGTTCTCCGCGAGGACGTAGATACCAGCCAGCTGTGCCACTGCGAAACCGAGCGGCGGAATCTCACCAGCCGGCCGCGGTACCTCGGCCAACGCCGGCGCCGTCGCCATCGCGCGATACGCCGAAAGCGTTTCACGTACGGCCGACGAGGTCGGACTTGAAGGCAGTGACATCCCACCCTGGCTGAACACAGCGTCGCGCGTCATCGGAATCGGCGCAACATTGTGGCCGCCGGGCCGCGTGTCCTTCAGCGCCACCTCGACCGTCTGCGAGACGAAGCCATGCACGCGACGTCCGTCGCGAAATCGTACCTCGTGTTTAGCCGGGTGCGCGTTCGCATCGACGCGTGCCGGATCCATGGTGAGATCGAGAACGTACGCCGGATAGCGTCCATGAAACAGGACATCGCGATAAGCGTGCCGAACCGCATGGGACAGCGTCTTGTCGGTGACGCTGCGGCCGTTGACAAACCAGTACTGCAAATCGGGCTGGCTGCGATTGAAGGTCGGCAATCCGATCCAGCCTGACAGCGCAATGCCCTCGGTCGCATGTTCGATATAAATACACTGCTCTGCAAACGCCTCGCCGCACAAACGGGCGATACGCTGACGCCTTGACTCCTCGTCGGCAGCCGCAGGCAGGCTCAGCGCAGTACGCCGATTGTGCGTCAAGGTCAGCGCGACTTCCGGCCGCGAAAGCGCAAGCCGGCGTACCCACTTTTCAATATGGCCGTATTCGGTTCGCTCCGTTCGCAGGAAGCGCCGACGCGCTGGCGTGTTGTAAAACAGGTCATGCACTTCCACCGTTGTTCCTTCCGGATGCGCTACGGGTGCCGGCTGGCTGACCTCGCCACCTTCCGCCTCGACCTGAAAGGCTGAGTCGGCACCGGCCGCGTGCGATGTCAGGGAGAGTCGCGCGACGGAAGCGATGCTGGGCAGCGCTTCACCACGAAAACCGAGCGACGCAACGGCTTCGAGATCGTCAAGACTGGCAATCTTGCTGGTCGCGTGCCTCGACAATGCGAGTCTCAGCTCGTGTTCGACGATACCTTTGCCATCATCCCGAATACGAATCAGCTTTTGTCCACCGGAGACAATGTCGACGTGTACGGAACGCGCGCCGGCGTCCAGGCTGTTCTCCAGCAACTCCTTGACGACGGATGCCGGCCGTTCAACCACTTCGCCGGCGGCGATCTGGTTGATGAGGTGGCTAGGAAGCTGATGGATGGGCATGGCATGGGTCAATAACGACAAGGGGTCGTCATTTTTTCAAAACAGGCAGGAAAAGTCTCGCCGGATTCGCTGGCGAGGCGCGGCCAAAGGCTTGCTAGCCGCCGGCAAACACCGGGATCTGCAGCGTCTGGCCGATGCGAATCTTGTCGTTCGAGAGCTTGTTGGCCCTGCGAATGGCGGCCGCGCTGACGTTGTAGCGCTCGGCGATTTCCGAGAGCGTGTCACCCGGTGTAATGACGTAACGAACCTGGCGCGTGGGTTCACGGCGCAGATTGGCCGCGATTAACGTGTCCGGCGGCGGGTTCGTATAGAAATAATTGCGGATACCCGCAAGAATTGCGTTCGCCAGCCGGCCCTGATGCGCCCTGTCACGAAGCTTCTTCTCTTCCGTCGGATTCGAAATGAACGCCGTCTCAACGAGTATTGATGGCATATCCGGCGACTTCAGCACAAGCAGATCCGGCCTGCTGCACAGTTTTGCGATGCATCTTTGCAATCTTGCTCATCTCACGAATCACATGGCTGCCAACATCCATACTGGCGCTGAGCGAGGCATTCTGCGACAGGTCGATCAGCACCGAGGCAAGTACGTCATCTTTATCCTCCAGCGAGACACCACCAACCGACGCGTTCTCGCGCTCTGCCAGCTGTTTGGCTGCTTCGTCACTAGCGCCCTTCAAAGAAAGCGCGTACACCGACGCGCCGCTGGCGCGACGATCCGAAACGGCGTCCGCGTGCACAGAAACAAACAGGTCCGCTTTGTAGCGCCGGGCGATACTGGTTCGCGCACGGTGATCGATGTAGATGTCCTTATCGCGAACGAGGACCGCTTTCATGCCCTCCTCGGCATTGATGCGTCGGGCGATTTCGCGACTTATCGTCAGCGCCACGTCTTTTTCCCGCGTGCGTTGCTTGCCGATCGCTCCGGGATCATGACCGCCGTGACCGGGGTCGATCGCGATCACGATATCGCGACCGGGCCGATACGTATCCGACGCGCGCTTCACCGGCACCAGGTTCCCGGAACGCTGCAAGTCGACCACCAGCCGGTCGCCATACCTTGCGTTCGGTCCCGTCGTGAAACTCCGCGAGCGCACTCCTTGAGCCAGGTCCAGCACCACGCGCAGCTGTCCGTTAGCCCGAATTGCGCTCCGAATGGCTTTTACGGCACCGGTACCCTGCGGGAGCTTTGTCAGCGACTTTGCAAGCCGCCCGTCTTTCAGGTCGATGACCAGTCGATCCGGCCCGCGCAGCGTGAAAATGTTGTGCGCGACCGAGCCGCTCAGGTCCAGTACGACGCGTGTCTTGTCGTTCTCGGCCCAGATGCGCACATTTTCCAGCGTCGTTTCGGCGCTCGCCGCTACGGACAGCAGCAGGCATAAGAACAACGGGGCTAGGGTGCGTGGCGACATAACAGGTTCAGGGGCCATATTCCGGGATTATGTCGGGTGAGTATACGAAACTGGCAGCAAAAACCAACACTTTTCGCTTCAATATTAGACAGATACCTGTCTTAGTTAATATTTTGAGTCAAGAGTCGGCAAGCGCGTCGACCACTAGCCCGCCACGCTCGCTCAGCCCAGTCAGCCGGGCTGAGCGGCCGTCACCCTCGTAGGCCAGGGTCAGGCCGACGTCGGCCTGCGCCGCAAGCCCGGGAGCACGCTCGGGCCATTCGACGAGCCGAAACCCGTCGTCGAGCTCGTCCCAGCCCAGGTAGCGAAGCTCTTCTTCGGAAGAAATCCTATATAAATCAACGTGATAGATAGAACCACGTGAAACTGCGTACGGCTCCACAAGCGTGTACGTAGGGCTGGGCACCGGCCCTGTGTGGCCGGCGGCCCGAATCAGGGCCCGCGCAAATGTGGACTTGCCGGCACCGAGTTCGCCACCCAACAGCACCGTCCAGCCGGCCAGGTCCAGAGGCAGTTGCTCCAGGAAGCGCCGGCCGAGGTCGATCGTGGCCGCCTCGTCGGCGAGGAATAGTCTCATACCGTGGTTCTCATGGATTGATGACGTCGCGCAGCGTCGCAATCAGATCGGAGGCAATGAGGCCCCGCTCGCCACTGCGCGCAGCTACGTCACCTGCGCGCGCATGACTCTCAACCCCCGCGAGCGCTGCCTGCTCGGCGGAAAGACCCTGCGCGAGCAGTGCGGCGATAATGCCCGTCAGCACATCGCCCATTCCGGCTGCCGCCATACCGGGGTTTCCGGAGGTACAGATCCAGGGAACGGCGTCACCGGTGGCGATCAGCGAGCCCGCCCCCTTGAGCACGGCGACCCCTCCATAGCGTTGCTGCAGGGCTTCGACCGCCGCGACCCGGTCTGCCTGGATGTCCGCGCTGGCCATGCCCAGCAACGAACCTGCCTCACCCGGATGTGGCGTAATCACACGCGCGTCGGCCTTATTCGGGTGCTCCGCGAGCCAGTTCAATCCGTCGGCGTCCCACACTGCCGGGCGTGAGTCCGCCACCGCAACCTCAAACAGCGACCTGGCCCAGTCCGAACGCCCGAGTCCCGGGCCGAAGGCGATTACATCCGTCCTGGCCAGCAGCGGCTCAAGATCGGCGGGATTCTCGATCGCATGCGCCATGAGTTCAGGCCGCGTGGCCGTCAGCATCGCGGCATGCGCCGCATCCGTAGCGATGCTGACGCGCCCGGCACCGGCGCGCAGCGCCGCCTCGCCACAGAGCCTGGCTGCACCCGGCATGCCTTTACCACCGCCAATAACCAGCACGTGACCGAAATCGCCCTTATGTGCGGCACGTGGTCGCGGTGGCAGCAAGTTGCGCAGCAAATCCGTCTCGATCCTTCGCATCACGGGCACCAGCCCTGTGCGGCATTCCGCGGGAATCTCCAGGCCGTCGTAGACCAGTTCGCCGCAGAAATCGGGCGCACCGTCCAGAAACAGACCGCTCTTCAAGCCGACGAAAGTCACGGTCAGATCTGCCTTGACGGCACAACCCAGCTGTCTTCCGGAATCGCCGTGAATTCCGGTCGGTATGTCGAGCGCCAGCACTTTGGCTGCATGCGCGTTAATCGCTGTCACCGCTTCGGCAAAACGGCCGCCAACCTCTCTTTCAAGACCACTCCCCAGGATCCCGTCGATCAGTAGCTCGGCGTCGCCATCGAGCTCGCCGGCCCAGGGCATGACGGTCCCGCCTTCCGCCTCGAAGTCCTGACAGGCGATTGCTGCGTCACCCGTCAAGCTGGCCGGATCAACCAGCGACAGGATGGAAACAACCAGGCCCTCGTTCGCGGCCAGCCGCGCGACGACATAGCCGTCCCCGGCGTTGTTGCCGGCTCCGCAAACAACCTGCCAGCGTTGCGCGTCCGGAAAACGCTGTCGGGCGACCTGCAGCGAGGCGGCTCCTGCACGCGTCATCAGCGTGTAGCCGGGTATGCCATGATCCTCGATGGCCGTGCGATCGATCTCGCGAACCGATGCGACGGAATAGACGTTACGGGGTAAGGTCTGCATCTGGCGATTATACTGACAGACGGCCCGGACCTGACATTGACGATATCCACCAAGCAATACGGCAATACCGATATGGCGGCGCTCAAGGCTGAGATCGTCGAGTGGTCGATCGAGCTCGGGTTTCAGCAACTCGGCGTCAGCGATATCAACCTCAGTGAGGCCGAGCGACGCCTTGACGCCTGGCTGGCGTCCGGGCATCACGGCACGATGCAGTACATGCATCGCCACGGCACGAAGCGCAGCCGACCGGATGAACTGATCCCCGGAACCCTGCGCGTAATTTCGGTACGCATGGATTACCTGCCGGAACCCGAGGATGCAGCGCGACAGCTGCTGGACCACGAGTCCCGCGCGTACATTTCGCGCTACGCGCTCGGTCGTGATTATCACAAGGTGCTGCGCAAGCGCCTGCAGAAGCTGGCGCGTCGTATCGAAGACAGAATCGGTGAGTTCGGCTACCGGGCGTTCGTCGACAGCGCGCCCGTTCTGGAGAAAGCGCTGGCGGAGAAAGCCGGGTTAGGCTGGATCGGCAAGCACAGCAATGTCATCAATCGCGAACACGGCTCGTGGTTCTTTCTCGGCGAACTCTACACCGACCTGCCTTTGCCCATCGACGTCGCGGAGCAGTCACATTGCGGTAGCTGCACCGCATGCATCGACGTCTGCCCCACTCGCGCGATTGTGGCTCCCTATGTGCTCGATGCACGACGCTGCATTTCCTATCTCACCATCGAGCTGCAGGAAGCCATTCCGACCGAATTCCGAAAGGCCATCGGTAACCGTATATACGGCTGCGACGACTGCCAGCTTTTTTGCCCCTGGAACAAGTTCGCTGAGCCCACCGCCGAGGCAGACTTCGCACCTCGCCACGGCCTTGAGTCGGCCGACCTGGTGGAACTGTTTACCTGGACCGAGGCAACCTTCCTCGAAAAAACCGAGGGCAGCGCGATCCGTCGAATCGGCTATGAACGCTGGTTACGCAATATCGCAGTAGCGCTTGGCAATGCGGCAACGACACCAGAGGTTGTCGACGCACTCGAGACGCGGCAGCATGCAGCATCCGAACTGCTGGCCGAACATATACGCTGGGCACTCGCGCAGCACTGTAGTGACAAGAAACTGGAGAGTTACGATGTTTGAGGCACCCGCTTCGCCCTATCTCGTGCCGTTTGACGGCAGCTTTAAAGTCGCCGATGCCGGCACCACGCCGCAAACCAATGGGCACGGGCACAAGGGTAAGCACCGCGCAAGCCGCACGGAACGCCTGAAGCAACTGCAGCGCGTTCTCGCCGCCGGCGATCGTCACGCGGTATTGCTGGTTTTCCAGGCGATGGATGCGGCCGGCAAAGACAGTACGATTCGCTCCGTTATGCAAGGCGTCGATCCGTCAGGCTGCCAGGTATTCAGCTTCAAAAAGCCGTCCAGCCTCGAGCTCGATCACGACTTCCTCTGGCGAACGACCTGCCGATTGCCGGAGCGTGGCCGCATCGGCATTTTCAATCGCAGCCAGTACGAGGAGGTCCTTGTCGTAAGAGTACATCCGAAGATACTCGGCTATCAGAAACTACCTGGAGAAATCGATCCGCAGACAATCTGGGATGATCGACTCACTTCCATACGCCAGCAGGAAGAACACCTTGCACGCAACGGCACGGTCATTCTCAAGTTCTGGCTGAACGTCTCTCGCGACGAGCAAAAGCGCCGCTTCCTCGCCCGGCTCGACGACAAGGACAAGAACTGGAAATTTGAACCCCGCGATGTAGTCGAACGTCGCCACTGGGATGACTACATGAACGCCTACGAAGCCGCTCTGAACGCAACATCGCGTCCCTGGGCACCGTGGTACGCGATACCGGCCGACAACAAGTCCTACATGCGAGCGCGGGTCGCCGATATCATCATCGGAACACTGCAGGGCATTGGCCTCAGTTACCCCTCGCCCTCCGACGAGGACATCGAGGAGTTCAAAGCATCCCGCGCGGAACTCATGGCCGAAGACGCCTAGTTCTCACTTAGACTCAGTTCATCGGCCCATGGCGTCAATAATGTGTCGCAGTCGATAGTTATGCACAGCCCTTAAACGCGACAATCGCTCTTTTGACGAAGGACTGACGTTTTGCAGGAGTCGCTGGCGACAAGCTCGGACTACAGGCGCTCGCTGCTTGAGGGTCTGGAGCTGTTCAAGGGCGTCTATCCCGATGATATTCATGAGCTTTTGCAGCGATGCGATCGGCGCGATATTGCGGCCGGCGAGTTGCTGCTTTCACCAGGCGCGAAAAACGAGCATGTTTTCATCGTACTCTCGGGAAGCCTGAATATTCACGTCGGCTCGTCCGGAAACGCCAATACTGGCGACGATGGAAGCTGGCGCCTGCGTCGGCGAGATGTCCATTATCGAGGATCGCGACCCATCCGCCTATGTCATCGGCGCCGAAGACACCCATATGCTGGTCATACACCAGACGGTGTTATGGGAGATGGTCGACGCTTCGCACGAATTCGCCAAGAACCTGCTCGTCGTTCTCTCTGAGCGGGTTCGCAGTCATAACCGGGTCATTGCCGACAGCTATGGCGAGATGCGTAAGTTCGAGCGGCATGCAACCACCGATGCGCTGACCGGACTTGCGAATCGGCACGCCATGGAAGATACGTTTCCTGACGAGATAGCAAACTGTATCCAGAACGGTCAAGCGGTGACCTTCATCATGATCGATGTCGACGACTTCAAGCGGTTCAACGACATGTTCGGTCATATCGCCGGAGACCGTGCACTGTCGTCAGTCGCCCGAATCTTGCGCACACAGTTTCGACCCGACGATTTGCTGGTGCGATACGGTGGCGACGAGTTCGCGGTACTTTTGCCCGACGTCGATCTAGAGCAGGCCATCGCCATCGCGGAACGGGTTCGTGTCTCGGTCTGCGGCGAGACCGGCGACGGCTCCGATTCGCTTATCCAGATACCGATAAAGATATCGATGGGCGTAGCAGAGCTGCAGCAAGGCGCCACGATCGACAAGCTGATACGGAACGCTGATGCAGCACTCTACCGCGCCAAGCACGCTGGTCGAAATACCGTTTCCGACTAGCGTCTGCCGACCGACTTACACCGTCACAACGATATTGTCGATAAGGCGCGCAGCGCCAAGCTCAGCAGCAGCAAGAACCACGAGATCATCACAATCGCGATCCGGAATTTCCAGGTTCAATGCACGGCGAATCGCGAAATAGTCCACCTCGAAACCGGCCTCCTGCAGGTGCGCTTTTGCAACGGACTCAAGCTCGCCAAAATTGCGTCGACCATTTTGCAGCTCCTCGCCAACGGAACTGAGCTGTTCGTAAAGCGTCGCTGCGGTTGTCCGCTGTTCCTCTGTGAGGTAGGCGTTTCTCGAACTCATTGCAAGTCCATCGTCCTCGCGAATCGTCTCGCTCGTGATGACGGACACCGGCAGACTTAAATCATCAACCATGCGTCGAATAACGAGTTGTTGCTGGTAATCCTTCTGTCCAAATATAGCGGCGTCCGGCTGCACCAGCCCAAACAGCCGTGCGACAACGGTCGTTACGCCATCAAAATGCCCGGGACGCGACGCGCCACAGAAATTCTCGGTCAATCCCGGCACCGAGACCGTCGTCGCATTCGCGATGCCGAACGGATACACGGTATCGACCTCCGGGGCAAAAATCATGTCCGCACCGGTGGCCTTCAGTCGTAGCTTGTCGCGCTCCAGCGTGCGCGGGTATTTGTCAAAGTCCTCGCTCTCACCAAACTGTGTTGGGTTCACGAAGATACTGACGACGACTCGCTCGGCATGTTCGCGAGCGAGCTCGACGAGTGCGAGGTGACCGGCATGGAGACTACCCATCGTCGGAACCAGCGCAACATGCTCGTCATTGTGACGCCACTCCGTTATGTGTTCCGCAAGCTCCTGCTTGCTATGTACAACTAGCATCGAATGCGACTACCTGTTTCGAATTAGGAAAAGCAATGTTCCGGAGCGGGGTAGCTCCGGTCTTTGACGGCGTGTACGTAGCTCGACACGGCCTGCAGCGGTGACGAACAATCTGCCTGAAAATTCCTGACGAATTTTGGCGTTCGACCCTGAGTAATATCAAGAATGTCGTAAAGCACCAGTATCTGTCCATCAACATCCGGTCCCGCACCAATGCCAATGACCGGAACTGCCAGCGCCTCGGTAATCAGCTTGCCGACTTCGTTGGGGACGCATTCCAGCAATACGATATCGGCACCCGCGTTTTGCAGTCGTTCTGCAGACTCCAGCATCTCTTTTGCCTGGTCGGGCTCCCTGCCCTGCACTTTGAAGCCGCCAATCTTGTGCACTGACTGCGGCTTGAGCCCGAGATGCGCACAGACGGGAATGTCATGTCGCGCGAGATGCTCGACGACTTCGATCTGTCCATCGCCGCCCTCCAGCTTGACCATCATCGCCCCGCCATCCTGCATGAGTCGAACCGCGTTATCGAGGGCCTGACCTGGTTTCGAGTAACTCATGAAGGGCATGTCGGCGACCAGAAACGCGCGCCGCAATCCTCGCCGGACGATCCGCGAGTGATAGACAATATCGTCGACCGTGACCGGTACCGTCGTGTCATGCCCCTGGATGACCATACCGAGGGAGTCGCCGACCAGCACGAGATCGGTGCGTGCCGTATCGACCAACGCCGCGTAGCTCGCGTCGTATGCGGTCAGGCAGGCGATTGGCTCGCCCTCGAGTTTCATCTTTCGCAGCGTGGAGATGTTGACCGGTGGCTCCGGCATGCTGCGTTGTTCGAGCTGTGTGTACACCGATTCGGTCCCTTACGCCATGACCGCGGCGACAGGATTGAAGAAAGTGTCGTCCGCCGGTCGTGCGTTCGATTTGCTGGAATAACTGTTCGTAGTCCGCGTCATTATTCACGGGATCGATCTGCGATGCATTGACTATCAACAGCGGACCCTCGTCGTAAGCATGGAAGAACCTGGCGTAGGCATCAGTCAGTCGCTCGACATAATTGCGATCCACATAACGATCGAAACTCGAATTCCGCCGGGCCAGTCGACTCATGATTGCATCGACAGACGCCTGCAGATAAATCACCAGGTCCGGCACGGGCGCTTCCACTCCCAGGTTTTCGGCAATCTGGTCATACAGCTTGAGCTCTTCCGCATCGAGATTGAGCTCCGCAAACAAGCGGTCTCGAGTAAACAGGTAATCGGAAATCTGTACATTCGTAAACAGATCCGACTGTCGCAGGTCTTCAATTTGCCGCGCCCTCGCAAACAGGAAAAACATCTGCGCGGGCAAAGCGGCGCCACGCCCGTCTCGATAGAAACGCTCGAGGAACGGATTCTCCTCCACTTCTTCGAGAACCAGGTGCGCGGACAAGCTGTCGGCAAGTCGCCGCGCCAACGCCGTCTTACCGACCCCAATCGGTCCCTCGATGGCAATGTAGCGGGACGAACTGCCTGATTGCTGCAACTGACTTACGGACACAGTTTTCCTCTAGACGATGCGTGAGATTTTCGGTTCATCGAGGTTGACCGGGATTGTGTCGATCCGACCCAGCCCCATTATCACCAGCCCGGGCGCCACCTCTCTGAGCGGCAACAATACAAAATTTCGCTCCGCAATGCCCGGGTGCGGAACGATCAGGTCGGCATCGTCAATTTCCTCGCTGGCATACACCAGCAGGTCCAGGTCCAGAACCCGCGGCCCCCAGCGCACGCTGTCTCGCTCACGGCCGCGCCGACTCTCAATCGTCTGCAGCTCGCCCAGCAGCTGTCGGGCCGGGAGCCGCGTTAGCAATGCCGCTGCGGCATTCACGAAATCGGGCTGTTCGATGCCACCGAACGGTGCTGAACGATAAAGCGACGAACGCGCAATCAACCGGGTTTCCGGAATCGCCGCCAAAAGCTCGAACGCACAATCGAGCTGACCTGACGGTCCCTGCAAATTGCTGCCCAGACCAACATACGCCGGCCGCCAGTGGATCTTCCCGGTATTCGACATGGTTAGCGGCGTGTCTTCATGTTTCCTGCGGCTTTTTGCGCCGCCGCCTGCCTCTTGGTCGACGTTTCTTTTGTGGCTGCGCATTGAGCTGGAAGCTCTCTGTACGCTGCTCAGCCGACTGAGTTTGTACCTCGGTCCAGAATTGAGCGATCTCTTCATCAACCTGGCCGGTCTCGGCCCGCAGCAGCATGAAATCGTAGGCCGCACGAAAACGACGATGCTCCAGCAGCTTGATCGCCCGACGTCCCTGCATGTTCAGAAAGCGTGGTTGCAACGCAAGCATTTCGCGCATTGGCGCGGTGAAACGACGGGGAATCGAAATCCGCCTTTGCTGTTGGGCGACGATATCGAAGGAGGCAAGACTGAGCGCCTGCGTCTCCGGTACGTTTTCTTCGGCGCGGCGAATCTCGGCGAGCTTCTGTACCGGCTGCCAAAAGAAAACGCCTATCAGGAACATGGGAGTCACCGATTTTCCCTCGCGCACCCGGCGATCAGTATTTTGCAGCGCCGCGCGAACGAATCTCAAGAAATCGTCGTCCTGAACAAGCTCCTGCTCCGTCGCCGGAAACATCTCTGCAAACAAGCCGTGCTCGCGCAGAATGTCAAAGGTTCGCTCTGCATGTCCCGATTGAAACAGCTTCAGGAATTCGTCGAATAGCCTGGCAGCCGGCACATTCGACAGCAGGTGGGCGTGATGATGGATGGCATCGACAACCGCAGGATCGATTGAAAAATCGAGTTTCGCGGCGAAGCGGGCGGCGCGCAGCATGCGTACGGGATCTTCACGAAGACGCTGTTCCGGGTCGCCGATCAACACCAGCTGTCGGCGCTCGACATCCTCGACCCCGCCTGCGTAGTCCCAGATCGTGAAGTCCGCGATATTGTAGTAAAGCGCGTTGCAGGTGAAATCGCGGCGCCAGATGTCCTCGTCAATCGTGCCATACACGTTGTCGCGCAGAATGCGACCTTCCCGATCATGCTCAACGTCATCGTCGACGTGATTTGCCGCCGCCCGGAACGTCGCAACCTCGATGATCTCGCGACCGAAGCGAACATGCGCCAACCGAAACCGCCGCCCTATCAGGCGGCAGTTACCAAACAAGGCTCGCACTTCATCCGGCGTTGCATTGGTCGCAACATCAAAATCCTTGGGGTGCAGTTGGAGCATGGCATCTCGAACGCAGCCTCCGACGAGGAACGCCTGGTAGCCCGCCTTGTCGAGCCGGTACAGCACCTTCAAAGCGCTCTTGGAGAACTCTTTTCGAGAGACGTTATGCGCGGCGCGGGGAATGATCTTGGGCGCTGTGGATTCCGAATTCCCGCTGTTTTTCAAATCTTTTTCTGCCTGCAGATCTTATGTCCGGGCGTATGATAGCAGCCTCCCGCCGCGTCGTGCCCGATCATCCACGAAAAATAGCCGAAAGCGGCTTGAGCATTTGGATTCCGGCCGTATAATAGCGCCCCCGGCAGAACAGGCCGGCCACAACTCCGCTCCCTTCGTCTAGTGGTTTAGGACGCCGCCCTCTCACGGCGGTAACAGGGGTTCGAATCCCCTAGGGAGTACCAAACAAAAAGGACCCGCCTTCGCGGGCCCTTTTTTGTTTGGTTGTCCCTGTGGAGGTTTCGAATCCTGTTCGAACCGGTCGCGAGAAGCTACCGGGACGAACACGAAGTGCGCCCCGACAGGAAGTGCCCTTGGGGTGCGCCCCGAAGGAAGTGCCCTTGGGGTGCGCCCCGAAGGAAGTGCCCTTGGGGTGCGCCCCGAAGGAAGTGCCCTTGGGGTGCGCCCCGAAGGAAGTGCCCTTGGGGTGCGCCCCGAGGGGTGAGCTTGCGCAGCAAGCGAATCAATCCCCTGCCTGATACCCGTCAATAGTAACCCCGCTTTGCGCGGGTCTTTTTGTTTGTTTTGTTCTGTCTCTGGAGGATTGGAAACTCTGGGTTCGAAAAAACGCGACAGCGTTTTAGACGCGCGAAGCGCGCCCCGAAAGGGGCGAAAATCGGCCAGAGCCGATTTAAGTCCATCCCCTAGGGCGTACCCAACAAATTTGGTTACACTGCTTTGTCCTTGAGCAACAGACCGACGATGATACTCAGCTTACTGCCAAGCATCGTGATCCTCGGGCTCGCAGCGCTCGCTGCGGCGCACCAGACGCTGACGCATCGCCCGCGCTCGACAAGCCGTGGCACCCTCAAATCTGCCGCCATTGCGCTCGCCGTCGCGGCGAGCATCCAGGCGATCCACTTCACCGAAGAGGCGTTAACCGATTTCCCTGGACGACTCGGCGCGCTGCTTGGAATTCCCGCCATGCCCATGTCTTTCTTTCTCACGTTCAATCTCTGTTGGCTGACGATCTGGGCCGCCTCGGTTCCAGGTCTGCGATCCGGCAGGTCCTGGGCGTTCTTCGCGGCCTGGTTCCTGGCAATTGCCGGGGTCATCAATGGCGTCGCGCATCCCGCGCTTGCGATTGCCTCGGGTGATTACTTCCCGGGGCTTGTGACATCCCCCTTCATCGGGGTAGCAGGCATCTGGCTGTCACGAAAACTAAAGGACGCCGCCAGTCCCTGGCCACCTTAGTGCAGACCAGCCTCGCGACTCAGGGCCGACCGCAGCGCCTGGCGTATCGCACTCCTGCTGAAGACACTCTGATCGCTCGCGGGCCCACCGGGCATCGCGTAGCGGATCGTTCCGCTGACAGCCGCCCACGTGTTGGCCTCGACGCCCAATGGCGCGTGTTGCGGATAGCACTGGTCCAGAAAGCCGCCCCAGCAGTAGTCGCCAGGGTCTCCCGACGGGTAATCCCAGTAAACGTCAGAACCGATGCTCGACATCGCCAGCGCGAATGCCTTGCTAACAGTTCGCGCCGTGCGGTTGCAGATGCTGATATCGGCACGAAATGTGTCGCCCATCGATGAGAAGAACTCAGCCGGGCTCCTCCAGGCGGCGCCTGTGACTTCCGAATACACCAGTTGCGCCAAAACGGCGCAGCCGTCTGCGCCCGTAAAGGCCTGATCGGCACGAACATCAGTTGAGAATGCGATTGCGGCAATGCTCGCAAACAATAACGCGGCAAAGTTCCTTTTCGCCATGGTTGCTCTCCTTGTTTTGTAGACAGGGAAAGCTTCAGTCAGCGGGCATCAGGTTGGTAGCGGTATTTCTCCTGCTTTCGAACAGATGCGTTAGAAATACGACAACGCCGCATCAAAGAGCGACCACACCAGCATCACGGCAGTCGGCAGGAACGTTATTGTGAAGCCCGCCCCCCTGCTGGCCGGGATCTTTCAGATACGACGACCAATAGATAAAGCGTCCGACGATAAAGACGACACCCAGTCCGGCACCCCACAGCGGATTGACAAGCCAGCGCAAAGATCCAGAGCGCCGGGATAAACGCGACCAGCTGCTCCATCGTGTTCTGTTGAATACGGAACATGCGCTCAAACTCAGGGTGTCCCGTAACCGCCGGCGCGCTAACGCCGTGTTTGCCTCTCATCGAACCCACCTGGATCGAAAAGAATACGAACTGCGCCAGGGCAACTACTGTAACGATTGCGACTGCTTCCATTTTTTTCTCCCTTTATGTAAGACATTGCCGGGTTTTTCTGTGAGTATTGGCGCCTGTTCAAGCACCTGAAGGCTGAAGTGGCCGCCGCACCTATCGATAAGCTACGCGCTTTTTTTCTCGACAAAGTCCTCGGCCTCGAGCGACACGAATACGTCGCGGTTGCCTGGTCATTTGCCTACTTCTTCTGCGTGTTGGCTTCCTACTACATTCTGAGGCCGGTTCGTGAACAACTGGCGGTCGGAAGCGGCCCCGAGAACATACCCTACCTGTTTATCGGCACGTTTGTTGCCATGCTGGTCGCCACGCCGGTGTTCGGCTGGGTAGCGTCACGTTTTGCAAGACGCGTGTTCCTGCCCTGGGTCTACCTGTTTTTCATCTCCAATATCCTCATCTTCTGGCTGGTGTTCTCGCAGGCGCTCGATGCCGACCGGGAATTTATCTGGCTCGGGCGCGCTTTTTTTGTCTGGCTGAGTGTCTTCAACCTGTTCGTGGTATCAGTGTTCTGGAGCTTCATGGCTGATATTTATACGCGGGAACAGGGTCGCAGACTGTTCGGCGTCATCGCAGCCGGTGGCAGTATCGGCGCCCTGCTGGGCGGTGCCGCAACCAGCGCGCTGGTCGTGCGAATCGGATTCGAAAACCTGTTGCCAATCTCTGCAGCGCTGCTGTCACTCGCCGTCTTGTGTATCGGACAGCTGCGAAAGTGGGTCGTGCTCGAGCATGAAAACGAGATCACCGAGACCGTTGACAGCCAGGAACCACTCGGCGGTGGGGCCCTTGGCGGCATCACACACCTGCTTTCTTCGAAGTACTTCATCGGCATTGCGATCTCCTCCGTGATCGCGAGTTTGCTGGGCACTGCGCTTTACATGTTTGCCGCCGAACTCGTCGAAACGGCGATACCCGACCCCAACCGGCAGACGCGGTTCTTTTCGAATATCAACGTGGCAACCAATGCGCTCGCCCTCGTCGGCCAGATGTTTCTCGTGAGGCACGTCGTCAGCCGCTTTGGTATCGGCGTGAGCCTGTCGCTGCTGCCGATCATCTCGATCGCGGGCTTCGCAATACTGGCTTTCGATCCGGTGCTCGGCGTCGTTGCCGTGCTGACCGTCGCGAGACGGGCTTTGGGTTTCGGGTTCATGAAGCCTACGACGGATATGCTCTATTCCGTGGTCACCCCTGAAGAAAAATACAAGACCAAGAATTTCATCGATACGGCCGTGTATCGGGGCGGCGACGTCGTCGGCACCTGGACCGTAAAAATCATGGCCGCGCTGGGAATAGCCGGCATCTCGTTCGTGATGCTGCCATTCGCTGTAATTTGGGCTATCGTCACGCTCTGGCTGGGCCGCGACTATCGTCGTCGTGCCCGGGAACTGAAACACAGCGGCATCCAATAGATGACACAAGACGAAATTCCGCAGAGGGGGCAGAACGCAGGTCTGCTGCGACGCCTTGCCGCGATGTTGTACGACGCGTTGCTGGTCATCGCGTTGTTGTTCCTTGCGACAATTCCATTCATCGCCGTTCGCGGTGGTGAGCCGGTCGAAACCAGCGAAAACCTGTTATATCGGCTGGTTCTGGTTGGCGTCGTATTCGCGTTTTTTGTTGGCTTCTGGAGCCGCTCCGGCCGCACGCTGGGCATGCAGTCCTGGGGCTTGCAGCTGGAGACGCCGGACGGTCAGCTGCCATCGGCAGCAATGGCCAGCCTGCGCTTCTTTGCGGCGCTGCTGTCATGGTTGCCGTTTGGACTGGGTTTCCTCTGGCAACTCTGGGACAAAGACGCGCTGACCTGGCACGACCGCATCAGCAAGACTCGCCTGGTCTATTACCCGAAAGACAAGAAATCAGACTGAAACGACGCTAACGGATCCGCGCCAGCGCAACTCCCGTGACCAGGGCAAGCAGCGACGTTGGCAGCCAGTTCACCAGCGCCGGATTCAGATTGAAAACCTGCCCCGAATTCGCCAGGGTCTCGCTGCCGAGGTAGTACGCCAGGCCGATTATCACACCCAGCATCAGGCGGCCGCCGGCGCCGCCGGTGCGGAGCGAACCGAACACAAATGCGAGCGCGAGAATCGGCATGATGAGGACCGTCAGCGTACGCGAGGCGCGATACCAGAGTTCCGATTCGTATTGCGAAGCATCAAGACTGTTGCGCTTCAGGTAGTCGATATAGACCAGCAAGCCGCGCGCCGACAGACTCAGTGGTTTAGCCAGCGAGCTGCCAAGAAGCTCCGCGTTCACTTCGAATGTCTCGACGGCGACAGACGATTCCACGATCTGCACGCCATCATCACGAAAACGGGTCTCGCGAAGATTCTCCAGAATCCAGTCGTCGTTATCATCAATACCGGAGTTTTCCGCCTTGGCTACCGACTCGAGCTCGTAGTCGTCGGTGAAGCGGAACAGGTAGATACTGCCGAACTCAAACTCTGAATTGACGCGCTCCAGGTGCAGGTAGACCGGTCCGTCCTTGACCCAGGTTTCGTTACCAAGGCGCGCATCGCCTTTTTCGTAACGGGCCTCCTGTCGCATATCGCGCGCATAGAGATCCAGTGGCGGACCGATGAATTCCCCGATCAAGCCGGTGATGACAAGCATCACGAATCCGGAAATCGCCACCATCCCCGATAGCCGGATGACGGACAGGCCAGCCGAACGCATGACGATGATCTCACTATGTCCAGCAAGCGCGCCCAAACCCAGCAATGAACCGATCAACGCCGCGACCGGCAGCATTTCGAATGCAAGGTTCGGCAATCGCAGCGCCGCAAAAAGAATGACCTGCGGCGTTTGATAGCCACCCTGCGTATCGTCCAGTTCGGCGATAAACTCGAACAGGCCGGCGAGCGCAAGCAGCACGACCAGGACCAGTGCAGTACTGGTGAGAATCGTACGCATCAGGTACTGGCTGAGCAGACCCGTCATCGCCATATCCTCCGATGCCAGCGGTTCTGCACGACCAGCAGCACGAGCGTGAACAACAGCACGCAGCCGTGCACCCACCAGAGGCCGAGTGCGGGGGAAATCGTCCCCTGCTCGATCCACGCCTTGGCGGCGCTGAGCATATTGAGATAAATAATAAAGACCAGCAAGCCGATTCCGAGGCGCCCATAACGCCCCGCACGGGGACGTGTGTGGCTTAGCGGCACGGCAAGCATCGCAAGGATGATTGTCGACAGAGGAATGCCGATGCGCCATTGCATTTCCGCAATGTGAGCGAGTTCGTCGGAGAACAGCAGCTGGGCGAACGGCATGGCTCTTGGCCTGGGATCGGGCGCATCGAGGCTGGGCAGTCGATAAGGAATGCCATGTTCGGCAAATTCAACGACCCTGAATGCCGTCGTTCCAGGCACGCCTTCATAACGACGACCGTTATGCAGCACAAGCAGACGCGTATCCGCATCGTCAGATTCGAGCTGCTCGCCCCGATCGGCGATAACCACTTCGATCCGCCCGTCGGCGACCTGGCGCTGCATGAACACCTTCTCCATCACACCGTCGGCCGTGACCCGCTCGCCGTAGACCACCGCCTGGTCCGGACCGAATACCGTGAAACGCCCAGGCTCAATGCTGGCCAGATCAGCTTCGCGACGGGCTTCCGCCCCAATGCGATCAACGGCAGTCAGCGCGCGCGGCGCGCCTTCGATAGACAGCCAGGCCACGGCGGCTGCGAGCGGCAAAAGCAGCCAGATCAATGGTCGGTATATGCCCGAAGGCCCTACGCGACAGGCCATCATCGCTGGCATCTCGCTGTCACGGTACAGACGGCCCAGTGCCAGCATGATGGACAGGAACAGGCCGATGGGTACAAGCACCGTCAGGTACTGCGCCGCGGAAAGGCCGATCACATCGAATGCGGCGTCTTTGGGAAGTTTGCCCTTGGCCACGTCCCCAAGCACGCGGGCGAACTGGTTCGTCAGCAGGATAAGCAGCAACACCATCGTGACCCCGAACCAGGTCATGGTGATTTCGCGAAAAATGTACCGGTCCAGAATACGGGTCATCGGTGTCCGGGAATTGCGTGGCTGCTGGGGGCCGAAAGGGTTAGACTACCGCTTTTATTTTGACCGCGACAGTCCCGAGGCTCGAGAGGAGCACCAGCTAAATCATATGGAATATTTTACAACAACAAGCAAGCCCTCAAAACGCGCCGTCGATTGCGTCATTATCGGCGTCTACGCGCGCGGCAAGCTCAGCGCGGGTGCGAGCGACATTGACGCGGCCAGCAACGGCGAGATCCGAAAACTGATCAAGCGTCACGATATCTCGTCCAAGCTCGGGCAGTGTGCCGTTCTGACAGGCCTGCCCGGCATCAAGGCTGATCGCGTGGTCGCGGTAGGACTTGGCAAGGCCGGCGACTTCACGGCCATGCAATTTCGCAAGGCCGTGACCGCAGCCGTGAGACAAGATCTCGCAGACAAAGACACGGCAGATTCTGAATACTCTGACCCTCGAGAACGTCAAGAAATCCAGCCCGTATTACCTTGCACGACACACGGCCGAGGCCGCCGGGGACGTGCTCTACCAGTTCAATCGCATGAAGAGCGGCCGCAAGCCAGCATCGAGCCCACTGAAGAAAGATCGGCTTCTCGATTAAGAATCGTGCGGATGCGGCCAAGGTCATGCGCGGCGCCGAACATGGCGACGCAATATCGACAGGCGCTTCACTCGCGAAAGACCTTGGAAATTTGCCCGCCAATGTTTGCACACCGAGCTATCTGGCGAACACAGCCAGGAAACTTGCGGTAGGCAATGGCAAGCTAAGCACCAAGGTTCTCAATGAGACCGAAATGAAACGGCTCGGAATGGGATCGCTGTTGTCGGTAACCGCCGGCACGATAGAACCGGCCAAGCTGATTGTCATGCAGTACAAAGGCGCAGGCAGCGACAAACCCGTAGTGCTGGTTGGCAAAGGCGTCACGTTCGACAGCGGTGGCATCTCGCTCAAGCCTGGTCCTGCAATGGACGAGATGAAGTACGACATGTGCGGCGCCGCGAGCGTTATCGGCGTCATGGCGACCGTCGCCAAACTGGCACTGCCGATTAACCTCACCGTTGTCGTGCCGACCGTTGAGAATATGCCAAGCGGCAAAGCCACCAAGCCCGGCGATATTGTCACGAGCATGTCCGGGCAGACGATTGAGGTTCTCAACACGGACGCCGAAGGCCGCCTGATTCTCTGCGACGCGCTGACTTACTCCCGCCGATTCAAGCCCGCAGCGATTATCGATGTCGCAACGCTGACAGGCGCCTGCGTTGTCGCGCTCGGCGCACACCGCACTGCCGTCATGAGCAATACCGACGCTTTGCGCAATGAACTGGTGGCGGCCGGCGACAGCGCCGGAGATCCTGCCTGGCCTATGCCACTGGGTGAGGAGTACGCCGAGCAGCTGAAGAGTAACTTCGCGGACATGGCAAACATCGGCGGACCAGGTGGCGGCGCTGTGACGGCGGCCTGTTTTCTCGAGAAGTTCGCCGAGGGATTGAACTGGGCGCACATGGATATTGCCGGCACCGCATGGAAGAGCGGCGCCAAGAAGGGTGCAACCGGCCGGCCTGTCCCTCTGCTGTCGGAGATGCTGCTTGCGCGTTGCCGCGCCCTGCCCTGAGCAGTCAGACCTATGGCCAGAGTCGACTTTTACGTGCTGCAGCGCGCTGATGAGCGGTCGCGACATACACTGGCCTGCAAGTTGGCCGAGAAAGCCTATCGGCTCGACAACTCCGTTTATATTCACGCCAAGACCCACCAGGACGCCGAGCACCTCAATGAACTCCTGTGGACTTTTCGCGACGGCAGCTTCGTACCGCATGCGCTCAGCGGCGTCGACGATGATACGGCCGCTTCGCCAGGTCATGATCGGCTGCACTGCGGATGGTGTGGAATCGCGTGACCTGCTGATCAATCTCTGTGATGAGATTCCAGCTTTCGCCGAGGCTTTTCCTCGCGTTGCGGAAGTCGTGACGAGCGATGAGAACTGCCGCATCCTGAGCCGCAAACGTTTTACCGAATACCGGGACAAGGGTCACTCGATCCAGACACACAAACTCTGATGAACAAGTCGTATCAACCAAAAGAAATCGAACAACGCGTTTACGAGCGTTGGGAAGAAAACGGGTACTTCGCACCACAAGGCGATGGCGACCGTTACTGCATCATGATTCCGCCGCCAAACGTAACCGGCACCCTGCACATGGGCCACGGTTTCGGCGACACGATTCAGGATGCCCTGATCCGCTACCATCGTATGCGAGGCTGCCGCACATTGTGGCAACCGGGCATGGACCATGCCGGCATAGCGACGCAAATGGTCGTCGAGCGACTTCTCAACAACGAGGGCACTTCGCGGCGCGATCTCGGGCGCGATGAATTCGTCAAGCGGGTCTGGCAATGGAAAGATGAATCGGGCGGCCAGATCAGCCAACAAACGCGACGCCTGGGCGCATCGGTCGACTGGCAGCACGAACGCTTCACTATGGACGACGGGCTGTCGGCCGCCGTCAAGGAAGTCTTCGTCAAACTGCATGAAGAAGGTCTCATCTACCGCGGTAAGCGGCTGGTCAACTGGGACCCTGTCGCTGCACACCGCGCTCTCCGATCTCGAGGTCCTCTCTGCCGACGAGGATGGGCATCTCTGGCACTTCCGTTACCCATTGGCTTCCGGAAAGGGTCATCTTGTCGTTGCGACCACACGCCCGGAAACCATGCTGGGCGATAGCGCGGTCGCGGTACACCCGGACGACGATCGCTACAAGTCGCTGGTTGGCGACGAAATAGTTTTGCCGATTGTCGGTCGCCGCATTCCGATCATCGCGGATAACTACGTTGATCCGGAGTTCGGCACCGGCTGCGTGAAGATCACACCGGCGCACGACTTCAACGACTACGAGATCGGTCGGCGTCACGACCTGCCCATGTTTAACATCCTGACCGATGACGCGGCCCTTAACGATTCAGTGCCTGAGGACTATCGGGGACTGGATCGTTTCGAAGCGCGCAAGAAGATCGTGGCGGAATTCGAGCAGCTGAAACTGCTCGACAAGATCGAAGCGTATGTCGTCAAAATACCGCGAGGTGATCGGTCACACGCAGTCGTTGAACCGTACCTTACCGATCAGTGGTACGTGAAGGTTGAGCCACTGGCCAAGCCCGCCATCGAGGCGGTAGAGAGCGGCAAGATAAAGTTCGTGCCGGAAAATTGGTCGAAGACCTACTTCGAATGGATGTACAACATCCAGGACTGGTGCATCAGCAGGCAGCTTTGGTGGGGGCACCGCATTCCCGCCTGGTACGACGACGACGGCAAGGTTTACGTCGGCTACTCGGAAGAAGACGTGCGCGAAAAGAACACCCTGGGTGATGACATTTCATTGCGGCAGGACGAAGACGTTCTCGACACCTGGTTCTCGTCAGCACTGTGGCCGTTCAGCACGCTGGGATGGCCTGAAAAGACGGACCGGCTCGACGACTTTTATCCCGGCAACGTTCTCGTGACCGGCTTCGATATCATTTTCTTCTGGGTCGCCCGGATGATCATGATGGGGCTCAAGTTCATGGGCGACGTACCGTTCCGTGAGGTTTACATCCACGGACTGATACGCGCCGATGACGGCCAGAAAATGTCGAAGTCGAAGGGCAACATACTCGACCCGCTCGACCTCATCGACGGCATCGAACTCGAGACGCTGGTTACAAAGCGTACGCGCGGCATGATGCAGGACCACCTCGCGCCGAAGATCGAGCGCGCGACCCGCAAGCAGTTTCCCGATGGCATCAACCAGTACGGTGCAGATGCGTTGCGGTTTACTTTCGCCGCACTGGCAACAACGGGTCGCGACGTTCGCTTCGATCTCGGTCGTATCGAGGGCTACAAGAACTTCTGCAACAAGCTCTGGAATGCGGCTCGATACGTCCTGATGAATACCGAGTCGCTCGACGACGGAGACGAGGAACTCAGCGTTGCCGATCGCTGGATCGTGGCGCGCCTCGACCAGACGATTATCGAAGTCCACGGTCATTTTTCAAGCTACAGGCTCGACCTTGCGGCCCAGGCCATGTACGAGTTCACCTGGCATGAATTCTGCGACTGGTACCTGGAACTGTCAAAACCGGTGCTGCAGTCGGATGAAGCGACGGACGCACTGCAACGTGGCACTCGCAAGACGCTGATTGGCGTACTCGAGTCGATCTTGCGCATGCTGCATCCGCTCATTCCGTTCATCACCGAAGAGATCTGGCAGCAGGTCGCTGAGCGCGCCGGTATCGACGGCGACACGATCATGTTGCGACCCTACCCGGAAGCGGCGGATACAAAGAGTGACCCTGACGCGATTGAGGACATCGAGTGGGTCAAGCAGTTCATCCTCGGTCTCCGCCAGATTCGCGGCGAGATGGATATCTCACCAGGAAAGTTCCTGCCAGTCTTGCTGCAACATGCGAGCGTTCAGGACCGGGAGCGCGTCGAGCGAAATTTGTTGTTGCTGCAGCGCGTCGGGCGGGTCGAATCTGTCGTCGAGCTCGCCGACGATGAAGAACCACCAGTGTCCGCCGCGGCACTGCATGGTGAGATGCGCATGCTGGTGCCGATGAAGGGACTGATCGACGTTGAGGCCGAACGTTCGCGCCTCGGTAAGCAGCTGGAGAAGGTGCAGATCGAATTGGCGCGCGCCATGGGCAAGCTCGGCAATGAAAAATTTGTGAACAATGCGCCTGCCGAGGTGGTCACACAGGAACGCGACCGCGCCGTGGACTTCGAGAAAACGATAGCTCAGCTTAGCGATCAGATCGAGAAGCTTGACGAGTTCGCCTAAGGCTGGCCGCTTTTTTGAGGACTGCATCACACT
This sequence comes from uncultured Gammaproteobacteria bacterium, assembly GCA_963841145.1. Taxonomy (GTDB): domain Bacteria; phylum Pseudomonadota; class Gammaproteobacteria; order Steroidobacterales; family Woeseiaceae; genus UBA1847. The sequence continues at coordinate 41,771 of CAWJBO010000019.1, forward strand.
CTGCCCCGCGATCCAGTGCAAAACGTCAGGGCCTGAGTGACTATGCTCTGATGAACGTTTAGCCAGCGACTACGAGGACCCACTAGATGCAGCACGGAAACACTGTGGAGAAGTTGCACGCCAGCAAGGACCAGCAGCGCGATGCGGTCGAGCGTGCCCGGAAGGCGCTGGCCGGCATTATTCTCGGCAAGAACAAGCAGATCACGCTTGCACTGGCCTGCCTGCTGGCGCGCGGCCATCTTCTTATCGAAGACCTGCCCGGACTCGGCAAGACCACGCTTGCCCAGGCCTTGTCGCGCGTACTGGGTCTGAGCTTTCAGCGCATTCAGTTCACAAGTGACTTGCTGCCCGCCGATATTATTGGCGTTTCGGTATTCCGCCAGGATCGCGGTGAGTTCGAATTCCAGCCAGGACCGGTGTTCTCGCAGCTGATACTGGCAGACGAAGTCAACCGCGCGACGCCAAAAGCACAAAGTGCGCTGCTGGAAGCCATGGAGGAACAGCAGGTGTCCGTTGACGGCACGACGCGCAAGCTTCCTGACCCGTTCTTTGTTGTCGCGACGCAGAACCCGGGCGACCAGATTGGCACATTTCCGCTGCCGGAGTCGCAGCTTGATCGCTTCCTTATGCGCGTTCAGCTTGGCTACCCAAACGAGGAAAGCGAACGCGAATTGCTGGCCGGTGAAGATCGCCGCAGCATGCTGAATGACATCGAGCCGGTAACCGCACCGGAGATGCTACTCGCACTGCAGCAATCGGTAAGAGAGGTACACGTCAGTGATGCACTGATGGACTACGTACAGTCACTCGTGCGTCACACCAGGGAGTCGGCTGACATCGAAATCGGCCTGTCGCCGCGTGGCGCCCAGGCGCTGATTGCGGCGGCCAGGGCTGTTGCATTTATCGAAGGCCATTCCGGCGCTTACCCCGACGATGTCCAGGCCGTGTTCACTGCTATAGCGGGTCATCGACTCAAACCGGCCGGCGGCACACGCTTCCGTAGCCCTGCAGAACTATGCCAGCATGTCCTCGATTACGTGGCCATTCCGTAGTCCGGGAAATCTGTTCCGTTCGCTGCGCACGAATACCTTCGCGCGCGTCGGGCGTTGGGCCCGCAAGCGCCAGGGAACCGACCCGAGTACGACGCGGCTGAAGCCGGGGCGCGTCTACATATTGCCGACCGGCGTCGGCATGGTATTTGGCATCATGACTTTCGCGATGCTGCTGGGCTCGATGAACTACACCAACAATCTTTCGTTTGTCCTGACCTTTATTCTCGTCGGCATCGGACTGGTGTCGATGCACCAGTGCCAGCGAAATCTCGTCGGTCTCGAGCTGACCTTCGCCGGCACCGAACCTGTCCACGCCGGCCAGACCCTGCGCGTCAGCATCGCGGTTACTAACTACTCAAAGAGCGCTCGCCACGGTATTCGCCTGTATCACGACGGCATGCAGACAGAAGCGCAGGACCTGCACGCCGGGGAAAGCACGGTTTTCGTACTGCCGGTGCCAACAGAACGGCGCGGCTGGGTCACCCTCGAACGCTTCGGCGTCCGAACCCTGTTTCCATTCGAGTTATTTCGTTCGTGGGCGTGGCTGCATATGAACATACGTGGACTGGTCTACCCGCAACCTGCAAGCGATGCGCCAGAACCGCCACCGACCATGGTTGCGCACGGTCATCGACAACACGATGCGCGTGGCGAAGAGGACTTTGCCGGCTTGCGCAAATACCAGGTCGGCGACTCGCCGCGACACGTTGCCTGGAAGGCCTACGCACGCAGCGGACAGTTACTATCAAAGCAGTTTGCCGGCGCGGATACCAGCAGCCAGTGGTTCGACTTCGACGAAATCGCCTCCGGAGACGCAGAAGAACGACTCTGCGTTCTGACCCGATGGATCATCGATGCTGATCGATCGATGGAAGACTATGGCCTGCGGATACCCGGCACCGAGTTCCCGCCCACGCATGGCGAAGAACATAAGCGGCAGTGCCTTGAGGCGCTGGCCCTGTTTGAGACGGGTACCGGATAATGGTGAAACCACGCGGCACCGATGGATCGCTACTGGCCAGCTTGCCCTGGACAATTGCTGCGCTGGCACTATCCAGTCGCGCCGCATCTGCCGTATTTGCCAATCTGGGTGACGGCTGCATTCTTCGGCTGCTCGGCCTGGCGCTACCTGATCGAGAGACGTCGCCGCGCCTTGCCTTCAGTCTGGCTGCGCGCGCCCCTTGCACTCGCTTGCTTCCTTGGCGTGTACGCAACCTACTCGACCATCAGCGGCGTGGGCCCCGGGTCTGCGCTGCTCGCGGTCATGGCATCGCTCAAGCTTCTCGAGACACGCCAGAGACGCGACCAGTTCGTGCTGTTGTTTATTTCGATATTCCTGGTCATGTCTTCGCTGCTGCGTGAGCAATACCTCTGGTCATTGCCGTACCTGCTGATCGGCGTACTGATCATCATGACCGCATGGTTACGCATGTCGGCCACGCCGGGCGAAAGCGCACGGCAGAGTTTTGCGACCGGCGGTCGCTTGCTGCTGTATGCCGCCCCGGTCGCCGTCGCGATGTGGATCTTCTTTCCTCGCATCGCCGTGCCTTTCTGGGCCGTGCCGATGGACACCGGTACCGGGACTTCCGGCATCAGCGATTCCATGAGTCCGGGCGAGATCAGCTCACTATCCATGTCGAATGCCGTTGCTTTTCGCGTCCGGTTCGATGGCACGGTTCCAGCGCCCCGCGACCTGTACTGGCGCGGGCTGGTGCTGACCGTCTTCAATGGTCGCACCTGGACACAGAGCGATCCTTGTAGAGGGTCCGCGTTCCTTTGAGAAAGTTGAAGTTCGCGGCGAGCCGGTAAGCTATGAGATCACGCTTGAACCGACGCGGCAGCAATGGCTATTTGCGCTCGACATGCCGCATTCGTGGGAACTGCCGCGAACGTTCATGGGGCCGGAGCACCAGCTGGCACGTGCTATCCCGGTCGATCAGCGCATCGCCTACAAGGCGGTCTCGTACATTGACTTCAGTACGAACGTCGACCTGACAGAGTATGCCCGATCCTGGTATCTGCGCCTGCCTCCAGGGAGCAATCCGCGAACGCAGTCGCTGGCGCAGCAAATGCGCGACTCCGCCGGCTCAGATACGGCATTCATCGAGTCAGTTATGAGGAAGTTCAACGAGGAAGAGTACTTCTATACCTTGCAGCCACCGGCGCTCGGCACGAATTCGGCCGATGAGTTCCTCTTCGAAACCCGACAGGGCTTCTGCGAGCACTACGCATCGGCATTTGCCATCATGATGCGTGCGGCAGGCGTACCTTCCCGCGTCGTACTCGGTTATCACGGCGGCGAAATGAATCCGATGTCAGGTCATATGACTGTGCGGCAATCGGACGCCCATGCCTGGAACGAGGTCTGGATTGATGGACATGGCTGGTATCGCGTCGACCCGACCGGGGCCGTGGCACCCGACCGGATCGATTACGGCGTCAGCGATGCGGCTTTCGATGGCGTCGGCGCAGCGTGGGGATTCGAGGCGCCGTCACAACTAATGCGCCAGATCACGCTTGCGATAGACGCGGCCAACGCGAAATGGAACGACTGGATTCTCGGCTACGGCCCCGAAAACCAGAATAAGTTCATGGAATGGATGGGCATGCAGGACCCGAGCTGGCGCAAGCTCATGCTCACCATGATCGCTGTCGTCGCCATCTTCGTCATGGTCGTCAGTGTGCTTCTCACGCTGCGCTACCGCGCGCCAGCCCGCGATCCGGCCGCGGTTCTGTACGAGCGCTTCGCCAGAAAAACCGGGCTGGAGCCAGTGATCGGCGAGACGGCGGAACGATTTGCCGAACGCGTAAGGCGCGAAAATGCGCTGCCGCTGGCCACCATCGAGTCCGTGACGAAGGCGTATCACGACGCGCGCTATGGCCCGTCGGATGACAGCGCGTTACAGCGACTCAAAGACGCGGTCGCGGCTATTGGCCAGTCGCGCTCGCCGAATCTGTCCGCACAATAGTCAGAATAAAAGCGCCGGCCAGGAACAGCGGCATCAGGGCTAACAAGACCCACTTCGGATCGTCGGAAAGCGTCGCTGCGATGGCAACCATTGCCGGGCCCAACACGTGCGCAAGTTTCGTCACCATGTTGTAGAAACCGAAGAACTCACCAGGCTGCTCGGCCGGTATCAACGACGCATACAAGGAGCGACTCAACCCCTGAACTCCGCCCTGCACCATGCCGATTATGATAGCCATGATGAAGAATTGTCTTATTTCCGTCATGAAAATTGCCCAGACCGACATGCCGATATAGACGAGCAGTGCAAAGTAGATGCCGGACTTCGGGCCGAAACGATGTGCGGCGAGACCATAAAGAAGCGTTGCCGGAAAGCCAATGAAATTCGTGATCAGCAGCGCCATCACGAGATCCTTGTCCTCAAAGCCCAGCCGCTGGCCATAGTTCACGGCCATGAAGATCACGGTAAACACACCGCCGATGTACAGCCAGTAGCCCGTCAGGAAGACGACGACATTTCGATACTGACCGACCTTGAGCACCGTTGCCTTCAACTCAGCGTAGGCTGCGCGAACCGCGCCGCTACTGACCTGAATGGGACTGCGGTGTTCGGGAACGAAATACAACAGCGGCAGCAGGAACACGACCCACCAGGCTCCTACCGAGACGAAAGCGAAGCTGAATACCTCGGCGGTTCCTGCAAACCCGAAGGCCGCAGGCGATGACAGCATCCACAAATGCAGGGCGAGCAGCACTGCGCCCCCCAGGTAGCCCAGCGAGAAGCCGAGCGAAGAGACGAGACTGAAATAGCGCGGCTCGCAAACGTCAATAAGCAGCGAATCGTAGAACACGGTCGAACTGTAGTAGCCAAAAGAAGCAACCATGTAGAAACCCAGCGCAAGCGGCCAGTTGCCCTCGTCGACCAGGCCGAGCGCTGCGGTCATAGTCGCGCCGAGAACAGCGAGTAAGAAAAGAAAACGTTTTCGATAGCCACCGGCATCAGCGATAGTGCCGAACAGTGGTGCGGTAATGCAGACCAGCAGACTTGCCGCGAACGTTATCCAACCGAGGCGCGCGGTTACCTGAGCGCCGTTGTCGCCAATGCTCCAGAAATTACCGAGTACGAGCGGGAATAACACCGCCAGCACGCTGAGGGCGAAGGCCGAGTTCGCCCAGTCGTAGAGCGCCCAGCCGATCACTCTGCGATTGAGAATTGGCGATAGCGACACGACCCGGCCTCAGTCTCGAGGCGCGCGGCTAGTGTTCCCGCGTCTTGCGAAATGCGATCTCAGGCCAGCGCTCCTCGGTCAGGTTGAGGTTTACCCGTGTAGGGGCAATGTAGACCAGACTGCCACCGTGATCCAGCGCAAGGTTGTCGTGAGCTTTGTCGCGGAACTCCGCAAGCATCTTCTCATCATCGCATTCGACCCAGCGCGCTGTTGCCACATTGATTGCCTCAAACTGACACTCGACGTTGTATTCGTCTTTGAGTCGATGCGCAACGACTTCGAACTGCAGCGGTCCCACGGCTCCGAGAATCAGGTCATTGTTGCGCATCGGCTTGAACAACTGCGTGGCGCCTTCCTCGCACAGCTGCGCGAGGCCCTTCTGCAGCGCCTTGAGGCGCAGTGGATCCTTCAGCACTGCGCGTCGAAAAATTTCCGGCGCGAAATTTGGAATACCTGTGAACCGAATTTTTTCGCCTTCGGAAAAGCTGTCGCCGATGTTGATCGTACCGTGGTTGTGAATGCCGATGATGTCACCGGCATAAGCGGTTTCCGCGTGCTGTCGATCTGCCGCCATGAAAGTGATCGCCTCGGGGATTTTCATTTCCTTGCCGGAACGAACATGCAATGCCCGTATGCCCCTGCGGTACTCGCCAGAACAAATTCGCATGAACGCGATACGGTCCCGGTGACCCGGGTCCATGTTTGCCTGGATCTTGAAGACAAAGCCCGTCAACGCCTCTTCGGTAGGTACGACCTCACGCTGCTCGGTTTCGCGAACCAACGGTGCCGGCGCGTGTTCGACGAATTCGTCCAGCAGTTCCTTTACGCCGAAGTTGGCGATTGCCGAACCGAAAAAGACCGGCGTTTGTTTCGCGGCAAGATAATCGTCCAGCGAAAATTCCGGGCAGGCACCCTTGACGAGTTCGACTTCCTCGCGGAAATCGTCTATCGCGTCGCCCAGCACCTCGGCCGCCTCCGCCGAATCGAGGCCGTCCACACGGCGAATCGAGGCCGCCTTTTCGCGGCCGACCCGGTCGTAAAGATAGATTCTGTCTTGCAGCAGGTGATAAACACCCTGCAGCATGCGGCCCATGCCAATCGGCCAGGTGACCGGAGAACACTGGATTTTCAGGACCGACTCTATCTCGTCAAGCAATTCAATCGGTTCCCGCCCATCCCGATCGAGCTTATTGATAAACGTCATGATAGGCGTATCGCGCAAACGGCAGACGTCCATCAACTTTATCGTACGTTTTTCGACACCCTTGGCGCAGTCAATCACCATCAGCGCCGAGTCGACAGCCGTCAGCGTCCGGTAGGTGTCTTCCGAGAAGTCTTCATGGCCGGGCGTATCCAGCAGGTTAACCACGCAATCCCTGTACGGAAACTGCATGACTGAAGACGTGACAGAAATACCGCGCTGCTGTTCGAGCGCCATCCAGTCCGATGTCGCGTGGCGGCTCGCTTTTCTGCCCTTGACGGTGCCCGCCAGCTGAATGGCGCCACCATAGAGCAGCAGCTTCTCGGTCAGCGTCGTCTTGCCCGCGTCCGGATGCGAGATGATCGCGAACGTGCGTCGTTTGCTGACTTGTTCTTGGATAGTGGACATTGGCGTCTTTACAAGCGCTTGCTGGGAACCGGGAGGCCGCGGAGTCTAGCCCAATCGCGGCTCGTGCGAAACCGCGAGATCAGGCTTTGGCGACCAGCTTCTTGGAGAGAACCGCCGCATCTTCCCGGCCCTCATGCGACTGATAGTACGCGGGGCGATTGGCGACCTGATAGAAACCCTTCTTCCGATACAGTGCCAGTGCCATCTTATTGGTAGGGCGCACCTCCAGCAGTACTTCCTGGACCGAGGACGCGCGCGCCTGTAACAGCAGCCTGTCCAGCAGACGCTCCCCGTAACCCAGGGAACGATATTCCGGCTCGACACAAAGATTGAGAATGTGCGCCTCGCCGGCGGCAATAGAGAGTATCCCGTAACCGGCCACACGCTCGTCGCGAATCAGCACAATGCTTCGATAGCCAGCCAGCAGGCAATCCCGAAACACGCCGTGACTCCAGGGGAACTCGTAGCTGCGGCGCTCGATATCCGAGACCATTGCGAGATCGTCATGCGTCATGTCTCGAATCGACGTCGGTGATTCTGCGATCGCCCTGATCACGCGCTGTACTCGGCGGCAAGCCTTGTTGCCAGGCACAGGTCCTGCCAGGCTTTGGTCTTCTGCGACGGACTGCGCAACAGGTAAGCCGGGTGATAGGTCACGACCAGCGGAATACCGCCAAGCTCATGAGGTCGGCCGCGCAAACGCCCAACCGGCTCATCGCTGCCGAGCAGGTTCTGCGCAGCAATCCGGCCAACCGCCAATATTATTCGGGGCCGTATAAGCTCGATCTGCCGTTCCAGGTACGGCCGGCACGAAGCGGACTCATCGGCCTTCGGGTCACGATTGTCCGGGGGACGGCACTTCAGAATATTGGCAATGAAAACGTCTTCACGGCGCTGCCCTATCGCCCTCAGCATCTCGTCCAGCAGTTTGCCAGCCCTGCCGACAAACGGTTCGCCCCGCCGATCCTCCTCGGCGCCGGGAGCCTCCCCGACGATCAGCCAGTCGGCATCGGCGTTGCCGATACCAAAGACCGTATTGGTTCGGCTTTGCGACAGGCCACAGAGAGTGCAAGCACTGACAGAGCCACGCAGCGCTTCCCAGTCCATGGCCTCAGGCGATACGTCAACCGAACCGTCGGGTGGCGCGGCCTCGTCCTCCACGGAATCACGCGGCAACCAGACGTCAATACCCATGGCCCGCAAGTAGGCACGTCTTTGATTTTCAGGCTGCATCATGGATAAAACCGGCTGCTCGGCCCCCGTCGGGATATTGCCGCCAGCCTGTTGCTGGCGGGGGCATCATTATACGGCAAGTGTCCAGACTAAGGGTGTGGGACCATTCCAATCAGGTCCGACCCGGCCATGACTCGCTGTCCTGGTTCCACGAGCACCTTGCCGGCGACTGGCATGTAAACATCTGCGAACTGAGCGAGCCGAAGGTATGCACAGCGATGCCCCTGGCCAACGCGTTCGCCGATCTTGACGAAGGAGCGCGGTGCGAGGCCCAACCGATAGCCGTGAAACTGCAACACGATGTTGTCGCCCTCGTCATTACGGACCCAAAGCGCATTGGTGGGGCAATCGGGCCCAACACCTTCGATACTCGAGTGCAGGTTCATAATTCGTCCTTCCATGGGGCTTCGCGCCGTGTACGCCCCCAGGCTGTTAATGCGAATGCGAACGCGATAGGCCTCGCCCTGCACGACGCATTGGTCTGTCTTTTCGACAAGGACGACCTCACCGTCGACCGGGCTGATCAATCCCAGTGCCACTGAGGGCACATCGCGTGTCGGGTCGCGAAATAGCAGGAACATCAGGACAAACAGGACCGTCGGCAGCAGCGCAGACCAGGGCTCGTAGTAACGAAACAGCAAGACGGCGCCCACGGCCATGAACAACATGGGCAGCACGCCCTCGGAGGCAACAAGCGAGTTACGTCGGCCGTGCACGATGGGAAACTCCTTGCGGCAAAAGAAACCAGACGATCCCCTGCTTTGGCGACAGAGTCAATTCGCGGCCCGACAGAGCCGTCACACCGCTTGCGCAGAAACGGTTAGAATGCGCCGCTGACGTTTACAGGGTTCTGAAGCAATGCGTTTTTCCCAATTCGGTCTGACCACACTTAAGGAAGTCCCCGCTGAAGCGGAGATTGTCAGCCACCAACTCATGCTGCGCGCCGGGCTTATTCGGCGCCTGGCCTCCGGCCTGTTCACCTGGATGCCGATCGGCCTGCGCGTGCTGCGCAAAGTCGAACAGGTCGTCCGCGAGGAAATGGATCGCGCCGGCGCGCTGGAGCTGCTAATGCCGACTGTGCAGCCCGCCGAACTCTGGCAGGAAACCGGCCGCTGGGATAAATATGGGCCACTGTTGCTTCGCATGCAGGACCGCGCTCAAAGGGAGTTCTGTTTTGGCCCTACGCATGAAGAGGTCATTACGGATATCGCCCGTCGTGAACTACGCAGTTACAAACAGCTGCCGGTCAACTACTACCAGATCCAGACGAAGTTTCGCGACGAGATACGCCCGCGCTTCGGCGTTATGCGCTCGCGCGAGTTCATCATGAAGGACGCCTACTCGTTCGACCTCGACCAGGCCGGGCTCGAGGCCTCCTACCAGAAGATGCACGCAGCCTACACCGCCATATTCGAGCGACTCGGACTGGAATTCCGCGTCGTCGACGCAGACAGCGGCGAAATTGGCGGCAGCCGATCGCAGGAGTTCCACGTGTTGGCAGACTCCGGCGAGGATGCTATCGCCTATTGTGACGCCGACCAATACGCGTCCAACATCGAGACCGCGGCCACGCTCGTGCCGGAGGGCGACCGCCCGGCCGCAACGGAATCCACTGGAAAAGATTGCGACGCCGGGCATCCGCTCGATTGAGGCGCTTTGCGAGTTCCTCAACATCACGCCCAACAGACGTTAAAGACCCTGATCGTCGATGGTACAGACGGCCCGGTTGCACTCGCGCTTCGCGGCGATCACGAACTGAATGCCGTAAAGGCGCAGAAGATTCCCGGTGTGGCCTCGCCGTTGACGATGGCGAGCCCGGAGACAATTATCAAGGCGACTGGCTCTCCCCCGGGCTTTCGCAGGCCCGATCGGTCTCGACATACCCGTCTTCTACGACCATGCGACAGCCGTCATGAGCGATTTCGTGTGTGGCGCCAACGAGGCGGACATGCATTACCGAGGGGTCAACCTGGACCGCGATATCGCGGTGCCGGACACCGTGGACCTGCGCAACGTCATTGCTGGAGACCCGACGCCGGGCGGCAGTGGAACCCTTAGTATCACCAGGGGCATCGAGGTCGGCCATATTTTCCAGCTGGGCGATCAGTACAGCGAGGCAATGGGCGCCACTGTGCAGGACCCGGACGGCAAGAACCGGGTCATGGCCATGGGTTGTTACGGCATCGGCATCACGCGCATCGTGGGTGCCGCTATCGAGCAGAATCACGATGAGAGTGGCATCATCTGGCCGGGTCCGCTGGCACCGTTCGATGTCGTGCTGGTGCCGATTAACCTGAAGCGCTCCGACACCGTGCGTGAGGCCTCCGAAGCCCTGTACGCGGAGCTCACCGGAATGGGTCTCGAGGTGCTGTTTGACGATCGCGATGCCCGGCCCGGGGTCATGTTCGCGGATGCCGAGTTGATCGGCATACCGCATCGGCTGGTGATCAGCGAGCGCAGCCTCGCCGCCGGCGAACTCGAGTACCGCCACCGGAGAGACAGCGAATCACGTAACTTGAAACGTGACGAAGCTCTCAAACTACTAGAAGAATGAGCTATAAGCTTCTAATTATAATAGTTTTACTGAATGAGTTACTCTGAACGTATGCGTAGTCTTCGTCGCCTCAGTTCCGTGATCATGCTGGCCGCACTGCTCGGCGGACAGGCTGCCATCGCCGAACAACAGCCCGATCCGGAACTGCGCGAAGTACTCCGCGAGGCAGCCAGCGATGCCGCCAGCTTTGGTGACCGCTTCGACGCCGAAGTCTGGTTGACTGACATGTCACGCCGCCTGGCCCGCCAGGTCAGGGATCCGGAAGAACGCGTTGAGCTCCTGACGCTGGTTCACATGGAGGCCGCCCGCGTCGAACTGCCTCCCGAGCTGATTCTCGCTGTCATCGAAGTCGAAAGTAACTTCGACCGCTACGCAGTCTCCGTCGCCGGGGCCCTGGGGCTGATGCAGATAATGCCATTCTGGCTGGATGAAATCGGTCGGCCCAACGACAACCTGCTGCACGCCGACACCAACCTGCGCTACGGCTGTACCATCCTGCGCTTCTACCTTGACAAGGAAAACGGCGATTTGCGCCGCGCGCTGGGCCGTTACAATGGCAGCCTGGGCAGGCGAAAGTACCCGAACAAGGTGATCGACAAGCTCAGCAAGAAGTGGTTTCAGGCCTGATTGGGCTAGCCGGTCGTAAAGCCCGCCAGTACCTGGTACTCCGCCTCACACTGCTCCACGGCCGTAACGCTGGCCAGCGGCGGCCCCTCATGCAGCCAGGCACACAGCACGTCCAGCGCCTCTCGAGAGCCGCAAGCAAATACCTCGACGTCGCCATTATCCAGGTTGATCGCACGGCCGGTGATGCCGAGCTGCTCCGCTTGCCGGCGTGTGCTGTCCCGAAACCAGACACCCTGCACGCGCCCACGAACCCGGATCAGCCGGGCCTGACCGCCGGAACTGCGGGAATTTGCCGCTATGCGCCGTCGTCCTCGGCGGCCTCTGACGAGGACTCGGTGGCTCTGAGGGCGTCCAGCGCCTTAATTTTCGCCTGCTTCGCGTCCCGCCTTGCCTGCGAATACTGGCGCTCGCTGAGTCTCTTCTCCGCGTTTTGGAGGTAAATCTCGGCGGCCTTGAGATGGATGGCCGCATTCTCAGCAGCCCCAGCCTCTTTCGCGACGGCGATTGCCTGGCGCGCATCGCTCATTTCCTGCACCGGCGGCGCGGTCTCGCAGGCACCCACCAGCGCCAGCGACACGAGTAGCTGGGCCATCACCAACGATTTTAGTCCGGGATTATTCACTTGTTGTTCTTGTTATTGGAATCCAGCCAAAGCTAGCAACCCGCGGCACATGCCGTCAAGCTATTCACTGGCGCTGACCTCCGGGCGCCGGCCTGCTAGAGTTCGCCGACAGCATTTTGGGATAGCAGTTTGAGGGCTACATGGCACTGACGATCTACCACAATCCGCGCTGCTCCAAGTCGCGGAAAACCCTGCAGTTAATCAGCGATGCCGGCATCGAGCCGGTCATCGTCCTGTACCTGAAGAACCCACCGGAGGCCGCGGAGATCCTCACGCTTGCAGAGCGACTTGGCGAACCCGTCGTTGCCTTGTTGCGCCGGGGTGAGAGCGAATTCAAACAGGCACACGACCTTCCGGATCTGGACGACGATGCGGCGCTGGCGAATTGGCTGTCAGCGCATCCCATCGTCCTGCAGCGACCGATCGTCGTCGACACTGATCGCGGCCAGGCCGTTGTCGGCCGACCACCGGAAAACGTCCTGGAGCTATTGGGCTGATGGCGGATATCCTGGTCCTGTATTACTCGCGCAATGGCATGACCGAGGCGCTTGCACGAGAAGTCTGCCACGGCATAGATGGCGTCACCGGCATGGCCGCGAGGCTTCGCACGGTGGCGGAAGTCTCTGCTGTTTCCGAAACGCTCGCCGACGCGGTGCCAGCTTCGGGTCCACCGTACGCCACGCCGGCTGATATCGCGGAATGTGCCGGACTGGTCATGGGTAGCCCGACGAATTTCGGCAACATGTCGGCAGCCCTCAAGCACTTCCTGGACGGGACAGTCGGCGAGTGGTTCAAGGGAGCCGCGGCTGGCAAGCCGGCCGGCGTTTTTGCCTCGACTTCGTCACTGCACGGCGGTCAGGAGTCCACATTGCTCAGCATGATGCTGCCACTTCTGCATCACGGCATGCTGTTTGTCGGGCTGCCGTATACGGAAGAGGAACTGGCGACGACAACGAGCGGCGGCACGCCTTACGGCGCTACGCACGTGAGCTGGAATCGCAAACCCGATGCCCTGTCGGACGAGGAGAAAAAGCTGGCGCGTGCGCTGGGGCGGCGCGTGGCAGAGATCGCGCAGAAGCTCGCCGATTAGTCGGGCGTGGCTGCGCCGTCATTCGCCGCCATGACGTCCCTGACGAACGGAACGGTGAGGCGACGCTTGGCGCGTAGCGCGGCCAGGTCGAGCTTGTCGAGCAGCTCATAGAGACTGGCCATGTCACGTCGACTGCGTCTTAGCAGGTAGTTCGCTGTTTCATCGGGAAGATCCAGGCCGCGGTGCCTTGCGCGCAATTTCAGTGCCTCGACGCGCTCGGCTTCATCGAGTGCATGTACACGAAATACCGGCAGGCGCGACAGGCGACTGGCAAGATCAGCAAGTCCTATCGGAGACTCGCGTGGCGCGGTATTGGCGGCCACGACGAGCTGACCGCCCAAATCGAATACCTGGTTCAACAGCGCAAACAACGCTGCTTCCCAGTCTGCGTCGCCGGCCACCACTTCAATATCATCGAGACAGACCAGTTGCCGCCGCTCGAGCCCCTCGAGAATCAGGGGGCCTGCATCGGCAAGCATCGCCAGCGGCACATAAACGGAGCGGTCGCCAGCCGACTCACAGACGGCTTGCAACAGGTGCGTCTTGCCTGTTGAGGCGGCACCCCAGAGCCAGCAACCGTGCCCACCGGCCGGGCCGCGAGCGACTTCTGTCAGCGTCGCCACCAGTGATTCGTTGCCGCGCTCGAAAAAGCTGGTGAACACCGCATGATCGGCGAGGCGCAATGGCAGAGCGAGCTGAGTCATTTTTCTTCGAGTGCCACGAGCGCTTCCGGGTGTTCCTTCAGGTAGCGATCGTACGCAAAGCGCACCAGCACCGAGAGAACAGCCGCCGCCGGCAGCGCCAGGAGTATGCCGAAGAAACCAAACAGCTGGCCACCGGCCGCAACCGCGAAGATGATTATTACGGGGTGCAAGCCAATGCGGTCGCCAACCAGCTTCGGTGTCAGCACCGAACCCTCAATAAACTGCGCTATCGAGAAGGTGGCGATAACGCCGATCAACTGCCACAGCGGATTCGGCTCCAGCGCAACGGTAAGGCCCGCAAGCGCAATGCCGAATACGAAGCCCAGGTACGGTACGAAACTCACGAGGCCGGAAACGACGCCAATCGCAATCGCGAATTTCAGGCCGACGAGACCGAGGCCGATCGAATAGATTATCGCCAGTGCCGCCATCACGAGAATTTGTCCGCGCAGAAATGCACTGAGCACCTCGTCGGTTTCGTTCGCCAGCTTGAATACAGTTTCACGCTGACTCTCGGGAACCAGTGCACTGATATGCAAAAGAATCGCGTCCCAGTCACGCAGCAGGTAGAACGTCAGAATAGGAATCAGGAAGAGGCTCAGTACGGCCGCGGCCAGTGCCCCGCCAGACTTGCTGACAGAAAGCAGGATCTTGCCACTCCAGCTGCCCACCATATCGCTGTATCGCGACAGGAATGCGCCGATACCAACGTCTTCACCAGCTTCAAAATTCAGCCAGCCGGTTATTGTCGGCAACCAGACCTGCTCGACCTTGCGCGCGATATCCGGCAGCGCCTGAAATAGCGCGCCGACCTGGGTCTTGATCAACGGGCCGACAAGAAGTATCAGCAGTGCAAGCACGACGAAAGTAATCAGAAAAACCAGAACGACGGCCACCGTGCGCGGCATCTTGAGTCTCTGCAATCGATCCGCCAGCGGATCACCCATGTAGGCCAGCAGAGCTGCAGCCACAAATGGCGTCAGAACCGGAGCCAGCAAGTAGAACAGCCAGCCGGTCAAGGTGATCGCAATCAGCCAGTTGAGTCGTAAATCAGTTTTCATGGTTATTCACCCGTACGTGCTCGATTCGACCAGGACAAGACGTAGTCTACGCCACTGATGACCACGGTTATAAGGACAGACGCGCCGAGTATCGTAAGCGAAATCTGTTCTGGCCAGTCGAAACCCGCACGGCTCAGAACAAACAGCAGGAACATCAGCTGCAACGTGGTATTCAGCTTGCTGATACTGGTCGGCTCGCCTTGCACCGGCCTGACGAGAAAATTATAGACAGTGGCGCCGCCGACGATAATTACGTCACGCAGGATAACGACCGCTGCGAGCCAGACCGGAATGTGCTGCGTATAGGTCAGCGTAAGAAACGTGCCGGCAACCAGCAGTTTGTCTGCAATCGGATCGAGCAAGGCCCCTAGCCGCGTGTGCCAGTCGAAGCGTTTGGCCAGGTAGCCGTCGACGCCATCCGAGAATCCGGCAACAAAAAACAGCAGCAGCGCCCACGCGTAGTGACCGTCGAGAATCAACATCAGTATCGGTACTACGAGCGCAATGCGCAGCAATGAAATGGCGTTGGGTAACCAGCGAAGGGACATTTGCAGAACTCTCAGGGGGCGAAGAAAAACTCGAGTGCCGCATCACCGTCCGGCTCGATTTCGCCGAAATCGGCCGTTCGGTCCTGCTCGATCAAGCCGTTAAACCGCAGCGCACGACGCAAGCGATCCGCGCCGCCACGAACGTCAACGCGGTAACCCAGCCGATCGCCGATGACTTCGACGATCATGAAACGCTCGATCACGCTGAGCCCGGCCAGCAGCTTCTGCAGCTCTCCGTAGGATTCGACCGTCTGGATACCGGATATACCCAGAGTGACGGTCTCGATCGGCGCATTACCACCCACAGCAAATTCTGCCGCCAACAGATCCGCCACCTGGCCGACGATGGCTTCGGGCGGTCCGTTCCAGCTGCGCTCCGTGCCGCTGAAGTAGTAGCTCCAGTTCTCGCGAACCGGCGACGGCCGGATGCGGCCGATCAACACGGATTTCGCGTCGTAGCGTTGTGAGGCGTCCAGAATGCGCTCGTCAAAGCCGCCCCAGATATCGCTGAATGTGACGCCCTGCAAGTCGGTTGTGTCCAGCAGAGGAAAGACCAGCGGCAGGCCGCGCTTCTCGGCGATGTCCAGGATGCGTTCGCGCAGCCGCTTGTTGAGATCGATGGAACGGCCCTGCCCCCCACTGCGCTCAGGGTCATCGGCACCGATAATTTCGCGGCTGCCCTGCCCCCAGTCGACTGCCAGCCACACCAGCGTAAGGGGCCGGTTAGCGCCCCACACCAATTGCCCCGAATTGCGCAGCGTCTGCTCGACGGCCTCGCCATCAAAAGAAACCCATAACGTATCGTCAGCTCCAGGGCGAAACTGTATGACGTAGGCCGCCGGATCCGGAAACAGCTCGTCAATCGCAAGCGTGTTTCGCGCAAGCTCCGCGCCTGATACGCGCGCCAGCACCTCTTGCAGAGCGAGCACATAGGCATCGTCGCGCGGATTATCCGCCTCTTCGTCCAGCGGCACTTCGACCGTGTACAGCGTTGGCACATCGACCGCTGCAGCCAGCGACGGCAGTCCAAGGCCGAGTAAAACGACCATTAGCACATGGCAGAGCAAGCCTGCCGGACTTCCGGCGGGTCGGAAATTTCGAGTTTTTAGCAAGGGTGGTATCCCCATCGAGATGTAAGCACTATTATATCGCCCTCGCGGAGTATGCCACCCCAAAATGACCAATAAACCTCTCACTTACAAAGATGCTGGCGTTGACATCGATGCCGGCAACGAACTCGTGGAGCGCATCAAGCCACTGGTTAAACGCACACGGCGACCCGAAGTCCTCTCCGGCATCGGCGGATTTGGCGGCTTGTTCGCCTTGCCGCCGGATCGATACCGCGAGCCGGTGCTGGTCTCCGGCACTGACGGGGTCGGCACCAAACTCATGCTGGCCCAGCACCTCAATCGTCATGACACCATCGGCATCGACCTGGTGGCGATGTGCGTCAACGACGTTCTCGTGCAGGGCGCCGAACCGCTGTTCTTTCTCGATTATTTCGCCTGCGGAAAGCTGGATACGGCGGTGGCAACCGCGGTGATCGGCGGCATTGCGGAGGGCTGTCGACAAGCCGGAGCCGCCCTGATCGGCGGTGAAACGGCGGAGATGCCCGACATGTACGGGGACGGCGAATATGACCTGGCGGGCTTTACGGTCGGCGCCGTCGAACGCGCGGACCTGATCGATGGCAGCAGGATTCGCGAAGGTGATGCGCTGATCGGAATCGCCTCCAGCGGCCCCCATTCAAACGGATATTCGCTGATTCGCAAAGTGCTCGATCGAGTCGGCTCCGCGGAAATCGACGGTGAACCCGCGGAGGCCCGACTGCTGGCGCCCACCCGAATCTACGTAGCAGCGATCCTCGCCCTGATTGCTGCTGTACCGGTCAAGGGGCTGGCCCATATTACCGGCGGCGGCATTTCGGAGAATGTCCCGCGTATTCTGCATGGCGAGCTCGACGCCGAGATTGACGCGTCATCCTGGCAGCAGGGTCCGGTATTCGACTGGCTGGCCGAGAATGGCAACATTGAAATCGCCGAGATGCGCCGCACGTTCAACTGTGGAGTCGGCATGGTCGCGGTTGTCGAAGAGAGCGATGTTACCAAGGCCATTGCACTGCTCGAAAACGAGGGTGAACGCGCCTGGCGCCTGGGCCGTGTGGTCGCCGGCGACCGGACAACGCGCTACGTCGGATGAGCGGACGCTGCAAAACCGCGGTCCTGATCTCGGGGTCGGGCACCAACCTGCAGGCTTTTATCGACGCCGTGCGCCATGGCAGCCTGCACCTCGAGCTGTCGGTCGTGCTGTCCAACAAACCGGATGCTTTCGGGATCGTGCGAGCGCGGAATGCCGGCATTCCAACGGCCTGTATTGAGCACGGACATTACGCTGATCGCGAGACCTTCGACCGGGCCGTTGCCGCAAAGCTCGATAAATGGCAGCCCGACCTGCTGGTACTCGCCGGTTTCATGCGCATCCTGAGCGCCGGTTTCGTGGATCACTACGCCGGCAGGATACTGAACATACACCCGGCGCTGCTGCCCGCATTACCCCGGTCTGGATACGCACCAGCGCGTGCTGGACGCCGGCGACAAGTGGCATGGCAGCACCGTGCACTTCGTGACCGAGGAACTCGATGGCGGCCCACGCATCCTGCAGGGGCGCCTGCCGGTAGTCGCCGGTGAAGCGTCCGCGCAACTCGCCAAAAGGGTGCAAACGATCGAGCACCAGATCTACCCGGAGGCCGCAGGGTGGGTGGGCGAAGGTCGCGTCGAATTTCGCGACGGGCGTACCTGGATCGACGGCGCTGTCGCCGACGAGCCGATCGTGCAAACGTTTGACCGTGAGGGAACCCGGCTGTAATGGCTGCACCCTGCGCGGATCGAAGGCAGCGTACATCGCCCTGGCGTGCCGCTCCCGCAAATCAGGCTTTTGGCAAAGTCACGCCCGTCTGGCCCTGGTACTTACCGCCCCTGTCCCTGTAAGACATCTCGCACGCCTCGTCCGACTCGAGGAACAGCATCTGCGCCACGCCTTCATTCGCATAGATTTTCGCCGGCAGCGGCGTGGTGTTGGAGAACTCCAGCGTGACGTGCCCCTCCCACTCCGGCTCCAGAGGCGTCACGTTGACTATGATTCCGCAACGCGCATACGTCGACTTGCCGAGGCAGATCGTCAGAACCGTTCTCGGAATACGGAAGAACTCGACGGTTCGCGCGAGCGCAAACGAGTTCGGTGGAATCACGCAAACATCGTTTTGAATGTCGACAAAGCTGCTCGCATCGAAGGCTTTCGGATCGACGATCGCCGAGTTGATGTTCGTGAAGATCTTGAATTCATCGGAACAACGAACGTCATAGCCGTAGCTCGAAGTACCATAGCTTACGATCTTGCCGCCGTCGTTCTCGCGAACCTGACCGGGCTCGAACGGCTCGATCATGCCGTGTTCCGTCGGCCATGCGACGTATCCAGTGATCGGCTTTGATACTCATGCGCTGCCCTCCACGACAATCGTGCCGAATTTGGAGCTGTGATCGGTTCGCTCTGCTGCCTGAGCAGCGCCGATCCGCCAGGCGGCCTCGCGATAGGCCCTCGCCTCAGCCGAGCCCGGTTCCGCGACCATCGTCGGGCGTCCGGAATCCGTCTGCTCTCGCACGATCGCGCTCAAGGGCAGTTGCCCCAGCAGCCGAACGTCAAAGTCCTCACTGATCTTCCTGGCACCGCCCTCGCCGAAGATCGCTTCCTGATGGCCACACTCGGAGCAGATGTGCGTACTCATGTTTTCGATCACGCCAAGGACGGAAATTGACACCTTGCGGAACATCGCCAGCCCCTTGCGGGCATCGATCGCCGCAATGTTCTGCGGCGTCGTGACGATGACCACGCCCGACACCGGTACCTGCTGGGCCAGCGTCAGCTGAATGTCGCCGGTACCCGGCGGCATGTCGACGATCAGGTAATCGAGATCCTGCCACTGCGTCTGGTGAGTCAGCTGACTGAGCGCGGAGGTTACCATCGGCCCGCGCCAGACCATCGGCTGATCCGGGTCGACCAATGCCCCGATCGACATAACCTGCAGTCCGTGAGCACGGAGTGGCAGCATCGTCTTGCCGTCTTCGCTGACCGGCTGATCGCCCACGATGCCCATCATGTGCGGTTGACTCGGTCCGTAAATATCGGCGTCCAGCACGCCAACCGCGGCGCCCTCCGCCGCCAACGCCAGCGCAATATTCGCGGACACGGTGGACTTGCCGACGCCGCCCTTGCCGGACGCGATGGCGATGATGTTTTTCACAGCTTTGAGCGGCTTCAGGTTGCCCTGCACCGCGTGCCGGGCAATGCGTGTCTCCAGCGTGACATCGACGTCAGACGCGCCCAGTTCGGCCCGCAGTGCATCTTCCAGCTGTGCCTGAATGGATGCGTGCGCGCTTTTGCATGGAAATCCAAGCTCCACGGTCGCCTTCACCCGGCCCTCCGCTGCGCTGACATCACGGACCCGGGCAACCTCGCCCAGTTTCTGGCCTATTTCCGATAATTCGATGGAATTTAGGAACTTGCTCACATCTGATTCTGTTGACGCCGTCACACTTCGCTCGCTTGCATTAGGTAAAATTCGGGAATGAAATACCGGCCACGGCCGGATTTGGACGCACATTGTAGCGGAGCTGCGCCTGGAACGAAGCGCGATTTTGGTGTTCTCCGCAAAATCGTCAATGTTTGCTGCAAGCCAGTAGTGGCGGGCAATGTGCAGAGCCCGATGTGGCATAATGCCGCCTCGGGAAGACAGGACCACCGTCGCCATCGATGCAATCCTTGGCAACGGCTGCTCCTTACTGCTTGGGCAAGAGCGACAAACGAATTGGCGTTACAGAGAGAATCAATGAGGATTATGTCGACCGCAGGGATGGCGAAGGCCAGGCCTGGCGACGCGCGGCTGTCCTCCTTCCCTGATGCGGGCGGTGCCTTACGATGAGCCTGCTCGCCTCGTTTCGCTCGGATCAGCTGATTAATCAGCTGGTTGCCCTGCCAGACCCCGCTGCCCCGTCCGCACAGAAAATCGTCACGAAGCTCAAGAAAGCAGGTAATCGTGCCGTTCCCAAGATCATCGATGCCCTCGCGATGTCGGACAAGAGCCACACGATGGTGCTGGTCGATATCCTTGGCGAGCTCATCAACGACAAGAACCTGGATGCCTATCGCGAAGGCCTGGCCGATGGCAACGAACGGGTTGTATCAGGCACCGCCTGGGCACTCTCAAGCAGCACCGTCTACAACCCGAACAACCTGCTCGACTTCTTCGACGACGATGAAGTCTCCAAGGGCGCGCTTATCGAGGTCTTGCGCGTACACAAACAGGACTTGAGCGTGCACGAGTTGCTGCGCCGGGCCTACGAGTGCGAAACCAGGGAAAAGGCTGCCATCTTCAAGATCATCGAAGAGATCATCAAGCCCGACATGGTGCCTGACCTGATCGCACGCATGGGCGGCAAGGACCCGGTTATCAAGATGCACCTGATGCATCTGCTGTCCAGGTTTGACAAGCCGGAAATCGTCAATGCCCTCGAGATTCAGCTCAAGGATCCAAATAAGATGGTGCGCAGCGCCGCCCTGTCGGCATTGGGCTCGCGCGGCGGCAATATCAATATCGACAAGGTCGCCGCCGTATTAACGGACCCCGATCTCGACGTGCAGAACAAGGCCGTCGACGTATTGATCAAGGCGAATCACCCGGACACCGTCAAGTACCTCGTCAATGCCCTGAAAGACGAATCGGAATACGCACGACGCGCCGCCGTTGAGGTGCTCAACGAAATTGGCGACGTCAACTCCGTCAAGGACCTGTTGGATGCTATCAAGGACGATGACTGGTGGGTACGCTCGCGTGCCGGCGACGCGCTGGCCGAAATCGGGGGACCCAAGGTTGTCGATGCGGTCGTCACGCTCATCAATGACAAGGACGAAGACATTCGTCGTACCGCAATCGAGATACTCAATGCGACCAAGGACTCTCGAGCGGTCGATCACCTGATCAAGGCGACCGATGACGCGGACTGGTGGGTTCGCGAACGTGCCGTCGACGCGTTGTCGAAGATCGGCGACACCAAGGCGCTGCCGAAACTCGAGTCAATGCTCGGCAAGGACAGCAAGACGGATACCGTTGTGATTCGCGCGCTGAGCAAGCTCGGCAACGAAACCCACCTGAGCAAGATCATGCCCCTGCTGAAGCGGCCCGAACGGGAAATCCAGGTCGAGGCCATCAAAGCGCTGGCGCACCTGGCCAATGACTCGCACGCGGACTCAATTCGCGGGCTGCTGAAGAAGATCCAGCAGTCCGAAGATGCGACCATCATTAACGTCGCCTCAAAGGCCCTGAAGGACCTCGACGCGCGTTATTCGGAGACCGTGCTCGAAGAAAACATCCGCGCCGAGAAGATTACTGCACACACCAAGACGTTGCTGCTCGAAAACGACGATCTCGATGAACTGCTGGCCGCCCAGGCGGCGCAGATCGCCGAAGCCGCCAAACCTGAGGACGGTGCCGAGGCCGAAGGTCTGGTTGCCGTCGGAGAACCAATCCTCGACATCTCGAAGCTCAACCCCGGCGACGTTATCGACGGGCGTTACAAGTACATCGAGAAAATTGGTAAAGGTGCTTTTGGCACCGTGCTGTTGATGGAAGACGAAGTCGTCGACGAGCAGCTCATTCTCAAATTCTTGAACCCGAACGTTTCCTCGGACGAGGAGATGATGAAGCGCTTCGTGCATGAACTGCGCTACTCGCGCAAGATCACGCACAGAAACATCATTCGAATTTACGACTTCCTCAAGCTGCAGGGTTGTTACGCGATTTCGATGGAGTTCTTCCCGTCGCATACGCTGTCGGGCGAAATTCCCGACAGTAAGCCCATGGATATCGAAAAAGTCCTGAAGTATTCGCGCGACATTGCGGCCGGCATGGCTGTCGCACACCAGGCCGGCGTCATTCACCGTGACCTGAAACCGGCCAACATACTGGTTAACGAAGATGGCCTGCTGAAGATCGTGGACTTCGGCGTTGCCGCTGCCGCGAGTAGCGGCGACACGCAGCTAACCAAGACCGGCTATGTTATCGGTTCGCCGAAATACATGGCGCCCGAGCAGATCCTGGGCAAGAAGGTCGACGTCACGGCTGACGTCTACAGCGTGGGCGTCATCATGTACGAGATGGCAACCGGCATACCACCGTACAGTCGCGGCGACCACATGTCGGTGATGTACCAGCACGTGCAGGGTAAGGCGAAACACTGCCAGGAGATCAACCCGGAAATCAGCGACGAATTTGCGGCGCTGATTGTCAAGGCAATGTCTGTCGACAAATCGAAGCGGCACCAGTCCATGGATGAACTAACCGAAGCGCTCGACGCTATCGCAATCTGAGGACACCTATGGCTCGTATCGATGCATTCCTCAAACTCGGACTCGCTCAAGGCTGTTCGGACGTGCATCTTGCGGTCGGCGTGCCGCCAATGCTGCGGATGAACGGCGACCTGTTGCCGATCAAGTTCCGGCAGCTGTCAGATACCGAGCTGGAAACCTACATCACCGAGGTCCTGACGAACAAGCAAAAAGATCGACTGGAGGAAGGCCACGATCTGGACTTCTCGTACGTCGGCGAGGACAGCGGTCGCTTTCGCGTCAATGTATTCCGCAAGGAAACCGGCATCGGCGCCGTGTTCCGCCACATACCCGGCAACGTACCGAAGCTCGACGATCTTGGCGTACCGCCGATACTGAAAAAATTCTGTGACTATCATCAGGGCATGGTGCTGGTGACAGGATCGACCGGGACAGGTAAATCGACGACGCTGGCGGCGATGATCGACCACCTGAATGAGACTCGAAACCTCAACATCATCAGTCTCGAAGACCCTATCGAATTCGTACATCCGAGCAAGAACTGCCAGGTCATCCAGCGCGAAGTCGGCACTCATGTGAAGAGCTTCGCGGACGGAGTACGTTCAGCCATGCGCGAAGACCCGGACGTAATACTCGTCGGCGAGCTGCGCGACGCCGAAACGATTTCGATGGCGATGACGGCCGCCGAAACCGGCCACCTGGTTCTTGGCACGCTTGCATACCACGGGCGCCGTAAAGACTATTGATCGAATCATCGACGCTCTGCCCGGCGAGCTGCGTGAGCAGACAAAGGGTTTCCTGTCGATGAGCCTCAAGGCAGTCGTCACGCAGGTACTGGTCAAGACTCCTGATGGGCGGGGCCGTCGTGCAGTTCTCGAGATCCTTGTCAACAGCCGCGCTATCGCAAAACTGATAACGACCGATCAGACGCACCAGATACCGTCACAGATTCAGACCGGCAAGAACGTCGGCATGCAGGCCATGGACCACGCTTTGCTCGATGCCATCCAGGCAAAGGAAATCGACGCTGACGATGCTATACGATTCGCAAACGACAAGAAGAAGTTCCAGCGCTTCGTCACGGACACCGATATGGTCCAAGTACTCGACACCAGCGAAGGATAGAACCTGCGATGGCGCAAATTGACCAATACCTCGAGCAAGCGCTGAAGAAAAGCGCTTCTGACCTGCATTTCGTTTCCGGCGATCCGGTTCGCGCGCGGGTGCATGGCAATCTGGCTGTCCTGAACAATGAGGTCCTGAAGACAGACACTGGCCGAACAGATCCTCTTCGAGATCATGGATGGCATTACGAAGCG
Organism: uncultured Gammaproteobacteria bacterium; assembly: GCA_963841145.1. Lineage (GTDB taxonomy): Bacteria > Pseudomonadota > Gammaproteobacteria > Steroidobacterales > Woeseiaceae > UBA1847. The sequence goes on from CAWJBO010000019.1 coordinate 65,785, forward strand.
CACCTTCGATAACGAAGATGCGGTGGATTTCGCCTACGAGATCCCTGAGGTCTCGCGCTTTCGTGTCAACGCGTTTCGCCACCTGAACGGCATTGGCGCAATTTTTCGCGCGATCCCGTCGACCGCGCTGACACTTGTCGACCTGGATATGCCCAAGGTCATTCACGACCTCTGCAAGTACACGCAGGGCATGATCCTGGTAACCGGCAAGACCGGCTCGGGAAAATCGACGACGCTTGCCGCCATGATCGACTCAATGAACAAGCGCCTCAAAGGCCACATACTGACCATTGAAGACCCGATCGAATTCGTACACAAGGCGCAGGGTTGCCTGATCAGCCAGCGCGAGGTCGGCGTGCACAGTCCCAGCTTTGCGGAGGCACTGCACTCCGCCATGCGTGAAGACCCCGACGTAGTCCTGGTCGGTGAAATGCGTGACCTCGAGACGATCAGTATTGCCGTGACGGCCGCGGAAATGGGTATCCTGGTCATGGGCACCTTGCATACCAACGGCGCCGCGCAGACGGTCGACCGCATCATCAATTCGTTCCCGGCCGACAAGCAGAGCCATATCCGCACCATGATCTCGACCTCGCTGCGCGGTGTGGTCTCTCAGCAGCTACTGCCGACCTGCCACAAACCCGGCCGGGCGGCGGCACTGGAAATCATGATAAACACGCCGGCCATTTCGAACCTCATTCGACAAGGCAAGCTGGATCAGCTGGAGACGGCGATCCAGAGCGGTGGCAACATCGGCATGAAATCCATGGATGGCGCATTGATGGATCTCGTCAATAAGGGCTGGGTGACCGGTCAGGAGGCCTACCAGCAGGCCAACAACAAGTCGAAGTTCGAAAGCCTCAGAGAGATCGAATAGCAGGCACCTGCGGCGTTTTTGCCGCTACAGTTCATGCTGACCCGTGGCATAATCGCGGCCACTGCAAATCCGAAGCCAGCCGCAATGTCTGAGAAGAGAAAGATACTAGTCACGAGCGCCCTGCCCTATGCCAATGGTTCGCCGCATATGGGCCACCTGGTCGAGTATCTGCAAACCGATATCTGGGTGCGATTCCAGAAGCTTCGCGGACACGATTGTATTTACGTTTGCGCGTCCGACGCTCACGGGACGCCCATCATGCTCAAGGCGCGCGAACTGGGCATTACGCCGGAAGCGCTCACCGACGGATTCACCAGGGAATTCGTCAATGACTTTCGCGACTTTGGCGTCGAATTCGACAACTACTACACGACGCACTCGCCGGAAAACGAGGCGCTTGTCAGCGAGATGTTCGAAGTGCTGCGGGACAAGGGCGATATCGTCACACGAACGATTGAGCAGGCTTACGATGAGAAAGAAGGCATGTTCCTGCCGGACCGATTCGTCCGCGGGACCTGCCCTTTCTGCAATACAGCGGACCAATATGGCGACGCTTGTGAAAACTGCAGCAAGACCCTCTCGGCGTCAGACCTGATCGACCCGGTCTCAGTTATCTCCGGCAGCACGCCGGTGAAACGCGAATCCGAACACTACTTTTTCAGACTGGGCGAGTATACGGATCGCCTGCGCAACTGGATGCACGAAGCAACGCTCGACAAGAGCGTGGTTGCGAAGCTGGACGAATGGTTCGAGTCCGGACTGCAAGACTGGGATATCTCCCGCGACGCGCCGTATTTTGGCTTTCGTATCCCCGGTACCGAGGACAAGTACTTCTATGTATGGCTGGATGCGCCGGTTGGCTACATGGCGAGCTTCAGACACCTGTGCGAACGTCGCAAGGACCTTGATTTCGACGACTACTGGCGTCCAGGCAGCAATGCTGAGCTGTATCACTTCATCGGCAAAGACATCATGTACTTTCATACGCTGTTCTGGCCGGCCGTACTCGACGGCTCCGGATTTCGTACGCCAACCAGCGTCTTCGTACATGGCTTTCTGACCATCGACGGCCAGAAGATGTCGAAATCACGCGGCACTTTTATCAAAGCGCGTACCTATCTGGACAATCTCGATCCCAGCTTCCTGCGCTATTACTACGCGGCAAAGCTCAGCCCAACGATCGAAGACATCGACCTGAATCTCGAGGACTTCATCGCGCGCGTCAATTCCGACCTGGTCGGAAAACTGGTGAATATCGCCAGCCGTTGCGCGGGTTTTATCAGCAAGCGCTTTGAAGGCCGACTGGCAGATCGTTTGCCGGATACCGAACTGTTTGGGGAGTTCGCAGAAGCATCCGAGCGCATCGCGGCCCATTACGAGCGTCGCGAGTATTCGAAAGCGATGCGCCTGATCATGGGACTGGCGGACCAGGCAAATCGTTACATCGACGAGCACAAGCCGTGGCTAATGATCAAAGACGCAGAGCAACTCGCGGATGTTCAGCTCGTTTGTACGCAAGGCCTGAACATGTTCCGCAGCCTGATGATCTATCTGACCCCCGTGATTCCTGCGGTGGCCGGCAGTGCGCGTGAATACCTGAATGAAGACGAATGGCAGTGGAGCGACGCAAGCTCGCCTTTGCTTGGCGAAGAACTGCCCAAATTCAAGCCTCTATTGACGCGCGTGGAATCCGACCAGGTTCAGCGCATGGTCGAGCAGTCCCGGGAGAGTACCGCCGTGCCAGAAAACAAGAATGACGACGCGACCATCAGCATTGATGATTTCATGAAGGTCGATCTGCGTATCGCCCGCATCGAGAAAGCGGAGGCTGTCGAGGGTGCAGACAAACTGCTCGCTCTAACGCTCGACGTCGGCGACAGCACGCGCCAGGTCTTTGCGGGGATCAAGGCCGCTTATGATGCCGATAGCCTGATTGGACGGCACGTGATCGTGGTCGCCAATCTCGCGCCACGCAAAATGCGCTTCGGAGTGTCCGAGGGAATGGTCCTGGCGGCCGGTCCGGGCGGCGAGGACATCTTCCTGCTTTCCCCTGACGAGCGGTGCGAAAGCAGGCATGCGCGTCAAGTAGCTGCGAGCAAGCATCGGGTGGCCTATTCAGACGGCTTCGCGCCGAGCCGAGTCGCAGAAACATTGCCCGGCGATTCCCTTACAATACCCGCATGACCGAACTCATCGTCATCCTCATAAGTACCGTACTGGTCAATAACTTTGTACTGGTGCGATTTCTGGGGCTGTGTCCGTTTCTCGGGGTATCGCGAAACCTCGAGGCCGCTGCCGGCATGTCACTGGCGACAGCATTCGTCCTGACGCTTTCGTCGGCAACGGCGTATCTGTTGCACCAGTACGTGCTCGTGCCGCTCGATCTCCACTATCTTCGCACCATCAGCTTTATCCTCGTCATCGCAGCGAGCGTGCAGTTCACAGAAATAATGGTGCGCCGGATGAGTCCGTTGCTCGAGCAGGTTCTCGGCATCTATATCCCGTTGATTGCGACAAACTGCGCGGTACTCGGTGTCGCTTTGCTGAACGTGCAGCAATCCAAGGGCTTCGTGCAATCCGTGTTTTACGGATTCGGGGCGTCCGCGGGTTTTGCCCTGGTGCTCGTCATGTTCGCCGCTATTCGTGAACGCCTTGAGGTTGCCGATGTTCCCGCACCCTTTCGCGGCACAGCGATCGCCCTCATGACGGCCGGCATGATGTCCCTGGCATTCATGGGGTTCTCGGGCATGGCCCGGCCTTAGCCGGACTGATGGCCGCCAATGTTGATCGCCGTAGCTACAATCGCCCTGATCGCGCTGGCCGCAGGCCTGCTTCTCAGCCTCGCTGCACGAAGCCTGCCGGGCAAAAGCGGCGATCTCGTGGAGCAGGTCAATGAACTGCTTCCGCAGACGCAGTGTGCTCAGTGCGGATTCCCCGGCTGTCGACCGTACGCCGCAGCCGTCGTCGAGGATGACGTCGCAATCAATCTATGCCCGCCCGGCGGCGATGCGACGGTGCAACGTCTCGCAATGCTCTTGGGACGCGACGCGCTACCACTCGAGAAAGCACTTGAACCTGCAGTTGCTGTGATCGATGAATCGCTCTGTATTGGCTGTGTTCACTGCCGCAACGTCTGCCCTGTCGATGCGATCGTCGGCGCACAGCACTTCATGCACACCATTATTGAAAGTGAATGCACAGGCTGCGAGCTCTGCATCGCGCCGTGCCCTGTGGACTGCATCAGCATGAGGCCCCTCACTTGAGCGCGCCTACCTACGACCTCGGCAAGCTGCATGGCGGCTTGCGCCTGCCCGGGCACAAGACCGCGGCAACGTCTGGGCCGATCAGAGAAGTGCCGCTACCTTCGCAACTTATTCTGCCTATCACCCAACACGTCGGTGATCCCGCGCAGCCCGTGGTCGGCACAGGCGACCACGTATTGAAGGGACAGCTGCTTGCACAACCGGAGGGCACGCTGGGTGCGCCGGTGCATGCATCCTCGTCCGGTACCGTTGTCGCCATTGAGCCGTGGCCGGTATCGCAACGTTTCGGCGACCAGGCACCGTGCATCATTGTCGATTGTGATGGCGAAGACCGTTCCTTGCCAACCGACCCTGACATACAACACTACACAGCTCTGCAACCACAGGAGTTGTTGGCAAAGATATTGGACGGCGGCATCGTCGGGCTGGGAGGCGCTGTTTTTCCAACGGCACAGAAGCTCATGCAGGCGCGCACCTGCAGCATCGACTACCTGATACTCAATGGCGTCGAATGCGAACCGTACATTAGCTGCGACGACATGTTGATGCGCGAGCGCGCGTCCGAAGTGCTGAGCGGCGCGCAGGTTCTGATGCATGCGCTGCAGATCGAATCCTGCTACGTGGTTGTTGAAAGCGACAAGCCTGCCGCCCTGGAGAGCCTCGCCGAAGCAATGACGGCGCTGGGCGACGAACGGCTGGTTCTGAAACAGGTACCGACGATCTTTCCGTCGGGCGGCGAAGACCAGCTTGTACAATTGGTAACCAATCGCGAGGTACCGAGCGGCGGCTTGCCGAGTGACGTCGGCTGTCTCGTACAAAACGTCGGCACAGCTGCGGCAATTCATGACTGGATCGTCGACCAGGAGCCTCTGATCTCACGCATCACGACAGTCACGGGCGACGGCATTGCCAACCCGATGAACGTGAAGGCAAGAATCGGTACGACCATTGCTGACATCGTCGAATTTACCGGGGGATATGCCGAGCGTGCCGACCATCTCTTTATCGGCGGCCCTCTGACCGGCAAATCGATCAGCACCGACCGCGCACCGCTGGTCAAAGCGACGAATTCGATACTGGTCGTATGGGAATCGTCGTTCACGGGCCAGGAGCTAGCCTGCATCCGCTGTGGTGATTGCGCTTCAGTCTGCCCGGTTCAGTTGTTGCCGCAGCAGCTGCACTGGCATGCCCGCGGCGACAACGAGGAGAAACTCCGCGAATTCGGTCTGATCGACTGTATCGAGTGTGGCTGTTGCGATCTCGTCTGTCCCAGCCATATTCCTTTGACCGCGAACTTCCGCGTTGCAAAGAGCCGTATTCAGGAACTAGCTGATGAGAAAGGCCGGGCCGCGCGGGCACGAGCACGGTTCGAGGCACGCAACTCGCGCCTCGAACGGGAGAGAGAGGAACGCGAAGCGGAGCTCCTGAGGCAGAAAGGAATCGGCGAAGAAGGCAGGTCCGAAGGACATCGCGGAAATCATGCGGCGCAAGAAACAGAAGAGCGAGGACGACTGAATATGGAGTTCTCCCGCCGCCAATCACCCTACTGGTCTGCGCGAGTCGCGGTGCCGTCGATCATGCTGCAGGTGCTGGCCGCGCTCGTGCCGGCCGCTATCGCGCACGTCTGGTTTTTCGGGCCTGGCTTTATTTTCAACCTGCTGGTTGCTTCGATATTTGCCATCGGCGGCGAGTACCTGGTCGTGCGCCTGCGGAACCGCCCGCCCGAGGTTGCACTAAGCGATTTCAGCGCGCTGGTTACCGCAGCGCTGCTGGTATTTGCGCTACCCTCACTTACTCCCTGGTGGGTCACAGCCACAGGCACCCTGTTCGCCGTCGTGGTGGCGAAACACCTTTACGGCGGCTTGGGGTTCAACATCTTCAACCCGGCGATGGCGGGCTACGTCGTCATTCTCGTCGCATTTCCAATGCACCTGAATCTGTGGACCGCACCACGGATGGGCGACATCGACTACCAGTACCTGACCGTCCTGCAGACCCTGATCTTTACGCTGACGGGTTCGCTGCCCGATGCGCTGGGTTTCGACGCAGTCAGCCGCGCGACACCGCTCGATGTCATGAAGTCCGGCCTCAACGGTATGCGCACCGTCAGCGAGATTCGCACCAATCCGATTATGGGAGACTTCGGCGGTCGTGGTTGGGAATGGATCGGCAACTTTCTCGCGATCGGCGGCTTCTGGCTGCTGATTAAGAAGATCATTCGCTGGCACATTCCGGTCGCCGTCGGCGTCGGTCTGCTCTTGCCCGCCACAGTCATGTACCTGGTAGACCCGGGCAGCGAGCCGAGTCCCGGGTTTCACCTGTTCAGCGGAGCGACGATCCTGTGTGCATTTTTTATCGCCACAGATCCGGTGTCCGGTGCGACCAGCCCGAAAGGTCGTCTCGTGTTCGGCTTCGGCATCGGCTTACTGATTTACTGCATTCGTACCTGGGGAAGTTACGCCGACGGCGTTGCCTTTGCCGTGCTGATCATGAATATGGCTGTGCCGGCCATTGACCTGGTAACACGACCGCACATTGTCGGCCATACCAGCAAGGACGACGATTCGTGAGCAACACCACCGTCATCAGGAGTGGTGTGACGCTCGCCGTTATTGGCGCGATTTGTACGGCGCTGGTTGCTCTTACCTATCAATCGACGGCGCAACGCATCGAGGCTAACGAGAAAGCCTGGCTCGAACGCAGTCTGCAGCCGGCATTGTCCGGACTCTTCTTCGACAGCGGCGTTACCGAATCGAAGATTATCCTGCCGCCGCCGCACGATCTGCCCGGCTCCGACGCTGCGATAGTGTATCGAGTCTATGCGGAGAGCGAGCCGGTCGCCGCGCTGTTCGTCGTCAGCGCTCGCGACGGTTATGCCGGACCGATCCGCATATTGGTGGGCATCGACACCACGGGCCAGGTCACCGGGGTTCACGTGCTCGAGCACCGCGAGACGCCGGGGCTGGGTGATCGCGTCGAGTCCGGCAAGTCCGACTGGGTACAACAATTCAACGGTCGTTCGCTGCTTGAACCCGAGCCGGCAGGATGGCGGATCAAGAGCGACGGTGGTCAATTCGATCAGCTGACCGGAGCATCGGTTACACCGCGGGCGATCATCAAGGCGGTCAAAGAGACATTGTTATACTTCGACCTGCACACCGACGAGATTTTCGCGAACCCACCTTCGGAGACCGGGACCAGCGGGGACGAAACGTGACCTCACCAGGCTTCATTGATCAACTGAAAAACGGACTCTGGTACGAGAACCCGGGCCTGGTGCAGCTGCTCGGGCTCTGTCCGTTGCTTGCCGTCACCTCGAGCTTCGTCAATGGACTTGGCCTCGGCATCGCGACGCTGGCCGTCCTGGTTGCCTCGAACGGCCTGGTATCGGCGACGCGACGCTGGATCAGCGCTGATATTCGCATTCCGATCTACGTCCTGATCATCGCCAGCCTCGTAACGTGCATCGAGCTACTATTCAAAGCCTGGTTCCCGTCGCTGGATCGATCGCTCGGGATATTCATACCGCTCATCGTCACGAATTGCGCGATCGTCGCGCGTGCCGAACTGTTTGCCTCTCGAAACCCCGTCGGCGCGAGCATCGCCGATGGACTCGCCATGGGCCTCGGGTTTGCGCTGTTGTTAATGGCGATCGGCGCCTTCAGGGAACTGCTTGGCCAAGGCTCTTTGTTCGCCCGCATGGACATGCTGTTTGGCGGGGAGCCTATGCGTGGCCTGGTCATTACTGATGGCGGCTGGTTGTTGGCGATTCTTCCGCCAGGTGCCTTCTTCAGTCTCGCACTCGCTATCGCGGCGAAGAACGCAATCGATCGCCGGCGGCGTGATAAACAGCTGAACGCGATGCCCGGCCGGGTTCGGCGCCGCAGCCAGTAGAGGCGTACTTGTGAACAGGGAAAAACGCACGGCGATATTCCGCACCCTGCGCGAGCGCATGCCATCGCCTGAGACCGAGCTCAATTACGAGACACCCTTCGAACTACTCATCTCCGTTATCCTGTCAGCACAGGCAACCGATGTCGGCGTCAACAAGGCAACCGCCAGACTCTATCCGGTCGCACGTACGCCCGATGCCATTCTCGCGCTGGGCGTTGACGGACTGAAGTCTTATATTCGTACCATCGGCCTTTTCAACAGTAAGGCTGAGAACATCATCAAGACCTGTCGCATCCTGCTGGAAAAGCACGGCGGCGAAGTTCCGCGTTCGCGGCAAGAACTTGAGGCGTTGCCCGGCGTCGGACGGAAAACAGCAAACGTCGTGTTGAATACGGCCTTCGGCGAACCGACTATTGCCGTGGATACGCATATTTTTCGCGTCTCGAATCGCACCGGTATCGCCAAAGGCAAGACTCCACTCGAGGTGGAGAAACGACTGCTGCGTCTTACGCCCGATGAGTTCATGCAGGATGCGCACCACTGGCTGATACTGCACGGTCGCTACGTGTGCAAAGCGAGAAAACCGGACTGCCGCGATTGCCCCATCCTTGAATGGTGCGAATACAACCGAAAGGAGCTGTCGTGATATTTGGCCAGGACCGCAGCGAGCTGCGCAGAATGTATGCCGAGGCCTGGCGCAAACTGCGCGAGAAACTGCCCTTGTCGCCGCTTGAATCGCAGATCGCCGCGGTTGTCGAATGGCACCCCGAGTATCACGCCGAAGTTGCGTCAGATGATCTCGATCGGGATTTCACGCCGGACGGCGGCCAGACGAACCCTTTTCTGCACATGGGACTCCACCTCGGCCTGCGCGAGCAAGTTGCTACCAACCGTCCTGCCGGCATTGCCAAGATCCATGCAGCGCTCATAGCGAAGACCGGCAATCCGCATGAGGCCGAACATCAAATGATAGAGTGCCTTGCCGAGACACTTTGGGAAGCCCAGAGTCAGGGTACGGAGCCGGATGAACAAAAGTACCTGGAACGCCTGAATAGCCTGTCCGCCTAGGCACCCGGCACGCACGCTCTGCGTTCTGGATCTGGGTGCGAGCTACATGTAATAAATGCGGTCGATCACAGGTCTGATCCTATAACGTGAAAACTGGACCATCATGAGTCAACTGAAAACGCAATATCCTGTTCACGGCGCCGGCCTTGGGCTGCGGCGCCCGATCGCCGACAAGCTCATGGCGAATCCTCCGGCGGACGTCGACTTCATGGAGGTTGCACCAGAGAACTGGATACACGTCGGCGGTGCATTGGCGAAGAAGCTGCGCTTCTTCACCGAGCGCTACCCGTTCCTGATTCACGGCTTGTCGTTGTCCATCGGCGCGCCGTCGCCACTCAACGAGCAGCTGGTACGAGACATAAAGGAATTCATGGCGGAACACGACATTCGCCTGTACTCCGAGCACCTCAGTTACTGCGGTGACGATGGTCAGCTCTACGACCTCATGCCCATCCCTTTTACCGAAGAAGCGGTCAGCTATGTCGCCAAGCGTGTTCGGCGCGTGCAGGACATCCTCGAGCAACGGATTGCGCTCGAAAACGTGTCCTTCTATGCGCCGATCGACTCTTCGATGAGTGAAAAGGAATTCCTGCTGGCGGTTCTGGAAGAATCCGATTGCGACCTGATGCTCGACATCAACAATATCGTCGTGAACAGCATCAATCATCGTTACGATGCCAGCGATTTTCTGAAGGACATGCCCGCCGAACGGATTCGCTACTTTCACCTGGCCGGTCACTACGTCGAGGCCCCGGATCTGCGCATCGATACGCATGGCACCGCGGTTGATGACCAGGCCTGGGACCTGTTGAAAGAGGCGTACGCGCGATTTGGCCCCGTGCCGACGCTGCTTGAGCGCGACTTCAATTTTCCGCCGATGCAGGAACTGCTGGATGAAGTTCGACGCATAAAGGCCCTCCAGGCCGAGACGGCGAGTCGGAAAGCGGCCAATGCCTGATCGTCCCGACTTTCAGGAAAAACAGTACGCTTTCGCGGCCCACATCCGGGACCCGGACAATGTTCCAGCGCCCGAGGGAATCGAGAACCGGCGAATGGCGATCTATCGCAAGCTGTTCTTCAACAATCTCGTCAACCTGCTCGCCACCATGTTCCCGGTGCTGCGCAAGATCTACACGGAAGAACAGTGGCGCGGCATGATCCGCAAGTTCATGCAGCATCACACGGCTGAGACGCCCTACTTCCTGCAATTGCCGGAAGAATTGCTGAGCTTCCTGCAGAACGAGTACGAGCCGACGCCAGAGGATCACCCGTTTCTTCTCGAGCTGGCGCATTACGAATACGTCGAGCTCGCACTTTCGGTGTCCACCGCCGAAGACGACATGACGAGCGTGAATCCGGACGGCGATCTGCTCGCGGACGTCCCCGTGAAATCGGCACTGACCTGGGCATTTGCCTATCACTACCCGGTACACCGCATTTCGCCTAAGTTCTTGCCGACAGAACCCGCTGAACAGCCTGTCTATCTCGCGCTATACCGCGGCAGCAGTGACAAGGTACGTTTCCTCGAACTCAATGCCGTAACTGCAGGTTTGCTCGACGCGATCGAAAACAATGCGGCGAACGGCAGCGGTGAGACGCTGATTCGCGAACTCGCCAGCAAGATCAACTACCCCGACGTTGACGCGTTTATCAAGCATGGCAGCGATGCGCTAAGCGAAATGCGGAATCTGGAAATCATCATCGGCACCCGACATGCGAACTGAAGGAATCCAAAAATGAAAGCATTGTTCAAGTTAAAGGACCAGGTGGTCGGTATGCTCGAGTCCTCTGGCGACTGGCTCGCACTGTTACCGCTTCGCCTGTTGCTCGCGTACGAGTTTGGCAGCGCCGGCGTCATGAAGCTCAATGGCAGCAACTGGTTCGGGCGAGTTCAGGACAATTTCCCGTTTCCGTTCAACGTTATACCGGTCGAGATCAGTTGGTTCATGGCGACCTGGGCCGAGATTCTCGGCGCGGCGTGCCTGGTCTTTGGTCTGTTCACACGCTTCTGGGCATTCAGCCTGATTATCCTGACTATCGTGGCAATCGCCGGGGTGCACTGGCCTGAAGACTGGAACAGCCTCGCCGAGCTCTGGAAAGGTTACGCGGTTTCCAACAAAGGCTTCGGGAACTACCGCATCCCGCTGTTATTCATCGTCATGCTGCTGCCGCTGGTCTTCAGCGGAGCCGGCAAGCTCAGCCTCGACCATATCCTGGACAAGAAGCTACGTTAGTACGGCGATAGCGAAGCGGCGACAAAGAACTCAGGGGCGAACAGCAACCCCAGATCCAGGAGCGAATCGGCACCGTGGCACGCGTTTGCAATCGCACGCTCAAGTACAAAGTTGTTTACGACTACTGTTTCCCCAGTGATCCTGACATCTAAGCTCCGGCACTTCTGATGTCGTAACACATTGAACCCCGATGGCGGATTTCGGCCAATACTTGCCGCTCAGACCGCCTGGTTCTATACCAGAACTTGCCACTCGTTCCGCATGTCTGCTTTATCGCCAATGCGGCCGCTCAAACTACGTTTTTTACGATTTCTGAATGTCTGCAGTCGGCCGAGGCTGTGTGATAACTCATCATAAATTACCGGCTTGGCTTCATCATTTCAGCAAGTCACCGATAAGTTTCCGGTATTCGGCGTTTTCGTTGTGATTTTTTCGAGACGAACGAGCTTATGCTCGGATCGTCGCCAGTATTTCTCTTGTTCCCACCAGATTGATCGCTCGCTTCATGTTGTAAGCGAGTACGTGCAGGCTCATCTCGGTACTCACTCTCGGTAAGGTCTTCATCTGGAAGTGCGTGGCACCCATCCAGGACTTGATGGTGCCGAACGGATGCTCCACAGTCGCGCGTCTCACGCGCATGCTGTCCGGTTGTTTATCGAGGCGTGCCTGAGCACGCTCCAGAGCGTCCGCATGCACCCAGCGACTGACGCGGCGCTCGTTGCCGGTGGTGCATTGGTGCTTGATGGCGCAGCTCGAACAGGTCGATGTCCAGTAGCGCTTGATCGCCTTACCTCTATCGCTGGTGGTCGTGCGGTGCGTCAGCCGCTCCCCAGCAGGACACTGGTACTCGTCGTCCTGTTCGATGTACTGGAACGCGGTGCGATCGAACAGGCCCTTGGCCTTGTTGGGCGAGGTCTTTGGCTTGGGCAAGTAAGTATCGATACCGGCCTGCTCACAGGCGCGGATCTCATCGCCGTTGTAGTAGCCCCGATCCGCAACGACGTCCAGATTGTCGCTGTCCAGCACGGCCTTCGCTTGCTTAGCCATCCCGGCCAGCTGGCTGCGATCACTGCCAACGTTGGTCACTTCGTGTGCAATGATCAGGTGATGCTCGCTATCCACCGCACTCTGCACGTTGTAGCCCACCATTCCGGTGCCGCGGCTGTTCATGGAACGTGCGTCAGGATCCGTCTGTGAGAGTTGTTTGTCCGGTGCCTCAAGCATCCGGACTTCGCACTTTTTTAGCCGCGCCATCTCCTCTCTCAACTTGATGATCTTGTCTTCGAGTACCTGACCTTTATCGTCGTCCAGCTCCGTCGCGTCATACTCAGTGAGTCGCTCAAGGTAGCGATCGATGCTCGCCTCGACCTCTGCCAGACGACGCTTCATCTTGGCCCGCGTGAAGTTCTTGTCGCGGTTGTTGACCGCCTTGAACTTGCTGCCATCGATGGCCACCAACGTGTTGTTCAACAGCCCAAGCTTACGGCACAGCATGACGAACTCACGGCACACCAGGCGGATCGCTTCACCGTTGTCTTTCCTGAAGTCGGCAATGGTCTTGAAGTCCGGTGCCAGGCGGCCGGTCAGCCACATCAGTTCCACGTTGCGCTGCGCTTCACGTTCCAGACGGCGGCTCGACTGCACGCGGTTCAGATAGCCGTAGACATACAGCTTCAGCATCATCTTCGGGTGGTAGCTGGGTCGGCCGGTGGCGTTGGGTTCTGTCCTGAAACCAAGGCCTGAGACATCCAGATCATCGATGAACACGTCAACGACCCGTACTGGGCTGTCTTCCGTAATGTAATCGTCAATGCGTTCGGGGAATAAGGTCGCCTGTGTTCGGTCTTCGCCTTCGATAAAACCGCTCATGCCACATACTCATACCGGAAAGCATGATTATAATCGCAACAAGGTTTTCACACAGCCTCGGCCAGTAGCGGCCGCTATCAAGCGACTGAGTGTTACTGACTCAGAACGCCTGGGTTAGTGTATATATCGCCATTCCGATCACTGACAATGAACTCCAAGTCCAGCAGAATGCACGAATGTCATGGATCTGAGCTGTCGTATAGGCGACGAAATGTGCCGCTCTGGCAGCCACATATGTCCATATCAAGATTTGTGCAAGCAGCAATGGCGGTTCGACAAGCACGAATAGAAAGCCCGCAGCCAGAAATCCAGGAATACTTTCGAGATCATTCAGATTGAGCCGGCGTGAGCGATCTACATGCTCATTAATCTCCAGCTGCGCTGGTTGTGGGTTGGGGTTCAGAGGTGTCTTCTTTAGATCCTCCGGACTACGGAATCCCCCGCCAGCCGTCATCATGCGCACGACAGTCATCCAGGGTTGCAGCATGAGTTTCAATATCATGATGCTCGCCGCAATCAGATAAGTTTGAAAAACAGGGTTATCGAGACTTAACACAGCAATTTCGACGTTCATGCACATACTCTCCTTCGTAATGGGGTTGAATTGGCCTTAATTGCTGCTTGCCCAGTTATTCGCTGGGGGTTCGAACCATGATGCAGCATTCTTGAAGGATTCGACCGACCGCAAGGGGTCACAAGCCCTCATTTTACTTCAAATTCTCCTAGCGGCTGCTATGCGACGTGAAGCAGCCGCTCGGTTCGCTTACTGGCGAGCGTCTCAGAACGGCCAATAGCGGACCATTAATCGGAGCGTTCCAGAACCCAAATTGCGCCAACGAAACTCTCATCCATAAATTCGTACTCAGCAACCTGCGCCTCCGCATATTTCAGGACTTCAGCGGCAATATCGGGTTGTCGAACCGCTATAGCCCTGGCGCGCGCAGCGATCAATTGACCCTCTTCGTACCCGCCCCCCTTACTATTATTGGTTTCGATGATCTCGCTAACCAAGGTATCGCCACAGGCAAGTAGCCGGGCAATCATGTCGGAGCGTTCGGCGTATTCCTCGAAGCCAGGAAAGTCTGACGATGCACCGTCTCTAATGAAGCCGTCGCTGATTATTATGTACCCACCTGGTTTAATGTACTTTCGGATCATGGAAACTGTCTGATCCAGTGGACCGAAGACGTCTCCAAGAGCTGCAAATATCGCTACATCGCGGGGTTCGATCTTCCCCGCCAGCTTCAATATATCTCCGTGGAGGAAGTGGCACAGCTGAGGCACGCCTCGCGCCCCAGCTTGCTCCTTGCAACACTCGATGAACGGTTCGAATAAATCGATCCCGAGTACCCTGCGGCCTAGATCCACGGCAACTTGAATGGCTACGGCACCTTTTCCGCACCCGAGATCTACCACCGTTGCCGACTTTGGTAGGTTTAGACCCTCGAGAACGCGGGTAATTGCCTCCGCATCGCTCCCTAATTCCTGCAAATCCAGGAGCAATTCGGGGAGGTAGGGTAGCAAGGCAGTGTGAGCTTCGAGTGCATACGCAACCATTTCGTCTTCGGATCGCATAGCTATTATTGTGGTTGATCATTCCATCGGGTCAACGACCGCATTGGGTCAGTAGCCGTCATTTTAACTCAGACAGATCGACCGGCCGGAATGCGAAGTGAAGCAGTCGTTCGTATTCGCACCTGGTCGACGGCTGGAGACGGCCAGAAGGAGACGCTCGAAAAGGCCGAATCAAGTGGTCCGAGTCGACCGCGTGCGTTGGTGCGGGGCGGGAATACGAGTAGGATCAACAGATGAGACCTCTTGTTGTTGATCCGAGAAAGTGCAAATCCAATAGCGAGTATTGAATTTCCGTCGCAACGCAGAAAACGGATAGAACTTGATTATTTCATTCACCACACTTGTTTGGGTCAGCTTTTTGCTGTTAATCGCCGTCGTCGTCTCATTGGACCTCGGGATTTTTCACAAAAAGGCGCACGTCGTTACGCTGCCGGAAGCGCTAGGTTGGACCGCAGTGTGGGTCACTCTCGCGCTGATCTTCAACATTGCTATTTACTACCTCTACGAACTCAACCCATCCGGTTGGGATATGGACACGGAACGACTGACCGGCGCGGAGGCCGCACTTCAGTATTTCACGGGTTACCTGGTCGAAAAGTCACTGTCTGTAGACAATATCTTCGTCATCGCGATGGTGTTCGCGCATTTCCAGGTGCCACTCGCGCAACAGCATAGAGTTCTTTTCTGGGGGATTCTTGGTGCTGTTATCTTGCGCGGCATCATGATCTTCGGAGGTGTCGCAATAATCGAGCGGTTCGACTGGGTTGTCTACCTGCTTGGTGCACTGCTGTTATATTCTGCCGCGAGTATGCTTGTCGTGCGGCACGACAACGCCGGGCTAGAGGAAAATGCAGTTGTTCGGCTGGTGCGACGTATTTATCCAGTAACGACAGAGTTTCATGACAGTCGCTTCTTCGTTCAGCTCAATGGTGTACGAACTGCGACTCCGCTTTTTCTCGCTCTAGTTCTTGTTGAAACAAGTGATGTCATGTTCGCTATCGACTCGATTCCGGCCATCTTCGCGATCACGCGAGATCCATTCATAATCTTTACATCAAACGTGTTCGCTATTCTCGGTTTGCGATCCTTGTACTTCGTTTTGGCGGGACTCATGGAAAAGTTCCGTTACCTGAAGATGAGCTTGGTTTTCCTGCTTGCATTCATCGGCGTCAAAATGATTTTGATTCATCACTACCCGATTCCGACTTTAGTATCACTGGCAATTATCGCTGGTATCTTGTCGGTGGGAGTTATCGCGTCGATGAAGTCTGTACAAGATGGTGCTGCACTACTGTCGCCGCTGGCCGACGAACTTGAGAATCTGGCTATTACCTCGTATAGGCAAGCCCGAAAAGCTGTCATTCTGCTATTGGGTTCTTCGGTGCTGTTGATTGGAGTGGCGATGATCCTTCTACCCGGTCCTGCGGTCCTGGTAATTCCGCTTGGTCTTTCGATTCTTGCGGTAGAGTTTGCCTGGGCACGACGCTGGCTGCTTCAGATCAAAATGAAGATTGCAGACGGGCAGAAGATGGTCGGCAATGTTTTTGGGCAAGGTCGCCGACCGGGACCCAAGCAATAGACGCCTTTGGCGATCAGTCAATTGTCGTGAGTACGGTCCATCCCCCGACGCTGGCGCGCTCGCCGCGCCAGCATATTAAGGCTTTCGACCAGCACCGAAAAGGCCATTGCTGCGTATATGTAACCTTTCGCAATCGGGGCACCAAATCCGTCCGCAACCAGAGTCGTGCCTATTAGCAGTAAGAAGGCTAGTGCGAGCATGAGGACCGTTGGATTGTTGTGAACAAATTTCGCCAACGGGTCTGCGGCTAGAAGCATGGTCAATACTGCGATGACGACAGCAACAACCATGATGGGGATGTGTGGCGTCATGCCGACCGCTGTAATGATGCTATCGAGTGAAAAGATTAAGTCCAGCAGCAGGATCTGGCCAATAACTGCACCCATACTAGTTGCGATGATAGCCGCGTTTAGGCGGTCCGGACCGGGATCAGGATCGACCGAGTGGTGAATCTCTGTGGTTGCCTTCCATATTAGGAACAATCCACCACAAATAAGGATTAAGTCACGCCACGAGAACGATTGTCCCAGAATTTCGAACACTGGCGTCGTTAGTTTGATGATGAGCGCAATAGTTGCAAGCAATCCTAGCCTCAAAACCAGTGCGGCTCCAATTCCGATTCTTCGAGCCTTTGATCGAAGGTGTTCGGGTAGTTTATTCGACAAGACTGAGATGAATATAAGGTTGTCGATACCCAGGACGACCTCCATGACAGTCAGAGTAGCCAGCGCTATCCATGCGGTCGGGTCCGAGAGTAGAGCTGTTATGTAGTCCATTGCAGACTCATTGACTTCGTTGCCTTAAAGTTACCCGAAATTGTAGCTCTGATTTACTTGGGTTGAAGCTATTGTTTTTTTTCTCGCAGAATGACCGTAATGGGTCATCAGCGGAAATTATAGCGCGAACGAGGCGAACGGCTCAGGTCGGCCATGAGCGGACAGCAAGTTACTTTAGGAGTACTTCCGTGGCAACTGATTCGGCACGCTCACCTTTGAAATAAGTCAAAGACAAAGGAGCCATATATCGAGGGTGCGCGTTCTAAACATTTTGTAGACCATACAGCTTCCCGCAGTGCCGTATCGGGTGGATCGCGGGCAGTGGCAACCGTCTAGCATCGCGCGATTTCGTCAATGCGCTTGTCAATGCGCCTATAGTCTCTCTTTAGTTAAAAGATCGCGAAAGAAGTCCATTATGGTCTTTTCCTTGTAATCTCGAAACTCACCCGCGTCGAAGTACACCCCATAACAACTCGGGCACGCCTCATACCATATGTGTGGTTGCTGGGCATCTACCATCTTGAGCATGGAACCACGGCAGTGTGGACATTTGATGTCGTCCACTTCGTTAAAACGCTTTCCGATCTTAGCGCTGCCGATATCGATCGCCTCGGAGCCCTCGATGGCCGCCAAATGTTCTTTTTCCAGCATGTCGAACCATAGCCCCTTGCATCCGTCGCAACGTTCGACGTCGATACCGGCGTACGTGACTGTTTGCATCGTCTCATCACATTTGGGACACAGCATTTTCTCGATCCTCGTTTCTGGTTACCGCGTTCTTCACGCGCATTCGTCCAATGTCAGACAGTGCTCCGCGCATCCGCAGCTGTCAACGGCCCTGTCACTGGACTGGACGTAAGTATGCAAAATAAAGGGTCTGTCAATCTACCATTTCAGTGAGATCAACCGCCGTTGTGTGTTGCCGCCGAGGCTCAGTACAGGAAGGGTCGGCAGATGGCAGCCGCGTTGAGCTTAACACCGCGACAGTTCAGTTCCGGCGACAAGCATCGTCTTTACGGCATCAGCAAACGCGGTGATGTTTATCTGCGTACTCAGATGATCCACGGCGCCAGGGTGATGGTATCACAAGCAAAACATCGCGACGATCCGCTGAGTCGATGGGTGACGGACATCGCTAAGCGGCGACACCCCAACGTTGCCGCTGTCGCACTGGCAAACAAAACGGCACGCATGGCCTGGGCCATGCTGCAAGACGATACCGATTACGATCCCGCTCTGGCTGTTGGCTGAGCGGCCGAGAATAGGAGAACTTCAATAGCGATTGCTTAAGCAAACTGCTTGATGGCAAACAGGTCGAACCGGCGTCGGCCGAACCCGTGAACGGCTAAGTACTTTGAGTACGAAGAAGCGATTGGGAGCTGACGCGCGAATAGCCCATTATGGCCCGGCATCAACGTGTGCCAACTACAGAGGCCGAATATACGTATGCAGTCGTGCCATGCTTGTCATCAACAGCGTGCTTGCAATGAGGAGGAGTCCATATACGGCCATTCATCAGCGCCCTTGGTCGTCCTTGCCGAGCAGCTTGTCAAATGCTACCGACCCATACCACCACAAGTACGAAACAACCATGACGATGATTGGCGCGACAAGAGCTACACCAATGAGTGGCAATGCCTTCTGGAAAACTGGCGAGATTTCGTAGTCAGCTCCAGAGAAATAAGAAGTTCCATAGCCGAATAAGATGCTGAAAAACAAGAGCAAAGAGCGATCTTCACGACGCTCCAAACAATACGGATGTAGAACGGCCAGAAATGCGTCTCAAAGCCCATTTCTTTGAGATCCGTTTCAGACCGATTCTTAGTTTCTTCTCGGGACAGCGGACGATCAGGGATCGGTATTCCGAGGAATTTCTTGTTCTTTATTCTCAACAAAGCCCTTGAATATTGGCTCGCCAGCGAATGGCTGCTAGGGGTCAGTAGCAGCCTTTGATTAGTTTATCACTCGGCCACTAGCGGTCATTCGTCAAAGGCGGCTGTTCCCACATCTCAAAGAAACTACGATGTCTGCTTTCGCCCAGAAGCGGACGGTCGAGTATCATGATCTCTGCAGGCGGCCGCTGACCGGGAGCGATTATTGCGTTGGTGCTTCAACCCCACAAGTGGCCGGAGAAAAGCTATTCTTCGCCAGAGTAACTCGTAGCTACCGAGCGTTACGAAGATTGTTCCCGTCGTAATCACCAGATATTTCGCCAGAACCGACCAGTTGAGAGGAACGATCACGTATTCAAGGGCGACGATAACGGTGAGGTGCAAGCAGAACAGCGGATACACAGCGTTGTTGAGGTAGCCTAGTAATCGGCTAGGACGTTGCAGGTAGCGCCCTGCGTAGCCCAAACACGTGAGCAGCCAGAACCACGCATTTGATACACGCAATACGCAGAACCATACGTAGATCCAAGTGTCTGTTTCTCCATTGACCGATGGAAAAAAACCTCCCTGTTCGGGCGACCAAAACTGCAAAAACATTAGCGCCGTGGCGCAGCTCGCCAACGCCAGGGACATTCCCCGCAAATGCTGTGTGCGATCCAGCAGCGGCTGGCTGGAAGCCAACAGAAACCCGGCTATGAAAATCAGGAACCAATGGCTGAAGTTCGCCCAATCGTGTACTAGGTCGGGGAATCCAGGGAAGCTCGCACGCAGTAGGATTTCAAAAGCAGCTAGAGGAACTACGGCGAGATACATGAATGCTCCTCGCGATAGTCTCTGCGACCAATGGTTGAGTTGAATTCGACCTCCGGCACGTTTGAAATGCGCGAAGACAGGCCAGCCAAGGACACAATAGATGGAGAGATAGGCAATGAACCAAAAGTGGTGCCAGCTAAGGTAACCGTCGGGGTAGATGCCGTTCGAAAAGTACGCAGGATAGAAATTTGTGAACGAGCCGGTGAACTCACCGATAAAACGTTTTTCGAGAAAGATCATTGGAGGCACAATAACCAGAACCCCAAAAACGAATGGTATAAGCAGTCGTACCGCGCGCTCACGCATGAATTGCGTTCGATTTCGGTGTCGAAGCGCAAAAGATACGCCAATGCCGGAGATAAGGAATAGCAAGGCCAGCCTGAACTCATGCAGGAAGCCCGCCGTCGCCTGCAACACGAAGCTCGTATCGACGTTTTGGATCATGGGGAATCCGCCCGGGAAGAACGCGATCGCGGCGTGATAATAGATCAGTAGCCAAAACGCGATGACCCGCAGCCAATCGAGATCGGCGCGCCGTTTATTGATTGCAAGATCGCTCGTCTTCGATACGGAGGGGATCTGGTCACCCATCGTTGTCTTCCTATGGAACACCAGTGGGCATTACAGGCTATCGGGCACCTCCGATGCTCCCGGAAAAGTCATGGATGCTGACGAATTTCGAAATTCGATAGGTTCTTAAGAATCTGGCAGCTTGCTCTTTCGATAGTTTGTCGGATTCATCTGGTAGTGGGCCCGAAACGCGGCATTGAACGACGAGATCGACCGAAAACCAACATCCAGGGCGATCGTTAGCACCGGGATTCGTGGCTCGTTAATCAGCCGACGTGCAGCCTCTTCAACACGATAACGGTTAACGAACTGATTGAAGTTTTGATAGCCGAGGCTTCGATTAATCGTCCGACGCAGCTGATACTCCGGTACCTTCAGGCTTGCTGACAAGTCGGCGATTCGCAGATCATGGTCGGCATACGCTCGATCTCCGCTCATAGTCTTTTTGAGCTCGCCAACAAGTAGATCTTCTTCTGGCATCATCGGTGATGAACGAGGCGACCCGGTAAGAGCGAATGTTGGATTAAGGCGCAAGAAAATCAGGTTAATCGCTAGAGTCACCGCGAAAATCGCCGCCATTCCCAGCAGCTCGATCGCCTCGGGCACCTGCCATCGCGTAACCAACTCGGTAGTTACGACCACAGCAACAATGACACCAATGCTGGCGGCAAATGCGCGACGCAACTTCAAACGAGTCTCCACAAGATCGGATTCCCGACCCGTCCATACAATGAAAATTGCGCCAACAGCAAATCCCAGTTTGGTCAGCTGAAGAAGTACCAACAAGTAGGGTTTCACGGCAGGGCCAATCGTATCCCTAGCGAACCCGATCAAGAGAATCACAACAATGTAGAACGCCACAATAGACCAGACTAAGGGCGGTGGCCTTCGGTCGTCTTCGAACAACTCCCACGTGAACAGGAGCAGCAATGGTGGAATAGCATCGGCCGGTAGGCCAAGCCCTAACCCAACTTTGAGGTTGATGTGGTCGAAAACAGGTGATGAAATCAGGTAGGAAACGCCGCCCAACGCTAGTGCAACGCCTAGTAACCGAGCGCGATAAGGATTCGGAGAAATTGCCAGTGCTATCGCTGAGAGCAGTACCTGAGATGCAGCAAGTAAGCGCAGCAACAAGATAGCGGTCATCATATTTGTCATGTCGCCAGATTACACCTAGCTGGATGTGGACGCATTATGGGAGGCCGACCGAAGGCACGTTGGTGAAACGGCGATTTCTGGATACGCTATAGTTTCGGCCAGCATCTCTGTTTCGACCTCAATAGCGAGCATCTGTCGGAGAGCTCATGAACGGCGATCCAGATACAAATCCAGCCGTGGAGTCTCACTGGCAATGGACGCACAACGATATTGATGAGCGCCTCCTCGCGGTGCTGCTGGTCGGTGCATCCTTTCAGAATCCCAACACCTGGACGACCGCTTTCAGGCCGAAGCAGTCATACAATCTGCTCGGTCTATCCTTGCCAAGCGATTTCGGCGACCGTCCGGAAAGGGTCACAAGCCGTCATTTTAACCCAAAATCTACGACCGGCCGCTATGCGAGGTCAAGCAGCCCCTCATTTTCTTGCCTGGCGAATTTCTGCAGTCGGCCATTTGCGGGCATTTAGACATTCACTAGCACAATCATAGCTAGGCCTCGATTATGTTGGCGAATTCATCCTTATGCTTCTTCAGGTAATCGAGTAGTCCCTGGTGAAACTCCGTTTCAAGATCATAAAAGTCCGATGTCGCATCGTCAAAAGGGTCTTTTTCCCAACTATCCGTCAATGTCTCTATGATCTCCTCACGGTTATTGCGATCTTTCGGAACTTGGGAATCGGGGAACAAAGATTTTACTGCTTCCAGCACCGCGACCATCTGGGGTGAACAGTATGTGACGGCAAAGGCCTCTGTTTCATGAAAGTACTGCCCGGAGTCGTTGCCAAGGGCGCTCACGAGACCTCCATTTAGTGCCTCACCGAAAAAGTAGAAAACGCCCTCAAAAGCCAACTGAGTTTGAGACAACTTGCCCTGGGGCAGTTGATTCAATCGCCGAGCAACCTCATAAATAGGATTCTCTGAATTCAGTGCGTCATCAATTGAGAGCTTGCTCGGGTTCAAAAACTCCTTTAGCTCTTTTCTGTCATGCCGTTTTGACATTGCTGCACGCCTGTTACGGAATCGTATTGACGGTCGCATACTCTGTTTGCTAGGCGAAATTGCGAACGTCCGCCTTTGGTTGTGATTTCAACCGGTCAATGCAACACCTAGACTCTAACACTAGAGCAGGAGGTGTTGATAATGAAGCAGAGAACAAGAAGATATTTCACACAGACCGAGATGGCAGGGTCCCTCTGTCCGTCAAAGACACGAGCCGGAGGTTCGCTACGCCAGCGAGTCGTTGAACAGCTTGCTCGGGCGCATCACCGAGACTGCTTTGTCCTTGTCGACAAAATAATAGCCGCCCAAATCGACGCCCTTGCCCTGCACTTCGTTCAATTCCTCGACAATTTGCGCCTCGTGACCTGCAAGCTCGACGGCCAGCGCGGCGAATTCGGACGCCAACTCGGCGTCGTCGTCCTGTTCCGCCAGCGCTTGCGCCCAGTAAAGCGCCAGGTAGAAGTGGCTACCGCGATTGTCCAGCTCGCCTGTGCGCCGCGACGGTGACTTGCCCTCGTCGAGCAGTTTCTCAGTGGCGGCATCGAGCGTGGCCGCGAGCAGTCCAGCCTTGGCATTTCCGGTTTTCCTGGCGATTTCTTCGAGCGACACCGCGAGGGCGAGAAATTCGCCCAGCGAGTCCCAGCGCAGATGGTTTTCTTCCACGAGTTGCTTGACGTGCTTGGGCGCGGAGCCGCCGGCGCCGGTTTCAAACAGGCCGCCGCCGGCCATCAGCGGCACGATCGACAGCATCTTGGCGCTGGTACCCAGCTCCAGGATTGGGAACAGGTCGGTCAAATAGTCGCGCAAAATGTTGCCGGTGGCGGCGATGGTGTCTATGCCGCGGACCACGCGTTCGAGCGTATAACGCATGGCGCGAACCTGGGACATTATCTGGATGTCCAGGCCATCCGTGTCGTGATCCTCGAGGTATTTCCTGACCTTCTTAATCAACTCGTTTTCGTGCGGGCGGTAGGGGTCGAGCCAGAACACGGCCGGGATGTCGGAATCACGGGCTCGGGTCACGGCGAGCTTGACCCAGTCGCGAATTGGATCATCCTTGACCTGGCACATGCGCCAGATGTCGCCTTCCTCGACGGACTGTGTGAGCAGGACTTCGCCCGTGTCCAGATCGGTGACGTTGGCGACGCCAGCTTCCCGCGTTTCGAAGGTCTTGTCGTGCGAACCGTATTCCTCCGCCTTTTGCGCCATCAGGCCGACATTAGGGACGCTGCCCATGGTGGCCGGATCGAAAGCGCCATGCCATTTGCAGAAATTGATCATCTCCTGGTAGATGCGGGCGAACGTGGACTCCGGCATGACCGCCTTGCAATCGTGCTGGTGGCCGTCCGCGCCCCACATCTTGCCGCCGGCACGGATCATTGCCGGCATCGAGGCATCGACGATTACATCGCTGGGCGAGTGGAAATTGGTGATGCCCTTGGCCGAGTCGACCATGGCCAGCGGCGGACGGTGCTGGTGGCAGGCGTGCAGGTCATTGACAACCTCTTCGCGCAGGGATTCGGGCAGAGTGTCGATCTTCCCGTAGAGGTTGGACATACCGTTATTGACGTTGACGCCCAGCTCCTCAAACAGTTCTTCGTGCTTGTCGAACGCTTCCTTGTAATAAATCCTGACGCAGTGGCCGAACACGATCGGATGCGAGACTTTCATCATCGTCGCTTTGACGTGCAGTGAAAACAGCATGCCGGCATTGCGGCAATCCTCCAGCTCGTACTCGTAGAAATTACACAGTGCCTTCTTGCTCATGAACATACTGTCGATGACCTCGCCCTGCTGCAGTGCGATCTCGGGTTTGAGCACAATGGTCTTGCCGCTAGCGGCGGTAAGTTCCATCCTCACCTTTCGCGGGCGGTCGAGCGTTATCGATTTCTCGCCGTGATAGAAATCACCGCTGTGCATGTGCGAGACGTGGGTTCTCGACCACTGCTTCCACTCCCCCATGGTGTGCGGATTCTTCCTGGCGAAATTCTTGACCGCGGTTGGCGCGCGCCGGTCCGAGTTGCCCTCGCGTAGCACCGGATTGACGGCGCTACCGAGCACCTTGGCGTAGCGAGCAGCGATATCGCGTTCCTCGTCGGTTTGTGGATCGTCCGGGTATTCAGGCAGGTCGAAGCCGTTATCGCGAAGCTCGGCGACTGCGGCAGTCAACTGCGGCACCGAGGCGCTGATATTCGGCAGCTTGATGATATTCGTCTCGGCAAACTGGGTAAGTTCACCAAGTCGGGCCAGGTTGTCGGGAAACGACCGCCCCTCCGGCAGGCGTTCGGGAAAGGCGGCCAGAATCCGCCCGGCCAGCGAAATGTCCACTTGCTCGACATCGATACCCGCCGCGGCGGCGAAGCGCTGGATGATCGGGTAGAGAGAATAGGTGGCGAGCATCGGGGCTTCGTCAGTATAGGTGTACAGAATCTTTGCGCTCATAATGTGTCTCGTCGGGGTTGAGTGAGCAAGTGCTGAGGTTCGCCGCGATTAACGAACGCTGGTTTCGCCGTGGAGTGTTTTTGATGACAGGGAAGTACTTTACACGGGTTGGGCCGAAAATCTAATCCCAGGATAAACCAAAGTTTCTGTCCACTTTAGTCACCGGCCCTGGCACTTGGAGCAAAGTGACACCTACGCGAGACCGAATACAGCGAAGAGCCGATAGCTGAAGAACTCGGCTAAAACGATACGGTAAACCCTTTTTACCTGGTGCGGGGACAGGATTGATTGGGATTTCGCTTGGGTCGATCCTCAACCCTTCGGGGTGCACAGCGTCCGTCCAAAACGCTAGCGCGTTTTGTTGAACGAGGTTCCCCTCCCGGCATCCACATTTACAAATGAAAAAGGGCACCTGAAAGGGACCCTTTGTCATTTGGTAGCGGGGGCGCGCTTTGCACCTAGCGCCACCGCGTCAAGCTAGTAGATCCTCTTTCGATACTTCATCTGCAACGTCCTGCTCTCTATACTCAGAGATTAGGTGTTGCGTTCACCGGTTGAAACCGCAGCCGATTGCAGACAGTCGCGACTTCCCTAAGGCGGACGTTTGAACGGCAGGTTTCGGGAAATGCAGCCGCTCAACCTGAGCGGCAAGTAAGGGTCAGGACTTGCCATTCACTCTACCCCGCATCGCCAATCTCTACTTGTTGCCGAAAAGTTGAGGGTGAATATCCAGAGATCTCGATGGGGCGACTGCCTGCCTGATCCGGAATTTATGGTACAACGAGGCCAAGAAACTGGGTCGGGTTTGCTGTATGGAGCAGTTCCACCGGGCCCACCCACCCCGATAACCACGGAGCCCCGTGATGAACAAAAGTCGCATGCGTCCAGCAATGACACTTACAGTATTATTAATGGCCGCTGCGCTGCTAACCGGCTGCGCTGGCATGGGGTCCGGATACGAAATCCCAACCGTGAGCGTGCAGTCGTTTCGTCCGATCGCATCCGACAATGGCGGCGGATTACCGGCTTTTGAGATCCGCCTGCATGTTACTAACCCAAATTTGGAGCCGCTGAAACTCGCCGGCATTTCCTACACAATTAGCCTGGACGGTCAGGATCTCATTAAGGGTGTCGGCAACGAGCTTCCCGTCATCCAGGGTTACGGCGAAGGGACCTTTACCGTAACCGCAGGCTTCAACGTTATGGCAGGAATTCAGCTTTTCCGTTCACTGATGGACAAGGACAGCGACAGCTTCGACTATTCCTTCAAGGCCAAACTCGATCCGGGTGCGTACAAGCGAAAGATCCGCATAGCGGACAGCGGCTCAATATCACTTTCGAATAGATAGTTGATGAAGTGCATTAACCCGGAGTTCCCCCTGGCTCAGGGATAAGTCAGGGTCTATTCTGTTGAAAAACTCTGTTTTGAAAAGCAAAGCGATTGTATTTTCGTTTTGCGGTCAATTTCTTACAGTAGCTACGAAGGGGGCGTAGTTAGCAGCTGAAGATTCGTCCTGGAGCGTCTCAATAGCGGTCAAATCAGTCTAGATGTGCCCGTAACGCGAACGAAAATTTCAAGCGAGATTTCTTGTCGTTCTAGAACGGAGTTTTTCAACAGAGTAGGTCAGGACTTGCCGCTTGTCACGTAAGAGTGCCGGAGTTTGCCTGTTGTTTTGATGGCTTAGGCGCACCGCAATTCAATACGCAACGACCGCGGAAGTGACGGGCTTTCGCTGTTCGATTCCTCAGGAGAAATGCCCAAAATCAGGATCTGCTAGTATCGGTTGATGCCAAGCAGTCAAGCAAACCGCCTGCGTCGCGACATAGGATTCTTCGGCGCATCTTTCCTGGTGCTGAACTCGATGATCGGTGCCGGCATCTTCGCCCTACCCGGCAAAGTAGCCGTCAATGCGGGGTTGCTGAGCCCGTGGTTATTCTTATTTGTCGGTTTGTTATTCCTGTCCGTGGTTCTGACTTTCGCTGAGCTCGCGAGTTACTACGACAAGACCGGCGGCCCCGTCATCTATGCGACCGAAGCTTTCGGCCCCTTGGCCGGGTTCAGCACGGGCTGGTTAATCTACCTGGCACGCATGACTGCTTTCGCCGCGAATGCCACCGTCATGGCAACCTACCTCGCTTCATTGTCAGACCTGTTTGCCGGTGATCTCGCACGCGCCGCCATTATCACAGCAGTTACGGTTGGTTTGACCTGGGCCAACGTGATTGGCGTGCGTGACGGCGTACGCACTATGGCCATACTGACCTTCCTGAAGATTACGCCATTGCTGCTACTGGTCGTTTTCGGTTTACAGCACGTAACCGGGAGCACGTTGATACCCTCCGCACCGTTCTTCGTCGAAGAGTTGGGTGGCACGACGCTGCTGCTCATCTACGCGTACGTCGGTTTCGAAACGGTGGCAGTCACTGCGGGCGAAACCGCACAGCCGAGAAGCACGATACCCAAGGCCCTGGTCGGCACAGTTCTCGGCACGGGACTGCTTTACTTCGTCATTGTGCTGGTTTTCGTTTCTACCATCGCCCCGGATCAATACGGGTCCGCAACCCTCGTCGATATCGGGCGCTCGCTCGCCGGGCCGATCGGCGCGTTCGCGATTACGCTGGCAGCCGTTTTTTCAATCGGCGGCAACCTCGCCAGTTCGATAATCGCGGCGCCGCGACTAATTTTTTCCCTGGCCGAGAACAGACTTTTGCCACAATGGTTCGGACACGTGCACGCGAAGTACGCGACGCCGGACCGTTGCATCCTGATTATGGGCGGCATGGCACTCGTGCTGGCGCTAACGGGGTCTTTCGTGAAGCTCGCGATCGCGAGTTCGCTGGCGCGTCTGCTGGGCTACATCATTTGTATCGCATCACTACCCGCGATCCGCCGAAATGCCAGTGAAGAGGTGCGGAAGAATGCGTATCGCCTCAAGGGCGGCTACTCGATCCCACTGCTGGGATTGGTGATCTGCATCTGGTTGCTCATGCAGTCAAAAGCGGAATCCTGGATAGCGGTATCGATCCTGATCGCTATTGGCCTGGTCTTATACTGGATCGAAAAGCGCACCGGCCTGACCGAGGCCGACTAGCGCCGCTTGGGAATATAGAGATCCGTCAGCGTACCTTCAAACGCCTCCGCGGCTAGCGCGACCGTTTCCGACAAGGTCGGATGCGGGTGTATGGTCAGGCTCACATCCGCGGCATCGGCACCCATCTCCACAGCCAACCCGATTTCGGCGATCAGATCACCGGCGTTGGGACCAACGACGGCGCCACCAAGAACCTGCTTCGTCTTCTTGTCGAACAACAGCTTGGTGAAACCCTCGCTTCGCCCAAGCGCCAGTGCGCGACCACTGGCGGCCCAGGGAAACTGCCCTTTCTCGTACTCGATGCCCTGCGCCTTCGCTTCCAGCTCCGTCAGGCCCACCCAGGCGATCTCGGGGTCCGTGTAGGCAACAGAAGGAATCGTTCGCGCATCGAAGTAACTTTTCTCACCCGCCGCTACTTCCGCCGCCACCTTCGCCTCGTGCGTCGCCTTATGCGCCAGCATGGGGCCTCCAGCGAGATCACCGATAGCAAAGATATGCGGAATATTGGTGCGCATCTGATTGTCCACCGCAATGATGCCGCGCTGGTCGACGTTGACGCCGGCTTTTTCCGCGCCAAGCGTGCCGCCGTTCGACTTGCGCCCGATGGCAACCAGCACGCGGTCGTAGACGCCGATGGACGGCGCTTTGTCACCCTCGAAGCTGACCTCGATGCCCGGCACCGTTGCACGCATGCCCGTTACCTTCGTCGACACGTGGATAGCTTCGTAGCGTGGCTTGATAATCTTCATGAACGGACGCAGCAGGTCGGGATCCGTACCCGGCATCAGTGAATCGGTCAGCTCGACCACGCTGACGTCCGTGCCCAGCGCGCTGTACACGCAGGCCATCTCAAGGCCGATAATTCCGCCGCCCACGACCAGTAGCCGGCGCGGCAATGGCGCGAGCTCCAGCGCACCGGTCGAATCGATGATGCGTGGATCATCGGGCAGCCCCGGCAGCATTAAGGGTTCGGAACCCGCCGCAATAATGCAATTCTTGAAATCGACAGTTTCGTCATTGTCGAGCTCGAGGCGATGCGCGGAAACGAACTGCGCGCTCGCCTGAATAACACGGACCTTGCGCTGCTTCGCCATGGTGGAAAGTCCACCCGTCAACTTGCCGATGACCTCGTTCTTCCAGTCACGCAGTTTAAAGGCATCAATTTCCGGTTTGCCAAAGGTAACGCCGTGCTCGGCCATCGCCTGTGCATCGTCTATGACCTTGGCTGCATGCAACAACGCCTTCGACGGGATGCATCCGACGTTCAGGCAAACGCCTCCGAGCGTTGGCGATCGTTCGATCAGGATTACGTCCAGACCGAGGTCGGCCGCGCGAAACGCGGCAGTGTATCCGCCTGGCCCCGCGCCAATCACAACAAGCTCGGCTGAATGCGTCGCATCGCTCTCGTCCTGCAGCCGTGTCGCGACGATCTCCGGCGCCGACATTCTGCGCGTCTCCTCGACTTCCGCTACGGGCACGTCGGCAACCTGCTCTGCAGCCTCATCCGCTGCTGCTGCTGTCCCGGGTTCAATCGTAACGACCGCGCTGCCGGTTGACACCCGCTCGCCGACACTCACATCGACAGAGACAATAGTCCCGGCCTCACTTGCCGGAACGTCCATCGTTGCCTTGTCGGTTTCCAGCGTAATCAGCGAATCCTCGACCGCGACCACGTCGCCGGGCGATACGAGTACCTCGATAATTTCTACATCCTCGAAGTCGCCGAGGTCAGGTACTGTCAGCTGAACGGTCATTAGGGAATGGCCTGCAGCAAGGCATCGACATCGGCAAGTTTGCTCGCCGAGGAAGGTTGTGAAGCGAACCGCCTGCGCGCCGTCGATCACGCGATGATCGTAAGAGAACGACAGTGGCAACATGAGCCGCGGCTCGAACTTCGAGCCATTCCAGACAGGCTGCACCGATGAACGCGAGACGCCGAGAATACCAACCTCGGGCGCATTGACGATGGGCGTAAACGCGGTTCCGCCGATACCGCCGAGACTGGAGATCGTGAACGTCGCACCCTGCAGGTTGTCGGCCTTCAGCTTGCCCTCGCGCGCCAGCGCCGACAACTGGCCGAGTTCGTGGGCAATTTCGTAGACGTCCTTCTTGTCGGCATCTCGAATAACAGGAACCATCAGTCCCTGGTCGGTTTCGGCCGCAAAGCCAAGATGGCAGTATTTCTTGTAGACCAGGCTCTCACCGTCTTCTGACAATGACGAGTTCACCTTTGGATACTCCTGCAGTGCAGCGACGCAGGCTTTCATTACAAATGCGAGCGGCGTCAACGCGATACCACGCTCCCTGGCCGGCCCCTTGAGCTGCTGTCGCCTCGCCTCGAGATCGGTAATGTCCGCCAGATCGTGCTGTGTGACGTGCGGCAGATTTATCCAGCTGGCCTGTAATCGCGGGCCCGAGATCTTCTGAATACGCGTCAGCGGCTGAACGTCGATTTCGCCGAACTTCGCGAAGTCGACCGTCGGTGTCTTCGGCAACGCGCCGCCGGCGGGCGCCGAAGCCTTGCCGGTGAGGATCGCTTTGACGAAGGCTTTGACATCAGTGTGAGCGATACGATTCTTGACACCGCTGCCTTTCACCTGCACCAGGTTGACACCAAGCTCCCGCGCCAGCTTTCTGACCGAGGGGCTCGCGTGCGCCTTGGAAAAACCGGCTTCATCAATCCGCGGCAGACTGGCCGGCTTGGCGGCGGCCTGCGGCGGTGCCGCTGGCGGGCTTGGTGCTGCGGGCGCTTCCGTCCTGGCCGGCGGCGCAGCCTCCTCATCGGCATCATCGCCAGCCGGTAGCGGCAACCGCGTTGATTACGGCTACCGTCGCTCCGGCCGATACCTTCTCGCCCACGTTGATTACGACGGACTCGATGGTTCCCGCGACGACGGCCGGAACGTCCATAGCCGCTTTGTCGGTTTCAAGGGTCACCAGGGGATCGTCAATCGCGACCTCATCACCCGGATTTATGTGGACCTCGATGACTTCCACCTCCTCGAAGTCGCCGAGATCGGGCACCACCAGGGTCTGCTTGCCTCCTGCCTTTGGCTTCGCGCCTGCGGGGGTTGCCATGATCGTCGTGTCGCCGGTGGGCGGCGCGGCGATCGACGGTGCAATCACCACGGTGTCTGTCACGCCTGAACTGAGCTTGCCAATGATATCGCCGGTCGAGACCGTGTCGCCGAGCGCGACCGTCAGGGACTCGACGACCCCGCTCTCCGATGCCGGAACGTCGAAAGATGCCTTGTCCGTCTCCAGCGTAATAAGGCCATCTTCCCGAGCCACGGTGTCGCCCGGCGCGACGAGGACCTCGATGATCTCGACGTTCTCAAAATCCCCGAGGTCAGGAACTACGATGTCGATTGAATTCGCCATGCGCGCGCCCTCGACCGACCTACAGCGTCACCGGATCAGGTCGATCCGGATCTATGCCATATTTTTCAATAGCTTGTGCGACAGTCTTAAAGTCAAGTACACCATCATCGGCCAGTGCTTTCAGTGCTGTAACGGCGATGAATCGGCGGTCAACCTCGAAGTGTTCGCGCAGTTCCTTGCGCGCGTCACTGCGCCCGTACCCATCCGTACCCAGCGAGATGTAACGACCCGGCATCCAGCGTTGCACCTGGTCGGCAACGATCTTCATGTAGTCGGTAGCCGCGATATACGGCCCCGGCTTATCGGCCAGCTTCTCCTCGAGATAACTTTGGCGCGGAGTTTCGGTCGGGTGCAGGATGTTCCAGCGCTCCGTCTCAAGCGCGTTGCGCCGCAGCTCGTTGAAGCTCGTGACCGACCAGATATCCGTGGGAATGCCAAAGTCCTCCTTCAGCAGATCGGCGGCCGCGAGAACCTCCCTGAGAATCGTGCCTGAGCCCATTAGCTGAGCACGGATCTTGCCTTGCCCGCCCACCTGCAGCAGGTACATGCCACGCAAAATTCCGTCCTCGACCCCTGCCGGCATCGATGGCTGCACGTAGTTCTCGTTCATGCAGGTGATGTAATAGAAAACGTTTTCCTGCTCGCCGATCATGCGACGCAAGCCGTCCTGGATGATGACGGCCAGCTCGTAGGCGTAGGTCGGATCGTAAGCCACACAATTCGGAACCGTGGATGCGTTGACCAGGCTGTGGCCATCCTGGTGCTGCAGACCCTCGCCTGCCAGCGTCGTGCGCCCGGCGGTACCGCCGATCAGAAAACCTCGAGACTGCAGATCGCCACCGGCCCACACGAAATCACCGATACGCTGGAAGCCGAACATCGAGTAGTAGATATAGAACGGCACCATCGGCACGTCATGGTTGGAGTAGGAGGTCGCGGCGGCCAGCCAGGAGCAGAATGCGCCAGCCTCGTTGATACCCTCTTCCAGGATCTGGCCCTTCTTGTCCTCTCGGTAGTACATCAATGCGCCGGAATCCTGCGGCTCGTACAGCTGCCCTTTGGACGCATAAATACCTACTGTGCGAAACAGCCCTTCCATGCCGAAAGTGCGTGCTTCGTCCGGCACGATGGGAACGATGTGCTTGCCGATCTGCTTGTCACGCAGCAGCGCTGTAAGAATGCGCACGAAGGCCATCGTCGTTGAGGCCTCGCGCTCGCCCGTACCGTCCAGCTGCGTACGAAAAGCCTCGAGCGGCGGCACCGGCAGCAACTTCTTCGACTTGGCTCGTCGCTTGGGCAGCGAACCGCCGAGCGCATGACGGCGTTCCATCAGGTATTCGAGCTCCGCGCTGTCAGCGGCGGGCTTGTAGTAAGGAACGGCGTCGACTTCCTTGTCGGTGATCGGAATATTGAAACGATCACGGAACTTCTTGAGTTCCTCGATATCGAGTTTCTTCTGCTGATGGGCCGTATTCTGACCCTCGCCCGCCGAACCCATGCCAAAGCCTTTGACCGTCTTCGCCAGCACGATGGTCGGACCACCCTTGTGATTCGTCGCCGCATCGTAGGCCGCATAGACTTTCAACGGATCATGCCCACCACGATTCAGGTGCCAGATTTCGTCGTCCGACATATTGGCAACCAATTCAGCCGTTTCAGGATGCTTGCCGAAGAAGGTATCGCGGACGTACTTGCCATCCATCGACTTGATCTTCTGGTATTCCCCGTCGACCGTTTCTTCCATGATCTGGCGGAGCTTTCCTGACTGGTCTTTGGCCAGCAGCGGATCCCACTTGGAGCCCCAGACCAGCTTGACAACGTTCCAGCCGGCACCGCCGAACGCGGCCTCGAGTTCCTGGATGATTTTGCCGTTGCCCCGAACCGGGCCATCCAGTCGCTGCAGGTTGCAGTTGACCACGAATACGAGGTTGTCGAGTCCCTCACGAACCGGCATCGTGATCGCGCCCATGGATTCCGGCTCATCCATCTCACCGTCGCCGAGAAAACACCATACCTTGCGATCACTCGGCTCGATGAGGCCGCGATTTTCCATGTAACGCATGAAGCGCGCCTGGTAAATAGCCATCATCGGGCCCAGGCCCATCGAGACGGTTGGGAATTGCCAGAAATCCGGCATCAGCCAGGGATGCGGGTACGACGACAAGCCACCTCCGCCAACCTCCTGGCGGAACCTGTTCAGCTGTCCCTCGTTGAGTCGACCTTCCAGGTACGCGCGAGCATAGATACCCGGCGCCGAGTGTCCCTGCATGAACACCATGTCGCCGCCGTGCTTTTCGTCTGCCCCATGCCAGAAATGATTGAATCCGACCTCGTACAGGGTGGCTGATGACGCATAGCTCGAAATGTGCCCGCCATATTCCGTGCTCTTGCGATTCGCCTGTACAACCATCGCCATCGCATTCCAGCGAATGTACGCCTCGATGCGTCGCTCCAGCGAGCGGTCGCCGGGGTACTCAGGCTGACGCGCCGTTGATATCGTATTGAGATACGCCGTATTGGGGCTGTAAGGCAGATAGGCCCCGGACCGACGTGCAAAATCGATCATCTGGTTCAACAGGAAATGTGCCCGCTCCGGACCGTGATGCGAGAGCACGGAGTCGATCGACTCCAGCCACTCGGTGGTCTCAATCGGGTCTATGTCATCGAAAGGATTGAAACTGCTCATAAATTATCCATCGGGCGATTGCCGGGATACGTCCCAACCTGTCGCGTGAATTACGTGAAGCGTCCTGCTAGGATCACCGCTTCATTGCACCGGACCGTGCAGGTCGCTAGTGCGGCCGATATCTTCAGGGTTTGTGCCTTGAGCGTCAAGCTCATCGCTGGGAATTGAATTGCATGACAACTATTGCGCCGGATATCGCGGATATTCGTATCCATCAAAAGCAGGGTCGTGTCGACAAGAAGTCGCTTGATCTTGTCGATCAGTTACTTCTGATACTACCCGCGAAACCGAAAGCCGCAGATTTCTCGAGCATCCCGGAAGGTGCCAAACTGCAGGCCGTACTGCGTAAACACAAGGCCGGCTCGACGCCAGCCTTCACCACGCGTCTTGGCAACTCGAGGCAGACGCTGGTCGTCGCCGGCACGGTCGGCGCTGACGCCAGTACCTTCGAGCAGCTGACGCTGGGGCGAAAACTAGTTGCTGCAGCAACCAACCAGAAGGCAGGCAGTCTCGGCATCTGTGCGCTCGGATTCAAAGCCGACGAACAGGCACGTATCATCAGCAACGTGCTGGCCGCCGCGCTGGCGGCCGCAGCGACATTGCCTGCTTTCAAGACCGAGAAGGTACCCGCCAAAATCAAGACCATCCGGCTGTTGGGCCTCGACGCAACGCTGGACACTGGCCGAACGGCTGCCGAAGCAAAGGGTAACAACCTTGCGCGCTGGCTGACCACACTGCCACCGAACATGCTTGATGCGAAGCAATACGCGGATCTGGTCAGGAAACTTGCCAAAAAGTACAACTGGCAATTCAAGCGTTTCGCAACCAAGGACCTCGAACTTCTCGGCGCTGGCGCGTTCCTGGCGGTAGCACAAGGCAACGAAGATGACAGCGCCGGTATCGTGCGCCTTCGCTACCGACCGGGGTCGAAGAAGGCCGGCGCCGACCTGTGCCTCGTTGGCAAGGGCATCATTTTTGACACCGGCGGTACCAACCTCAAACCGTTCCCATCCATGCTGGACATGCATGGCGACATGCAGGGCAGCGCCGTCGCGCTTGGAGCGCTGCTTGCTATAGCGGAGCTCAAGCTACCGATAGCCGTCGACTGCTGGCTGGCCCTCACTGAGAACCGCACGGGACCCAGGGCCTACAAGTCGCAGGACGTCGTCACGGCTGCCAATGGCAAGACGATTCAGACCGTTCATACGGATGCCGAAGGCCGCATGGCGCTCGCGGACACGCTCGTGCTCGCCAGCCGCGAGCGTCCGGGCATGATTTTCGACTACGCCACACTGACTGGCACTTGCATCAGCGCAGTTACGACACGTTATTCCGGTGTGTTCACAAACCGCGTCGAGCTGCACCCGCGCCTAAAACGCACCGGCCAGCGTTGCGGCGAACGGGTCTGGCCATTTCCTATCGGCAAGGAATTTCTGGAAGAACTCAAAAGCTCCACGGCTGACTTGAAACAATGCTCACCCAAAGGCGCTGGTGATCATATCCTGGCGGCCAGTTTTCTTGCGGAGTTTGTCGAGAACGATATCCCGTGGGTGCATATGGACCTTAGTGCCGGTGACAATGAGGGCGGCCTCGGCCATATTGCCTCGAAATTCACTGGCTTCGGCGTGCGCTACACGATAAGCGCCATCCTCGACGAGAAGCTGCTAGAGGCGAAATTGTAAGTGACTGAAGCCCTCAGAATGGCCGACCGCTTCCGCGGATTTCTGCCGGTTGTAGTCGACGTTGAGACCGGCGGTTTCAATTGCAGGACCGACGCATTACTCGAGATCGCCGCGGTGCTACTGGATTACGATTCAGAGGGCTTGCTGAGCCGTGGCGAGACGATTCGTTACCACGTAAAACCGTTCGAGGGGGCAAACATGGAGCCTGCGTCACTGGCCGTGAACGGCATCGATCCGCATCATCCGCTGCGACCCGCCATTGATGAGCGTGATGCCTTGCAGCGAACGTTTCGCGAGGTTCGGCGTGCGGTGCGCGAGAACCGATGCAGTCGCGCGGTACTAGTCGGCCACAACGCGCATTTCGACCTCGGCTTTCTCAACCAGGCAGTGGAGCGCGCCGCAATCAAGCGCAACCCGTTCCATCCTTTCAGCTGTTTCGACACGGCAACAGTCTGCGGCATCGCGTTTGGACAGACGGTGCTGGCACGTGCAGCGATAGCCGCGGGGATGGGCTGGGACGAAACGCAGGCACATTCCGCCTCGTACGACGCCGAGGTAACCGCCGACCTGTTTTGCGAAGCGGTCAATCGCTTTCGCGATATATTCGAAGCGTCGCTCAGGAACGCGCCGCCACAGCCGTAGGAACCGGTTTGGTTCTAGGCGGTATCTTCGCCAAGCAGCTTCTGCAATTCGCCTGACTGGTACATCTCGATAACGATGTCACAGCCGCCGATCAGCTCGCCTTTCACGTAGAGCTGCGGAAAAGTCGGCCAGTTCGAGTATTCCTTCAGCCCCTCGCGCACTTCCGGATCCTCGAAAATGTTCACGAACGAATACGGTTTGCCAACGGCATTCAGTGCCGCGACCGTTTGCCCTGAGAAACCGCACTGCGGAAAATCCGGCGTACCCTTCATATAGAGAAGAATATTGTGGGATGAGAGTTGCTCTTCGATTCTTGCCTTTACGTCCACGTGCTGTACCTGCTTTTAGTGTGTAACAGTCACCATTAGTCGGGCCACTGTCACGGATTTCAATGATAAGCGCGAATCAGTTCGCGCTCCTGTCTTCAACGATGATCTGGTTATTGACCGCTGCAACGCCTTTGGTTCCCTTCGCAATTACTTCGGCCTGATCCCTCGCGGTAAAGCTGCCGACTGTTCCCGACAAGGTCACGGTGCCCTCCCAGGTTCTAACACCGATGTTAAATACACTGACGACCGAATCAGCGACGTATTTACCCTTAATTTTCGTCGTGATCGCCGAGTCGGATGCGACCACAGAAGCCGGGCGCTCGTCCTTGCCCAACTGATAGCCACCGACCGCCGCGCCCCCGACCATCAGGGCCGTGCAGCCACTCAGCATCAATGCTGCGATTAGTAAACTTATGAGTCGCACATCATCTCCTCAAATCCTGGGCGGCAATTGTAGCGTCAAACAGAGTCACCGCGTCGCGCCAATTGATCCACGACAGCCCACTGCTCGTCAGCGCTCATGAGTGCCCAACGCGATATTTGCTGAAGCGTCCGGCCGCAGCCAATACAGGTCTTGTCTTCGTCCAGCGTACAGATAAGAACACAGGGCGAAAGTGGCCGCTCATTACGATCCGTGGCTGAAGTACTGCTATTGCTCATTATATTTCATTAAAATCCGTAAGTTACATGGTTTTCATCGAATCTGTCTGATTCGACGAGCGGCACGCGACGGCGCAAATAGTTCTCTTTTGGGAACCGCAGTCTCTATAATACCGGCACTTAACAATACCGGCACTTCGAGTCAGCGATATCGCGCAGAAGAACCCAAACAAAACACACGCATAGCATCCCGGAGAAACAAACAATGAATCCTTTAAAGAGTATTGGCGGCACAATCATCGCCGGTATCGTACTGGCCGCACTGATCGTCTTTTTCCTGCCTGGCGATCATATCGTAGCCGGGGTACCCGCGAAGTCTCTCGTAATCTGGCTGCATGTGCTATCGGGTGTTACCTGGATCGGCCTGCTGTACTACTTTAATTTTGTGCAGGTTCCCGCTCTGGGCGAAGCGGCCGCGGACGAAGGTGGTCCGGGTGGCGCCGGCATCACGAAGTATGTCGCCCCGCGAGCCCTGTGGTGGTTCCGCTGGGGCGCTGCCGCGACCTGGCTGACGGGTGCGGCGTTTCTCTACCTCAACGGAATGCTGCATCACGCGTTCACGCTGGGCCTGATGGGCGAGGCGCCAAACCCTTATGCGGCGACCATCGGTGTCGGTGCATGGCTGGGAACCATCATGCTCTTCAACGTCTGGGTGCTCATCTGGCCGAACCAGAAGAAGGTTCTTGGCATGGTCGAGGCTAGCGCCGATCAGGTCGCCAAAGCGAAGAACATCGCATTCCTCGCGTCGCGATCGAACACGCTCATGTCGATTCCAATGCTGATGAGCATGATTGGTCCTGGCCACGGCTGGATCATGTAGCGGAATCCTGCAGGAATCACCCGGAGCCCGGCTTTGCTCGCCGGGCTTCTTTTTGAGTGAGAACTGGTGAAATTATCAGACAGCCTCAGGCAGTCCATCGGCCCCGCAGTGTCGACAGCTCTGCGGGAAGACGTCGGCGACGGTGACCTGACAGCATCGCTGGTCGACGCCGACGCCGTCGTCGGCGCCACGATTATCGCGCGCGAGTCGTTGATCCTCGCGGGCGAACCCTGGGTGGATGAGGTCTTCTCGCAGCTTGACGAAAACATCATCATCGACTGGTACATCGGCGACGGACAATCCGCCGAAGCCGACGACGTCATTTGTAAACTGGTCGGACCAGCGCGCGCGCTGCTTACCGGTGAACGTACAGCACTCAATTTCCTGCAAACCTTGTCTGCTGTCGCAACAACCACGGCGCGTTACGTCGAGGCGGTCGCGGGCACCGGCACCAGGGTTCTGGATACGCGCAAGACGCTGCCCGGACTCCGACTGGCGCAGAAATATGCGGTCACGTGCGGCGGCGGCGTCAATCATCGTGTCGGTCTCTTCGACGCGATACTCATTAAAGAGAACCACATCAAAAGTGCCGGCAGCATCACCGCAGCGCTGCAGCGTGCCCAGGATCTCGACGCTGGTGTAGTGATCGAAGTCGAGGTCGAGTGCCAGGACGAGCTTCTGGAGGCATTGCAGTCCGGGGCCCCGCGTGTACTCCTGGATAATTTCACGCTTGACGAACTTCGACTGGCCGTCGAGACAAATCGCAGCTTTGGCTATGTTGCCGCCGAACTCGAGGCATCCGGCAATGTCACGCTCGAATCAATACGGAGTATTGCCGAAACCGGCGTTGACTACATTTCCGTGGGCGCACTGACAAAGAACGTCGATGCGATCGACTTCTCTATGCTATTTCGGATAGATCAGGCTACCGCTCGCGTAACGCGTTTAGGCTCGGAGACGCCATAGCCCTGTGCGTAATCGACTCCCATGCCGCGCAGCATCGTAATAATCTCCTCGTTCTCCGCGAACTCGGCGATCGTGCGTTTGCCAGTCAGATGCCCGATCTCGTTAATCGAGCGAACCATTTCGCGATCGATCGGATCGTGCAGTATTTCTTTCACAAAGCTGCCGTCGATCTTGAGGAAATCGACCGGGAAGTGCTTCAGATAGCCGAACGACGACAGGCCAGTGCCGAAGTCGTCCAACGCGAACATGCAGCCAAGTTCCTTGAGCGCGTTGATGAAACGATTGGCCTGGGAGTAACTCGCAATAGCTGCCGTTTCCGTGATCTCGAAACAGATCTTTGTCGCGTCGATGCCGCTCATCTGGAACTGATCCACGACGAACGGCAGGAACTTCTCGTCCCCGAGGCTCTGGCCAGAGAGGTTGATCGAACACAGCGACAGTCGCTCGCGCTCGTCCGCTTCGGACACCAGCCACCGAAACGCGCTGCGAATAACCCAGCGGTCTATGCTCGGCGTGATGCCGTAGCGCTCCGCCGCCTCGATAAACAGCCCGGGCGAAATAATTCCGCCGTTCTCATCGCGCATGCGCAGCAGGATTTCGTAGTGCGCGCCCTCTTCCTCGACCTGCAAGGGCTGAATCGTCTGACGAAATAGTTCGAAGCGATCCTCTTCGAGCGCGTTGTTAATGCGCGCGGCCCACTGCATTTCACGTCGCCTCCGCATGAGGTCGATGTCGTTTTCCTGGAAGCTGTGAATTCGATTGCGGCCAGCCTCTTTTGCGGCTGAACAGGCGCTGTCCGCGGCTGTCAGCAATGCGGCTACGTCTTCGTTGTCGGCCGTGATAGGTACGACACCGACACTGACGCCGAGACGGAAATTGCGTTCCTCCCAGGTGAACTTGTACTCACCGATAGCCATGCGCAGGGTTTCAGCCGTGTTCATGGCCTCCTCGAGACTGCAGCTTTCCAGCAAGACGCCGAATTCGTCACCGCCGAGTCGCGCCAGCGTATCGCGCCAGCGAATCTTTGACTTCAACAATGCACCGAGCTGCCCAAGCAGGGCGTCACCGGCACTGTGGCCACATGAGTCGTTGACGATCTTGAACTGGTCGAGGTCGAGATACAGGAGCGCGTAGGAAGTTTCGCGAGCTTTGGCACTCTTCAACGCGCGCTCAACGCGATTCTCGAACTCTCGCCGGTTCACGAGGCCAGTGAGTATGTCGTGACTCGCGTGGTAGCTCAGGCGGCGATTGAGATCGCGCGATTCGCTGACGTCATGGAAGACCAGTACGCCGCCGGTCACGTCACCTTTGCCGTCACGAATCGGCGACGCCGTGCTTTCAATGTAGAGCTCGTTGCCGTCCCGCCGAATCAAAAGTGTCGGACGCACCGACTTAATCGCGCGATCACGCCGAATCGACACGGCGAGCGGGTTTTCGAGAGGCTCACAGGTCTCTTCGTGAAAGCCCCGGAAAATCTCATCGATCGGCCGACCGCTGGCATCGTCCACTTTCCAGCCGGTCAGTTCCTCGGCCACGGGATTGATGTACTCGACATTGCTGTTGGCGTCCGTCGTGATCACGCCGTCACCGATGGACTGCAAGGTAATCTGTGCGCTCTCTTTCTCGCGAAACAACGCGTCTTCGTAGAGCTTGCGTTCCGTGATGTCGACCTCGACGCCCAGCAGGCGCAACAGCCGGCCGTTGGCGTCAACGATCGCCTTGGCACGACTCTTCATCCAGCGCCACTCGCCGTTCTGGTGCTGCATGCGGTGCACCGACTCGAAGAATGGTGCCTTGCCCTCGAGGTGCTCGCGCATCCGGAGTTGTACACGGGCCATATCGTCAGGGTGTACCAGGCGATACCAGTCCAGCTTGACGTCCTGATCGTCCGGATCATAGCCAAGCATCGACTTCCAGCGCCGCGACAGGTTAATGAGTTTCGATTCGCCGTCGAAATCCCAGATGCCATCGTTGGCCGTCATCGCGACAAGTTTGTTCCGTTCCTGCAGTTCGTCCAGGAGTCCCTTGTCGGTGACCCGTTCGAGCCCACCGGCCAGGGAAGAACCGAACAACTTCATGAGCAGATGCAAGTTGGCATCCCAGCCATCGACCGGCAGTTCGTTAACGATGCCGAGAAACCCCGCAATCTCGCCATGCACTGAAAAACCGATTACAAGGGCCGCGCCAATATGCAGCTCGTTGAGTCGCTCCAGTTCGTTCTTCGCGACGCTCGGGCCGTTCATCGTATCAGCAACTTCGACGACCCTGAGATGGCCGAGCCGCTGGCACAGCCAGGGCCAGTCGTCGAGTTTTTCACCAGCAAGCACGCCCGGGCTGCACTGGGCGAAGCCGCTGCATGAGGCCAATACCGTTTCGATTTTCGCGCCGTCGTCGCCAATCAGGGCAACGAACGCCGCGTCGGTGCCGGTGGCATCCGGAAGCTCGTCCACCAACGACTGCAACTGCTCGAGATATTTCTCAGGACTGAGGTTTTGCAGACCAACGGCGATCTTGGTCTGCAGGGCATCGACAGCGCCGCGAGTTCGTTCGCCGGCACGCGGTTTACGGTGCCGGGCTCCCGGTGTAGTCGTGATATCGGACGGATTCGTCATTACGGATAAACATTCTGACACGATGAGTAAGGAATACAAGCTAAGTAGCTGTATTTTTGCGCTTTATTGCCCAATACACCGAATTCACATAACGTCGCTGAACTGCACTGGGTCAACCAATACCCCGCTGTCCCGTTATTGCCATGAACACCGAAGCACGGGCTACAAGGAGACCCTCATGAATGACATGGTTCAGGACCTGCAACCTATTGCAGGCACAAGGAAGTTGGCCAGCTGGATGACTATGCTACTGGCCGCCGTGGTACTGGCTGCCTGTGGCGGTGGTACCAGCGGAAACCAGGACGGCAGCGTAGCAGCTGCCTGCGACCCGAACGACGCAAGCACCGTCGCCGAATGCGGCACCGTCATGGTTGCGTTAACCGATGCGAACGGCGACTTTCTAAATTACACCGTTGACGTACTGTCACTGACACTGGAGACGGCCAACGGACGCGTTGTCGAAACGCTGCCGCGCAGCACGCGCATCAATTTCAGCGAATACGTTGACCTTACCGAGCTGGTGACAGTTGCGACCATCCCACCCGGCACCTATGTCGCCGGCACAATCAAGCTGGACTACAGCGACGCCGAAATAGTCGTGGAGGCAGAGCATGAGTCGAAGGTGGCCGTGGTCAAGAATGTCAGTGGCGAGACGATCACACAGACCGAGCTGAAGATAGAGCTGTCGAACCGGGACCGACTTGTCGTTACGCGCGGACGCCCGGCCTTTCTGCAGCTCGACTTCGATCTGGCCGCCTCGCACAGCGTTGATATTGAAGTAACGCCCGCAGAGGCCGTCACGGAGCAGTTCATTCTTGCCGAGGTCGCCCCCGTCGACGAAAAAGACATTCGTGTCAGGGGTCCCCTGGTTTCGGTCAATGTCGATGAGATGAGCTACACAGTCGCTATTCGACCTTTCCACGACCGCGATGGCGACTTCGGTCGCGTCAAAGTGCACGTCACCAGCGACACGGAGTTCGAAGTCAACGAGCTTACCTTTGGTGGTGTCGAGGGACTACGGGCCCTGAATGACGCCGGACAAGGTACGCCGACCGTGGCCAAAGGCACGCTGAACGTTGCAGAACGCAAATTCACGGCTGACCTCGTACTCGCCGGGTCCAGCGTACCGGGCATCGACAGGGATGCTGTTATCGGCAACGTGATCACGCGAAGCGGGAATTTTCTGACGATTCGTGGCGCAACTATCGTGCCATCTGACCGTCGCGTGCACTTCCACGATGACGTTGTCGTCGAAGTCGGGCCCGATACGAAAGTATTCAAGGACGGTGATCGCCGGACAGACCTGAGTATTGACGCGATTTCAATCGGCCAGCGAGTCACAATTCGCGGCAATCAGCCGACGCCGAGCACTGATGTCCTGGCGCCGCAAATATTGTTCGACGCAACGCAGGGTGCCGTTCGTCTGCACGTCACACACCTGTCTGGCATCGTCAACACGGTGGTGCCTGGCGAGACCGAGATTACGTTGCACGGCATCGACCGCCGACGCGTCGAGATCTTTGATTTCACCGGCACAGGCAAGTCGGAAGTGGAGGACGCGGATCCGGACGCCTACACGATAGCGACTGGCAACCTGGTCCTCGCTGACTTTGCGGCCGGCAAACCGATCGTTGCGCGTGGATTCCCGACGGCCTTCGGCATGGCACCGCCTGACTTCACTGGACGTACCGTCATCGACTTCACCGATGTTCGCAGTGCGCTGGGCGTCGGCTGGGGCGTTGATGGCACTGCGATGCCGTTTAGCAGTATCGATGGAGAACGCCTGGTCCTCAACAATCGCAACGAGGATATCGATCAGCGCCATTACATCAAGCAAGGTCCTGTATTGATCGACCTGACAGCGCTTGATTCGGATACAACGATCTTGCCGAGAGAATCCGGGCGACTGGCGTTTTACATCAAGTCGGCGGACAGCCTCAGGATGTATTCGGACTTTGCCGACTTCACCAATGATCTGGGTACCAGCCTGACAGTCGGCGACCGCGCGCGCTCAATGCACGCTCGCGGTAGCTACGATGCGGCCGAGAATACGTTTACTGCCTACAAGGTAGGCGTCCACTTGCTAGAGCCACAATAAACTAGAGCCGCGATAAACGATAAGACGGCAACTCCCCCGCCAAGTCTTATCACCTGGCTCCGACCCGCCGCCGAAAGGTGGCGGGTTTCTTTTTGCCCGACTGAAATTCAGTCACCGCTCCAGGGCAATGGCACAACTTCGCCGTCCGTGCGCCAGCCATCCCTGTCGGCAATGTCGCTCAGCCTCTTCGCGCGGTCACCCGGTTGCGGATGTGTCGAGAGGTAGGCAATAAATCCAGACGAGATTTCGATCCTTTGCATCCCAGCGTTCGAACAGGCGTGACGCCTGGTTGACGTGTCCGTATTCGGCTTGCACCACGGCAAGGCCGAATTCATCCGCCTTGGTCTCCTGGTCACGACTGAAACCCCGCAAGGTCAGGTCAGTGGCTTTAATGCCCAGGCCTGCCACGTCGTTGCCTGTTATCGCGGCAAAAAAAAGTGAGAACACGATGCCACGCCCCAACGCACGAAGATGGTCGCGATTTCGGAAATGGCCCAGCTCGTGCCCGAGCACAAAAGCAAGTTCATTTTCCGACTCAACCTCGTC
The DNA here is from genome assembly GCA_963841145.1 of uncultured Gammaproteobacteria bacterium. Classification (GTDB taxonomy): domain Bacteria; phylum Pseudomonadota; class Gammaproteobacteria; order Steroidobacterales; family Woeseiaceae; genus UBA1847. Next base: position 110,308 of record CAWJBO010000019.1, read on the forward strand.
AAGCAATCCCTGCGTAACGACAATAAGTCCGCCCGGCAACGCCATCGCGTTGGCCGTGTCTGAGTCGTCAATCTCGACGCGAAAATCATACGGCACGTCTACCCAGTGGCTCGCCAGTTGATCGACGAGAGTCTGTGTGCGCTGTCGTTGTTCATTCGTGGTATCGACCGTCACCACGTCTTCGGGTATCCAGTCGTCAAAGAGCTTTACCTCGGCCTCGGCCGGCACGAAGTAGAGAACGACCTCGATCAGAAATACGAGTAGCAGTGCAATCCCCAAAAAGATTGCAGTCAGTCCAACAACAAGCGTGCCCGCCTCCGCCAGCGGATGCACATCGCTGACGTTGATTCCTTCTCGCGGTCTTTTCGCGATGAACCTCACTACGATCTCAGCCAAACCTGCCCTGAAGTTTTACCGCGGTGCCAAACGCAAGCATCTCGACACCGGCCGTGCCCTTGCCGTCTCGCCTCGCATTCGCGAGTCGCGATGTTTCGAGGCGAACGTTGAAGATCGCGTCGAAGCCCTGCTCCCGAGCCGACTCCGCCATTCGCAACAGCGCTTCGCGGCGGGCACGCTCCAGGAGCGGTTCGTAGGTCTTGATTCTCCCGCCAATAAGGCCGCGTAGCCCGGCGATCACGCGCTTGAAGTAATCCAGCGAGATGACGATGCTGCCGGTTACCAGGTCCGAGCTCGAGGCATTCCAGTCGTCGGGCATGGTGTCGAACGACACTACCGGGAAACCGTGCATCGCTTCTTCGCGTTCCCTGATATTCGCAAAGTGCTTTTTCTCGATCGTACTGCCTATGAAGTACGCGACCATCAAGACGATCAACGGCAACGCGTAGTTGAAGAACAGGCTAAAATTCTGAAATACGCCCTCCACGTCAGGAGACTCGCACGGCGGTACCGTACGCGAACAGCTCCGCTGCGCCTTGTGAAATGGAGCTTGTCGCGAACCGCACGTTAACGACTGCATTTGCGCCCATCGATGCCGCTTGCTCGATCATCCGCTCGGTCGCTTCCTTACGAGAGTCCTGCAACAGTTCGGTATAGCCCTTGAGCTCGCCACCGACGATGTTCTTGAGGCCCGCCATGATGTCGCGGCCGACGTGCTTGGCACGCACGGTATTGCCGGTCACCACGCCATAAAACTCGACAATAGTGCGACCGGGAATACTCTCGGTATTGCTAATAATGATCGACTGGCTGCTAACACTGTTCATTTGGACTCCTGGCAGATGCGTTGCTGGATGTTGATTCAGGCAATGCTACCACTTCCGGACATCCCACAGAATTTGCTTTACGATACGCAGCCACCGCAACCCTGAATCGAGCAGCGCCATTCCGGATCTGACTGAAGTCGGCACGACACTGATTTTTGTCGCGTTAACGGCGATAACAATTGGCGCACTCATCAAGGGCATGACGGGCCTCGGGCTGCCGCTGATCGCCGTCCCGGCGATTGCCACGTTCACGTCGGTCGAAGAGGCGGTCGTTCTGATGATTATCCCAACCCTTGGGTCCAACTTGTGGTTGGTCGCCGCGCATCGGCGCTTCGCAGGATTAGTACGTGCACACCTACCGTTTCTTATCGCCGGATTTCTGGGCGGCATCTTCGGCACATTTGCACTGGCCGCCATCGACGACCGGTGGCTGAAACTCGCACTGGCCGCCTGGCTCGCCCTGTACCTGCTGCAATTCGCTTTCGGCAACTTTCTGCAGTCGGTGTTCCAGGCAAAAGGGACGGCGGCAGCGGCGGTTGGTTTTACCGGCGGCGCTATTCAGGGCGCCACCGGCGTCTCAGCTCATATCGTTGCGCCGTATTTCCACGCCCGCAAAGTGGCGGCAGAAGCCTATGCATTCCTGATCGCCTGCGCGTTTCTGACCTTCTCCGCCGCCCAGCTATTGACCGCGACAGGCACGCAGCTGTTTTCGGCGGAAAGACTGGCCCTGGGAATAGTCGCGCTCGTTCCTACTCTCATATTCACGCGTGTCGGGATCAGGTTTGCTGGCAGGATCTCCCGGGAAGCGTTTCAGAAACTGCTGATTGCGCTCTTCGTGCTCATGGAGATCAAACTACTGGCTGACGTCTTCTGAACACCCGTTGAGTTTCAGGTAAAACTGCGAATCAGGTCGCGCATCCGCCGCCGCGTTTTTTGATCCGGCAGCCTTCCCATCCCGCCACCAAGATTATCGAGAAGATGTCCTGGGTTGGCTGTTTCGGTCAGCACGCAGGTAACGGCCGGGTGCGACAGAATGTACTTGATCGAAAACTGCGCCCAGCTGGTACAGTCAAATTCGACGGCCCAGGCCGGTAGCTGCCGGCCTTTGACGATTGAAAAATAGCGCCCGTTGATGAACGGCCGATTGATGGAAACCGCAATACCCTTGTCCTTTGCCATCGGCAGGATGCGCTCTTCGGCCTCGGTTTCCAGCGGCGACAGATTGACCTGCAAGAAGTCCATGGTTCCCGATTGCATGACTTTCATCATGGCGTCGTAGTAGCGGACATTGTGCCGGGCCAGGCCAATATATCGGGTGATGCCCTCATCCTTCCAGCGCCGAAATTCATCCCAGTGCGGCACACCGTCTTCCGGGTACGTGTGGATCAGGTCCAGCGGCCTACCACCTCTGATGGCACGCAAACGCTGCGCGCCAGCTTCCGACTGACCTGAAAATTCACCGCTAAAATAGCTGCCAAGGAAGGCGCTGTCTCTAAACCCCAGAGTACTTGCCAGGCTCGCGACCAGGTTGGCTCCATCACCACCGCAATCGACGTAGCTTCCGCCACGCTGAAAGAATGTCTCAAGCAGTCGCTTGGCAACCTCAGAGTCGCCGTTGCGAAATGCCTGGGAATTGCCGAGCCCCACAACGGCGAGACGTTCATCTGTCCCCGGAATCCGTCGCGATGACAGCTTGTGAGCCCCGGCAAACGTGGCTCCCGGCAATATTGCTGCCAGCGACACAGCACCCGCCTGCCGAAGAAATCCCCTGCGATCTGTCATGGTCCAACCCTCTGAGTATGCCCGGCTTCCAAGGTGGCATAGTATTACAGACTGCCTGGGGGTTCGGCGCCCCGAGTACGGCAGCCGCTGGTTGCCGGCCAGATGTCATTTTGCCGAAGTTTGGACTGAATCTAGCCTTTTCCACCCGTTTTTGTCCGGAATTTGCGACTGATGTCTCTGAAATATCGACGAAAATCCATTGACTTAGCCCCGTCCGGGGATATACTGCGGGCAGCTAGATTGATCGGCTGTTATTTGTGTATTCCATTTCGATGTTGCTTTAGTAGTACCTCGTCCTGTTTTTCATAAGTACAAGCATCAACTCGCGACCCGGCCTTTCGAGGCCAAACTTACTTTTGTTTAAATAGGAATAGAAAATGGCTACTACCACCGGAACCGTTAAATGGTTTAACGAAGCTAAAGGCTTTGGCTTCATCGAGCAGGAATCAGGTCCTGATGTATTTGCTCATTTCAGCAACATCCAGGGCGATGGATTCAAGACGCTGGCCGAAGGCCAGAAAGTTGAGTTCACAGTAACGCAGGGCCAGAAAGGTCCGCAGGCTGAGAACATCACGCCGGTCTAAGCTTTAAACGGTTTAGAAAGAGAGGGCGAGACCTTTGGGTCTCGCCCTTTTTTTTGTTCGATTTTTTTCGATACGGGGATTGTTGCTTACCCCGCCTGCTCAAACTGCGCGGGCTCCTGCATCGACATTTGCTCGTAGGTATGCCAACGCCGATTGACCGTTTCCTGTGCCATCTGCATCATCCGCTCGGCCTCTTCCGGGTTGGTCTTGACCAACACCTTGTAACGATTTTCGTTGTAAGCGTATTCCCTCAGCGGAATAGTCGGACGCGTTGAATCGAGCACGAACGGTTTCCTGCCCGCCGCACGCAATGCCGGGTTATATCGGATCAATGGCCAGTAACCACTCGCGGTCGCAAGATGTTGTTGCTTGAGGCCATCCTTAAGATCATAGCCGTGCGCGATACAGTGGCTGTAAGCAAGGATCAACGAAGGTCCGTCGTATTCCTCCGCCTCGCGCATGGCGAGCAAAGTCTGCTGCGGGTTTGCTCCCATCGCAACCTGGGCAACATACACATTGCCACTGGAAATCGTCTGTAACGCGAGATCCTTCTTGCCGATGCGCTTGCCGGCAGATGCAAACTTCGCGGACGCGCCCAGCGGTGTCGCCTTGGACATCTGGCCACCGGTGTTCGAGTAGACCTCCGTATCCATGACGAGTACGTTGACATTGCGACCCGTAGCCAGCACATGGTCCAGCCCGCCAGAGCCGATGTCATAGGCCCAGCCATCGCCGCCGACGAGCCAGATACTGCGACGTATCAAATGGTCGATGATCGACAGCAGCGCCTTTGCCTTCTCATTGCTGCCAGCGACCTTCTGTAAACGTTCCTTAAGCTCCTTCACCCGACGTCGCTGCGCGCGAATCTCGGTGCCGACGCGCTGGCCACCGTTGATCAGCAGATCGGCCAGTTCCTCACCGATATCGGACGACAGCTCGTCGACCATTTGCTTCGCGATCGTCATGTGCTGATCGGCCGCGATACGCATGCCAAGACCGAACTCGGCGTTATCTTCAAACAGTGAATTCGACCAGGCCGGCCCACTGCCCTCCGCATTCTTGGCCCACGGCGTCGTGGGCAGGTTGCCGCCGTAAATAGACGAGCAGCCCGTGGCATTCGCGACCAGCAGGCGCGGGCCGAATAATTGTGACAGTAACTTCACATACGGGGTCTCGCCGCAACCGGCACAAGCGCCAGGAAATTCGAAAAGCGGTTGCAGGAACTGCGCGCCTCGCACCGAGGAAAACTCGACCGCCGCGCGATCGTTAAATGCCAGCGACTCGAAAAACTCGATGTCCGTCTTGCCCTGCTCCAGGATTGGCGCCTTATCCGTCATATTAATAGCGCGATGCTCAGGGTCGTCCGGGCTTTTCACCGGACACGCGTCAACGCACAAGCGTGCAGCCCGTGCAGTCTTCGAGATAGACCTGCAGTGAGTATCGCGTCTCAGGGAAGCCACGAGCACTGACAGGCGCTGATGGGAAGCTCTCTGGCGCCGCCTCCAGCGAGCTCTCATGATAAAACTTGGCGCGGATCACACTGTGTGGGCAAACGAAGGAGCAGTTTCCGCACTGGATACACAGGTCCGGCTCCCACAGAGGAACGCGGCCCGATACGTTACCCTTCTCGTACTGGGAGGTTGCGCTCGGGTAGGTGCCGTCGACAGGAAATGCGCTCACAGGCAATTCGTCCCCGTGCCCACGCATCATCTGCGCGGTGACCTCGCGTACGAACTGCGGCGCATGATCGGGGACGACGTCATCCAGCGGTCGCTCGCTACTCGTACGAGCCGGGACCTTCACTTCATAGAGATGGTCGAGTGCCGCATCCACGGCGATGAAGTTTCTATTAACAACATCCTGGCCTTTGGACTTGTAGGTCTTCTCGATTGCGTTCTTGATTTGTTGTATCGCCTCGTCACGCGGCAAGACGCCCGACAACGCGAAAAAGCAGGCTTGCATTACAGTGTTAGTTCGCTTGCCCATGCCCGCTTCTCTCGCCACACGAGTCGCGTCGATAACGTGGAAGATTATGTTGCGATCGATGATGGTCTGCTGCACCGGCTGCGGTAGATGGTCCCACACCTCATCAGCACTGTGCGGGCTGTCCAGCAGGAAGACGGCACCGTCAGCCGCGTCTCTTAATATTTCAATCCTGTTAACCTGGTCGAATTGGTGACACGCAATGAAATTCGCCGATTGAATCAGGTACGGGGCGTGAATAGGTTCGGGCCCGAAACGCAGGTGTGACACTGTTCGCGAACCGGACTTTTTGGAGTCATAGACGAAATAGCCCTGGCAGAACAAATCCGTATTCTCACCAATGATCTTGATACTGTTCTTGTTCGCGCCGACAGTACCGTCCGCACCCAGGCCAAAAAACAACGCCCGCGTGGCCTTATCGTCTTCAATCTGAAACGACGCGTCGTAGTCGAGGCTTGTGTGCGTGACATCATCATTAATGCCGATCGTAAAGTGGTTCTTCGGCTTATCCTTCTTCATTTCGTCGAAGACCGCTTTCACCATTGCCGGCGTAAATTCTTTGGAGGATAGCCCGTAGCGGCCGCCAATCACCTTTGGCATTCCCGTTCTGGAGCCGTCACCAACCGCTTCGGCCAGCACCGTGACAACGTCCTGGTACAGCGGTTCGCCACTCGCCCCAATCTCCTTGGTACGATCCAGAACGGCAATCCTCTCAACCGACTCCGGAATCGCTGCGAGCAGGTGCTCTTTCGAAAACGGCCGATACAGGCGAACATTGATCATGCCGAGACCCTTCTCGGACAATGCGTCGATCGTCTGCATGACAGTTTCAGCACCAGAGCCCATCAGAACAATCACGCGTTTCGCATCTGGATCGCCGTGATAGTCGAACAGCTTGTACTTTCGGCCGGTAACTTCGGCAAAACGATCCATCGTCTTTTGCACGATCCCAGGCGTCTCGTCGTAAAATCTGTTGACGCTCTCGCGTCCCTGGAAATAGACGTCAGGATTCTGCGCCGTGCCACGGATGAACGGGTTATCCGGATTCAGCGCCCGGCTTCGATGCGCGTAGACAAGCTCGTTATCCATCATCGCGCGTATTTGATCTTCTCCCAGGAGATCAATCTTGCTGACTTCATGTGATGTCCGGAAGCCGTCGAAAAAATGAATAAACGGCACACGCGCCTCCAGCGTCGCCGAATGTGCGACTAGAGCCAGATCCTGCGCCGCCTGGACCGAGGAGGCCGCCAGCTGGCCGAATCCGGTCGTCCGCGCCGCCATGACGTCCTGGTGGTCACCGAATATCGACAATGCCTGCGCCGCGAGGGAGCGTGCAGCAACATGAAACACTGCCGACGTCAGTTCGCCTGCAATCTTGTACATGTTGGGCAGCATCAGCATCAGACCCTGTGATGCGGTGAACGTCGTCGTCAGCGCGCCGGTCTGCAGCGCGCCGTGCGCAGTGCCTGCGGCACCACCTTCGCTCTGCATCTCGATAATGTCGGGCACGCGGCCCCAAATGTTCTTCTTGCTAGCGGCCGACCAGATATCAGCTTGCTCCGCCATCGGCGTCGACGGTGTTATCGGGTAGATAGAAAAGATTTCGCTGACCGAGTAGGCAACCCGTGCTACAGCCTCGTTGCCCTCGAGCGCACGTTTTTCGCTCATGCCTCTACTCCCTCGGCATTCGGTTCATCTATCATCTCGATCGCGTGGCACGGGCATTGTTCGAAGCACACCGCGCACCCGGTGCATTTGTCGAAGTCAAACTTGTAGCGCTTGCCGGGTCCGAGCTTGATGATCGCATCCTGCGGGCATGCACCGTAGCAACCGTCGCACTCGAAGCAGTTGCCGCAGGAGAGACAGCGCCTCGCCTCGAATAGCGCCTCGGGCTCGGACAGGTTCTGCAGGATCTCTTCGAAAGTCCTCCCCGCGCCGGTCGACGGGTATGCGGTCCTGCTCAACTTGTGGCGCGTGAGTGCGGTACCAAAGATGCAGGCGCTCGTAACCGATAATCTCGTGCCTGGGTCCACGACGATATACCGAGTCATCGAGGTAGGCATCAATATGACGCGCGGCGTGTTTGCCATGCCCCACTGCAATAGTCACTGACCGATCGCTCGGCACCATATCGCCACCGGCGAAGATACCTTCATGGCCAGTCATCATATTGTCATCGACTACGACCGTGTGGTCCCACTCGAACTCGATACCCGGGACGGATTCGAGAAAAGCAGTGTCAGTGTCCTGACCAACCGCAAGTATCAGCGAGTCTGCCTCCAGTTCCTCGAATTTTCCTGTTGGTTGAGGACGGCCATTCTCGTCAAGCTCCATGATCTCGACTTTGAACGTCGACTTATCAATTTCCTTGATGGTCCGTAGCCAGTTGATCTTTATACCCTCTTCAATTGCCTCGTCCGCTTCGAAGTCATGTGCTGGCATGCTGCTGCGGTCGCGACGGTAAATAATCATCGTCTCGGTCGCACCCAGGCGCTTGGCTGTACGAGCTGCATCCATTGCGGTATTGCCACCACCATAGATCGCGACTCGTCGTCCGAGCTTCGGTGGCTCACCTTCGTTGGCCTGGCTCAGGAAGCTGACGGCGTCGAGTATCTTGCCCGCATCCCGGTTCGGGATTTCGATCTTCTTGCTGATATGAGCACCGACGGCAACGAACACAGCGTCGAAGCCCCCCTCCTCCTTCTCTGCGAGCACATCGTCGACACGATGGTTGAGGGTGATCTTCACGCCAAGGTTTTCTATGCGCTTGATCTCAGCTTTCAGCTCATCGCGTGGCATACGATAGGCAGGTATGCCGAAGTGAATCATGCCGCCGGCGAGCGGGCCTGCCTCGCGTATTTCGACGGAGTGTCCCAAACGTAGCAGGTGATAGGCCGCGGACAGCCCGCTAGGCCCCGCCCCTACGATGAGTATCTTTTTGCCGCTGCTGGTCCCGGGCTTGTCGAACTGCCAGTCCTTTTCCAGAGCCAAATCACCGAGAAAGCGCTCGACCGCATGAATGCTGACCGAACTGTCGGTGAACGCCCGGTTGCAGACATCCTCGCAAGGGTGATAACAAACCCGGCCATGAATAGATGGCATCGGGTTGTTCTTCACAAGCTCGCGCCATGCCGCTTCGTGGTCACCCGCCTGCGCCAACGCGAGCCAGGCCTGGATGTTCTCGCCAGCCGGGCAAGCGTCATTGCAGGGTGGAAGATAATCGACGTAGTCAGGACGCTGTGTGCGCAACGCCCCTGTACCTCGGCCGTGGCGCGTCAGGTCCGCGCGTTGTGTCAGATCGTTAGTAGCCATTTCGTCACAATCATAGACAGCGCTTACCGCCTAAACATCAGGGGTATTACTGATGTTGCTGTGGCGCCCGATGCGATCAGGACTCAGAGGACCGTTGAGGTCCCGGGAGAGTCAGTCAGCCGCATCCGGGGCGCTCGGGATCGCCGTTGCCTGCCAGGCGACAACCTGCCAGCCACCCTCTCGTTTGAGGAACGTGCCCGTGTTGAAGTACTCCAGGACCTCCGAGCCGTCGGAAGGTATACCAACCAGCCTGAAGGCAACCACCGCCGCCGTGTCGAAGACGTGTACGTCGATGTCTTCTGCCGAATATGCGACCGCTGGCAGCTCGTCGGAAGGCTCCTCATCCGCAAATCCGGCCAGGATCTCGGTCTTGCCGAAGCGCGTGCCGTTCGACGAGGTGTAGACGAGATCGTCCGCCCAGAACACCTGGTGCGCGGCCTCCGTGTGCGCTGCCTCGAGAAACCCCAGCAACATCGCCGTCAGATCGTCGACGTCGGAAGCGGCCGCAGCAGACAGCGATAAGAGGCCAGACAGAATAAAGACGATTCCAGGCGCGAATTTGCAGTTGACAGACTTCATAGACAAGCTCCCCGTTTCAAGTATTCTAGTTTGAAAGCGGAATGACCGACAACCGGATCGAGCTCGTCACGGATAACCAACTACCTGATGCCTGACGCACCCAACACTTCTGCAGGCCTGTTGAGCCGCAGCCTGGGCGTATTCGGATACAGCAGCCGGGCGCTCGACCTGGTCTGGACAACAAGCCGGCGACTCACCGTCGCCCTGGCACTGCTGACGCTTGCCGCCGGTATCTTGCCTGCTGCAATCGCCTACATCGGGCAGCTCATCGTCGATGGAGTCGTTGCGGCGACACAGTCCGATAATCCGGATACACGGGGCGTGCTGAAACTGGTCGCGCTCGAAGCACTCGTGGTGACGGCGGTCGCCGCCGCGCAGCGCGGCATCTCGGCCAGCCAATCCCTGTTGCGCGCTCTGCTCGGTCAGCGGGTCAACGTGATGATCCTGGAAAAAGCAATGACGCTCGAGCTTGCGCATTTCGAAGACTCCGAGTTTTACGACAAGCTTACACAGGCACGCCGCGAGGCATCGAGTCGGCCGTTGAGCCTGGTAATCCGAACGTTTGGTCTCGTGCAGAACGGGATATCGCTGACCAGCTATGCAGTGCTCCTGTTCGCGTTCTCGCCCTGGGCCGTTGCAATATTGATCGGCGCGGGACTGCCGTCGTTCTTTGCCGAAGCCAAGTTCTCCGGAGACGCATTTCGCCTGTTTCGCTGGCGTTCGCCGGAAACACGCATGCAGATGTACCTCGAGACAGTTATCGCCCGCGAGGATGGCGTCAAAGAGGTCAAGCTGTTTCAGCTGGGCCCGCGACTGCTGCAACGTTACAGGGATATATTCAAGAAGCTGTTCGTCGAGGACCGGCGACTGACGCTGCGACGCGATGGGTGGGGCTTCATGCTTGGGCTGATTTCGACGGCCGCGCTCTATGGGGCCTATGCATGGATCGTCATTACGACCATCGCAGGCGCTATTACCCTCGGCGCAATGACGATGTACCTCGTACTTTTCCGCCAGGGCCAATCAGCAGTCGCGGCGATCCTGACATCGATAAGCGGCATGTACGAAGACAATCTCTACTTGTCAAACCTTTACGAGTATCTCGAGCAACCTGTACCGGCCCGGCGCGGTGAGGCAGTCCAAGGCCCCCATCCTGAACAGGGCCTCGAATTTCAGAACGTATCTTTCAGTTACCCTGGCGCCGCGAAACCGGCACTCAGCAATATCTGTCTGCAGGTCCGTCCGGGCGAGAGCCTCGCGTTGGTGGGAGAAAACGGCTCGGGCAAGACCACCCTGATAAAACTGCTGACGCGCCTTTACGAACCCACGGAAGGCCGGATTCTCCTGGACGGGCTCGATCTGCAAGAGTGGGATGTCGAATCTCTGCGGCGTCGAATTGGTGTCATTTTTCAGGACTTCGGCCGGTACCAGTTTTCGGTCGGTGAGAATATTGGGGCGGGCGACGTGCGCCACATTGATGATGAGCACCGCTGGAAGGAAGCCGCCACGACCGGCATGGCTGCGCCCTTTATCGATGACATGCCGGAAGGTTACCAAACACAACTGGGACGCTGGTTCAAAGACGGCCGCGAGCTATCGGGCGGCCAGTGGCAAAAGATCGCGTTATCGCGGGCGTTCATGCGAACCGAAGCCGATATCCTGGTGCTCGATGAGCCGACAGCCGCCATGGATGCGTCCTCGGAAGCGGCAGTCTTCGAGCACTTTCGTACGGCAAGCAGTAACAAGATGACAATACTGATCTCACACCGTTTTTCGACGGTGCGAGCGGCTGCGCAGATTATCGTAATACACGACGGCAAGATCCTGGAACGCGGCACCCACGAAGAACTGGTTGCACAGGGCGGCCAGTACGCGCATCTGTTTCAACTGCAGGCGCGCGGCTACCAGTAACCCAAGTCCAGCTAGGCCTGCTTCGATGATCCGGAAAGAAACGGCAAGCCCGCCTTGACAAGGAACTTGGCCTCGAACTCCGCCGCGGGAACAGGCTTACTGATCAGGAAGCCCTGGATTTCATCGCAATCGTGTGCCCGCAGGAAGTCGACCTGCTCGGCAGTCTCGACGCCTTCCGCAATTACGGTTAGCCCCAGTTGGCGCGACATGGCGAGAATTGCCGCGCAGATGACCGCACCATGATCGCTTTGCTCAATATCGACAACAAACGAACGATCGATCTTGAGAACATCGATTGGAAAGCGCGTTAGATAACTGAGCGAAGAGTAGCCGGTGCCGAAGTCATCCATTGCGAGCGTGATCCCCGTGCTCTTGAGATATTCCAGCGTCGCAACTGTGCGGTCAACGTCGCGCATCAGGATGCTCTCGGTGAGCTCCAGTTGCAGCAAACTGGGTTTCGCACCGGCTTCGAACAACGCTTTCATCACCGTGTCCTGCAAGTTGCTTTGGTAAAACTGCTGACTTGAGATGTTCACGGCGATGCGAGTCGCAATCCCGGTCTTTAGCTGCCAGTCTCGCGCCTGCGTGCAGGCTGTGCGCAGCACCCAGTCGCCAAGCTGCACGATCTGCCCGGATTTTTCCGCCATTGGTATGAAGACTGATGGCGGCACAAACTCTCCCTCGCCATTGCGCCATCGCGCCAGTGCTTCGGCGCCGACAAGACACCCACTTGCAAGGTCAATTTTCGGCTGGTAGTACAGCTCAAGCTCATTGTTCTCTAGCGCCCTGCGAAGGTCGTTCTCAAGGGCCAGACCGTGCAGTGACCGAATGGCAAGCGTCCCGGAATAAAAACTGAACGTTGTCCCTGCCGGCATCTTTCGCCTGATACATTGCGACATCGGCATTCTTGAGTAGATCCTCGACGTTGTCTGCATCATCGGGGTACACAGAGATACCGATGCTTGACGTTACTACGAACTCATGACCTCGATGAACGACAGGCTGACGGAACTGTTCGCCGATTCTCTCGGCAATAGCAGACAACACGTCGTCGTCACCAAAATCACTTATCGCGCAGGCAAACTCATCACCGCCGAGTCTCGCGACACCGACCGGTTTGTCGTCACTTAGGCTGTCCGCAGCTCCACTACGAACAGTCCCTGAAAGGCGTTCTGCGATCGCCTTGATGACACCATCACCTACGGTGTGCCCAAGCGTATCGTTGATCCGCTTGAAGTTGTCCAGGTCGACGTACAGCACGGCGACTTTTTCCCTATTTTCCTTCGCCTCATCAATCATCCCACCCAATTGCAGGCGAAACGACTGACGATTCGGCAAGCCTGTCAGGGTGTCGAAGAAAGCGAGCCGGCGAATGCGTTTCTCCGCGACTTTGCGGGCTGTAATTTCCGAGACCAGCACCAGTATGCGGCTGTCGACGTACGGCACGAAGCGCCCTTCGTAGTAGCTGGGATCGTCATTGCCATGGTCGATCGCAAATTCGATTCGCGCCGAGCGGCTCTTGGCGTCAACAAAGCGACGCGCTTCATTCCACGCCTTGGCGACATTGTTCGGCAAGAAGTCCTTCAAGTCGCTTATCTTCTTGCCCGGCTCGGCAAGTGGATGATCGAATTTTCCGGAAATGAAGTCCACGACTTTGCCGTCGTTTTCGAGCACAACGAAAGTATCCGGAATCGCGTTCAGCAATACCTTGTTCTTCGCCTCACCCCGACGCTTGTCGCGATAGTCTTTGCTGGCGCGCAGAATGTACTGCACGCGATGACTAAAGATGGGCCAATTTATCGGCTTCGCAATGAAATCGGTCGCTCCGGCCTGGTACGCCTCCTCAACCGCCTCGATATCATCCCGACCGGTGACAATTACGATCGGCACGCTCTGTCCTCCGGGCAGGCGCCTGATCTGGGAACATGCGGAGAACCCGTCCTGAATCGGCATCTCTACATCGAGCAACACCATAATCGGCTGATGCTCAGCGAAGGCGATGCAGGCCAGGGCGCCATTTTCGACATCGACAACGTCAAAGCCGCCTTTGACCAGCGAGGCCTTCATCACAGCTCGGATCGTTGGATCATCGTCGGCGATGACCACCAGTTCCCGTTTTTTGCAGGGCTCGTTCACGCCGCAGCCTCCGTTTTATTGGTGATAAGCTCATCGACGGCTGTCTGATATTCGTTCCAGGCCGGATCCAGGTTTTCGAGGATGGCGGAAATATCACCGTTTCTGCCGTTTTGCTCCATCGAGCGGCAGAGAGCCGCCAGACGCTGAGCACCGACATTGGCACTCGAAGATTTCAGCGAGTGTGCGGCCCTGACGGCGCCGTCCAGGTCTTGTTCCCTTGCCGCCTCCATCAGTTCGAGCATCAGGACTTCAGCATTCTCACAGTAGGTATCGATAATACTGTTCAGCAATTCGCCGTTCTGGTTCGGGTCCAGATCGTTGATCTGGTCGAGCGACCTCCTGTCGATGGCCGACTCCTTCGACACCGTAGCCATTTCTGCCCTTTCGGAAGGTGCTGGCTTTGCTTGCGGCGACTTGCTGCTGGTCAATCCGGACTTGCCGGTTACGCGTCGCAGCGCTTCGATCAGATCATCCTTGCGAAATGGTTTGCTGACGAAGTCATCCATTCCGGCATCGATGCACTTTTGCCGATCCTCGGCGAGGGCATTAGCAGTCAGCGCAACGATGGGCAACCGCGGTACCCCTGCCTTCGCTTCGCGCGCCCGTTGAATGCGCGAAGCCGAGTAGCCATCCATGATCGGCATCTGGCAGTCCATAAACACGATGTCTGGTCGATGCTTGACGATGCTTTCCAGAGCTTCCTGACCGTTCGTTGCCTCGACCACTTCACAACCAACACTGGACAGCATGAGCCTCGCAACTTGCATGTTGACCGGGATGTCCTCGACCAGCAGAGCCAGGAGGCCGAATGAAACATCTTCAGCCAGCTCCTCGGCCAAGGGTGCCGTGGACTCGAATTTCTCGACCCGGCCCTCCTGAAGCACAGCTATCAGCGAATCGTGAAGAACGGCGCGGCGCACTGGTTTTGGCAGGTACAGGTCAACACATTTTGCCTCAGGACGGTCGGGCACAGACTCGGAATCTGCGGAACTCAGCATCAACAGCCCGGGCTGCCCAAACTCTGGTCGAGATCGTATAGTCGCAGCCAATTCCATGCCGTCGGTTTCCGGCATATAGAAGTCAAGCAGAACCAGGTCGAACTTTTCGCTGCGCTTCGTTGCCGCCTCCAGCATGGCGACAGCTGCTCGCGCGCTCTCAGCGGTCGTAACTTCTGCCTGCCAGGCCGAGAGTTGTTGGCTGAATACATCGCGGTTGATCTCATTGTCGTCGACAACCAGCACACGAATTCCAATTAACGGATCAAGAGCGAAGCCCGCAAGAGCAGCCTCCTGCTGTCGCCGCAATCAACGGGATACTGAAATTGAATGTGGAGCCTTGACCAACAACGCTCTCAACCCATATTCGGCCGCCCATCAATTCAACCAGCTGCTTCGATATGGCGAGCCCCAAACCGGTGCCGCCGTATTCCCGGGTAGTTGAAACGTCAGCCTGTGCGAAACTGTCGAAGACCAGGTTAAGTTGGTCGGACTTGATACCGATGCCGGTATCCTGCACATAGAAGTGCAGTTCTTTCCTGCCAGGCTCGGACTCGCGATGAGTGAGGCCGACGATAATGTCGCCTTCACTCGTGAACTTGATCGCGTTGCCTACCAGATTCATCAACACCTGCCTCAACCGGATCGCATCGCCGTGAACGAAGGCTGTTACATCCGGATCGATCGCGCCAATCAGGCCAACGCCTCGCTGCTGAGCACGTGAATAAAGCAGGTCAACAATTCCCTCGACTGTATCGCAGACATCAAAATCCGATTCCTCGAGCGTCAGTTTCCCAGCTTCGACCTTGGAGAAATCGAGGATATCGTTGATGACGGCGAGCAAAGCCTCACCGGAATGCTGGATAGTCTCGGCAAATTTTCGCTTGCTGCCGCTGAGATCCGACGACATGAGAAGCTCGGTCATTCCAAGGACGCCATTCATCGGCGTGCGAATCTCATGGCTCATGCGGGCAAGGAAATCGCTCTTGGCGCTACTCGCCAGCTCCGCGGCTTCCTTGGCTCTAAGCGTTTCATCAAACGCGTCAGATAATTCCTGGTTGGCGAAGGCGAGCTTTTCGTCGCGCAGGTTTATTTGCTTGAGCATGTCGTTAAAGCCAATCATCAAGGCGCCTATTTCGTCACCGGACTTCGGCTCGGCCCTGAGAGAGTAGTCCTGATCATTCGTGACACGTTTCATCAGGCCGGACAGGTTTTGGATCGGGAAAGACACTGCGGACTGCAATCGAGACGATAGGACATAAGCAACCATCACGGCCATCAACATCACGATCGCTGCTACGGCCGCAATCCGCTGCAACGTAGTGACGAACGAATTCAGGGAAGTACGCAAATGCAAATAGCCGATGGCCTCGTCGTCGAAAGTTATCGGGTGAACCGCGTCAACAAATTTCAGGCCGCTGAAGCGTTGCTGCGAGCTGTTGTTCGCAATCGCAGCGTCCACAAGTTCGCGCGCGGCCGCAGGTACCTGGCTTTCTGCGGTGTCTGCGTCCGTTTCAGCGTGATACGTCGAAAATAGTTCACCATTCGTGAGGAATATATTCGCCGAAACTATGGCCCGGTTGGCACTCAGTGAACCAAGCACCTGGCCTGCAAGTTCGGGGTCTTCGAACGTGATTGCGGCCGTACTGTTGGTTCCTATGACACCACCTCAAGGTCGCAATCTGATTGAGGGTCGCTTTGCGAAAACTGAAAGCTTCCGAAGCGCCAAAGAGCAGGGATGCAAATAGAACGGCCAGCAGCGTCGCGCCATGCATGATCCACATGAGCTTCTTGGTGATTGGCCAGTCGGAGAATACGAAATTAGCCATGACTCAGCTCCCGGAGCCATCGACGGAGGTGGCCAATTGCAGCAGCTGTGCGCTGATGCGCAGACCGGTATCTCTATTAGCGTCCAGGTCAATGGAGAACCGTACCTTGTTGCGCCTCACCGTCATCGTGACGATACTGCCGTCGCCGCCATACTCGCCGGCCTCGCCGAACGTAAGCACTGGTTGCCCGGATACCGACTTGATCCAGACTTCTGCGCTCTGCTGCTGATCACCATCCAGGTAAAGAACGTCACAGGAGGTCGCAACAGTTGCCGGATCTGTTGCCAGCATTACAGACATCGGGCGGCCATGAATCGAACGGTCACTGAGCTTCTCGAAGGCTTGCAAGACCATAGGGTCGCCGATTATGCAGAAGCGCAGAGGGTTGTCACTGCCTTCGAAGCGGGAATCTGGCCAGGAAACAAACTTGGCAATCTTGTGCGCTATTGCCGCTTTCACGGAAATCTCTGCCGGCGAATCCGCGACAGCAGTATTCCCCCACGCCAGCATGAGCACTACTGCGAGCAGGGTCGGGAAACTGTTTGAATTCCGTTGTCAGCATCGTTGCGAGTCTTAGTTCCGTATGATTCGTCGGACGACTACTGGAACTGCCAGCGCAGTTCGATGTAGCCCGATGCTTCGATTTGCACCGGCGCCAGATCACCCAACTCGGAAATGAACTCGGAGTGCTCCCCTGCAAACAGGTTTTTGCCAACCGCGGCGACACTCAACGATGGCATCGGTGACCACGCTAAGCGCACGTCAACGGCCTCATAGGCGTCGATCTGCTGTCCCTCCAGTTCGTCGACCCAGCGAAGCCAGAGGTCGAATTCGAGACTGTCGCTGACGTCGGTGGCGGAGCGCAGCATGACCTGATGACTGGGACTGTCTTCGATAACCCCTACACTTACGCCATCGCCGCTGCCTACATCGCCTTTCTCGTCGATAAATGTATAACTGCCTTGTACCCGCCATCGATCCGAAACCTGGTGGGTTACCCCGAGTTCGACGCCATAAGTCTGGATGTCGCTGCTATTGTTGAGATAGAGCGGAATTTCGACGTACGGTGAAGTCGCAAGGCAGGTCGGATCAACGAACAGCACCGTGCCGCTCGGCACACAATACGGAGCGCCTTGCGCCAGGTTGCGAAGATTAGTGAAATCGTTGTAGAAGAAAGCCGCATCGAACTGGAAACCTCGATCTCGAACGCGAAAACCGAACTCATAGGCCGTCACATCTTCCGAGCGCATCTCCGGATTGCCAATCAATGCGACAACCGCAGGTACTGGTAGCGGCAGTTCAGGTGACCCAGGCGGTAAAACTGCACCGACAACGCGGCCGCCCTGCTCGCCACGAGACGGCGTTCTCACAGCATTTGAAATTGCTGCCCAGATTGTCTTGTTCTCGCCGACAGGAATCGAAATACGCGCACTGGGCGCAATCTCAAGCGACTCATCACTGAACTCGTTATGCTCGAACTTACTACCCAGCATGACGCGAACCTTGTCGTCGAAGATCGAGAACTCGTCCTGTACAAACGCACTTATTCGTTGTCGGCTGGCACTTCCGGGCAGTATTGATATTTCAAATGTGCTGGTTGTTACGTCCTTGCTATTTCGAAAGCTGACGCCCCACATAAAGTCATGGTTGGCGCCAATCTTGAACCCGTGCTGGATATCGAGGTCGAATGATTCGACATCCTCGTCGTAGGTGTAACCTTTGCGCTCATGCTTGTCGAAGTAGGCTTGAATCGCAAGGTCCGACTCGTTTGAAAGTTTCAGTTGCCAGCTCGCGGTCAGGAAAGCTCCGGAAGATTCCGTTACTGAATCGATAATGGATTGGTACGGCGGCGCCAGCGTACGGGTGACTCGATAGTCGCCGGACTCCCCCGAATAGGCCTGAAAACCCAGCGTAAATGCATTCTTTTCGTTCCGGTCCCAGTCGAATCGACCGCCGACTCGAGCCATTTCGGCGTAGTCCTCGACGTCCTCACCCATTAGGTTGACGTTGCCATCACGGTCCATGAACTTGCCGAAGACTCTAAACGCGCCGTCACCAACTTCGGCTCCGTATCGAACGATGGTCTCATAGCCATCCATGCCGCCCAGAACCCCTACAGTGGCCCCTTGCGTATCCGCCGCATGCTTGCTGATGATATTGACTACGCCGTTGACCGCATTCGAACCCCACATCGTCGCACCCGGTCCCCGAATGACCTCGATGCGCTCGATAGCGGCAATGTCCGTGTCCTGAGCGTCCCACTGAACACCCGACAACATCGGGTTGTAGAGCGACCTGCCATCCATGAGCACCAACAGCTTGTTCGCAAATCGACCGTTGGCACCACGTGCTGTGACAGCCCATTTGTTGCCGTCAATCTGCGCAACCTGCATGCCCGGCACCATGCGCAACAGCTCAGGGATTGAACGCGCCCCCGATCGACGAATATCCGATTGTGAAATGACGTGCACGGCGGCTGGCGCACTGCCGAGATTCTCAGCTTTCCTTGATAAGGTTGTTATCTCGGTACTCAGCAGCTCGTCGAGGCTGAGATCGGCGAGATCGGCCCCATCTTTTTCATCGGCTTGAGCCGATGAAAAGATCAGCAAGGAAAGGAACACGGGTACGAGAGCTGTTGCCAGCCACCGCATCAGCGACGTTTTTCGGGGGATCATGCACATCATGGGAATTCTCCTGAGAACCCGTTTCATGTACTGGGCGCAGCTGACTTAGCTGTGCTCGGTACGTTAAAAATAGTTTTAGTAATCAATGTGTCAGTCGACCTGCGAGTGACTTCACGCTCTCTTTCTGACGCTCGCCAATCGACGCCATGCTCTGGATATCTGCCGCACTTATGCCAAGCGCCTCTGCCCAGGGCTGAAGGCTCTGCCAGCGCTCCTCGGGAAGTTCCGCGTTCTGTACGGCTATCACACCCGCATTGACGACCAGGCCGAGACGGTGCTCACACGGTGCGTCCGGGAAAGCCCGGCAGTGGTAAGCCGCGATCATGGGCGCGGGTAGCGACCAGAGCCGCGCGAGTTCAGCCGTCATCATCTTGTGATCGGTCTTGAACTCGTCCTGAAACCAGCGCGTGAGGCTGCCGGACTCGACTTGCTCATCGTTGTGCATTAGCACCTGGCAGCTACGGTCCGCCTCAATGTGCGTGAGCGCCATCAAACCCAGGTTGTGGCAGAGACCTGCCGAATAGGCCAGGTCACGTTCAGCGTCCTCGAATGCCTCATCGGCTGCCGCGATCTTCTTGCAGCATTCGGCTGTCATCAAAGAGGTAAGCCAGAATCGCTGGACATCGAACGCCGAGCAATGCTTGCTGTTGAACGACTGCTGAACCGCCATGGCGAGTACAAGCGATCGAACCGTGTCGACACCAAGCACGCGGGAAATCGCCTGCTCCATATCGCTAACAGGCTCTGAAAGTCCAAAGTAGGCCGAATTCGCGAGGCCGAGCAGCTTGGCACAGATACCAGCGTCGCCCTCGACGACGGATGCCACCTTCTTGGCATCGATGAATTCGTCGCCAAAGCAAGTCAGAATCTCTTGCGCTGTCGCTGGCAAAGGCGGTAATGCCAATATGGACTTTGCCAGGTTAGTGGCAGTATCTGATGTTTCTGTTGCAGCGGTCATTATTCTCTCTCAACCTGCTTTTGCGTTAATGCCGGTGTGATCATTCTCGGACCCGGCGATTTTCGGAAACCGTGGCGCAAAGACGAACGGCCTTCCGGTCATGAAACCCTGGAAATAATCCGCGCCGAGTTCTCGTACGGCTTCGAGCGTCTCTTTGTTCTCCACGAACTCGGCGACTACCTTGAGATTCAGCGTATGAGCAATATCGATGATCGATTTAACGAAAATCCGATCCGTATCGTCTTTCAACAAGTCTCGAATGAAGCTGCCGTCAATCTTCACTATGTCGACGGGCAGGTTCTTGAGATAGGTGAAAGACGACAGCCCACTACCAAAATCATCCAGCGCGAACTTACAGCCCATTTCCCGCAGGGCTGTAATTAGCTCGCCGGCTTCGGCGATGTTCCTGATAACTGCGGTTTCGGTAATCTCAAAGTTGATCGTTCCCGGCGGCAGCGGCGAATTGGCAACTGCATTCTTGAGGAATTCGGCGAAGCGCCGATCGCCAACGCTGCTACCGGACAGGTTGATCCAGTATTTCCTGTGCACTGCCTCGAACGCATGGTGCACAAACAACATATTGAAGAGGCTGGTAATCACCCATTTGTCGAGCTCGACACTCATACCGTAGCGTTCCGCTGCAGG
The DNA here is from genome assembly GCA_963841145.1 of uncultured Gammaproteobacteria bacterium. Classification (GTDB taxonomy): domain Bacteria; phylum Pseudomonadota; class Gammaproteobacteria; order Steroidobacterales; family Woeseiaceae; genus UBA1847. Next base: position 130,929 of record CAWJBO010000019.1, read on the forward strand.
CAGAAATGCTCCCGGCGGTATCAGCTTGCGACTTTCCGCGTCTCGCAAGCGCAGCAGGATCTCGAGGCTCTCGCGTTCGTCGCTGTCCTCGTCTACAGGCTTTATCGGCTGTGCGTAGATGGCGAAACGATTATTGTCCATTGCGTCACGAAGTCGCTGTACCCAGCGAACCTGGCCACGATGTACTCGGGCAGAGTCCTTTTCTCCCGAAACCATGTGTACGCGATTCCGGCCGGCTTCCTTGGCTGCGTAGCAGGCAGCGTCCGCCAGCTGTTGCAACTCGCTGATGTCGCCTATCTCCGGGTCGATCGGAACGCCACCGATGCTTACGCCAATGCGATAAGTCTCGACATCCCAGTGGAAACGGAAATCCTCAATGCGCTGGCGGATTGACTCGGCAATTCGACGCGCTACCTTAGTCGGGCAATCCAACAGCACTATGGCGAACTCGTCACCGCCGAGTCGACCTACAACATCGTCATTTCGCACACTGTCTTTCAGGATCTCGCTGACGGCCCGCAGCAATTGGTCACCCGCAGTATGACCGGAGGTGTCATTAACCACCTTGAACTGATCAAGATCCATGAACATGAGATAGCTCTTCTTCTCATGCTCAGCACTCATCTCCCAGGCGCGTTCGAGCTGCGCTTCGAATGCACGTCGATTCAGCAAGCCGGTCAGCTCGTCATAGCTTGCCTGGTACTCAAGCTGAACCGTCAGCTTCATCGATTCGGTGACGTCCTGAACCTGGAGTACGCTGTAGAGGAATTCTCCGCTCTCCGAAGAAACGACGGACAGGTTCAAGACAGCCTGGATTTCTTCGCCCGTGGCGCCGATACAGATAAGCTTTTCGTGAAGGCTGGAAAGCTCGGATTTCACTACGGTTTCATATTGCTGCACGAAGTGCTCACGATCATCTTCGCTGATGGCGTCGACGAATTTGCGATTCAGCAACGCCGGCCAGAACATCTCCTTGAGGGCGGGGTTTGCATCAAACAAAACGCCATCAGCATCCAGCAGTCCCATACCGATGGGTGCGTTTTCGAATGCGTTCAGGAAGCGCGTCTCAACCTCGGCGCGCGCGTCGATCTCCTCGGAGAGGCGCAGGTTACTTCGCTCCAACTCCTGGCGGGCTTTTTCGATGGACTCGGTTCGTTCTTCGACCTGCCCCTGCAGAGTCTCGTTCAACCATTCGATATTTCTCGTGCGGTACATCATGAACGCGCGCAGCAGCAGCGCGGCAGCCACAAGAAGAATGACGATGAACCAGGGCTGTTGCCAGAAGAATGGCAGCACGGTGAAGCTAAAGCGAGCAACATCGCTGCTCCACTCGCCACCTGGATAACGCGCACGCACCAGGAACTCGTAGTTTCCTGGCGGTATTCTCGGATAACTGACAGAACGGCTGGTTGTCGGCGAGCCCCAGTCGGAATCCACGCCATCGAGCATGAAGCTGTATTGCATGCCGCGTGGACTAAGAAGCGAAATCGCGGCAAATTCAACCCGAGCGCCTAGCTCTTTCGGCTCGATTTCCTGGGCATCCAGAATTTGCCGGCCGCTAAGTTGGCTCTCGACGCGAACGATCGTTGGTGTCGGTTCAAACTGACGCGGCATCGGCTGTGTGACATCCATACGCGTGGCACCGTCGACTGTACCAATCCAGAGACTGCCCTCCGAATCAACGAAGGTCGAATGGACATTAGTCTCCATACCAATGAAACCCGTTTGCGGGTTGTAGTGTGCGATTCCGGGCGTGCCAGGCACGAACTGATACAGACCTTGCTCGCCACCGACAACGAGGCTGCCGTTCTCCAGGGGATGAACCAGGTATACGGTCTGATCGGCGAGCGGTGTAACCTCTCCGTAGTCCGTAAATCGCCTGCCGTCAAAGAAGTAGAGCCCACCTTCTTCGGTCGCGATCCATACCGAGTCCGGGCCTGTCAGAGATATATGATTGAATAGCCGCTTAGGCAAGCCAGCTTGCGGATCCAGCGTGATTTCCTCGAAGCCGCCCTCCTCTCCGGGCGTCAACTTGACGTATTCGAAGCTGTTATCTGTAGCGGATGATTCATTGCCGATGATTGTCTGCTCGTAGCCACCTTCAGCCTGCGGAACGAGCTGAACAAGACCAATCTCGTCAGCGCCAAACCAGACGACTCCGTCCGAAGAAATATCAAGTGAGTAAACTGAGGTGCTCTCCGGCGTCGCAAACCTGGTCACGGACTGCTCTTCGGGTTCATAGCGAAAGACGCCGCTGCCAATCGTCGAGTACCAGACTGCCCCATCGGACGCGACATCGACATCCAGGATGCTGGCGGTCCCGGACTGCTTGATATGGGTGGCACGCATTGCATCTACGTCAAAGCGGTACAAACCCTGGTCGGTAATTCCTATCCAGAGAATGCCTTTTCCATCAGAGACAATATCCCGAACCGTACCTTTCGGAATGCCGGACTCTTCGCCAATGACCAGAATCGACTCGTCATGGCGACGCAAGATCAGTTTCGATTCAGTTGCAAACCAGTACCGACCCTGACGATCCTCGCTGACCGCCCAGACGGTTTCCGAGTCGAACGATATTCGCAGTCGGAAGTGCTCGAAGCGGTCACCCAGGAATCGAATCAATCGGGAACCGCTGGACAGCCACAGTGAATTCTCACGATCGACGAACATCGATGTGACATCATCGATACCGGAGTATTGTCGTACCTCGCGACCAATGTACTCGGATCCTTCAGAGCGACTGCCAAAGTTGAACAGTTCGTCCCTGGTTGCGACCCAGACCAGCCCTTCACGATCCGTAGTGATGCTGACGATCGGATTCTCGGAATCGATAGTGAGGGTTGGCCGGAACGAGCCACCCTGCCAGGTGCCAACTTCTCCGTCCTTATCGGCTACCCACAGTTGGCCAGCATCATCGACATGGATTTGACGAACAGCCTCAGCCAGCAGCTCCAACGTTGGCTCCGCGCCCAGTCTGAATCTGTACAACCCAGTTGCTGACTGCACCCAGGCGTCATCGCCATACACCGCGAGATCGGTAATCCCCATCGCTTCGTCGCCGACGAGATGCTTAATAACGAATTCGCCGCTGTCGATGGTGACCTCGACAATACCGGCGTCTTCGATAACGGCAAATTTCCGGTCGCCGATGGCCTCAATATCAAGGACCGGCCGAGTCATTCCGGTGGGCGGCTTTATGCTGTGGACCACGCGTGCCCCGTGAATCACCGTTAAACCACCGCGCGCGTCACCGACCCACACTGAATTCGTAGTCGCTTACGTGAAGCGCTGTGAGTGAGTTATTCGGCAGGCCGTCGGCGATCGTATACTGATCGAATTCCTTGCCGTCGTAGCGATTGAGGCCGCGAGCAGTCGTGAACCAGAGGTAGCCTGCCTGGTCTTGCTCGATATCCACTACATTGGACTGCGTCAGGCCATCCAGTACCGTGTAATAGCGAAACGGCGCTTCAGCCTCGCCATTTGCAGCATGCGCAGGCGCCGCCGACAAGAATGTCAGCGCCGCAAGGGCAAATGTGCATCGGACAATGTGCAGCTTCACGCGGGGCTCTCACCAAGAATCAGTAGCTTACTCAGGCCTTAATCGGCCATTTCCGGCTTTTCTTGAGCCCGATTCACGGATATATCAGCCGTCGAAGGCGCTAAAGTCCGCGGATTTGCTGCCGATATTCGGACAATTGTGAAATAGAGAATTCCCTATGCGCGAGCCCGCTATGCCAATCGACGAGACGGCTCGTCTGATGAGCCTGCATTCCCTGAGGATTCTGGATACGCCATCCGAGGAGCGCTACGACAGGCTGACGCGTATGGCGAAACGCTTGTTTGGCGTACAAATTGCCCTGGTTAGCCTGGTCGATTCGGACCGCCAGTGGTTCAAATCAAAGCAGGGCCTCGATGCCTGCGAGACCTCCCGTGCCATTTCCTTTTGCGGCCACGCCATCCTCAGCCGAGAGCCGCTGATCGTAAACGATGCCCGCAAGGACCCTCGTTTCGCGGACAACCCCCTTGTCACGGGTGCACCGAATATCCGCTTTTACGCGGGCTATCCGATCAGGGACCCCGGCGGCTTCAATATCGGTACGCTATGCCTTATCGATCCTGAGCCGCGCGAGATGTCCTCAGACGATATCGAGGCGCTCAGGGACATGGCTGAAATGGTCGAGGACGAGATCATAGATCTCTTCCCAGGTCACCGTTGATGACCTGACACAAGTCGCCAATCGGCGTGGCTTTCACCTCATCGCTGATCACCTCTTATCACTTTGTCGTCGAACGGGAACTGACCGCAGAGGTCGCTTTCTTTGACCTTGACGGTTTCAAGGCGATCAACGATACCCACGGGCACGCGGCCGGAGATGATCTGCTGAAGCACTTCGCCAGGCTACTGGTCAAATGCTTCCGGACGGCGGACGCTGTTGGTCGCCTGGGCGGTGACGAGTTTGTTGTACTACTCAGCAATTCGAAAGGCGGCGCACAGAAAGCAATCGATCGCTTACAAGAACTCGCCTCACGGGCAGAATGTGAGATCCGCGAGAAGCTGTGCTGGAGCGTTGGCGTGATTGAATTCGACCCCGATCGCCATGCCAACGTCGAAAACCTGTTGGCAGAAGCCGATTCCAGTATGTACGATGACAAGCAAAAGAGGCGCGAAGTCGCCGGCTAATCAGTTTATCAGGGGTAAAGATTCCTGTTGTTTCATAACGTAGAGATCGCGTCTTCCGCGATCATGGTGCTGACTATCGGCATCAGCGTACTCGGCCTGTTCCGTGTGCCCGCATTGATCGACAGGTGTCTCTTTCGGCCCTATTACTTCGTGCGCAAAAAACAGTACGCGACGATGATCACGAGCGGACTCGTGCACGCCGACGTTGGCCACCTGCTTTTCAACATGTTTACGTTTTTCTTCTTTGCATTTCCGCTGGAGAAATACATCGGCGCCGTACCCTTCGTGATGCTGTATCTCACGGGTCTGATCGCCAGCCATGGATGCACGTTCATCAGGCACAGAAGAAATCCCGGGTATGCGTCTCTCGGCGCATCGGGGGCCATATCTGCTGTGTTATTCGCCTATATCGTGTTCTTTCCGACCACGACGTTGATGATCATGCCGATTCCGATACCAATCCCGGCCGTGTTGTTTGCCGTAGGCTACGTTGGGTATTCCTACTGGGCTTCTACACAGTCTCGCGGTCGTATCAACCATGACGCGCATCTCTGCGGGGCGTTGAGCGGGCTCGGTTTTGTCGGAATAAGCGATCCTGCGGCTTTCGTCGAGCTGCTCCGCCAGATTGGCGTGTTGACGCCCTAGCCGGTACCGGCCAGTTTGCCGCGCCACTAGTCGAGCAGCTGCAGCTCATCCGACTCGATCTCACCGCCCGGTGACAGTCTGTACTGGTCGAATTCAAGACCAATGAAAAAGCTGCCAGTCTCATCCGGGTCCTCGACAATCTCAATGTCTTCGGGACCGACGCTGCGATGTATGTGCTCGCCTAACAAACTGGCTATAGTCGATTTCTCTGCTGCAATTACGATATCCATGAGCAACTCCTGGTTAACATTCCTTTGTTTTCGCCTGTAGACTATCGCCGTTGCCCTTAATGGCAGGTGAAAATTGCCTGAACTACTACTGAATAAAGCCATTTCCGATGAAACCTTCGACGCACACAGTGCATCTAAGTCATGTGTAGTCCGAATACCAGCCAAACCACTGAGCCCCTAGATGTCGATTGTCTCTGAACTTCGCCGCCGCAACGTGTTTCGGGTTGCCGCGGCATACCTTGTTGTAGGCTGGCTGATTACCGAGGTCCTCACTACTATCCTGCCGACGCTGGGCGCGCCTGATTGGGTATCGCGCGCGGTTATCCTCAGCTTTGCATTTGGATTCATTCCAAGTGTCATATTTTCGTGGTTTTACGAGCTCACACCCGATGGCATAAAACGCGACCACGAGGTCGATCATGACAATCCGGAGAATGCCAGCCGCCGAAAGAAAATCGACCTCGTCGTTGTTGCGGCAATCATCGCCCTGATAATCCTCGTGGGCCTCTTCAGCGCGCAGCAAGTTTCTGACGAGGCAGGTTCGCCAGACATGTTGGCGAGCAACGCGTCGGTTGCGGTATTGCCCTTCGTCAACATGTCCAATGATGTCGACAACGAGTATTTCTCGGACGGCCTGACTGAAACGCTGTTGCACATGCTCGCGCAAATACCGGACCTGAAGGTTGCGGCGCGCACATCGAGTTTTGCGTTCAAAGGCCAGAACCTCAGTATTCGCGAGATCGCAACGGCACTGCAGGTCGCCCATGTCCTGGAAGGTAGCGTGCAACGTGCCGGCGACAATGTTCGTATTACGGCGCAGCTGATTCGCGCCAGCGACGGTTTCCACGTCTGGTCTGAAAACTACGATCGTGAGCTGGATGACATCTTCGCAATTCAGGACGAAATCGCCGAGAAAGTCGGTTATGCACTGTCGGAGTCTCTGCTTCGCGGCACCGGCCAGCATCAGGTTGCGGGGCTGGCAACAACGAACCCCGATGCCTACGACCTGTACATGCAGGCGCGTCGGGAACGAGCAACGTACTCCTATGGCGGGCTTACAGCCGCTGAAGATCTTTTAAAAGGTGCTCTGTTGATCGATCCGGACTTCGTCGACGCAAAGACCGAGCTGGCAATGAGTTACTTCCATCAGCTTGAAACGGGGCTAATGAAGGACGAGGACGCCTATGCCGAAATCGTCGCCATCACCGATCAGGTGCTCGAAATACGACCCGACGATGTTTTGGCCCGGGCGGCCTCAACATTCGCAACAGCGGCACTCGGCGCCGCAGACGGAGATATGAGTGTCCTGATCGCGCTGGTAAGTGATCTTGAGATGCTCACTGCCGAAGCGCCCGCTGAACTTCAGACCCGCATTTTGCTGGTTCGCGCCTACCAGGCGGTGACGCAATTTGACAAGGCGACACTGGTACTCGAGGACGCCCTGAAGCAAGACCCGTATAACCCGGCACTGCATTATGAACTCGGCACCGCCTACATGAAGCTCGACAGATGGGACGAGGCAAAAGCGGCGCTGCAAAAGTCCCTGGAAATAGAGCCCGGGCAGCCGAATGCATACACGAACCTCGGCACAATCAGCCTGCAGGCAGGTGATGGACTGGATTTCGTCAAGCAGTTCCTCAATGCCATACACGTCGACCCGAGGGATCATGAACTTCCGGGTATACTCGCGGGCTTCCTGTATCAGCTGGGACTGGTCGACGAGGCTGACGACTTCCGGTCCCGCGTGCTGGCGCTGGCCCCTACCAGCGAGGTCGCATACCGTATCGAGCTGCTGCGAGCGATCAGCATCGGGGACCAGGCAGCGGCCGAGTCCAGCGCACGTCGGGCAGTGGAAGATGACATCGAGGATCGTCGCTTCGCCTACGCCGGCGCGGTGCAGTTCCTTATGCGATCAGCGGCAAACGACGGGGCCGTCGAAGCCTTGAGCACATGGCTGGACGGGCGCGCGCCGGGCATCCTGGATGTCGATGCGCCCCTGGTTCCAGGTAAGTTTCGGGCGGCTCAGGGCGTCGCATTTGACGCCTGGTATGTGTCATTACCCCGCGAGGAAGTGCTGCGGCGCCTGGAGGCGCTGCTGGCGTTTGGCGAGTCGGTGGGCTTCGAGCTGGCGAAGTCACCGAGGACGTATCTAAACGTGCTGGCGTTACGGGGCGACATTGCCAAGGCGATTGAGGTTGCCAAGGAGGAGGTTCTGAACCAGCCGGTATCGGTCAACCTGGCATGGCGACAGGACTTTGCGCAGGCGCAATTCGAGGAGGTCGTTGCGGACCCCGGCGTGCAATCAGCCATGCGGGCCTGGGAGGAAGAAGAGGACAGGCTCCGCGCAATGGTGCGGGCTTACTTTTCCGATCTAAGCACCGCAAGTTAGGCCCGATCAGCAAACTACGCGTGTCACGGCCTCCGTTAACGCGCCGTCCTCAGCCGGCATGCTGTAGCCGATGCGCATACTGGGTTTCTCGATGTCGATGAGGCGCGTCAGGTCGATCGGCGTCGCGATCAACACCAGGTCGCAGTCGACCGCGCTAACCGTTGCCTCAAGGTCGCGAACCTGCGCATCTCCATAGCCCATGGCCGGCAGGAGATCACCAACGTCTGGATACTTCCTGAATGTCTCGGCGATTTCGCCAACCGCGAACGGTCGCGGATCGACGAGCTCTGCCGCGTGGTGCTCCGTGGCTGCCAGGACGCCGGCCCCGAACGGCATGCCGCCGTGCGTTGTCGTTGGTCCGTCTTCTATGACCAGCACGCGCTTGTCGGTGATCAGGTCGGGATCCGGAACGTGCAGCGGCGACTTACGACGAAGCACCAGCGCGTCGGCATTCAACTTCTTCGCGTTCGCCTCGATGACTCGTATTTGCTCCTCGTCAGCGTACCCAACCTTGCTGATGATTATGACATCCGCTCGCTCGAAATTGACTGTACCGGGAAAATACTCGAGCTCGTGGCCCGCACGGTGCGGGTCCGCGACCGTTATCCAGAGGTCCGGCCGGAAAAATGGCGTGTCGTTATTGCCACCGTCCCAGACGATTACATCGGCTTCTTTCTCGGCCTCGGCGAGAATGGCGGCATAATCCACGCCGGCATAAACGACGACACCGTTATTGATGTGCGGCTCGTATTCCTCACGCTCCTCAATCGTGCATTCTTGCCGCTTTAGATCGTCGTAGGTTGCGAAACGCTGCACCGACTGCTTCGCCAGGTCGCCATAGGGCATTGGATGGCGAATAGCGACGGTCTTCTTTCCCAACTGCTTCAGGATATCCGTGATTCGACGCGATACCTGGCTCTTTCCGCAGCCTGTGCGGACCGCCGTTACCGCAATTACGGGCTTCTTCGACGACAGCATCGACGCATCCACATCGAATGTTGAAAACCTGGCCCCACAGGACTCAACCAGCCTTCTGCGCTGGTCGATGTAGGCGAGATTGACATCCGAATAGGCGAACACGACCTCGTCGATCGGCTCAGACTTTAGTAGCTCAACAAGATCGTCTTCGGGAATGATTCGGATGCCATCCGGGTATCCCTGGCCCGCGAGCTCGGCCGGATACCGACGGTCGTCGATGTGCGGAATCTGCGTCGCCGTGAAGGCAACGACATCGACATCGGCGTTGTCCCGATAACAGCAATTGAAAACATGGAAGTCACGCCCCGCGGCTCCCATGATCACTACCTTACGGCTCATGGCGATCTCCGACCCATGTGTGACGCGGGATTGGATGTTACGCCAACGCAGCACGACGGCCGATAAGAACTTGTACGTAGCGCGATTTTCTACGTGAAATCCGGCATACCAAAGGGCAAGGAAGAGAGTAGATTCTCACTTGCCGTTAGCCGATGGAGCCGCGCTGGTGGCCCCCTTTTTTGAGGAACTGCCGTGATCAAACAACCCCCTCCTGATCTAAACCTGGGCGTCAAAATTCTCCATGACCCGATACGGAACAAAGGCACCGCGTTCACCGAGGCGGAACGGGATGCATTAAAGCTACGCGGACTACTGCCGCCCCGCGTGCACTCGATGGCTGAACAGGAACTTCGGGTGCTCGGCAATATTCGTGCGAAGCCTACCGACCTCGAAAGGTATCTGTACCTGATCGCGTTGCAGGACCGCAACGAAAATCTCTTCTATCGGGTGATCATGAATCACATCGAAGAGATGATGCCAATCATCTACACACCGACCGTGGGCAAAGCCTGCCAGGAATTCCAGCACATCTACAGGAAGCCGCGGGGATTTTACGTTTCTGTGCAGGACAAAGGACGTATCAAGGAGCTGCTGCAGAACTGGCCGCACAAGGACGCCCGCATCATAGTCGTGACCGACGGTGAGCGCATACTCGGCTTGGGGGACCTCGGTGCCGATGGCATGGGTATCCCGATCGGCAAGCTTTCGCTGTACACGGCCTGTGCCGGCATCCATCCCACACAATGTCTGCCCGTCATGATGGATGTCGGGACCAATAATGAGAAGCTGCTCAACGATCCGCTCTACAATGGCGTCGAGCGGCGCCGGGTGCGCGGCGAAGAGTACGATGCGTTATTTGCCGAATTTGTCGAGGCGGCAAAAGAAGTCTTCCCGGGCGTTCTTATTCAGATTGAAGACTTTGGCAACACCAATGCGTTCCGGCTGCTGGAAGAATATCGCTCCAATACCTGCTTGTTCGACGACGATATCCAGGGCACCGGAGCCGTAGCCGTGGCAGGCATTATTGCGGCGATGCGGATTACCGGTGGCAAGCTCGCGGATCAGAAGATCCTGTTCCTCGGTGCCGGCGAAGCGGGCATCGGTATTGCCGACGTCTTCGTTGCAGCCCTCAAGACAGAAGGAGTATCGGAGACAGAAGCTCGCAAACACTGCTGGTTCGTGGACAGCAAGGGCCTTCTTGTCGAGGGTCGCGATAACATCGCACCGCACAAGGTACCGTATGCTCACGAGCATGAGTACATCCCGGACCTGCTCGGCGCAGTCAAGGCGCTGCAGCCGACGGCCATCCTTGGTCTGTCCGGTCAGCCGGCCACGTTTACCAAGGACGTCGTCGAAGCCATGGCAAAGATGAATGAGCGTCCCATTATATTCGCGCTGTCCAACCCCACGTCCAAGGCAGAGTGCACCGCTGAACAGGCCTATACCTGGAGTGACGGACGAGCGATATTCGCAAGTGGTAGCCCGTTCGATCCGGTCAAACTCGGCAACCAGACGTTTGTGTCCGGACAGGGCAACAACGCTTATATCTTCCCGGGCGTCGGACTGGGCGTCATTGTCAGCCGCTCACGCGTCGTGACGGACGAGATGTTCCTGGCCGCCGCGTTCTCACTGGCCAGCCAGGTAACTGACGAAGACCTGGAACGAGGTCGCGTTTATCCCGCACTCTCGCTGATACGCCAGGTTTCAGGACTGATCGCCCGCGATGTCGCGAAGATGGTCTACGACAATGGATTCACGGACCGTGAGGAACCGGAGGACATACTGGCTGATATACACGAGAACATGTACCAGCCCGTCTATCCGCATTACGCGTGACGCAGCCATCGGGACATGAGTCGTACGCGGTAAGCAAGCCAGGTTAGCTGGCAACCCTGCGGATAATGTAACCGCCGGAGCGCTCGTCGAGTTCCACGTCGAGCTGGCCTCGCGCCTGCGCTTCTTCAAGCAGCTTGCTGAATGATTCGAAGCCGAAATAGCCCTCGTTGAAGCTCGGGTTCACCCGCTTCAAGGCCTGCTTGACCATCGAGCCCCAAAGCTTATCCTGATCACCGCGCTCCGCAATCAGTGCCGCTGCTACTTCCAGGGCCTGGTCAATCCCTTCCTGCTTCTTGTCTTTCGATTTGGACTTGGTCGTCTTGCGTTTCTTTGACGGGCTCTTGGACGCCTTGGGCGCGCTCTTTCTTTGTTTCTGCTGACGAACGATATCGTCGTAGAAGATGAAATCGTCGCAGTTCTTTACGAGCAGATCGGACGTTGAATTCTTTACACCGACGCCGATAACTGTCTTTGCATTTTCGCGTAGCTTGCTGACCAGCGGAGAAAAGTCAGAATCTCCACTAATGATAACGAACGTGTTTACGTGCGACTTGGTGTAGCAGAGATCAAGCGCGTCAACAACCATCCGAATATCAGCCGAGTTCTTGCCCGACTGGCGCACGTGAGGAATATCGATCAGTTCGAATGCCGCCTCGTGCATGGTCGCTTTGAATTCTTTGTAGCGACCCCAGTCGCAATAGGCTTTCTTGACAACAATACTGCCTTTGACGAGGAGTCTCTCGAGCACCCAGTTGATGTCGAACACCGCGTTCTTTTCGTCACGCACACCAAGTGCGATGTTTTCGAAATCGCAGAACAGGGCGAGGTTATTGTCGACAGTGTTGGACATGGGCTGAGAAAAATCCAATCAGGTCTTTTTCGTCTTGGCGATCACGAGCTGGGCACGGGCGCGCTTGCCCATGCGTCTTTCGTTTAGTTGGGCGACGATCGCTTCTGCCGCGCTGGTTACGGCGTTCAGATCACCTTCCCGAAATCCGCGAATCGTGTTGTCCCCTTGCACAATCACGTAGCTGTGCCACTCGGACGCATCGGATCCGGACGGTGGCTCCATAGGTTGTACGGAAGAAATCTGGAAGTCGTTTTCGATCATGAAATCAGTCGGGTTCTGTGAGGCGGAGGGGTGCGCACTGAACGAGAGGGGACGCTCAATTACTATACAGTGATTTGTAAAAAGTAACCACCGCAGAGGACGCGCGCCAGGCCAGGTATATGTACTAGCCTGAAACAGCGCGGCTCGAAATTATGTAGTAAGGCAGGGTCCGTTAGGGGCCTTGCGCGGCGGCGCAGCGCGCGATCGATCCCGTGAAGGACCAAGGCGGCTAGACAGCAATCGCCCTGAGTGCGGTTGTGGCATCCAACTGAGTATCCAGGTGATAAACAGTCGCACGATTGCGGCCTTGTGCTTTTGACTCATACAGCGCGTCGTCCGCCGTTCGCACCAGCTGATCCGGTTGATTTGAAGCATCGGGCCACATTATTGTCGCACCTGCGCTGATGGTCACGTCGTCAGCGATATCGGATGCTTTGTGTTCGATTCCGAGAGCAGCGATCTGGCGAACGAGGTCATTTGCATAGTCGCGGACAAACTGATCGGTCGGGTTGTAAAGCACAACTGCGAATTCCTCACCGCCATATCGCGCGACCTGGTCAAATGGTCGGTGCACTGATTTGTCTAAAGTGGCAGCTACCGCCTGTATACATTCGTCGCCCGGCCCGTGCCCATAACAATCATTGAAAAGTTTGAAGTAATCTATATCGACGAGTAAAACGGCAATAGCATGTTTTTCCCGCCTTGCTTGCCGCCATACATCACTGAGGTGCTCGTCGAAACTACGCCGGTTGTCGATACCGGTAAGGCCGTCTGTTCGCGCGAGTTTTTTCAATAGTTTCTGTTTCTGAAACAGCTCACGTGCGTCCATCTCAAAAAGAAACGACGCGTACATGCCGATGAAGTTGGTAAAGACAAGAAACAGTGTGCCGTACGCCATCTTGACGAACGGCGCATCCGTTATTATGCCGGCGGCAAAAAAGGTCAAAAAAACCGGCCAGCCGGCAAACGCAGCCTGGCGAAAACGCAGCCCAAAAACCAGGTACACGTAAAAGGTGGCGAAAATGGTTCCCCACATTACGAATTCAGTACCGGAGCGGGCGGCTATGCCACCGACAATGACCGTTCCAACTCCGTTCAGTGCACCCACCAACATAAACGCGTAGGGTATTCTGGTGTCCGATGGCCAAATCAGCGACGCACTGAAAACCGCGACGAGCAGGGCTAACATCGTAAACACTCTGAATTGAATCGCTGGAAGCGCAAATTCAGGTGGCATCACGATCCAGTCCAGAATGCACACCGCTACGATAAGAAACATCGCAATCAGTACTGCGATTTGTGCCATCGGCAACGTGCGCCTTTGGAAATAGCGGCGGAACTCGCGCTCTTCTTCCGATGACTTGTCAGGCAAGACGATCGTGCGAAGCCAGGATTTTGGCGCGACAGCAGAAAAATAATTGAAATAGGGCATGCAATGACTCGAAACAGCGCTCGCTCACTGTATCGGCCGTTAGTCGGCGCTCTTTAGCAGCCACACGGGATGCGCGTTATTGCGTGGACCAGCTATGCACCGTTGCGCGCAGTGCCTGCGATCCTGCCAACGGGAACCCCCGGTTACCTGCTGAAACCTACGGTCTTAGGGGTCCATACACGCGGTTGCGAATCCGCGTGTCCTGCACGCAAGACTTCCTCCGTGATCGACTTGTTCGGGGCCTCTTCAACCACGGCTCAGCGCAGCCGCGACCAACCGACGCACACCGATCCGGGCGCCGAAGGCGCCCCGCTATGGTGAGGAGTGCAACCCGGAGTCAACGGGCGACACACGCACGCAGGCCGAGCTTTTGCTATTCCGAACCGGCCTAGTCCGACGGGGCATCTCCAGAGAGGGCTTGATCCAACAGCTCCACCAGCTGATCCCGGCTGTAGCTGTACGGACCCCACTGATTCAACTGTACAAGCTCATTGACCTTCGTGCGAATGGTCCTTTCCTGTTCACCCTCGTTGGGGACAACCACGTAACGACGCAACGGATTGTCATCAAACAGGGCGTGCATGAATGCCGCAGACACCTCATCCGGTTCCTTGTAGGACAACTCACGCTCGGCAGTTGCTTCATAGGCCTTTTTCATTTCTTCGGTCACTTCACCACCAGCGGCCTTCGCAAGCTCATGCCCGCGAGACACGCTGCTGCGACGAATATTCGACTTGTAGTTGCCAGGCTCGACGACACTGACTGCTACGCCCAGCGATCCCATTTCGCCAGCCAGGGCATCGGTATACGCTTCGATCCAGTGTTTGCTACCGCTATAGGCGCTGCCACCCGGCCATGCGATCGTGCCTGCAATCGAACCCGTCGTCACGATACGGCCTTTTGACTCGACAACCATTGGTGCGAACGCCTTGGTCGTGCGGTATACGCCCTCAACATTGACGGCATAGACAAACGTCTGATCCTCAACCGGGGTGTCGATAACCTCGCCGCCGCCGCCAACGCCCGCGTTATTGACAAGGCCGTACAAACCCGTGCCCTTCTTTTTGATCATCTCGACAACGGCATCGACCTGCTCCTGACTGGTGACGTCGAGTTTTACGGCTGTAACGTTGTCAATGGCATCCAGTGCTGCGAGATCCTTGTCCTTACGCGCGCCGGCGTAAACGTGATAGCCGTTCTCAGCCAGCGTTTCGGTGAGATTTCGGCCGATGCCTGTACTGGCACCCGTAATCAGGATCGATTTATGATCGTCTGCAGCGACGGCGTGCGGTGCCGCCAAGAAAACGACTGCGACGACAACGACAAACTGGAGCAACTTGTTCATGGTGTTTACCCTTTATTATTGATGCGGCGACACTAGCACAATCAGAGGCAACTTAGCCCTCGCACCGTGAGCTCCCAGAGCCCGTGTCGTTGCGTGCATGAGGCGTGCACCAGCGTGCGCAGTGATGCGATCGTCGCAACGGGCACCCCGATACTTATTGAATCACATAGCCCCAGGCAAACCGGCCCGCTACTGAGTGTTCGGCTCGTTTTGCTCTCGATTCCGCGCCCTACTCGACTCCCATCTCCTCGAGCAAGTGGCCCGCATCGTACAGGGACCGCATCGACTCGATCATGATTTGCGGATGCACAGCAACCGTGCGGTTCGTGTCCGCGTCAAACCAGTAGGCACCCGATATTGAGTGGATGTTTCCATCAAATACCAGGCCCACCAGCTTGCCATCTCTTGTCAATCACCGGACTGCCGGAGTTGCCGCCAATAATGTCCGTGGTACCCACGTAGTTAAACTTGACGTCACCCGCGATTTTATTCCCTGCTTCGGCCCAACTGTCAGGCAGACCGAAAGGCGCCTCACCAGTGACGCGAGGAAACAGCTCCGAAGTCGTCGTCCAGGGCCGCACAGGGCTTCCTTTTTCGAGCCAGCCTTCGTGTGCCCCGTAGCTCACGCGTAGTGTGAAGGTCGCATCCGGATAGTCACTGGTGCCATTGACCGCAAAACGGGCTTTGGCAATTTTCTCGTAGGCCAGGTCGGACGGCGCCTCGACTTCGTCCTCATAGCGTTTGCGCAGGGCTCGAGCCTGGTCATCGATAGCAAGCGCCAACTTAATCATTGGATCATCCGAGCGGCGCAGCGTGTCCAGGTCTGCCTCCCACAGGCGTGCGCGAACATCCAGGTCGCTAAGGCTCGATCCGTCAACAAGCTCCGCGGCAAGCGCTTCAGGCGACTGCTTACCCAAGATCTGGTGAACGAACGGCGAGTCGGGTCCGAGTAGCTCTCGCATTTTGTCGAGCGAAAACGAAAGCCGTAGCTTTTCCAGCTCAGGGTAAAATGGACGTGCCGCCAACGTCAGCTGCCGGGTGCGTGGCAGCGCCGCGTCGGTGTAGGGCCGCAATCTGTCTTCGTTGGGACGCTCCTGCTCGGCGGCCCTGCGAACGAGGGTGCGCGCATTGTCAAAAAGCCTGCCACTAAATGCACCGCCCGCCTCTATGAAGTAGTAGTCGTCTCTGAACGTAAGGTATGTTTCGTTCGCTTTTTCGATTTCCTCCCACGCCGTGCCGACTTCGGCGGCCATCTCGGGGTCCGCCGCAACCGCGGCCTGTAACGCACGTTCCTCTGCCAGCTTCTGCTCCAACAACTCATCGTTGTGTAAAGCATCCAGTCGTTTGCGCTGAACTTTGATGCCGTTCTCTACTCCCTGCAAAGGTGCTTGCGTCGTCCGGTAAGCTTCGCCGCCCGCCGTTGCGTACTGAATGTAACGCCCGCGCAGCTCGACATTGCGCATCAGCCATTGCGGGATCGAAGTGTCGCGGAGAAACTTGAGATCCGACACCGTCAAGAGGCGCTGCGTTCTGCCGGGTCGGCCTGCGACAAACATCGCTTCGCCGGGCTCGAGACCTTGCGCACGCCACTCGAGAAAGTTCGGTGTCGCAGCCGGTTCGCCGTTCTCGTAGACGCGCAGCAGCGTCATGTCGAGGCACCACCGGGGGAAATTGAAATTGTCCGGGTCGCCGCCGAACGCGGCGATGTCTGCTTCGGGCGCAAATACAAGCCGAACATCATCGTAACGCTTGTATTTGTACAGCCAGTGCTGGCCGCCGCTGTAGAGACTCACCGATTCGCATTTCAAACCCGAATCTTCTTCGCAATTCTGGACAGCACGCTTCAGCAGCTGGCGCCGCACCTCGCCCGCTTCAACATCGCCTTTGCCAGCCGTACCTTCTGCGATTTGCTGCGTGATGTTTTCCGTCGATAGCAGCACAGATATGCGGTCTGTGGGGCAGGACACTTCCTCACCGCGACTTGCGGCAAGAAAACCGTTTGCCTCGAGGTCAGAGTCAGTCGACGAGTTTTGTGAGATGCAGGAGAGTGCGCAATGATGATTAGTCAATACCAGGCCATTAGGCGAGACGAATGACCCGCTGCAGCCGCTGTCCAGCCTGGCCACGGAGCTCTTGACGGTCTCGAGCCACTTGTCCGTAATATCGACATCGTATTTGTCCTTGACCGCCGTCTTCGGGAAGTTATCGAGCGTCCACATGCCTTCGTCGGCAAATGCAGTACCTGCAAGCAGGAAGAATATTGCGAATAGCCGTAAGTACCTCATGAGAAATCAGCCTCTTGGTTATTGATAACGTGAGCCGTTGTATTCGAGCCACCCGGCGACGTGATGGCCAGCCGGGTCGTGATGCGTCCAGTGTAATACACCGCCGCGCTCGTTCCACTCATAGACGCCGAAAAACGAGACCGCCTCGCCCGTTTTCAGGTTCGTAACGCGGGGTGCCAGGTCGATATTATGCGCAATAAGCAGTGTGTGACCCGAATCCAGCCGCACTATGAAACGCTGATGTCGGCTTCCATCCCTGTCGTCGGACAGTATCCGGCTAACGGTACCGCTTCCCTGAACCTGCAAGCCAGAGCGTCGCGAGCTGATGGCGTTCTCGAGCGCCGCATTGGACTCCTGAAATGCGGGAGACCGCTGCCCTACCGATGACGAATGCTCGAACGCATAGTAGGCGCCTGCAAGCGCGACCAAGATTATGAGGACCCTTTTCACGCCGGCAACTCTATATTCTCGCGCCTCGTGTAACAAATGTTCACAGTCTGGAGCCGACTATATCGGTAGAGTCAGGGGTCCGAAATGATCCGGTGATGGAGAAAAAGAATGAACTTCAAAAGCCTCGCGACGCAGGTATTGATGGACCATATCGAAGGCGCCAATAACTCGAATCGCGCTGCAGCAGCCCTCGACAGACTTGCCGACGGAAACAAGGCCTTTGACCTTGGCGACCTGGTTAGCCGGCTGCAAGCACCGGGAGGCGAGCTCGCCAGCAAGACGAGATCGTGGCTCGGAGATGGCAAGAACGAGTCGATCTCCGTCTCGCAACTCGAAAAAGCAGTTGGCGCTCACAAGACCGCCGCATTCGCTTTGGCACTCGGTATCGACCGTGAACATGCCAGCAACAAACTCACACAGATCCTGCCTGATCTGATCGACAAGAGCAGCCAGGGTGGCGAGCTTCTGAACAAGATCGGCAGCAAGCGCGGATTCACTGGGCTTGCGTCACGATTCTGGAGAAAATCTGCCTGATCCCCTGGATAAGCAGGCAATCAGGTTTCGCCAATATCCTCATGCCATAGTGAAGGGTGGGCGGTCATAAACTCGCTCATCATTCGCCGGCACGATTCATCGTCAAGGATTTCGAGCTGCACACCTCGCGAGCGCAAAAGCGCTTCTGGCCCCTGAAAACTCCTGTTCTCACCAATTACGACCTTCGGGATGCCATAGAGCAGAATGGCGCCACTGCACATGTCGCAAGGTGAAAGCGTCGAATACAGCACGGCGTTTCGATAATCGGAGGCCGTTAGCCGACCGGCATTTTCGAGGCAATCCATTTCAGCGTGCAGCACGGCGCTGCCCTTTTGTACTCGCTGGTTATGTCCGCGGCCAACGATGTCCTCGCCGAGGACCAGCACCGATCCGATAGGAATGCCACCCGAGCGAGCGCCATTTCGCGCCTCTTCAATCGCGGCTGCGAGGAATTTATCCACGTCAGGCCAGACCGAGGATTCGGTCGATCTCCCGCAAGACATCGGGCGTGAAGCGGTCCACGAATTCCAGGGCCTTCATATTTTCGTGGACCTGGGACACGCGACTTGCGCCGGTCAACACTGTACTGACATGCGGATTCTGCAAACACCAGGCGATGGAAAACTGCGCAAGTGTTGCACCCATACTGTTCGCTAGCGGCTGCAACGCCGATACCATGGCAAGCCTATCGGCGTTGGTGAGCTCTTTGCGAAGCCATTCGTAGCCTTCAAGGGCACCGCGGCTGTCACTGGGCACGCCGTCCTTGTACTTGCCGGTCAACAGACCCGAGGCGAGCGGACTCCAGGTGGTCGAGCCGTACCCACGCTCTTCATAAACACGGTCATAGTCACCTCCGAATCGATGCCTCTGGAACAGGTTATAGATGGGCTGCTCTACAATCGGCTTGTGCAGGTGGTGTCGCTCGGCAATGTCGATCGCGGCAACGATGTCGGTCGCCTCCCATTCCGACGTGCCCCAGTACAGCGCCTTGCCACGGTCAATAATGTTGTGCATTGCCCAGACCGTCTCATCGATCGGCGTCGTCGGGTCTGGTCGGTGACAATAGAGTAGATCGACATAGTCCAGATCCAGGCGTCGCAACGAGCCATCGATGGCCTCCAGCAGGTACTTGCGATTAAGCGTGTTCTGCTCGTTCGGCGCCTCGTGCAGGCCCCAAAACAGCTTCGTCGACACCAGGTAGCTGCCTCGCCGCCAGCCGAGTTCTTTCAGCGCCGCTCCCATGACTTCTTCAGATTTGCCCGCCGCGTAGCCTTCCGCATTGTCGAAAAAATTGACGCCGGCTTCGTAGGCCGCGCTCATCATCTCCACCGTGGACTTGACGCCGGCCTGCGTGTGAAAAGTGACCCACGAGCCCAGCGAAAGCTCGCTGACTTGAATGCCGGCTCTGCCGAGATGGCGATACTTCATGGCTGCTCCTGTGTGTTTGTTGGCAGGCTCATCGGCCCTGCTCAATCGCGAATATAGCGATTCGGGGTCGATCGCGCCGCGGCTGGCGCATGCCAATAGCTGGCGCCCACCGACAATACTCCCGAATTGCGGCTGTGAGTCAATCGTATTCCCTTATTTTTCAGTACGTTATCTAACATCTCTAGAATTCTTGTAAATAGTCCTTTAAATCACGCCGAATTATGTATAAAAATAGGTGCACACCCTACGGGAGGCCGAGTGGCCAGCTACGCCACTCTTGGAACCGGACACTACAGATCCGGAGTCCTCCCGGACAATAATAATTATGAACAAGGGGGATGTTGCGTGCCACGATCGCGCGAAAAAAACGTTGCGGTACCCACCTATCTCGACTTCTTCGGGATGAGTCGAGCCCCGTTCGCTCGGGTTTCCGATGCCACCCTGCTATTTCATGCCGAGCAGTATTCCCTGCTTTACGCCCATCTTTCCGATGCGACAGAACACGCCGATCGATTGCTCGTCATCCGCGGCGCGGAAGGACTGGGCAAGACAACCCTGCTCAACAGATATACAGCCAATCTCGACCCCAGTTTCTCGTTCGCAACCTTTGACCAGACTTGCCTGGACGGGACCCAGTTCTACTGTGAATTGCTGAGACAGCTCGGCTTTACCGACATAACCGGCACACTGACTGAACTGCGCCATATATCCCGGGAGTTCCTGATACACCGTGGCCTGGCGGGTGATCCGGTCCTGGTTATTATCGACAATGCACACCTGGTCAGTGCCTCGATCCTCGAACAGTTGCAGTGGTTGTCCAACGTTGCGGTCAAAGGAGCCTGCGTCATCAGCCTGGTGTTGGCAGGCAATTCCGACCTGGCCCGCATTATGGCATCACCCGCCATGAGCCTCTTGAAGTTTGGCACCCATATCGATTTCAGTATTCGCGTCTTTACGGAACAGGAATCGGACGATTATGTGCGCCACCGGCTCCGCCTGGCGGGCGGCTCCGAGAGCACCAAGTTGTCGACGGAAGCGCGTCCCCTGATCCATCGTTTCTCCGGCGGAAGTCCACGATTGATAAACAGGCTATGCAACGCGGTTCTGACCGAGGCACTGGCTCAGAAGACACGCGTGATCTCGGAGGCACTCGTCCGCCAGGTCGCTGATAAGCATGAATTCGTGCCGCACGTTCTGCCACTACAGGGGCAAGGCCGACGCAAAACAGATCGAGAAGCCGCAGTCCGCCACATCAGACTCAACCATCCAGGAACGAATCAGCCCACGCGAGGCGCCGCTGCAGCGGGCGGTTCAGGAATTCGCGGCTGAGAACGGAATGATCGACTTCAGCGCCGAGAAGCTGCTCCAGCAGGTATCCAGGCTTACGGACGAGCTGGATGTATCGAAGACCGAGGCCCAGAAGGTCCTACTGGATGTCGACGTTCGAGACTGTGACATCAATGCGCTGCTCGGAAAGATCGAACAGCAGAGCAAAGACCTGGAGAAGGCCGCCAGAGACAGGCGAGACAATGCCAGGGATATCGAGCGACTCAACCGGTCACTGCAAGAGAGTGAGCAGATCTCGGACGGACTAAGAGACGATTTGAGAGCCGAAGAGCGCGCGACAGGGAAACTCAGAATGGAGCTCAACAGGGCATCTCGCAAACTGGAGAAAGTCGAACTAAGAAAAGCGAACCTGCAGGAGTCGCTTCGCGATCTGAAAGCAGCGCAGAAGAAAGACGCGACGGAAGTACGCCGCAACCAGAAGAAACAGGACAAGAAGATCTCGGATCTGGAACGATCTGTCGAGAAGCTCCAGGCTGCAAGGAGATACGTTGCGAGCCAGGGCCGAAAAGGCCGAACAGCGGGTGGTTAAATCGAAACCGAGAACAAGACCCGTCGAGGAGATTCAAGACGACATCGAATCCGGGGTCGAGAAGCTGGCCGCGACCCAGGTACCTGCTAGCCGACGAAATTACGGGCACCCGCGCAAGCGATGTCCCGGCAGACCGGGACGCATATGTCGGCAGCATCGGCATCGTCGAGGTCTTCAGGAACGGCGAACTGGATCATGTCGTGACACTGCAGACCCGATGTGAAACGACTGATGATCGGACGCAGCGACGACAGCGAACTTTGCCTGCGGAGCAAGTTTGTGAGTCGTCATCATGCGCTGATTTTCCTCGCCAGGCAGCGGGCCTACATAGAAGACCTACGCAGCTACAATGGCACTGTCGTCAACGCAAAGAAGATCTCGCGCCGCAATCTGAAGCCTGATGACACGATAACGATCGGAGATTTCGAGCTTCGTCCGCGGCACAAGCCCGGCTAGCGGAATATGTCGTCCTGCAATCCCGCGAACCAGTGCTGCGCACACCGATTAGCGCGCTGCGCGCTGCCGTAAAGCCGACCCAAACCCCGCTACCAGCACGCCGAGCAAGACGAGCACGAGTGACAATGGCAGCAGAGCGGCGACATCCCTGACAATCTTATTCAGCCCGAACCAGGACTGCGGATTGTTCAGCCAGGGCATATACATAGAGGCAACGCTGAGCAGGGAGATGGACCGCCAGCTGCCCGTCTTCAGGTATCCGTAGGCCTGTAGAGCGAGTACGCCTGCACCTGCCAATGCGACCAGAAGACCAATGGCCACGACAACGCCCATGAGGAATCTCTTGAGGTTGTAGAACAACCGGCTGAGCCATCCTCTGCCCTGGCGGTCATCATCGATGCGGCGCCGCACCGAACGATAACCTTCCCTGGTCTCCGCCCGATCGTGCGTCTTCAGCCCGAAATAGAGCGACATAATCAGGCCAAGCGCCACGATTGCGCCGATCAAGAGTATGAATCTCGCTTCGAGGTTCGTCGAGGCCCCCGCAAAATACCAGGCACTGCCCGCCGCTATCGCCGTTGCAATTAGCACGAACAGCGACTTCTGCAGCCGCTCTTTCAGAGGGATGACTCGCCGGGCCATTAGCGGGCTGGTTTCCATCGTTGCATTCTAAACGCAAACAGGAAGTCAGTAGAAACCGAATTGAGATAGGCCGAAATTCCGCCTAATATGAACCGACAGTCACGAGGAGATCGCAATGCGACAGCAGTTAATCGAAGCGCTCACTTTTCCCAAGTTACTGGTGCAGCAGCTTATTGAAGGGGGCAATTTCCCGCACAAGAATTTGTACGCGGCGACGGGCGAGCGCTGCAATCATTGTGATCTGACAGGTGATTGCACCTGGAAGAACTGTTTGCAGGATTTCCGAAGCGTTAACGACGAACCGACCGAGTCACTTAGCGCAGCGCTCCGCGAGGGCATCAAGCTGGTGGAAGCCTTGCACAGTGAGCTGCGACACGACGAAACCACCTGTGCCTGTGAAACCTGTATCTGGATTCGAAACGCAGAACACCTGACGGAGGAAGTTGAGCATCATCTTCCCCACGTTGAGCCCGCCGCGACCGCACACGAGCAGGAAGAACTTTAGCCCTCAACAACACAGAAGAAGCGTACGATCTCCGCCATCGCTTCTGTGTCGAACTTGCAGTAGCGCAGCAACTGCTCTTCGAGTTCGGCTTTGCGCTCTGGTGTTACAGTCGGACTGATCGCATCTATATAACCTTCGGACGCACCCGTACCTTCCTTAATACCTTCGAGTTTTGCATAGTCCATATGCGGCGCGACGGTTGGCAAAACCGCCTTGATCGACCATGAGCCAAGCATGCGCGGGTGGTAGTAGTTGGCTTTGACGACCGGGTGCAGGTCGAAAAGACGATGCACAATGTTCTGCAGCTCTCCGGCAAGGTCGGGGAACATGTCGGCCAGGCCGTTGATCACCCTCTCCTCGTAGCTCGTGTACATGATGACGGGTCCCGCATCTCCCAGGCACTGAATCAGGTTCTCGGACAGTGCACGCATTGGTGCGTCGCCGGACAGGTCCAGGAATTCCTCGTGGCGCATCGTTTGATACGATCCGTCACCATTGCCGTCGTCGACATGGCATGACCACTGCACAGGCACGGCCGCGTACGGGCGCGTGCCCGGCCAAAACGGTATAGCCGGGGCAATGGTCTCGAAGTCAAGGTAATAACGTGGATAAGAAAGGTCGGCAAGCGCCTGCCGGGCACCGCTGAGGATTTCCGCTTCGCCACTTTGCGTGACGCGGTGAATACGCGTTTGGGTTTCTGCTGTGATGCTCGACGCGGGGACATCGCGAATATCCGTGTAGCCGAGCGCGACGTAGTCCCCGAGTTTCGCCTTGCTGCCGCCAAGCCCGGCGATCGGGTATTCCGAGTCGGCAGGCCAGCAGAAACTCATGAACGGGCACTCATAGGGCTTGTTGCACTGCGTGCCGACGGTGATATTCGGCATCGGCCCGGCCACCGCTTCGCGGGCTCGACTGACCAGCGTTTCGACAGTGGGCTCGACAGTTCGTACTTCGTCGGTCAAGTCGACTTCGGCGAGAATGCCATCGTAATGGTGGTCGCCGGGATACACGAATTGATTGTCAATGTGGGCCAAGCGCAATCGAGATCACCGGCACATCGAGATGACGCATCACCCAGTCCTGGATAGCGCAATCAAGGACATGGTAATCCTTGACGGATGTCGACGCCTTGACCTCGATGGCACGCCACCCATCATCGTCCGGTAGCAACACGTCTACGCGTACGAGGACACCCTCATACTGAAAAGTGGCCTCAAAGATCGGCGACTGCACGTCCGCATCGATGAGCGCCTTTGTTTGCTGCACCATCATGTGCATGCGGCGGTTGAACGGGATCACAGCCGAATCGGCGGTACCGTAGTGATCCTGGGCGATGGCGCCAACCTGGTGGCCCGTGGCGAACAACGACTCTGTCTGGGCGGAAACTTCCGCCAGCTCTGGACGGTGCTTCTCGAGGTAGAGCTTTTTCGGGCATTGCCAGGCCGAAATGACACGCGACTTCGACAGGAAGGGTTTTCTCGTAGCCATTGATGGAATGATACAGGAGTACCGGAGTCACGATCAGCGATGCTATGATCCGCGCTTTGAAATTTCCGGAGAAGTTCCTTGAGAGCACTACTCGCATTGTCCGTACTGATTCTGGCCGCCAACGCATTTGCCGCCAATGAAATTGATGCCAAAGTCGAAGCCGCACTGGCTGCCGAGTCGCGCCCTGAAGCCGATCGCGAACGTGACCGGAATCGGCGCGCGCTCGAGACGCTGAATTTCTTCGGCCTCAAGGACAACATGCGCGTCCTCGAACTGATTCCTGGCGGTGGTTGGTACACGCGCTTGCTGGCACCTGTGCTGGCCGAAAACGGCAAACTGTATGTCGCGCTGGGAACAGGACGCGTTAAATCCGGCGTTCTCCAGGAGCCCGGCTTCGATAAAGTCGAGCTACTGGAAACCAACGAAAATATGCGTCGCCCGGAGGGAAGTCGCTTCTATGCCATGGACGATTTCGCGTTCGGCGTTACAAACCTCGACATGGTGCTGACGTTTCGTAACCTGCACAATTTCGAACCGGAGTCGCGTGCGATGATGAACCGCGAGGTGTTCAAAGCCCTGAAGAGCGGTGGTCTCTACGGCGTGGTCGACCACACGATGCGCCACATGGAATCGGCGAACAACGAGAATCGTCGCCGCATCGACCCGGTCCTGGTGATCAAGGAAATGCTGGACCAGGGATTCGAGTTTGTAGACTATTCGGACCTGCACTACCGTGCCGATGACGAGCTGGAGTATGAGGTGGGCCGCCGCTCGGTCAGCGGCAACACAGACCGCTTCACAATGCTGTTTCGCAAGCCCTGAGCGGCGCTGCGGCAGCAGCAGGCTCCTGTAACAAGTTGTCTCCACGAAGGGAACTCGAGGTTTTTTTGAGGTTCTGGACCGCGGATCCGCCGTATAATGGTGGGATGATCAAATTTTCCAAAATCGCCGTCTCAGCGCTGGCCCTGCTGCTCGCCGCCGCCTGCTCGGAGACGCCCGAGCCAGCGGAGCGCGGACAGCGACCAGCCGAGTCCGAAGTTCGCGTTATCGCCGAGGTGCTCAAATTCGAGCGTGAGCGCACCCGTGTCGAAGCCGTGGGCACCTCGCGGGCGCGGCTTTCGGCCGAACTCTATGCACCTACGTCCGGCGAAGTGGTATCCGTCAACTTCGAACCCGGGCAAGCCGTGAAGGCCGGCGACGTACTCGTGGAACTCGACAGTCGCGACGCGAAGCTGGCGGTGCGCGTGGCCGAATTACATCTCGAAGACGCGGCACGACTCTACGACCGCTACAAACGATCCGCGAATAGTGGAGCTGTGTTGCCTACCGCACTCGATGAAGCCCGCACCGCGGCTGAAACCGCTCGCGTAGAGCTCGAGAGAGCGCGCATTAACCTTGATGACCGCACAATCGAGGCTGTATTCGACGGCTATGTTGGCAGTACCGACGTAGACCCTGGCGATCGCGTCAATACGAACACAATGATCACGACGCTCGACGACCGCAGCACCCTTTTTGTCAGCTTTGATATTCCCGAGGCCTTCATCGGCGAGCTGACCGTCGGCGACCAGGTGCAACTGGAAACCTGGAACGGCAAAGCGCCGGAGGTTGCCGGCGAAATTGTCGATATTGGCAGCCGCATCGATCCTCAAAACCGAACGTTCGTTGCCCGCGCCCGCGTCGTCAATGAAGCCGACATGCTGCGTCCCGGCATGAGCTTTCGCGCAAGGATCGACGTGCTGGGTGAATTGTTCGCGGTGATCTCCGAGACCGGCGTGCACTGGGGCGCCGACGGCGCCTACGTCTGGTCGGTGGCTGAAGGTGTGGCCGTGAAAACGCCGGTGCGCGTCGTGCAGCGCCGCGAAGGTCGCGTGTTGGTCGACGGCGAGCTGAAAGATGGTGACGTGATCGTCGTGGAGGGTACGCAGCGCATGCGCGAAGGTATCGCCGTCAGTTACGACATCCAGCGCGTGGCGGGTAAACCTTTTGTCGAGCCGGTTTCCAATGTCACAATCGGCTCTGGCAACGCGCTCGTCGTACTCGACTAGATTGACCATCATGAATACATCACAGCGCGATGACCTGCCGAGCATAAGCGTTCGCCGACCCGTGCTGGTGCTCGTTGCCAACCTCCTGATCGTTCTCGCAGGCATCGCGGCGCTACTCGCTGTAGAAATTCGCGAACTCCCCGACGTCGACCGGCCAGTAGTGACGGTACGCGCGAGCTTCCCCGGCGCCTCCCCCGAGACCATGGATACCGAAGTGGTAAGCCTGTTGGAGGGTGCGGTTGCGCGCGTCTCGGGCATTCAAAACCTGCGCTCGGCGTCGGAAGAAAACAGCGGACGAATCTATATCGAGTTCCGCCCGGGCGTTGACCTCGACAGCGCAGCCTCAGATGTCCGCGAAGCGGTCAGTCGCGTTTCGAGGCGCCTGCCCGATCGCGTTGAACAAGTTGTTGTCGTGAAAGCGGATGATGATGCGGAGGCGGTCGTCAACATCGCGGTCTCCAGCGACACACTGCTGACGGAAGCGCTGACACGAGTCGTCGAACAGGAACTTGTCCCGATGTTCATTTCGATTGACGGTGTCGCAGACGTGCAGGTATCGGGTGCCCGCAAGCGCATGCTGCGCGTCGCTATCGACCCCCTGCGGCTAACCAGCTACGGACTTTCCGTTACAGACGTAGCCGCGGCGCTCAGACAGGCGCCTTTTGACGTTCCCGCCGGCAGCTTTCGTTCTGTCGACCAGGAGCTGATCGTACGTGCAGATGCAACCGTGGTTGATGCCTCAGAGATCGCCGATATCATAATTCGCGGTTCGGTACGCGTTCGCGACGTCGCGAGTGTTTTTTTTGGCCCGGAAGATACGGAGTCGATGACCCGGCTTGACGGCAGGCCAGTGCTGGGCCTCGGCATCATTCGCCAGGCACGTTCCAACACCATTGAAATCTCCGGGGCGGTCAACGAGGCCGTTGATCGCATCAACGCACGATTTGACGATTTCGAGCTGGTTATCACCGACGATCAGGCGACCTTCATCAGCAGCTCGGTGACGCAGGTCCTCATTACGCTGGGGCTGTCTATTGCGATCGTCATCAGCACAATCTGGCTGTTCATGGGCAGCTTCCGCGCGACGCTGGTCCCTACGCTCGCGATTCCTGTCGCGCTTATCGGCACAGTCGCCGCAATCTGGCTGTTCGGCTTCTCTATCAACATCCTGACGCTGCTCGCGCTCGTGCTGGCCACCGGGCTGGTTGTCGATGACGCGATCGTCGTTCTCGAGAATATTCAGAGGCAGCGCGCCGAAGGAATGCGCGCCCGTGCCGCTGCAGTCATCGGCACGCGCCAGGTGTTTTTCGCGGTTGTTGCGACGACCGTTGTGCTTATTTCGGTGTTCGTTCCCATCGCCTTCCTGCCGAGCACGGCGGGCCGCCTCTTTCGGGAGTTCGGCCTCGTGCTCGCGTCGGCCGTCATCATCTCGAGTTTCGTCGCGCTGTCTCTTGTCCCGGCTGCAGCCGCACGACTCGTCAAGAGCGCTGACGCAACACGCGTACCGACGTTGCTCGCGCGTTTCGGCCAGAGCTTCGCAAGCGCCTATCAAAGCTCACTTTCGGCACTGCTCTCGCGCCCCTGGATTCCCGTCGCCGCAGCACTGTTGTTTGCCGTTTCGGCCGGCGTCGCTTACCAGTCACTTGATCGAGAGCTGATCCCGCCCGAGGATCGCGGCCTTGTGCGCGTGTTCGCCAGCGGCCCGGATGGCGTCGGCCTTAATTTCATGGACCGCCAGACCATCAAGATCGAGGAAATTCTGCAGCCCTACGTGGACAGCGGAGAGGCAACCTCGATTTACAGCATGATCGGTATGTGGGATCCGAATCGGACCTTCATCTCCATGCCGCTGGTCGACTGGAGCGAACGTGATCGCAGTCAGCAGGCAATTATGGCGGAGCTGCGCGATCCACTCGCCGCGATCCCCGGCGTTCGCGCGGGGGTCTGGAGCGGCAACAGTCTTAATCTTCGCCGCTGGGGCGGCGGCATGCGCGTCGCGCTGCTGGGCAATGACTATGATGAGATTTTTGCGGCCTCGAAGATCTTCGCCGCCGCAGTAGAGGAGCGCCTGACCGACCTGTCGCGGCCACGTATCTCCTTCGACCCTACTCAGCCCCAGCTGTCGGTCGAGATCGATCGGCGCCGCGCGGCGGACCTGGGAGTCGACCTGCCCTCTCTTGCCGCAACGCTCCGCGCCATGATCGACGGCGATGAACTGATCGACCTCAATATTGACGATGAAGCCGTGCCCATCCTGCTCGAGTCCGCCAGCGGCAAGATCAATGATCCGTCGGATCTCGTCAATCTGTATGTCAGCGCCAATAACGGCAAACTCATACCATTGTCCAGCGTGGTGACCCTGAAAGAAGAAGGTGTTGCAACCGAACTCAATCGTCACAAACAACGTCGCAGTATCGAGGTCAGCATCGACATGGCTGAATCGTACCCGCTGCAGAAGGCGGTCGATGAGCTCCGCGACCTGGCCACCGAAGTACTGCCGGAAAACATAACGCTCGTCTTTCTCGGCGAAGCAGCAACGCTCGAAGAGACCTCACGCGAAGTCGCGTTTACCTATGTTGTCGCAATTCTCGTCATCTTCCTGGTGCTTGCAGCGCAGTTCGAGGGCTTCACGAGTGCGCTGGTCGTTACACTGATCGTGCCTTTCGGCGTTGCCGCGGCAATCTTCGCCCTGCTGCTCACGGGCACGTCGCTGAATATCTACTCACAAATCGGCCTCGTCCTGTTGATCGGCCTGATGGCCAAGAACAGCGTGCTGGTTGTCGAATTCGCGGACCAACTGCGCGACAGGGGTTTGGGCGTACGCGATGCAATAGAACAGGGCGCGGCTCGTCGTTTACGGCCGGTAATGATGACGCTGGTGTCCACCGTACTGGGCGGATTGCCATTGATACTCGGCACCGGTGCCGGGGCTGAAGCCCGCCACTCGATCGGCTGGGTTGTCTTTGGCGGGCTCGGTATCTCGGCGTTGTTCACGCTGTATCTGACGCCGACGTTATATCTTCTTATTGGGCGCTTCTCGAAAGCACGCATCGCAGAAACGAACCTCCTCGCCGAAGAGCTCGAGCACGCCGAGCTGCAAGATACCGGCTATCACGGCGCCTGAAAACGAATCGAAAGTTCGAATCCACTTTAAGAAACTTTCGGTAAGTCTCAGAAAGGCGATCTCGCCTTTTGAAGGTTGAGTCCTGTTGGTCTATTCTGTTTTGGCCTATCAATAAAACAAGAAAACTAACGATTGCCAGGGGTCAAAAAAAATGAAAGAACTAAGCAAGCTATTGCTCCTAATTTTCATGTCGTTGATGTTCAGCGTGGTACTTGCTGATCATGATTCAGACGACGACTCGTCAGATGATGATTCCAGGGATAAGCAGCACCGAGGACTGAACCGACAGGCAGTCCGCGAACTTCGTGAGGCCGGCGTTGACAAGTATCTCGGTCAGTTCGAGCCTGCGGTGTCATTTGATGTTGGCGACGGTTGGACAAAGCATACTTTCGATCCGCAGTACGGCCCTGACTTGGTGCCAGATGGCCCTGTTTGCATCGCTGGAAGCGAATATTCGGTCTTTACGCGCAAAGGCAAGAAGAACAAGCTGCTGATCTTCGAACAGGGCGGTGGCGCCTGCTGGCAGGACTTTTACAACTGCAACGTTCTCTCGGAAGCGCAGGAACCCCCGGGCGACGAGGCGCCACAGGGCATATTCGACTTTGACAACAAGGACAACCCGTTCAAGGACTATTCCATCGTTTACATGCCTTATTGCGATGGCTCAGTCTTTACAGGCGACAACGACGTATTCGATCCGGCTTTCGGAGCCGCTATTGGCGTTCCGCAGGCAGTTGTCCGATTTCATCGCGGCTTGCGCAACCAGTCGGCCGGGATGGACGTGGCCAAGGCGACCTTCCCAAAGGCCAAGCGTATAACCGTTGCAGGCTCAAGCGCGGGTGGCGTAGGTGCAGCGGGCTTCGCGCCGTTCCTTGTCCGTATGCTCTACGGGAACAAGACCAAGCTCACCGTATTCAACGACGCGGGACCCATAACCAGCAACTTGACTGCCACGGGCGACATCGCGGCGCGCGCTGACGACTGGGATTTCGGACAGTTCTATCCGGCCAGCTGCACGAGTTGCAGCGACATGGGCCAGAGCACTGAGATCGTGAAGTGGCGCCTGCAAAATGACTCGACGATTCGCGAGGCATTTTACGAGACCGATGCAGATGGAACGAATCGGTTCTTCCTGAATTTATTTGATCCGGTCGAATTTCGGCAACTGATCGTGTCTGAGCATGGCTTTATCAATACGCTATTCCCTAAACGCTACAAGCGATTCATCGTTGCCGGGGACACATCGCACACGGCACTGCAGGTGCCACTCTTCTATGAACAGGAAGCAAACGGAACGCTTCTAAATAAGTGGACCAAGGCGTTCCTGAAAGGCAAGAAGAAGAAATGGGTAGATATCGTCGAGGAGCCGGTTTTTCCGTAGGACACACTCGTCGTACGAAGTCTCACCGCAAAAAAAACCCCGCATCCGCGGGGTTTTTTTTCTACACTGCGTCAGACCAGGCCGCTGCGATACACAACGGCATCAACTCCGGTCGGCCTGAAGCTGTAGGTACGCCGCCTGCACAACCTCCACACCGTATTCCCGCTCCAGTCGGCGAATGGCGAAATGCCCTCTGGCCATGTCCTGGAAGTGGGAGATGAAGATCGTGTTGACAAGGCCGCCACCGACGGCACCAATAATCGGGATTGTCTGCGCCATGGCTTTCTGCGTAACGACAACGCCGAAGCGGCTCGCGAGCGATGCGATCAGGCGCACCAGCGCCGGTGCACTGGCACTGCCCATGCCATGGGCTGCGACATATTGCAGCGCATCCGTAACGGCCTTGCTCAGAGCAACTCGCACACCATAGTAGGACGTCTCCGCCGCATCGTCTTTGTCCGACGTCCGACTGCCGAGCGCAAACACCTGCATACAGTTGATCAGGGTTTCGGGATCCTGCGGCGACTCCCCTTCCGCACGTGCTATGTCGGCGATCGAGCGAAACATGATCCCGGTCGTCACCGGCAGTTCGACGAGAAGCATTTCAATACCAAAGAAGCCCGCGACCGCACCGGTCGTCATGGCGGCTGCCGTATGCAGGCGGGGGCTGGCTTTGGTCTGCGACTCATCCTTGATACTGCGCATCGAACTCTGCACGACGAATTCCAATGCCTTGTTACTGGATTTACTGACCGCCTCAACAACCGCCGAGGGTGCTCGCTTGCCGAGCTCACGGGTCACCGCTTCCACGGGCATACCAACCGCTGAACTTATGCGTATTGCGAGCGACGGGTTTTCCAACTGTCGGTAGGCTTCGCCGAGCGTCGCCCTGTCTTCGGGATTCATCAGGCATCCCCTGCTTTGTTCAACCAATCGCCAGTTTATCTGCTCGGGGCAATTCGTGCGCCCTCAGGAGAACATCAGGAATTCATCGGACAATCCGTATTGTCATCTGCGCGAAAGGGCGTAGCTTCATTTTTGCCGCAAAAAATGCTGCCTGGAGGAAAATGCGATGAAAACCACACGAAATCTGGCGTTTGCTGCGCTGGCCGCCCTGCTGGCAGTCGGATGCGGCGCGACACACCATGCTGCCGACGTGCGTGAGGCCGATGATATCGACCGGGTCACCGTTGGCACCGTACAGAAGGAAATCCGCCTCGGCATGTCAGCGGCCGACGTCGCAACCGTTCTTGGCTCGCCGAACATCGTCACAACCGATGACCAGCGCCAGGAAACCTGGATCTACGACAAAATATCGAGCGATGTCACCTATTCGAAGAGCAGTGGCACGATTGTCGGGCTGATCTTCGGCAGCGCCGGTGGCGGCGCTGGAGTTGGCTCAACCAGCGCCGGCTCAAGCTCCAGCTCGCAACGAACGCTGACGGTAATCGTCAAGTTCGATGGCGACAACATGGTGCGTGACTTCTCCTACCATACGTCGAGATTCTAGTGAGCCGCTTGCTCTCCTCGCTGCTGCTGTTCGCCCTACTCAGCGGCTGTGCGGCGTCGATTCCGGAAGCCGCGCTGCGTCTGCCGGAGAGTGCCCTCGAGGTCCGCTCGATGCAGACGCGGGTGATGGCAGCGCCATCTGAGATCGACATTCTCACGGCGACGATCGCTGTGCTCCAGGACATGGAGTTCAACGTCGAGCGTATAGAGAAGCCACTAGGAGTAGTCACGGCGTCAAAAGTCACCGACGCGGACTCTAAAGCTGAAAAGTCCGGGCTGTTCGTGCTGGACCTGCTTTGCGTTATTGGCGGCGGCAGCGACTGCGACGCCATGTCTACGGCGCAGGACGACCAGCACATCACCCTGACGATGGTCGTACTGCCCAGCCTTGCGCGGAGCGGAGAGTACTCGGTGCGCATCACGATTCAGCGTGTCATTTACGACAAGATGGATCGCGTAAAGGCCCTCGAGCGTATTGAAGACGCCCCGACCTATCAGGCAATTTTCGACAATCTGCGCAAGTCCCTCTTCATACAGGTAGGTGCCAAATGAGCAGGTCATTCGTTCTGGTTTCACTATTGAGTCTGTGCATGTTGACCGGATGCGCGACAACGCCTGCCAATGTCGCCGGCGCCGGCACGCAGCTCGAAACTCGCCAGATCCAGACTCGTGAGTACGACACGCTGGACAAGGCAATGACTATGCGGTCGGTCATCGCGACGCTTCAGGACCTGGGCTTTACAATCGACCAGGCGGATGCCGAACTCGGCACAGTCACAGCAACGCGCCTGCACGAATATACGATGCGCATGACGGTAACCGTAGTCGAGAAAGAGGGTAGCCGTATTTCCGTGCGCACCAACGCACGAATCGGCGAGAACAGCGTCACTGACGCCAATACCTACCAGGACTTCTTCGTCGCCCTGGACAAGGCTATGTTTCTCACGCTGCACAAAGTCGACTAGCGAAGTCCCGGCCGGACGTTCGGCAGGCCGTCAACGCGCCTGTACAGGGACGTGCTCCATCAGGTTTCCACAACAATCGAAGAACGACGGGCGTCGCAACCGTCGTCACGATTGCCGCAATGACGATTGCCGAGAACAGGCTCTCAACGATTGCTCGCAGCCGGCTGGAGAGTGCTGCGTACCAATCCCGGCCACATGCCGACGGTCCCAACAAAAGCGACACGGGTGCAAACGCCTGAATGCGGCGCAAAAAAATACCCGCACCGAGGTGCGGGTATCTTCTTTTGCTCTAAAGTCGAGTTTTGACTAGAAGTCGTACTTGACCCGTGCGTACCAGAAGCCGCCGTTGAAGCCGAATGGCGAGAATTGGCTGTACTTGTTGCCAACGCCAGAGGCTGCACCCGGATTGTCTTCAGGCGTCTGGTCAAACACGTTCTGTGCGCCCAGAACCACGCTCAACTCGTCGGTGAAATGGTAGCCACCCTCGAGGTCGACAAGGAACTCACCGCCATAGTCATTGCCGTCTTCTGAATCAAACCAGTCGTCGTAATAGCTGATTCGACCCAAGAAACGCCAGGCACCATTGAGGTGGTTTCCCGTAATCGAGTAGCGAATATCCGGCAGACCGTCCTGCAACTCACGAATTCGCGTCGCATCCAGCGTCTCGGAATTGAACTTCGCTACGTCCGTGCTGGTGTAGTTGAACGCCAGCGACCAGTCCGTCGTACCACCGGCCATGTCCGTGGCCATGGTTGCGACGATATCGACACCGGAAGTATCCGTATCGAAGTCGTTGGTGAAGAAACGGAAGTTCTGCAGGTTTCCGGCACTCGTTACACCTTCTCCTATCAAATCATCAATCTCTTGCTGAGTCAGCGAAAAGTTCTGCGAAACCGTGATGCGATCAGTCATCTCGATATTGAAATAGTCCGCAGTGACGCTAACTGGACCGACATCGAAAATCGCACCAACAGAAAGGTTGATGGACTTCTCTGGCGCCAGTGCCTCACCGCCACGCAAGGCTGCAACAGGCGACGATGACGGGATCGTACCGTTGTTCACGAGATCCATGAGGACCAGGTCAAACTCGGTCGAAACGTTGAACGCGTTCGACTGACCCGGTGTCGGAGCACGGAAGCCGCTGCTCAGACTACCACGCAAGGCCAGCCCGTCGTTGACCCGGTAGTTGGTCGAGATCTTACCGTTCATCGTCGTACCAAAGTCATCGTAGTCTTCGTAACGGGTCGCAATGCCAACCATCCAGTTGTCGCTCAACTCCAGCTCGATATCACCGTAGATCGCGAAGTTGCCACGACTCCAGGAGCCAGCAGCGATGTCGCCGAAGCCCGGGAAACCGTTGGAAGCGGCACTGAAGCCCTGTGCGGCCAGCGGACCGATCTGGTAAGACTCGAGTTGGCCAATGCCGATCTCGAAGGTCTCGTCACGGTATTCCACACCCACACCCAGGTTAGCGCTGTCGCCGATGGCTTTGGACGCGTCCAGGTTGATGTCGAACTCTTCCTGCGTGTACGCGCCCGGATCAAACGACGTCGGGGTTGCGGGCCCAAGCGAGGCGTTGACGGTGTTGTTGAT
The DNA here is from genome assembly GCA_963841145.1 of uncultured Gammaproteobacteria bacterium. Classification (GTDB taxonomy): domain Bacteria; phylum Pseudomonadota; class Gammaproteobacteria; order Steroidobacterales; family Woeseiaceae; genus UBA1847. The sequence continues at coordinate 166,202 of CAWJBO010000019.1, forward strand.
AAAGAAATCAACTTCGTTACTACCGTAGCTAACGCTGGCGTCCCAGTACCATCCACCGTCGGTCTCACCCTTGATACCGGCTGCAATCGAGTAGTCAGTGAGGTCGCCACCGAAGGACGGCGTGAAGCCGCCGGGGAAGATCTCCTGGAAACTGAAGCAGTTCGGATCAGAGAAAACCGTAGCCAGCGCCGCCGGGTCCGGAATATTGTTGGTGACCGTAACGGTCGGGCAGTTGCCTGAACCGTCAAGGTCGCCAATCAACAGCGTAGCGCCACTGTCAGCACTGAATACCGAGCCTCGGGTATTCGGGTTACGAAAGTAGAAGCCGCCCGTTACCGTCTTGGACACATAGTTCGCATGTGCATAAAGCTCTTTGTTGTTGGCAAGCGGGATACCGAAGTTGCCCCAGAGTTTGATCTCATCAGCAACTTCCGGAGATCCCCAGACTTGTGCAGGGTTCGCAACAAACGTGTTGCCCGCTGCAATCAATCCAGCTGCATCGTCACGTTGTACGCTGCGATCGGTCGGGTCAGTCTCGCCGTACTCGAAACTCAGGTTGGCAAAACCATCGTTGCCCAGCGGCAGGCCGATGTTGCCCATGACAGAGAACGCATCACCGTCGCCTTCCTGGAACTGGCCATACTTGGCTTCAATTGACGCGCCGTCACTGGAGTCTTTCAGGATGAAGTTCATTACACCGGCGATGGCGTCAGAACCGTACTGCGCAGACGCGCCGTCACGAAGGACTTCGACCTGCTTCAATGCAATTGACGGGATCGCGGAGATGTCCGGGCCTTGTGCGCCATCGGATACACCATTGCCCAGCCAATAGATTACGGCGGCGCGATGCCGGCGCTTGCCATTAACGAGAACGAGCGTGTGGTCCGGGGCCAGTCCGCGAAGGTTGGCCGGACGGACGATCGTTGCCGCGTCACTGATTGGCTGTGAATTTACGTTGTAGGACGGTACGACGGTTCGCAGCAGATTGCTGAGGTCCGAGTCGCCCTGGTTGCTGAAATCCTCGGCACTGATGACGTCGATCGGAACCATGGACTCAGACACCGATCGCTCGCGCGCTCGGGTACCTGTGGTCACGATTTCTTCGATCATTTCGTCGTCTTGCGCAAAACTCTGTTGCGGCAAAGCAACAGATAAGGGCAAGAGCAGGCCAAGAACCGCAGTTCTAACCCCTGTTTTCACATAACTTGCGTTCATTTTATTGATTCTCCAACGAAGTAAAGAGTCCGCTTATTTTTTAATAACCTAATAATTATAAAGCGTATTTTCTTGAAATCCGCGTCTTGTCTTGCGTCATTGCGTCTAAACGCTCTACGGACTATGGCGTCCTGTTGTTTTGTGACAACATAACTCGTACGGTATCACTATCTCTACATCGATGATCCGAGTCAAGCTGCCGGCCCAGAATCGACCCCGCATCTCCGCCCTGAATGCCATTGACGCGCACCGCAAAACAGCTCGGCCGAGCCAGTTGAACTGCCAACGAGAGCCTGGTGAACCCCTGTCGATCGCGACCAATTCGCAGGATCAACTTCACATATCACCTATGTTTGCTGACGATGACGCGTGCTAGTTTTTCAATGCCATTGATCAAAGGAGCGAATCATGGGCGCAATGAAAAAGGCTACCTGCCTGACATTGGCCGCCGCCCTGCTCTTCGTCGGTTGTGCGACGACACCCGACATCGAGAAGCGACGCCAGGAAGTAGCGGCAGATATCGACGAGATTCTGAGTCTGCAGCTCGACCCGGCGGAATTCGGTGAGGAGAAGCGCTGCCTGTCGGACAGGGAATATCGTAGCTTCCGACCGCTCGGCGACCGCCATATCCTTTTTGAGGGTCGGCGCGACAATCAGTGGATAAACACGCTCCGGGGACGCTGTCCGGATCTGCATCGAGGCGATGTGCTGTTGGTGAAGTCGTTCAGCGGAACTCGCATGTGCGACATGGACAGCTTCCAGGTTGCCGACTGGTTCGACTGGCCGTGGTACAGGCGCTGGCCCTGGCAATGGGGCAACTCATGGAATACGGGTATTCGTTGTTCGTTGGGCAAATTCCAGCCGGTCTTGGAAGACCAGGTCGAAGAAATCGAAGCCTTGCTCGAATCGCTGTAGGGTCCGCGCAAACACCGACACGAGCAATTTGACAAAAATTGCTTGTGTAGTCGTAAGAGTGTGGCGCAATCGGCTTCGTCGAAAACCTGCGCCGCTGGCGCTTGCGATTCCCGAGCCATCTATTAAGGGGAACGTAATGTTGCGTTCAACTCTCGTAATAGTGGTATTCGCGTTCGCCACGTCGGCCAGCGCAAAAGACTTTGACTACAAGTATTTCCTGCTCACCTACGGAAATGTAGAATTCGACAGCGTTAACATGGACGGAGACGGCTTCGGTATAGCGGGCCCTTAGGCGCTTCCGGCCGTTTCTATTTCGGACGGTGAGCCACAATGAACGCTCTCACATAACCCCGCCACGCAAGGGGTTTCTTTTCTCGGCCGCCACGCAGGACGCTGCGGCTTCCCCTGATTTTGCTAGGTGCTTGTGCGTGCTACAAATGAATGGCAATCGATTCGAGCATGCTCGATCAGGAGGCTTGTCATGAGAGCACGATCTGTACTGACACTAATCGTGGTCGGCCTTTTCGCCCTCACAGCGTGCGATCAGGAAACCGTGATGTCACAAAGGGGCTTTCGACTGCCAGACGGAGACGCCCAGGTCGGTCGCGAGGCCTTTCTCTATATGCAGTGTCATCAATGTCACTCCATAAAAGGCGAGCAGCTGCCGGGAATTCCCGGTCAGGAACCGCCCTACGTTGAGCTGGGCGGAATGACGACCCAGGTCAAGACCTACGGTCAGCTGGTTACGGCAATTATCAATCCGTCGCACAAACTGGCAACGGGTTACGCCAAGGAGCTTGTGTCCGTTAACGGCGAATCCAGGATGTATGTCTACAACGATCATATGACGGTCAGGGAACTGACCGACATCGTTATGTTCCTGCAGCCGTACTACAAGGTAGTTGCACCAAACTTCAGGTATCCGGTGTATCCCTGAAGACATCCTGGACTCATGGACCGGGCCAAAGCCAGCACCTGATAATCAGCGCTGGCTTTTGGCGTGTTGCGCCCCCTGGACACAACTAGTCGGCCTGCTATATCTCGACGTCAATACCGGCGGAAACGTGGCAACCAATACAGCTTGCTTCGATTTGCTGCGCGGCCGCACGCGCTTCCTCGATAGTTTCTGCCGCATCGACCGCAGCGGCACCATTATGCACGCCGTCGATATGCACCTGCCAGTCCTCCGGCACACCGCTAACGTCGTCATGCCCGGCAAGCCAGTAGGCCGGCCGCTGTGCCGCCGCCAGCGAGCCTACTTCCAGCGCCGCCTTGAGCTGCCCCAGCTGGCTCGCATGATGATGCATGTGTTCAATGAACGAAGCAGTTCCCATCTGATCCTGCTCAAACGCCTGATCCTGCTCAACCGTTGATGCCTCCGCTGCTGGTGCTGCAGCGACCGCTGGAGCTTCAGCCTCTTCCGCAGGCGCCGCGGCCTGCTCCTTTTCCGCACAAGCGGTGAGCCCCATAGTCAGGCCGATTACAAAAAGCGTATGCAGTTTCATAGCAACTCCCTGGTTGGTGTCAAACTAATAAGTATTCCAAAATTCATTTCGGTAAAAATTGGCGAGGTCAACGTCAGTCAAGCACATTTTCTCCACCATCATCCATTTTTTCCGGACGCCGCCAGTATCGATACTGTGGCGTCCAGTCGGCAACGCCAAAGCCGGCCATGCCGAGCAGGTTCCACATTGAGCAAAACAAATCGCCCGGGCCGAATTCCGCTGCGTTCTTTCGTGTGATTCGATCTCCGTTGCGTTCATACACCACCGCCCCCGGCGTATTGCTTTCGCCTGCGGAAACACTCTGTTCCTGAATGTAGTCACCGCCGCCGTGCGAGGCAAGGCGAAAACGCCAGTTTCGCGAGCTCGCAAACGTACGCTGCAAGTCTGGCAGGTCTTTGGAAACCAGAACTACAGACATGGCCGACTCCAGGTGCGGGAGAAAGCCGTTGAAGCCGTCGGCCCAAAGCGTGCAATAGCGACACCCCTGGCCCATGTTGTGGATTAGCAAGAGACGATCGTTGTCGCCGAAGAGATCGAGCAGCGTAACATCGCCATCCAGCGTTGAAAACGTGTAGTTTGGCACCTCCACGCCAGCATTGGCCTTGCGCAGCTCATTGAGCTTTGCTGTCAGCTCATACAGCTGTTTCTCGATAGCTCGAATCTCGTCGCTCATCGTCTAACCCCCCACTGCCAAAGTACCGCCTGGACAGTTATCTATCATAGACCCGGCCAAAAATACCGGCAAGTTCAGCTGCCGCAAGATGGCCGCCGGCGCAGCCGTACGATGCTGCAAACCTTTGATTGCGCGATTTGGCGAGCCGTTATTTCAGAACAAAAATATTGTGCTTCTCGCATACCTCGTGCAGCTGTTTAGGCCATACGGTGGTACTTACCTCACCGAGATGCGCCTTTCTCAGCAGCAGCATCTGTGTCCTCGACTGACCGATGCCGCCACCAATCGACAGTGGAATCTCGTTATTCAGGATCATCTGGTGATACGGCTGAGCGAGCTCATCCTCGCGCTCGGCGATCTTCATCTGCTCCCTCAAGGTCTCCGGCGTGACCCGTATACCCATCGACGTTAGCTCATGCCGTCTCTTCGTTACGTGGTTGTAAACCAGGATGTCGCCGTTCAGCCCATGCATCAGTTTGCCGTTCTTCTCTATCGTCGGTGATACCCAGTCATCGTAGTCAGCGGCCCGCATTTCGTGCGGGTAACCATCGTCGAGTACCCAGCCGATACCGTAAATAAATACCGCGCCGTATTCTTCAATGATCCTTGTCTCGCGTTCTTTTCTTGGCAGGTCGGGATACCTGGCAAGAATCTCCTCGGCATGGATGAAATGCAGTTCCTCCGGAAGCGGCGGAAAGCGCGGATCCTGAAGCTCCGGATACTTGTCCATGACCATTCTCTCGGCGCCAGTCAGGACCTTCCATATCTTCTTCACGACCTGGGTCAGGTACTCCAGGTTTCTGTCTTCAGCCGTTATTACCTGCTCCCAATCCCACTGGTCAACATAGGCACTGTGATCATGGTCGAGAAAGTAGTCCTTCCGAACCGCCCGCATGTCAGTATTGATGCCTTCACCGACTTCGCAGTCGAACTGCTGGAGCGCCCATCGTTTCCACTTTGTCGCAGCCTGAACGATAGAGGCTTTTACAGGCTCATCAATCCCGAGGCCACAGCGGAATTCAACCGGCGTCCTCGAGCCGTCCCGGTCCAGCATGTCGTTCATGCCGGACGCAACTTCGACAATCAACGGCACCTGCACGAGCATCAGGTTCAGTTCCCTTGCGAGCCCCTTCTCGATGTACTCCTTCACATCGTAAATAGCTTTTTGAGTCTGTTTCCTGTCCAGCAGTGATTCGTATCCGCGGGGCAGGATCTCATCCACCTTCTCGTAGGTGCTGATGCCCGGCCCGGCAAGGTCTGCTCGCTTGTCCAACATTGCTCAGCCTCCCAGCCAAGAGTCGATTCTGTAATCGAATCAGAGGCCCCTATTAGAAACCTCGAATACCGCTAGGACCATCGTGGAAACTAGCACCCCCGTCGAAGGAATACGGACAAGCGCCCGAGAACCTGGCTCCCGGGCGGGCGGGAGTGCCGGGAATGCCGGAGCCTACCGACAACTAACGTGAGCCGAGCGGATCCTCGCGCCGATAGCCGACGGGCGCCGCAAACAACTCTTCGTCCAGTCGCTGCTCGCTGATCGAGTCCAGTGATGTCTCGCCCAGGATCTTGCCGTTGCGATAGTCGGTCGTGTGCACCGGGAAACCGTCGATCTGATCCATCAACTCTCCGGGATTCAGCCCTTCGTTCGAGAGCATCGGCATCGACTCGGTCATTTTCCTGGTGTACGCAGCCATACCAATGAACGCCTCAATAGCCTCGTCGGCACCGGCCACATCGTCTAGTTTCGCCGCGCAGACCTGCTGGGTCTTATCCGAGGCTTCGTAAACAGCATACTGCCGGCACGCATAAGACTGCCACTTGCTGCCGCCCATCGGCTCGACCCGCAGTTTGGAGGCTGGAGCGGCCTTCTGACCCATCATCCCTTTCATTTGCCCTTGCATCATCTGCTCGACCATCGCTCGCTGTTCTGGCGGCATGCTGGCCAGCTGCGCCTCCATTTCTTTCATCGCATCGCTGATCTTCGCCGATACGTCTTCCATCATTGCCTCATCTATTACGATGTAGCTCTTGTCGTCGTGATTCACGTACAGGAAACGGTCGCCCAGGAATATCATTGCGGCGGCCGCATCGGCGCCCTGATCCAGGCGAAGCATCCCGGATTGTGCATAGATCTTGGCACGATCCGTTTCTTCCCCGGACGCGTCCCGGGACACCAGGTCCATGACGACGCCGGCCTGCACCAGTGGCGCAAGTAAAGCCAATACCAGGAATAAGAAAAGGTCTCGGACAGCTGCATGGTGAATCTCCTCTCTGGATATCAGGTCAGTCACGAGCCGCGACCCTCAAATCCGGCCGCGTCCTCAGCTAGGCCAGAATTATACAAGTTATCCTGATCGAGGACGCGCCGGCGACTTATCAAATGCGCTCATCGATAATCGATATCAGATATCCTTCTTCTCTGTTCTGGGCGCCTGCTTTCGAACGGCCGACGCTTAACATGTTGCGTACACGGCGAATGTCTGTTCGACCTACATGTCCGTCTCAGGAGGAACGCCCTATGGGCGTGATTAAGAAGATCGGCAAGTTCCTTGCGATCCTTGTACTCGTCCTGCTGCTAATCGTATTCGCGGCATCCCCGCTGGCGCGCCTGGAAAAGCCGGATGATCTGCTCGTTCCCGATAATAAGCAGGCCCTGGCAATTGACAATGTCCATCTGATTACCATCAGCGATGAGCAGCCGCTGATGGACCGGCAGTTACTGATTCGAAATGGCGTCATCGAAGCTATTCGTTCGGCCGGCGAAACCGTTGGCGATGACTACCAGATGATCAATGCCAACGGCGCCTACCTCGTACCCGGCCTGGTCGACATGCATGTGCACGCGTTCGATCGCAAATACCTTGCACTCACGCTCTCCTATGGCGTAACCAGCGTGCGCAACATGGGCGGCTACCCCATGCACCTGCGCTGGAAGCAACAATTGCTCGACGGGGAGTGGCTCGGCAGCAGCCTGTATGCCGGAACTCCGATAATGAACGGCAAGAAGAATTCGAACCCACTGGCGCACAAGGTCGTGACCGATCCGGACACGGCACGCGACATGGTTCGTGACTTCCATGAGCAGGGCTGGGACTTCATCAAAGTCTATACGCGGTTGAGCGTGCCGGTTTACGAGGCGATTGTCGACGAAGCGCAGAAACTCGATATGCCAGTTGCCGGTCATGTGCCGTACGCGGTCGTGGAAGCCAACTACGACCTGTCTGCGTCGATGGTCACCCTTGAGCACACGGAAGAGATTTTCCAGGGCCCCCTTGGCTACGCGTACGACGAGGAAGCGGTCGCATCAATCGCCGCCCACCTGCACGCAATGAATGCGACAGTTACGCCGACACTGATGATTTTCGATCACCTGGCGCAGCTGTCCCGTGACAAGCAGGGCTTTGTCGACACTCTCGAATTGAAGTACTTGAATCCTTTCATGAAGTACTTCGAGAGCAAGACATCGGTCACACGCTGGCTGACGGCAAGTGACAAAACTCGCGACGCGATGGACGAGCGCAACGACTACTTTCAGTACATCACTGGCGTGCTCCACGAAACAGGCGTTAACCTCGTATTGGGCTCGGATTCCGGGATCATGTACGCGGTACCCGGGATCTCGACGCACGATGAGATCGCGCTCCTGCACGAAGCGGGACTTCCCAATGCCGCAATCCTCCGTATGGCCACGCTGAATGCCGCCCGGATTCTGGGCGTTGCCGAAGACTTCGGCAGCATTGAGGAAGGCAAGATCGCCGACCTGGTCTTAACAAAGGTAAACCCGATGACGGACCTCGCAAGCCTTCGCGCGCCAACCGCGGTCGTCAAGAACGGTCAATGGCTCGGCCCGCAAGAGTTGCAGCAGCTCAGGAAATCTGCCGAAAACCCCTCAAACGCCTACCTGACGTTCGGTCGGCTGCTGGAATTCGTGACGCCCTGGTAGACACCCACCGGAGCGCATCAGGGAGAGAGCAGCTCGCATCACTTCTTGCGCGACTGAAGTCTCTGCTCACGCGTCAGTTCGCCCGGGTGCCTTGCCTTGCGCAGACCATCAAGCTGGTGGGCAATCGCGAGCAGCGGATGGCGCAGTAACATGCGGGGACCTGCATAGCGCATGATCTCCCTGGCCTGCTCACGTTGAGTCGGTTTGTAACAATGCACGGGGCAGTTGGCGCAGGTCGGTTTGTCTTCGCCGTAAGGACACTTGTGCAGCCGGGTCTCGGCGTAATCCAGAAACTCCCGACAGTCGGCACATAGATCATCGGGTGAGCTGTCGTGGTGCGCTGAGCAATAGATGCCGACCATCTTGCTCATGGTGACTCTCTCGCGGGCGAGACGTTTTTGTATACCGTGCATTCGCTGTTGAATCCCTGTCAGTTCACTTTCCGATCCTGCCCCTGCCAGAAAGGCTCCCGAAGTTCGCGCTTCAGAATCTTGCCAGGCCCCGACTTGGGCAGCTCTTCGGCCGACAACGTTATGGCCTTGGGTAATTTGTAGCCCGCGATATGTTCACGACAGAACTCGACCAACTCTTCCGGCGTAACGTCGTCGCGCGGTACGACGACAGCATGTACCGCCTCGCCCCAGGCCTCGTCAGGTACGCCGAACACGGCAGCCTCGAGGACTGCCGGATGCTTGTAGAGTACTTCTTCCACCTCCGAGCAATAGACGTTTTCGCCGCCACTAACGATCATGTCCTTGGCGCGATCGACAAGGAAAACAAACCCCTCTTCGTCCATGTAGCCCATGTCGCCCGATCGATACCAGCCGCCACGAAGAACTTCTTTGGTTTGCTCCGGCTTGTTCCAATAGCCTTTCATGATGTTCGGGCCGCGCGCGGCCAGCTCACCCACCTCGCCCGTCGGCATTTCACTGCCGTCACCATCAATGATCTTCACCTGTACACCGATCAGTGCCTGCCCGCAGGATCGACTTCGATCGACGTCGAGCAGGTCCTGTTCATTCCTGAGCCCTGTAACTAACGGTGAGCCCTCTGTCATACCATAGACGTGGACAAACTCCGCAGTGGGAAAGGCCTCAGTAGCGCGTCGCACTATCTCCGTGGCGATCGGCGAACCGCCGTGCGCCACCATCTGCAGTGAACTCGTGTCACGAGGCTCCGCGTGCTGCAGCTCTGCTACCGCGGCGATCATTGTCGGCACACCGAGCGTATGGGTGACTCTCTGCTTTTCAATGATATCCAGCGCGACCGCCGGGTCGAAGACTTTCAGGGGAATCTGGCAACTGCCGGACCAGATGCCCGAAAGAACACCGTTCGATCCGGCGGCATGGAACAGCGGCGCCATGATGAGGAAGACGCTGTCCCTTGTCGGTGGCGCCATGGTCATGAAGTGAAAGGTATTCGCGATCAGGTTCCTGTGCGTCAGCATGACGCCTTTTGAAGCGCCAGTCGTACCACCCGTGTAGAACAGCCCCGCCAGCGAGTCTTCCGTAATGCCCTCACCCAACTCGATCTCGTCTGCCGCATCGATCAGGTTGTCGAGCTCATCAGGGATCATGACAACGGTATCGACAATCTCTCGCAATGCGCCGGGATCACGGTCTGCGAGGAGTATCTTCGCGCCTGCATCTTCGATTGCGTAGCGCAGTTCCGGCACAGCGTGACGCGTATTGAGCGGCACGATAACGAATCCCGCCGACGGAATGGCGAGATAGGCTTCCATGTAGTGGTGTGTGTTTGCCGCGAGGATGGCAATGCGATCGCCCGGCCTGGCGCCTGCCCTCTGCAGCACTGCTGCCAGGCGCCGACAGCGCGATACAAGCTCACGGTGGGTAAATTGACGACCCTCGGAAATTACGGCGGGCAAGTCCCCGGCAACCTGCGCTGCGCGCTGCAGCGGGTCCGCAAACGTATGCATAGGCCTCGGCCTCTCTGTATTGTTGCGTGCAGTATAGCTGCAATTCTGTCACCTGCCGGCACCAACTCAACAATCTCGCGAGCTTCGCGTAGACTCATGCGGACACCAGGGAAAACAACGGCAGAGGACTACCTCGTGATCAATAGTAGAATACTAGTGACATTCGCCATGATCATGCTTGCAGCAGCATGCGCAGCGACCACGCCGGGCGACGCAACGACACTGAAAGAAATTATGCAGGGCCTGCGCAACGATCTCGTGACAATCAGCGACGGGCTGCTGGTTGACGACTTCGGGCTGATCGCCGACGGCGCAAGGGGAATTGCGGAGCACCCGAGAATCCCACCGGACCAGGTCAAGCTGGTCGTCGCGGAACTCGGCGCGGAAATGCCAGCATTCAAGCAAATGGACACAAGAGTGCATGAGCTCTCGCTGGAAATACTGTCTGCCGCAGAAAACGAAGACCGTTACGCCGCGTATCGAAGCTATCAGGCCATGACGGAAGGCTGCCTGGCCTGCCACGCTGCCTACAGGGAACGAATCGGCAGGATTCTCGCCGCCGACCAGCCTTGATGTAATCGCAGGCGCCCGCTCAGGTCACTGAGCTGCCGCGACTCAGGTAACTGCTCGAATCACAGCGGCGACTAGGGTACCGCCGAAACATTGATCAGGATCTTGCCGCGCGCGCGCCCCTCTTCCGAGTATCGAATTGCCTCCGCCAGCTCGTCCAAAGAGTAGCGCCGGTCTATCACGGGTTCTATTTCGCCGGACTGTATAAGCTCAGCGATGAAAGCCAGGTCGTCATTCGTAAAATTCGCCAGCATCATGCCGACCTTCTGGCTTACGAACGGCGACAGCAGCAACGCCTTGATCGGCCCCGACAGCCCCTTGATCCAGTCGCCGCTGGGTCCGCCGACAAGCACCAGAACGCCATCGGGCTTGAGAACACCGATATTGGCCAACAGGCCGTGATTACCAACCATGTCAATGATCGCGTCGTAGCGTTCGTCACTGTCCGTGTAGTTTTCCTTCTTATAATCGAGCACGTGGTCCGCGCCGATCGATCGCACCATGTCGACGTTTCGCGTGCTACAGACTCCGGTTACTTCCGCACCCAGCGACTTGGCAATCTGCACCGCAAAAGTCCCAACCCCGCCGGATGCCCCATTGATGAGGACTCTGTCACCCGGCTTGACCTGTCCATGGTCCCGCAGCGCCTGCAATGCGGTCAGTCCTGCTATGGGAATGGAAGCCGCCTGCTCGAAGGTAAGGTCGGCCGGCTTCATCAAGATCGCCTTATTCTCGCGAACGGTGACATATTCGCCGTATGCGCCGGTTCTGCCGCCGAATACTTCATCGCCGGGCTTAAAGCGCGTTACGTCACCGCCAACTGCCTCGACGACGCCGGCGAAATCGACGCCGAGGCGCATTTCTTCTGGCCTGCCGAGCCCGGTACCCAGGCGCATGATGTACGGAGAACCTCGCATGTAGTGCCAGTCCAGCGGATTGACGGCGGCGGCACGGATCTTCACCAGCACCTCGTCGGCCCTTGGCGACGGCTTTTCAACGTCGGTCAGTTGCAGGACCTCGGGCGAGCCGTAACAGGTATAGACAACGGCTCTCATGAGCTGCGCGTCGGCGGCGGCAGCAGGCGCGGGTTCGCAATTGCCGGTGTAGCCGATCGCGATTGCCAGCGACGTTATCGCGAGCGCGAGCACCACCAGGATACCGCTCGCTATCTTGTACCGAAGCTTCATAATCGTCCCTCCCAGACCATCCTCACTACCTCATGTCGCGGCAGATGCTTCCATAAACCCGCCTGGATTCAGGTCCTGCCGCGTGGCACCCACGCTTGCTGGCAGAATCCGACCAAGATGACCCTGAAAGCGCCGTCAATCAGGCTCACAGGGCTTACCGCAAGCTCGACACGAGCTTACCCCACATCGCTGAGACTTCCTGCGTTATTCGTTCGCGACGAAGAGCTTTTGCGTCGGATACGCAAACTCGATACCGGCATCATTGAAGCGGCGGAAAATCTCGTAATTCACGGCCTGCTGGATGTTCATGTAAAGCGCATATTCGGAAGACTCAACGTAATAGACGATCTCGAAATTCAACGAGTAGTCACCGAATCTCTGGAAATGTGCCCGATCAAATCGGGCTGACTCCTGCTCCACAATAATGTCTTTGATAATTTTCGGTACCTGCTCCAGCTTTTTGAGCGGCGTCTGGTAGACGACGCCGATGTTGAACACAATACGCCGCTCGGACATGCGCCCATAGTTGCGTATTCGGCTACCCAACAAATCGTTATTGGAAAAGACGAGCTGCTCGCCGGACAGGCTGCGGACGCGCGTCGTCTTGATGCCGACCTTTTCGACGTTGCCGGCGAGGTCGTCAATAACGAGAAAATCACCCAGCACGAAAGGCTTGTCGAGAACGATGGACAACGACGCGAACAGGTCGCTGATAATGTTTTGTGCTGCGAGCGCGACCGCAATGCCGCCAACACCCAGACCGGCCACCAGTGCCGTGATATTGATGCCCAGATTGTCGAGCGCGAGCAGGAATATGACGGCCCAAACGGCGACCCGTACCAGGAAACTGACGATATCCATGGCGGCAACGGCGCCGGCGTCTTCTTCGAGTTGTTTTTGTCGCCGCAACAACATGAATCGACCGAGCCCGGCGACCGCCCAGATGCCCATCTGCACCAGCATGCCGATAATCAGCAGCCGACCGAAGAACGTATCAAACCGGTCGCCTGCTTCTATACTCCGCAACGACACGTTTAGCGCGATCAGCATCAGGAACCAGCCCTTCGTCTGTCCGACGACATGCGCAGCAACCTTCAGGAAAACAGGGTCGCTGTCGCCGGCAAGCTTATGCAGGCGCCCTCTCAACAAACGGCGGGCGAGGAAAAGCACGGCCAGTACGGCGATCAGCACGGCAGCGCTGATTGCCCATTCGCGGATCGAGTTGCCGAGCAACTCGTTGTCGAGCCAATCGAGGATTTTCATAGGGGGTCCGACTCTTGTCTGACCGTCATTGTAGCGAATTCTCTGTGTGGCGCTATTCCGCCGCTCAGATTCGCGAATACAGGCGATAAATGCCAACGCTTACAGCAGGGCGTCACTTCGCATCCAACCGAAGTTTTCTGTACGCTGGGAAGCATAAGAAAAATAGATTAAGGGGATCGTGTCATGAATCGTCGTCATTTCATCAAGTCTTCCGTCGCTGCAGCCGTCGCCGCATCGCTTCCCGCAAGCCAGTCTTTCGCGTCGTTGCTACATGTCCCGACGAAGATCGAGATGGACATCAGTGCCGTCACCCTGGACGGCGCTGAAGTCACACTGCCGAAGGCCGCTGTGCAGGAATTCAGTGACCGTCTCAAAGGAAAACTCTTGCTTCCGGGCAGCGGCGCCTACGACGATGCCCGTCTGTTGCTCAACCCGGCGTTCGATAAGCACCCTGCCCTGATCGCCCAGCCGACCGGTGCAGCCGACGTTGCCAGCGCGGTCAATTTCGCCAGGGACAACGACCTGCTCGTCGCCGTCAAGTGCGGCGGACACAGCGCATCCGGCAAGTCCAGCTGCGACAGCGGCTTGCAGATCGACCTTTCGCGTTATCGCAGTGTTCGAGTCGACAGGAAGGCACGTACCGCTCGCGTTGCGGGCGGCAGTCTGCTGGGCGAGATGGATCACGAAGCAATGGCTCATGGACTGGTCACTACAGCCGGGACCGTCTCGCACACAGGCGTCGGCGGGCTGACCCTCGGCGGCGGTTTTGGACGTCTTGGGCGGCGCTTTGGACTGTCGATCGACAATGTACTGGAGATGGACATCGTCACACCTGACGGTCAGCTGCGTCGAGCGGCGCCCGATGAGAATCCGGAGCTGTACTGGGCACTGCGCGGTGGCGGCGGCAATTTCGGAATCGTCACCTCATTCCTGTTCCAGCTTCACCCGATGCAACGCGAAGTAATCAGTGGTCAATTCACTTTTTCAATGGCCGAAGCCAAGCAGGTGTTGAGGTTCTTTGGCGAGTATTCCGCCGCGGCTCCGGACGAGCTGGACGTTAGCGCCGGCGTGTTTGGAGCACCCGGAGGCGCCGACTCAGCCGTAAATATCGGCGTCGTCTGGTCTGGTGATCCCGGCAAGGCGGAGAACATGATTGCACCTATCCGCAAAGCAGGCACTGTGTTGAAGGAAACGCTTTCCCCTATCGACTATGTCGCGCTGCAGCGCTCCGGCGATACCGATGATCCCCGTGCCAACGGCTCATACATGAAGTCCGGTTTCATAGGCGCTGTCACGGGTGGGATGGTGGACGATATGATCGATAACTTCGAGGCACGGCCAGACCGCATGACCTGGATTGGATTCCAGCAGTCCGGCGGCGCCATTGGTCGGGTGGCAAATGACGCCACGGCGTTTGCGCATCGCGAGGCCCAGCACAATATGTTGTCGTTTGTCGCCTGGAAGCATGGTGATGATCCGACCGAACATATTCGTTACATCAGGGCGCACTGGTCACACATGGCGAAATATTCGACCGGCTTCTATACACAACGACCTGTTCAGTGAAAATCAGGCCTCAATCAACGCGAACTACCGCGGCAACTATTCACGATTACTCGACGTGAAAAAGCAATATGACCCGACCAACCTGTTCCGCCTGAACGCGAACATTCGGTCTGACAGCGCTTAGGTTGCCCGACACAAATCCAGTTCTGCCGTTCCGGCGCGTAACGTTGAGAGTGGCCCCGTCGGCGCAGCGAATGAACCGACCGCTGCCACCAATGCTCGCCACCACGTTGCTGCCGATCTGGCTGGCCGCCTGCAGTTCCCTGCCCCAAGGAGTCGATTTGGATCTTCCCGCCACTGATGTCAATTACCGTTTGTCTTCTACGAGCGAAATTCTGCTAACCAGCGAGGCAGGCGACAAGATCGCAACAAAAGAGAACCTGCCTTTTCGCAACGGCATCGCAGGCGGCACCAAGGTCGTCATCAGACCCGAACTCCTGAAACAGACGATTACGGGCATCGGTTCATCGTTTACAGAATCCTCGGCATTTGTACTGGCACACCTTGACGCGGATAAACGCGGCGAGGTGATGGACAACATCTTCAGTGAACGCGGCGCCAATTTTTCACTGACCAGAACGCCGATCGGATCAACGGACTTCTCCGTCGAGGGCAAGTATTCGTATGCGGAAACGGCCGGGGACATTGCACTCGAACATTTTAGCGTCGCTGTCGACAACGATGGCTTCAACCGGAGTAAATACCCGGGCATCAAGGACGAGGCCTTTGATGTCTTGCCCATGATCAAGGAAGCCCTTGCTATAAAAAATGCTCAAGCTGACAAGGACCTCAGGATAATCGCATCGGCCTGGACGGCACCGCCATGGATGAAAGACATCGAGGACTGGTATATCCCGGGTACCGCCGAAAACGACTTCCACGGCACCGGCGGCACATTGAAACCAGAGTATGTTCAGACTTTCGCCGATTACATTATCCGCTACCTGGACGCCTACCGTTCGGAGGGCGTCGATATCTGGGGTTTGACACCGGTGAACGAGCCGCACGGTAACAGCGGCCAGTGGGAGAGCATGCATTTCACGCCCGAAACGCAGAACGAGTTCATCAAGAACCACCTGGGCCCGGCCCTGGCGGCGAACGACTACGACGACCTTCGGCTACTGATTTACGATCAGAATCGTGATGGCCTGGAACACTGGGCTGACGTGATCTTCGGCGACCCGGAAACGGCTGCGTACATCCATGGCGCTGCCGTGCACTGGTACGAAAGCACCTACAAAGTCTACGAGGAAGTCTTCGACCGTGTGCATGAGAAATTCCCGCAATTCTCGATCATTCATACCGAGGGCACGATCGACGACCTGGGCAAGGACGCGCCCGGCGGCGTACTGGATCCGGTCCGGTTCAAGGAATCCGGCTGGTTTGATAACGATGACTTCTGGTGGAACGCCAACGCCACGGACTGGGCCTATACAGCGACGTGGGCACCCAATTACGAAGATCACCCGATCTATACGCCGGTACATCGCTACGCGAGAAACATTATCGTCAGCCTGAATCACTGGATGGAAGGCTGGATCGACTGGAATGTCGTGCTCGATAAGGACGGCGGTCCAAACCACGTCGGCAACTTCTGCGGCGCGCCGATCATGATCGATACCGAATCGGGGCTCGTCTACTACACGCCGATCTACTACGTGTTGGCGCAGTTCAGCCGCACTATTCGTCCTGGCGACAAGGCAGTGCACGCTGAGAAATATCTCGATGGACTTGATGATGATGCACTGCATGCGAGCGCAACGATCAACGTGACAAGCTACTCAGCGTGCAGTTGTTGAATACGACGAAACAGCCGATTCAATACTCCCTGCAAATCGGCTCTCAGCATGCGGTTGTGGAGATCCCCTCGAATTCCCTGCAGACCGTGCGCGTGCAGTTAGAGGGGGTCTGAAGGAGAAAGGAGAAAAGGGCCCGCTATTCTGTCTTCCTTCGCAGATCCGATTGGGTAGAACGCGATCAATGCAGCAATCTCTTCCTGTTCTTCTCCCGAATCCACATCCTGCGTTGACTCGATCCATGCCTTAAGTGCACTGCGAAGCTCGGCGATACGTTCTGGCGAGGCCTTGCAACGCAACCGCAACATGATCGCTTCCTGTTCGTCGGCGGGATCCGCGGTCGCGATCGCCTGAAGGATCTCCTCCTCGGCAGCGCGCAACATATCCCTGGCTGCGTCAGACCCCTCTCCGGCGCCACCGTCAGCGAACAACGCATGGTCTGCCTCGAAACGCTCGGCCACCGCCTCAAAAGTCCGCTCCACCGTACCCCGTTTCTGCTGCTCACTTGTGACCACCAGAAGACCCGCGTCCTGCAGTGCATCGACGTGCCTGTAGAGCTTGGTGATGCTCTCGCCGAGCTCCCCGGCTACCTGCTTGGTCGTCTTCGCACCCTCCGCGAAAGCCTGCAAGAGCTGCAGCTTCAACGGATCAGACAGTAGGCGTACCTGCTCCAAGTCCTTGATTTTAAATACTTCCTTCACGTTCTTCCGATTGACCTCGCCGATTGACTTGATTATTCACGTCAATGTGAATAATATTATTCACGACTTTGTGAATATTCAGGATAACGAAAGTGATACATCTTGTCGACCATCTCTTCATCTTCATGTTGTTCGTTGTGCAGCCCATCCACGGCGCCTGGGACTTTGGCAAGTACATCAAGCGTGTGGAAGCCGGAGAACCTGCTGATCGCATCAAAATGTATCGCGAGACGCTGCTGCTCGAATGGGTGGCATTCGCCGTGCTGGCTTGCGCCTGGTACCTGCTCGGCCGACCAATAGCCGCCCTCGGCTACGTGGTTCCTGGCGGCGCTGGATTCTGGGCCGGTGCTGCGCTGGTCACGGCGGTGTCAGCCTACCTGCTGTTCGCCTGGCGACAGTCCAAGCAAATGACTACAGAGCAGAAAGAAACCCACATTGCATCATTTGGCACGCTGCGGCACTTCCTGCCGCAAAGCGCCCGGGACTTTCGACTTTTCGCCGCGCTCTCTGTTACGGCCGGAATCGTCGAAGAGACGGTGTACCGCGGCTTCGTGCTTTGGTACCTGTTTCTTTACATGCCGGCCTGGGCCGCCGTCCTTGTGTCAGCGATAGCCTTCGGCCTGGGCCACAGCTACCAGGGCGTCGGAGGTGTAGCACGCGTCACAGCAATCGGGCTGGTATTTGGTGCTTTGTATATCTTCACAGGATCGATCTGGGTGCCAATTGTTGGCCATATCCTGCTCGACGCGCTGCAGGGCTTGAGCTTTGTAGAGATCTTGCGCAAAGACGCCCGACCTTCTGCAACGCAGCCCGCCTGAGGGCTTATTCCTCGCCACAAGTGCCGGTGACTTAAGCCCGCTGCTGTCGATAGATTCGCATTTCGCAGCCATCGTTGATGCGTTTACAGCGGCCACGATTTGCGATTTCGGCAACGCGGCCTCAGGCACAGAGTGTCCCAGGCGTTCGTCGCAAATTGCGCCTCGTTGCCCGGAATCAATCTATTCGGCCGCCTTTCCCTGTCTCGTCGCCCAGCTCTGGAAGAACGCCCGCATCTCTGCATCAGACGCTTCGTCATCGAAGGATTTCTCGCCGATTGCGAACGGCCAAAATGCATCCATCAGCTCGATCAGTTCGTCGCGTGTGTAGCTGTGGTCGTGGCTGGCATTCAGGGACAGCATCTCCTCCATCACCGTTGCCATCGTCCAGCCGGCCTCGACCTGGCCCGGTACAACCAGGTAACGGTCTTTCGGGTTTTCATCAAACAATGCTCGCTCAATCGCTGCAGCAACTGCGTCAGGCGGCGTGCCTTCGTTTTCAACCCCGGCTTCCAGTCGTTCGCGGCACCTGGCAAGCTGTTGCTGGCGGCGCTCTTCAAAATAGACGTAGGGCCTGGCATCGGTATCCGCCAGTCGCCGCTTGCAGCGGCTCAATCCGATATCTGAGGCGAAGTTACCCGGCTCAATTGCGGCGACAAACACATCGAGTTCCTCCATCTCCTTCGCGAGAGAGTCGGTGTAAGCCTCCAGGGCATGCTTGCTCGCCGAGTACATGCCATAGCCTCGACCAGACAGAAAGCCGGATATCGAGCTGATGTTCACGATGCGACCCTTCGATTCAATCACCAGGGGCGCGAACGCCTTGGTGACACGAAACACGCCGTAGACATTCACATCAAACAGGAACTCA
The DNA here is from genome assembly GCA_963841145.1 of uncultured Gammaproteobacteria bacterium. Taxonomy (GTDB): domain Bacteria; phylum Pseudomonadota; class Gammaproteobacteria; order Steroidobacterales; family Woeseiaceae; genus UBA1847. Next base: position 185,158 of record CAWJBO010000019.1, read on the forward strand.
AGCTCGGACACATCGGCCTCAATCAGCGGCGCGACGACATTGACGCCAGCATTGTTGACGATGCCCCACAAGCCCCGCCCTTCTTTGCGAATCAATGCTACCGCCGCATCAATCTCATCCTGCCTGGTGACATCGAGGCGCACGGCCATGATGTTGTCAATCTTGTTGAGCTCTTCGAGATCCGCTGCCTTGCGAGCGCCGGCGTAAACAAAATAGCCGGCGGCTGCGAGACGTTCGGCGGCATTGCGCCCAATGCCCGTGCTGGCACCAGTGATCAATACCGCCTTCTGGGGCTCGACCTTCTCAGCAAGACCCTGAGATGGAAATACAAATACCGAGAACGTGATGGCCAGTGCGGCCAGAAGCCCTAATCGTTTCATCGCTGCTTCCTCTTTTGTTTTCCTACCATGCGCAGATTCACACGCTATGCAGGTTTGAACCCGCTTGCTTGCTGTGCTGGCACGATTGGCCTATTACCAGGACATATGCTTTCGAAAAAATCGTGCCGTCCGGGACGTCTCTTTTGCGCAGCAACAAACGCTGCCCGAGTTTAACTTACCGTACCTGAATGATCGGGGGTATGATCTCTTGCGTGAGGCCGTATTTCAATTTTTTGAAGCTGGCGGCGTTGCTTGCACTGTCTGGTTGCGCCGGTACGCTTGACCTGGATGGCGCGCTTGCGATGACGCCATACCGTATAGAATCGAGCGGGCGCATTGTTATTGAATCTCTCGTCAACGGCGAAGGGCCATTTGATTTCGCACTGGACACCGGCGCGAGTATCTCCGCGGTTTTCGATGAGTTGCGTGACGAACTCGCCCTCGAGCCTATTCCGGGTAAAGCGGTCGTTGTCCATGGCGCTGTCTCCTCCGGGCAGTTCCCGTTGCTTGGCATAGACCGCCTGGAGGTTGGCCGCGAAGTCTGGCTGAATCCCCGGATCGTGTCGCTACCTGGCCTGACCGAGGCTGGCAGAAGTATTGACGGGGTCCTGGGAGTCGATTTCCTGCGGCGGTTTGCCGTCGGATTCTCGACCGGGGATCGCGTCGTACGCCTGTATCCGCCGGAGCTGGTTGCCCGCAGGTCGTATCGCGGCTGGGCCTCTGTGCCGTTAGAATTTGAGCGAATTGGCGAAAGGGGTGCAGCACTTTACTTTATCGACATTGAGATTGACGGTCGAAAGATATCGGCACTGTTCGACCTGGGTGCCGGACTGAACATGATGAACTGGGCGGGGGCACGCAGCCTGGGTATTCTCCCTCCTGACGTACGCCGTAATGAACACGTCACCGGCGCTCTCGAAAGTACGCCTGATGTCGCCAGGTTCGGTGCAGACGAAGTGACCACCGCCAACATTCGTTGGCGCAACGAGATCTTCTCGATAGCCGATCTCAAGATCTTCGATACGCTGATGCTAAACGGCAAGCCGGCCGTGATACTGGGCGCGGGCCTGTTCACACAACGCGACTTCGTCATCGACTTCGTTCGGAGCCGCTTGCTTGTCAACGTCGCTATGGACGAGGCAGATCAAAGCGAACCCGGCAATCAGGAATCGACACCGAATTCACTCTGATGGCAGGGTCTCTGCGTTAGGGGCTCGAGGATCTGAAGAATGAAACCGCTCGAGCGCTGCGTCGAGACGGATTCACGAGTCGTCTGCGGGAGTGATGATTCCTCAGCGTGTAGGCGCGGAAGTCTTGCTCGTGTGCGGTGACTAGCGTATGCGATAGGGTTAAGAACAAGAAGGTCTGCAGAATTGGATCGATACGACTCGATCATTATTGGCGCCGGACACAACGGCCTGGTTTGTGCCGCTTACCTGGCGCGAGGAGGTCAACGTGTTCTCGTGCTTGAGGCATCCGATGCCGCAGGCGGGCTGGCCGCAATCCGTGAATTCCATCCAGGCTTTCACGCATCGGTAGCACACTCGGTCAGCCACTTCTCGGGCAAGATCTCCGATGACCTCGACCTTGAATCGCACGGCTATGGAGCGGCATCGAACGTGTTAGCCGACCATTGGGCTGAGCATCGACCAGGAGCATGTCGCCGTAAGCCAGGGCGGCGTATCCGGCACCAGCCCCGAGGACGCGAGCGCCTACAAGGACTACGCCCGACTGATGCATCGCTTCGCCGATGTCCTGAAGCCATTCTGGCTGAAGACCATGCCGCGTATAGGCAGCACCAGCCTAGGGGACCTGTTGTGACGTTTGCCCATATTGGCCTGAACGTCAGACGTATCGGCAAGAAGGACATGCAGGAATTCCTGCGGGTCGCCTCCCTCCCTGCTCGTGACCTTATGGATGAATATTTCAATAATGACATCCTCAAAGCCACGTTGAGCTGGGACGGGCTCATCGGCGCGAAACTGGCGCCACGATCGCCTAACAGTGCCGTACTAGCGATGCTTTATCGCATGGCCGAAGAGTCGCGGGGCGCCCACGCGATTCCGGCAGGCGGCATGACGGGCCTCATCAATGCATTGTGTTCGTCGGCCGAAGCATCCGGTGCAGAGATCCGGTACGCGTCATCCGTCGGTCGTATCCTGACCGACAGCAACGCCGACGGGCTTTTCGTCAAAGGCGTACAGCTTGAAAACGGTGAGCAGATTCATACCGCTCGCGTGGTCTCGGCGGCGGACCCTCAAAGTACCTTCCTCGATCTCGTCGGCGTAGAGAATCTCGATATCGGATTCACGAATCGCATACGACGGTTACGATGCGATGGCTATGTCGCGAAATTGCATCTCGCGCTCAACGATGTGCCTGAATTTGACGGACTCGATTCATGCGACGGTCGCATGATAATCGCCCCCGGGCTGGACGCCATCGAGTTTGCGTTCGACGATGCCAAATACGGCGAATGCCCTGCGAATCCGGTTATGGAAATCGCTATCCCGAGTGCTCACGACGCCTCGTACGCTCCCGGCGGCCACCACGTACTGTCCGCTCACGTCATGTATGTGCCGTACAAGAAGAAAGGCGGATGGACCGATGAGGCGCGTAGCCAGATGTGCGAACGAGCCATCGACACGATTGCTCAATACGCGCCGCGGATTCGCGAAATGATCCTCCACCGCGAGTTCCTGACTCCGGCTGACCTGGAACAGAAGTACCATGTAACAGGCGGCCATTGGCATCACACCGAATTTGCTATGGACCAGATACTGATGATGCGACCCACCTACGGCGCAGCACAATACAACACGCCACTCCCGGGGTTGTTCCTGTGTGGTGCGGGCTGCCATCCCGGAGGCGATATCACGGGTGCAGCCGGGCACAATGCCGCGCACGAGATTCTGCGATGAGCAGCTACGACGCAATTGTAATCGGCGCAGGTCACAACGGCCTTACCAATGCCGCGTACCTCGCGAAAGCGGGGCTTAACGTCGTAGTGCTCGAAAAAAACGACTATATCGGTGGCGCCGCTGTATCCCGTGAGCTGCAGGAAGGCTGGATTTACTCCAGCTGCTCCTACGTGTGCAGCATGATGCGGCAAGCCATACACCGCGATCTCGATCTCGCGCGTCACGGGCTGTTACTGGTGCCCTACCTCGGCACCATCAACTTCGGAGATGGCGACGAGCGGCTGTTTTCCTATCACGATGAAGAAGCTGCACACCTGGAGCTCAAACGTCATTCACCGCACGATGCCGACGCAATGCATCGATTCCAGACGGACCTGACGCGTTATTCGCAACTTATTCGCAAGACGCTAATGCGCACACCGCCCGAACCGACATCGTTCAAACCGCGCGACATCATGGAGCTTCTTTGGCTGGCCAAGAAATTCTGGGCACTGGGCGAGAAAGAAATCTACGAGTACGTGCGGTTTTTTACGATGAGCGCGGCCGAGTACCTCGAGGACTATTTCGAAAATGACATGATCAAGGCGGCGATGGCCAGCCCCGGCATCATCGGCACAGCGCTGGGTGTTTACTCACCGGGCTCATCCTATATCTTGCTGCATCACGTCATGGGCGATGTAGACGGCAGCATTGGCGCCTGGGGGCTCGCGCGCGGCGGCATGGGTGCCATCTCCAAAGCTATCGCCGGCGCCGTCGAAGAACACGGCGGCGAGATTCGAACCAATGCCGGAGTAAACCAGGTGCTGGTAGAGGGTCGCAAGGCTGTTGGCGTCGTGCTTGAGAGCGGCGACGAGCTTCGAGCCCGCATTGTCGTGTCAAACCTCGATGCCAAGCGAACGTTTACTCGCGTCATGAACAAGGATGATTTACCGGACGGCATTTACGACAGAGCAAAGAATTTCAAGATCCGCGGCTCCTCGGGCAAGGTCAATATTGCGCTGTCAGGATTACCCGAATTTACGGGCGTACCCGAGAATCGTTACCTCAACCGGGGCGGCCAGGGATTCACAGGTTCCCTGGAAACCATGGAGCGAGCGTACGACTGCTGGAAACGGGGCCGCTGGTCCGACGACCCCTTCGTCGAGTCGGTCATTCCATCTGCGTGGGATCCGACCGTCGCGCCGGCCGGCAAACACTGGATGTCGAATTTCGTGCAGTACTGCCCGCCGAAGTTAGCCGATGGTCCATGGACGCCGGAAAAACGTGACGCCTTTGGCGAATCTGTAATCAAAAAGATTGAACGCTATAGTCCCGGATTCAGGGACCTGATCGTTCACATGGAGATTCGCACACCGCATGAAATCGAGAACGAAATTGGATTGACAGAGGGCAATATCTTCCAGGGCGAGCTCACAATCGACCAGCTGTTCTTCAATCGACCGTTTCCAGGCTACGGCCAATACCGTATGCCGGTGAAGAATCTTTACATGTGCGGCTCATCAACGCATCCGGGCGGCGGCGTCTCTGCCGTTTGTGGCGCGAACGCAGCTCGCGAGATTCTCATGGATCTACGTCGGACCAATACGGTGCCCGAAGACGACTTTTACGATGAGTAGACGATGACTACGACAGACCCTTACGCTGGCGAGCGCCTGAAACTTTCGCCCTTCTACCCCCGGGCAGAGGTGCTGAATATTCGCGAGGCCTGGTCTGCCTGGAATGGCTACAAGTTCGCTGAGTATTACTACGACGCCGAGTACGAGTATTTTTGCGTTCGCAACCTGTGCGCAACGTATGACATTTGCCCGATGCAGAAATACGAAATAACCGGACGAGATGCTGAAGCGATGTTGAACCGCATGGTAACCCGCGATGTCACGAAGATAGGACTAAATCGGGTTGCCTACTGCGTCTGGTGTACCGACGAAGGGCGCATGATCGACGACGGCACAATATTCAAACTCGCCAGCGACAAATTCATGTTGACTTGCGGCAGTCCGTGTACCGCGTGGCTGGAAAAAAGCGCGTTCGGCTTCGATGATGTCAACGTCACGGATGTAACCGATACGCTTGCTGCACTCTCCCTGCAGGGACCGACATCGTGTGCCGTGCTCAAAAAGATGGGACTGGATGGTATCGACACCGCAAAACCCTTCGATATCATGCACTTTCCTTTCCATGGCGACACACTCATGGTGTCGCGCACGGGCTTTACCGGTGATCTCGGTTACGAGCTCTGGATTCAGCCCGGGCTTGCCCTTGAACTGTGGGATGAGCTCTATGCAGCGGGCAAGGATTACGGCATTCAGCCCTTGGTGAGGCCGCAACCAACATGGCGCGGCTCGAGGCGGGGTTCATCATGCCGGCGATGGAATTCAATGAAGCACTCAGGACCGTCAATCTTGAGCATGACCAGACACCGTTTGAGTTGAATCTGGGTTGGCTCGTCGATTTCAAAAAACCGCATTTCAGCGGTCGCAGTGCATTATTGAAAGAAAAACAGCGCGGGCCAAAATACACGCTGACAAAGCTCGATATAGAAGGCAACAGGCCGGCCGAAGGCTCGTATATATATAACGAACAAGCGTTGTACGAAGGAAATCGGCTATGTCACGTCGGCGATGTGGTCGCCTGCCGTCAAGGCGAACATTGCCCTGGCAATGATCAAGACAGAGCACGTGCGAGGCGAACTTTGGGCGGAAATTTACTACCAGAAAGAACTGCGCCACTATAGCCGGGTGGTCAAATGCACACGCAAAACGAAGCCGTTCTGGGCACCGGCTCGCGCGCGCGCTACGCCGCCACCCGACTGCTGATCGGCGTATACGCCTTGCGAATGTAAGCAAACGCAAACACAGCGACGCTGATCCAGATAACGCTCCAGCTAATCATCAACGCCATTTCACCGGTCGCCCAGTCAAGCGTTCCGTCAGGACGCAGTGTTCCTGTCGCGCGCTGGTAGGGGATCACGTAGTACAGGGTCAGCAATACAGGTGCCAGTACCCCATTGACAAGCATCACGACGACGGGAGCGATAAGTGTTGTGCGCGTCCGTCGGAGACCGACCTCGTCAACTGGCCGGATGTGCAGCTGCTCGAGATACGTCGCCTCGGCATCGCTGACCGTCGTAATTCGCGACACGACGATCGTCACCACCAAGCTCATCACACCGCCAATGATGACCGGATTGAGATACGACGGCAGCGTCAACATGCCGACAAATACGAAAAACTTCGGCACTATGTTGAACGCCAGCCCAGTCAGCATGCCCCAGAAAGCGGCTTGCTCGGTAATACGCTTGCTCCAGATCGCCATCAGGCCGACGGGGCCCCACGAGGATGCAAACACGGTCGCGATGAAAGTTGTCAACCAGAAGATCTGTGGCGGAAAAACCAGCGCCGCGCCAAGCGCCAATGCGCCGACCACCAGCATCATGATACGGCTGAAACGCAGCGTTTTCGCCTCGTCGCCCTGCTCATGAATGCCGATATCGTTGCTGACACTAAACCCGACCAGCGACAGGAACGTCGACGCGGATGACAGGACTGCGGCCATGATGCCGGCGAGCATCAATGCACCGAGGAATCTCGGCAACATATGCAGCGAGGCCCAGATCGTTGCGCTCTCCGGTGGCGAGATCGCCGGGTTACCGAGGTTGATAACCACGCCCATCCCGTAAACCATGACCTGCAGTATCGCAACGATCAGGGCCGCGATCACGGCTGATCGAATGACGACATGCTCGTTTTTCGCCATCTGGTGGCGACTCGATTGCCACGGACTAACCATGTAGACAAGCATCCAACTGATGTCGATGACGATGGCCCAGATCAGGTAGTCCATCGCCGTCGGCCATTCGGTACCCGGACCAATCGTCCCATGCCATGACATCAGGTCGTGCTTCTGCTCAATGCCAACCAGGTTTTCGACAATGTTGGGAACGCCACCGAACTCCCGTACCAGGAATATGATCGCCGCAGCGCTCGCGACAGTGAAAAGCAGGAACATCAATGTGTCAGTCAGGATTACACCGCGCGATCCGGAATACATCGTGAACAAGGTGTAGCTCAGCCAAGCGACGACGAGCGCCTGCACATAGCTGAGATCGGTCAGTTGCGATAGCAGGATCGCGGCGCCCTGCGTTACCGCCAACAGGTAGCCACCGAGCGCGAGAATGATCGTGACACCCGCCAGAAACTGGACACGCTTGCTATCGAAGCGCCGACCGAAAAATTCGGCAAGCGTATTGGTGCGACTGCGCCTGAGGTATCGTCCAAAGAATAGCGCACCCAGTACGTAGCCGATTGCTGCCGCCTGCGGAAACAACACGTAGGGCCCGCCTTGTGTGTCGTACGCAAAGCCGGCTTCGCCCAGGAACATCGTAGAACTCATCAAACTCGCGACAAGCGTTCCAACGATAATAAGCGTGGGGGCTCTGCGGCCAGCAACGTAGTAATCATCGAGTCGTTTCACGCCACGCCCCGCATAGTTTCCTATTACGAGGTACACGACGATGCTGATCGCAATCGTTATCGTGTAGATATCCATCAGTCGGGCGACCGAAGGAGCCAGCTCGGCGTTTCTAACAACTCTTTTCGGACGCCTTCGCCTGGGGTGACTCCAGTAACGACTTCGATGACGCCATCCCGCTCAACCTGAGTGGTCCGCCGCTCTTTTTTGCTCAGATCAGTCGTTGGATCCTGCATTCACTGACACAACCTTGGCTACCGTTCTTTTCACTCGCTAGCCTCAGCCCTACATCAGGTCTTGAACCGCCCGATGGGCTTCTGTGACCGCTGCTTCAGTCATCGCCTCCGACGCTGCATCCGTTCCGGCGAAGCTGATGTTGCCGAATCGTCGCCGCGCCGTTAACCAGGTCCTCTGCTCGTCGGCCCACAATGCATACTCGAAAGCAATCTGCTCGGTCGCCGGATCGTAGCCATACGCGTAACCGTGCGGCCAGCGATTCACCGTGATAGCCGCGATGTCCCTTGCCGGATCGAATCCACCGGGTCCCAACATCGCGCCGAGTTGATCGCGGATATTGCGCTCGAACGTCTCGAACGGTGTCGTCAGCAATTCGCGACGGCCTGCCGCAAACTGCTCTTTCGCACTGAGTCCGGGCCGTATGGGCACGCGTGTCAAGTGCAACAACATGGGCTCGTCGGGCGACTTCGGACATTGGTAATCACCGAGGCTCACGGGAAAATCGAGCGTCACACTGTGGTGAAAGCTCCCGGGGCAGTAGGCGTATTGAAAGCCGAGCTTCTCAAAACTCTTCCAGTTCCGAATAAGAACATTGGTATAGACCAGCGGCGCACGGGTCAAATTGGACAACGCAGCGGAGTGATCGTCAGGCAAATCGGGACAGATATGAGGTGTCATCGCGTGATAGCCGGCCATGACCACTTTTCCCGCAGTGACGACGCTCGCACGGTCGCCCGACACGTAGGTAACCCGAACGTCGCTTTTCTCGTTTCCGTCCTTGTGCTGAGCGTGGATGACCGTACTGTTGAGACGAATGCGGACAGCAGAGTCAGCTTGGTCGAGCTCCCCGTAGTCGAAGCGCGCCGTTACGATATCCTCCATCGTAGAGCCGGGTGCAATTGTCGGAATCATGCGTCGCACCAGCAGGCGAGCGATTGACGCGTTGCCGTCGGGAAAATGAAAGATATAAGGCTCCGCATCTTCCCCACGACCGTACGGCTCGAAGCCCAGATCCATGTCGCCAAACCCGGGATAGCCACCGCTCCAAGCGGCTACCGCAGGGTAGGCGTCGCTGCCAATCGCCCAGACGTTTCTCGGCAACGACTGAACGTATTTGTGAACCTCGTCTCCAATGCCCGCGAAGTCTGTCAGGTACTGCCGATAAGACAGGCGGCTCAGAAGCTCGAGCTGCTCTGCCGTCGTTAGCCCGGCCAGGAAATTCTGCTCATCCGCAATTAATCTTGCGAGTTGTGACCTGGCCTCATCTGACAACGGCGTTTGCTTCATTATGTCGGCGTCTTCGAGATCGCCGACCGCAAGATGATCCGCGCCAAACGTATCCTTGTCGAAGAACGTGGCCCGACGAAGGCCCAGCGAACCGTACAACTCCTGATCGAACGCTGTGTAGAAGGTCTCTGTGTCGACGCCGAGTTCGCGAAGCAGTTGTTTGGCGACTTCCGGATAGCCACCCGGCGCCTCCAGCGACTGCGTGCCGCCATAACCGATGATCAGCCGACCATCGATCTCGAACTCATTGCGCTTCGCGTGCCCACCGAAGTCATCGTGGCTGTCCAGCACGAGAATGCGGGCATTCTTGTCGACGTCTCGTTGATAGAAATACGCTGCACAGAGACCGCTGATACCGGCACCGACGACGATCAGGTCATAGTGCTCATCGATGTCATCGCCCGTCCAACGCTTGCCTTGAACGGTCGCGTGAGCGATCTCGAAGGACCCGGGATGCGAGCCACGCATGCCGGTGAGCTCCGGCGGATAGTAGCGGCTCCGCGGCGCTTCGACGTCGCCCCTTGAACAGGACGTCAAAGGCAGCAATGAAGCGCCAATGGCGATACTCGCGCCGTTCAGGAAATCCCGGCGAGAGATCGCCGTGCTCATACCAAGCTTACGATCGCTTTTACTGAGTCGACGCAATGATCAACAGGCCATGAGTCGTCTGCGAATCCCGGCGATCGGTCTAGTGCAACATCAGGCTAGAACTCGTACCCGAAGCGTATCCCCGCTGTCCGCGGCCGTGACGGGCCGAACAAATGCTGAGCGTAAATATTAACCTGATCAAATTCGCCCGCTGCGTCCGCGTAGTTGCCGTCATACCAGATTTCGTTGAAGACGTTTTCCACGTATGCGCTGACGTTCCAGTTGTCCGTCCTGTACCCAACGACCAGGTCCGTCTGGTTCAGTGCCGGGATATTCTGGAATATGACGTCTGGACTCGGCCAGTCGCCACGATAGTCATCCTCCCAGCTCCAGGCCAGGTTACCGAAGACTTCGCCATTGCCGACCGGGAACGCCGAATTAAACACGACGAAAGCCGTCCATTCCGGCGCCCAGGGAATCGAGTTGCCTTCGCAGGCATCAGGATCGCCGGTAATAGTCTCGCCCACTTCGCAAAACGCCTGAACATTCGTTGCTTCCGACGTGAAGTACGACAGACCGACGCGGAAATTCAGGTGTTCCGAGACCGCCGTATTGGCATCAACCTCGAATCCTCTGCCATCGACCTCACCCACATTGTCGACAATGGTTCTCGGGCCCTCGCCAAAGATGGCCTGAAGATCTTCATACTCGTACTTGAAGAAATTCACACCGAGCTGTGTTCGACCGCCAATAATCGTGCCTTTGTACCCGAGCTCATACGAAGTGACCGTCTCTGGACCGAAATCACCGGGCCGATCCGTGGCAGGATCGCCTACACACAGTCCATATGGAAGTTCGCAGTCTGCGCCAACCCTGGATTCGATATTGAAACTGCCAAAACCACCGGGTTTGTAGCCTGTCGTCACGCTGCCAAAGATTAGCGTCGTGTCGTTCGGTCGCCAGTTGCCAACGACACGCCAGGTCACTTCATCCCAATCCTGTTTATCGACCAACGCGCCGTTTGGCGTCGAGAAGCCCGTCTGAACCTTGTAGGCCAACTGCGAGCCGCCTGGATCAGGCAAAACCTGTTGCGAGAACTCTTTCTCATCGTAGCTGTAACGCAGCCCGACACTGACATCGAAGGTGTCATTAACCTCGTAGCTGAGATCGACATAGGCCGAGTAGCCGCTGTACTTGCCGATAACACGGTTGCGATCATTGATCAGCCCATCCGCCGACGGCGTAAAGGTGCAGCCCTGGAAATAGTAGCTGAGCAAATAGTCGCAGTAGTAGGTGTTGCCGTAGTAGGAATCCAGGTAATTGTAGTAATCGAACATATCCTGGCAGGTGTTAAACCAGTAGCCGAGACAGTAGACGTCTTCCGACTGCTGCCCAAGGAAGACAGTATCGATGTCTTCCTGGTAGAAGGATGCACCCGCGTACCAACTCAGCGGTCCGTCTGTATTAGACGTCAGGCGAAATTCCTGCTCAACGTAATCGCCCTCCTGGAACTGGCCGTAATTGAACAGCAGCAATGGCGTACCGTCATAATCTTCGACGTATTGGTATTCGTGATCCTTGAACCCTGTCAGCGATGTAAAGGTCGCCCATTCCATCTCATAATCAATCTGCAGACCGACATGAAAAATCTCGGAATCGTCGATGCTGTCCAGGGAATTGTCATTGTTGACGGCTCTGAGACTTGCCGGCACCTCGATCGGAACACCGCCATTAATGCGCGTGTGGTTTACCTGGTACTGGAAGCCCTCACCGGTTGCGCGGTAGACAGTACCGTTTTGCTCGCTGTCTTCGTACTCCACGAACAGGTCAGCAGTCAGGTTATCCGTCTGGTATCGCGTCGAGACCCTGAGCGCATCCTTGTCGCCGCCGATCAAGTCCGGGCCGCCCGCAATGTTCTGGACGTAACCGTCCTCCTCGGAATGGTAGCCAGACACACGAAGCGCGACGTTCTCGGTTAACGGGACGTTATAGGCGCCTTCGAAAACAAGGACGCCGCGTTCGCCGCTGTCCAGTTCAAAATAGCCCTCGGTACCGTCGAGGTCCGCTTTGTTCGTGATGACATTCATCGCGCCGCTGACGGAATTACGGCCAAACAGGAAACCCTGCGGCCCACGCAGCACCTCGGAGCGCTCGACGTCATAAAGGCTTGAAACGGCAGAGCCGTTGCGGCCCTGGTATAGCCCGTTCTTATAGAGACTTACCGACGGGTCACCGCCATTACCGAAATCAATGGTGCGGATGCCGCGTACACTGACGAAGTCGAGGAAGCTGTCTTTACTGTTTCCCGTGATGCCTGGCGTAAATGCGATCAGGTCCTTGACGTCGTTCAGGTTGACAGCTCGAATATATTCGCCGGACATCGCCGTGATTGCCAAAGGCACATCCATCACGGATTCTGCTCGCTTGGTTGCAGTAACCGTGATCTCTTCGAGGCCAAGGTCCTGGGCTAATAACGGCCCGGGCGCGATACCGGCAATAAGTGCGACAGAAACTGCCTGCGCCAGCACCGATCTCTGCGGTATGAAGGAACCCGAATCACCGGGTGCATGAATTGGTTTCGAACCTGTTCCGATCTGCTCTTTATTCGCTGCCATCTTGTCCCCCAGCTTTGTCCACTGCCATGTGATTAGCCTTTTTAGGCCAATTCAATGATTTGTCTCAGACTACGTCCCGCAGGTTTTGCAAAAATCCTTGCCTATAGGTCGAAAACACTTACTAGCTCAACTCTATCCGGTTTGGCTATCGCCAATCGGGACCCCTTCCTCCTCCAGCGTTTCTCGCATGACGCCGAGCTGCTTTTCGTACCGTAACCACCGACCAATTGATCGTGTGTGTGCAGGCTGCCGAACTTGTACGGCACTTGCCGTGGTTACGGCCGTTTTTTGCTTGTGGAAATTAAGGCAATCATCTTCCCACGGTAATTCCAGAAATTCAATTAACGCCCGGGCGTTAGGCTCAAGATCTCGCGCCGTGTCTTCATAGGCAATATCGAAGAAACGCTCCCCGAAACGTTCGCGCCAAAGCGCCATAAGGTGGTAATAGCGCGCATGATGACGCGCCATTTCGGCCAGGTCGTAGGAATGCGGATAAGCGTCAGCGAATAACTGCTTGTAGCTCGCAAAGCAGGCATCCATCGGGTTGCGCCTCAAATGAATGATCTTCGCATTTGGAAGCGCTTTCAGGATAAGAGGCAAATAAAGGTAGTTCGGCGGCAGTTTGTCCACGAATCGCGGCAGTGAGCCGCGCATCTTTGCAGTCGTCGCTATATAGGCCTTGCCGAGGCGCTCACTGTCCACCTTTTCGGCCATGCCGGCCAGCTTCGCCGAATACCTCGTGGGCTCACGATAATCCGACAGTCTGCGCACACAGGTCCCGAATTGCTTGAGTTCGCCGGCCGAATGCACCTGTGAGTGACTGGTAATAATTCGCTCGACGAGGGTTGTGCCAGTCCTCGGTTGTCCGATTACGAAAATCGGGGCCGGGTCGTCATGCCCTGCTGCACCCTCTTCCAGCCAATCTCGCGTAAACACCTCGCCAAAAGCGCGGTACATATCGATCTCTGACTGCTCGTCGAAATTAATCGTGCTACGCCGCGCCCTGGCGCCACGATCAAACGCCTCGAACGCCTGCTCCCATTCCTCCAGGTCCTCAAGCTCCTTACCAAGACCGTAATTGAGGAACGCCAGCGCACGCGGGTTCTTGTCTTCCCGCTGCACCATCTTTTCCAATTCTTCGACGTGATTCCGATCGTTTGCTTTGCGAAGATTTGACAGAATCCAGTTGGCCTGCGGATTTTCGGGCTGATACCCGAGAACCTTGCGCAACACGGCCTCCGCATCGTCCAGCTTGCCGAGGAACATGTGATTGCTTGCCTGGTTGACAAGAAACGGAACGCTCTTGGGCTCCTTGCGAACCGCCTTGTCGATCCATACCGATGCTTCGCTTTGATCGCCAAGCAGGCCGTAAATGCCGCCAATAAGGTCGAGAACGACCGGATTGCCGTCGTTGTGCCGCACCGCATTTTCCAACGCCTTGTCAGCACGACCCGGTTGACCCGCCAACATGAACAAACGCGCCAGCTGTGCCCACGCCGCACCATGGTCTTTCTGTAGCTTGGTGACCGAGCCAAATGCGCTGACCGCGGTCCAGTTCTGCTTGAGCTCTGTGGCTATAAGTCCGACGAGAAAATGAGCCTCGACCAGGTCAGGCTTTGCACCCAACAGCCGCTTGCAGCACTCGGACGCCTCTTGCAACCGACCCGCCGCAAGCAGGGAATAGCCTTCTCTGAGCGTATCCTGCATCCACGCCGCTACTTTGACATTCGATCGTCCAGCCATATCGGCAAACATACGCGTTTCAGGGCGCCGATTGCCACTACTTCTTTCTGTTTCGGGCAAGACATGCAGAGATAATTTTGTATACTCGGACGTCGGTAGGAGGAGAGCTGGTGCAAGCAAGCAAGTTTGTAGAGAGCTATTTCGACGCGTGGAATCACGCCGACCCGCAAGGAGTGGCGGACCACCTCGCACCTGGGGGCGTGTACCGGGACGTTCCGGAGAATGTGCGTCGCACTCGTGATGAGCTTATCGTCAGCCTCAGCGAGTTCTTCGCTGATTTCCCTCAACGCTACGAGCTGATTGGTGAAGTTCTGACCGGCATGAACACCATCGCGTTTCAATACCGGGTCCGACCCATGGGTGACAGCGAGAACGGAGATTCAGCGACGACCTATCGTGGCGCAGAGTTCATGATGCTAAACGGCGATGCCGCCGTGACCATCACCGATTACTATGACTTGCCGCAGCGAGTAAGTCTCGACAAATACGCGAAATCCGGACTGCGCCGAGAGCAACTGCATGAGTACATGCGACGACTTGACGTCATTATGGAGTCAGAGCAAGCCTACCTCAGGTCGGACCTGACGTTGCCAGCGCTTGCGGACGAGGTTGGCTGCTCCGTCAACCACTTGTCACAAGTCATCAATTCCGGCTTCGAGATGAGTTTTTTTGACTACGTGAATAATTACCGAGTCAGACATGCCAAAGAGTTGTTGCTTCAGATCGACCGCAGCAACGGCGCAATTCTGAATATTGCGTTTACCGTGGGCTTCAACTCCAATTCAGCATTTTACGCAGCGTTCAAAAAGCATGTCGGTATGGCGCCCGCCACGTTCCGCCGTTCGCAGACTCGGCAATCGCACTAGAACAACATCCGCCGCGGCTGCAGGCAGAGACGTAGTCTTTGTCGAATCACGCCAGGTACGGCTGAACAAGAAGGACTGATGACGCAATCTCAACCACACACCGGCTCCTACTACGCGGCTACCGCCAATCACACAACCAACTTCACACCGCTGCGCGGCGAGCAACATGCGGACGTGGCGATCGTCGGCGCCGGCTTTACCGGCATCTCCACCGCCTTGCACCTGGCGGAGCGTGGTTACAACGTACATGTCGTCGAGGCCAACAGAGTTGGCTGGGGCGCGAGCGGTCGTAATGGCGGTCAGTTAATTGGCGGCATCGCGGGTGAACGTCATATGGCCAGGAAACATGGCCGCGATATCGAGGAGATGTTTGGCGAACTACGGTGGGCTGGACATGACATTATTCGCGAACGCGTGAAGACCTATGACATTGAGTGCGACCTCAAGTCGGGTTACGTGGATGTTGCGATCAAACCTCGCCACATGCGCGACATTGAAGCCGACTACGACCGGCTTATGAAAGCGGACTTCCCCCACGAGGTTCGAATACTCTCGCGGGAAGAAACACGAGCGGTCACCGGCACAGATTCCTACATCGGTGCTCTCCTGAACATGGGGAACGGACACCTGCATCCGCTCAATCTATGCATCGGTGAAGCAAATGCAGCCGTTTCCCTTGGGGCCACGATTTATGAACAGTCACCGGTCACCAGGATCGAACGGGGCGACAAGTCGCGAGTTGTAACGGCGCAAGGGTCGGTCACGGCAGACGCTGTCATTCTCGCCGGCAATGCCTATCACCATATTGAACCCAGACTTCGCGGCGTCATGTTCCCGGTCAACAGTTTTATTGTTGCGACCGAGCCCCTGTCCGTTGAAACTATCGCTGCAATCAACCCGCAGGACCTTGCGATCTGCGACCCGAACTTCGTCCTGGAATATTACCGCCTGACTGCAGACAAACGCCTGTTGTTCGGCGCCCGCCTGAATTACTTCGGTGACGATCCCGAGTACATCAAGTCGAAACATCGCCTCAAGATCGCGAAACACTATCCGCAGCTGACGAATCTACGTTTAGACTATGCCTGGGGAGGCACCATCGGCGTGCCGATCTACCGGGTTCCTCTCATGGGTCGCGTCGCCCCGAACATCTTCTACAGCCAGGGCTATTCAGGACACGGCGTCAACGTAACCCACCTCGCCGGCCAGATCATGGCCGACGCTGTTGCCGGCACATTCGAACGCTTTGACCTGTTTGCAGACGTCAAGCCGTTCGTTGTTCCAGGGGCGCACACGTTCAGCAAACCCATGGTTGCGCTCGGTGTCCTCTACTACAAGATAAAAGATCGACTCTAGTCGACACTGCTCTCAGGGTAACGCCATCAGCATCCATGCGTGTAGGCGCGGAGTGCGGCTCGAAGCCCCCATCAGTATGATTCGTCAATGAATGCGAGACTGCTGACTATCCCCGCCTCCACGCTGCACAAGCTTCAGCAGGCTATCAAGTGGGTAGTCTATGCGCTGTTGATCGTGAACTGGGGCTTCTACATTGCCGAGGACTGGAACCGGGCGACACACACCCTGGACAGCAGCTCTTCGATTTTCGAATGGGCCCGTGAGTTTGCAACCAGCATCGATGAATCTGCCTGGTTCATCCTGCTGTTCATGCTCGAACTCGAGACCTATGTTCTTGAGGATGACACGCTGAACGGTTGGGCCGGCAAAGTGATTCACGCTGTTCGCCTGGTGTGTTTCCTGATGATCCTGCACACGGTGTATGCATTCTCCGTGACGGTCGAGCAGTACGCACCAACCGTCCCTGTCGAGAGCGCCACGGCTCTATGCGACCTGGTCGATGAGGACCTTTCATATGTTTACAATCTGGACTACACCGAGATAGACGCGGAAACCTGCGGTGGCTTGTCCGATGCAAGCCAGTTCTACAGAGTCGGGCTGGACCCGGTCGTTGCAACACATGAAGGACTTGTACTCGAACGCCGTCTTGCGTGGGGCGACCTTGTCGAAGTCATCATGTGGCTGGTGATCATTGCCGCTATTGAGTTGATCGTAAGGCTGCAGGATAGAAATATCACCAGTGGACGCATGATATCGACCGCCAACCGGATCAAGTTGGGTGCCTACTTCGTCCTGTTCTGCCTGGCCGCGTGGTGGGGATACCTGTCGCACTGGCTATACACCTGGGACACGTTTGTCTGGATCGCCGGGTTTACGGCTATCGAAATGAATCTCAGTGAGTGGCGAGATGAGATAGAAGAAGAACAGGCCTAAGGGATAATAATCTAAATGATTACAGGACATTGCGAATGCAGGCGCATTCAGTTCAAAGTCGATGGCGAGATCAACGACTATAGTCACTGCCATTGTTCACAATGCCGACGGCTGCATGGCGCTGCGTTCGCAACGTTTGCTGGCGTGCCAGCGGATCGATTCCGATACGTGTCTGGAGAAAACGATGTTAAGGCCTACGCGTCGTCCGACTCGCATCAGCGATTGTTCTGCGGTAACTGCGGTTCCAACATCCTGGTTGCACTGCAGCAGGAGCCCGATTCGCTTTACCTGAGCATGGGCGCTATCGATGGCGACCCACCACGTCCTCCGGGCTATCACATCTTTGTCGATTCAAAAGCCCCGTGGCACGAAATTCGTGACGACCTTGCACAATATGAAACGGAGCCACCAGATTGAGGCGGAATCGTGCAAAATCGTCGACTTGCCACCCAGCGGCGAAAAACTCACGGCACTGATATGAAAGAAACTGACCGAAAACAGGAACATACCAGTTCGTATTACGCGGCCACCGTCAACGAGGTTACCGACTACCCGGTACTGCAAGGCAGCCACTCGGCCGACGTCTGCGTTGTCGGCGCCGGTTTTACGGGTGTCGCTACTGCGCTAACCCTTGCTGAACGCGGCTACTCCGTGGCGCTGGTGGAAGCCAACCGGGTCGGCTGGGGCGCTTCCGGCAGAAACGGTGGGCAGGTCATTAACGGCATAAGCGGCCTTGAGAAGATCCGCAAGAAACACGGGGACGGCATCGCCGACATGCTCTGGAGCATGAAGTGGCGCGGCAACGACATCATTTACGACCGGGTGGAAAAGTACGGTATCGCATGTGACCTGAAAAGCGGATTTCTCGAAGTCGCGCCCAAGCCATCACAGCTCCGCTACTTCGAAGAGTATGCCGAGGATCGCAGGCGCCATGATTTCCCTTACAAATATGAAATATGGGATCGACAAAAGACCCGCGAGCTGCTCGGTACCGATGCATACTACGGTGGCTTCGTCTGCTACCGCGATGGCCATCTGCATCCGCTGAATCTATGCATTGGTGAAGCTCGCGCCGCGCACGACATGGGCGTACAAATATTCGAGCAGTCACCGGTAACGTCCATCGAGCATGGACGGCGACCCAAAGTGAAAACAGCGCATGGTGTTGTCGAGGCACAATCCGTCGTGCTGGCGGGTAATGCCTACAGCATGCTCGAACCGAAACACCTGTCCAACCTCGTATTCCCGGCGGGAAGCTACATAATCGCGACGGAGTCGTTATCGGACGAAGTCGTCAATGAAATAAATCCTCTTGATGTTGCCGTCTGCGATGTCAACGAAGTCGTGGATTATTACCGCTTGTCTGCGGACAAGCGATTGCTGTATGGCGGCGCCTGCAACTACTCCGGCCGTGATCCGGCCAGCATCAAGTCATACATTCTGCCGCGCATGCTCAAGGTCTACCCGCAGCTAAAGGACGTTCGAATCGACTTCGAGTGGGGCGGCAAGATCGGCATTGTCCTCAATCGAATTCCGGCGCTCGGGCGCATTAACGACAATGTTTACTATTGCCAGGGATACTCAGGCCACGGCGTGAACGCCACGCACATAATGGGCGAGATCATGTCGGATGCCGTTGCCGGTACGATGGAAAAATTCGACCTGTTCGCCAACATGGAGCACTTCCGTATTCCTGGCTCGCAATGGTTGGGCAACCAGCTCATTGCCCTGGGCATGCTGTATTACAAGATTAGAGACCGCCTGTAATCGGTTGCGTCAGTCGAATTCGATCCAGGTCGTTTTGAGCTCGGTGTAATCATTAAATGCATGCATGGATTTGTCACGCCCGTTGCCACTTTGCTTGAAGCCTCCGAACGGAACGGTAACGTCGCCGCCGAAGTAGTTGTTGATACCCATCGTTCCGACACGCACAGCAGCGGCGACCTTGTGAGCGGTGTTGATGTTATTGCTCCACACCGCACCAGCCAGGCCGAATATCGAGTCGTTTGCAATTGCCACGGCCTCCTCCGCTGTATCGAAACCGATCACAGACATGACCGGTCCGAATATCTCTTCTTGAGCAATACGCATGCTGTTTTCAACACCACCAAAAACGGTAGGCTCGTGATAACAACCGCCAGAATCCATCATGACCTGCTTGCCACCGAACAGCAGTGACGCTCCCTCCTCACGACCGACGGTCACGTAGTCGGCAACCGTTTTGAGCTGTGCAGCGTCAATCATCGGTCCCATGGTGGTCGCCGGATCCAGGGGATCACCGGGCATCCAGGCCTGGCTCTTGGCGATCACCATTTCGACGAACTTCTCTTTGATACCCGCCTCTACGATCAGGCGCGTGCCCGCGGTGCAGGTCTGTCCGCCGTTATAGAAGACCGCGATTGCGGCGAATGTCGCAGCCTTCTCCAGGTTCGAATCCGCAAACACTATGTTGGGACTCTTGCCACCAAGCTCGAGGAACGTGCGCTTCAGGTTGGATTCGCCCGAGTACCGCATCAATTGCTTACCGACTTCAGTCGATCCGGTAAACGTCAGCCCATCGATGTCTTCGTGCAGCGCAAGATGCCGGCCAAGGCTGCCGCCGGGGCCCGGCAGTACTTGCAGCACGCCGTCCGGCAGTCCGGCCTCGCTTGCCAGTCCGGCGATGCGCAATGCGGACAGTGGTGTATTTGAAGCCGGCTTGAGTATTACCGAATTACCCGTCGCCAAAGAGGGTGCGAGCTTCCAGGCAGTCGTGGACAAAGGAAAGTTCCAGGGGACGATCGCGGCGACAACGCCAAGCGGCAAGCGCTGGACCAGAGCCAGGCAGTCGGCTGGCGCCGGGGAAATCTGGTCATAGACCTTGTCGATGGCTTCACCGCTCCATCGGATGGTGCGCACCGCGGACGGCACATCGACACCCGTCGTATCGGCTATTGGTTTGCCGACATCGAGGCACTCCAGCAATGCAATTTCATCGGCATGGTCTTCGATGAGTTCTGCCCATCGCACCAGGATCATTTTGCGATCAGCCGGCGCCATTGCCGACCAAACACCGCTGTCAAAGGTAGCGCGGGCGACCTCGACGGCACGGTCAGCGTCCTCTGTGCCGCAATTGGCTACGTCAGCGAGTTTCTTGCCGTCCGCTGGACTCATCGTCGCTCGAGTCTCTCCGGCCAAGGCCTCCTGGTAGCGACCATTGACAAAGGCACGCCCCTCGATGTCGAGGTTTGCCGCCAGCGAACTCCAATCCTGTCGGGTCTTGTCAAGCATGAATCTGCGCCTCCGCTCCAGCGATGCTCAGCTGATTATCATATACACCTTGCGAACCGTTTCCACGACCTCGGCTGTCCCTTTCCAGCCCTTGGGGAAAATCCAGCTGTCGCCAGCCTTGATCTCGGTCACCCGTCCGGACTCTGACGTCAATATCCAGTGCCCTTTGAGAAGGTGACAGAATTCCGTGATATCCAGATCGAGCTGGAGCTTGCCGGGCTCGCATTCCCAGGTACCGGCTACCAGGTTGCCATCCTCGAAAAAACCGGAGTCCGTCTGTGCGGGCAGATCGCCAATCGGGGCGCCAAAAGATTCTGCCGGGACCAGGTCGGCCAATACTGCGCATTGATGTTGAACACTGATTTCAGGCATCGCTGGTGCTCCTCCTCGTAAGTCGTTAAATTGTCAGCGTTGGCTCATGGAACGGGCTACCGAGCCTACACGCCCGACAGATGCGTTGTCTCTTGTGCGCTAGGATTCTACGTTACGCCCGAAGAATGCAGCGGTCCCTGCACAGCCGCCAGGCCGATGGTGACAACACGGTAAAATGACAACTCAAGACAGCACGCTGCATCACCATCGCACCGTATTCGACGGTTGGCGGTCACTCACTATCGGCATCTACATGGCGCTTGTCGGCTACGCGGTCATGGTCGGCATCCCGGTAATCTCGACGTCCTGGGTCAACAACCTGGGATTTACGGCGGTCCAGGTTGGTCGCCTTGCCGGCGCTGATCTTGGCGGGCTCGCGATCGGTGCAGTGATTTCGGCGATTTTTGTCGCAAAGGTCGATCGCCGTTATATGGCGGTAGCCGCCGCGTTGTTTACCATCGCCGCCAACGTGCTTTGTATCTACTACCAGAGCTACGAGGTCACGCTTTGGCTCCGCCTGGCGGCGGGTATCGGGGCTGGCGTTTACACGGGCATCGCTGTAGCAACCATTGGCGGTCATTCCCGGCCTGCATTCGCCTTCGGTCTCGAGCTGTTTGCTTTTGCCGGTTCGCAGGGCGCCGAACTCAAGCTTCTGCCCTACCTCTCTATTGAAGGCGTCTACATGGCACTGATCGCCAGCTACGTCATCGGCCTGTTGTTCATTTCGTGGCTACCTCGACGCCCGGTGGATAAAGGACTGGATATCGAAGTTGACGTCGAGGAAGCGGATGGTGAACATCATGTCGCGCACCAGCATGTCCCGGCATACGTACCCTGGATGGTGCTGGTAGCGGTCGTTTTCACGTACATCAATATCGGCGCCTACTGGACCTATATTGAACTGGCCGCCGCTGACTCTGCTGCGTCACCGGACTGGGTCGCCAGCATGTTGTGGGTCTCATCCGTCTTTTCCGTTATCGGATGCCTGTTCGCTGTACTCCTCAGTAACCGCTACGGCCTGGCGCGGCCATTGCTTGTAACCCTGGTAGTCCAGGCCGGCATCGTCGTGATGCTGGTTGCCGGCATCAACAACGTCAACGTCGCAATTAGCATGTTCGCCTTCAATTTCTGCTGGATATTCGTCGATATTTACCAGGCAGCAACGATTGCCAATGTTGATCGTTCCGGTCGATTTCTCGCGATGCTACCGGCCGCACAGGGCGTGGGTAATTTTCTCGGACCGAACATTGCGGCCTCAGTGCTGGCACTCGCCTTCGGCTACCCGGGTGTTTTCATTTTGTGTGCCTCGGCTTCAATCATGGCCATGCTCGTCTATCTTTACATGTACCTGATGTTACGGCGCAAAATTCCGGCACTCGCTGACGCATCGTGACGAAGCGTTACGACGCGATTGTGATCGGTGCAGGCCATAACGGCCTGACCAATGCGGCGTTCCTTGCAGAAGCCGGACTCAATGTGCTCGTTGTCGAGAAGAACGACTACACCGGTGGCGCAACCGTTAGCAGGGAGCTGCACGACGGCTGGAAGTACTCGAACAGTTCTTACGTGTGCAGTCTGTTTCGCCCGGAACTCTACAATGCGCTCGAACTGGGAAAGCACGGCCTCAAGGTGATTCCACTAACGGCCAGCATGACATTCAAGGAAGACGGCGACTATTTCGGCAGTTATTACGATCCAAACGTTCGCCGTCGCGAGCTCATGCGCCACAGCCTGCGCGATGCCGATGCCTTTGCCGGCCGGCCATTACCTCGTCGCTCATAAAGGGTTCCCTACTGTTCCGCCGGACGTTTATGATGACACAACTCACCCTGCGCGACTAAGACGGAGACAACGATCGGCGACACGGCTTTACCAGTCCGCAAGCGAAACCTGATCGCTGTCATTGCGTCAATGGTCATCGTCAACCTGGTATACGGGTTGACGTTGCCACTGCTGTCGCTGGTCCTGGACGCACAGGGAATCAGCAAGACCGTCATCGGCTTGAGTATCGTCGCCCAGGCGAGCGCAGGAGTCCTGCTTGCACCGATAATACCGCGCCTGATCTTGCGAGCAGGTGCCGCACGTGTAATGCAGCAGGCAACGCTGCTTGCCGCGGGCACGTTGATCGCGCTCGGCCTGGTACAGAACGTCTACGCCTGGTTTCCAATGCGGTTCCTGCTCGGCGCGGCGGCGGCGCTGCTCTGGTCAGCCAGTGAGATCGTTATCAACGAGCTTGCGGACGACGACTGGCGAGGAAGGATCATTGGTGTCTACGGATCGGCCGGTGCCGCCGGATTCGCGCTCGGCCCAATAGTGCTGATCATGACCGGAACCGGCGGTCTCTTGCCGTTTGTTGTGACTGCCGCTTTGGTCCTGGTTGCCGGCCTGCCCTTGTTATGGCTGCGCATTGAATCCGTTACGGAAAGCCATGGGGATCATCCGAGCTTGCTGCGGATCTTCCGACTTGTGCCTGACATCATGCTTCTTAACCTGGCCTATGCAGCAGCCGTCGAGGCGTTTCTCGCATTCTTTCCGCTTTTTGGCCTGCACATTGGACTCAACGAGGCGCGAAGCTTGTCGTTACTGGCGATCTTCGCATTGGGCGGTGTCGTGCTGCAATTGCCACTTGGCTGGCTTGCAGACCGCATGCATCGACACAAACTACTGCTGATCTGCGTCGTAATTACGATGATCGGTTTCCTGGTACTGCCGCAGGTCGTATCGCTGAGGGCGAGCGGGCCGGTGTTCTTATTCGCGTTGGGCGGCGTGGAGGGCATGATCTACGCGCTCGGCGTAATCCTGCTTGGGCAGAGGTTTCGTGGCGTGGAGCTGGCTGCGGCCAGCGTCCTGTTTACCGGTATGTGGGGTGCGGGAACCATGCTCGGCCCGGCGATTGTCGGCGCAGGCATGGACGTTCTCGGCGACCAATCCATGCCCTACCTGATTGCCGCCATCTATGCGGTTTACCTGCCCGTGTTCTTCATCACCCGGCGGTCCTGACGAAGACCCACCGCCAGGCCGCTACCACCAGGTAGCGTAGAGCGCGACCAGTATTAGCGCTACGGCTAAGCCTGCAAGGTTGAAACTCTTCGATGTGTCGAAATCGATACCGCCAAGATCAACCGCGTTTTCGTGACGACCTTTGTTTTCAACCAGCGAGATGACGACTGCGAGCAGCAAGCACAACACGAACACCAGACCGACGCGATCCATGAACGGCAGCGACGGCCACCAGATTTTCAGCGCCAGAGAAAGTACAGCTGAACCCACGGCGGCCCATAGCCCTGCCGTCGCGGTTGTTCGACTCCAGAACATACCAAGCATGAACAGGACTACGATGCCCGGTGTGAAGAACCCGGTGAACTCCTGGATATACTGAAACGCCTGATCGAATTGCCCGAGCAATGGCTTGGCGGTGAGCATGGCTATTAACAGCGCCGTCAGGCCAGCCACTCGTCCAACGAGCACGTAGTGATTTTGGCTCTTGTCTTTCCGATGGTAGGCATAGAGATCCATCGTGAAAATTGTAGCTACGCTGTTTGTCATCGATCCCAGCGATGACACGATGGCAGCCACCAACGCCGCAAAGACCAGCCCCTTCAGACCGACCGGCATCAGGTTCATTAGCGCCGGATAGGCCTGATCGGGTCGCCCGAGGTCCGGTACGAGAATCACTGCCGCAATACCGGGAAGAACAACGATAACCGGCATCAGGAGCTTCAGAAACGCCGCAAAGATGATCCCAGCTTGCCCTTCTTTCAAGCTCTTGGCCGCCAGGGTTCTTTGAATAATGTACTGGTTGAAACCCCAGTAAGAAAAATGCATTACCCACATGCCGCCAACCAGCACCGAGATGCCAGGCAAGCTGGCGTAATGGGGGTTATCAGGCGAGAGGATCATGTCGAACTTTTCCGGGAGCTCTGAGGTCAGGGTATTGAAACCCGCAATAACACCCTGGCCATCCGCGATCAGGTCAAGCGACACATAGGACAGAAATAGTCCGCCGAATACGAGCAAGACGACCTGGATGATGTCGGTGAACGCGACCGCTTTGAGACCTCCATAAAGTGAGTACGCGATCGAGAACAATACGAGGAAGACCAGTCCATACTCCAGCGCTACGCCAGTGATAGTCGTAATTGCAAGCGCACCCAGCCAGAGCACTGCCGTCAGATTTACGAAAGTGTAGACACCGAGCCAAAAAACCGCCAATACGGTTCGCACCCGATGATCGTACCGCTGCTCCAGGAACTGCGGCATCGTGTAGATCTTTCTCTCCAGAAAGATCGGCAACATGTACTTACCGACCAAAATTAGCGCTATTGCTGCCGTCCATTCATACGAGGCAATCCCGAGGCCCAATGCGAATCCGGAACCGGACATGCCGATGACCTGCTCGGCCGAAATATTGGCGGCGATCAACGAGGCACCGACGGCCCACCACGGCAAACTGTTGCCAGCCAGGAAATAGTCGTTGGTAGTCTTCTCGTGACCCGGCTTCTCGCGTGACACGAAGTACGCGATAACTACAAGGAAAACGACGTACGCGGCAAAGACGGAGATATCTATAATGTGCAGCTTCATAGGCCTGTCTTATTGAGTAGATTTGATCAAGATGATAACCCATGGATCGTGAGAAACTGACTTGAAACTTTCAACGGAACTTTGGATCTGCCCCTGCCCGCACGTATTTCTCACCAGGTCGCGTAACTCTTATCGGTGAATACACGGATCTTAGCGGCGGCTACGTCATGCCGGTGACTACTGACCTGGGTACGTATTTCGCGGTTCGCCCCAACGACACGAATACCGTCAACGTCATTAATGAGTGCTTCGCACGCATCGCTGCTGATTGATCAAATCGTGAACCACCGCAGGTTGTGCCGATTGCCGATCGCTTCAATTTCGTATTGCTAGCCGGGATCTGACACGGCGACGGTAACCGCGGATTCCTATTATCATAATCACAAAAAGAAGCAGCCCGCCCAGCAAGTAAGGCGCTTTGCGCTTCAGAATTGCGGAAACGGTATACCGAAGCACCTGATCTACGTAGTTGTAGTCGTCCGGCATCTCGAGCACGCCGTTTGATGCGGCGTAAGCGCTGTATTCCGCAAGCATCTCCTCGAACCTGTCCGGTAGTTCACTCTGCAGATCCATCGATTCGCCAGGATCCTCGACGATGTTGTACAGATGCCACCGACCATCGCCGAGCGGCGCCAGGTTTCTGAGCAACTTGTAGTCTCCCTGGTAGAGGGCTGCATTTCCGGAGAGTTCGTAGCCGATGGATTTGTCGACAGCATGCGTACGGTCTGCCTCACCGCGCAAGACCGGCACGAGACTTGAGCCTGTAATCGGCTCCACCGACCTTGCGCCATAAACCCCGTTGTGATCTGCGGTGCCCGTCAACTCCAGGATGGTCGGCACAATGTCTTTCACATGGCCAAAGCTGGCTTCAATCCCTGGCTGCAAACCCAGCGCAAACGCCGAAACGATCAAGGGCACGCGAACCCCGCCCTCGCCGGCAAAAAACTTGTAGAACGTGCCCGGACTCGCAGCCGCATTGGCCCAGCTTGGGCCAATCGCTGCATATGAACCTCTGCCACCCAGGTCTTCCAGTGCCGTTGAGTAATTGAACTTGATCCACGCCGCGATAGGCATGATCTGCAGCGGATCGGTGGGCTCCGGCCCATTATCGGACAGAACAATAAACACCGTATTGTCGTAGTCGCCTGTCTTGCGAAGGTGGGTAACCAGACGACCAATATGAAAATCCATCGCGTCGAGCATTCCTGCGTAGACCGCCATGCGACGGGCCTTGTAGGCTTTGTCCTCCGGTTCCAGCGCGTCCCAGTCCTCGGTAGTCGTCATGTCGACGAGCGTGGTGTCGGCCGGCACCAGCCCGAGCTCAATAGCACGCTGCAAGCGCTGCCGCCGAATGGGTCCCCAGCCATTCTGGTAAATATCGTGGTACTGCTCGACGAACTCCCGAGGCGCCTGAACTGGGAGGTGGACCGCCTGGAAACCGATATAGGCAAAGAAAGGCCGGCCATCATCTCTGATTGGAGTCAATGAATTCGATGGCTTTGTCGACAAAGTAGCGTGACGAATAGAAGTCGTCGGGCAGCTGATGCTCTTCGCCGTCCGCGTACCAGTGCGCCTTGTCATAGGTGGGCAGGTAGCTGCGTTGTTCCCAATTGTCAGCGCCTGTATCGCCAAGCGCGATGGTGCGTTCAAAACCGCGGTTATACGGGCGCTTCTCAGGCGCATTACCGAGGTGCCACTTGCCGATTTGGTAAGTGTGATAGCCGTTGTCCCGCAACAATTCCGCGATGGTTACAACCCTGTCATTCAGTGCCCCTTCGTAACCGGGCTGGCCCTTGTGCTCGAAGGGCATCGTCACATCCATGTTTCCAAGTCCGCTGCGGTGATTATCGACGCCCGTCATCAGCATCGAGCGAGTCGGCGAACATGAGGCCGTTACATGGAAGTTGGAAAAGCGTGTGCCTTCAGCGGCAAGGGCATCGATATTCGGCGTACTGATCTCGCTACCGTAGGAACCAAAATCGCTGTAACCAACGTCATCAGCAACGATGAGCACTACATTCGGCCTCTTGGAGTCGGAGGCATGCGCAACGCTGGCAAAAACCATTGCTGCAAGAACTACTGTATAGGAACCTGACCACGGTGACCCCCGCCTCTATTTGATGACGCAATATAGCGCTTACCGGAAACCTGAATCAGCCCTTGATACTACGCTTTGGCTTGTCGATCGCCCAATTGTGGACATCCCACGGTATTGATGACACTCCGGACCCTCAAGATGAGGCACGTTCAAACGCCTCTGG
>CAWJBO010000020.1:0-232776 GCA_963841145.1 uncultured Gammaproteobacteria bacterium
CACCGAGAAAGATAACCTGCCGGTCCGACTGACGGTACACCCCGTCGGAGCGCAGATAGCCGAGTTTCTTCAACAACTCGACCAGCGGCTCACTGTGGCCGTGAATATCGCCGATCAGATCGTACCTCACGGCAGTATTCTAACGCCGATTGAGGTGAGCTTGTACCCGCGCAGTCGATCAACCCTGCACGGAAGCCAGCACCGCGTTCAGCGATTCGCTCGGACGCATCACCGCCTCGGTCTTCTTCTCGTCGGGGATGAAGTAGCCGCCGATGTCCACACTCTGGCCCTGAACCGAGTTCAGCTCTTCGACGATCTTTTCTTCGTTGTCCGCCAGCTTCTTGGCCAGCGGCGCGAAATACGCCTGCAACTCGGCGTCGGCTGACTGTTCCGCGAGCGCCTGCGCCCAGTACAGGGCGAGATAGAAGTGACTGCCACGGTTGTCCAGCTCACCGGTGCGACGCGATGGCGATTTGCCACTGTCGAGCAGTTTGCCGGTCGCCTCGTCGAGTGTCTTGGCGAGAATCCTGGCCTTGTCGTTCTCATTCTTGTGGGCGACTTCTTCGAGCGAGACCGCCAGGGCGAGGAATTCGCCAAGCGAATCCCAGCGCAGGTGGTTCTCTTCAACCAGCTGTTTCACGTGCTTGGGCGCCGACCCGCCAGCGCCGGTTTCGAACAGGCTTCCGCCGGCCATCAGCGGCACGATCGAGAGCATCTTGGCGCTGGTGCCGAGCTCCATGATCGGGAACAGGTCCGTGAGGTAGTCGCGCAGGATGTTGCCGGTCGCCGAGATGGTGTCCTTGCCGCGGATCACGCGCTCCAGGGTGTAGCGCATGGCGCGAGTCTGCGACATGATCTGGATGTCGAGTCCGTCGGTGTCGTGATCCTTGAGGTAGGCCTCGACTTTCTTGATCAGCTCCGCCTCGTGCGGGCGATACTCGTCGAGCCAGAACACCACCGGCATGCCGGACAGGCGTGCACGGGTGACTGCCAGCTTGACCCAGTCCCGAATCGGCTCGTCCTTGACCTGGCACATGCGCCAGATATCGCCCTCTTCGACGTTCAGCTCCATTAAGACCTTGCCCTGGTCATCAACAATGCGCGCGACGCCGTCTTCGGGAATCTCGAAGGTCTTGTCGTGGGAACCATACTCCTCCGCCTTCTTGGCCATCAGGCCGACATTCGGCACCGTGCCCATTGTGGCCGGGTCAAAGGCGCCGTGGGTCTTGCAGAAATTGATAATCTCCTGGTAGATACGCGCGAAGGTACTTTCCGGAATGACCGCCTTGGTGTCCTTGAGACGGCCGTCCGGGCCCCACATCTTGCCGCCGCTGCGGATCATTGCCGGCATCGAGGCGTCGACGATGACGTCGCTGGGAACATGAAAATTGGAGATGCCCTTGGCCGAATCTACCATCGCCACTTCGGGGCGGTGTGCATGACAGGCATGCAGGTCATTGACGATCTCTTCCAGCTGCGTACCAGGCAGCGTCGTAATTTTGTCATAGATGCTGGCCAGGCCATTGTTTACGTTGACGCCGAGTTCATCGAACAGCTTGCCGTGCTTGGCGAAAGCGTCTTTGTAAAATACCTTGACCGCATGGCCGAAGACGATCGGGTGCGAGACCTTCATCATGGTCGCTTTGACGTGCAGTGAAAACATCACCCCGGTCTGGTAGGCGTCTTCCATCTGCTCCTCATAGAAGTCGCAGAGCGCCTTCTTACTCATGAACATGCTATCGATGACTTCGCCCTTTTCGAGCGTGACCTTGTCTTTGAGCACGATCGTGTTGCCGCTCTTGGTCACCAGGTCCATGGAGACGTCGCAGGCCTTGTCCAGGGTCATGGTTTTCTCGCTCGAGTAGAAGTCTCCGCCGTGCATGTGCGAGACGTGGGTGCGCGAGGCCTGGCTCCATTCCTCCATCGAATGCGGGTGCTTCTGGGCAAAGCGCTTTACCGCAGGTGGCGCGCGACGGTCCGAGTTGCCTTCGCGCAGGACCGGGTTTACAGCGCTACCCAGCGCTTTGCCGTAGCGCTGCCTGAGCGTCTTTTCTTCGTCGGTCTTCGGATCGTCGGGGAAGTCCGGAATCTTGTAGCCCTTCGACTGCAGTTCGGCGATGGCCTCTTGCAGCTGCGGCACCGAGGCGCTGATGTTGGGTAGTTTGATAATGTTGGTATCCGGAAACTGGGTCAGGCGGCCGAGTTCGGCGAGATTATCCGGCACCTTCTGCTCGTCGCTGAGGTGTTCGGGGAACTCCGCCAGGATTCGTGCAGCCACCGAAATATCGCTCTCGGCGATCTTGACGCCGGCCGGTGCCGTGAACGTACGAATGATCGGCAACAGCGAGCAGGTTGCGAGCAGTGGCGCTTCGTCCGTGAGTGTGTAAATGATTGTCGAATTCTTCGAGTTCAATTGTCCCTTCCCATTAGGTTTTGTTATTTATCTTTTTTATCTTGTATTTCAGTAATTTATATTATCTATCTAATATTATTTCTAGCTGCAAAAAAACGTTCAATTGCGGTTAGCTCCAAACAACTTCGAGCATCATAGCAAGTCCGGCGTCCCGAAATTTCGGCGGACAGTTTTCCGTGTCGTCGTACGCATCGATGCGCCGCAGTTCCGGCCAAAGGGCAAGCATCGTTTGTTCCGGCACGGAGAACGGCGGCCCGTTCGCAACCGACTGGTCGTATTCGACGCTGATGATCAGCTTGACGGCATCTGCCCTCAGCAAAGACTGACTATGCCTGACATAGGCTTCGCGAATCTGCGGCGATACGGCCACGAGCGCGCCTCGATCGTAATAGGCATCAAACGCTGCGAGATCATCGCTGAGCGAAAATCCGAAATAATCGCCACAGTAGATCGTAATGCTTCTGTCGTCTGCCACGTACGCCGGCAACTCGCCGTCGACTCGCGAGTACGCAACACCGTTTTCTTCGAAGAACGCCTTTGCAGCGATTTCGGAGAGCTCTACGCCGACCACCTCGTTGCCCTCGCCCGCAAGCCACAAGAGGTCTTTCGACTTGCCACACAGCGGCACCAGCACGCGCCTTCCGGATGCCTCCCAGTACTTGCGAAGGCTCCTGTTGCCATCGGCTTCGTGCCAGCCGATCCGGCCAATCTGCCAACGCTCCAGCCAGCCGTCATTCATGAACGGCACTCTTCCTCTCTGACAGTAGCGCTGCCGCAGCGACGAGCACGTCCCCGCAATCCGCCTCGACCTTGAGCACGGCGATATCGTCGGCGCGCGTCTTGCCCTGGTTGATGATCGCGATCGGCTTGCCCTGCTCTGCGGCCTGGCGCGGAAAACGGTACCCCGAAAACAGCATCAGTGAGGAGCCGACCACCAGCAGCGCATCCGCACGCTCGACCGCCGCCGAGGCATCCTCAACGCGCTCCCTGGGCACATTCTCGCCGAACATAACAACGTGCGGTTTGACGATTCCCGCGCAGATCTGGCAGCCAGGGACCTCGAAAGCATCGTGGCTGTTGTCGGCGAGCTCGGCATCGCCATCGGGTTTGTAGGCGAAACACCTCGGCGTGCCAGTCCGGGTTGGCGTCTTTCAGGGCCTGCTGGAATTCCAGGCGGCCATAGGTCGCGTCGCAGGCGATACAGCGCACCTTGCCCAGGTCGCCGTGCAGATCGATGACGCGGCGACTCCCCGCCTCGCTGTGCAGCCGATCGACGTTTTGCGTGATCAGCGTGTCGACCTTGCCGCTGGCCTCCAGACCCGCCAGCGCATAGTGAGCCGCGTTCGGACGGGCCCTCGAAAAGCGCTGCCATCCGACATAACTCCGCGCCCAGTAGCGTTTGCGGGAATCAGCGTTCTTTACAAAATCCGGGAACTGGATGGGCTGGGCATGCTTCCAGGCCCCGTTCCGGTCCCGATAATCGGGTATTCCGGACGAGGTGCTGACGCCCGCGCCACTGACCACGGCGACCGACCCGTTTTCGGCCAGGAAATCGGCCAATTGCCTGCTTTGCTGCTCCATTGGGGGCATTGCAGCATCGTCACCAGACCGGCGTCAAACGGAACGGCTTTGGCAGGCGACACTCGAGGTCAAGAAATCGAACGCGTTCAGGCCGTTATGTCGCGTTCTTAAGTTCGCAAAGCAGGTTGCCAACGCCAATAAAGTCGCATACGCTGCTCTTATATATACGTTCGTATTTATTCATGTAGTAGGGGGAGTAAAGATGTCCAGATTGACCCAATACCGTGGGATCCTCGGAATTGTTGCGGCTACGCTCGTAACACCCGTTATCGCTCAAGATGACGTGTCATTTCTTGACGAAATCGTCGTTACGTCGACCAAACGACAGTCCACGCTTCAGGAGATTCCGGTAGCCGTATCGGTGGTTCAGGGCGCCGACATTAAAGAGTCGCAGATTCAGGACATCAAGGACCTGCAGTTCCTGGTGCCTTCATTGCGCATCACCCAGCTGCAGACCTCAGGGAATACCAACTTCATCATCCGCGGCTTCGGTAACGGCGCCAACAACGCCGGCATCGAGCCTTCCGTCGGCGTATTCATCGACGGCGTCTATCGTTCGCGTTCGGCCGCAGCACTGAATGACCTGCCGAACCTCGAACGCATCGAGGTCCTGCGCGGACCGCAGAGCACGCTGTTCGGCAAGAACGCCTCGGCCGGCGTTATCAGCGTCGTCACGGCGAAACC
Source organism: uncultured Gammaproteobacteria bacterium (assembly GCA_963841145.1). Classification (GTDB taxonomy): domain Bacteria; phylum Pseudomonadota; class Gammaproteobacteria; order Steroidobacterales; family Woeseiaceae; genus UBA1847. Next base: position 4,679 of record CAWJBO010000020.1, read on the forward strand.
GAGTCTCGATGCAGTCGAGCGGCTCGGCATCGCTCACAGTCGGCGACTACAGCCAGGTGATTGTCAAAGCCGACGTAAACGGACCGCTTGTCGGAAACCGCTGGCTTCAGCCTGTCGGGCAGCTTCAACCAGCGTGACGGTTACTACGACAACCTCGCCGGCGGCGATGCCCTCGGCGAACAGAATCGTTTTGGTGTACGCGGCCAGCTCTACTTCGTGCCCTCCGACGAACTCGAAGTACGCCTCATTGCCGATTACTCGGATCTCGATGAAGCCTGCTGCGGTGTTGCCAACCTGCAGAATGGCCCCACCGGGCGCAGCCGTTGTGGCGACTTGGCGGCAACCTGGTACCGGATGCACCGTTCGCTTACCAGGGCTATTACGATTTCACGCCCGACCAATGAATTCGAGACCAGCGGCATTTCCGCCCAGTTCGACTACGATATCAATGATGCGGTCACCCTTACGTCGATCACGTCGTTCCGTAACCTGGCACGCTTCGACAACGCCGATGTCGACTTCACCAGTGCGCCATTGCTCGATCCGAGTACGGGTAACCGGACAGACGTCGATATCGACACCATCACTCAGGAATTCCGTCTCGCCGGCGCCACCGAGACGTCAAGCTGGATGGTCGGCGCTTACTTCTTCGATGAGGACGTTACGCAAGAAACGGGCCTGATTTACGGTCCCGCTTTCCGCGCCTATGCCGACATTCTCACGGGCGGCTTACCCGGAAACTCGCCGCTGTGGGATATTGAGAACGGGCTTACCGCACTCGGCCAGCCAACGCCCGCAGGGACGTTTTTTGGCGAGGGCCAGGGTAACATCGAAATCACGACACTGGACAACCAGGCATTTTCAATATTTGGCCAGGTCGACATCGATCTGGGCGATCGCGCCACGTCTGACCCTCGGCGCCAACTACACCGAGGATGAGAAGGACGTCACGTTGAATCAAACCGCAACCGATGTGTTTTCAGGCCTGGACCTGGTGCAAGTCGGCGGCCTGCTGATTTACGGACCGTATTCCAAGCAGAACTCGCTGGCTGGTGCCGATCCTGCAGCTGGCAGACGCAGTTGCAACAGCCACCTCCGCGGCATTGGCGCCTATCCCGTGCTCAGCCACCAACCCACCGCCGGCTTGTAACCCAACGCTTGCCCTGCAACCGCTGCAATTCCAGCGGCCAAATATTAGTCTTCCCCAACTCTGTCGAGAACGGCAATTCGAAGGACGACAGCACGACGTGGACAGTGCGGTTGGCATTTGACGTGTCCGATGATGTCAATGTCTACGCGAGCGCAGGAACCGGCTTTAAAGCAAGTTCCTGGAACATGTCGCGCGACTCGCGCCCGTTTGCAAGCGATCTGCCGGCGCTTGGCGCCGCAGGTTTGCTGGTGCCGAACATTGTTGCTGGCACTCGGTTTGCGTCTCCGGAAGACTCCACGGTCTACGAGATTGGGCTGAAAGGCAGCTGGGACGTGGTCTCCCTGAACCTTGCTCTGTTCGATCAGGAAATCGAGGGCTTCCAGAGCAACATCTTCACCGGCACAGGATTCAGCCTCGCCAACGCGGGCAAGCAATCGACCACCGGCGCCGAGATCGACATTCGCTGGATGCCATCGGAGGTCTTCGAGGGAACGCTGGCAGCTACCATTCTCGATCCGAAGTACGATTCGTTCCCGGGCGGGGTAGGTATCAGTGGACCGGAGGACCTAAGTGGTACGCAACCACCGGGCATCCACGAGCTGAGCCTGACAGCTGCGGGGCGTTACAGCTTTACGGTTGGTAATGCGGCAGGCTTCGCTCGCGTTGAGTACATTTTCGAGGACGAAATCCAGGTCATCGAAAACGTGCCAGCCAGTGTTGCTTCGCGAGAGGTCAGCACGATTAACGCCAGTATCGGTCTGTCCTGGGACAACGGCTTCGAAGCCATGCTCTGGGGGCGCAACATCAATGACGATGAGTACCTGCTGAGTGCTTTCCCATCTGTGGCACAGGCAGGCAGCTATTCGGGCTACCCGAACCAGCCGCGCACCTACGGCCTGACGGTTCGTAAGTACTTTGACTGATCACAGCTAGTCAGTAGAGAAAACAGAACGGGCCCCTTTCGGGGCCCGTTTTGCATTTTGCTATCGGCACATGCAATCACCAATCGGGGTCGAACCGAGGTTTTTGGATTCACAAAAACCTCGGTTCGACCCCGGTTTACACAAACAAGAGCGAGCGGCAATGAAGAAAGACAATCAAAGTCGAGGAACTTCCAGGGCTGGTCGGCACCGAGCTGGAGCCCTCCCCCTGGATCGAGATCACCCAGGAACGCGTCAATCAATTCGCGGACGCCACCAACGACCATCAATTCATTCACATCGACCCGGAAAGAGCGGCGCAGACGCCGTTCGGCGGACCAATCGCACATGGCTTCCTGAGCCTGTCATTGCTCTCTTACCTCAATGAACAGTCGGCTGTGTTCCCGGAGAACCTGGCCATCGTCATAAATTACGGCTCCGACAAGGTTCGCTATCTCAACCCTGTGCGTGTCGGCGAGCGAATACGGTCCCGGCAGACGGTGATGGAAATGACTGAAAAGAAACCGGGACACTGGCTAATGAAATGCGCCGTAACGGTAGACATTGAGGGTGAGGAAACTCCCGCATTGGTCGCCGAGATACTCTCCATGCTGGTGATCGCTTAACAAAACGGCCAACGAACAACGAACAACGAACAAGAGGAATTAGCACATGAGTATCAGACTGGACGGCCAGGTGGCCATCGTTACGGGCGCGGGCCAGGGACTCGGGCGCTGTCACGCTATTGCACTCGCGGAGCGCGGTGCAAAAGTCGTTGTGAACGATCTCGCGGACGCGAGCGGAACCTCTGCACACGCCGACGCTGTCGCTGCCGAAATCGAAGCGGCCGGTGGCGAAGCAATGAGTCATGGCGCGAACGTCGCAGAATTTGCGCACGTTGAAGACATGGTCAAGCAGACGATGGGTAAGTGGGGCCGCGTCGATATCCTGATCAACAACGCCGGTGTTCTGCGGGACAAGACCTTTGCCAAGATGTCACTGGATGATTTTCGCCTGGTCATCGAGGTGCACCTGATGGGCAGCGTCAATTGCAGCAAAGCAGTCTGGGACATCATGCGCGAGCAGAACTACGGCCGCATCGTCTTCACCAGCTCGAGCTCTGGCCTGTATGGCAACTTCGGCCAGTCGAATTACGGTGCCGCCAAGATGGCCATGGTGGGCCTGATGAACACGTTGCATCTTGAAGGCGTGAAGAACGACATTCGCGTCAATTGCCTTGCACCGACAGCAGGCACGGCGATGACCGAGGGTCTGCTTCCGGAGCCGGTGTTCAAGCTGTTATCACCGGACGTGGTCAGTCCTGCCGTAGTATTCCTGTCCGGGCCTGATGCGCCCAGCCGCAAAGTCCTGGGTGCCGGGGGCGGTAGCTTTGCCGTATACAAGGGATTTGAAACCGAGGGTGTTAATCTTTTACCCGGTAACGCGACGCCCGAAGGCATTGCAGCAGCGTGGGACACGATAAACGACGAAGCGGGTATGCGAGAATTCACCGGTGGATTCGAGCAAACCGGCAAATTTGCCAAACAGGGCGCCGAGAAATTGGGCATCGACCTGTCCGAGTAACGCGAACAAGGAATATTGATGAGACGAGCAGTTATCGTATCGACGGCACGCACACCGATCGGCAAAGCCTACCGAGGTGCGTTCAACAACACAGAAGCGCCGACGCTCGGCGGACATGCCGTCAGGCACGCGGTGTCACGGGCAGGGCTCGATCCGGCGGAAGTCGAGGACGTGATTATGGGCTGCGCGTTGCCACAAGGGTCGCAGGGTCAAAACATTGCCAGGCAGATAGCGCTTTCTGCCGGGTTGCCGGTAACGACCGCCGGCATGACGGTCGATCGTCAGTGCTCCTCCGGGATGATGGCGATCGCCGTTGCGGCCAAGACCGTCGTCGCGGATAACGTCGACATCATGGTCGGCGGCGGACTCGAGTCCGTCAGCCTTGTGCAAAACGAACACATGAATACGTACCGCGCCGCCGACCCACGGCTGCTTGCCGTACACAAGGACGTTTACATGCCGATGATCGATACGGCAGAGGTCGTCGCCAAGCGCTACAAAGTCAGCCGTGAGGCACAGGATGAATACGCGCTGCAGAGCCAGCAGCGCACAGCGGCCGGACAGGACGCCGGGCGCTTCGACGACGAGATTGTGCCATTGCCGTCGAACAAGGGTGTGATGAACAAGGAGACTAAAGAGATCACGTTCGAAGACGTTGTTCTCGACAAAGACGAAGGCAACCGCCCGACAACGACGCTCGATGGGCTTGCGGGCCTGCCGCCCGTGCGCGAAAACGGTTTTATCACAGCCGGCAATGCCAGCCAGTTGTCCGACGGCGCGTCCGCCGCCGTTGTAATGGAAGCCAGCGTGGCCGAAAAGCGCGGACTCGAGCCACTCGGCATCTACCGTGGTACCGCCGTCGCCGGTTGCGAGCCTGACGAGATGGGCATCGGACCGATATTCGCGGTGCCCAAACTCCTGCAACGCGCCGGCCTGACAATGGACGACATCGATCTCTGGGAATTGAACGAGGCCTTCGCCGTGCAGGTGCTGTATTGCCGCGACAAGCTCGGCATACCCGAATGAAAAACTCAACGTCGATGGCGGAGCAATTTCGATCGGCCACCCGTACGGCATGTCCGGTGCGCGCATGGTTGGTCACGCATTGATTGAAGGCAAGCGCCGTGGCGCGAAATACGTCGTCTGCACCATGTGTATTGGCGGCGGTCAGGGTGCTGCGTCCCTGTTCGAGGTGCTGTGATGCGCGCCCTGGTCTGCAAAGAATACGGTCCACCGGAGTCGCTCGTCATCGAAGAGTACGATGATCCGTCACCGGCCGAGGGACAGATACTCGTCGATGTCGCGGCTGCCGGTATCAATTTTCCGGATGTGCTGGCGATCGCCGGCAAGTACCAGGTCAAGACACCGACACCGTTTGTGCCCGGTAACGAGGCCGCGGGCGTTGTCGCCGCGCTCGGCAACGGCGTGACGCATTTCTCTGTCGGTGACCGCGTGATCATCAATACGATGGGCGGTGCATTTGCCGAAAAGTGCGTGGCCGACGCTCGTATGTCGATGCCGCTGCCTGGCGACCTCAGCTTCGAGCAAGGTGCGGGCTTTTCCGTGACCTATGGCACCAGCTATCACGCGCTCAAGCAGAGCGCGAACCTGCAGCCCGGTGAGACCGTGCTGGTGCTGGGTGCGGCCGGCGGCGTTGGCATCACTGCTGTCGAAATCGCCAAGGCGATGGGTGCGCGCGTGATTGCCGCGGCCAGCAGCGACGAGAAACTCGCTTTCGCTGAATCCGCCGGTGCCGACATGACCGTCAACTACTCGAAAGTGCCGCTGAAGGAGACCGTCAAGGAACTTACTGATGGCAAGGGTGCGGACGTCGTCTACGACCCCGTCGGCGGCGAACTTGCCGACCAGGCGTTTCGTGCTACCGCATGGCATGGCCGTTACCTGGTGATCGGCTTCGCGTGCGGCGATATTCCGAAATTCCCGGCAAACATCGCACTCCTCAAGGAGGCCAGCATCGTGGGCGTCTGGTGGGGAACCTGGGCCTCGAAAAACCCGAAGCTGCAGATGCAAAACGTCATGGAAATGGCACAACTTATCGCCGCCGGAACCCTCAACCCGCGCGTCACCGAATCGTATGCACTGGAGAACTTCGTAGATGCGTTCAAGGCAATTACCGAGCGGCGCGCACTGGGCAAAGTCATCCTGACAATGGGCTAGGTCCTCAGGATCGATTCGGGCAGCGTTAGCCTGTTTCTAGCGCACGGTCTTGTCGGGCGGCCGCAGGTAAAGTGCCTGCTTCTTCGCGCCCTTGCGCAGCCGTACGCCGCTCACCATCTGCGCCCGCATCAGGAATCCTGCTGCCGTTTCACCGTTGAAAATACCTTGTCCATGTAGCCGCCCAGCTCTTCCGACACCTCCTCCGCCGACTCCGGCGCGATGCCGGCGAGGTTCTTCGCGAGCTGCTTCTTGAACTCGAGCTGCATCTGCCGACCGATCTGGATGCGCTGCGCCTGCGGCGAGCCGGCACCGTGCATGGATTCGGTGAGATAGCCGACCGCGTTGCGGCCCATCGTCATGTTCTCAATGAGCCTCAAGATACGCAGCCGGTCCTCGGTCGGGATCTCCTTGCGGCCTTTCAGGTACTTCCTGACGATGTCGCCGATTTCCGGGTGATTGAGGTCCTTCTCGGATGGCGCAGTCGTCATGAGGCCACCTGCCAGGTCCTGCGCAAGCCGCCCTATTTCGTACGGCATCTTCGTCACGTGGTGTTTGCAGACATTGGCGATCATGTCGTCGTTCATGAACACGCCGGACTTCATCTTTGACGCCTGGTAGCTCGACGCGATGCCGGTGCTGTAGATGGTCTCGTTGAGGTGCGTCATTTCCACGAGTTTGTCGCGGATGTGCGAGGCTTTCTCGACGCCGTTGTAATCGGCAACCGTGGCGGCCGCGCCGATCAGCGCATCGCCCACGCCGGACTTACAGACGTAGCTGCGCCGGTGATAGCAGGTAAAGCGTTCGACCAGCATGGCGGCGAAATCGTACTCGCCGTCCATGAAGATGCGATCCCAGGGAATGAACACGTCATCGAAGATGACCATGGCTTCCTGGCCTGCGAACTTCGCGTTGCCGACGTCAATGTCACCGCCCTCCATGGCGCGTGTATCGCAGGACTGGCGGCCATAGATGTAGGTGATGCCCTCGCTATCGACGGGCAGCGCGCCGATGATGGCGAACTCCTTGTCCTTCGGACCCAGCCGGAGCGTCGGCATGACGACCAGCCAGTGGGCATTGATACAGCCCGTCTGGTGCGCCTTGGCGCCGCGAATATAGACGCCCTCTTCCGTGCGCCGCGTTACGCGTACAAACAGGTCAGGGTCGTCCTGCTCGTGCGGGAGCCTTGCTGCGGTCGCCTTTGACGTCCGTCATCGCGCCACCGATCACGTAGCCGCTTTGCTGCGCCATCGTGACGAAGTCCAGGAATCGCTGGTGGTAGGCGGTGCCATGTGCCTCGTCGATCTCGAAGGTGACAGAGTGCAGCGAGTTGAACGCGTCCATGCCCACACAGCGTTGGAAACAGGTCCCGGTCAGCTGCCCCAGCCGCCGCTGCATCTTGTTCTGCATGACGAGGTCTTCGGGACTCTCGGCGATATGCAGGAACCGGTTGATGCGGTCTCCGGTGTACGGTGACATCGCCGTCGCGAGTTCGGGGCTGCGAACCGCGAGGTCGTAGGTTTCGGCGATGGCATTGATCGACGGACGTATCACCGGGTGATCGACCGGCTCATCGACAAGTTCGCCGAGCAGGTAGACCTTCAGATTGCGGCCGCGCAGGCTCTCGATGTACTCGGCGCCGGTGCGAATCCGAGTGCCCTGACCGGTTGTCGCGTACGTCGTCCTTTGCTGATTGCCATGGCAATGCACTCAGACTGTATCGAGCGAGCATACTACCGTGGCTCTGTCGCGTGTGCATCCGGCCAAAGGGCAGGGCCGACAAAGCAAACGCTTCAACGACGCTGAATCGTTGTAGACTCTCGTCTTCAACTGACTTGCCAGGCTTCCAGGGAGCATTCATGCGCACAACGCCGGACCTGTACGACGACTTCGAGGACATCGCAACAACCTGTTCGGTGCAGTTTCGGGACTTCGGCGGAAAGAAGCAGTTCTCAGGGAAAATTCGCACCGTAAAGTGCCGCAACGACAATCAGCTGTTTCGCGCCCTGATGGATGAACCCGGTGACGGCGCCGTTGCCGTCGTCGATGGCAAGGGCTCGACCGAGGTTGCCCTGATCGGTGACATTATCGCGGCGAAAGCAGCGAAGAACGGCTGGTCCGGTGTGGTGATCCTGGGCGCCGTGCGCGACGTGGGCGAGCTCGCCACGATCGACCTCGGGATCAAAGCGTTGGGCACGAACCCGGCAAAGAGCATCAAGCGCGGACAAGGGTCCGTTGACGTCGTTCTGCATTTTGGCGGGGCTCGATTTGAACCCGGCCACTTTATTTACTGCGACGAGAACGGCGTCCTGATTGCTCCTCAGGCGCTGGCCTGAATCCTACGCGCTAACGCTCATCGATGAGCACTCAGCCGTCGCCGCTGCATCGGTCGACGCCTCCGGCGCTACCGTATTGACGACCGCTCTCAGCAGGTCGAGCTTAAACGACTCTGAATAATGCCAGGTGAAGGAGCCGCTGCTCTTCTCGCCCTCAAATCCCTCGCCAACCGACTGCAGGAACGCGCTCAGCGCATCGAAGAAGCTCGCGAGCGCAGATGATGCGTCAACTGGTGATGGCTTTGTGGCTTCTGCCTCGAGAGGCTTCGCGGCCGGCTCAATCTCGGCCGGCGCCACAGCGGGTGGCACAGCCTTCGTCACTGGCGTGCCTTCGAAGGGCCGTCCCTCAAGTACGGGTCGATCAGCGGCCGCTGGTGCCTGAACCGCCGGCGTCTCTACCGGTGTCGGCGCTGCAGGTCGGATGCTCTGGGTGTACGCGACGTTGCTGACCTGGCGCATCTTGAAACGCATGTTCACGCGCGCCAGCTGCTCCGTGTCGAACTCGAAGCCCTGTGCAAGGTTGAAAGCCGCGCCGATATCACCACCGAAAAATTCATCGGCGATTTGCTCGGCCTTGGCAAAGACGTTCTGAATGGCGGCCAGCTCGGACTCGTTCAGGTCACCTTCGACCTTGAGCATCATGCGCGAGCGGCTGGACACGGACACCTCGGTAGAGGTCATGGAGCCGCTGTCGTTGGATACCGCAGCGTCGCGTGCAGAAAGATTGTCCATACGCTTGAGACTCAGCTTGACGACATCGCCTTCCTGGGTCCGGATCCTGATGGTTGAGCGTTGCCGGGTACGCGTATCGACGGCCAGCACGGAGGCGGTTGATTCGCGATTGCTGGCGACCTTGTCTTCGAGACCATCCAGGCCCTTATCGACCTTGGCAACCACATTGTCGATGTCCTCGACGTCATCCGGACGATTCACTGTCTCGCGAACGTAGGATGCGGTCTCCTGGACCTTTGCCCGGAACGAGATCAGCGATTTCGCCGCCGTTGCAGGGCGACTCCGACACCAGCTGCCGCGCCGAGCCGATGGCTTCGTCCGCCACCTCTTCCGCACTCGCGGGTTGCTGCATGGCGGCGTAGCTTTGTTGCGAAGCGGCGAACTTCATCTGGAAATGCGCCTTCAGCGTCATTCGCAGCTCTTGCCGAAATACACCCAGTGCACGGCCGCGATGGCCCTTGCCATGGTGCCGGTGATCGTGACGCGACTCCTTTACCGACTTGTCGTCGTCAAAGGATGGCCGCTCGATTCGCGCTGCCGTCGACAGCTGACTGTTCGTGCTGATTGACGTCGATATCCCTGATATTTCCATGACTTACGCCTCATACCTAAAGTTAAACCGGCGACATAAAATCACGGCCGGCAAACACTTATGTAAAGTGATCCTTAGGAAGCGTATCGACGCCAGGTCAGATTTCTTTAGTCGTCGGCCGCGAGCTGATACACCCTGGCGTAATCCACCAGCATCTGCAGCGGGAAGATGCTCGTCATCGATGCCGCCACCCGCACGCCCCCAGGCGCCGCCCACGGCCACGTTCAGAATCAGGTGGAACGGCTGGTCGTACGGCCAGACCTGCCAGCCCGAGTTCTCGTTAACGTAGGTGAAGTAGTGGGTGTCGTCGACATAGGCGTCGATCCGCTCCGGCGTCCACTCAAGTGCGTAGACGTGGTATTCCTCGTCGACGTCGTCGATCAGAATGCGGCCCTTGCGCTGTTCCCACTTGAGCCAGTAGTAGGCCTCGTTATGCACCGTGCCGTGGATATGGCCCATCTGGTAGCCGACGTGCTCCATGATGTCGATCTCACCGGAGTTGGGCCAGGCGTCACAGGTACTGCTGCCCTGCCAGTCCTCGCCTTCCTCGCACGTGGTCGCATAGCGGAACGGATCGCTCGGCAGCATCCAGATTGCCGCCCAGCTACCCTTGCCCGCCGGCAATTTCGCACGCACTTCGAATCGGCCGTACAGAAAATCGCCCTTGCCGTCAGTGTGCACGCGACCGGAGGTGTAGTCTGCGCCCTCGTAGTCTTCCTTGTGCGCTTCGATGACCAGCTTGCCGTCCTCGACCCGCAGGTTCTTCTCCCGGCCGGTGTAGGCCTGGTCCTCGTCATTGACCTTGCGCGCCGGCCAGATGTTGGGACTCCATTTCTCTGTATCGAGCGCTTCACCGTCAAATTCGTCGCTCCAGACGAGCTCCCAGGCGGCCGAGGGCCGGTTCCTGTCGCGCACGACAAGCGCGCTCAGCGTTGGCTGACCCGTGGACGGCTCGAACGTGATGTTGAGCTCGCCGTCGTCAACGACAACGCTATGAGCAGTGACGGTCAGCGCAGACTCAATCTTGCCATCCCGAAACGACATGACATCGAGGTCTTCGATGACGCGCTCACCCTCGGCAATTGCGTCGAAAATACGTTCGCCGCCACCGTAATCCCGTGGCTCCGCAAAGTGGAACGTGATGTCGTAGGTGCCGTTGTCGATGGCGCGAGCTACCCGTATGTCCCCCTCGCGATAACTCTTGTAGAGAAACGCGTCCTGCGAGCCCTTGACGACCTCCATCGTGCCAAGCTCACCACCGGAGACCGAGTCCTCAGCGCCGTACTCGGTGCCATCGATGCCCGTATACGCCGGACCACCCACATTGATGGCCCAGACGAGATCCGTTGCGGCAACCTCGGTTTCGACATCCGCGGGACTGGCGACGTTGCTCCCGGTTTGCGTCGAGTCGCAGCCAGTGAGCAACAGAATGGAGGCGAACGACGCCGTGAGAATCGCGAAATTTCGAGACAGGTTTGCTGTAGCGTTTTTCAGACTGTGGGGTATGACTCCTGGCATAAATTCTGGCCTCCAAAAGCAGGGTTGCTGAGCGCGGTACTGGTGCTATTTTATCCTGCAAGTTTACTTGTTTTGGCGCCGCAAATCCGTCCTGAGTCACCGCTGAGAAATCGCGCACTGAGCATCGCGCAACAGCATGAAATCGCGTTTATAATGACGCTCTGATCACAAGAAGACCGGACCATGTTGGATATCCAGGCAAATACACCCTTTCATCCGGATATCCGAATCGTGGGAGACGAGAAAACACCGGTTGTTGTTATCGACGATGCGATTCTGTCGACGGATTCACTCATCCGCTATGCGTCTCAGGAAGCCAGGTTCGACGACAGCAGCCAAACAGGGTACCCAGGCATACGCGCACAGTTGCCAGCGGAATATGCCGAGGCCCTGGTTCCCGGATTAGTCGATGTGATCTCCGCTTTGTACAAACCGCCGCCGACACATGAGCGCTACCTGGTTCACCAGCTTTTTTCTCTAGTATCACGAAAGCCGGAAGAACTCAGGCCATTACAGCGCGTGCCGCATTTCGATACCCACAGCCCCTTCTATTTCGCGACGGTGCACTACCTGAATCCAGGCGTCTACGCCGGGACAGGGCTATTTCGGCATCGACCCACCGGCTACGAACGGATTCCCGAAGAACGATATCCGTCCTACGCGCAGGCGGCAGAAGCGCACGTCATGGCGCATGGGCTACCGGCCGAGAAATACATCAACGCGTCTGACGATCACTTCGAGCTGATCGCAGAAATCGAATACAAGCCGAATCGACTCATTATGTATCCGGGTAATCTCCTGCACTCGGGCCTGATACAGCCTGATCGCGACATTAGCGAGGATCCCGTCAATGGCCGGTTGACGGCCAACCTTTTCCTGTACTACACGGAGCAGTCCGACATTAGCGTCGGTCAACGGTTGCGATAGCCTGCTCGCGCTTAAGGTACGCACGCGTCACATAGGGCGAGTGTTCGCCTAGATTCCGCTTGCCTTGCAGTAATGATCGATGAAACGCTGATGCTCGGGTAGTTGCTTGACCATCTGCTGCACGGAACCATGAATTCCGCTCAGAAACTGTTTCAGCTCTTCGTCGTCCATCATATTGACGATCGGGTGATACTGCTCGGGCACCAGGCCCTGGCCCAGCATCACCTGTATCCAGGAATTCTCGCCGAATAACTCGGTCGGCAGCTTGAAGACACGCCCGGTCTGCTTGAACAGTTCGATGCGATGCCTCAGCGAATCCGGGATATCCATCGACCGGCACTGCCGCCAGAACGGCGTATCGGTTCGCTCGGTGACGTGATAGTGAAGAATAATGAAATCACGCACATGCTCAATTTCATCGTTCATCTGTCTGTTGAACTCGTCAACATCCGGCTTGCGGAATACCGTCATACGGGAACATCTGCATCAGGCGGATGATGCTGCGCTGAATCAGGTGAATACTCGTGGACTCCAGCGGCTCGATGAAGCCGGAAGACAGTCCCATCGCAACGCAATTCTTGTGCCAGTGCCTGCGACGCTGTCCCGTCTGGAACTTGATCACCCTCGGCTCGGTCAGCGGCTTGCCCTCGATGTTATTCTGCAGCACATTGATGGCCTCGTCATCAGACCAGTGCTTGCTGCTGAACACGATGCCGTTACCGACGCGACTTTGCAGCGGGATCCGCCATTGCCAGCCGGAATCCCTCGCGATCGCACGCGTATAAGGAATCGGCGGAGCTACCGATTCGGTCTGCACCGCCACCGCACTGTTGGACGGCAGCCAGTGCGACCAGTCTTCGTACCCTGCGTTCAGGGTTTGCTCGATTAGCAAGCCGCGGAACCCGGTGCAATCTATGAAAAGGTCGCCCTCAATACGCTGCCCGGAGTCCAGTTCCAGCGCCGTGATGTAGCCGCTTTCCGGATCCTGTTCGACGTTCTTGATCTTGCCTTCCTGCCGGACTACACCGAACTCATCCGCGATCTTGCGCAGAAACTTCGCGTACAACGAAGCGTCGATGTGGTACGCGTAGTTCAGTCGTTGATTGGGAAGCACTGCAAAACGATTCTCCTTTGCCGCGAGCCATTCGTTGCAGTACTCGCCGAACTCCTCGCTGATGCCGAGCTTCTTGCCTTTCAGCCAGAAATGCTGGAAGCCGGCGGCCCAGCAATCTTGCCCGGTCCAGCCAAAGGAATGAATGTAGTCTTTGTTGACGTCGCGCCAGTTCTCGAACGAAATACCCAGTTTGAACGTACCCTGCACGGCTGCGACAAAGTCCTGCTCCTTAATCTTCAACAACTCATGCAGCGTAAGCAATGTCGGTATCGTTGCCTCTCCGACACCCACAGTACCGATCGCGTCAGACTCGACAAGCGTAATATCGAGCGTCTTGCCCAACAGCTTCGAAAGCGAAGCCGCAGCCATCCAGCCTGCGGTGCCGCCTCCGGCAATGACGACTTTGTGAATCTTGCGGTGTTCCAAAACTCTTCTCCTGAAGACCGTTACCAGTCTAGCGATTCAACTTGTTCAGCAAATCCGCGCGCAGTCGCCGCGCCGAAGTTTCATCCAGCGGCGACAAACACCCTCTCCCCGATTCCGGAATATGCGAATAGACCGACTCGTCCGCCGCAAACACGTAATGGTCGAACAGGTGCTTCAACGCGTTACGCTGCCGGTCCGGAAGGTCCCGAACCGAGAGGATTGCATGTAACAAGGCTGTCGTCGGCGATCCCATCGAGGGAGGCGAATTGCACCACCAGTAATTGACCAAAAGATTGAAATCCGAAAGCGCTTCCACATGGTGCCACCACATGCTCGGCACAAATATGGCGTCACCCGGTTCGAGATCGTAGCTAACGGCTGACTCCAGGGCCTTCGCGAATTTCGGGAAACGCTCAAAGTCCGGGTCGGAAAAATCCACCAGGCTGATCGCCTGGCCCGCTGGCGTGCGGTCCACCGGGCCCACGTAGAGGTTTTCGATCTGTTCCGGCGGAAACAGCGTGAATCGCCGTCGTCCGGCCACCACGCATGCAACATTGTCGGGAAAGTCGAAGTGCGCGGAAACACGCGTCTTGTTACCCAGCCAGAAGCTGACCAACACATCCTCCCCAGGCACGGCCACATCATTCTGTGCCCTGAAACCGGGCAGCCAGCGGTCGACCGCTGTCGATCCGACATAGATAGACTGGGGCGATTGCTTGTCGTGCTGTTCGGCGAGCCTTTGAAAAACCTGGCCCAGGCGCGCTGTGCCACTTCTGAAATTGAAGCCGGTAAATTCATCGTTGTATGAGAAGCGCCCGTCGATACCGTCTCCGACGTAGACAGTGACAGGATTGTCCGACCAAAAATCCGACAGGTATTTCGCGGCAGTTGAGAGCGACGGGCTACACGCCTTTACCGCCGGCCAGTCGGCGACCAGCCCCTTCAACAACAGCGGCGTATCAGACTCGAATACGTCGTCAGGAATCGACTGAGGCTCCAGGCCCTCAATAACCTCTACCGGCGACAGGTTCGACATCGCGGTCATCATTCATTCCTCAAGCCGGCTATTCCTGAGCTCGATAAGCGCCCGCATGTTGGTCATCGATGCCAGCACCATGAATATCGGCATCAGGAAACCCGCCTTACTGAAAGCCTCCAACGTGCTACCGGGCAGCTGCTGCAGCTTTTCCTCATTTATCGCATAAAAACCAAGCAGCTGGTTCTTGGAGCCGTCCTTGAGCGTAATATCAAAATTGACTGACTCGATCAGATCCTGCTCCTGCAGGGCCCCAACAAACTGCTTGTTTTGCTCATAGCCCAGGTAAATGGCTTCCATCTCATTCGCAACGTCGTCGAGGTACGGCGTCCTTCCGCCCAGCGGCTGGAAAAGTCTCTCGCCAGCCTCCTTGTTGACCCGGGGATGATCCATGTCCAGTGACAGCATCCTCGCCGGTTCGGCGTCGACACTTTGTTTCGACGTCTGCGAGCCGATCAGGAACGGTTCACGCCTGATCATCGCCGGCACATAACTCGCGTTCCACCCCGACTCGTCGAGAAACAGGTTTTCCTGTTGCTGAAACCCGAACAAGGCAAGCGGGTAAAAGTCCTCTTTGGCATCCCGGTGAAACAGAATCGGGATAACAGCCCTGGATGTCGCGAAACTCATGCGGGAACGTCATCGCGTACATGACATTGTCGCCGTACCTGGCGGACCGCTCGGTGATGATCCTGGTGTCTTTATGATCGACGTTATTGAGCAGAGCGAAATTAGTCACATTATTTCCTGTAATCAGGCGACGCCGCGTAAAGACGTCATCGCATTGATAAGTTCACGATTCGTCGGCAGCACACTCAACATCTGCCGGGCTTTGTCACTGTTAGTATGGTGGAGCCTGTCTACGCGCGCCTTTTCCTGCGCCTCGCTCGCGCCACGAGCATAAGCGTATTCGGGCACGAATCCCATGCCATAGAGAACATACTGGTAACTGGCAGACGGAAACAACTCGTCAACCCTGGGCGCATCATCATGCCACGGGGACTGCTGCTGCCATAGCGTCAACTTATCTCTAAGGCCTTCGGGACATGTCGAGAGATCGCGACATGCGCGCCAGTATTCGCTGTCATCCCGCTTGCTAATGACATAGTGCAGCTTCAGGAACTCGATGACACGCTCCCAGTGATACAGCATCCTCTCGTTGAACCGTTTTGCGACAACGGACATGATCTCGCGGTTGGCGGGAAACTGCTCACTGATAATGGATGCTGCCTGCTCGATGAGCGCAAGTGCCGACGCCTCGAGAGGTTCGATGAACCCGCCTGACAGCCCTACCGCGACGCAGTTCTTAACCCAGAATTCACGTCGATAGCCAGGCTCGAAGGGAATCGTTCGGAAGTTGAGATCGTCAAGTCGGCATTCCGGAGACGTCTTCTTAACGTAGTCTCTGATCGTTTTCATCGCTCCCGCTTCATCCGTGTGCGCAGTCGAGAAGACATGCCCGATGCCGCGCCGCGTTTGCAGGCCGATATCCCAGATCCAGCCGGACTCCACGGCCGTCGCGCGCGTCACCGACGCGATTGGGTCGTCGGGTTTGGTGTACGGCACCTGCACGGCGATCGCCGCGTCGTTGAACAGGAACTCCTTCATTGAGACGACGTCAATCCCGAAGTGCTGCCCTATCAGCAGGCTTCGCTGCCCTGTGCAATCGACAAACAGGTCGCCTTCTACGCGCTCACCCGATGTCAGCACGACCGCGGCGATATCGCCATCTTCCTGCGACTCGACGCTGTCGACATTCGCCGAAACATAAGTGACGCCCAGCGCAGTTACAGCGTGCTCATGCAGCAGCTGCGCGAATTTTCCTGCGTCGAAATGGTAGCCATAGTTAACGTTGAACGCATACTCAGGCGTCGAAACCTGCTTGGGCGCCAAGCCCGCCGCGATGACCGAGGCCTGTGGCGTGACGAAATCGGCGAACGAAACCTGTCCCGTGGCCGGAAGCCAGTGGTTGGCGAGTTTGAGGCTGGAGTATTCCGCGGGAAAACTGAACGGGTGGTAGTAACGACTGCCGCCGTCCGTATCCGACCAGTCGATGAACTCGGTGCCCTGCTTGAAACTCGCATCGCACTTGCGAACCAGGTCGGCCTCCGAGATACCGATTTTCTGCAGCGTCATCCGCATCGACGGCCAGGTGCCCTTCGCCGACGCCGATCGTCGGAATGTCGGGCGACTCGATGAGGACGATTTCCAGCTCGCGACCGGCAATGCCCCGATGCTGGGCCGCCAGCAGGCCAGCAGTCAGCCAGCCGGCCGTTCCGCCACCGATTATGACGACTTTGCGTGTCGCGCTATGCATTCGTTGCTCTCTCCGCCGAGCCTCACGGTAGATCAATCACCCGTTGCTTTCAATCTGCTTCGAGCATTTCCGCCCGGCAAAAAAAAAGCTGCCCCCGGGGAAGGGCAGCTCTTTTTCCAAAGCTCTAAGACTTAGAACTTGTATCGTGCACCGATATTGAAACGGGTTCCAAGCTGCGCCGCGAACAGGGTCTGCAGATTCGAGCGACCGTATACATGCGTCACCTCATCCGTCAGGTTGATCACGTCGGCAAAGATCTGCAGGTTGTCGTTGTACCAGTAGTTGGCACTCAGATCCCACTGCTTGTACTCATCCGTGTACGACGGTGGCCCGGCACCAACGTTGGGCTGCCCGGTACCGGCAAGGAACGAGTCACGCCAGTTATAGGCGAGCCTTATGCCGTAAGTGTCCGTCTCGTAGTATCCGACGAGGTTGGCGCTGTCGCTCAATCCAAAGATGACAAACTGCTGTGACAGACTCAGATCGTCATAGCCGACGTCCGCATCAACCAACGTTGCATTGGCGATAACACCGAACCCGGTATCACCGAAGTTGTGTTGGACCACGAACTCCCAGCCATCTACCTGGGCCTTCTCGATATTGACCGGAATTGTCAGATTAAAGGGCGACACCGGATCCCGTCCATCGACGCCGGTAATGGTGCCAGCGACCGCATCGACACCCGGCTCGTTAGGCAGGTTGGCAAGAATCCAGTTGTACAGCGTAGCGGCATCCGATGAACCAGTGGCCGTCCTGGCCTGGTCCCCGAGGGGTCCAAGCGCGGGGTGCGCCAGGCCGACCAGCATTCTCCGTGACGGACGCTGTGCCGATAAAGTTCTCGACGTCCTTATTGAAGTAACCCGCAGCTGCATAACTATCCTCGCCGTAGTACCACTCGACTGACAGGTCGATGTTCAGCGACTCGAATGGCAACAGTGCCGGGTTGCCCCGTGCGCCGGTACCACCGTCAATACGGACAGGCGCGTTCAGCGTAGTGCCGCCCTGGATATCCTGATAGCTGGGTCGTGTCAGCGTCTTGCTGACGGAGAAACGTCCAACCAGGGTATCGGAAAAGTCGATACTAAGATCGAAATTGGGCAGCGTGGAGTCATAATCGCCGCTCAGCGAGGTAAAGGTCGACCCTGCTGACAACAGTGCCAGCTCATTAGCCGCCACCCAGTTGAGTCCCGTGTAGTTGGGAGCCAGTGCCGTCGATTCGACATCGGTCTGTTCGTACCGCAAACCCAGGCGCATGTCGACCGGATAATCGCCCCACTCCGTTGCCATGTTCAACTGCACATAGACGGCGTCGGTCGACTCCGTCGTACGCCGGTCTTGATCGACGTCATTCGGTCCCTTGGGACACAATCCTGTGCCGCAGGGACCCAGGTTGCCATCACCAGGGATAAACAGCGTCGCGTCTCCGGACGCGATCAGCGCCTCGGTGCGCGCGATCAACGCATCAATATCGTAGGCGTAGAAGTCCATCTGCCGGCGGGCATCGGTGCCGCCGGACATTTCATCAAAGGCGCTCGAGGCAGAGGCCGGGGTCATCAGGTCGGCAATAGCTCCGACCTGCGTCACGCCGCCCCACGCGTCTCGCTGCACCACCGAACTCGTTGCACGGTTATCTATCTCGGTCAGCTGCACGCCGAAGTCGATACTCTCAACGAAACCGCTGTCAAAGCCGTAGTTGCCGCTCAGCTCCAGCTGGTCAATATCCATCCTGGAATAATTATTGGTGAACACGCTGCCCGTGACGATCATGTCATCCGGTGACAGCGGATCCGAGAGACCCAGTTCGAGTACCGGGAAGGCGCCGTTGAAGTAGCCAGTCGTCTGGTCACGCGTAAACGCGGAGATAGCGAGCAACGAGGAGCTGCCGTTCGGGCTGTTGGGCTCGGCCGTTGCCGATGAGTCATGGTAGTCGAGCTCGAGGGACAGGACGTCGCTGACATCCCAGACCAAATTCAGGCCTACCGAACTATTCTCATTGCGGAACGCATCGCGGCCCGCGCCCATGGCAAAGTCCGCTCCCGCTGAAGCCTCGGAGTATTCCAGCGCGGCTGCCTGCGGGCCGTCCGTCCAGACCGAGTCCTGGCCACCAAAGTTGAACCATGAAGAATAGTTGTTGTAGACGCGATCGAGTTCCAGCTCGGCGTAGGTGTAGTCAAGCGTGCCGGTGACCGTCTCAATCGGGCGGTACTGCAGCGTCAGCTGGCCATTCGTACGTACCCGGTCGTAGTCCGCGAGCTCGTAGCCGATGGTCTGCGGTACGGAGTACAGCTCTTCGGCGCCGCTGGGACGATTGACCTGGTTTGCATCGATGGGCAGACCGCCCCATTCCTCAACGGCGCCGCCGCCGCCCCAGCTGGATGTCGTCGCCGGGAACGTGCGCCAGCCGCCAACGCTTGCCGTGGCGCCGCCGCTCTTGCGTTCCTGTCGGATCGCCGAAATCGATACGCCGACCGTGTCATCTGCAAAGGTATTGGAAAACAGCCCGGAGATTTCCGGTGTGAAGTCATCACTCCGGAGATTCGTTCGTGACTGGTCGGACATGCCGCTAACGGCGACGGTAGCCTTGAGCCCCGGCGATTCGAGCGGCCGTGATGACTTGACGTTGATCGTAGAGCCGATGCCGCCGGTCGGGACGTCAGCCTTGCCGCTCTTGTAGACCTCTACTCCGGATACGCCTTCGGAGGCGAGGTTACCGAAATCAAACGAGCGGCCCAGGCCACTCGTTGTCGGCATTTGCCGGCCGTTGAGCAATACGAGGTTAAAGTCAGGACCGAAACCGCGAACCGTGACGCGTGCGCCCTCACCGCGTTCCCTGTCGATCGAGACGCCGGTGATGCGCTGCAATGACTCGGCCAGGTTGGTATCCGGGAAGTCGCCGATGTCCTCGGCGCTGATCGCGTCAACCACGCCTTTCGAGGCGCGCTTGACGTCCATGGAGGCCTTGAGGCTGCCGCGGATGCCGGTAGTAATGATCTCTTCGATCACTTCTTCACTGGCGTCTTGCGCGACCGCAGGCGTAAAGCCTGTGGCACCTAGCGCCAGTGCTACGCCTGCTGCTAATGGATTACGGTGAAAACGTCGGTTTTGCATGCTCAAGCCCCCTAGCTTGCTGTTTCTCTACCGTGCTGGCACGGCGCGAATTTGATTCTGTGCGCGTTTTTGTGTCGTTTCAGGTGAAACTGACAACGCTGTCAGTTCGTATGATGCCTGCCTACTGACAGCGCTGTCAAATTTTATTACACTCTCGAACAGCCAGCCCCATAATCAGAATCTATAAGCTGGTTCCGACACGCTCAGGAGTGGAGCACTTGCAACCCGTATCTGTCGATCCAAGCCGCATTCGGAGAGCCTGGCAAGGGCGAGTGTCCGGCTGCCTGCTTGGAAAACCCGTCGAGGTACTCTCCTTTCAGGAGGGTCGAAAGGGCCTGCACGCCTATCTCCGCTCTGCCGACGCCCTGCCCCTGCGCAACTACGTGCCGCTGGTTGAGGGCTCGATCGTTGCACGGCTGGGCAGGCCGTGCTGCAAGGGACATATCGAGCGTGCCGAGCCGGATGACGACATCAACTACACGCTCCTGGCGCTGATTCTCCTCGAGAACCATGGCATCGAATTCACGACCGCAGACGTCGCGAGGGCCTGGCTGCGCCTTCTGCCTGCTGGAGCCACCTGGACCGCGGAACGTGCGGCGTACAGAACACTCCTCGACAACATGGCGGATGAATTCGTAAACGGCGCCGATGCCGGCTTCGAACTCGAGCAATGCTCGGATAATGAGTACAACGAATGGATTGGCGCCCAGATCAGGGCCGACCTGTATGGCTGGGTTTGCCCCGGTAACCCGGCCCTTGCCGCCGAACTCGCGACTCGCGACGCTGCATTGTCGCATCGTGGAGAGGGCGTTCACGGCGCCGCTTTCATTGCGGCGCTCGGCGCGGCCATTCCTGCCTTCGACAACCTGGACGCCGCCATAGACGAGGCCCTCGAGCATATCCCTGCCGACTGCCAGGCCGCGTCAGCCGTTCGCTTCGGGCAGGCGCTTGCCGGCACGCCGGACGCCGTCGAGCAGCTGCACGATCGGTATTCGGACCTGTCGCCGATCCATACCATCAATAACCTGGCGCTTGTTGTCTGGGCGTTGTGTGCATCCGACGGGGATTTCGGTGCGGCCATCGGCGATGCGGTCGCCGCCGGCTGGGACACCGACTGTAACGGTGCAACCGTTGGCGGACTGTTCGGCTTGATAAACGATACGATCCCGGACGCGTGGACGAGCCCTTGGAACGAGCGTGTCGGCGTGAGCCTCGCCGGCTATGGCGAATTGTCGGTCAACGAGCTCACGGATCGTACGGTCAGGATGGCGCAATCCGTTTCGTCGAATTTCTTTACCAACGTCGATGTTCTCGGGAGAGAGTCTTGAATTATCCAATAACGAAACTTATTTGCCTTCTGGTCTTCCTGCCGCTGTTGCCTGTCGGCACTTCGGTGGCTGACGACGCGCACCTCGCCAACCGTACCTCGTATCTCGCGCCCAAGGCGGCTGAAGCCCTGAAAATTGACGGTGTTGCCGACGAGACAATCTGGCAGCAGGCTGCATGGCAGCCACTTGATCGACGCTGGCTCGGACCGGAGTATTCGGCCGAGGATTTCGAGGGTAACTTCAAGGTTGTCTGGACCGAGGAGAAGCTGTACCTTCTCGCCGAATTTGTCGACGATATTCTGATCGATACGCACCGCGACCCGCTGCTTCAGTATTGGGATGATGATTGCCTGGAGATCTTTCTGGACGAGGATTTTTCGGGCGGCGATCATCAGTTCAATCACAACGCATTTGCCTACCACATGTCGCTGGACAACCAGGCCATCGACATCGGCACCGACAAGCAGGCACGCAATTACTCACATCATGTCGAAAGCCGCTGGAAACAACTCGGCAACAAAGTCGTTTGGGAAGTAGCCATCGACATTTACACGGACGCCTACGTAGACGACTCTGATGCGAACATCCCGACAACGCTCTCGGCCGGAAAAGTTATGGGCTTGATGGTCGCCTATTGTGACAACGATGGCAGTGAGCTCCGGGAGAACTTCATCGGATCAGAAACGGTAGCCGAGGGACCCAAAGATCGCGGCTGGATAGACGCTGGTTTATTCGGATCACTGGTACTGGTGGAATAAGTTCGAGAAATAGAGTCTTGCAAAAAAGACCAAACGATATAGGACAGCTCTTGAAAACACACAACAATGACGACCAGGTCGTTTCCGGCGAATTTATAACTCGCGCGGGGGAACGATACTACGCAATATATAACGTCGACCGGATCGAACCGTTCTTCATTAGCGTAGTCTCGGACACAGACCACTGGCTTTTCATTTCGTCGACCGGCGGTTTGACGGCTGGCCGAGTCTCGCCGGAAACAGCCCTGTTTCCTTACGTCACCGTCGACAAGATTCACGAGAGCACCACTCACACGGGCAGCAAGACCATGCTGCGTGTCCATCTGAATGGTGAGCACTACAACTGGGAACCGTTCAATCGTGAACACGATGGTCGTTTTGCCGTCACGCGCAATCTCTACAAGAACAGGCTTGGCAGCAAACTTTGCTTCGAAGAGATCAACCACGATCTACAACTCGCTTTTCGCTACACCTGGGTGACCAGCGACCAGTACGGTTTCGCGAGACAATGCGAGCTGGAGAACCTCGGCGATCAGTCCGTCAGTATCGACATGGTCGACGGCCTGCAGAACGTACTGCCTGCCGGCACTCCGCGTTTCGCGCAGACCAATACCAGCAACCTCGTGGACGCGTACAAATGGACAGAGCTGGACGAAACGAGCGGGCTTGCTCTGTTTACCTTGTTTTCCGGCATTTCGGACCGTGCCGAACCGGCCGAGTCGCTGCGAGCCAATACCATCTTCTGCCTGGGCCTCGAAGGACACAAGGTACTGATTTCGTCGAATCAGCTCCACGATTTTCGCGTCGGCAAGTCGCCGGAACAGGAACTTCACAAGCGCGGCATCCGAGGCGCCTACCTGGTCAGTACATCGCTTGATCTCGCGCCAGAGACAGCGCAGCAATGGCAGCTCGTTGCCAACATGGATAAGAGCCAGAGTGACGTGGTCGCGTTGCGAGAGAAACTCGACGATCCGGGCAACGTCGCCGCTGAAATAACAGCGTCTGTCGACTCGGGCTCGGATGCGCTCGCCCGGATCATGGCCAGCGCCGACGGCTACCAGGCGGCGGCCGAAGTTAACGTTGCCGTTCACCACTACGCCAATGTCCTCTTCAACGTACTTCGAGGTGGCATATTTGACGATCAGTACACGATTACATCGTGGGACTTCGTCCGGACGATCAAGCGCTTCAACGGTGCGGTGTACCAGGAAAACCATGAACTGCTGGACGGGTTACCGGCCAGCCTGCCCCTCGAACAATTGCTGGAGACCATCCAGAACCACGGTGACTCCCAGCTCGCGCGCCTCGCGCACGAGTACCTTCCAATTACTTTCGGCCGACGTCACGGCGATCCCAGCCGCCCCTGGAACCAGTTCGCGATCAGGCTGAAAGACGAGGACGGCAATCGACTCTTGTCCTACGAGGGCAACTGGCGTGACATTTTCCAGAACTGGGAAGCAACCGCTTTCAGCTATCCCGAATTCGTCGAGAGCATCATCGCAAAGTTCGTGAACGCGTCGACGATAGATGGCTATAACCCTTACCGCATAACCAAGGAAGGCATCGACTGGGAAGTCGAGGAACCAGACGACCCCTGGAGCTATATTGGCTACTGGGGCGACCATCAGATCATATACCTGCAGAAACTGCTGGAGCTGTCACGCGCATTCCATCCATTGCGCCTTGACGAGCTGCTTCATGAACCCATCTTCTGCTACGCCAATGTTCCGTACCGGATCAAACCGTTGGCCGCCCTGCTGGAAGACCCGAAGAGTACGGTCGACTACGATGAACCGCTGGCGGAGCGCATTGAAAAACGTGTTGCCGACATGGGCGCCGATGGCAAGTTGATCCTCGATGAAGCCGGCAACGTCTACCAGGTCAACCTGCTCGAAAAATTATTGGTGCCCTTGCTTTGCAAGCTGAGCAACCTCGTTGTTGACGGCGGTATCTGGATGAATACCCAGCGACCGGAATGGAACGATGCGAATAACGCGCTGGTCGGACAGGGCCTGTCGATGGTCACGCTCTACTACCTGCGCCGCTACATCTGCTTCATGCAACAACTGCTGCCGGCCGACTCGAAGCCAAGCGATGTGTCCATCGAAGTCAGTCAATGGCTGTCTGAGACGGCGACCGGACTCTCGCAGGTACGCCTCTTACGCGACAAAGGCGCCATCAACGCGGCAGATCGCTACAAGGCGTTGGTCGAACTCGGTGCGGCTGCAAGCCACTATCGCGAGCGCATTTATGAACGGGGATCTTTCTCCGGCAAAGTGTCGCAAGAGCCGGGCGCCATCCTCAGCCTGCTGGACGACGCGCTGGCATTGATCGATCACAGTATCGAAAGCAACCGGCGGGACGACGGGCTCTATCACGCCTACAACTTACTCGACCTTGAAAGCGACTCGCTCACCATCGACACGCTTTACCCCATGCTCGAAGGACAGGTTGCAGCACTCAGTGCGGGAGCGATCGCGCCGGCAGAAGCTGTCGCCGTCGTCGAGGCGCTTTTTGACAGTGACGTATATCGCCCAGATCAACATTCCTTCATGCTTTATCCGGACAGGGCCTTGCCTCTGTTCCTCGAAAAAAACCGGGTTCCTGAAGAGCGCGCGGCTGCAATCCCGCTGCTCGGAAAGATGCTTGGCAACGGCGACAGTCGGATTATCGAGCGCGATGCCAATGGGCACCTTCGCTTCAATGCCGACTTCACCAACGGCGGCGACCTGAGAACCGTGCTCGACTCACTTTCGAACGAGTACGGCGACTCCATCGAATCTGCTCGCGAGCCTCTCGTTGCACTATACGAAACTGTATTTCAGCATCAGGCGTTTACCGGGCGCTCTGGCGGCATGTTCGGCTTCGAAGGACTGGGCAGCATCTATTGGCACATGGTGTCCAAGTTGCTGCTGGCCGTGCAGGAGAACTACTTCTCTGCGCTGGACCAGGGAACCGCGGACGATGTCTGTCACCAGTTGGGCGAGCTGTACTATCGCGTCCGACAAGGCATCGGCTTCAACAAGACGCCAGCGGAATACGGCGCGTTTCCTACCGACCCTTACTCACACACACCAAAACACTCGGGTGCGAAACAACCGGGCATGACCGGACAAGTCAAGGAAGAGGTACTGACTCGTTTTGGCGAGCTTGGCGTACGCGTTGCTGATGGCGCCGTGAGTTTTCAACCAAGCCTGCTCAGGGCCCGGGAGTTTGTATCCAGGCCGCGGAAATTTCGGTTCCTGGACGTCGCCGGCGACTGGCAGGAAGCAGACATACCGACGGACGGCCTGGCTTTCACCTGGTGCCAGGTACCGATCATCTACCAGCTGAGCGATGCTGCAGAGCAGTCGCTTGCGATTACATGGAATGACGGCAAGGAACAGATCATCGATGAGCTGGCGCTGCCTGCCGATATCAGCACGGAGCTGTTTCGGCGCAGCGGACGTGTCAGCCGGATCGTCGCTACATTTAACGCTAATCTCCTGTTTGCAGAATAACCGTTTCGCCTGCAAACACGTCAGAACAAGAAGATATTTAACCAAGAGGCACTCATGTCCAACTATTACAAAAGAAATCTGGCACTGGCCGGAATCGATTTTTCGAAGCACTCCGTCGACGATCTTCGAGCGCTGGTTCGCCAGATCCTCGAGGCGAAGATTCACGGCATCTCCTTTAGCCCGTACATCGAGGGCCAGGGGCCGGGCACGCAGCTTGGCGAGGCACAGATTCGCGAGCGCCTGAGTGTCATCCAGCCCTATGTCCGCTGGATACGTTCCTTTTCCTGTACTGAAGGTAATGAACTGATCCCGCAAATCGCGGCTGAAAACGGGCTCAAGACGATGGTGGGTGTCTGGCTCGACGACGACAAGGAACACAATGAGAAAGAGCTTGCGAATGCCATCGAAGTTGCGAAGGCAGGACACGCCAATATTCTTGCTGTCGGCAACGAGGTACTGCTGCGCGGTGACCTGACAGAAGATGAACTCATTGATTACATTAATCGCGCCAAACAGGCTGTGCCGGATATTGATGTCGGCTACGTCGATGCCTATTTCGAATTCGCCGTGCATCCGCGTGTAACCGAGGCTTGCGACGTCATTCTTGCCAACTGCTACCCGTTCTGGGAGGGCTGCCCGGCCGAGCACTCACTTCTCTACATGAAGGAAATGTATCGACATGCCGTGCACGCTGCCAATGGCAAGAAAGTGATCATCAGCGAGACCGGCTGGCCGAATGTCGGCACGCCGGAAGGCGGCGCCGTGCCCTCTTTCGATAACGCTATCAAGTATTTCATCAATACCTGCCAATGGGCCGAAGAAGAAAACATAGAGATCGTCTACTTTTCGTCATTCGACGAAACCTGGAAAGTCGACGCGGAAGGCGACGTCGGCGCTTACTGGGGCATTTGGGACAAAGACGGTAACTGTAAATATGATTGACAAGCTGAATGCTCATCTCAGCAATGGCAGTGGCACGGAGCTGGAACATGCCAATGCCATCTGCTACTCGGGCTACCGCGAAGGACAGGTTCCCGGCAGCGCTTATCCGTCGTATGCCGAGATCAAGGAAGACCTCCTGATTCTCGCCAAGAACTGGAAGTACCTGCGACTGTATGACTCCAGCCCGCATGCCGAAACGGTGCTCCAGGTAATTGCCGATGAAGGGCTGGACTTCATGGTCATGCTTGGCGTGGATATGGGCGCAGAAATGAGTAATCCGCATTGCCCCTGGGGTGCCGAATTCAGCGATGAGACGCTCGACCAGAATCGCAAGGACAATCATGCCCAGGTTGAAAAGGCCATCACATTGTCAAACCGCTACCCGAATATCGTGTTCTCGGTGTCGGTAGGCAATGAAGCGAGCGTCGAGTGGAGCGACCACATGGTGCCCGTCGAAAACCTCATCGAGTACGTACGCCACCTGAAAAGCGAGATCAAGCAGCCCATCACGTTCTGTGAAAACTACGTGCCATGGACGTACAAGCTTGAGCCGCTTGTCGAGGTGCTGGACTTCATCTCGGTGCACACCTACCCCGCCTGGGAATACCGCACGATGGAAGACGCGCTCGAGTACACCAAGCAAAACTACCATTCGGTCGTGAATCATTACCCGGGCAAACCGGTCGTAATCACCGAAGCCGGCTGGACAACCGCGTCCAATGGCCGGGGTATCGAGCCATGGAATGCCTCGGAGGAACTCCAGCAGAGCTACTACCGTGAGCTGCTGGAATGGACCACCGAGGAACGCATTCTCACGTTCGTGTTCGAGGCGTTTGACGAGCCCTGGAAAGGCTCCCCGGACGCACTGGAGCCCGAGAAACACTGGGGCCTGTTCGACGTCAAGCGCAAGCCAAAACTCGTGATGCAGGAGCTGTACGCCGAGCTACTCCGCTAGGCAGTTCCGGCAGGGTTCGAGCCAAGCCGCTGGTTTATAAAGGGAATCGATTTGACAGCGTTGTCAATTCAGGATGTAATCGAGTCGATAATGATAATGAGAACAATTCACAAATTGCCGGCGTGTGCCGATGTCTAGGCCAACGATCTTCGATGTGGCGAAAGTTGCCAGTGTCTCAATAAAGACCGTTTCCCGTGTCGTGAATCATGAGCCGAATGTGCGCGAGTCCACCCGGGAGCGCGTGGAAGACGCCATCGCCGTACTCAAGTATCGGCCGGACCAGTCCGCACGTAATCTGGCCAGCCATCGTTCACACCTCATCGGCCTGGTTTACGACGATCCGGCCGCCTACGAAAATCCTAGCAGCGGCTATATTCTCGATTTGCAGCAGGGCGCACTGAAGGGCAGCGAGTCCGCCCTTTCCGAACTGCTAATCCATCCCTGCGACTTTCGCAAAAAAGACGTCGGCGTAAAGTTGAAGGCGTTCATAGAGGATACGCGACTGGCCGGCATCATCCTCGCGGCGCCACTTTCCAACATGCCGAAGATAGTTCGCGCGATCAAAGCCACGGGGGCACCGCTGGTACGCCTTTCCCCGGGCAACGGCGTCGCAAAGGAAGAGTCTGTTTCCACGAACGATCGCGAAGTCTGCGCGGAGATGACCCGGTATCTCGCGGGACTTGGGCACCAACGTATCGCGTTCATAACTGGCGACCCCGAGCACAAGGCGGTTGCCAACCGCTACCCCGGATACAAGGACGGGCTGCGCGACAGCGGCCTGGAGTTCTCCGAGCAGCTCGTCGCGAGCGGCGACAATTCCTTCGTCTCGGGCCTGAGCTGCGCTGAAACGTTGCTCGCCCAGGATCCGCGGCCCACCGCGATCTTCGCGGCAAACGACGATATGGCGGCCGGCGTGCTTCGTGCTGCCAATCGCCTGGGAATCGACGTGCCGGGGCAGCTATCGGTAGCGGGCTTCGATGATACTGCGCTTGCCCAGCAGATTGATCCACCGTTGACAACGGTCCGCCAGCCGCTCGTCGAAATGGCCAGACATGCGGTGGAGATGTTGGCCGACACAAAAGACGGTAAGAGCAGCGAGAATCACCAGGTCGTACCGTCGACGATCATGATCCGCGAGTCCACGGGACCGGCACTGAGCGAGTAACGCTTAAGGCTCATCGAGCTTGGTCATGCTCTGAGTCTACCAACCTGACCGACAGACGCAGAAAGCTGCCTGTGTAAGCGCTTAGCCTTCGACCAGCAGCGGCAGATTGGCTGTCGCCGCATTCCCCGCCCCATCGTAGGCATAGAGGAATAGGCGATACGCACCCGGCTCATCGGGCATACGAACTGTTGCGCCAGTGACATCGCCCTTGAGGACTGCCCCGTCGATGTCGGGCAGCTTCGGACGGAAATCGCCGCCCGTCGCATAATCACCGGATTCAGGACGCAGTACCCAACGTGTGCGAAGGTTTTCGCCTTCCGGGTGCCTGACGACCGCCCTGACCGAAATCTCCGTGCCCGGACCAACCCTGGCGCTGCCGTCCAGGCGCAGCGGCTCCAGGACAGGAGCACGATTCTCTGCTGGTTTCCCGGACCACAGCTCCGTCATCGTGTCGACAGCGCCGAGCTTGGAACCATCGTCGAGGTACATGCCGAACCAGGTCGCAGTGGCCTCCATCTTCTCACCCCAGAGAAACGCGTAGGAACCCAGCGCCCGACCCGGTGCCGCTTGAATCGCCTGTTCATAGGCCTCGCGGTAGAAGGCCGCTTTCTCGGTACTGGTTTGCTCGATAGGCGCGCCCCACTCCGTCTTCGGCATTTCCCAGGGACCCACAGGGCCGAATTCGGTCAGCACAAAAGGCTTGGTCGCACCGCCGGCCAGCAGCTGCTCCGGCACGACGACGGCGCCGCCATAGGCATTGACGCCGTGAATGTCGATCGCAGGACTGCGCCGGTGCAGATATTCAATGCGCTCACCGTGGACAAAGGCCGTAACGCTCATTGTCGGGTGCGCCGGATCAAGCTCCTTGATCATTGCCGCGATGTCATTCACCGCCGACCAGATCGCAGGATTGTCACCCGCGTCGAAGCCCTCCATCTCGTTGCCGATGCCCCAGAGCAGGACCGCGGGGTGATCCTTGTAGCGGAGTACGGTCTCGCGGGCGTGTTCGAACTGCTCGCGTACCTGCTGCTCATCGCCATAATCGAAACCATGGCGCTCATGGCCAAGCCAGATACCGACCGTGACGGAGATCCCCAGCGAGTGAGCCTCATCGAGGAGCGGACCGATGTCGGCAGCATCCCAGGTGCGCACCGAGTTGCCACCCGCCGCCGCCAGGTTCTCGAGCGATGCAGACCCGCCGACGCCACGTATGAAGTACGGCTTGCCGTCACGCAGCAGCTGCCAGCCTTGTGCTGTTTCTTCCAGTTTGACCGGCACGGCCTCTGCCATTGCTTGCTCGCTTATAGACAAAGGCCCTGCGAGAAGCAGGGCCCATGTCAAAACGTGTGTTCGCATCAAGTAAGGAGGATAACCTAGAACTCACCAACCCCAACGACACCATTGGTGCAATTGGGATCGGTGCACGGCTGGTAGGTGTAGCCCCACTCAACCAGGAGATCCAGCGCCAGGATGTCCCCGCCCGGTATCAGCATCCGGTACGGGGTAGACCCGTCGCGGTAAAGGTGATCGGCAACGCGCTCGTTCAATGGCACGGCAAAGGAGGGATATTCAAGCGGGTCCTCAGAGATGGGCGCACATTGGAAGCATATAAAGACCGTCACGCTACCGAAGAAATTGTCCAGGAGCGAACGATAGGCTTTCAAGGCGTGCTCGCGAATGAGCTCATCCTGCTCGACCGGGTTGCTGTTAGCGTCAAACACCTCGTGCAGTGCGAGCGCGGTGTAGTACTGGTTTTCGCCAGACTGCCGGTATGCGAACGCCGTCGCCCAGAAATAGAACCGGGCTTTGGCCCCGGACGGCCCGAGGGGAATCGTGTTGGCAATTTCGAATTTGTTCCCGGGGTTGTCAGGTCCGGCGAACTCGATAATCGTCGTCGTTGCGAAAGGGTTCGCGGGATCATCCAGGACGCACGTCTCACCGGCAAGCCCAACATCCGCACAGAACAGGTTGAGCACCGGGTCAGTCGGCAGGACGATATCATTAACCACCTGGCCATCCGCTGCGTCCCGCTCGCTACCGCAACCGGCTGTGATCACGGCTGCCAGACCCATCAGGAGTATCCAAACACCTCTGAACAAAGCCGGCTGAGCCTTTTGTCGATTAAGGTTTCTCATTTTCATAAATCCTTAGGCTTTGCGTGCCTTATCCTAAAACTGGTACGTGAAGTAAACATTGGTCGAGAATTCGTAGTCACCGAATTCTTCCAACTGGGACTCATTTTCCTCACCGTATGACCGGTACAGCACCCGGAGACCGAGCCTGGTTGCACGATCTTCGTCCACGACAGAACCAACCTGCCCAAGCGTGCCCAGCCGAACTGAGTAGTCGAGCTTGAGCTGCTCCGGGAACGTGAGATTGAAATCGCGGTAGAAATCATAGGGCCCAAACGCATCTTTCATGAAGAAGCCTTCAAACACGTGCTTGCGATTGAACTCGCTCTTCCAGTGGAACTGCCAGTATTTACGCGTGCCACCCTCGGCCTTACCGGTCGATTGCTCGTAGGCGCGGATCAGCTTGATGATGTGTTTCTGCCTGGGGTTGGGATTGAACACCATCCGGCTTGATACACCCCAAACGTCTTCTTTCGGCAAGCCCTCACCATACGGCGCGTTGATCTTCAACGGTCGGAAGAAGAACAGGTAGGAGTCGGTCGGCGTCGGGTACTCGGTGTAGGTACCGCCGATATTGAACGCGAACTTCGCATCCTCTCGCCAGTCGTTGTCCCAGTCATAAAACTGCGTAGCGCCAGTCGGATCGTAGGTTATGTACATCTCCGCCGAGCGCGCTTCGCGATTGCCCAATACGGCGAACGGGTCGGTCTCGGAATTTCGCGGGTTGATGCCCGGAGAGAAGATGCCCTCTACGAAGTCCCCGTCGGTGTTGGATGGTGCAATGAACGGGTTAGCGTGCACGAGATTGTCTCGATACAGTAGCCGCGGGTAGAGCATCCAGTCCCC
This sequence comes from uncultured Gammaproteobacteria bacterium, assembly GCA_963841145.1. GTDB lineage: Bacteria > Pseudomonadota > Gammaproteobacteria > Steroidobacterales > Woeseiaceae > UBA1847. The sequence continues at coordinate 36,240 of CAWJBO010000020.1, forward strand.
GAAACGCAGGATCATGCCGGCCTCGTACTCCTGCTTGTTACCCATGCCGGTGGTCGCCAGACGGCTAGGGTCATATACGCCGAACGTCTTGTGCGGGTTACCGCCTTCAGCGACGAGTCCTGCGTGCCAGGCCTGCACGTAGGTCTCGTTCCATGGGAACGTGAGCTTCGCCCGGAAGCCGAGCGCGTCCTCGTCCTCGATCTTATCCAGATAGATGTTGCCGCCTTCGCCCACTCGATCGTAGGCGTCGTCGACCCGCTCGGGAGCTGAGATGATGCCACCGAGCTCGAGCTTCCAGCCGTTGGCGAATTCCCGCTCACCGGTCAGCGTCGTTTGCCGGGTCTGTCTATCCGTACGCGTGTTAAACCCTGCGGGATCCGTCCTGCGGGCCAGATCCTCCGAGTGAATGAAGGTCCAGTCGAACTTGGCGAGCTTGAAGTCATACTTGAAGATCACCTTCGGGTTGGCACCCCAGTAAACCTCCGGGCCGAATAGCAACGTGACGCCATCCCACTTGTTCTTGCCCGTGATTTCGACGCCCGAGGGCGCACTCTGGTCCCAGATATCTATGCCGGCGAGATCGGTTGATTCGCGGAGCAGGCCGAAATGGTCGCCTTCATACCCCCAGTGGTACCGGGACGTGTGATAGAAGGCCTCGACGTCGGCATTCTCGCCTTCGTACTTCGCATTGAAGTCATAGATCGCAACCTGGTTGCCACTTCCGATAGCTACCGGAGAGGACGGGACTTCAATTCCGTCTTCTACAAATATCGTCTCCGTCTCGAGAATGACAGGCAACCCGCGATCCCCGTACGTAAACTCGAGGTCTCGTTTGTCGGCGACGTCGCCGAGGACGTTCAGCGTCATCTGTCCGCTGACCTTGTCAGTCGGCTGAAAACCGAAATCGAGGAAGACCATCTCGCCGTTGGAGAACTCGAGTGCATTCTCACCATCCACAGTTAATCCGAGATCGTTGCCCCTGACGACCAACTCGCCTTGCAGACGGCCGCCGGTGAAACTCAGCTTCTTCTTGTTTTCCTCCATCTCCGACTTGACCGCACGAACGTCGCCTTTAAGTTCGTACAGTTCCAGATTCATGTTTGCGAACCCAGCAGTGATTTCAGCCTTGCTCGCAGTGTACGGATCCATTCTGAAAACTGAGGTCATCACGTCGTAGGCCATTCGCGGCCTGGCCGTGGACACACCGTCGGAGTTCATCGGACCGAGGGCCGCGATACCGAACCACTCCTCGTTCATGTTGTTCTTGCCTTCAGCCCAGTCGAAGAGGTATGCCTGGTTGGACCAGGATGCGTTGTTATCCTGTACGTCGAGATTCTCGATCTGCAGGTATTTCCACCATTCGTCACGCCATTCAAAGATGAACGCGCCGATCGAGTTACCTTCCTCGCCGTTACCGGCTGCCTTGTTGTACATCTCCTGCCACTGGTCTTTCAGGATGAGTGCCTGCGAGACCTGGTCCTCGGCAAAGGCCCGGGCATTGAATGCGTCGCTACCGAACTCGAAGAAAATGACGGGAAGATCGAGCTTTTCATCGACATCTCTCCACAGGCCCGTGAAGCTCTTGCCACGGTAGGCGTTGGTGCCGAGCATATCAATATCCGGGCAGAGCTCTGCGATCAGATCGATGTACTGGATATCGCCGTTGACGATCGTGAAGGGTTGGTTCGGAGCGATGGACTTGCCCGCAGCGACGACCTCGTTCCACAGGCTGTACAGGTAGCGTGCCTTGGCCGTGTTCTGCTCGCCTTCCGGCAGGTTCTCGATCTCGAAGCTCGACCATGACAACCCGTAGTTGGACTCGTTACCGAAGGCGAACATCAGTACGCCGGGGGTGTCCTTATAGCGCCGCACGAATTCCTGCATGTCCCGCTTCAGGACCTCACGTGTGCGGGGATCGGAATAGTCGGTGAACGGAATCCACTTGCCGTCGACGTTGTAGCCATAGCGGCCCATCAACGGGTTAATGACCGACATGATGCCGTGCTCTTCGTAGATGTAGGTCACCCACTCGGGCGGAATCATCGTGAAGCTACGAATCGTGTTCACGCCCATCTTCGCCATCAGGCCGAAGTCGTAGTCGAGGATTTTCCGGATCTGCTCGTCTGACTGACCGAACAAGTTGTACGTGTAATTCTGGCCGCGCGGCGTGTAGCCCCAGACAACACCCTTGACGTAGTAGTCTTCGCCATTGACCTGCAGCTTCCAGCCATCGGCACCCTTAACGACATCGACTTTGTCCACCTGAGCGTAGGTCACTGCCGGAACACTTAGGACCAGCAAGACAGCCAGCAGGCTGCAGACTTTGTTGACGTACTTGAAGAAGCTTAATCCCGCCATAGCGAACACTCTTTTTTGTAATTTAGTTTTTTGGTGAAAGTCGAGTAAATACATTTTCTCTTCGACCTCCCCTAGTTAACGACGATTGATACGTTGTCGATGAACACATCCATCGTACAGGCCGTATTCGCTCCGCAGTCGGCCTTGAATAGCAGCGACACGCCACCGGCAGCGTCAGCACCGAGGAAGGTGTTGTATGTAAATGTCTGCCATGATCCGCTCAAACCATAACCGCCAAGAAGGACCTCGTTTGTTGCGCCACCTGGGGGGTCAGCCCTCTCAGTGAAGAACTCCGCAACAAACGTTTTCCCAACGCCTGTGTTGTCAACGTCGATCGCATCGAACTGAACCGTGACAGCCGCCCCGCCCGTAAGCGTTCCACCTCCAAGGCGTTCAACCTTGAGTATTGGGAAAGAGGGAGAACCTGAACTTGCATCGGCTTGCAGTCTCGCCGCGTAGGTGCCGCCATTACTATTGGCGTTCGAAACACTCACCGTTCCACCAAGCTCATCAACCAACCACGGAGGTTGTAAACCTGAGATGCCAGCGGCTTCAAAGCCACCGTCGGGAACCAGTCCGCCACCGCCGGAACCGCCGCCAGCTACTACGAGCGAAACGTCATCGATGAAGACCTCTCCGATCGCAGCGCCCATGTCGAACAACACACGGCTATCTGCCTCACCGAAATCTCCGCCACCATTGTCATCTGTGGCCGTTACCTCAATCTCAAACGTCTGCCAGTCCGTACTCAGGTTCACACTCTGCGTTGCGGAATAGAAATTACCACCCGACTGACCTATACCGGCAAGCATCGACCGAGCCACATTGGACTTCGCCTTGAAACTCAGCGTATAGGTCTCACCCGGCATAATGGCCAACTTCTGGCTCAAATTAACATCGAATGAATCACCCGCTGCCGTGACATCGACGAAGAAAACGTTATTGCCATTATCATCGATGACATTTTCTGCGCCGATCGGGTTGTCTGTACCAAGAAGCCAGGGGTTAACACCCGCTTCGAAATCGCCGTTGGTGAGAAGACCATCGTCAAACGGGCCGCCGCCGTCACCGCCAGCGACTACGAGCGAAACGTCATCGATGAAGACCTCTCCGATCGCAGCGCCCATGTCGAACAACACACGGCTATCTGCCTCACCGAAATCTCCGCCACCATTGTCATCTGTGGCCGTTACCTCAATCTCAAACGTCTGCCAGTCCGTACTCAGGTTCACACTCTGCGTTGCGGAATAGAAATTACCACCCGACTGACCTATACCGGCAAGCATCGACCGAGCCACATTGGACTTCGCCTTGAAACTCAGCGTATAGGTCTCACCCGGCGTAATGGCCAACTTCTGGCTCAAATTAACATCGAATGAATCACCCGCTGCCGTGACATCGACGAAGAAAACGTTATTGCCATTATCATCGATGACATTTTCTGCGCCGATCGGGTTGTCTGTACCAAGAAGCCAGGGATTAACACCCGATTCGAAATCGCCGTTGGTGAGAAGACCATCGTCAAAAGGCCCACCGCCGCCATTGTCGCCGTCATCACCACCCTCGGTGAAGCCGATGTCGTTCAGTAACATCGTAAACTGCATCGGAGCGGTATTGTCGCTCTCAAAAACGACACCCGTTGCGGTAGTAAGGCCAGTGAAACTCGAGATCTGAATCGAGACCTGGTACCAGCCATCGCCCAGTGCCTCAGAAAGGCCACTGCTTGAAAGGTTGATGCGAAGCGGATCACCACCCTCGTAAAGGCTTACGAAGAGTACAGAATTCGGTAGCCCCTTCACTTTGAAGTCCAGGGTCTCATAGAAAGTTACGAAACCTGGATCAAAACCAATGAAACCAACCTGCGCAACGTTAGCGCCATAACCCACACCACTCGATACCGCGAGCACCGGGCTATAGCTTGTGTCTTCCGCGTACATGTCATTGATAACCGACTGAGAACCGAATGCTGTGACTTCCACGTCCACAGGAATCGGCGGGGTCGCAGTCGGATCATAAAGCTTGACGTCAGGCACGATACCGGTGGGCGGGCTGTCGGAACAGCTCTCCACCTGCGTGATGTCGTCGTAATAGAACGTCCAGTCGCCCGCGAAGACGCCGCCTATCGCCGCACCGAGAACGCCATTATCGAAGATGATCGTGAATCCGATTGTGGGGTTAGCAGGCACTCCGGTTGTAAAATCGAAACAGAGCTCCTCCCAGACGCTGCCGCCGCCATGCGTTGCAACCTTGTCGAGCCCTCCCAAGCCAACATTCGTTTCTTCCAGCTTGAACGTGACGGGCACAGGGCGCTCCGACCAGACCTTCATCTTGAAAGCTTGGCCAGCCGCGAAGTCGACCGGAACCTGGATCGGGTTTAGCCGGGTACCGCCGAAGGGCTGATCGCCAAACTTCTGCATCCGACCAACGCTGTCGCTCTGGTTAATGCCACTCTTGTCCGGGTTGTCGACGACTATCGTCTGTCCACCGCCAAACCATATGATCGCCGGCGACTCGCATTCGATCTCGAAGTTAATCGGGTCGCAGAATCCGGCTGGCAGATCCAGCGGAGCCACTGCAACGTTCGTTATACTGATCGGGCCATCACCCTCTCCACAACCAGTCAGAGCAAGGAAAGGGACAAAGATCGTCAGTATGCGCCACCAGCGCTTGGGAGATTCTGCATGCATGAGTTAGCTCTCTGCGTAAATATCTGGTTTAGTTTCGATTCTTGTTGTTAGTTAACAACTATGGAGACGTTGTCGAAGTATGCGTCAACGGTACAGCCCGCATTGGCACCACAATCTGCCTTTAGCTGTAGAGTGACACCACCACTGACATCATTGCCAGTGGTAACTGGAATGGTGTAGTTCACCCAACTAGAGGTCGGGACCGGTTGACTGATAATGCCGGCTTGGGAAGTGCCTCCACCGCTTAACTCGGAAAAGAACTCAACGAATATGACTCCGCCAGCTCCAACTATCGAACCCTTCAAGTCAAACGAAACTGTCACAGTGCTATTAGGCTGAACCGTGCCAATACCAACATTCGCTTGCTTGACTACCGGAAAGGAAGCAGGACCGCCACCACCAGGAACACTGGCGACCAGGTTACCTGAGTAACTGCCACCATTTGCCTCTGCCATAGTGGCGCTAAAAGTCCCGTTATTGGCAGCAGAGAAATCGGTCCATCCGCTGATATCACCTGTCTCAAAGTCTCCGTTAACGGCTAGTTCACCGCCGCCACTGCCACCCGAACCGGCCGAGTTGAAGAAGTACAGGTTGTCGACGTACAGCGTAGTACCACCTGCGCCACCGTCCAGATCTTCAAGCACGATCTGCGACAAGTCGGTGACACCCATCAAACCGTTCGTCATGAACTCACTGAAAGGAATACTGATGGTCTGCCAGCTACCCTGCGCCAGGACCTGGGTGCTGGTGCCCGTGGTGTCCGCAAGGGCACCCCCGAAACCGTCTCCGCCAAAGTCCACCAGCTTCACCAGCAGGTTGGTCACATCCGGTGTCCAGATGTCCATCCTCAGCGTGTCATAACCGGTGCCATCGATCGCGTTCGCGTTATCGAAGTTGATGCCGATAAAGCCCAGGGTGGCGTTAGCGCCGGTCGGAACGTATTGCTTCACGTCGTCGCCCGCCACCTGCACATCCAACACGTCCGCCGAATCCCAGGTCGTGGAGAAGTCACCCACCGTGACATCGGTATAGGCATTACTGAACAGCGAGACCACATCCGCCGCAGCTTCAGTCGGCGTGGTCGCCGCTACCGTCGGCGCAGTGCCACCACCCGAACCGGCCGAGTTGAAGAAGTACAGGTTGTCGATGTACAGCGTAGTACCACCTGCGCCACCGTCCAGATCTTCAAGCACGATCTGCGACAAGTCGGTGACACCCATCAAACCGTTCGTCATGAACTCACTGAAAGGAATACTGATGGTCTGCCAGCTACCCTGCGCCAGGACCTGGGTGCTGGTGCCCGTGGTGTCCGCAAGGGCACCCCCGAAACCGTCTCCGCCAAAGTCCACCAGCTTCACCAGCAGGTTGGTCACGTCCGGTGTCCAGATGTCCATCCTCAGCGTGTCATAGCCGGTGCCATCGATCGCGTTCGCGTTATCGAAGTTGATGCCGATAAAGCCCAGGGTGGCGTTAGCGCCGGTCGGAACGTATTGCTTCACGTCGTCGCCCGCCACCTGCACATCCAACACGTCCGCCGAATCCCAGGTCGTGGAGAAGTCACCCACCGTGACATCGGTATAGGCATTACTGAACAGCGAGACCACATCCGCCGCAGCTTCAGTCGGCGTGGTCGCCGCTACCGTCGGCGCAGTGCCACCACCCGAACCGGCCGAGTTGAAGAAGTACAGGTTGTCGATGTACAGCGTAGTACCACCTGCGCCACCGTCCAGATCTTCAAGCACGATCTGCGACAAGTCGGTGACACCCATCAAACCGTTCGTCATGAACTCACTGAAAGGAATACTGATGGTCTGCCAGCTACCCTGCGCCAGGACCTGGGTGCTGGTGCCCGTGGTGTCCGCAAGGGCACCCCCGAAACCGTCTCCACCAAAGTCCACCAGCTTCACCAGCAGGTTGGTCACGTCCGGTGTCCAGACGTCCATCCGCAGCGTGTCATAACCGGTGCCATCGATCGCGTTCGCGTTATCGAAGTTGATGCCGATAAAGCCCAGGGTGGCGTTAGCGCCGGTCGGAACGTATTGCTTCACGTCGTCGCCCGCCACCTGCACATCCAACACGTCCGCCGAATCCCAGGTCGTGGAGAAGTCACCCACCGTGACATCGGTATAGGCATTACTGAACAGCGAGACCACATCCGCCGCAGCTTCAGTCGGCGTGGTCGCCGCTACCGTCGGCGCAGTGCCACCACCCGAACCGGCCGAGTTGAAGAAGTACAGGTTGTCGATGTACAGCGTGGTACCACCCGCTGCACCATCCGTGTCTTCCAACACGATCTGCGAGAGCTCCGTAACGCCGGTCAAACCATTCGCAAGAAACGTACTGAACGGAATACTGATGGTCTGCCAGCTACCCTGCGCCAGGACCTGCGTACTGGTGCCTGTACTGTCCGCAAGGGCACCCCCGAAACCATCACCACCAAAGTCCACCAGCTTCACCAGCAGGTTGGTCACGTCCGGTGTCCAGATGTCCATCCTCAGCGTGTCATAGCCGGTGCCATCGATCGCGTTTGCTCCATCAAAATTGATGCCGATAAAGCCGAGGGTGGCGTTAGCGCCGGTCGGAACGTATTGCTTCACGTCGTCGCCCGCCACCTGCACATCCGACACGTCTGCCGTATCCCAGGTCGTGGAAAAATCACCGACCGTGACGTCGGTGTAGGCATTACTGAACAGCGAGACCACGTCCGTCGCATCTTCGGTCGGCGTGGTCGGCGCAGCCGTCGGCACCGTGCCACCGCCGCCGCCAGATCCGGCCGAGTTGAAGAAGTACAGGTTGTCGACGTACAGCGTAGTACCACCTGCGCCACCGTCCAGATCTTCAAGCACGATCTGCGACAACTCGGTGACACCCATCAAACCGTTCGTCATGAACTCACTGAACGGAATGCTGATCGTCTGCCAGCCACCCTGCACCAGGACCTGGGTACTGGTGCCCGTGGTGTCCGCAAGGGCACCCCCGAAACCGTCTCCACCAAAGTCCACCAGCTTCACCAGCAGGTTGGTCACATCCGGCGTCCAGACGTCTATCCGCAGCGTGTCATAACCCGTGCCATCAACCGCGTTTGCACCATCAAAATTGATCCCAATAAAGCCCAGGGTGGCGTTAGCGCCGGTCGGAACGTATTTCTTCACGTCATCGCCCACCACCTGAATATCCGACACGTCCGCCGTGTCCCAGGTCGTGGAAAAATCACCAACCGTGACGTCGGTGTAGGCATTACTGAACAGCGAGACCACATCCGCCGCAGCTTCAGTCGGCGTGGTCGCCGCTACCGCCGGCCCAACAATCGGTGCCTCACCCGAGAAGTACAGGTTATCCAGGAAGATGGTGCCGTTGCCGTCGAACTTCAGTTGTATGAGGCTGGTCAGGTCAACCCCAGCGAACTCGGTAAGTGGTATATCAACGCTTACCCAGCTGTTGGGCGCGATGTCTCCGGTTAACGAATAAGGCGTCTCAACAGGGCCGGCACTGATCAGGTAGATATTCAATGCTGTCGAGTCTGCTGTCCAGAAGTCGAGATGCAAAAAGCCTTTGTCAGAAACGTCCTGCGGGTTTCCGGCAAAGTCCGTTCCCTGGTAGTCCAGATTCGCGTATTTCAGCATCTCGTTGCCCGCGATCTGCGCCAACGTAAACACGGTCGCCTGGCCCCAGTTCGGGTTGTAATCAATACCGGCTATGTCGGTATACGCATCGCTAAAGAGCGAAACCACATCGGCAGCATCTTCCGTCGGCGTAGGCGCTGACGCGTTCGGCTCTATCGCCACGACGCCGCTCGGATCTTCACCCGAGTAAACTCGAACCCAGTCGACTTCCATCGTGGCGGGCCACGGCGTCGTACCGTCCGGAGACCCGGGGAAGTTGCCGCCGACAGCCAAATTCAGAAGAATATGGAAATTCTGGTCGAAAGGCGCCGATGGACCTCCATTGAGGGCTGCCGAATTCCAGGAATTCTGTACGGCATACAGAAGGCCATTGAAATACCAGCGTATTTCGTCGGCATCCCACTCTATCGCGTACGTATTGAAGCTCTCCGTAACATCAACAGATGGCGTGTAGGTAACATCCGTTAATTGATTGCCCGGGAACTCACCGCCGTAGTGGATCGTTGCGAAAATTTCGTTGCCGTTCGTGCCGTCGAGATTGATGGCCTCGACGATGTCGATCTCACCGGTTGCCGCCCAGACGCAGGGGCGGTCGTTACCTTGATTGTCCACACCGCAGACATAATCGCTGTCCTGCGACAACATCCAGAACGCCGGCCAGAGGCCCTGCCCCGAAGGCATCTTGATGCTGGCCTCGACGCGACCATACTTGAATGCGAAACGGTCCTCAGTGTTGATCCTCGCGGAAGAGTAGTTCAGCCCACCGGCATTTTCTCTACGTGCGGTTATTTCGAGCACGCCATTCACTATCTGCGCACTGTCCGGCAGGTAGTACTGCAACTCGTTGTTGCCCCAACCGCCAGGGAGTCCCTTCTCGGTGCCGTCGCCCGTCGCAAAGAACCAGACTTCGGGATCGATGTCCGGGCCGTCGAACTCCTCGCTCCAGACCAGCGTCAGCGCGTCACCGTCTGCAACCGGAAACGTGTCCGGAATAACCAGCGTCGGGTTGTTGATGTTTTGATTAGCCTGCTGACCGATGTCGGCCGGCGGGATATCGATTGTGTCTACTTGAGACAGCGGCGCCGCTTTGTCGCCATCACAGGCAGAGATGGACAGGATTGCGAACAAAGAAACTGCGACCCGCAGCGATGCGTGCGAACAAAAACTCATGGAGAACCCCCGACAACACAGATCCGGCGTTATGCACCGGTACTATTCTTATTGCTTTAATTTACCGATTTTGACAGCGCTGTCAAATTGATCGGCCAAATGTTACAAATTGGCACGAGGCGAAGGGTACTCGCGCCAAGATCAGGCGCTATAAGGGGTTGTGCGGATTTACGAGGAATTCCGGCAGGTTGGCCCGCCAGCCTGGCGGCCGTTCAGGACGTCTGGCCTGGCTGGCACCCCGTCGGGCTTTTCCTGGCCAGTTCCGCGAGAACGCGGCTCAAGGTTGTGGCTCAGGGGGCGCCTGAGTAAACCCGTACATAGTCCACTTCCATGGTTACAGGAAAGACTGTCGATCCGTTTGGCGCGCCGGGAAAATTGCCGCCAACGGCAACATTCAACAGGATGTAGAAGCGCTGGTCGAACGGTGCCGGAAACCCGCCGCCGAGCGTATACCAGGCGTTCTGCATACCGTACAGAACACCGTCCACGTACCAGCGCATTTCGTCGACGTCCCACTCCAGCGCGTACGTGTGAAAATCGTCGGTAGCGCTGCTCGGCACCACGTATTGGTCGCCTGTGTACACATTGTTCGGCCACTCGCCGCCGTAGTGAATTGTGCCCACTACTGAATTGCCCCCCGACCCGCCGAGGTTCACCGCTTCCATAACGTCAATTTCACCGGACGCCGCCCAGGTGCCGTAGACGCTGTCCTGAGGCAGTAACCAGAACGCCGGCCACAGGCCCTGCCCTCCCGGCAGCCGCATGCGCGCCTCTATGCGCCCGTAGCGGAATGCAATTCGATCGCGCGTGTTGATACGTGCGGACGTATAGTCGTAGCCACCCTGCGACTCCGGACGTGCCGTGATCCTGAGCACTCCGTTTGTTAGTTCGGCGTTCTCCGGGAGGTAATACTGCAGCTCGTTATTTCCCCATCCGGGGATGCCGTACTGGCTGCCATCGCCACGTTTCGAAATACCAGGTCTCGGGATCCAGCTGGGCGCCGTCGAACTCGTCGCTCCAGACCAGGTTAAGCGTGCCGCCAGGGGCAATCTGCGGAATTGTCGAGCGACGTCAGGACCGGGTTGGAGATATTGACATTGGTCGGCACTGGCGTCGGCGGCGGTGGATTTGGGAGGGAAACAGGCGCTGATGCGCCACTGCCACCGCATGCAGATACGGAAAGAGCGATAGCCACTGCGACTACATGACACCGCGATTGGCGCACACCGGGATTCATCGAACATCGTCCTGAAACAGGGAATGGCTTCGAAACATACGTGATTGTGACGGCAGAGTTCAAATGCGCGCCGGTATGGCGCTAGCAGCAGTGAGTCGCCTGAGCAGGCCATCATCAGGCCCTGTTGAAGCGGGGGCGCGGCCGGCTGGCCGCGCCCCATTATGTTCTTATTGGTTTTGGAGGCCTTTCTTACGCACAGTCGTGTGCAGCCTCGGGACGGCCTTCCAGCCATCCGCGCGAATTTTCGTCACGCGATTCGCGAGCACGGCGAACGTGCTCATCCCGGACCTCGTTGATCCGGTCATTAGCGATAGCTGGCGCGATAACGAACGACGATGCCGTCCGCATGCCACCCAGGCTAAAGCTGAAAGCATCAAGTGCTTTGTTGGCTTTCTTAAACATGGTCGGTTCTCCTTCACAAACTATGTTTCACGAGTGTCGAGACGGGATACCCCGGTCGACGTGAGCACAATAGGGACGTGGAGAAAAGACCTCAAACGAAAAGAATTCAGGCCTGAGTTGAGAAAAACTTAAGTGGTATCAGCGAAGTTCTGCACGATCCAGTCCCGCAGCAGCGAGACGCTCTCGTCCGCTGCCCTGTCTTCGGTACAGACCAGGTAGTAGCTGACATCGGCCACGTATTCGTCTTTGAACAGACGCACGACGCTGCCCTCCTTGAACCACAATTCGCCGATAGGCACCGGTACTAAAGCCGCGCCAATGCCGCGCTGCGCCGCCCGTACGACCGCGATCATTGAATCAAGCCGAGTGATCTTCGTGTCCGCTGGCAGCTCTATACGTGCCGCTTTCGCCCAGCGCTTCCAGGCTTTGGGGTGGGTTTCGTGCACGATGATCGGGAAGTCGCTGACTATCTTCCTGTTCTTTAGCTTGAGATTCTTCTTGAACGCTGGCGAACCGGCCGGCGCCAGCCGCAAAGGGAACAAGAGGTTCGATGGCATATTCGCTGGCGGTGCTCTGAACAAGCGAATCGACAGGTCGGCATCGGACGGGTGTTTCTCCGAGGACTCATCGCTGGTGCCGACCTGGATGTCGATGTCCGGGTGCATGGCGGTGAACTCGCTCAAGCGTGGCACAAAGTACTCGCTGGCAAAAAATGGCTGCACCGAAATGCGTATCGAGCTCTTGACCGCGCCCTTCTTGTATTTGGCGGCGACGGCATTCAATTGTTCGATTAACGGGCTGACTTCGTCGTACAACGACTGGCCGGTTGCCGTCAGCTTAAGTTCGCGGCTGTTGCGATCAAACAGCTGCTCACCGAGTTCCTCCTCGAGACTCTTGATCTGGTGGCTTACAGCAGACGCCGTAATGAAAAGTTCTTCGCCGGCCGTACGAAAGCTTTCGTAGCGTGCGGCAACGCAAAACGTGCGCAGACCGCGAAGGGAGAGTTTGGGTTGGCTGGGCACTGTGGGCTATTCGGCATCTGCAGATAAAAGATCTTCGACAACCTGTTTCGGCGTTCGATCCACAAAGAAGATGCCCCAGTGCTTTTCCGCGCCCTCGGGATTGTCCGGGTTACCTTTCCACGGTTCGTCGAAGGCCTCGAAGAAAAACACCGTCGTGTTGGTCGCACCGGCCCACTCGTCCAGTTCACGATAGTAGCGGGTCTGGTTAGCTTCACTGGCCTGCTCACTGAATTCCAGGGCGGTCGTCGCCCAGCCGGCCTCCAGGATTGCGATGGGTTTGCCGGGTAACGCCGCATGCACGCGATCGATATTCTCGATCGTGTACGAAAGCGCTTCGTCGATGCTCTTCTCCTCCCAGGCGGGATAGGTATGCACGCCGAGAAAATCAACTTCCGCTGCTAGCGGCGCGCCATCGAGAATCCACCACTCGTAGTTATCAGCAACAGTTACCGGCTGTTTGATAGCGGCTTTCACCTGGCGTACGTACGCAATGACGTTCTCCAAAGGCACCATGTGATCATTCCATTCGACCAGCGCCTCATTGCCGACGTTGACCGCTACGACGATGTCTTCAAATCGCTTCGCGTACTCGATACCACGGTTAATCTCTGCGACATTCTCCAGCGTGTTCCTGGCAAGTTTCTCCTCAGGGATAGGCTCGTCCAGCCAGGGGCATCCCTCGTGATTGCTGAATTCGGCATCCAGCCAGATGCCGAGCAGGACCTTGATTGGCAGGTCGTGCTTTTCGATCAATTCCAGCGTCGCCAGCGAGTTCTCTTTGGCGTCGTAAAGGCGGATCAAACCGAAACCATGGTCTATGAGTATCTGCAGGTCCTCGAGGATGTCCTCGTCGCTAGGGTTCGCGGCGCCGTCGCCTCGATCGGGATGCTGGCCTTCGCGAAAACCCGAGTAAGCCATCGCCATGACTTCGCCAACCACAAGTGCGGACGGCGCCTGCTGGTAAGCGTCTGCTTGCTCCTCGACCGGCGCCGCGGACTGGACGGGCGCCGAAGAGTCACCGGACGAACAGGCTGCAACAAGCAACAAGCCAAGGCCAAGCATTGTCAGTTTCATATTAGTCATGGAAATTCTCGTCATTATCTTTTTCTTAAACTATTTCTTGCCGTCTCTTGGTTCTGTCGCGGCGATCAGCTCCCAGGTTTCAGAGCTTACCTGTTCGCGCAGGGCCAACAACTCCTGCAACGCATCCAGGTCCCGGTCGGGGTTTGCCGACATCATGGCTTCAGCCATGGGTACCGGGTCCAGGTGGTCTACCAGATCCACCGTGCTGTAGTTATAGGGAATCGATGATCCAAGTGGCGACACCAGCGCGTACATGGCCCAGCCGGCCCGATAGCCCCCGTCGACCAGCGCCTGGTGCCCTGGCTTGAAGACCCGCGACTCCATGCGTTCATAAGCGTCCGGGTCGTCAGCACTCATGCGATTCACGATCGCAAAACGATGCTGGTTTGACGGTATCGCATCAACCAACTGCCATAGCTCACTGGCAACGTGCTGTCGGGATGCCCCCGTACGCACCATCGCTTTCGTGAAGTCGCGGCGAGGATGCGCCACCTTGAATACCTCGTCGAACGCCTGGACGGCATTCAGCTGTGCAGAGCCGACATAGGTTGTCACCGTGTAGTAATCGCATCGGGAGCGATCCCCGTACTTCACCCAGTACAACGCCCAGCGCTCCTGCTTGCGCTGCTCAACCATCTCCTGGTGCATCGGCAGCCAGACGTCGGTTTCAACGCTTTGATACTCCGGCGATGTCGATTTCATGCATTCGACGGACAGGTACTGCGGTTCCTGTTGTTGATCATCCGCAATCGTCGCACCCGAAAAGGCGGCAACGGCGGCGACAACCGCCAGCAGCGTGCTTCTCGCATTCATAAACCTCTCCTTGATGAGCTATCAGGAAAACTCATCTCAACGCCTCACCAGCATTTCTTCCAGTTCTTCCAGGGATCTCCCCTTGGTCTCTGGCAAGACACGCATGACGAATACCAGGCCAATCACAGCAAATATGCCGTATATCAGGAACGTCGTGGCGTTGCCAAGCGTCTCGAGTTCCCAGGGAAAGATAAACGTCACAAGAAACGCGACCGCAGAGTTAATGAGCCCGACGAACGATATCGCCATACCACGAACATTGTTCGGGAATAGCTCGGAAAACAGCACCCACATGATCGGCCCGATCGAGATTGCGAAGCTCGCGACAAAGCCAAGTATCGCAAACAGGATCAGCGTCGGGTTCATCGCAATGGCGCTACTGACCAACGCTGACTCATGAAGCTTGAAACTCTCCAGACCGATTACGCCGGATACCGCCTCACGATATTCAATGTCGTTGTCGTAGGTCGTATTCGCCACGAGTGAAATTTGTGCTCGATCGATCTCGGCCGGCAAGTTCTCGATCGCCTCCGTATCCAGCGTATAGGTTGCAGCGCCGAACCCGTACGCGAGGGTCAGCATGCAGACCGCAATGCCGGTCATGCCGAATCCCAGCAATGGTCGCCGACCGAGTTTGTCGATCAAAGCCATGGCCGCGATCGTAAAGCCGAGATTCACCAGGCCTACGAGCACCGCCTGCATGAACGCCGCATTCGTGCCAATGCCGGACTGTTCAAAAATCATTGGCGAATAAAAGAACACGGAGTTGATACCCGTTATCTGTTGCAGGATACCGACCGACACCCCGATCGTCAGCACCAGCTTCATCGATGGGTGAAACAGGGCCTTCAGTGACACACCGCCCTGCTCGGCTTCTGCCTCGATACTGTCCTTGACCGCCTGGAGATCGAGAGCCGCCTGCTCGACACCGCTGACTTCTTCGAGGACCTCGCGTGCCTCGTCGTCTCGACCTTGCATTGCCAGCCAGCGAGGACTCTCAGGAACGAGCAACAGCGCAAAGAAATACAGGACCGCGGGCAGCGTCTCGATGCCGAGCATCCAGCGCCAGTTCCACTCGCCAAGCCCCACCGCTGCTGCCCAGGCCACATCAGACTCGCCCAGGGTAAGAATCAGGTAGTTCGTGAAAAACGCCGCCGAGATGCCGATGACGATATTCAGCTGATTGAACGAGACCATGCGGCCACGAACGGCGGCCGGGGCCATCTCTGCAATGTACATCGGCGCGATAATCAGGGCCGCGCCGACGCCGAGACCGCCAACCATGCGTGCGATAACCAGCGTTATGAAATTGGGCGCGAAAGCCGAAGCAATCGCCGAAACCGCGAACAGCGCCGCCGCAATTTTCAGCACAGGACGTCGACCGACACGGTCGCTGATGGGGCCGGCCACCATCATCGCGAAGGTTGCTGTCAGCGCCAGCGAAGAAACCGACCAGCCGAGCTCGATCTTCGTCAATTCGAACTCGGTCTCGATGAAACCGACCACGCCGGAGATTACCGACGCGTCAAAGCCCATGAGAAACCCGCCAAGCGCTACGATGAGTGCCACGGTTGTTGTAAATCGCGTGCCTTGCTGCATTGTCTGTGTCCTGCGGTTCAGTCGCTGTCGACAATCCGGAATTCGCCGCGCAGTTCCGTCTCGGAACTGCCGCCAACCCAGACATGGAATTCACCAGTTTCGGTCATCAGCTGCATGTTTCGACCATAAAATGCGAGATCATCCGTATGAAGGTCGAAGTCGACAGTCACCGTCATTCCGGGCTCCACCAACACGCGCTTGAAGCCTTTGAGCTCCTTGACCGGTCGGGTCACATTCCCGACCAGGTCGCGTACATAGAGCTGTACGACCTCCTCCGCAGCAACATCACCGTCGTTGGTCAATTCGGCGCTGACGGTTACCGTTTCGCCCATCACAATCTCGCCCGCGCTGACTCTGACATCGCGGTAGCTGAAATCCGCGTACGAGAGACCATGGCCAAAGACGAACAGCGGCGTATAGCCGGCATCGAGATGATACGCCGTCATGCCGGTTGACAGCTGCGGTGCGTGCGCGTCGATGTCATCGATGAGCACCACCGTGTCCGGCGACGGTGGCTTGCCGGTGTTTTTCTGGTTGTAGTAAATCGGAATCTGGCCAACCATACGCGGAAAAGTCGCCGGCAGCTTGCCGGAGGGTGATTCGACGCCGAATAACAAGTCGGCGATTGCGGGCCCGCCCATGGTCCCCGGATGCCATGCGAACAGTATGGCATCGACGTCGTCGACAATGTTCGTCAAGGTCAATGGCCTGCCCGCCTGGATTACCGCGACCACGGGTTTACCGGCCTCGCGGATGCGGCGCACAAGTTCTGCCTGCGCGCCGGGCAGACTGATGTCGGCACGAGAATGCGCCTCGCCGGACAAAATCGACTCTTCCCCAAGGAACAGGAGAACCGCATCGGAGCCGCGCGCGATTTCCACAGCCTCATCGAATGCGTCCGTCGCACTGGAACGCGAATTACCCATGGCCCGCAGGTAACGCACATCGATATCGTGGCCGACGAGACTATGAATCGCATGCAACGGCGTCACGCTGAGATCAGGGTCACCGTCGAATATCCATGTACCAAGCTGTTCATAAGGCGCATCGGCCAAGGGTCCTATGACCGCCACCGAGGTCAGTTTCCCGGCTGACAACGGCAAAACGCGATTGTCGTTCTTGAGCATGACGACGCTTTGCAACGCCGCTTCCTTCGCCGTCTCCAGCGCGTCTTTGCTTGCGATCGGCGGCAGTTCGGTCGGGTCGGTGTAGGGTTTTTCGAACAAGCCCAGGCGAAACTTGGCGCGCAGAATACTCGAGACAGCGTCATCGATCAGTTGCTCATCGATCTGGCCATCCTCGAGCAGCGCGCCGAGATGATTGCTGTAGGCATCGCCGTGCATCTCCATGTCGACACCCGCCGTGATGGCCTCGTACGCAGACTCCCTGTCGTTCGCTGTCAGTCCGTGGATCTGCAGCTGGCGTACCGAGTCCCAGTCACTCACGACGAATCCGCCGAACCCCCACTCGTCACGAAGCACGCGCCGCAACAGGAATTCGTTAGCCGTTCCCGGCACACCGTCGATGTCGCTGAACGAGGTCATCAGCGTCGTCACCCCGGCGTCTACAGCCGCGTTAAATGGCCGCAGGTGGACGTTACGCATTTCGTTCTGCGGGACGTTCGTCGTTGCGTAATCACGGCCACTTTCGGAGGTGCCATAGCCCGCAAAATGTTTTGCACAGGCCGCAATCGAGCCGATTGCAGAAAGGTCGTCGCCCTGAAAGCCGCGAACCATCGCTGCGGCCAGTTCGCTCGCCAGGTACGGGTCCTCGCCGAGGCTCTCTGCGATACGGCCCCAGCGGGCGTCCCGCGAAATATCGATCATCGGCGCGAACGTCCAGTTAATACCTGCCGTGGCGGCTTCGGCGGCGGCGATGCGCGATGCGTTAGCGACCAGCGACGGATTCCAGGTTGCAGCCTGCCCCAGTGGAATCGGCATGACCGTCTTGAAACCGTGGATGACGTCCCGCCCCACCATCAGCGGTATCCCGAGTCGGCTTTCCTCGACCGCAATGCGCTGCAGCTCATTGACCACATCAACATCGACGACATTGATTACCGACCCAATACCGCCCGCCCGCAGACCCTCACCAAGGTCGTCGGGCGCGGAGCCGTCGCTACCGTTGCGCTGGCTCATTTGTCCGACCTTCTCGGCCAGCGTCATTTTCTGAAGTAGCGCAGCAACGCGTCGCTCCACTGATTCATGTTCTTCGGATGGTTGCTGTATCGATGCGCTCATAGTGTGGGTACTTGCAAGCAGCCCAAGGGCTGAAAAAATGAGGATGCCTTTGGAAACGAGGCGGCGGAGAATATCGCGTTTCAGGTGCAGCATGGACGGCGCCCGATTACTAGGTCGGAATTACAAGGGTCGTGCCAACTTCGAGGGTCGTGCCAATATTCTGAGCGCACATGTCAGCATCGCCACGAGCGCGCCGTACGCACTGCTGCCGGGCTTTCTGAAAAGTAGCGCGAAGATTGCTGCCCCCTGTGCGCGTTCGCAGCGATGTGGTTGTTGTGTTTTTTGGGAATTCTTTGCTGGTTTTCTAGCAACAATTGACAGCGTTGTCAATTTGATGGAGGATCGCGGAGATAAGTTCGGTAACCCGGGAATATAATAATAATGAGTGAATTAACCCACCACGAAACGGCGCCCGAAGACAGAATCCCCTTAGTTCAAAAGCTGATCTACGGCCTCGGCGCGTTCGTCAACAATATTCTTGCGGCGGCGGTCGGCGGCATGATCATTGTCCTGAACCTTGGGTTGGGAATGAATCCGGCGCTGGTCGGGTTGCTCGGCGCACTCCCGCGCCTGACCGACGCAATAACCGATCCGCTGATGGGTTACATTTCAGACAAGACCCGGTCACGCTGGGGACGCCGTCGCCCTTATATTTTTGTCGGCGCAATCGCTGTTGGCATTATCTACGCACTTCTGTGGCAGCTACCGGCTGGCAAGAGCGAGGCGTTCTACTTCTGGTATTTCCTGACTGGCTCGCTGATCTTCTACCTCGGATACACCGTATTCGCGACGCCCTGGGTCGCGCTTGGCTATGAACTGACGCCCGATTATCACGAGCGAACGCGCCTGATGGGCGTGCAGAACTTCATCGGCAATATCGCCTACATGATCTCTCCCTACTTCCTCGCGATCATGTACAGCAAGGCCTTATTCGTCGACGTTGTGGAGGGCGCAGCCAGTCTGGCCAGTCGTTATTGGTATAACCGTTGCCCTGGTCGGTATTCTTCCCGCTTTGTTCCTTCGGGAGCGATTCAAAGATGTCGCAGGTGGCGAAGCCGATGAGTCAGAGAATGGCGGCGGCGGAATTGGCGCAGTTATCATGGACTTCCTGCGCGGTTTCGCTACGACACTCAAGTTCAAGCCGTTTCTCAAACTCTGCGCCGCAACGTTTCTTGTCTTCAATGGCTTCATCCTGATCGCGTCATTCCAGTCGTACGTGATTATCTACTACGTCTTCCAGGGCGATGCGACCGCCGGCGCCGAGTTCGTCGGTCACTCGGGACTGCTTCAGGCAGTGACGGCGCTGGCCGTTATCGCCCTCGTCACCTGGCTCGCGACAAAAATTGGCAAGCGACGAGCGTTCTTTGTTTCGACCGGCATTTCCATGGTGGGCTATGTACTCAAGTGGTTCTGCTACACGCCTGACAACCCCTGGCTGCTTCTCATTCCCGCTCCGCTGATGGCCTTTGGCCTCGCTGGCCTGTTCACGCTAATGCCTTCGATGATCTGCGATGTCGTTGATGCGGATGAACTCAACACGCATGAAAGGCGTGAGGGTATGTACGGCTCCATCTTCTGGTGGGTAGTGAAGCTCGGCCAGGCGGTGGCAATCGCAGGCGGCGGAATCCTGCTCAACGTGACGGGTTTCGACGTCGCGCTCGGCGGGAGTCAATCACCGGACACGATCCATTACATGCGTCTGTTCGACGCGTTCGTGCCATGTGTTAGCGTCGGGCGTCGCAATATGGGCGATCGCATCATTCTCGATTACTGAGGAAAAGGCGTACGAAATCCGACAGGAACTGGAGGCTCGGCGCGGCGGCGGCGCAGCGGCCTGAGGCAACGGGACTGGCGACGCGACGAGTCTGCAGAGATTCTCGCGGTCGCCAGCGGCGGGAGCAATGACGCTCCTGACGCTGAACGAACTGCTGGCGCGATTGCTTGTAGTCCGTTCACCGTCCATCGTTTACCGTTTTGGGCGGTGACGTAACAATCGCAACGAATTTCTTGTCAGGTTCAGCTGCGGATGCAGTTTCGTCCGGCCGACTTGGCCGCGTAAAGCGCCGCATCAGCGCGCTCGATCAGTGAATTGACCGTATCGCTGGCCTGCGCCTCTGCCAGACCGAGGCTGATGCTCATATTTATTTGTTCGTCTCCACAGTGAATCGCATCCGCGGCGATCTTTGTCCGAACGCGCTCAGCGACTTCCTGGCCTTCATTAAGGCGCGTCCTCTCCAGGATCAAGAGAAACTCCTCGCCTCCGTAGCGACAAACTTCATCGCTGGCCCTTGCACCGGCAACAATGCGAGCCGCCGAGATTTTCAAAACCTCGTCGCCGACCAGGTGACCGTAGTTGTCATTGATTTCCTTGAAGTGATCCAGGTCGGCCATGATGATGCAGAGTGGCCGGTTTTCGGCTTTCGGCTCTCTCAGCAGCGCATCCAGGCTGCGACGTGAGTAGGAGTGATTGCGCAGGCTCGTCAGCCAGTCCGTTACCGCCAGCTCTCGCAAACGTTCGCTTTCATCCTGTTCGCTCGCCAGTGACTGTTGCAGGCCGCAGACACGGGCCGAGCAATAACTTTCAACCGCCAATGACATATCGAGAGCAGTGATCTTGAGGATGAACCGCAGCAGTGCTTCATACGCGTCATCGTCCGCCCGCACTTCTTGCGGAATATTCTCGATCAGCAGATTTTGCAGACCCTGGTAGGTACATTGATACAGGCTTTGCGGCACGCCCGAACTTTCATGTACAGCGCCGACTCGAAGTCGTTCCTCGAAATACGCCGGATCGCGAAAATTCACGCCCAGGCCAAGCAGGTAGTCTTTGTGACGGGCTCTGAGCCTGGAGAAGGCATCGGGCTGATCGGCAATACGGCTGAATTCCCTGACGCCTTCAAGCGCACTGTAAAAGCTGTCGAAAATTGCGGCGACATTTGGGGCAATGACACGCTCGTGAAGCGCCAGACCCTGGAGATCCGTATCCGGCCCGTCCAGCTCCAGGAGTTGCAAACGTTCCTGAATTCCACCGGCATCCAATCCGCACCGCTCGCACAAGGGGTAATCCATACCGCCGTCGTCGCTTTCCGTCGCACCTGCAATCAAGGCATCAAAAATTTTCGGCTATTGGATGCCCCGAATCAATTCGGGCTTCTACCTAGCCGCGCATTACGCCGCACCTACCTGGCTCAAGCCTGTAATTCACGCTCCGCGCGCTGCAGGTCTTCCTCGGTATCGACGCCGGTGCCCGGACGCGTCGATGGTACGCCGACTGCAATCGTCATGCCCAGCGACAAGGCCCGGAGCTGTTCGAGCTGCTCACAAAGCTCGAGCTCCGACGGCTGCGTGGCAACCAGTTGCCGCAAGACACCACAGCGGTAGGCGTAGATGCCGTGATGATGCAGTGCCGTCGCGATCGCCATCGAGCGCGATGCATCCTCCCGGGCATACGGGATTGCCGCCCGGCTGAAGTAGATGGCGTGACCGCTGTCGTCGCGAATGACTTTCACGACGTTCGGATTCTGAAAATCCTCCGGTGTCAGCAGCGGCGAGGCCAGGGTTGCAATATCCGCGGTCGCGTCGGCCAGCAACGCCGCACACTCGTTGATCAGCGCGGCGGGCATAGCCGGTTCATCGCCCTGCAAATTGACGACGATCTGGTCATCGCCCCAGTTCAGAAGATCCGCCACCTCGGCGATGCGCTCCGTGCCCGAGCGGTGCTGATCGCCGGTCATACATACGACGGCACCAAAAGCGGCAGCTGCATCGGCGATGCGGTCATCGTCGGTAGCGACAACGACTTCGGTCGCCAGGCTCTCCGCGCCGCGCTCGAAAACGTGCTGCACCATTGGCTTGCCACGGAGGTTGCGAAGCGCTTTGCCGGGGAGCCGGGTGGACGCGTAGCGTGCAGGAATAGCAACTACGAATTTCGTCATGCTGCCCTTCTCCTTTTGCAAGCGCGAATCGATCTGTTCGATCATCGGCAATGCCAGCGCCGGATCGATTGCCACAGTCACCGGGACATACCAGATCTTGTCCTCCACATGCCTGCCGATCTTAACGGCGTCCTTCTCGGTCATGAACACGGCAAGGTCATCACCGAACTGCAGGTCGGAAGGTTGCAGCGCTGCATGGTCCGTGAAAGCGTGTTCTATGACCTGTATGTCAAAGCCTCGCAGCAAAGCAAAAAACCGCGCCGGGTTTCCAATCCCGGCGACCGCATGCACGGTCATACCGGCGAAGCGCCCGATGGGCCGGGTCAGCGACTCGTTGAGACGACATACCTCTACTGCCGCAAGTTCGAACGGTATCGCATTTTGTTCAGCGACCGAGAGCTTGTCTGTAGCGGTCATTGCGCCGTTAACGAGCAGTTGATCGACCTGCGAGAGTCGTTCCGGAAGCTCGCGTAATGGCCCGGCCGGCAGCAGGCGGCGATTACCGAGGCCCCTGGCACCGTCGATCACGCAAATCTCATAGTCGCGTGCAAGGCGGTAGTGCTGCAGCCCGTCATCGGCGATGATGACATCCACGCCTTCGTTGACGAGTGCCTCTGCAGCGCGTACCCGATTCGAATCTACCGACACGGGACAGCCGCTGTGCCTCGCCAACAGGACCGGTTCGTCGCCGACGACATCGGGCTCGCTATGCCTGTCCACGCGCACAGTCGCGCTCGACGCTGAACCGCCATAGCCGCGACTGACGATCCCGGGAGAATACTTGCGAGCGCGCAGCTCTTGGGCAAGCCAGATGACAATGGGCGTCTTGCCGGTCCCGCCTGCCGTGATATTGCCAACCACGATGACGGGCGCCGACAGCTTTTCAGTTTTGAAAACGCCACAGCGGTACAGGAAACGCCGGCTGGTCGCCAGCAGCCAATACAGCGCACTGAGCGGCAGCAAGAGCCAGCCGAAAGCGGCGCCTTCGTACCAGACACGATGTATCCATCGATAGGTCAATCCCACGGCTATTACCCTTCGCTGAACTGCATGCGGTAAAGCGTCGCGTAGTGTCCATCGAGTGCAAGTAACTCGGCATGTGTCCCGGACTCCACGATCCTGCCGGCATCCAGCACAATGATGCAGTCTGCTTTTTCGACGGTGGACAATCGATGCGCGATGACCAGCGTCGTGCGATCCTTCATGAGCTCATTGAGCGCATCCTGAATGCGCCGTTCCGATTGCGTATCCAGAGACGACGTTGCTTCATCGAGAATCAGCAGCGGCGCATTTTTCAGGAGGGCTCGGCCAATAGCGATGCGCTGGCGCTGCCCACCGGACAGCAACACACCGCGATCGCCTACCGTGGTCTCGAGGCCATCGGGCAAGTCGTTCGCAAACTCCAGGACGTGCGCGGCTTCTGCCGCCCGCAACAGGTCTTCATCTGAAACGGACCTGAGCTGCCCATAGGCGAGATTGTTACGAATCGAATCGTTGAACAGAACAACGTCCTGCGTCACAAGGCTGATATTGCTGCGCAGGCTGCCAAGCGTCATGTCGCAAATGGACACGCCGTCGATAAGTATGTCGCCGGAATCCAGCTCATAGAAGCGCGGCAGCAGGCTGACCAGCGTCGATTTACCACTACCGGAATGCCCGACGATTGCCAGCGTCTGGCCCGGCTCGACGGAAATGTTGACGCCGTCCAGGATCGCCCCATCGTCGTCTCCGTAGGAAAAATGCACATCCTTGAACTCTACCGCGCCTTTGACGCATTCGATTTCCCGGGTGCCGGTATCGATTTCATCTCTTTCATCCATGATCGAAAACAGGCTGTCGGCCCCCGCTACACCTCGTTGCAGCGTGGCATTGACGTTGGTAATACGCCGAACAGGCTGCAGCATAAGCATCATCGCCGAGAAGAACGCGATGAACTCGCCCGCCGTCAGCTGATCGTTGAGCGACTGTCGCCCGGCAACGTAGATGACCATCGCGATACCAAAACCGAATACGACCTGGGTTATGGCGACCCCCAGGGAACGCACGCGTATCAGCTTCAGGTTCTGCACACGATTGCGCTCGTCGACGTCGACAAGGCGATCCCGTTCATAGTCGAATCCACCAAAAGCCTTGACGACCCAGTTCCCCCGAATGACTTCGTCCGTCACCTGCGTTACTTCGCCCACCGTATCCTGAATGCGACCGCTGTAGCGACGAAACGCGATGCCGAGAAGACGTACTAACAGAGCGACAATCGGAAACAGGATAGCCACAAAGATGGTCAGCGTCGGACTGAAATAGATCATCACGCCGAAAGCCGCCAGGACGGTGAGGATATCCCTGACAGCAATCGTAACCACGCTGGTAACGGACTCGGCCACCATCTCGACGTTGTAGGTCATCCTCGACAGCAGTGGACCTGCTGTCTGGCTATCGAAGAAACTGGCCGGCAGTGTCAGAAACTTGTTGAAGACCTGGCGCCGCAAATCGCTGATTACGCGTCGCCCGATCCAGCCCAGCGATGATTCGGTAGCAAACCCGGATATTCCACGCAGCACGAAGATGCCCATGAAAGCGAACGGGATCCACCTCGCGGTTTCGAGATTCTTGGCCACAAGGGCCTCGTCGGTCAGCGGCTGTAGCAACGCGACCAGGCCCGCCTCGATTATGGCCGTCGATGCCATGCCCACAACGGCAATGAAACCAATCAGTTTGTGCGGCGTGACGTAGTGCCAAAGACGCCCGTAGATAACGCGAACCTGCGAATCGATGCTTTTGTTCACGTTAGCGCGATCACCTCGTTCACTCGGCCGGATCTTTGACGGTGGCAATGCTGATTTGTGTAAATCCGAGTCGGCCTGCCACGTCCATCGCCGTAACGACGTGCTGATGTTTCGCGTTCGCATCCGCACTGATCGTCAACGGCAGCTTGTTGTTGCCCGCCGAGACCTTGCGCAATGCATTGCGTATCGTTTCCGGTCGGTTATTGATGAGTTCGCGGCTGTTGATCAGATAAGTACCGGTCTCGGTGATCATGATATCGATCTGCTGCGGCGGTTCTTCGAAAACGGCGGTGCTATCGGCCTCAGGAAGGCGAATCGTAATCTGCGATTGCTTTACGAAACTGGTGGAGACCATGAAGAAGATCAGCAGCAGCAGGACAACGTCGATCAACGACGTCAGGTTCACTTCCGGCTGCGCCCGCGGCCGCAGGTTGAGTTTCATGCCGCTATGCTCCTGGCGCGCGACACGGCGCCACCTCAAAGAACATCATCGCGGGAAACTCATCGCTAGCCTTTTTCATTGCGTCGATGCAGAGCCTCAACCAGCTTGATGGCCTCTTTCTCCATGTCGACAACCAGCGTATCAACCCGCGTGCGGTAGTAGCGATAACCTATGAGCGCGGGGATCGCCACGGTTAGTCCGGCGGCGGTCGTGATAAGCGCCTCGGCGATGCCGCCCGCCAGAACCGCCGGATCACCCACGCCGCGCGTTGTGATGGCGGTGAACACCTTGACCATACCGATAACGGTGCCGAGCAAGCCGAGCAGCGGAGAGATGGCGGCAACAGTGCCCAGCGTCTCGAGGTAACGCTCGAGTTCATGAACGACGTGCCGACCGGTGTCCTCGATCGCGTCTTTCAGCACCGCCCGATCCCGGTCCCGGTTAATCAGGCCGGCCGCGAGAATCTGACCCAGCGCCGAGCCCTGGTGCAATGACTGAATCTGCTTCTGGTCCAGCTGGTCTTTCTTGACCCAGCCCCACACCTTGCTCGTCAGGTCCTCGGGGAGGACACGCTTTTGCTGCAGCGTCCAGAAGCGCTCGAGAATAATCCCCATCGCGACAATCGCGCAGATGATGATCGGCGCCATCAGGTAGCCGCCGGATTTTACTATCTCAACCATAAAAATCGGACCCAAGTCGGAAGAATGAAATATACAGCGCTCGCGCCGAAAATTCTTGGGATACAGGTCGCTTTTTTGGCAACTAACCAGCCTCGTCACGCCAAAACCTGCGGCGTTCATGGCGGTCCAGCCGGGTAGGGCCAAGACCGCTCTCGCGGCAGAGGCGGAAACTCACGGCGCCCGAGCTCGCAGTATTGAAGATCGTGGCTCCCACGGCGCTCCAACGCGCCACAACCTCGGCCTTCGGAAAACCCCAGCGATTGTTGAAGCCTGACGAGACTATCGCGATTCTTGGCGCCACCGCGTTGACGAAGGCGGCGCTCGAGGACGTCAGGCTGCCATGATGCGGCACCACAACAGCATCGATTCGCTCCCAAGCCCTGGTCCGCGACGATGTCGCGCTCGGCAGCGGCCTCGATATCGCCGGTCAGCAGTATGGCGTGCTGCCCTGTCTCGATGAGAAGCACACAGGAGGAATCATTACCGTTACGTGGCGATGTCGCACGCGGATGCAGGATCCGGAAGCGCACGCCATCGTCATTCCAGCTCTGACCGGCCTCGCAGAGTGCTGCAGGCAGCCCTGACTCATGCAGCGGCTCGCCGGCGCGCACATCCGCAATGATTGCGTAGTCGGCCAGAGTGGCAACGCCACCACTATGGTCGATATCCGAATGTGACACGATCAGTCGATCGATCCTTTTAAGACCCCTCGATTTGAGAAACGGCACGATGACCTGCTCTGCAACGCTGCCGCCGCCGCGAAAGGACACGCCAGTATCGAATACCAGGGTTCGTTCCTGTGTTTGCAGCACGGTCGCGAGGCCCTGCCCCACGTCGAGGACGTGCGTATCTACGCAACCCTCGGGTGGCCGTATCGGCGGTTGCAACAACAGGGCCACGACAGCCAGCAGGGCGACGTAGCGACCGGGCCACCCTTTTGGCAGCAACGCCAGCAGGGCCGGAAGGAAAACGACAAGACTCAGAAAACCGCGGACCTCGACGACCGTAAAATTCACGAATGGCAAGCCGGTCGTCCTGACAATGAGGGTCTCGATAAGCCCGATGCTGTGGGCGGCAATCATGAGCGCTGCCTGACCGGCGAACCCGGCACTGTCACCGAGCACGAGGCCGATCAGCGTGAAGGGCACCGTGACGAAACTGAAAAGCGGCACGGCAACGAGATTAACCGGCAACGCGAGCGGCGCAATGCGCTGGAACCACAGGACCGTCAGCGGCATCAGGCCGAACAGCAGGAAAACCTGGATCCTGAAGAGTTGTCGCAGCCTGTCGCCGGTCCTTCTCACGAGAGTTCGCCGGTCTGAGCATGGCTGTCGTACGCCAGCCAGCCACAGCAAAAGCAAGACGGCTGCAAAGGACAAATGAAACCCCGGGGCCATGGTCGCCACCGGATGCGCGATGAATACGATGACCGCTGCCAGCGCGACCGTTCGAATAACGGCAACGCTCCTGCGACGCAGTACCGTAACACCGGCTACCAGCAACATCAGCGTGGCCCGTTGTGCCGGCACACCCAGCCCGGAAACAATGCCATATGCGCATGCGCAGACCAGCGCGACCAGGATGGAGACGAGATGTGCGTTAGCAAGGCGCGGAAAGACACTCGTCAACAAGCGAGCGAACAGGAACGCGGCGCTTGCGGCCAGGCCGATATGCAGACCGGAGATAGCCATCAGGTGACTCGTGCCGCTTACCGCATATCGGTCCCATTGCTCGCGGGATACCTTGTGCCGCGCGCCAACACCGATCGCGGCAAGCACTGCGGCAACATCCGGTGACGGTGCGGCCCTGGTGCTGCGGGCGATGAAGTCGCGCCTGAACGCGTCCACGGCGGACTCGGTGCCGCTTGCGAGTCGTCGATTCCGTTTGCCAGCTACGACGTAGCCCGTTGCATGAATTTCATTGCGAAACAACCAGGCTTCGCGATCGAAAACGCCGGGATTGCTTAAACCGCGGGGTCTCTTCAGGCGCAGCTCCAGCCGCCAGACATCGCCGAGCGCCGGCTCGGTGGCTGGCTCAAACCAGCTGACCCGGGAACGCGGAGGCAACCGCGGGTCGTTGAGCGGCGTAACGAGCATGACCAGGGAGTTGCCGGCTCTCCTTGGGAAATCGATGATCTGGACGTCGGTCAGCAGGCTGTCGCCGGCATACGTTTGTGGCAGACGAGCATCGACGATTTCCTGCCCTGCCAGCAGAAACCAACCAAGCCCAAATACGAAGCAGCCGGGGTATCGGGTACTTCGTCGGGACAGCATGAGCACAGATGCAACTATTAGCAGGATGCAGATGTCCGAGCTAAGCGGGAGCCTGCTATGCTGCGCCGCAAAGCCACCTGCAATCACCAGAGCGCAGGCCCAGATCATGAGTGTTTTTCGTCAATCGTCGGCACTCACCATGGAAACCGGATCCAGAGTTAATGCCAAGACGCTTTTTTCGGAAATTTGCCTTCAAACGACACGAAATAAGCGAGCGGTGGTTCATGACACCGTTCCGTCATCTGTTGCAGGACCATCGTTTATGGGGGATTCGTCGCCGCCAGGTGGTGCCGGCGTTCGCGACGGGGCTGTTTATCGCGTTCTTGCCTGTCCCGGGACATACACTGATGGGCGCGTTAAGCGCCCTGGCTCTGCGCGTCAACATCCCGGTCGCTGCGATTTCGACCTGGGTCAGCAATCCGCTCACGATGGGACCGATGTACTACTTTGCCTATCGCCTGGGGGTGACGATCCTTGGTGTCCCGCCGAAGCCATTCAGGTTCGAACTCTCGATTGACTGGGTCACGCACACGCTCGTCAATATCTGGCAGCCCATGCTCCTCGGCAGCCTGCTGCTCGGAAGCGTGGCGTCGCTGGTCGGATATGTCGCACTCGACCTGCTGTGGCGAACCTCGATCAGTAACTACAAGACACGCAAGCAGAATATCCGCCGCGACAAACAATCACGCTGAGTCACGCAGCACACCGTCCTCAAGTACGAGCACACGGTCCATGCGCGCTGCGATACCATGATCGTGCGTCACGATAACGAGGCTCGTTTGTAACTCCTGGTTAAGCCCGAGCATCAGCTGCAGCACATGCTCGCCGTTGCCGGAATCCAGGTTGCCGGTCGGTTCGTCCGCAAGCACCAGCTGCGGTCGGGTGATCAGCGCGCGAGCCACGGCGGCGCGCTGGCGCTCACCGCCGGACAGTTCGCCGGGCTTGTGCGTCAAGCGCTCACCGAGGCCGACTCGACCGAGCAGCTCGCGAGCCTGTTGCAGCGCCACCGCCTTGGGCTCGCGCCGGATCAGCAGCGGCATGGCAACGTTTTCTTCCGCCGTGAATTCCGGCAAAAGATGATGAAACTGGTAAACAAAGCCGATGTATCGATTGCGCAGCTGGCCCTTCGCAGCCTCATCGTTGCCCTGCATACGTTGGCCGTTGACACGCACCTCGCCATCATCGGGATCGTCCAGCCCCCCCATGATCTGCAGCAGCGTCGTCTTGCCGGAGCCCGATGAGCCGATAATGGCGACACGCTCAGCCGGCTGCACGACGAGATTCACGCCGCGAAGCACTTCGAGGGTCGACGCACCCTCGTTGAAACGTCGTACGACGTTGCGGCATTCAAGTACCGGCGTCGCCGGGTCCGTGGACGTATCAGTCATACCTCAGGGCCTCCGCCGGAGCCGTCCTGGCTGCAACCCAGGCCGGATAAAGAGTTGAAATCAATGCGAGCACCAGCGCCATTACCGCGATCTTTGAGACATCGCCGACGCGTAAGTTCAGAAGGCAGGTCACTAATGAAATACACGTCAGCGGCCAGGAACTTCATGCCGAATACGGTTTCGAAAAAACCGACTATGGATTCGAGGTTTAACGCCAGAAGCACACCGAGCACGACGCCGGCCAACGTCCCGGCGAGACCGACGATACTACCCTGCGTTATGAAAATACGCAGGATGCTCGATGGCCGCGCTCCTATCGTGCGAAGTATCGCGATGTCCGACTGCTTGTCCTTCACCACCATTACCAGCGTCGAAACGATGTTGAACGCCGCGACGGCAATGACCATCAGCAGGATTACGAACAAAATCGACTTGGTAATCTGTATGGAACGAAAGAAATTGACGTGCCGTCGCGTCCAGTCGCTGACCAGAACGAGCTCTCCGTTGGCAAGTGCGACCTCGCGCACTATCGACGGCGCTTCGTAAATCTCGGTGACGGCGAGTCGCACGCCCGTAATGGTGTCTTTCTTGAGGTACAGCTTCTGGGCATCGCTCATGTTGATGAACGCAAGTCGGCGGTCGAACTCATACATACCGACGCGATAGACGCCGCTGACCGTGAATCGTTTGCTTCTCGGAATAACGCCGGCCGGCGTCACCCGGCCCTGTGCCAGCGTCACCAGGACCTTATCTCCCATTCCAACGCCAAGCGCATTCGCCAGCTCCTCACCGAGAACGACGTTGAAAGTGCCTGCCTTCAAGTCGTCCAGCCGCCCTGCCTGCATAACGCTCCCGACACCCGACACCTCGTTCTCAAGCGTCGGATCTATGCCGCGTAACTCGGCGCCACTCAGTGCGTTTTCAAACAACAGCAGCGCCTGGCCATCGACATAGGGTGCGGCAGCGCGGACGCGCGGGTTGGCATTCGCCGTTTCGAGCAACGCGTTGAAGTTGCTCAACTCACCGTCCACGTTTTCTATGCTGGCGTGCGCCGTCATTGCAAGCAGCCGGTCCTGGAGCTCACGCTCGAAACCGTTCACGACAGACATGACGACAATCAAGACGGTTACAGCTATCGCGATACCCAGCATGGAAATCGCGGAGATCATGGACACGAAGCTGTTGCTGCTGCGTGAGCGCACGTAGCGTCCGCCGATCCACATTTCGAAATGTTTACCCATCGACGATGCTCTGTACCGGCCTACTCATAGCGCAATGCCGCCGCGGGATTGACCAGCGCCGCACGGCGCGCCGGGTACAGCGTCGCGAGCGATGTCAGGATGAACGCCGACACCGAAATGATCGCAACATCGCGCCATTCCAGTTCCGACGGAATACGCGTCACGTAGTAAACGTCACCTGGCATGATCTGGAAGCCCAGCGCCTGTTCGAGGAACGGCACGATAACCGGCACATTGAGCGCGAGTACGATCCCCAGCAGTACACCGATGAGCACGCCGGCCCAGCCGATCATGGCGCCCTGCACAAAGAACACCCGGACAACGCCGTCCGGACCCATGCCGAGCGTACGCAGCACCGCAATATCGGTTGTCTTGTCGGTCACGACCATCACAAGGCTTGCGACAATATTGAACGCGGCCACGCCAATGATCAGCGACAGTATCAGCGACATCATCATCTTCTCGATGCGAATGGCGCGAAAGTAGCTGCCGTTCTCGATCGTCCAGTCGCTGGTCGTGTAGCCCTCGCCAAGGCGAGCCTTGAGCGCGCGCGCAACGGCAGGCGCTGCCATAACGTCCTCGGCGCGAAAACGCACCGAATTGACCGCGCTCCCGAGGGACTGGATTTGCGCCGCGTCCGCAACGTGGACCAACGCCAATACGCCGTCGTGATCCTGCAGGCCAACCTCAAAAACGCCACGCAGCACAAAGCGTTCGAGCACGGGTTCAAGCGTGCCATCGCCGGCTGGTCGCGGAATCAGCAGCACCACGCCATCACCGATGCGGACTCCCAGGTCGTAAGCGAGAATGCGGCCGAGAATGACACTGCGATCGCCTGCCTGGAGCACGTCGAGGTCGCCCTCGATCATGTTGATCATGTCGCCCGATAGCGGCTTCTCGAAGCGCGGATCCACGCCATGCACGAGGACGGCGTGCAGCTCCCGACCCGACTGAATCATGCCTTCCATCTGCACCAGGGGTGCGGCGGCCCTGACGCCAGGTTCCGCGCTGACCTCCTCCACCAGGCGCTGCCAGTTCGGCGTCACGCCGCCCGCGGCGGTTACGCTGCCATGCGCGGACATACTCAGGAGCCGGCCACGCAGTTCGCCCTCGAAGCCGTTCATAACCGAGAGAATCACGATCAGCGCGGCCACGCCGAGCGCTATCCCGAGCAGGGATATCAGCGTGATAAAGGATACGAATCGGGTGCGCCGCTTGGCCCGGAGATAGCGTAGCCCGACGAAGAGTTCCACAGGGTTGATCATCGGCAGGCATTAAACCACATTCGTCCTGCAGCGACTTTGTGTTTCGCCGCGCGGGGATTGTGACGCAGTTCGCATATACAACGCACGGATACCTGTAAAAACTTGATAGATAAGTTGTTTTTTGGTTCGGCGAGCGATGCTATAGTCGTCGGATCGTACTCGGGAGAAGAACTCATGGCTAAACTGCGCACCGCAGCACTCGTCGCCCTGTTTCTGGCCATGTTCGGCACGGCGCAGGCAGACACGTTAAAAATGGACAATATGTCCGCAGGTTCGAGCGATGCACGCCCGACTCGAGGCATGACGCAGGCCAGCGTCGAATCCAAATTTGGCAGCCCGGTAACCGTCAATGCACCGGTCGGCGAACCGCCCATCACGCGTTGGGAGTACAAGGATTTTGTTGTCTTTTTCGAGTATGACCGCGTAATTCACGCCGTCGTCAGACGCTAGACACACACCTGACCAGGATTTTCAGCCCGGGCCGGAAACGACCCGGGCTTTTTCGTGTCCGAAGCACCTGCTTGTCTCGTGGCCTTTCCGAGTATTACCCGGCCCTCATATCCCACGAATTACCCGGACAGGACACGGCGGCCCTGTGTAATAATCGCGCCCCGTTTACCCGCAAATCGATGACTGAAGGCCAGGGCCTGTTAACACTATTCGAGCATGCCCTGTAGTGCCTGAAAAAGCGCCAATCGAGGCGCGAGGAGAGACTTTTGGTTATTCCAAATGAACGACGAGCAACACTGAGTGGCGCTTTTTCAGGCGCTACCCAAAGGGCCGGGTCCATTTTTCGCCCAGCTGCGTTCTCGGTCGCTTATGTAGCGGTGCTACACGGCGCTCCCTCTGCCTTGCTGGATCAAAAAATAGAGGCCGGCAAGGCTTGCTCGAATAGTGTTAACAGGCCCTAACGAGAATTTCGTTGCGCAAAGCACTGCTTATTTCCAACCGGGCTTCCCCGATGAAACCCGGCAGCCCGACGCGCTGGGGCCGCTTGATCGGCGCCAGTGTCGCGCTGGCGAGCGCCGAGCTCGCCTCTGCAGTTGACCGCCCCGTACTATTGCTGGCCGAAGACCCGCGGCACGCCGACCAGCTGGAAGCGGAGATTCGATTTTTCGCCGGTGATGAACTGCCCGTCGAGCACTTCGTGGAGTGGGAGACACTGCCCTGGGACAGTTTCTCGCCGCACCAGGACATCATTTCTCAACGTCTGCGAGTGCTGGCAGAGCTGCCAACGATACGACGCGGCATCATCATTGCAGCGGCGAGCATT
Organism: uncultured Gammaproteobacteria bacterium; assembly: GCA_963841145.1. Taxonomy (GTDB): domain Bacteria; phylum Pseudomonadota; class Gammaproteobacteria; order Steroidobacterales; family Woeseiaceae; genus UBA1847. Next base: position 69,754 of record CAWJBO010000020.1, read on the forward strand.
CTGCAGCAACGGCTGCCACCGGTCGACTACGTAGCCGCCCGCTCATTGTCGCTGGCCGAAGGGCAAACGCTCGATCGCGACGAATTCACTGGCGCGCTGGTCGCTGCCGGCTACTTTCGAGTGCCGCAGGTCTCCGAACACGGCGAATACGCCGTTCGCGGTTCGCTGATCGACATTTTCCCGATGGGTGCCGAGCGACCCATCCGTATCGACTTTTTTGACGACGAGATCGAGTCGCTGCGCTACTTCTCGCCCGAGACTCAACTTTCGGGTGACAAGACGGCAAGGATCAGCGTGCTGCCAGCACGCGAGGTGCCGCTGGACGAAGATGCCATTCGCAGCTTTCGGCACCGCTATCGCGAGCGCTTTGAAGGCCAGCCCGGCAAATCGCGCGTCTATCGCGATATTTCAGACGGCATAGCGCATGGCGGTATCGAATACTTCCTGCCGATGTTTTTCGAGAGCAGCGCAACGCTGCTCGACTATGTCCCGGACGACTGCATCATCCTCGCGCCGAGCGATCTCAACGGGCTGCTGCAGCAATTCTGGACTGAGGCCACCGAACGCTACGAGCTGTGCAGCCTGGATCCGGAAAGGCCCATACTGAATATCGACGAGACTTTCGTAGCGCCCGACACCGTGGCGCAACAGCTCGGGCAATTCGCCGAAATTCGTTATTCGGCACAGTCGCTAACAGAAAACGCCGGCACCAGGAATTTCGACACCCGCCTGCCGCCCGCCATGAAGATCGAAGCACGTTACGAGGACGCGGCGGCCTCCCTGATGCAGTTCTTGCAGTCCTTTGATGGGCGCGTGCTGTTTTCCACCGATTCGCGCGGCCGTCGCGAGCAGCTCTACGATTTGCTGTCCGGCCGCGGGCTCGACCTCGCACGCGCTGAAAGCTGGCAGGATTTCGTCGGACTCGACAAACAGATCGGCGTTGCGGTCGCGCCAATAGACAGCGGCGTATTGCTCCCGGGCGCCGGGATCGCGTTAATCAGCGAGCAGCAGCTTTTCGGAGAGCGCACCAGGACACGCCGCCGCAAGCGCAAGAGCGACCGCGATCCTGAGAGCATTATTCGTCAACTGAATGATCTCGAGCCGGGCTCACCGGTCGTCCACGAGGAGTACGGGGTTGGGCGTTACCTTGGCCTGCTGACACTCGACGTTGGCGACATCACAGCCGAGTTTCTGCACCTGGAATACGCGGATAGCGACAAGCTGTACGTGCCGGTGCATGCGCTGGAGCTTATTTCCCGTTACACGGGTGCCTCGCCCGAGAATGCGCCGCTACATCGGCTCGGCAGCGATCAGTGGGACAAGGCCAAGCGTCGGGCAATCAAGAAAATTCGCGACGTCGCGGCCGAACTGCTCGATGTCTACGCGCGACGCGCGGCCCGCCCCGGCTTCAGCTTTCACTGGCCGGAAAACGAATACCGCAGCTTCGAATCTGGCTTCCCTTTCGAACTGACCGAAGACCAGGCGACCACGATTGACGACGTGCTCGAGGATCTCGGCTCCGACCAGTCTATGGACCGCATCGTTTGTGGTGATGTCGGTTTCGGCAAAACCGAAGTTGCGCTCAGGGCGACCTTCGCCGCGGTGCACGGCGGCAGGCAGGTAGCGGTACTCGTACCAACGACGCTGCTCGCGCAGCAGCACGGACAAACTTTTCGCGATCGCTTCGCCGACTGGCCGGTCCGGGTTGAAGTTTTGTCGCGCTTTCAGTCGGCCAAGCAGGTCAAGGAGATCGTCGCAGGGCTGCGCTCGGGCAACGTAGACGTCGTTATCGGCACGCATCGGTTGCTGCAACATACGAAGGACTTTCACAATATCGGCCTGGTCATTGTCGACGAGGAACACCGTTTCGGCGTACGTCAGAAAGAAGTCATCAAGTCGTTGCGCAGCGAGATCGATATCCTGACGCTGACAGCAACGCCGATTCCTCGCACGCTGAATATGGCCCTGGGTGGCCTGCGCGAGATGTCGCTGATTACGACGCCGCCCGCGGATCGGCTGGCGGTCAAGACTTTCGTTTCCGAGTGGAACGACGTCATTATCCGCGAGGCCTGCCTCCGGGAGATCAAGCGTGGCGGCCAGGTCTATTTCATTCACAATCGCGTCGAGGATATCGGTCGTATCGAACAGCGCCTGCAGGATCTGGTCCCGGAGGCGGATATTCGTATCGGTCACGGACAAATGCCGGAGCGTGAGCTCGAGCAGGTCATGCTCGATTTCTATCATCGACGTTTCAACGTGCTGCTATGCACGACGATCGTCGAGAGCGGCATCGACGTGCCAACCGCCAACACCATCATCATCAACCGCGCGGATCGCTTCGGTCTTGCGCAATTACATCAACTCCGGGGCCGCGTTGGCCGCTCGCACCATCGTGCTTACGCTTACCTGCTGGCGCCTCCCAGGGCCGTGATGACGCCGGATGCTATCAAGCGCCTCGAGGCTATCGACTCACTCGAAGATCTCGGCTCGGGCTTTACGCTGGCAACCCACGACCTCGAGATACGCGGGGCCGGCGAACTGCTCGGCGATACACAAAGCGGGCAGATCCAGGAAATCGGGTTCTCGCTATACACGGAGCTGCTGGGACGCGCTGTCGACTCGCTGCGCGCCGGCGAAGAACCGGACCTCGACGCGCCGCTGCACGCCGGCGTCGAGATCAATCTGCACATTCCGGCGTTGCTGCCCGAAGACTATGTCCCGGACGTGCATCTCCGGCTGATCCTCTACAAGCGCATTTCGGCGACGGAATCCGCAGAGGAGTTGCGTGAGCTTCAGGTTGAACTCATCGATCGTTTCGGCCTGCTCCCGGACAGCGCGAAGAACCTGATGCGCATCGCGGCGATCAAGCAATCCGCATCGACGCTCGGAATCGAGAAGATTGATGCCGCTGAGCGCGGTGGCTACGTGCTGTTCGGCTCGCAAAGCCATATTGACCCTGTCGCGCTGGTTCAATTAGTGCAAAATGACAATCACAAGTACCGTTTGCAGGGGTCGCATCGACTGCAGATTCGAGACGACCTGGCGGACCTGGAGTCACGATTCCGCGCCGTCGAGCAGCTCCTGCGGCAACTTGCTATCAAGGACTAGGAACTTCTGAAAATCATGGCTCTAATGCGGATATCTTTGGCACTGCTTCTGAGCATGCTGCCAGCGCTGGCGGCGGTCCAGGCACAGGACAGCCTGAGTGAGGAGACGGTTGAAATCCGTCGCTACACGGTCGAGATGATCGTCTTCCGATATGCACAGCAAGTCTCGGCAGGCAGCGAGAAGTTCGACCTGGAAGAAAAGGCTGGGTCGGCGCTGGACGAAGAGCCTGTCCTGATCGACGGTGAGCTTCTCGAGGAAATCGCGCCCGTCTCCCGAATCTATCGTGATAACGAATTCACCCTGCTCTCGGAAGATCAGTTCACCATGGGCGAGATAATGAGTCGTCTTGAACGTCTCGATGCCTACGAGCCCCTGATGCATTTCGCCTGGACACAGGCAACCTGGCCCGATGAGGGCACGTTGCCGATTGAGCTCAGCACGATGGGGCGACCGCCACCGGAGCTCCGCGGCACGCTGCGACTCTACCTGAGCCGCTTCCTGCACCTTGTCGTCGACCTTGAACTGGAAGCACCGCGCGAACAGGCGAGACCCGACGCAGGATCCGAAGACATGCTGAGCTATGGCGACTATCGCTCAATTGACGAATCAGGATTGCTCAACGAGCCCTACGACTTCGGAGCGCCGCTACCCGTGCGCTACCACATCGACGACAACCGCATCTTCAAGTCCGGAGACCTTCGCTATTTCGACCACCCGAAGTTTGGCGTGCTGGCCAAGGTAATGCGGGCTGAGGATGAACCGGAAGAACCGCTCGAGCCTGGAGAATCCGAGCTACTCGGATACCCGGCCCAATAGCGCATCCAGGAATTCGCCAGCACTCCTGTTCCTCTGCGGCAGCATCGGCCACGCATACGTCATAGCTGACTGTCACGAAGCGGGAGGTCTTGGACCTCGGGTGATGCAATCCAAGTTCACGGACTGCCGTCGAGATTCCGCTCGCGAAATCACGAACGCCCTCCTCGTCGGAAGCGTGCGACAGCACGACGAATTGCGCACCGCCGGGGCGAGCCACGACATCGCTGGCGCGGCGCAGACAACGCTTGATCGCCTGGCCGGCGCGCCGCAGGCACGAATCAGCGGCGTGCCTGCCGAAAACTTCGATATACGAATCAAACTCATCCAGCGTGAACGTCACCAGCGATAGCCGGCTCTTCTCGCGCGAGGCAACCGCCCAGTCGTGTTCGAAGACTTCCGTGAATGCACGGCCGTTCAACAGGCCGGTCACCGGATCATCGCGGGACAGATCCCTGATGCGGCGCTTCGCTTTGAGCAGCGCGTGATGCATTTCGTCGCTTTGTGCCGGCGCGGAGCCCGCGCCGCCGCGCCAGTACGCGGCGTAGAAACGCGCCGCATCCTCATTGGCAAGAACGAGCGGCTTGATCACGAGCAGGTACTCCCGGCCATTAGACTCGACCGGAAAACTGGTCTCCTGCTCCACACGCACCGACTCGCTGGCTTCGATAGCGATCTCGCGCCCGGCGATCTCCTCGACAACGTCAGCGAACGGCTGACCGAGGCCCTCCTTGCCACCCAGGTTTTCGAACGCCGGGTTGGCCAGCACGACGGGCCAGTCTGGCTGATCGATGCGCGCCACGAGCAACGGCTCGGTTGTCGCTGCGATGACCTGTTCGAGAATGGCTCGGTTCGGCGCCCTCATGAATGCATGCTCATGCGGACCTGAAAAATGCGTGCAGCAAGCTCATCGCAGCCGAGCAGGCGGCCTGCGTGCTGGCTTCGACATCCTGGTGTATCGGCGTGTCGCCGCGCCCGGCGGCACGATTGACGATCATTGCCAGGCAGGCGTAGTCGAGCCCGAGCTCCTGCGCAATTGAGGCCTCCGGCATCGCGGTCATGCCGACATAGTCGGCGCCGTCCTTTTCCAGGCGGTCGACTTCGGCTGCGGATTCGAGCCGCGGACCCTGGGTTGCTGCGTAAACGCCGCCATCGAAGCAGTCGATGCCGGCCGCTTTCGCGGCAGTGAGCAATCGATTTCGGAGTGGCGAGGAAAATGGCACAGTGAAATCGATATGTTCGACCTGACCGTCAGAACCGTCAAAGACGGTATGCTCCCGGCCCCAGGTGTAGTCGAGGACCTGGTCGGGCACGGCCAGCTGGCCGGACTCGCTAACGTTGGAAACAACGCCCACCGTGTTCAACGCGATCACGCTTTCGGCGCCCAGCGCCTTCAACGCCGACAGGTTGGCGCGGTAGTTAATCGCGTGCGGCGGAATTGAATGATCAGCACCATGCCGTCGAAGCGACAGCAGCGAGCGTTCTTCAAGCATGATCGTGTGGATGGCCGCCGACGGACTCCCGAAGCGAGTCTGCGCCAGGCGCCCCTCACCTTCGCCCGCCAGCGCTGGAAAACCGCTGCCGATAATTACCGCAAATTTCGTTGGCGTCGTCATTGTACGCTTGCGTCAGGCATCCAGGTGCAGCTCCGGGCGGTCACTCCAGCGCGCGAACTGCTGTTTGATCGAAAACCACTCGTCGCTCGCCAGCAGCGTCTCACGTAGCGGATGCCCGGTGCCGTGCAGTCGCGCAAGGCGCACCAGCGATAGCGGATTGGAGTAGTCAGCCAGCGCTGCGACCGCCTGTTGCGCAGCATCCCGGTCATTACAGACGAGAATCATGTCACAGCCCGCGTCGAGTGCCAGCCGGGCTCGTGTTGCCATGGGGCCATAGTCGCGCGTCGCCTTCATACTGAGATCGTCACAGAATACCGCACCGCCAAAGCCAAGCCGGGAACGCAGTTCACGTTGTATCCAATATTCCGAGAAGCCGGCCGGCAGCGGGTCCATCTGTTTGTAAATAATGTGCGCCAGCATGACGCCCGCGAGAGCACTATTTCCAATGAGACGCTCATACGGCCGCATGTCGTCGAGTACCAGGCCGTAATCCCGGCGATCCGTCGGCAGTTTCAGATGCGAATCCGCTATAACCGCGCCGTGACCCGGAAAGTGCTTGCCCACGGCGGCCATGCCGGCGCTGCGCAGGCCGCGCGCGAAGGCTCCTGCAAGTTCGGCCACCGAATCCGGCTTCGTATGGAATGCGCGGTTGCCGATAATCTCGCTCACGCCCCAGTCGAGGTCCAGGCAGGGCGCAAAACTGAGGTCGATGCCGACGGAGCGCAGCTCGGACCCGATCATCCAGCCGGCCTGGCGTGCGGCACTCAGCCCGGATTCGCTGTCGCGATCGTACTCGCGACCTATCCGCCGCATCGGCGGAATTGCGGTAAAACCGTCGCGGAAACGCTGCACCCGGCCGCCTTCATGATCGACGGCGATCAGCAACGGCGGACTGCGCAGAGCGCGTATATCCTGCACGAGGTCCGCGACCTGATCGGCGGATTCGAAGTTGCGCGTAAACAGGATTACCCCGCCCACCGCCGGTTCCCTGAGCAAATCGCGATCCGCCGGACTCAGGTGGAGGCCGTCTATGTCCAGCATCACGGGGCCTAATGACATCCGCTGCGCCTCTGGGGTTACCGTCAAGATTTGCTAAAGATACCGACCGATTCTACATGGGCCGTGTGCGGGAACATATCGATGATGCCCGCCGCCTCGAGCCGATACCCTTGCTCATGCACCAAAGTCCCGGCGTCCCGGGCAAGTGTGCCGGGGTGGCAGGACACGTACACAATTCGCTGCGGCCCGAACAGGTGCATTCGACTGACAACCTCTGCGGCGCCGCTGCGCGCCGGATCGAGCAGCAGGCGGTCCCATCCTGACTTCACCCAGGGCTCGCTGCCGTCGATCTTGCCCAGGTCGGCGACCCGGAACTCGACGTTGCTCAAGCCGTTACGCTGGGCGTTCTCGCCCGCGCGGGCCACCAGGCTCGCCTCACCCTCCACACCGAGGACGGCCCCGGCTTGCCGAGCCAGCGGCAGCGAGAAATTACCGATACCGCAGAACAGGTCGAGCACGCGATCGTCAGGTCCGGACTGCAGTTCCTCCACCGCAAAGCTCACCATGCGCTCGTTGATGTCGCTGTTTACCTGTACGAAGTCGATCGGCTCAAAGGCGATCGTGATGTCGAAGGCCTGCAGCGAATAGTACAGCGGATCTGCCTCGGCCGGATGCAAGAGCGTGACCGAATCGAGTCCTCCCGGCTGCAGGTAGATGCGGATATCTTGTGCCTCGCCGAATGCGATTAGCTCCGCCCTGTCGGCATCGGTCGGCGGATCGAGTACACGGAACACGAGCGCCACATGATTGTCAGCCACAGCGACCTCGATCTGCGGCAGGCGCGCACGTATCGAGAGACCGCTGATCAGTTCACTCAGCGCCCCAATCATGCCATCGACCGGCTTCGCCAGTACTTCGCAACGCTGCATGTCCGTTACGTACGGCGCGTGACGTTCGCGAAATCCTACCAGCGTCCGGCCTTTTGCCGATACGTGTTTGACCGCGAGACGTGCGCGGCGCCGATAATTCCACTCGGGGCCGGTCATGACCGGCAGCCAGCGCTCAGGCTCGACGCGCCCGATGCGTTCGAGGTTGTCTCTCAGCGTCTGCTCCTTAATTGTGCGCTGATGCTGCGCCGACACATGCTGCAGGGAACAGCCACCACAGCGCCCAAATGCCTCGCACCGGGGCTCGATGCGATCAGGCGATGCCTCGATAACCTCGAGCAATTCGCACTCGTCGTAACTACGGCGCGATTTGCGGCGAATAAACTGCACCGTCTCGCCCACCAGCGCGCCGGCCACAAATGCTTTCTTGCCGTCCAGGCTCGCAATACCCTTGCCGTCGTGAGTAACCGACTGGATCTGCGCCGTTTCCGGCTCGCGTCGTCGCCTCGCCATGAGAGCCCTTATTCCGTCCAGGCCGACAGAAAGTCGTTGAGGTGCGCCTGGTCCATTTTCGAAAGCGTCGTTCGCACGAGCGCGTACTCTCGTTCGAGGTCTTTCGCATCGAGATTGCCACGCATGAACTCGAACCGCAGGAAGACCAGCCAGGTATTCAGTACATCTGTCTCGCAGTAGTCCCGGATCTTCTTGATACCACCCTCGCGATACGTATCCCAGACTTTGTCACCACTCATGCCGAGCTTGCCCGGAAAACCGAGCATGACAGCAATCTGGTCCAGGCTGGCGCGCCCCCTCGGTTGAAAACCGGCGATGACATCCATCAGGTCGACATGTCGCCAGTGAAATCGGCTCAGGTAGTTATTCCACTTGAAGTCGCGGTCGCCCTCGCCCATTTCCCAATAGCGCGGTGCCCGAATACCGTTCTTCAGCGCACGGTAGTGCAGCACGGGCAGGTCAAAACCGCCGCCGTTCCAGGAAACGAGGTCCGGCGTGTAACGTTCGATGCCGTCGAAAAACCGCTGCACAATTTCCGCCTCATCGGAGTCTTCATCACCAAGAGTCCAGACCTTGAATGTGTCGGCCGTACGAAAGGTCACGGAGATAGCAACGATGCGATGCTGGTGCAACGGCAGGAAGTCGGTGCCCGCGGCCTGCTGACGCTTGAACATCATCGCCGTGGCAACGTCATCGTCCGACAGGCCGTCCAGTTCCCAGAAACGGCGTCCGAATTCAACGTCCGGAACGGTCTCGATATCAAAAGAGAAACAATGCATGTCTGCCAGTAACCTCGTACTTGAAATGAACTAACTCTGCAGCGTCGACGCCGTTTCGACAACGGCAAATGCGACGACCAGCCCGGCGTCATCGGTGAGGCTGACGTGACCGCTGCCGACCCCCAACCTGTCGCATACCCGCCTGCCGCGTTCCGACCAGGTGACAGTCGGCCTGCCCCAGTTGTTATTGAGGATGCCGACATCGCGCAGCCACACACCGTGCGCAAAGCCGGTGCCCATCGCTTTGACCGTCGCTTCCTTACCGGCGAAACGCATCGCAAGAAAACGTACCGGCTGCTTGCTGCGGCGAAACAGCTCGATTTCTTCCTCCATCAGGATTCGGCGTACGAAATGCTCGCCGAAACGATCGTAGGTCGACTGGATACGAGACAGCTCAACGATATCGGTGCCGACACCGAAAATCACGCCGTAGTCACAGGGCACGCGCCTCGATCATCAACCGCTTCATCTCGGCGACGGCCAGGCCGAGACCGTCAAAGACCGCGCGCGCAATAATCGCGTGGCCGATATTCAGCTCAACGATTTCCTCGATGCGCGCGATCGCAGCAACATTCTGATAATGCAAGCCATGGCCCGCGTTTATGACGAGACCAAGACTGGCACCGTACCGGGCAGCCTCCTCGATGCGCTGCAGCTCCTCCTGCTGCTCTTCGCCGTCGGTTTCCGCGTAGCGGCCCGTATGCAGTTCGACCACAGGCGCGCCCGCGGCCGCCGCGGCATCGAGTTGTTCCGGATCCGGATCGATAAACAGTGAGACGCGAATGTCGGCGTTGGCAAGTGCTTTGCAGGCATCGCCAACCTTTTCCTGCTGCCCTCTGACATCGAGGCCGCCCTCGGTCGTCAGCTCCTGGCGCTTCTCCGGAACGAGGCAGCAGTCCGAGGGTTTGACGTCGGCGGCGATGCGCAGCATCTCGTCCGTGACCGCCATTTCGAGGTTCATGTGCGTTCTCATCACCGCCTTCAGGGCCTCGAGGTCACTGTCCTGTATGTGACGACGATCTTCCCGAAGATGCACGGTGATACTGTCCGCACCGGCTCTCTCAGCCACCTGGGCCGCCTCGGCCGGGCGCGGGTATGGCGTGCCACGAACCTGGCGCAACGTGGCCACGTGGTCGATATTGACACCCAGGAAAATCGGTTTCGCTTCAGTCACTTTCAGTTGTCCGCTGGTCGGGAGCCGCAATTCTACTCCGATGTAACTCCATGAGCACCTTGCGACTCTTGAGCTCCTTGCCACCGAGGTGATGGTTGATTACCTGTCGCAGCAATCGGTTTGCCGCGCGCAGGATGTCGGGATCATTGAACTCCCGGGCCCGGATCGACTGCAACACACGGCCAGTAAAAACCATCGGTCCGTCTGAGCGCTCAACCGGCACCGGTCCCTGCTCGATGCGGTAATCATAGTGCCGCTCCGGATCAAGTTCGGCATCCACGGCATTATCCGGCTGGAAGCTCACCGCGTAGCCCAGCAGACTCATGAATTCGAGCTCAAAAGAGCGCAGGGATTGAGCAATTTCCGGGCTCGACCCCAGGCTTGATATGACCTCCGCATAGAGCGCGAAAATTTCAGGCTGAGCATCATGTCTGTGCAGGAAATGCAGCAGAAGCTCATTGACGTAAAACGCCGCCAGTACCGCATCGCCCTGGATACCCGTAGGTGGGCCGGCCGCTTCGGCACCGGTCAACGTACCGAGGTCGCCGCGAGCGACCCACGAAATACTGAGCGGCAGGAATGGCCGCAGCAGGCCGGCAAGGCGTGATTTCGCACTGCGACTGCCGCGCGCCACCAGCGCGATCTTGCCGTGGTCGCGTGTGACGATGTCGAGTATGAGACTCGTGTCCCGGAATGGCCGATGGTGCAGTATGTAAGCCGGCTGCTGTTGTATGCGCCTCGGTGCTATCACGAGAAGTAGCGGAGACTATGGCACATCGTAACCAAGGCTCAACAGGTCCTTTTCGTTGTCCGCCCAGTTGGCTTTTACTTTGACCCACAGCTCGAGATGCACCGGAAGGCCCAGCTGTTCCGCAATTTCCAGGCGCGCCGTGCGACCGACCTTTTTCAGAACAGCACCCCCCTTGCCAACGACGATGCCCTTCTGGCTGTCACGTTCTACCCAGATAATCGCATTGATTGCGACACCCCTCGCCTCGGTCACGTAACGCTCGACCTGCACGCTCAGGCCGTAGGGGAGCTCCTGGTGCAGCAACTCCGTCAGCTTTTCGCGTATCACTTCGGCTGCATGAAACTCTGCGCTGCGATCCGTGTGCATGTCCGGCGGAAACAGTGGCGGTGACTCGGGCAGGTAGCCTGGAATCAAAGCCATCAGCTGCTGCAGATTGTCGCGCTTCTTCGCTGATATCGGCACAATCTCGGCAAAGTCGTGTCGGTCCGCCATCGTCGACAATACCTCCAGCAGCTTCTCCTTCGGCTGCACCTTATCCACCTTGTTGAGCAGTGCCACCACTGGCGCATTGCAGCTCTTCAGTCGCTTGAGTACATCCTCGTCTTCAATCGTCCAGCGCGTTGCGTCGCTGACGAACAGCACCAGGTCGGCATCAGCCAGCGCGTTTGCCGCCGTGCGATTCATGAAGCGGTTCATCGCTTTGCCGGCCTGGCGATGCAGCCCCGGCGTGTCGACGAATATTATCTGTGCGTCGGCCGCGGTGTGAACGGCCAGGATGCGGTGACGTGTCGTCTGGGGCTTCGCCGTTACGATACTGACTTTGCGATCCATAACCGCATTGATCAACGTCGATTTGCCGACGTTGGGGCGACCAATCACGGCAACCATTCCACAGCGATGCGCGCTCATGCCTTTCGTTCCCGAAGTATTGCCAGCATTTCTCTCGCCGCCTTCTGCTCGGCCTTGCGTCGCGTCGTCGACTCGCCGTGAGTCACAACATCAGTTTCATCGACGGCACACGTGACCTCAAATTGTTGCTTGTGGGCCTCACCCGTGACCTTCGCGAGCTCATAATTCGGCAGCGCCTTGCCACGCGCCTGCAACCATTCCTGCAAACGTGTCTTCGGATCCCGCAAGTCCGCGGCATCCGGCAGTGCTTCCAGGCGTGCCTCAAAGACCTTGCCGATAACGAGCGCTGCGGAGTCGAACCCACTGTCCAGGAAGACGGCGCCAAAGAGAGCCTCCAGTGCATCCGCCAAGATAGACTCGCGCCGGTGCCCGCCGCTTTTCAACTCCCCACTGCCGAGTATCAGGTGATCGCCGACGCCAAGGTCCGCGGCGAGCGCTGCGAGGCTTGAGTCTTTGACGAGTGACGCGCGCAGCTTGCTGAGATCGCCTTCCGAGGCATCCGGGCGCGCGTTGTAGACGGCCTCCGAGATAACGAAATCGAGAATGGCGTCGCCGAGAAACTCGAGGCGTTCATTGTTGAGGCGAGCCGCGCTGCGATGCGTCAGGGCCTGGCTAAAGAGTCCGGCATCCTGAAAGCGGTACTGCAGTGTGCTGTAAAGCCAGCGCTCGGCCGTTTCCAATGTGATCGCTCATCCGGACGGTCAGACCCACAGACCGAGGGTTAATGCTATTTTCGGATCATCGCTCTCTTGTCAAAATCGACGAGGAACGAGACATTCCCGAGGAAGTCCGCTTTGTGCGAATAGACGGCGGATACCTCGTAACCACCATCGACTGCCTTGATCTTTATATCTTTCGCCTTGATGACGCCGACGCTCTCGATGTCAAAACGGCGGGAAATCGAGGTACGAATCGCGGACTTGGAGGGGCCGGCGCCATCGAATTCTTCCTGAACGCCGGAAATGACGCTGGCGACCTTCATATAGTTCAGATAGACCGGGGTCAGCCTGAGACCTGAAAATGCAAACAGGCCGATGAACAGGACAAGTATGACCAGGCCCAGCGTCGTCATGCCCGCCTGCCTGTGCATGGAACGATGTTTTTCCAGCGACTTAAAAGTCATACCCAGTTCTCCAATCAAAATGTGCGGCACCACAGGTTTCGCCCTGCGATTATCCCCTCATTATGTTGAGATTATCAGCGAAATCAGTGACTGGTACCACATTATTGGATTTTCATCCCGATGCGGGCCCAATCCGGCATATTCCACGGTACGAAGTGCATCCAGACTCGAACGGCCTCGCCCACCAGGAATCTCTCCGGAACTGCGCCAATGAAGCGGCTGTCCCGACTGCGGTCGCGATTATCGCCCATTACAAAGTAATGCCCTTCCGGGACCCGGTAAGTTCCATCACGCGTCGAGAACTGCGGGTTGCTAACCAGGATATCGTGCACACGACCATTAAGGTCTTCAACGAACACCGGTGCGTCAAAAGACGCCTCTGCGCCTCGCTGCAGACTCACGGTTTCTCCATTTATTGTCAGCCGTTGCCGCTCGTAGACGACTTCGTCACCGGGCAGACCGATTACTCGTTTGATGTAGTTAATACTCGGATCCGACGGCAATCGGAATACGATGACGTCACCGCGCTCCGGGTTACCGGTTTCAATGAATCTTCGTTTCGGTCACGGGCAGGCGCAAACCGTAGGCGAATTTCTGCACAAAGATAAAATCGCCTTCCATCAAGGTCGGCATCATGGATCCCGACGGAATTCTGAACGGCTCGAAAATAAAGGACCGGATAATCAGAACGAACAGTAAGACCGGAAAAAAGGAGCGCGCATACTCGACGAGTGTTGCCAGCGCACCCGGCGCTTCACGGCTGTCCGCCTCCGTCGTCTTCCAAAAAGCTTTATCAAGCAGCACCACGACGCCCGAGAACAATGTCAGTGCCGTCAGGATCAATGCAAGGTTAATAATCAAATCATCCACTCACTTTTCAACTCGCAACACGGCAAGAAAAGCCTCCTGCGGGATCTCTACCGACCCGACCTGCTTCATTCTCTTCTTGCCCGCTTTTTGCTTTTCCAGCAATTTCCGCTTCCGGGACACATCGCCACCATAGCATTTTGCCGTCACGTTCTTTCGCAGCGCCTTCACATTACTGCGCGCAATTATCTGGCTGCCGATAGATGCCTGGATCGCAACGTCGAACATCTGGCGTGGAATCAGCTCGCGCATCTTTTCAACGAGGTCGCGGCCGCGGGTCTTTGCGGTGTCCTTATGCGTGATCACTGACAGCGCGTCTACGCGCTCCCGGTTGATCATAAGGTCGAGCCTGACCAGTTGTGCCGGCTCAAAGCGCTCGAAATGATAGTCAAACGAGGCAAAGCCACGGCTCGCTGACTTGAGGCGATCAAAGAAATCGAGCACCACCTCGGAAAGCGGTATCTCGTATTCGAGTGACACCTGGCCACCCAGGTAACGCATTTGTTTCTGCACGCCGCGCTTGTCGATGCAGAGCTTGATGACAGCGCCGACAAACTTTTCCGGCAGCAGGATGTTGGCCGTAATGATCGGCTCGCGCAGCTCCTCGATTTCATTGGCCGGCGGCAGCTTTGCCGGATTGTCGACCATCAGTGTTTCGCCGCTGGTGGTGACGACTTCGAATATCACGGTTGGTGCCGTCGTGATCAGCTCGAGGTCATACTCACGCTCCAGTCGCTGCTGCACGATTTCCATGTGCAACATACCGAGGAAGCCGCAGCGAAAGCCGAAGCCGAGTGCAGCGGATGTCTCCGGCTCGAAATGCAGTGCCGCATCGTTAAGACGGAGTTTTTGCAGCGCTTCGCGAAATGACTCGTAGTCTTCAGAACTAATCGGGAAAAGGCCGGCAAACACGCGCGGTTGCACCTGCATGAATCCCGGCAGCGGTTTCTCGCAGGGTCTCTTCGTCGCCGTCAACGTATCGCCAACCGGCGCCCCGTAAATGTCCTTGATACCAGCGATCACGAAACCGACCTCGCCGGTCCTGAGCTCTTTACGATCCAGCATCTTCGGTGTAAACACGCCGACTCGATCCGCGTTATGCGATGCGCCCGTCGACATGACGGTAATCTTGCTGCCTTTCGAAAGCGTACCGTTCATGACGCGCACGAGCGAGACTACACCAACATAGTTGTCGAACCAGGAGTCGATTATCAGTGCCTGGAGGGCGCCGTCCGGGTCTCCCTCAGGCGGCGGAATAAGTGCCACGATTTCGTTTAACAGCTCGTTGATTCCAACGCCCGTTTTGGCGCTGACCCGCAGCGCATCCCTGGCACCAATGCCAATGATGTCCTCGATCTCCGCAACGACCTTATCCGGGTCCGCCGCGGGCAGGTCGATCTTATTGAGAACCGGAAGTACCTCAAGACCCTGGTCGATGGCGGTCATGCAGTTGGCAACGCTCTGCGCCTCGACCCCCTGCGCGGCGTCGACGACAAGCAGCGCACCTTCACAGGCAGCCAGCGAGCGAGAGACCTCGTAGGAAAAATCAACGTGACCCGGCGTATCGATGAAGTTCAGCTGGTACTCAATGCCATCGTCGGCGACAAAGGGCAGCGAGACGCTCTGCGCCTTGATCGTGATGCCACGCTCTCGCTCCAGGTCCATCGTGTCAAGCACCTGCGCTTCCATCTCGCGCTCGGCCAATCCGCCACAAAGCTGGATGAACCGATCTGCCATCGTCGACTTGCCGTGGTCGATATGGGCGATGATTGAGAAGTTTCGAATGTGCTTCATGTGAGTTGGAAACCGGGCGCCTGCGGGGCGCCGTGAGGCCGATTTAGCGGCGCAGTATACCGGGCTTCGCACGCTTTGTTTCGTGTGATTGGCGACGGCCTCAAGGCAGCGTCTCCAGCAGGGTCGACACCGCCTGGCGATCCAGGGGATATTCGGAGATCACCTTACCCTCGAACTCGACGACGGGGATCCGGACATCGAATCGCTCCAGCCAGTCCGGCCGCGAATCGATGTCGCAGACCTCGGTCGCGAGCCGCCCACGGACCATCGGCAACAGCTCCTCGATGAGCAGCTCGCAAAGGTGGCAGCCCTGGCGGCTGTATATACGGAGCGTCTGCATCAGAGACTGGCCGTCGGCGGCGTGGTTCCAGATCTGTTCGACTACCATCGGTGTGAAGCGGCGCAGGCAGCGGGGGCTTCGCAGCTGCCTGCGCGCCAGGACCAGACCCGTGGACAGCCCGGCAATTGCAGCCAGTGCCGCGTAAGCGTCACCGAGCCCCGTACCATAGGCGATGAGCGCTGCGACAACCGCGCCAGATAAGGGCCAGCCGTAGACGATCAGGGATGCACGCAGCACGTTTTTCGGCGCGAGTTCGATGCATACATCGTCACCTTCGCTGACCGTCAGGCCGGCACTGATCATGGCGTCGATTCTTCGGCTGCCGGTTGAGGAGCCCAGCAACCCGGCGCCGCAGCCCTTGCCTTCCGCACAGCGCGCGCACTCAACGACCGCATTCACCTCAACCAGTGCGTGAGGCGAGCCTGCAGTGCTATTTATAGCAATAACCCGGCCGCGAGGATTTTCCATAGCTGGAGTCTACCGTAGTCACTATCGACAGCGTTCGTGGAAGGATCGTGCGCGTCCTAGCGGACACGCATTGTGGTTGCTATCTGCTGGACCGTCATCGCGGGAACTTTGCCAACCGCGGTAACACGATAGTCGTCCACGATGGCACTGTAGGCATTCGAACCACCGACACTCGAAACGCCTTCCTGGTCATCGCCGTCAAGCTCCGCGATGAAGACCGACACGCTCGCGAGCCCGTCGCTGTAAAGAATGTGCACGACGTACTCTTCACCGCTTGCGACTTTCTCTTCATGCGTAGAAATGGCGCGAAATCCCTGCGGCAAACTCTCACTTACCCATTCGGTCTCAACGGTCCGCGTGACATGCCGGTTCGATTGATTGAGCCACCGAAAATTTTCCGTGCTGTGCGAAGGAGCCAGCGCGCTCGCATGAATTTCCTTGTTGAGGTCTATCTCGGCAAACTTGATTTGTTCGATCGCGGCGCCATCGGCATCGATCAGCTTGGTCTGCAGTGGAAAACCGGTCTCCACATCCAGCCAGATACGGTAGCCATATCGATAGCCATCGTGTGGCCGAATGGCGAGCAGATTCGCCTGCCGTCCCGCTACGCGTTCTTCGCGCACGAGGGACACATCGTACTCATTGCCAAACCGAATATCGCTCGACGGCAGGGTCGAGAACAGGGTCGACTGGTCGTTCCACTTTTCGACAAGCACGGACTTCTTGTCAGGCAGGATGCAATGCACCTCATTGCCGTTACGAATTATCTCCATGCCATCGCCCTCCTGGGCAACGACCTTTTCCCGGATGACGCCCTCGTCAAACGCGTGCACGACCTTGAGCGCCTCGGCTTCTCCGTTACGAATGCGAACGACGGTGCCCTCGTAACTGCTCGTCTCGACTGCTGAGCTCATGCGATCCAGCCACACGCTGGGATCGTTCGACGCAGCAAGTGACGGTGTGGCCGAAATCAGAATCCCAGCCAGGAGGAAGTAGCAGATTGCCTGTCCTCGCAGCACTGGCATCAGCGTTGCGTCGACTGCTCGTCGGAAGTCTGCCGTTCGTCGGTGGCCTGCTGGTCAGTAGTCTGCTGGTCGGTAGTATCAAGGGACGCCCCGTCCTCCTCCGCAGCGGGTTCTTGCGGCAACTCCTCACTGATGCGCAACGAGACAAATCGGGAATTGATGCCATTGGCGCCAAATTCAGTCGCGGCTGCCCCGTGCAGCATGTAGTAATGCCGCAGCTGCTCATCGACGGACTGCGGCACCGTATAAGCGGTGTCCTGTTCGGCGACAGTCGCGTCCAGCGTGCCCGCTTCATTTTCGTCAACGGCCGTCATCTGCTGCAGGCCGAAGATTGCGATCAACGCAACGCTCGCGGCAATGACGAAACCCGCGAGCGGCCGCACGGCTACGGCGGGCTTTGTCCCGGGCGTATCGGCGGCATCCTCGAACGGCTTGTCGTCGATCTCGGCCGACACTCGCTCATGAATCCGATCCACGCCAGGCACCGAGGTCTCGCCGCGCAAAGCACGGCCGATCGCGAGGTACTCGCCAACCTTTAGGCGAAGCTCCGCATCCTGGCCCATTCGCCGCAACAACAGATCTGCCTCATTATCCGGAAGCTCTCCGTCTACGAACGCTGAAATTTGCATTCTTATCGCGTCATTCATAACTCATCCGCCTACATAAACTGCATGGGCCTTGCGGCCTTCTTCATCGTGTTAGCGATCCGATCTTCTTGTTGATCGCATCACGTGCTCTAAAAATCCTCGACCGGACCGTGCCGACCGGGCACTCCATGGTCTGCGCGATCTCCTCGTAACTCATTCCTTCGATCTCACGCAAAATAATGGCCGTGCGCAGGTCCTCGGGCAAAGCAGCAATTGCCTGCTCGACGGTGTCCTTCAGCTCATGGCTGAGTGTGATCGCCTCAGGCGTGTCGGTCTCTTTCAGCTTCGCGTGAAGGTCGTACTGATCCGGGTCCTGAAAGTCGAGTTCAACATTCATGGGCCTTCTGCGCTGCGCTGCGAGGTGGTTCTTCGCCGTGTTGACCGCAATTCGATACATCCACGTGTAGAAAGCGCTGTCACCGCGGAATCGAGGCAATGCCCGATAAGCCTTGATGAAAGCTTCCTGCGTGATATCCAAAGCCAGATCCGGGTCCCGCACGTATCGCATGACGAGGTTCACAATCTTGTGTTGGTACTTCAGCACCAGGAGGTCAAAAGCGCCCTTGTCTCCACGCTGGACTCGTTTGACCAGTTTCTTGTCGGACGACTGATTGGACATCTTAAAGGCGCCCGCCAAAGATTCCATTCAGTCGACTAACTCCGGGATAGACCGGCTCAAGATCGATTAGTTCTCGCTTATCTGCCTTATTCTTCATCGATATGTGACACCGTTCCGGTTACGGTCGGCAGATCGGGCCGGCTGGCCCGATTGTTCCTTGTTTTTCGTGTCATTACGCATGTTAGCAGCTTCACGGAGCCGCTCCAATGTGCCGCCAGATTACCTGCAATCGGCGCCAGTCACGACTCTCTCGGCGGTTTCCCCGCAGTAGTTCGGCCGAGCGAACACCGCGGTCCGTCTCAAAACGAATCCAGGCAAGCCTCGGCAGTACAACACTGCCTGGCAGCAGTCGCACCGGGCGCCAGCGGCCTTCCTGATCCAGCCGCAGCAGCGAACAATCCGGGTGCATTCTCAGACCCCGGGAATTCCTGAATTCCCGTGCCAGCACACTGGTCTCCAACAGCATGTAGTAGAACCAGAGAGCAACACCCAGGCCGATCGCAGGAGCAGGCAGTGCCAGTCCCAGGATCAGCACCAGCCCGACGATGCCCAGCCCGATTCCGGACAAGAGGACCAGCACGCGCAGCGTGGGGTCTGGCTCCAGTTCAGCTAAGTATGCGTTTGATGACACGCGCGACGGGCTCCGAAGCAGGCGTTTGTCGCTGTAACAAGTAACCGTTGAGCTCCGGATCGGCAAGCTGTAAAACAGTCTCGAAGGCGGCCTTTTCCTGTTCGTCGGCCAGCGGGTAGCGTTCCCTCAAATAGCGCAGCAACAACTCGTCGAGTTCGCGCATGCCACGGCGGCACTGCCAGCGGAGCCGGGATTCCTCGCTCAATACTTCCTTTCCGCGAGCATCTTCTTGGTTTCGGCAATCGCCTTGGCCGGGTTAAGGCCTTTTGGACACGTCTGCGTGCAATTCATGATCGTATGGCAGCGGTACAGGCGGAACGGGTCCTCAAGTTCATCGAGTCTTTCCCCGGTCGCATCGTCCCGACTGTCAACGAGCCAGCGGTAGGCGGCAAGCAGTGCTGCTGGTCCGAGGTAGCGATCGCTGTTCCACCAGTAACTCGGACAGCTGGTCGAACAGCATGCGCAGAGAATGCATGCGGACGGCTCGTTTATGAGCTCCTGATCCTCCTTGCTCTGCAGGCGCTCCTGATCCGGCGGTGGCGGTGTGCGCGATTGCAGCCATGGCTTGATCGAGGCGTACTGCGCGTAAAAATTGGTCAGGTCGCCGACGAGGTCTTTGACGACGGGCAGATGCGGCAAGGGATAAATCTTGACGTCGCCCTTGACGCTGTCGATCGCGCGCGTGCAGGCCAGCGTATTGCCACCGTCGATGTTCATCGCACAGGAGCCGCAGATACCTTCTCGACAGGAACGACGAAACGTCAACGTCGGATCGATCTCATTCTTGATCTTGATCAGGGCGTCAAGGACCATCGGGCCGCAGCTGTCCAGGTCGACCTCGTAGGTATCGAGCCGCGGGTTTTCGCCAGAGCTCGGATCGTAACGGTACACGGCAAAACGGCGCACATTGGCGGAGCCGTTAGCCGCCGCATAGTGCTTACCCTTCGAAATTCGGGAGTTCTTGGGAAGTCTGAATTCAGCCACAGTCGATCATCCCTGGAAGATTAGTAAACACGGGCTTTGGGTTCGACATAGTCGACCTCGTCAGTGAGGGTTTGCTGGTGCACGGGTCGATAATCGAAGCGAACATCGCCCACGCCGCCCACCCACGCCAGCGTGTGCTTCATCCAGGTCTCGTCATCCCGATCCGGATAGTCTTCTCTTGCATGGGCGCCCCGACTCTCGGTTCGGTTCGCGGCCGATTCAATGGTGGCCGTCGCATTGAGCAGAAGATTCTCGAGCTCCAGCGTTTCAATCAGGTCGGTATTCCAGACAAGTGAGCGATCGGACACTGCGACATCATCGAAGCTCGCGAAAGTCTTGCGAAGCAATTCAACGCCCTCATCGAGTACCTCGCCGGTTCGGAATACGGCCGCATGGCCCTGCATGACTTTCTGCATTTCCAACCGAATCTCGGAAGTTTTTCGCCCGCCGTTCGCGTTGCGAAGCTTGTCGATGCGCGCGACGCTATCCTGGCCGGCATCCGCGGCCAACGTCTTGTGCCGTTCGCCCGGCTTCATTTCACGCGTGCAGAAATGTGCGGCAGCGCGGCCGAAGACGACGAGGTCGAGCAATGAATTTGAGCCCAGGCGATTTGCGCCATGCACGGACACGCAGGCCGCCTCGCCGACCGCCATCAGGCCCGGCACGATCGACTCTGGGTCGCCGTCTTTCAGGGTGACAACCTGGCCATTGAAGTTCGCCGGGATGCCGCCCATGTTGTAGTGCACGGTCGGCAATACCGGAATTGGCTCTTTCGTGACGTCCACGCCTGCAAAAATACGCGCCGACTCCGCAATGCCCGGCAGACGCTCCTCAATCACCTCGGGCCCGAGGTGCTCGAGATGCAGGTGGATGTGATCGTTATCGGCACCAACGCCACGGCCCTCTCGTATTTCTATCGTCATCGAGCGACTCACAACGTCGCGCGACGCAAGGTCTTTGGCGTTTGGCGCATAGCGCTCCATAAAACGCTCGCCGTCCGAGTTCGTCAGGTAGCCGCCCTCGCCCCTCACGCCCTCGGTAATGAGGCAGCCCGCGCCGTAGATACCGGTCGGATGAAACTGCACGAACTCCATATCCTGAACCGGTAAGCCGGCGCGCAGCACCATCGCACTGCCATCGCCCGTGCAGGTATGCGCCGACGTGCAGGAGAAGTAGGACCGCCCGTAGCCGCCGGTCGCCAGAATGACCTGGTGCGCTCGAAAGCGATGCAATCGTCCTGTAGCCAGATCGATCGCGACCACGCCACGGCATGCGCCGTCTTCCATGATCAGGTCAATCGCGAAATATTCGATATAGAACTCGGCATCGTGTTTGAGTGACTGCTGATACAGTGTGTGCAGCATGGCGTGACCGGTGCGGTCGGCCGCGGCGCAGGTGCGCTGCGCGGTGCCCTCGCCAAAACGTGTCGTCATGCCGCCGAATGGTCGCTGGTAGATCTTGCCGTCTTCAGTTCGGGAGAACGGCACACCATAGTGCTCGAGCTCGATCACCGCGTCCGGTGCTTCCTTGCACATGTACTCGATCGCATCCTGATCGCCCAGCCAGTCCGAACCCTTGACCGTGTCGTACATATGCCAGCGCCAATCGTCTTCGCCCATGTTGCCGAGCGCGGCGCTGATTCCGCCCTGCGCGGCAACCGTGTGGCTGCGCGTCGGGAAGACCTTTGTGATGCAAGCCGTATCGAATCCGGCTTCCGCCAGGCCGAAAGTCGCACGCAGGCCGGCACCGCCGGCGCCGATGACGACGATGTCATAGCTGTGATCAATGAATTCGTAGTCGCTCATGCGTCAGTCCGATCTTTAATATTGCAAATACGGCAGCCGCCGCGAGAATTATGTGCGCGAAGCGTGAAACAAGCAGCGCCGCTATCTTCACGGCCGGGTGCGTGCACATAGTCTTCGATGACGACCTGGACCCCAAGGTAGGAGTGATACGCGAGCGCCAATGAGAGCAGCAGCAACAGGATGCTGTTAATCGGGCGCTCGATGAAAGCTATCGTGGCCAGGTAGTCATATCCCGGCATTGTCGCCAGGGAGAACGCAAACCAAAGCCCGAGAAACAGCAAGGCGATGGCAGAGACACGCTGACCCCACCAGTGCGAGGTTCCGTCCTTGGCCGTGCCCAGGCCCAGTACGCGGCCGAGCGGTGAACGCAGGCTCATGACGCCACCGCACCAGAACACGGCTGACAAAATGGCGGCGCAGATCAACACCAGCCAGGATGAAAGGTTCGCCTGACTGATCTCGAAGCCACGGCCGGTATCCCAGACGAGGTGCCGGACACCGTTGCAGAGGTGATAGAAGAACGCGAACGACCAGCCGATCAGCAGCAGCTTGCCGATCAACGATCCCATGACCGACTCGAAGACCGCATACGACTCTGGCCCTGAGGCGGCGTCGAACAGCCAGGCAACCAGCGCGACAAACCCGACCGACATCGCAATTCCGGTGGCACGATGGAGAATCGACAGCGCCATGGTAATGGGCCAGCGATAGATCGATATGTGGGGTGACAGTGGCCTGCCCTGGTTGCTCATGCTCTCGCTTCTTTTATTGGTGGTGTCGGATCGGCTGCGGCGTGGAGTATTATCCAGAAAGGACCTCTAGAAATCGATACACCGGCCGGCTTTTTCCCAATCGCCGTAGCGCGTCGGGTCCAGACCGCCTCGTCCGCCGATTTCTTTCGGACGATCCGACGCTTCAGACGAGGTATCATCTGAGTTCGCAACGTCGCTGGAATCGACCACTTCGGCCTGATCTTCGGTCTTCGGTGTAGTCATGGCGAGATTATGCCAGACGGTTGGACAAGCTGCAGTACCGGGAATCGTATAGATACAAATGAACAAACTCGCAACCATCAAGGTTACCGGCCCTGACGCCTTCACTTTCCTGCAGGGGCAGCTCACAAACGATCTTGCGTCGCCTGGACGCCGAAGCCGAGATTCTCGCGGCGTGGTGCAGCCCCAAAGGCCGCGTGATCTGGTTCGGAACCTTACGGGCAATTGAGTCCGGTTTCGCGCTGTCGGCGCCCGCCGAAACCGCCGCTGACATCGTCAAGCGCCTGACCGTCTTCAGGTTCCGCTCAAAGGTCGATTTCGAGATCGTGGATGAAGGTATTACCGTCGATCCGGGATTCCTGGTTCAACATGGCTATGCCTATATCGGCGCAACGCAGGTCGAGCAGTTCACACCGCACATGCTCAATCTCGATCTCCTCGACACGGTCAATTTCGACAAAGGCTGCTACACCGGCCAGGAAATCGTCGCCCGCACGCACTACAAGGGCGCCACCAAACGGCGAACGCTGCGCTTCGAAAGCGAAGAGCCCGTCTCGGAAGGTGACAAGATCTCGGACGGTCAGCGCGATATCGGTGAGGTGCTGAATGTTGCCGGAACCGACCTGCTGGCTGTGGTGCCGATCGACAAGGCCAACGACGCACTCACTGTCAACAGCGTCCAACTGACCCACGTCCCATTGCCCTATGCCGTCAGCCCCGACCCGGGACCCGATCAGAACTGACCTCGCCGCACTGACTAGTCGAAGACTTCCGGCCGCATGTGCGGGAACAGCAGCACATCGCGGATCGACGCAGAATCGGTAAACAACATGACCAGTCGGTCAATGCCAATGCCAATGCCCGCCGTCGGCGGCATGCCGTACTCAAGCGCACGAACATAATCGTGATCGAATGCCATGGCCTCGTCGTCGCCTGCCTCACGGTTGTCAACCTGCGCACGAAAACGTGCCGCCTGGTCTTCCGGATCGTTCAGCTCGGAAAAGCCGTTGGCGATTTCGCGGCCGGCAATAAACAGCTCGAACCGATCGGTGACAAACGGGTCCTCGTCGTTCTGCCGTGACAGTGGCGATACTTCAGTGGGGTACTGCGTAATGAAAGTAGGCGCGCGAAGTTCGCGCTCTCCGGTCGCGTCGAAGATTTCTGTTTGCAGCTTGCCCGGTCCGTCATTGTCTTTCACCGGGACGCCGAGCTTGTCACAGACCTCGACGAGATAGTCACGATCACGCACCCGCGACATGTCGAAACCCGGGTTGTAGGCTTCGATCGCCTCCTCGACCGTCATGCGCTTGAATGGCTGGCCGAAATCGAACTCCTCTCCCTGGTATTTCACCAACGTCGTGCCGAGGATAGCGTCTGTCATGCCGTGCAGCATTGCCTCGGTCATGTCCATCCAGTCGTTGTAGTCCGCGTAGGCCCGATACGCTTCCATCATGGTGAACTCGGGGTTGTGCTGCGTTGATACCCCTTCGTTACGGAAGTTGCGGTTGATCTCGTAAACGCGCTCAAAACCGCCAACCACCAGTCGCTTAAGATTCAGCTCTGGTGCGATGCGCAGATACAGATTCATATCGAGCGCGTTGTGGTGCGTTGTGAACGGCCTTGCGATCGCTCCGCCCGGCGTTGTCTGCATCATCGGCGTCTCGACTTCGAGGAAGTCGGCTGCCTCGAGGAAAGCACGCATGTACGTGATGACCTGCGAACGCTTCCTGAACACGTCGCGACTGGATTCATTGATAACCAGGTCGACGTAGCGCTGCCGGTAGCGAGTCTCCTGGTCTGCCAGTCCGTGGAATTTTTCCGGCAGCGGGCGCAGTGATTTTGTCAGCAGGCGAACGGTCTCCGCCATGACCGTGAGTTCGCCCGTCTGCGTTCGGAATAACTCGCCCTCGGCGCCGACGATATCGCCAACGTCCCATTTCTTGAACGCCTGGTAGACGCCTTCAGGAAGCCGGTCACGCTCCAGGCGTAGCTGAATCTGGCCACTGCGATCCTGCAGCTTGACGAAACTCGCCTTGCCCATGACCCGCTTTACCATCATCCGACCCGACACGGCGACCCTGACGTGCTCCTCGCGCAGCGCCTCGTCGTCATGGGAATCAAACGTCTGATGCAGCTCTTCGGCAATCGAATTGCGGCGAAAATCGTTGGGATAGGCATTGCCCTGTTCCCGCAACGCATCGAGCTTCGAACGCCGCTCCGCGATGAGCTTGTTTTCGTCCAGCTTGCTAGTGTCTTGTGGCTTGTTGTTGCTCATTCTCTGGCTCAATTCAAAGTCCCTGCTTTAAGCTTGCTTCGATGAAAGCGTCCAGGCCTCCATCGAGTACAGCCTGAGTGTTACCGGTTTCGACGCCAGTACGCAAATCCTTGATGCGGCTCTGATCGAGCACGTAAGAACGAATCTGGCTGCCCCAGCCAACATCCGCCTTGCTCTCTTCAACCACTGACGCTTCGGCACGTCGCTTCTGCATCTCAAGTTCGTAGAGTTTCGCCTTCAACTGGTTCATCGCCGTCGCCTTGTTCTTGTGTTGCGAACGATCGTTCTGGCACTGCACTACCGTATTCGTCGGCAGGTGCGTGATGCGAACGGCCGACTCCGTCCGGTTGACGTGCTGGCCACCGGCGCCACTGGCCCGGTAGACATCGATCCGCAGGTCCGACGGATCGACTTCAATATCGATGTCGTCGTCCACTTCCGGCGAGACAAACACTGATGCGAACGATGTGTGTCGGCGATTGCCGGAATCGAAGGGTGATTTTCTGACGAGTCGATGCACGCCGGTCTCGGTTCTGAGCCAGCCATACGCATACTCACCGACGATGTGCAGGGTCGCACTCTTGATACCGGCCACTTCACCCGCCGAGGCTTCGATCACTTCGGCTTTGAAGTCGTGCGACTCTGCCCAACGCAGGTACATTCGCAACAGCATTTCCGCCCAGTCCTGCGCCTCGGTACCACCGGCACCGGACTGGATATCAACATAGGCGCTGTTGACATCCATCTCGCCGGAGAACATGCGGCGAAACTCGAGCGCCGCCAGTTGAGTTTCGAAACCATCAAGGTCTTTGACGACCTCATCGACGGTCGCGCTGTCATCTTCCTCTTCGGCGAGTGTCAGAAGCTCTGATGCCTCATTCAGGCCCGTCGACAGCGTGTCGAGCGTGACGACAATTTGCTCGAGCTGGGAGCGCTCCTGTCCCAGCGCCTGCGCGCGCTGAGGATCCTCCCAGACATCCGGCTGCTCCAGCTCACGCTGGACTTCGGTCAGCCGTTCCGCCCTGGTCTCGTAGTCAAAGATACCTCCTCAACGCATCGGAGCGCTCAACGAGGTCGGCAATGGTGAGTCTTATAAGGTTGGTTTCCATGGGTACAGCTTCGCCGGAAAAGGGCGCGATCTTAGCACGCAGCGCCTGCCTGCAAAGGAGCAATTTGCTCGACCACCAGCTGCGGGTTCTCGACGCCACGAAACTCATTGACGTCGAGCTTGTACGCGAGCTGCACGACGCCGCGATAGACGGCCCCGGCCTGGTTGAATGCAATTGCGTCAACCACGTTGCCGCCGTCCGCCGGACGCACCCTCAGCTTCAGGTGATTCTCGCCAACCGTGCGCTGTTCGACGACGGCGAAATCTCCGCTCCACATCGGCTCGGGGAAGCCTGACCCCCAGGGCCCCGCATCGCGCAGTGAGCGCGCAAACCTCAAGTTGAAGGCTGAGCCGGGCAACGGACCGTCCGTGAGAATCGCACCGCTGAAATCCGCTTGCGGATAGAGTCGTCCCATCTGCTTCTCGGCAACGCGCTTGAATTCGGGAAGCGCCGCTTCGGCTATCGACAGACCGGCCGCCATCGCGTGTCCGCCGAACTTTTCGATGAGTCCCGGCTTCGCCGTCGATACGGCCTCCAGCAGGTCGCGAACATGCACACCCGAAATCGAACGCGCGGAGCCTTTCAGCATGTCGCCGTTCTCGCGGGCAAAAGCAATCACGGGTCGATGACAGCGCTCGCGTACGCGGGCCGCGATAAGCCCGACAATGCCCTGGTGCCAGCCTTGGTCGTAAACACACACGCAGGCAGGCCATTGTGTGGCCCCCATCTTGTCGACGTAGGAGAAAGCCTGCTCGCGCATGCCGGCCTCAATGTCCCGGCGCTCACTGTTGATGTGATCAAGCTGCTGCGCATAGTCGGCAGCGGTTTCAGCACTGTCTGTCAGCAAACACTCAATGCCGACTGAAATATCCTCCAGCCGCCCCGATGCGTTGATGCGCGGTCCGACGGCGAAGCCGAGGTCCGTGCTGACACAACGCTGCATCTGCCTGCCAGACTGCTTCAGCAGAGCGCCGATGCCCGACACCGAGCGCCCGGCGCGAATTCTCAGCAGTCCCTGGTGCACGAGGATGCGATTGTTGTAATCCAGTGGCACGACGTCGGCAACCGTGCCGAGCGCGACGAGGTCGAGGTACCTCGCAGGAATCCTGGCAGCTCCCGAGATGCCCTGCTCCTCCAGCACCCGCCCTACTTTCGCCATGAGATAGAAAGCGACGCCAACGCCAGCCAGGTTGCGACTCGGAAATCGACTGCCGTCGAGATTCGGATTCAAGATGGTCGCCGCGGCCGGCAGCGTGTCACCAGGCAGGTGGTGGTCGGTTACGAGCACGGGTATGCCCAACTTGTTGGACTCCTCGACGCCATCGACACTGGACACGCCGTTGTCAACGGTGATCAGCAGAGCGGGTTTTCGCTCGGCGGCGACGCGAACTATCTCCCTGGAGAGGCCGTAGCCGAAGTCGAAACGATTCGGCACCAGGTATTCGACATCCGCGAAACCAAACTCTCTCAGGCAGCGCAGCACCAGCGCTGTGCTGGTCGCGCCATCTACGTCGTAGTCACCGACGACGACAATGCGCTTGTCGCGATTCGCGATAACCAGCTCAGCTGCCTCATCGAGGTGCTCCAGCGCGCCAAGCGGGGCAAGCCGGGCGAGGCTGTAATCCAGCTCGTCGGCAGCCTTTAGCCCGCGCATCGCGTACAGGCGCGCATGCACTGGATCCAGGCCGCTGAATTGCTCAATCAGGTCCGGGCTGGGCAAGGTTCTGGATACGATAGGTCTCTGTGTTCGCACGTTGTCAGCTTAGTCGAGGAGTCGGGAATCACGGCGCCAGAATCGCAGCCGCTGTGAGCGGACGATATCAGCGCGCAGTCCGTCGCGAAACAGGAGCGTCAGGCGATCGACGTGTTTCTGCCGCAACGCAGCGCGCAATTGTCGCAGGCAATCTTCAAGAAATTTCGGACTATCCTCACCGACCGGTGTTACCGCGACAAAACCGGAGTTCTGACGTTCTTTCAGGCAATCAGCCATCGAGCCTGGCCAGAGACTCGCGCTCGCATTCGCGGAATCCCAGTAACCCAGTAGCAGCGGATCGTCGCAGAAAAGCGCCGGCAGCGATCTCGTTGCGCGCGCTGGCGCCTGGCCGCCGCCCCAGAGCCACAACGAATTGACCGGCGGCTCGCCTTTGGAGACGCGCCGCTGATTGACGTCATGGTCGTGCAATGACATTTCCACCTCACTCAGGAGATTTCGATAGGCCGCTGCCTGCTGTCCACCGGGGAGATAGTCACTCGGCACTCTCTGGTTCACGACGTAGGCCGGAACCGCAGACGTAGGCATCGGGCTCTCTGCGCACAGGTAGCCATGCTGTCCCAACCGGATGAAGCCGAATTGCCTGTCGCCTGCCAGCGTCTCCTGCAGGTGTTCTATCAATAAGCGAAACTCGTTCGGGGCAATATCAGCGCCCGACAAATCATGCAGGCAAAGATGATCAAGTCGCGGCTCGAGGTAAACGGGGTCGGCCGCCGCTATCCAGGCCGTCGGCCGCTCACCCGTCTGGCCCCACATGCGCAACGCGGCGAGGCCCTCTTCCGGGTACGGCAGATCCAGTTCCCCGGCAAGCTGGGACAACAGCTCGACATCGCCGGGCACTCGCGCAAGATCGGACTGCGCGAGCCAGGTTCGCAGCGAAGCGTCCTGCAAACGGCCACCGGACACCGCGGGCAGCACCGCCAGGGCGGCTGATTTGTCGTATGATTCGTTCACGATAGGTCGCCGATGGTAAGGGATGCGCCGTTGAAATTCACAAGAGAAATGACCGGCTCGCTGATGATCCAGCGGGTAACCGAAACTGCGATAACGGTCAACAGTGAAACATACTCACAGAGCATTGCGTTGACGCCTGAGGAGGTAGTGGCCAACTGGGAGCCCAAGCCCGTTGCCGACCTCGCGGAACCCGACTTCGAGCTCCTGTTGTCGAAGGCACCCGAGATCGTCCTGCTGGGCACGGGCCGTACCAACGTGTTTCCTCCGCGCGAATTGATTTTCGCGTTTGCCAGGCGCGGCATCGGACTGGAATGCATGGATACCGCCGCTGCCGCGCGGACCTTCAACGTCCTCGCAACTGAAGGCCGGCAGGTAGCCGCCGTGCTCTACCTGTGACGCGGTTGGCGAAACAGCGGCTGTGACCGCTTAGCGCGACGGCAACTGCCGCCGCGGATTGACCGGCTGGCCGTTGCGCCGGATCTCGAAATGCAGTCGCGGCTTGCGCTCGGGCCCCTCCCCCATAGTCGCAATGCGCTGGCCCTTCCGGATCTGATCCCCGTCCTTTACCAGCAGTGAGGCGTTGTAGCCATACGCACTCAGGTAGGTATTGTTGTGCTTCAGGATGATGAGCTTGCCATAACCAATGAGTCCGTCGCCGGCGTACACGACGCGGCCTGCGGCTGACGCATGGATAGACTGCCCTGCCTTGCCATCGATCAGTACGCCCGTACCGGTACCTGGCTTGGCACCAAATTCGACGCTGATCCTGCCGCTGGTCGGCCAGGCCCATGGCGGACTGGGCTCAGCCGGGATGGGCGGCAGCGGTTTCGGCGCTGACCGGGTGCGCGACGGCTTGCTGGTCGTGGCCCTGGTGCCCGAGCCTGCCGACGGCGTCAACCGAATGACCTGGCCCGGATAAATCAGCGAGCCGTCGCCCAGTCGATTCCAGCGCGCGACGTCCCTGGGGTCCTTGCCGTAGCGCCAGGAAATCGAAAACAGGGTCTCGCCGCGGCGCACAATGTGGGTATTCGCATCATCCTGCCAGCGCGCACCGCCACAGGCCGCAAGCAGCAGCATGAAACACAGCAACGTCGCAAGCCGTGATGTCATTGTCCCCGCATCATGAGCCAGGCGATCAGGACTACGGAGAGCGCGACGACGACCCAGCCGATTCGCTCGATATGTTTCGACAAGTTGCGCTCAAAGCGCTCCCCGCCGGCTCGCACCAGGCCGGCGACAAGAAAGAAACGCCCCGCACGACCGATCAACGAGGCGATCAGAAAGCCCGGCACATTGAGTGCCGCAACACCGGCCGCAATCGTGAAGACCTTGTACGGAATCGGCGAAAAGCCGGCAACGAAGACGACAACGACACCGTACTTGTCAAACCACCGCTGACTCGTTTCGTAAGCTTCCCAGTAATGCGATTGCCGCAGCCAGGGTTCTATCGCCTCGAAGGCGACGTAGCCGATCGCATAACCGGCCAGGCCACCGGCTACCGACAGCAACGTCGCGATCGTCGCGTAGCGCACCCAGCGATCGCGATCGGCGAGGCACATAGGTGCCAGCATGACGTCGACCGGAATGGGAAAGAACGACGACTCTGCGAAACTCATTGCGCCCAGGTAACGCTCGGCATGCGGGTGTCTTGACCAGGCGAGAACACGCTCATACAGCGGCCCAAACAGCGTCATTGCCCATTCCTTCGCGTTACCAAAACAGAAAAATTACTTTCAAAATGTTCCATAAACTCTATGATAAATCGAATTTTTATCCCTTGACAAGGGGCACGAAGCTGACAAGACCCAGCGAGACCTTTTCGTAGTGATCGTCGCGGTTGGTAACCATGGTGAGCTCCTGCCGGCCGGGCGGCCCGATCGGGATGATCATTCGCCCCCCTGGCGCGAGCTGCTGCAACAGCTTCTCGGGAATCTCGGCGGCGGCCGCGGCGACGATAATACCGTCATACGGCCCGTACTTGCGCCAGCCTTCCCAGCCGTCGCCCAGCCGGAACTGCACGTTGTAAATGTCGAGATCGCGAAGTCGCTGCTGGGTCTTTCTCAATAGCTCGCGAATGCGCTCAACCGTGTAGATCTTCTTCACCAGCGGCGCGAGTACCGCCGTCTGGTAGCCGCAGCCCGTGCCAATCTCGAGCACGCTTTCGCCTTCGAAGCCGTTCAGCAATGCCTCGGTCATGCGCGCGACCACGTAGGGCTGGCTGATTGTCTGGCTCCGCCCAATCGGCAGCGCCGTATCCTCGTACGCGCGGCTCGCCAGCGCCTCGTCGACGAACAGGTGACGGGGCACGTTGCGTATCTGCTCGAGCACGGCCGCGGAACGAATGCCCGACTCCTTCAGGCGCTCCACCAGCCGGTCGCGGGTGCGCCTGGAGGTCATGCCGATGCCTTGAACGGATCGATCATTGCCGCAGCCAGTCTGCAATACCCGGTACAGCCTCATGCCGGGTCAGATCGACCCGCAGCGGCGTCACCGACGCCGCGCCCTGTTCGATCGCATGAAAGTCCGTGCCCTCGCCTGCGTCCTGGCCCTCGCCGGCCGGCCCCACCCAGTAGATCGGACGCCCGTAAGGATCGGAATCTTTCAGGATCTGCTCCGACTTGTGGCGAAAGCCCAGCCGGGTTGCCTGAATTCCCTTCAGTTCCGCGTAGGGCCGATCCGGGACGTTGATATTCAGCACGACGTCTGGCTCAAGACCCGCACGCTCAATCTTCTGTACGAGCTCGGCGGCAACACGGGCGGCCGAATCAAAGTGGCGCAGCTTATGACCGACCAGCGACACCGCAATTGTGGGCAGGCCGAGGAATCGACCCTCCAGCGCGGCGGCCACCGTGCCCGAATAGATGACATCGTCCCCCAGGTTGGCCCCATGATTGATACCGGAAACGACCAGGTCCGGCTCATGGTCCAGGAATCCCGTCAGTGCCAGGTGTACACAGTCCGACGGCGTGCCGTCTACGTGGTAGCGGTTCTTCGCAACTTCGGCAACCCGCAGTGGTCTATCGAGCGTAAGCGAACTGCTGGCCGCGGAGCGATTACGATCGGGCGCCACGACAACCACGTCGGCGACCCGCTCCAGGGCCTCTGTCAGGGCAATGATACCGGTGGCGAGATACCCGTCGTCGTTACTTACGAGGATTTTCATGCTTTGTTTTTGACGAGCGCACTCTTTGCGTTGGTAGATGGCAACGCGCTCACTATACTCAATGTTAACCGCCCACCATAGCCTCGAAGACAACACTGTGACCGACAAGGATATTGACGAGTTTCGCCGCGCGTTTTCCGACGCCAAGCCGCTGAAGGCGGAAGACCGCGTTCCGGAGGCGAAACCCAAGCCAAAACCCCGCGCCCGCTTTTCACGTGCCGACGAACGAGAGGTGCTGCAGGAAAGCCTGCAGGACGATATCGATACGATCGAGCACGGTTACGGCGCCGCGCTCAGGTTCCACCGCGCGTCGGTGGGCAAGCGGACGATGCGAAAGCTCGCGCGGGGTGGCTACAGCGTGCAGGCCGAAATAGACCTGCACGGTATGACGCTGGCCGAGGCCAAGCCGAGGCTTGCCGACTTCATCGACTATTGCGCAATGCAGGGCAATCTTTGCGTGCGCGTGGTGCACGGCAAGGGCCTGGGTTCGGGAGGTCGAGGACCGGTTCTGAAGAACGCGGTGAATCGATGGCTCAGAAAATGGGACAGCGTGCTGGCATTCGTCTCAACGCGCCAGGTCGATGGCGGTACTGGTGCCATCTACGTATTGCTGCAGAAGACCTAGCGCTTCGCTTCCTCAACCTGCGCGATTTCGCGCAACACGGCCGTTGCGAAGGCACCGCGCCGCAGAACAAACCTGAGCTCCAGCGAATCCTCGCCAGTCGACCACTCGAAGTCCGTAACACGCAATCGAAGACTCCGATGCGCGGCTTTGACACGTGCTTTCTGCAACGCCGCCAACCAGTTCTCATGCCCGCCGGGGATGCTTTCAGGGGATGTTGTCTCGCCACACAGGGGCCCGGCCGGGTGAATGTCCATCTCGGCGCAGCGACGCACGAGTTCATCATCAAGCGCTGCAGCGTCGAATACGCTGCCGGTACCATCCAGATTCACGACATCGCCCGCGACCAGCTTGTCCCAGGTTTTCTCACGTACGCGCGCAGCGAGGATTTGGTTGAACAAGAACGAGCGTGCGGCCGATATCGCAAGGCTGCGTTTCTGGCGCGGCAGGCGCCTGCCTGCGGACCAGGCGTCGGCAAGCGCGATATTCGAGGCACCCCTGCCGAATCTCTGCTGGCCAAAGTAGTTCGGCACGCCGGCGCTTGCGATCAATGAGAGCCGTGCCTGCAGCGAACGCTCATCGGGCAGGGGCCCGCGCAAGACGATTCGAAAACGATTGCCTTGGTGAGCGCCACGGCGAAGCTTGCGGTTATGTCGCTGTTGTTCGAGCAATCGAACACCGTCGATAACGAGCTTCTCCCAGTCAGGCGCGTGCCAGCGTGGCACGCTGAACCACTGTCGGGTAACGGCATGACGGTCTTTCAGGCCCGCGCAGCCGACGTCTTTTGCCGGGACACCGGCGTGGGCCGCGAGCTGCCGCAACACCCAGTCGGTGTTTGCTGCAGTCTTCTCGATAAACAGGTAGTCGTGCTCGCCGTCGCCGCTCAGCTCGAAGCCAAGTTCCTCGGTGACATCGAAGTCCGCCGGCTGCGAGCGAATCTGCGCAGCAAATAGCGGGTCCCCGTGCGCACGGGCCCAGTCGGGCAAGGACATCGCTTTTCCTAGTCAGGATTCCCGGAGCGGGTCGAAACAACCTGGTAGAACGTTTCCCGGCGGCCGATCATGCCCAGATCGGTTCGTGCCCGCTCTTCAGCCGCATCTCTGCCTTGCTTGAGGTTGATCACCTCGGCATCGAGCGCGCCGTTGCGTTGCCGCAGCGACTCGTTCAGCGCCTGTTGCTCGGCGACAGCGGCTCGCAGGTTGCTCGTCTTGCGATAGCCGTCGTCGGAGAACCAGAGCTCGGCCTGCAGGCCCAGTCCGGCTATCGCCAACAGCACGAGCAAAAAACGTGAACGAATCAAACGGCAGCCCCAAATACGTTACAGGCGCGCTTCCTAACTCACCTTGACGGAAAACGCGTCGCGGGCCGCATACGAAGCATCGGCCCCCAGTTCCTCTTCAATGCGCAGCAGCTGGTTGTACTTCGCGATGCGATCCGATCGGGACAATGACCCGGTCTTGATCTGCGTCGCTTTCGAACCGACAGCGATGTCGGCAATCGTGCTGTCCGAGGTTTCACCCGAACGGTGCGAGATTACCGCGGTATAACCCGCCTCGTCTGCCATAGTAATCGCATCAAGAGTTTCGCTTAAGGTACCGATTTGGTTGGGTTTTATCAATATAGAATTTGCAATCTTTCTCATCGATACCGCGGCGTAGTATGGCCGTGTTGGTGACAAACAGGTCATCACCGACAATCTGCACGCGGTCTGCCAGGGCATCGGTCATCACCCGCCAACCCTCCCAGTCACTCTCGTCCATCCCATCTTCGATGGTGATGATCGGGTAGTTGTCAGCCAGTTCGGCGAGATATGCGCTGAATTCGACTGCGTCGAAAGTGCGCCCTTCCGAGGCGAGGTCATACACGCCGTCCTTGTAGAACTCAGAGCTGGCGGCGTCGAGACCCAGCAGGATGTCGTCACCGGCCTTGAACCCGGCCTGCTCTATCGCGATCATGATCGTATCCAACGCGGCCTTGTTCGATGGCAGGTCCGGCGCGAAGCCGCCCTCGTCACCGACGGCCGTGTTCAGGCCCTTGCCACGCAACACGCTCTTCAGGCTGTGGAATATTTCGGCACCGTAGCGCAGCGCCTCGCGGAAATTCGGTGCGCCCACAGGCAGGATCATGAACTCCTGGATATCGACGCTGTTGTCGGCATGCGCACCGCCGTTGATGATATTCATCATCGGTACCGGCATGGTCGTGCCGGGTCCAAGGTGCCGGAATAACGAAATGCCCCTGGATGTCGCCTCTGCCTTCGACGCGGCAAGCGAGATCGCCAGCAGCGCGTTCGCGCCAAGTCGCCCTTTGTTTTCCGTGCCATCAAGGTCAATCATGCACTGATCGAGCGCACGCTGGTCCTCGAACTCGACGCCCAGCAGCGCGTCGCGCAGTTCACCATTGACGTTGGCCACCGCTTTTTGCACGCCTTTGCCAAGGTAACGTGACTTGTCGCCGTCGCGAAGCTCTACCGCCTCGCGCGTTCCAGTCGACGCGCCTGAAGGCACGGCCGCCCGCGCAGCTGAGCCATCGGCGAGCGTAACATCGGCTTCCACGGTCGGGTTGCCGCGAGAATCGAGAATCTCCCGACCACGTATATCGCTTATCTTGATCATTACTACTCCGAGTTGGTTACCCCGAGGCCGAAGCCCGCTTCGAGGAAATCGCTTTGTTTGACACTGGAATCGATCGACACCAGCGTTTCGAGAAGTTGTTTCATCAAGTCCAGCGGCCAGGCATTGGGACCATCACTCAACGCTTTCGATGGATCCGGGTGCGTCTCCATGAATAATCCGGCGATACCGGCGGCCGTTGCCGCCCGCGCGAGAACCGGTATGAATTCACGTTGCCCGCCCGACGATTTGCCCTGACCGCCCGGCAGCTGCACCGAGTGTGTCGCATCGAATACCACCGGGCAGCCGGTGCCGCGCATAACGGCGAGCCCTCGCATGTCCGATACAAGGTTGTTGTAGCCGAATGAAAAACCGCGCTCACAAACCATGATGTCATCGTTGCCGGTCGACTTCGCTTTATCAACGACGTTCTGCATTTCCCAGGGCGACAGGAACTGGCCCTTCTTGATGTTGACTGGCTTGCCTGCGGATGCCGCACGAAGAATGAAGTTCGTCTGTCGACAAAGAAAAGCCGGCGTTTGCAGCACGTCAACGACATCGGCCACTTCGTCCATCGGCGTGTCTTCGTGCACGTCGGTAATAAGCGGCAGCCCGAGCTGTTTCTTAACCTCGCTCAGTATGCGCAGACCCTCTTCCATGCCGGGTCCGCGGAAACCGTCGCGCGAACTTCGATTGGCCTTGTCGAACGAGGATTTGTAGATCAGCGGGACATTCAGTGCCGGCACAGATCTCCTTGAGCGTGCCGGCGGTGTCGAGCGCCATCTGTTCGCTCTCGACGACACAGGTCCCGGCGATCAGGAAAATCGGCCGGTCGTTCCCGGCGTCGAAACCGCAGAGCTTCATGCCTCGACGGCCTCCGGTATTTCACTCTCGGCGCGCTGGCGAACCGCCTCGATAAAGCTCTTGAACAGCGGGTGGCCATCGCGTGGATTGGAAGTGAACTCGGGATGGAACTGGCTGGCGAGGAAGAACGGGTGCCCCGGCAGCTCGACCATTTCGACGAGATCGTCGACGGAAAGCCCGGAAAAGCGCAGCCCGGCATCGGTAAGCTGCTGGCGATAGTTGTTATTGACCTCGTAACGATGCCGATGCCGTTCTTCGATCGACGTGCTGCCATAGCTCCTGGCTGCAAGCGAGCCTTCGGCGAGTGACACCTGCTGTGCGCCCAGGCGCATCGTGCCACCGAGTTCCGAACTCTCATCGCGCTGCTCGGTGTCGCCGGTCTTGTCGCGCCATTCCGTTATCAGGCCAACGACCGGATGCGGCGTATCGCGGTCAAACTCGGTGCTCATTGCACCGCTCAGGCCCGCGAGGTTGCGCGCCGCTTCGATGACCGCCACCTGCATGCCGAGGCAAATGCCGAGATAGGGAATGCCCGCTTCGCGCGCAAACCGGACCGTCTCTATCTTGCCGTCGATGCCGCGATCGCCGAAACCACCAGGCACCACGATGCCGTGCATGTTCTTCAGGCAACCGACGCCGTTGTTTTCGATATCTCTGGACTCGATGAAGTGGATATTGACCCGGGTCTTGGTATGGATGCCACCGTGTTGCAGCGCCTCAACCAGCGAGATGTAGGAATCCTTGAGGTCCATGTACTTGCCAACCATGGCGACATCGACCTCGATTTCCGGGTTCTGCTTGGCTTCGACGATCGCATCCCATTCGGCCAGGTCCGCCGGCGGCAGCTCAAGCCCGAGTTGTTTTGAAACAATCTCATCGAGGCCCTGGTCGTGCATCATCGCGGGAATCTTGTACAGATCGTCGGCGTCAAAGGCGGAAATAACCGCCCGCTCCTGCACGTTCGTAAACAACGCAATTTTGCGGCGCTGTTCGTCGGGCAGCGGCTTCTCAGAGCGACACACAAGAATGTCCGGCTGAATACCGATGGAACGCAACTCTTTTACCGAGTGCTGCGTCGGCTTGGTTTTTATTTCGGATGAGGTCGAAATATACGGCACCAGCGTCAGGTGCACATAAACCACTCGCTCGTGCCCCAGTTCGACACCCATCTGTCGAATCGCCTCAAGAAACGGCAGCGATTCGATGTCACCTACCGTGCCGCCGATCTCCACCAGGCAGATATCTGCGTCACCAGCACCAAGCTCGATGCTGCGCTTAATCTCGTCCGTGATGTGCGGTATGACCTGCACTGTAGCGCCGAGGTACTCGCCACGACGCTCCTTGCGGATTACGCTCTCGTAAATTCGCCCGGTGGTGTAATTGCTGTGCCGGCCACCATGTGCCGTGCGCACGAAACGTTCGTAGTGACCAAGATCAAGATCAGTCTCGGTACCGTCATGGGTGACGAACACTTCGCCGTGTTGAAACGGGCTCATTGTCCCCGGATCGACGTTGATATAGGGATCCAGCTTGATCATGCTGATGGTCAGGCCGCGCGCCTCGAGAATGGCTCCAAGGCAGGCCGACGTGATCCCCTTTCCTAATGAAGAGACTACCCCGCCGGTAATAAATACATACGATGTCATGTGCTGATCCAAGGCTTGAGGCGCATAGTTTTCGCAGAAAGCGAGAAACAAGAAAGGGCTGGATCAAAAGCACTGCGTGGCGAGCAATGTGCTTTCTACCAACCCTTCGAATTTCGCGCCGTCGTTGGACTGTAGACGGTGTTAAACGTTATCAGATCACCCCCGACGACACAACGATTTAACGGTAATGCGCGGCAGCCGCAACCCCCTCAATGCAACGCCGGCCGGTCGTGCCAGTGAAGCGCAACACCGGGCTCGCTGACGGCCTGTGCTGCCATCCAGAGATCGCCTACAGCGACCAGGTCGTCTCCTGAAAACACCAGCGGCAGCCGCTCCCGCATCCAGGGAACCACGCCCTCCTCTTGAAGTAGTTTCTTCAGTTTCCGTGTATGTGATTGACCTAACGGCTGAAATTCTTCACCACCCTGGCGAAAACGAATCTGCACGCCACGCTTTATGATGTCCTCCGATAAACCGGGCGCTCCCCCGGCGAGGAACTTAAGGACACCGAGCCCCGGACCCAGGGCAACTGCGGCCACTGGCAGGTCCTGTGACGGGACGTCAATGCAGGCCGGCAACGCTTGCGCGGTCTCCGGCAAAAGGTACAGGCTGTTTCGATAGCGACGGACGGCGGCGCCGGACCAGGTCACGAGCGGCTGCGCGTCTGCGCGTGCCGGTATCACCTCGTTCTGAATGCGAGCGACTTGCATCGCCGTTGGTGCAGCCAGGCCGAGTTGCCGCACAGCGTGTCGCAGAAGATTGCGCTGTCGCGCCGGCGACAACCGCAAGAGACCGTCAATGGCCAGCTTCTCGGGTCGCCCGCCCACGGACTGGAGATCGATCGCCGCGAGATTGGTCAGCAGTTGTGACGCTTCGCCCGCGTGACTTGCACTACGCTGCAATCGCATGGAGATGTCTGGCCAGCGCGCGCCGAGACGCGGCAGGACGTCGTGCCGCAGGAAGTTTCGATCGAAAGCGGCGATCCACATTGGACGGATCCTCGACCCACTCGAGCTCCTCGCGGCTTGCATACTCCGCCAGGGCTTGCCGGCTCGTTTCGAGCAGCGGTCGCGCCAGCCAACCGGGCCCGAAGCGACGGATGTTGCCGATGCCGGCGATGCCCATCGGGCCGCTGCCACGAATCAGGTTGAGGAGCAGCGTCTCGGCCTGGTCCTCGAGATGGTGGGCGCTCATCAGCCAATCGCCGGCGTGAAGCTCTGCATGTAGCGCGTTGTAGCGGGCGTCCCTTGCCGACGCCTCCGGCCCTTTGCCCGACTCCAGTTGCACATTGACGGAGCGCGACTGGTAGTCAATGTCGAGACGCGCCGCAATGTCGCGGCAATGCGCGCTCCAGGCCGACGAATCAGCATGCAACCCATGGTCGACGTGGATCGCGAGCAGCGGAACAGCCAGTTCGTCGCGCAAGGTCGCAAGGGCGTGCAACAGGACGGTCGAATCGAGACCGCCGCTGAATGCAACAACGTATCGGGAGGGCGCGCCGGCGATAGCTTCGAGTTCCCTGAGCTTCTGCAGCAGAGTCTCGGCTTCCAGGATCACGTCTCTTTGAACTGACCGAAACTCTCGAGCCGCTGCTGCCGTTGCTCGAGCACCTGCTCGATCGACAGGGCGTCAAGCTCGTCAATACTCTTCAGGACGGCGTTCCGAATGATCTCCGCCATATCACCCGGGTTTCGATGTGCGCCGCCAAGCGGTTCGGCAAGAACCTCGTCGACCAATCCGAATTCGTTGAGACTCTGCGCCGTGATGCGCATGGCCTCCGCAGCAGCCTCCGCCTTTTCGGCGCTCTTCCACAGGATCGACGCGCAGCCCTCCGGAGATATCACCGAATAGACCGCGTACTGCAACATCAATAGCCGATCGCCTACGCCAATCGCCAGCGCGCCGCCGGAGCCTCCCTCACCGATGACCACCGAGATAATCGGCGTCCTGAGAGCAGACATCAGGTACAGGCTTCTCGCGATGGCCTCGCTCTGGCCACGCTCTTCCGCACCAAGACCGGGATAGGCGCCCGGAGTATCAATGAAAGTAATGACCGGCAGCGAAAACTTCTCCGCCAGCAGCATCAGCCGTTGCGCTTTGCGATAGCCTTCCGGTTTCGGCATGCCGTAGTTGCGGCGAACCCGTCTCCTTGGTGTCGCGGCCCTTCTGGTGACCTATGAACATCACCGCGCGTCCATCAATGCGCCCGACCCCGCCAATGATCGCAGGATCATCCGCATACATCCGGTCACCATGCAGTTCCTGGAAGTCCGGCGAAATCATGCGCAGGTAATCCATCGTGTATGGACGGGATTCGTGCCGCGCCACCCGTGCGACCTGCCAGGGAGTAAGCTTCGCAAAGATGCTCTTCGTCAGCGACTCACTCTTGCTTTTGAGTCGGTTGACCTCCTCGTTGATGTTGACCTCCGAGTCGTCACCAACATAACGGAGCTCTTCGATCTTCGCCTCCAGCTCGGCGATCGGTTGCTCAAAATCGAGAAATTTCAGGTCCATGGATGCGAGATTACATGATTTCGCGGCCAGGCGCGTACAGTAAGCGGACATTATTGGTGCCGAGCAACTCGCTCAACTTATCGCGCAATTCGCGGCTGGGGCGCACCGCCCATTCGGGTCCAAGTGACAGTCGGGCCGTCGCGCTCTCGCCGATGTAGCGGACCGAGACATCGCAGTTGCCCTCTCGGAACGGTAGCAACAGATCGTGCAGTTTGACCAGCAGCTGCTCGCCCTGCCCGTTCGGCGCGAGGCTCAGGATAATGCCCTTTGCGCGCGACTCGATGACGCGATCGATGTGCAGGACGTTCTTCGCATTGATCGTCCAGCTGCCGACAAAATCGTCGTAACGAAGTCCACCCGAAATTACGACGATTTCGTCTTTCACCAGCAGGTGACGAAACTCCTGGAACGCTTCGCTGAAAAGGCTGATTTCCATGCGGCCGGTATCGTCATCAAGTACCACGCTGACGCGATTGCCGCGCTTGCGCACATCGACGATAAGACCCGCAACCGTGGCCTCGCGTCGCGCCTGCGCGAAGTTTCGCTCACCCTTGTTGTTCTGCGGCGGCGGTTCCGCCGTAATGTCCGCCAGCCGGCCATCCACGAAGTAAGCCGGCATCATTGCGGACTGCGTCGAAAGGATGCCCGGTCAGATACAGGCCCAGCGCTTCCTTCTCGTTGCTTAGCAGGACGCGTTCCTGCCATTCGGCGAGCCGAACCGGCGCCGCCGCTTCGACTTCGGCTGCCGGTGCCTCCAGGCCGAACATGTCATTCTGGCCGGCTGCCGCAGCCTTGGCCTGCTGATCGGCGCTGCGCAGCGCCTCAGGTACCTCGTGCATCAGGCTGCGTCGTGACTCGCCGAAGCCATCCATCGCGCCGGACTTGACCAGCGCCTCCAGCGAACGTCGATTGATCTTTTCGTGGTCCACACGTCGGCAGAACTCGACGAGGCTCGCGAACGCTCCGTTTGCCTTGCGCTCGCTGATCAGCGAGTCGATTGCCGAGTGCCCGACGCCTTTTATCGCGCCAAGGCCGTAAAGGATGGTGCGCTCGTCCGAGACGCTGAACTGAAACGAGGACTTGTTGACGTCAGGCGGCAACAGTTCCAGGCCAAGCTGCCGGCAGTCATCTTTCAGTGTCACGAGGCGATCCGTGTTCTGCAGATCGGCACTCATAACCGCCGCCATGAACGCCGCTGGATAATGCGCCTTCAGGTAGGCCGTCTGGTATGACAGCACCGCGTAGGCTGCGGAGTGCGATTTGTTAAAGCCGTAGCCCGCGAACTTCTCCATCAGGTCGAAGATGCGCGTCGCGGTTGCCTGCGTAACGCCGCGCTCGGTCGCTCCCGTGACAAATATCTCGCGTTGCTTGGCCATCTCCTCGGGCTTCTTCTTGCCCATCGCGCGACGCAGCAGGTCGGCGCCGCCCAGCGTGTAGCCAGCTAGCACCTGGGCAATCTGCATGACCTGTTCCTGGTACAGGATCACGCCGTAAGTCTCTTCAAGGACAGGTTTCAGGTCGGGGTGCAGGTAGTCGATGTCCGCCTTGTTGGAGGCGTGTTTCCGGGTCATGAAGTCATCGACCATGCCCGACTGCAACGGACCAGGCCGAAACAACGCGACGAGCGCGACGAGATCACCGAACTGGTCGGGTCGCAGGCGCTTGATCAGGTCACGCATACCGCTGGATTCGAGCTGGAAGACGGCAGCTGTTTGCGTGCTGCGCAGCAGCTCGAAAGTCTTCCCGTCGCGAGTGGGTATGCTCGAAATATCGAGCTCTCGATCCGGGTATATCGCGTTAATAGTGCGCACCGCCCATTCGATGATGGTCAGTGTCTTCAGACCCAGGAAGTCGAACTTGACCAGACCAACGGCTTCGACATCATCCTTGTCGAGTTGCGTTACAACGTTGGTGCCGCCCTCTTCACAGTACAGCGGTGCAAAATCGGTCAGCGGTCCCGGGGATATGACGACGCCGCCCGCGTGCTTGCCCGCATTGCGTACGAGACCCTCCAGGGATCTCGCAAGGTCGATGATCGCCGCCACTTCTTCGTCATCGCGGTACATCGTGGCCAGCTCGTCGGATTGCTCGAGTGCCTTTTCCAGCGTAATGCCAAGCTCGAACGGTACCTGCTTGGCGATCCGGTCGACGAATCCATAAGGCTGCCCCAGCACACGGCCCGTATCGCGAATTACGGCTTTCGCGGCCATCGTGCCAAACGTAATGATCTGCGAGACACGTTCACGGCCGTAGCGTTGGGCAACATAGTCGATGACCGCGTCACGGCCTTCCATGCAGAAGTCGATGTCGAAATCCGGCATCGACACG
The DNA here is from genome assembly GCA_963841145.1 of uncultured Gammaproteobacteria bacterium. GTDB lineage: Bacteria > Pseudomonadota > Gammaproteobacteria > Steroidobacterales > Woeseiaceae > UBA1847. The sequence continues at coordinate 112,456 of CAWJBO010000020.1, forward strand.
CGTTCGGGGTTGAGGAAGCGTTCGAACAGGAGGTCGTGCTCCAGCGGATCGAGCGCTGTGATACCGAGTACCCATGCGACCAGCGAGCCGGCACCTGAACCTCGACCAGGCCCAACCGGCACGTCGTTTTCTCTCGCCCATCGAATGAAGTCGGCGACAATCAGGAAGTAGCCGGGAAACCCCATCGACTGAATGACGCCGAGCTCGATAGCGAGCCGCTCGAAATACGGTGCAGCCAGCCGGTCACGTTCGTTCTTCGCGATGTCCTGCATCTCGAAAATTTTCTGCAGCGCCGCCTCGAGGCCTCGTCTCGCTTCTGCCTCGAGAAACTCCGACTCCGTTTGCCCTTCCGGAATCGGAAACTCCGGCAGGACGCTGTCGCCGAGTTTCAGGTCCAGGTTGCAGCGCCGCGCAATCTCGACCGTGTTTTGCAGCGCTGCCGGTACGTCGGCAAACAGTTCGACCATTTCATCGGGTGACCGCAGGTACTGTTCCGCGCTATAGAGACGCGGCCTGTCCGCGTCGGCGAGGCCACGTCCATCGTGAATGCAGACACGCGCCTCATGCGCATTGAAGTCCTCGCGATCCAGGAAACGCACGTCGTTCGTTGCGACGACGGGCACCTTGTTCTCGCTGGCCAGCGCCAGGCTGGCCTGCACGCAATCCTCTTCGCCGGCACGCCCGGTGCGTATCAGCTCGAGATAAAACCGATCGGGAAACGTCGCTTGCCAGCCGGCCAGCAGATCAGCCGCCCTCTCCGGGTGCACGCCATGCAATGCGTGCCCGATGTCGCCGTGCAGTCCTCCTGACAGTGCGATCAGGCCCTTGCAACTCTCTTCATTGAGCCATTCGCGTCGCGCCATAGGCACGCCCCGAACCTGGCCCTCGAGGTAGCTGCGCGTCACCAGTTCCGACAGCTTGCGATAGCCCGATGTGTTCTGCACGAGCAGCAGCAGCGTAAACGGTCGCTCCGGCTCGTCTTCATTGAAGAGGCGAAGATCGACCCCAATGAGCGGCTTTACACCCGCCGCCATCGCCTTGCGGTAGAACTTGACCAGCCCGAAGAGATTATTCTGATCCGTCAGCGCGACGGCCGGCATTGCCATCGAGGCGCAGCGTTCCATGAGTGCCGGAATTCGCACGGTACCGTCCACGAGCGAATACTCGGTATGCAGGTGAAGATGAACGAACGCAGGTGAGGTCATTGGGCTGTTCGCACCGGCGCAAACGTGAACCGGTGTTCGCGGCACGGACCGAACTCGCGCAGCCGGGCTCGGTGCACCTCGGTGCCGTACCCCTTGTGGCGCGCAAACTCATAGCACGGGTACAGTTTGTCGAGTTCGCGCATTTTCCGGTCTCGCACCGTTTTCGCGATGATGGAGGCGGCGCTTATCTCGGCAACACGGCTATCGCCGCCGACGATCGCCTGGCCCTCAATATGTCGGTCACCGAATGTCAGGCTCGGCAATCGATTGCCATCCACGCGAACACCGTCTGGAGAGACCCACAGCCCCAGTATGGCCCTGCGCATAGCCAGCAAGGTGGCGGCAAGTATGTTGATGGCATCGATTTCGGCCGGATCGGCCCAGGCGACCGACCAGGCCAGCGAGCGCTCGCGGATTTCACCGGCCAGTGCCTCACGCCGCCGGGCCGTCAGCTTCTTGGAGTCCGCGAGACCGGCAATAGGCCGCCCGGGATGCAGGATTACGGCAGCGGCAGCAACGGGGCCAGCCAGGGGGCCACGACCCGCCTCGTCAACCCCGGCCACGAGCCCATCAATTTCAAACAAATCAGACTGCATGGATGCTCTATGAATGCGCCAGCTCGATAACGGCATCGGCCGCGCGCTGGTCTGCGTTTAGCGCCAGCTTCGTCCGCAGTTTAGCAAATTCACGCTGGATCATTCGCCTTCGCTCCGGATCGTCCAGCATCGCCGTCACAGCCCTCGCAATAGCTGACGGCTCGGCCTTTTTCTGCATGAACTCCGGCACCAGTGGCGCGTCGGTTAGCAGGTTGGGCAACGTGTAATAGTCGAGCTTCACCATGCGCATGCCGATCACGATTGCGTGCGTAAGCGCTGCCACTCGATAGATCGCAATCGTCGGTTTGCCAAGCAGCGCCGACTCCAGCGCGGCCGTACCCGAGGCAAGCAACACGACGTCGGCTGCCATCATTGCTGTCTCAGAGTCGCCGTCGAGTACCAGGAAACTGTCTGCGACCCCGGCGGCTGTCAGCTGCTGCTCGATCATGCCGCGCAATACCGGCGTTGCCGCGGGTGTGACAAAGCGAATTCCCGGTCGGGCGGCAGCCAGCTGCTTCGCCGTGCTGGCGAGGATGCCCCCCAGTCGTGCAACCTCGCCAGTGCGACTTCCGGGCAAGACCGCGACGAGCTCACCGCTGCCGAGGCCCAGCGCCCTGCGTGCCGCCTCTGCGTCGACAGTCGCCGGCGAACTGTCCGCCTTCGGGTGGCCCACGAAAACCGCATCGACACCGTGCGAGTCGTACAGCGCTTTTTCGAAAGGAAGGATGCACAACACCTTGTCGACGGCTTCCTTGACGGTCTTTATGCGACCTTTGCGCCAGGCCCAGACCGATGGGCTGACGTAGTGCACCGTCTTGATACCGCTCTTGCGGAGTTTCTTTTCCAGGCCGAGGTTAAAGTCCGGCGCGTCAATCCCCACAAAGACGTCGGGCGGCGATGCCTGCCAGCGGCGCAGCAACGATTTGCGCAGGCGTAGTAAACGAGGGATGTGGGCGAGCGGCTCAACCAGGCCCATCACGGCAAGTGACTCAGCCGGCTCCCATTGGTCGCAGCCTGCGGCCAGCATTTCCGGCCCGGCAACGCCTTCGAAGGTCGCGTCAGGTACGCGGGCTCGAAGCTCGCGCAACAGCCCTGCACCCAGCAGGTCGCCGGAGGCCTCGCCAGCAACCAGGCCGATCTTCATCGACAGCGCCTTGTGGGCTGCTTGATCAATTCAAACGCTTTCAGCGTATTCTGCCGGTTCGCCGACAAAGCACGTTGCGCCGGTAATGGCGTGCCCTTGCCAGGCGGCGTAACGCCGTCCTGCGGGTCGGCAGAGCACGCCCGCAGGGAGCGAACAGACAGTCTCACTGCCGCGTTGCGAGTAGCGACCATAGCGGTGCTATGCCCGCAACTCGCGCCTTGTAGTGACGCTGTTTGTTCACTCTGAAAGTGTGTGAATTCATCAAGCAGCCCACTAGCGAACCAGACCGCGTTCAGACGAGCGCAGCGATTCAAGGAATACGACCAGCTCGGGGCGTCCCTGACTAAGCCCCGCTATTTCGTCGATTGCGTCAGCAAGCTTGTTGCCCTTGCGGAATGTCAGCCGGTAAGCATTCTTGATGTTACGAATCTGCTCCGCCGAAAAGTCGCGACGCTTGAGTCCTTCACTATTAATACCGCGCGCGGTGGCCGGGCTTCCGGAAACCAGGGTATAGGCCGGAATGTCACGATTCACAGCCGAGTACATACCCAGGAAGGCGTGCGCGCCGACCCGGCAGAACTGGTGAATGCCGGAAAAGCCACCGCATATGACCCAGTCGCCAACGTGCACGTGCCCGGCCAGGGTCGTGTTATTCGCCAGGATGGTCTTGTCTCCGACCACGCAGTCGTGAGCAATATGCACGTAAGCCATGATCCAGTTGTCGTCACCAATCGTCGTTTCGCCGCGGTCCTGCACGGTGCCGCGACTGATTGTGCAGAACTCACGGATGGTATTGCGATCGCCGATCGTCAGGCGAGTTGCTTCGTCAGCGTATTTCTTGTCCTGCGGATCATCGCCGATGGAGGCGAACTGGTAGATGTGGTTGTCTTTGCCGATGGTCGTCGGACCGTTAATAACCACATGGCTGTCGATCCTCGAGCCGCTGCCAATCTCCACGTCGTCGCCAATCACAACGTAGGGGCCCACGGTGACATCGCTCGCAATGCGCACCTTGTCAGAAATTATCGCTGTTGCATGGATCATCGCATTTGCACCTGACGGCCGACCGGCCTACTGGTCACCCTTCTCCAGTTTCTTGACTCTTTCGATCAGTTTACCGAGGCGGCGGAATCTCGCCAGCTGCTTCGCCCAGCTTTTCGCATCATCCGCTGGGAAACTGGCCGCATAGGTGCCTGGCCTGGTGACATCTTTCGAGAGGAATGACGTCGCCGCAACAATGACGTCATCACAAACCTTGATATGGCCGACCGAACCGGACCTTCCGGCAAACAGGCAGCGCTTGCCGATGATGGCGCTACCTGCAATCGCCGTCTGAGACGCCATTGCTGTATGCGCGCCAATTCGTACGTTATGCCCAACCATGCACAGGTTATCGATCCGAACGCCCTCTTCGATCACCGTATCCTCGAGCGCTCCGCAGTCCACCGTTGTATTCGCGCCGATCTCCACGTCGGCGCCGATTCGCACCCCACCCAGCTGCGGCACCTTGACCCAGCCCTCCGGCGTCATCGCGTTGCCGAATCCATCCGCACCGATAACGACACCCGGATGAAACAGGCCGCGTGCGCCAATTCTGACGCTGCGCGCCAACGTGACGTTGGCAATGAATCGGCACCGCTCGCCAACCTTGCAGTCCGGGCCGATCACTGTGCCAGGTCCGACATAGACATCGGCACCGATCTCCGAGCGCTCGCCGATAACAACATTCGCTGCAAGATGAGCGCTGTCGGCTACGCTGGCCGAGGACGCCACGACAGCCGATGCGTGCTTGCCGGGCTTGTAAGTCGGAGGTGGTTGCAGTACGGCGGCCATCCGCGCGTAACAGGCATAAGGGTTTTCATGAATGATAGCCGCCACCGGCGACTCAGCCGCATCGGCGGGACGCATAATGACAGCGGCGGCTTTGGTCGTGGACAGCTGCGCCTTGAGCGCTGGACTTGAAAGAAAGCTAAGCGAGTCCGGTGTCGCACTGGACAATGGTGCGACACCGCTTACGCTGGTATCGGGATCGCCAATCAACTCACAGCCGAACTGTGTAACAAGCGCTCCGAGGCTGATCGGCACAGGTATAGCCTACCCAGGCCCGACCTAGCGCGCGCTCGTCGCCTGGTGGCTTGCTTCCACGGCCCGAAGCACGGCCTCGGTGATGTTGACAGCATTGCTGGCGAACAGCACCCCGTCGCCAACGATCAGGTCGTAACCCTGTGCCTGCGCATAGTCCTGCACTTCCTTCAGCATGGAACGCTGCAGAACGCCGTATTCCTCGTTCTGTCGCAGATTGAGGTCCTCGCGAAACTCGTTCTGCAATCGGGTAACTTCGCGCTGCAGGTCCCGCAGATCTTTTTCCGCGTTGCGGCGCTCGGTCTCGCCCATCACGGCGAAGTCTTTCTGTGCTTTGGCGGTCAGTTCCTCGAACTCTTTTTGCTTGGCGAGAAACTCACGCTGCCGCGGGGCGAACTCTTCCTGCAAAGCGTCCATGGCAATCTTTGTCTGCGGCGCCCGCTCTATCAGGGCCGGCAAACTGACTACGCCGATCTTCATATCCTGCGCCGCCGCCGGCAGTGCCAATGCACAAACCAACGCTACGCCCAATCCTGCTTTAAACATCTGTCGCTTTACAAAATTCATAAACTTTCCATTCCTTAAAACGCTTGTCCAATAGAGAACTGGAATCGCTCCAGCTGATCTCCGTAATACCTGTCATTACCATCATAAACATTGAGCGGGTAAGCGTAACTGAACCGGAAGAGGCCCAATGGCGCCAGCCACTGCACGCCGATACCCACTGATGTTCGCAACTCGTCAAAATCGGGCTCATACAATACCGGACTACCGAGCTTGTCCGTAAACGCCACTTCGCCGGTGTTGAACACATTGCCAACATCGTAAAAGAGGCTAGCTCTCGCCTGGCTGGCCCACTTGTCAGGAAGCGGGAGTATAAGCTCTAGCTGACTCGCAACCAATACATTGCCGCCATACGGGCGCCCGAAGCTGTCTCGCGGTCCCAGATAGGATTCCTTATACCCACGGACCGACTGCGGCCCGCCGCCATAAAACTGCTTGTACGGCGGCAGCGCGGTGGTGTCGCCAATACCCTCGCCAATACCCGCCTCGGAGTTCAGTCGCACCACCCACTTGTTCGTAATGGGCAAGTATTTCGTGAAGCTGAAGCGCGCCTGGTAATACTCGACGTCGCTGACCGGGACCGCCATCGAGAGGAACAGCTGCGCGCGCGTGCCCCGATTAGCAAACAGCGAGCGGTTGCGGCTGTCGTAGGTCCAGCCCGCGATAAGTTCCAGCGTATCGAACTCAGTGCCGAAGAAGGTACGACCGAGGCCCAGATCCTCTACGAACTGATCGCCGTTATTCAACACCCAGTCCTGCGCCTGCTGCGTGCTATTCGACGATGACAGCAATTCAGAGTGCTGGAACGTCGCACCCATGGATATCGACTGGTACTCGGTGATCGGATAACCATAATCAATAGTTGCGCCGGCGCTGGTTGTCGAGAAGTCAGATGCTGCCGATGTGAACTGCGTAATGTCCCGATAGTTAACGCTGATCGTTCGACGTATGCCGTCCATGGATCGGTAAGGGTCGGTGTGCGAGAGACTGTAAAGTTTCTGAAAACGGCCGGAGTTCAACTCAAGTGCAACGCGATTGCCGCTGCCGAGGAAGTTCGTGTGCACGATGCTGCCGTTGAGCAACAGTTTTTGCGACTCGGAATAACCGACGCCGCCCGAGAACTGCCCCGGCATCCGGTATTCCAGGTCGAAGTCGACGTCGACCAGGTCCGGGCTTCCGGGGACCGGCGAGTTATCGACCTCTGCTGACTCGATATACGGCAGTCGCTGCAGGCGAACTTTCGAACGATCGATTAACGAATTCGACAGATACGCGCCCTCCATCTGGCGCATTTCCCGCCGCAATACCTCGTCATCGATCTGATCGACACCGTTGAAGTTGATGCGCCGGACATAGACGCGATTTTGCGCATTGATATAAAAGGTTACCGCCGCCTCTTTCTTGTCGTGATCAAGCTCGGGCACAGGCTCGATTTCCGCGTTCGCGTAGCCCTCCTCGCCAAGTCGGAACGCCATCAGGTCGCTGGTCTGTGTCAGCGCCCGCTGATTAAACACAGCACCCGGCTTGGTCAGGATAAACCCACGCAGATGTGCCTCCGGAACAACCATCTCGCCGACCAGTTTCACGTCGGAGATCGTGTAGAGGTCACCTTCGCTAATGCCGATCGTGACAAATATGTCTTTCTTGTTGGGGGAAATCGCAACCTGCGTCGACTCAATTTTGAAATCGGCATAGCCACGATCCATATAAAAGGAACGCAGTATCTCAAGATCGCCCTCGAGCGATTCCTTCGCGTAGCGATCATCCTGACGAAACCACGACAGCCAGTTCGCCGTATCGAGCGTAAAACTTTCTCGAATTTCGTCGTCTTTGAAAGTATCGTTGCCGACGATATTGACCTGTCGAATCTTGGCGCGGTCGCCCTCTACGACTTCGACTCGAATTGTCACCGTGTTGTTAGGGCGATCCGTGATCTGGGTGTCGATTTCGACACCGTATTTGCCACGGTCGTAGTACTGTTCGCGCAGGAACATTTCCACGTTGTCGAGTACCGAGCGATCAAACGTGCGACCACGTGCGAGGCCGACGCCACGCAACGATTCCATCAGGTCTTCCGTCTTGATGTCTTTGTTGCCGTCAATCTCAAAACTCTCGATAGACGGACGTTCCTTGACGACGATTACGAGCGTCTCACCGTCTCGGCGCATCTCGATATTCTCAAACAGGTTCTGACCGTAAAGCGCCCGTATGGCCTCGCCAATGCGGCCGCCATTTACCGTGTCGCCAATGTTGACCGGCAGGTAGTTGAATACCGTTCCCTCGGATATCCGCTGCAGTCCCTCAACACGCATGTCCTTCACGACAAACTCCCCGGCCGCAAAAGCGCTCACAGGCAGTATCAGTAACAAGGCTAATAGTGTTTTTCTCATCTGCAATTTTCTTCCGTTCAACCTGGTCAACCCAGGATTCTCGCGATGTCGTTGTAAAATGCAAAGCTCATAAGCAACAGCAGCGCGAAGATACCCACCTGTTGCCCAAGCATCTGCGCACGCTCGGTCATCGGGCTACCCTTCAGCATCTCGACGAGCTGGTACACAATCTGGCCGCCGTCGAGAACCGGAATGGGCAGAAGATTCAGGACGCCGAGACTGATGCTGACGACGGCGAGAAAACCGAGGAAGTACGTCGCGCCGCGCTGCGCAGATTCCCCGGCAATCTGGCCGATATTTATGGGACCACTAATATTCTTGATCGACACATCGCCGGTGACCATGCGACTCAGCATGCGCACCGTAAACAGCGTCGAGGTCCAGGTCTTGTTCACCGCCGCGCTCAGCGACTGGAGTGGCGTATAGCTGCGGCGAAAGTAATAGTCGGACGATGTTTGCGGCAAGCTGATACCCAACAGGCCACGTTGCTCGCCATCGACTTCATGCTCACCAAGCCGCAGATCGACAGTTGCCGTTCGCCCATCACGCTCGTACTCGACCGCAACAGGTTGATTGGCGAGCGGCGAGACAACTCCGACCAGGGCCCTGAAGGTCTTCGTGCGCATGCCATCGATAGAGACGATTCGGTCGCCGACCCTGAGGCCCGCAACCTCCGCAGCCCCTCCCGGTGTCAGCGCACCGATTTCCGCAGGCGGCTGCCAGATCTCGAAACCCAGCCCCTCGAACAGGAGCCCCGGTTCAGTCAGGCGTGTTCGGTCATTGCCGACATCGATGACAGCGGATCTTACGCGGCCGGCTTCGCTCTCAAGCGTCAGCGGCACGCGACCATCGACGACCATGTTCTCGAGGATCTGCACGAGCGTCGACTCCCAATCTGTCGTTACAACCTCGCCGACGGCCACGATCTTGTCGCCAAAGACCAGGCCCGCCTTGTCTGCATAAGAGTTGGGGGTGACGTCGCCCACCGCCGGCTTCAATGCCATTACGCCGCCCGCAAGCAGTATCCAGTAGGCGAGAATTGCAAAAAAGAAATTGAAGGCTGGACCCGCCAGCAACACGGCAATGCGCGCCGGTATCGGACGTTGATTGAACGCGCGGCCCTCGTCTTCCGGATCAACCGGACCCTCCCGGCTATCGAGGAAACGCACGTACCCACCCAGCGGGATCGCCGACACGCAGTATTCGGTCTGGTCCTTGCCGGAGACACGCGACCAGACAGGCTTGCCAAATCCTATGGAGAAGCGCAGCACTTTCATGCCGGTCCAGCGCCCGACAATATAATGGCCGAACTCGTGCACGGCGACCAGGATGCTGATTGCCGCCACGAACGCCAGAATACTGATTAGCGCGTTACCCATCATTGGCCATAATTCCCAGACTTATCATATGTTTGTACTTGCTGCGCCCAATGCTCAGAAGCGGGCACCGTTCCGGTATGTTGACTGATGCCAACCCGGGCAGTTCCTTCCGGAAGCGCCACAATAATTATGCAGCGCTGAATGCACCATGAACGCATCATCCGATCACACCCAGCCAGCCAAGGCCAAGCGCGAACAGGGGCGCCGACGACGCAATGCTGTCAACGCGATCGAGAATGCCGCCATGCCCGGGAAACAGCTTGCCGCTGTCTTTGACTCCAGCAGTCCGTTTGAACATGCTGACCGTCAGGTCGCCGACGATGGAAAGCACCGCGACAGCCAGGCAAAACGGCAACAGCACTCCAAGCCTGACGTCTGTCCAGTAAGCGGCGCCAACCGCGAGTAACGCCACAACCAGCAATCCGCCGAACACGCCTTCCCAGGTCTTGCCAGGGCTAATGCTCGGCGCCAGTTTCACGCGCCCGAACTGTTTTCCGGCAAAGAACGCCCCTGCATCGGCCGCCCATACGATAAGCAAGGCAAATAACAACACCTCCGGGCCGATTCGATAGAGCTGAACCAATGCGACGAACATCGGCACCAACACGAGCCCGCCCGCAACCCAGCGTATGACGCCCGGAATTGGCGTCGGGAAAAAAAGTATCCAGAGGAAAGCGCAGAACCACCAGGCAAAAGCGACCTGCAGCACAAGCGTCACATGCTGCGGTAGCGCGCTGTACAAGAGGCCGATCGCCACGGCAATCGCGACAACAAAGGCGGCACGAGTCGCATTCGCGGAAACACCCAGAAATGCGGACCATTCCCATGCGCCCGCCAGCACGACGACTGCAATTACGGCTTCCGCAAGGAGCGCCGGAATCACAAAAAGGACGACGCCCAGCACGAGCAGCGCGATAACAGCCGTTACTATTCTTGTTCTTAACATTGCGTCGCCACTACTTGCTCACTCGTATGCCCGAAGCGCCGCTGTTTCCGGGCGAAATATTGCAGGGCATCGTCGAAGACCTTTTCATCGAAATCGGGCCACAGAACATCGGTAAACCAGAGTTCCGCATAGGCCAGGTTCCATAACAGGAAATTACTGATGCGTTGCTCCCCACCGGTTCGAATTAGCAGGTCGGGTTCCGGACAATCGACAATCTGAAGCTTCGCAGAAAGACTGGCTTCGTCGATGTCGTCAACCTTCAATTCGCCCTTCGCGACTTCTGCTGCCAGCTGTTTCGTCGCATTGACAATATCCCAGCGCCCCCCGTAAGCCACCGCCACATTGAGTAACAGACCTGTGTTCTGCCGGGTCTTTTCCTCCGCCGCTTCGATTTTTTTGACGAGATTCTGGCTCAGCTCCTGCCGGGCACCGATAAAGTGAAGCCGCACATTGTTACGATGCAGCTCCGCCACTTCTCGTCGCAGTGCTTCGACAAAAAGAGACATGAGGCTGCTGACCTCTTCATCCGGTCTGCCCCAGTTCTCACTGCTAAAGGCAAACAGGGTCAGAACTTCAACGCCGCGGCGGGCGGCCGCCTCTACCGTCGCACGAACCGACTTCACGCCGGCCCTGTGGCCCGAATGGCGAGGCTTTTGCCGCGCGCGGGCCCAGCGACCGTTGCCGTCCATAATGACGGCGACGTGCCTGGGTATGTTTGCGGCTGTGGAATCCACGACGATAGCTTGAAGGTCGGTCAGACCTCCATCAACTCCGCTTCTTTTTCCGCCAGAAGCTTGTCGATCTCCGCGACGTACTTGTCCGTAATGCCCTGGATCTCGCCCTCGGCCCGGCGTTCGTCGTCTTCACCGATCATCTTTTCCTTAAGGAGCTCCTTGATGTCATGCAGCGCGTCACGACGAATGTTTCGCACCGCGATACGACCACCTTCAGCTTCCTGGCGAACGACCCGGATCATGTCCTTGCGCCGTTCTTCCGTCAGCGCCGGGAGCGGCACCCGAATGACCGTGCCGGCCGACGCCGGATTCAGACCCAGGTCCGACCCCATGATGGCTTTTTCGATGGCCTGCACCATGTCCTTTTCCCAGGGCGTGATAATAAGGGTCCTCGAATCCTCAACACCGACGTTTGCCACCTGGTTCAGAGGTACCGAACTCCCGTAATACTCAACCGTGATGTGGTCGAGTAGGCTGGTGTGCGCGCGACCAGTGCGGATCTTGGTCAGATCCTGTTGCAACGAGGCAACACTCTTGGCCATACGTGTGCCAGCATCTTTCTTGATTTCATCCAACACGATTTGTGCCCTCTTCTACTACTTTTTTGTGCCAACTCCCGGGCGAAAATCAGGCGTTTACCAGCGTCCCGACGCTGTCGCCCGAAATGGCCTGTACAAGTGCGTTGTCTTGCGTAAGGTCGAACACGCGTAACGGTATATTGTTATCCCGGCACATTACGATAGCCGTCGCATCCATGACCGAAAGTTTGTCCGTCAGAACCTGGTCGTAGGATACCGTCTCGTAGCGCTTGGCATTTGCGTTTGCCATAGGATCATCGTCGTAGACGCCGTCGACCTTTGTGGCCTTCAGCAAGACGTCGGCCCCAATTTCTATGGCGCGCAGACTTGCAGCGGTGTCGGTCGTGAAGAACGGATTGCCTGTGCCGGCCCCGAGAATGACGACCCTGCCTTTTTCAAGGTGGCGGACCGCGCGACGGCGAATGTAATCCTCACAGACATCATGAATCTGCAGGGCTGACATCACTCTTGCGTGTACATCGAGTGCCTCCAGCGCATCCTGGATCGCCAGAGCGTTCATGACCGTCGCCAGCATTCCCATGTAATCGCCAGTGACACGATCCATGCCGGCGCGCGCGAGGCCCGCCCCGCGGAAGATGTTGCCGCCGCCGATAACGATCGCGATCTGAACACCCGATTGGTGGGCGGTCGCAATCTCTGCCGCAATACGTTGGATAACCCTGGGTTCGATACCGTAATCGAGTTCCCCCATCAGCGCCTCACCGCTGAGCTTCAGCAAGACCCGGTGGTACTGAACGGCAGAATCAGTCATACAGCGCCCTCTTGGGTATTTCTTCGGCAAGTCTGGTAGCGATCGATTCTAGCGTAATTCAGAGTTACGGTCTTCACTAAAATCAAAGGCTTAAGCATGATTCCTCAAGCAGTGCCTTTCACCTGGGCCATGACTTCCTCGACGAAGTTATCCTCTTTCTTCTCGATGCCCTCGCCGACCTCGAAGCGCACGAACGACGATACGCTGGCGTCGGCGTCCTTGAGCAGCTTGCCGACCGATACATCCGGATCCTTGACGAACGGCTGTCCGACCAGCGTAATCTCTTTCAGAAACTTCGCTATGCGACCCGATACCATCTTTTCGATGATCTCCGGTGGCTTGCCCGATGCCGCGGCCTGCTCGGAGAAATATACGACGCTCGCGCTCCAGCGTGTCCGCCGGTACACCGTCTGCGTCGACGCAGACAGGATTCGTTGCCGCAATGTGCATCGCGATATCGCGCGCCAAAGCATCGTCGCCGCCCTCGAGGACAACGGCGGCGCCGATACGGGCGCCGTGCGTGTAGTGGCCGATCGGACCCTCGCCAGCAATAATAGCGGCGCGGCGTACAGAGATATTCTCGCCGACCTTGCTCACCAACTCGGTGCGCGCTTGCTCAACGGTCCTGGAACCGTCAATGGACTGGGACGCCAGTGCCTCGACGTCGGTCGTTCCGGAAGACAGCGCGGCGGCAGCGACCGCCTCTGCGAAACCGACAAAGTTCTCGTCTTTCGCGACAAAGTCGGTCTCCGAGTTGATCTCCGCGATAACCGCCTGGCCCGCCGCCGCCGCGACAACAACACGACCATCGGCAGCAACGCGGCTGGCCTTCTTGTCCGCCTTGGCCTGACCTGACTTGCGCAGCTCTTCGGCCGCGGCATCGAGATCGCCATTCGTTTCAACGAGAGCCTTCTTGCACTCCATCATCCCCGCGCCGGTTCGTTCGCGCAGTTCCTTTACCATAGATGCGGTTACCGTCATCGCCTAGCCCTCCGCTTTCTCGTCGCCGGCAGCGTCCGCTTTCGGCGTTGCGTCCTGAGGCTTATCCTCAGATTTCGGCTTCGCTTTGGCCGCTGGCTTGTCTTCGGTCGCCGGCTCCGCCTTGGCTTCTGCTGGCGCATCGGCTTTCGGCTCAGCTTTTGGCTCAGCTTTCTTGTCGGCTTTCTTGTCGGCTTTCTTCTCGGCTTTCTTCTCGGCCTTCTTCTCGGCCTTCTTCTCGGCTTTCTTCTCGGCTTTCTTCTCGGCTTTCTTCTCGGCTTTCAGCTCGGCCTTCGGCTCGGCTTTCGGCTCGGCTTTCGGCTCCTCGCCGTTTTCAGCCTTGGTTTCCGCCGCAGGCTTTGCCTTCTTTGCCAGCGCTTCCTTCTTCACGATTGCTTTCTTGGCCGTTTTCTTAGCAGCCGTCTTCTTCGCACCCTTCTTCTTGGCGCGAGTTTTCTTCGGCTTGCCGTGCTCGTCGAGCTCGACGAACTCGTCCTCGCCCAAAGCAACTTCCGGAATCGACGACTTGCCATCCAGCACAGCGTCCGCAATGAGGCCGGAGTAAAGCTCGATCGCCCGCATCGCGTCATCATTGCCAGGAATTACGTAGTCAACGCCATCCGGGGAACAGTTGGTGTCCACGATGGCAACCACCGGGATACCGAGCTTCTTCGCCTCGCGAATCGCAATATCCTCGTGGTCAACGTCTACGATGAACAACACGTCGGGCAGAGAGCGCATCTTCTTGATGCCCCCAAGGCTGCGCTCGAGCTTCTCCTGCTCACGACTCAGGCCAAGAACCTCTTTCTTGGTCAGACCTTCGAAGCCACCCTCTTCGGCCATCTTCTCGAGCGTCATCAGACGCTTGACCGACTGGCGAATGGTCTTGTAGTTGGTGAGCATGCCGCCGAGCCAGCGCTGGCAGACGAAAGGCATTTCGCAGCGCATCGCGTGTGCCTGCACGGCATCCCGCGCGGCGCGTTTGGTGCCAACGAACATTATCGTGCCGCCGTCGGCCACCGTCGCCTTCACAAAAGCGCCCGCTTCACGCGCCAGCGGAAGGCTCTTCTCGAGGTTAATAATGTGGATTTTGTTACGCTCGCCAAAGATGAAGGGTGCCATCTTTGGGTTCCAGTAACGGGTCTGATGACCAAAATGCACGCCAGCCTCTAGCATCTGGCGCATGGTTACGTCTGCCATGAAATATCTCCGGGTTAGGCCTCCGCATACCCCATTTCACAACCCCTTTTTTGGTAGGGCACCCTGCAAAATGTGACGGTACACGTGTGTAGTTTTAGGCTACCGGCAGCAACTAGGTTGCTACCGAGCGCGCGCGCTTTATACCATAGCCGGCCCCGCTCAACAACGCGGAATTGCAGGAAAATCACGACAATCACGAAAAGGGGGTCGAACCGAGGTTTGTCTGGCCAATCTACGGCGGCAGAAAACCTCGGTTCGACCCCTGTTTACTCGCGGGTGCGGGCCCCATTCTATTGAGTGCAGTGCGAAACGAATGACAGTTACGATAAAAAACCCTGAGCAACAGGACAAAATGCGGGTCGCAGGACGACTCGCGTCGGAGGTCCTTGATATGATTGGGGATTATGTAAAACCGGGTGTGACGACGGAGGAACTGGACCGTATCTGCCACGACTACATCACGGAGCAGCAGCAGGCGATCCCCGCACCACTCAACTACCGCGGATTCCCGAAGTCGATCTGTACCTCCGTCAACCACGTCGTCTGTCACGGGATCCCCGGCGCGAAGACGCTAAAGAACGGCGACGCCATGAATATCGACATCACCGTCATCAAGGACGGTTTCCATGGCGACACCAGCCGCATGTTTTTCGTCGGTAAGCCCAATATCCAGGCGCAGAGACTCTCGGATGTCGCGTTTGAGAGCATGTGGCGCGGCATCCGGGAGCTGGCTCCGGGCAAGCATCTCGGCGACATCGGTGCCGCCGTGCAAAGACACGTGGAGAAAAACCGCTTCTCGGTGGTGCGCGAATACTGCGGCCATGGCATTGGCCAGGTCTTCCACGAGGACCCACAGGTCCTGCACTACGGCAAGGCCGGCACGGGCATGGAGCTCAGGGAAGGCATGACACTGACCGTCGAACCGATGGTCAACGCAGGAAAACCGCAGGTAAAGCTGCTGCCCGACGGCTGGACAGTCGTGACCAAGGACCACAGCCTGTCGGCGCAGTGGGAACACACGGTGCTCATCACGGCCGACGGCTTCGAGGTTCTGACACTTGGCGCAGACGATCGCAACTAATCCGATTCCTTACGGGGAAATCCGCGCCACCATAGCCGCCTCTATCGACGATCTCGAGAGGCGCTTCAGGGCGGGCGAATCGGTCGTTGATCTGGTGCACGCCCGTGCCGCGGTCATCGATGAACAGCTGATCGGGCTCTGGCGACAGGATGTCGAGGCGTCGGGTGCCGCCCTCATAGCGGTCGGCGGCTATGGGCGCGGTGAGCTACACCCCTATTCCGACGTCGACGTGATGATCCTGCTGCCCGACGAGATGCCTGCCGGTTCTGAAGAAGCGTTGTCGGCATTCGTTACCGCGCTCTGGGATATCGGCCTCGAAATCGGCCACAGTGTGCGCACGGTGGAGCAATGTTTCAGGGAAGCCAGCTCAGACCTGACCGTCGCGACCACGCTCATGGAGGCGCGTTTGCTCGCCGGACCCGCGGGCTTGTTCGATGCTATGCAGCGCAGCATAGCCGCTGACAGGATGTGGCCCTCGACGACGTTCTTCGCTGAAAAACGCAAGGAACAGATAGCCCGCCACCATCGCTATCACGACACGGCCTACAACCTTGAACCCAATGTTAAAGGCAGCCCCGGCGGTCTCAGGGACATCCAGATGATCGGCTGGGTAGCAAAGCGCCACTTCGGCGCCGCAACGCTGGCAGAGCTGGTCGATCACCGCTTCCTGACTCCCGGCCAGTTACAGCGGCTGGAGGACGGCCAGAACTTCCTTTGGCGTATTCGATTCGGTCTGCACGTACTGACCGGGCGCCGCGAGGACCGCCTGCTATTCGATCACCAGATCAAGCTTGCCCATTTACTCGGCTACGAAGATGCGAGCTACACGCTGGCGGTCGAGCAGCTCATGCAGCGCTACTACCGCACCGTCATGGAGCTGAGCCGCCTCAACGAGATGCTGCTGCAGCTGTTCGAAGAAGCGATCCTGATGGACCCGGAAGCGTCACCCGAGCCACTGAACGCACGCTTCCAGATCAAGAACGGCTACTTGCAGACGGTCGATGAACGCGTATTCCGCAACGACCCTTCCGCCCTGCTCGAATTATTCCTGGTACTGCAACAGAATCCGCAGATACGTGGCGTTAGCGCGTATACGATCGGGCTGATCAAACGCAATCTCTATCTCATCGATGACGAGTTTCGCCAGAACCCACGCACCCATCGACTCTTTCTTGAAATTCTGCGCGCGCCGGAAGGCGTAACACACGAACTGAGGCGTATGAACCTGTACGGCGTGCTGGGCCTGTACATTCCTGCCTTCGGCCGCATCGTCGGTCGCATGCAATACGATCTTTTTCACGCCTACACTGTCGACGAACACACGCTGTTCGTCGTCAGCAATCTGCGCCGCTTCGCGTTGCCGCGCTTCAACAACGAATTCCCGGATTGCAGCGCGATAATGCAGTCGCTCGACCAGCCCGAGATCGCCTATCTTGGCGGTCTTTTCCATGACATCGCCAAAGGTCGCGGTGGCGATCATTCCGAACTCGGTGCTGTCGATGCAAAAGCATTCTGCCTCGAACACGGGCTC
The DNA here is from genome assembly GCA_963841145.1 of uncultured Gammaproteobacteria bacterium. Classification (GTDB taxonomy): domain Bacteria; phylum Pseudomonadota; class Gammaproteobacteria; order Steroidobacterales; family Woeseiaceae; genus UBA1847. Next base: position 129,636 of record CAWJBO010000020.1, read on the forward strand.
AGCAAGTACGAGGCAGGTATCGTTGCATGGCTCGTCCAGAGTCACCTGCTGCTATCGACGACGGCACAGAAGAAAGATATTGGTGATCCCGAAGTCATCAGTGAGTTTGCGTCCGCGGTCGGCGACACGCTGCACCTTGACTACCTCTACCTGCTCACCGTCGCCGATGTTCGCGGCACGAGTCCGAAACTATGGAATTCATGGAAAGCGCAGCTGTTCCACGACCTGTACGAGCTGACTCGACGGGCGCTGCGCCGCGGACTCGAGAATCCGCTCGACAGCGAACAGCTCATACTCGAGAAGCAAACCAGGGCGCGGGAGTTGCTGCACGCTAACAGGGTCAGCGACAATCGCATCGACGAAGTCTGGCAGCTCATGAATGCAAACTACTTCCTGCGTCATCGCAGCGCCGAGATCGCGTGGCATACGGAATGGCTGGCAAACTCGGATACCGCGACCGAAACAGGACTTGTCGCTGTGCGACGCAGGGCGAACGGCGATGGCGTTGAGGCAGCATTGTTCACACCTCGTGCCGAACGCACGTTTGCGCACGCGACGGCCGTACTCGATGAACTCGGCATGACGATCATGGACGCGCGCATTATCCCGCTGGACAAAGGCTACAGCATTGATACATACGTCTTCATGGAACTCGATGACCGTGTCGACATCGACGAGGCAAGAATAAACAAGATCCAGCGCTCGCTCACACGCGTGCTGACCGCGCAGGATGACAACGAGGTCACGGTAACTCGATCGCTACCGCGCCAGGCGCGAATGTTCACGACACGAACGAGCGTGGACTTCAGTCCAGGTTCCTCGAGCGACAACACGGTTCTTGAGATCGTGGCTGCTGACCGTCCTGGGCTACTCTCGGAGATCGGCCGCGTGTTTATCGAACAGGCTGTCGATATTGAGGCAGCGAAGATCATGACGATTGGCGAAAAGGCCGAGGATGTCTTTTATATCAGCGACGAATCAGGGCACAAGCTGGACGAGCTGGAGCAGGATGAATTGCGTACAGCCTTGTTGGACCAGGCTGGACAACGACCGGACAAGCTAGGGAAAGAGATGCAAGAACTGGAACACATCATCGAGCAGGCCTTTGACAACCGCGCCGTGGGCTTTGAGGACAAACAAAAAGTCACTGCCGCAGTCAATGAGGCGATCGCTCTGCTGGACGCCGGCAAAGTACGTGTCGCGGAGAAGAAAGGCGACGACTGGCAGGTCAACCAGTGGCTGAAGAAAGCCGTGCTGCTGAGTTTTGCGCTGGCCGACAACAAGGTCATCGACAGCGGGCACACGCGATTCTACGATAAGGTCGCGTCAAAGTACGCCGACTACTCGGCAGAGCAGTTTGCGAAGGACGGCGTGCGGGTTGTACCTGACGCGGTTGTTCGTCGCGGATCGTTCGTTGCCCCGGATGTCGTGCTTATGCCGAGTTTCGTGAACATCGGCGCTTACGTAGACAGCGGTACCATGGTCGATACCTGGGCCACGGTCGGTAGCTGCGCTCAGATCGGCAAAAATGTGCACCTGTCAGGCGGCGTCGGAATCGGTGGCGTGCTCGAACCGATCCAGGCGGGCCCCACCATCATCGAGGACGACTGCTTTATTGGCGCGCGATCGGAAGTTGTCGAGGGGGTCATCGTCGAGCAGGGCTCGGTTATATCGATGGGTGTATACCTCGGTCAGAGTACACGCATCTACGATCGTGCCACCGGCGAGATCAGTTACGGAAGAATACCGCCGGGCTCCGTGGTCGTGTCTGGCAATCTGCCTTCGGCCGATGGAAAATACTCACTGTATTGTGCCGTCATCGTGAAGCAGGTCGACGCGAAGACACGCGCAAAAACCGGACTGAACGAACTCTTAAGAAACCTGGACTAATACACGAAGATGCTGACGATCTATGGAATCATGAGTTGCGATACCTGCCGCAAGGCGCGCAAGTATTGCGCGGAGCACGATATCAACTTTCGCTTCCATGACGTTCGCGATGACGGGCTCGATATCCAGATGCTCGAGCGATGGTCTGCTCGAATCGACTGGCAGAAACTACTGAATCGTCGCAGCTTGAGCTGGCGCAAGATCGCCGAGGTCGACCGCGCTAACATGGACAAGAACCGCGCGTTTGCGCTGATGATTGATCGTCCTACGCTGCTGAAGCGCCCGGTGCTCGAGTCGGAGTCTTTTCTTGCCGTCGGCTTTTCCGAGAAACGCTTCGCCGACTTCTGGAATCACCAGCAAAGCTGATTTGCTCGTGACGAAGCCGAGCTAGCCGATACGACCGGTAATGTAATCCTCGGTGAGCTTGTGCTGGGGATTCGTGAATATCTTGTCGGTACTGTCGACTTCCACCAGAAGGCCAAGATGGAAATAGGCGACGCGCTTGGAAACGCGCGCGGCCTGTTGCATTGAGTGGGTAACGATAACGATCGCGTAGTCTTCGCAAAGCTCGTCCATCAGATCTTCAATACGCGCCGTTGCGATCGGATCGAGCGCCGAGCAAGGTTCGTCCATCAGGATAACTTCAGGATTCACGGCAATCGTGCGGGCGATACACAAACGCTGTTGCTGGCCGCCGGACAGGCTGGTGCCCGGTTCGTCGAGACGGTCTTTGACCTCTTTGATCAATCCCGCTCGTTCGAGGCTGGAGTGAACAATGTGGTCCAGCTCCGCGCGATCGCCGGCGAGGCCGTGAATACGCGGCCCGTAGGCAACGTTGTCGTAAATACTCTTCGGGAACGGATTCGGCTTCTGGAATACCATGCCGACGCGTGCGCGCAGCGCGACGGGGTCCTGTTCCTTGCGGTAAATGTCCTGGCCATCAAGCGTAATTTTGCCGGTAACGCGCGCGGTCTCGATGGTGTCGTTCATGCGATTCAGGCAGCGCAGAAACGTCGATTTGCCGCAGCCCGACGGGCCGATCAGCGCAATGACTTCCTTCTTGGCAATCTGCAGCGACACGTGCTGGATAGCATGGTTGTCGCCGTAATAGACATTAACGTTCTCTGCCACCATGAACGGTTCTGCACAGGTAACCGTGCCAACCGTCCCGCCACCGAGCTCGGTTTCCTGCGCGGAATATTCCGGCAAAACGATGCCACCGCCGCGATGCGTGGCCTGATCATCTTGCGACGAAGGGGCTTGTGGCGGCGGATTGTCAGTAATGGCTTTCGTCATAGCGGTCATTGTCATACAGGTTTCCTCACAGCTCAAATGCTGCGCCTACCATTTACGCTCCATACGTTTTCGCATTATCACGGCGGCAAGATTCATCAACATCAGGAAGCCGAGTAACACGATAATCGCGGCCGAGGTTCGCTCGGCGAATGCCCGTTCCGGGCTGTCGGCCCAAAGATAGATCTGCACGGGAAGCGCCGTGGCCGGATCCGTAAAGCTCCCTGGCACGTCGACAATAAATGCCACCATCCCGATCATCAGCAATGGCGCAGACTCGCCGAGCGCGCGGCTCATGCCGATTATTGCCCCGGTTAGCATGCCCGGCATGGCAAGCGGCAGGACATGGTGAAACACAACCTGCGTCCTGGACGCACCAAGTCCCAATGCCGCCTCACGGATTGACGGCGGCACGGCCTGGATAGCTGCTCTGGAGGCAATGATAATCACTGGCAGTGTCAACAACGTCAGCACCAGTCCTCCGACAAGCGGCGCCGAGCGTGGCAAGGAGAGCCAGTTGATAAACACGGCCAATCCCAGCAGGCCGAAGACAATCGACGGAACTGCGGCCAGGTTATTGATATTGACCTCGATCAGATCTGACCAGCGGTTCTTCGGAGCAAACTCCTCAAGATAGATCGCCGCCGCTACACCTATTGGGAAGGACAGGCTTATCGTTACCAACAGCATGTAAAAGGAACCCATAACCGCGCCCTTAATGCCGGAGAGCTCCGGTTCGCGAGAGTCGCCGTTGCTAAACAACGCGCTATTAAACTGAGACCTGATGCGCCCGTTCTCCTGCAATGCAGTCACCCAGCCAATCTGCTTGTCAGACAAGGTCCGCAACGCTTCCTCGACGTTGGCGTCAATGTTGCCCTTGATCAGCATGTCGACGTCTGACGACGTCGGCACCCAGATTGTCTGCGTCGAGCCCAGCAGGGACGGATCGCTCTCGACAAGGTCACGCAGTTGGTAAGCCGCGCCAACGCTGACGAGCCTGTAAAGCAATCTCCGTTCACCGCGGCTGCTAACCTCGGGAAACTGCGCCCGCAGTCCTTTTCGGACCAGACCGTCGAAGTCCGCATACTGGAGATCCAACTCTCCGCCCGGTGCTATCACCTGGGCATCAAGCGTGATATCCAGCTGCACAAAAGTCTGCTTGAAGGCGCTGCTGCCCTTCGCGATCAGGCTGGCGAAGAAAACACCGAGAAACAGAATACCGACCGCCGTCGCGAGAATACCGACAAGCCGAAAGCCGAATTCCTTACGGCGTCGCTTTGCAAGGCCCGCCTCTACTATTTCTCGTGTTGTCCGTGTCGTATTCATCGTCGTCACAATCAGTCGTACTGTTCACGGTACTTGCGCACGACGCCAAGGCCGAGCACGTTAAGACACAACGTCACGACAAATAGCATCAAGCCAAGAGCGAACGCGGCCAGCGTTTTCGCACTGTCAAATTCCTGGTCACCGACCAGCAGCGTCACGATCTGAACCGTGACTGTCGTAACCGCCTCAAACGGATTCGCAGTCAGGTTTGCGGAGAGTCCCGCCGCCATGACGACGATCATGGTCTCACCAATAGCCCGTGAAAAAGCAAGCAGTATCCCGCCTATAATTCCGGGCAGCGCTGCAGGCAGTATGACCTTTGTCATTGTCTCCGCGCGCGTCGAGCCAAGTCCAAGCGCGCCGTCTCGCATAGACCTCGGCACCGCATTGATGGCATCGTCAGACAGAGACGACACCAGGGGTATGATCATGATGCCCATGACAAGTCCGGCCGCCAGGGCGCTCTCGGAGGCGACCTCGAGGCCGACCGACTCCCCTGTCCGACGAATCCATGGGGCGACGGTCAATGCCGCGAAAAAACCGTAGACCACGGTCGGGATGCCTGCCAGCACTTCGAGCAATGGTTTCGCCACGCCGCGAACGCGCGAACTTGAATACTCTGCAAGATAGATGGCCGTCATCAAGCCAACCGGCACGGCGAACAACATCGCGATACTCGTTATCAGTAACGTACCGGTAAAGAGAGGGACCGCACCGAAACTGCCCGACGATCCGACCTGATCGGCGCGAATAGCCGTTTGCGGGCTCCAGGTGGTGCCGAATAGAAATTCCGTGACGGGCACTTTGCGGAAGAACTGGATAGCCTCGAAAAGCACCGACAATACGATACCTATCGTCGTAAATATTGCGATACTCGACGCCGCTATCAAGAGCCAGCGGACGACCCTCTCAACCCGATTCCTGGCACGCAGGTCCGGCTCAATGCGACGCCAGGCCAGGGCCGCTGCGAGTCCGGCTATCCCCAGGGCCAGCACCGCAAGCAGTTGCCTGCTCTTCGCAACGTAGGCGTTGTACATGGCCGCCGAATTGCTCAGCGCTGCATCGACATCGACACTGACGACGTCACCCGACGCCAGGTTCTGTATGTTATTGACCAACAGGTTGAGTTGGCCCTCGCTCAACGATTGGTACGATTCCGGCAGGCCCTTGACGACCAATGCGACGACCATGCGCGGCTCTACCATTAGCCACAACATCAGCAACAGAAGAGCCGGCAGGATGCACCAGATCGCCACGTAGTAACCGTAGTAGCCTGGCAAAGAATGCAGCGCCGTTCCATGCCCTGGCCCACCCACTATAGCCAGCGATCGTCGGCGTCCAAGATAGAACGCCGCCACGGACATAAAGATGAGTAGAAGAACCAGCGTGGTGCTTTGCATTACAGCGTTACCTGATACGAAAAGGTGTTAAAGGCCGGCGACTATCCCCACAGGGTAACGCCGCCGGCCCCGCGTCCTCAAAATCGATTATTCGCTCGCCATTGAGAGCGGTGTCAAATCACGTACAGCCGCTGCGACTGCGCTGCGCTCCTCGTCCGGCATCGGGATCAGGCCCCGATCCGAAAGATACCCCTCTTCGCCCCAGGCACGTTCGCTGGTGAATTCACGCAAATAGCCGCGCAAACCCGGAATAACATCGACGTGCGCTTTCTTCACATAGAAGAATAACGGTCGCGACACCGGGTATTCACCATCGGCGATGGCATCAAATGTCGGGCTGAAACCGTCAACCTGGGCACCCTTCACTTTCTCGAGATTCTGGTCAAGGAAGCTGAAACCGAAGATACCGAAAGCATTCGGGTTTGCTTCGAGTTTCTGCACGATCAGGTTGTCGTTCTCGCCCGCCTCGACAAACACGCCATCTTCACGAATGGTGTGGCAAATGGCTTTGTAACGATTCTTGTCGGTGCCCTTCAGTGCCTTGATCCAGGGAACCGACTTACAGCCGCCCTCCATCGCCAGTTCGACGAACGCATCGCGTGTTCCGGACGTTGGCGGCGGGCCGAGTACCTCGATGCGCGTGGCCGGCAATGCCGGGTTTACATCCGCCCAGGTCTTGTATGGATTCTCGACTAGCTCACCTTCAATCTCGCCCGGCACTTCCTTCGCCAGCGCCATAAAGATGTCGGCACGACTAAGGTCAACGGTCTCGCCACCGATCGCGTTCGCTATCACGATGCCGTCATAACCAATCTTGACTTCCACAATCTCCGTGACACCTTTCGCTGCACAGGATTCGACTTCTGACATCTTGATGGCGCGTGACGAGTTCGCCACGTCTGGGTAATCGACGCCAACACCGTCGCAGAACAACTTGATCCCGCCGCCCGAGCCGGTCGATTCGACTTTCGGCGTCTTGAACTCACTGCCACGACCGAAACGTTCAGCAACGACCGTTGCAAACGGATAAACTGTCGACGATCCGACGATGTAAACGTAGTCTCGGCCCGACTGTGCGTTTGCGCCTGGCGCGATTGTCAGTCCGAGAATGGCAACCAGGCAAAGCGCTGTTGATTTGTGGTGGATGCTCACTATGAGATCTCCGATTGATTAAACTAATGGCGCAAAGCTTAGCGATAGTTTGTTACCGATTTGTTGCAGAAGGCGGCCAGAATACGCCCCGTTAAGCGAATCGATATTTCTTATTTTCTTCGTTTTTTCATATAGTTATAAGCACTTACTCAAGCAATGACTGACCCCACCAAAGAGCCCGTAATCGATCTTCTGTGTGAGCTTGTCCGACGTCGTTCAATCACGCCTGACGACGCCGGCTGCCAGGCGCTCATGGCCGAGCGTCTGACGCGTCTCGGATTTGAATGCGAAGCACTGAATTTCAACGACGTAACAAACCTCTGGGCGCGGCGCGGCAGCGCGTCGCCGGTCCTTTGTTTCGCCGGACACACGGATGTCGTACCTCCGGGAAATGAGGCGGAATGGCAGCACCCTCCGTTTGAAGCGACGTTTGTGGACGAATACATCTACGGCCGCGGCTCGGCTGACATGAAAAGCGGGCTCGCCGCGATGCTCGTCGCCATTGAGAATTTTCTCGATGCACATCCTCAGCACGACGGCAGCATCGCTTTGCTCATTACGAGCGATGAAGAAGGTCGCGCAAGAGATGGCACGCTCAAGGTCATCGAGACTCTGCAGGAACGCAACGAGCCCATCGACTGGTGCGTGCTCGGAGAACCATCGAGCCAACACGCACTCGGTGATGTTGTGCGAATCGGGCGACGCGGCTCGCTGAGCGGCATGTTGAATGTCCTTGGTGTGCAGGGCCACGTAGCCTACCCGCAACTGGCCGACAACCCGATTCGGCGATTCGCGCCCGTCCTTGCAGAGTTACACCAGATCCAGTGGGACGACGGCAACGCGCATTTCCCGCCCACCAGTTTCCAGGTTGTCGATATCAAGGCCGGTATCGGCGCACCCAATGTCACGCCCGGCGAGCTCAGCGCTCGATTCAATTTCCGCTACTCCACGGAATGGACGCATGAATCGCTGCAGCAAAAAGTCGAGAGTGTGTTTGATGCACATGACATCAGTTACGAACTGAACTGGCACTTGTCAGGCAAACCGTTCCTGACCGAGCCGGGCAAGCTTATTGACGCCGTCTCCCAGGCAGTCGCCGAGGAAACAGGTAATCCACCGGAACTGTCCACCGGTGGCGGTACATCTGACGGCCGCTTCATTTCCCCCGCGGGGACGGACGTTGTTGAACTCGGACCCGTCAACGCATCAATACACAAGATCGATGAACACGTGAAAGTCGACGACGTGATTACGCTGACGCGGATGTACCAGCGCATCATGGAGTTGATGCTGCTCTGACTCCCCGCCTGTATTGGTCCTGACCTCGGCGGTCAGGTGCAAGGTCAGGCTTTCCGGAGGTTATTCCAGATGCCCGCAATGCCGAGTCCACCGAGACCGATGATGACCCAGGTGGGCATCGACAGTCCAAACAGGCGCCAGACAACGTCCGCGCATTCACCGGAACCCTTGAAGATCAGGCTCAGCGCATCGAACAACGCGAAGTTGTCCATGATGTATTCGAAGCCCGGACCGCAGCCAGGAACCTTGTCGGCAGGCAGGTTCTGCAGGTATACGTGCCAGCTGGCAACGCCGACGCCTGCGCCGGCGGCCAGCAAGACCAGGACCGCGTAAAGACGCGCACCGACAATGCCCGGGTTGTGTAGTGCGGCAACCAGGAAAACGATGCCGAGGAGAATCGTCGCAATACGTTGGAAGACGCAAAGCGGGCAAGGATCCAGTAACAGGAAGTATTGTGCGTATAGCGCAAAGGCCATCATGCCTGCACAGGCAAGAAAGCCAACGAGGTTGAGCAGGCGCTTGTTCGGAATAGTCATCGGTTGATCTATGAAGCTCAGTCTACTTGCCGTCGGACTCCAAAGTATGGCGCACATCTCTGCCTTGCACCATATAGATGACGTATTCGCAAATGTTCTTCGCATGATCGCCGATCCGCTCCAGCGAGCGAGCCGCCCATGTAACGTTCATGACACGCTTGATCGAGCGTGGATCTTCCATCATGAAGGTAATGCACTGGCGCGTAATCGCTTCATATTCTTCATCGACACGCTCGTCTTCTCGAACCGTCTCCAGCGCCTCTTCGACATCGAGACGCGCAAAAGCGTTCATGGCATCTCTAACCATGTGCGCGACATGGTTGCCGAGCGTCTTGAGCTCACGATAGGAGTCCGGCGGCCGGTCCATGGCCGCCAGCTTTGACGCAAGAAAGCCGATCTTCTCAGCTTCGTCGCCGATGCGTTCCAGATCGGTGATCGTCTTGATAATCGCAACGATCAGGCGAAGATCGCTCGCCGCCGGTGCGCGAGTCGCAAGGATACGGCCGCACTCTTCATCGATTTCAACCTCGAGATTATTGACCTTGAAGTCGTCTCGGGCCACCTGCAGACCCAACTCGCTGTCACCGCTGACAATTGCGGCGATAGCTTGGGACAAGCTGCGATTCAACCAGCCCTCCCATCGCCAGGACCTTGCTACGCAGGTCTTCGATGTCTTTGTTGTAGCGTCTTGAAATATGGTCGTTCAAGTCAGCAGTTTCCATGTAACGTCCGCAACGGCTTGTCAGTCGAACTTGAATTCTACGTCAAGCTGCAGCCGGTTGTAATCATGTTCCGTACCCTGGAAGCGATCGACGCTGTTCAGGAAAAGTGTACCGCCCAGGAAGATTTTCTTGGACACGGCGTATTTGCCCTTGAGCATGTGGCCGTCGGAATCCGTACCACCGCCGCCGAAATCAGAATCACTGAAGGTACCGATGACTGAGTCCGCCTCGATGTCCTGGTAAGTCCAGCTGAACTCCATTTCTCCGTCGTTTTTCGCGGACCCGAGCTTTGCGCCAACCGCGAAACCAGTATCTTCCGCAGGCGCGTCGCTGTTCTGCGTCGCATGCGCATAGACCTTCAGCGGCCAGTCGCCCACCTTGGTGCTCAACTCCGCAAACACCTCGGTGTTCCTGTAGTCGTAAATGTAGTCGCCGTTAAGGTCGACGGAGTTTCCTTTCGCGCTGCCATTGTAGAATGGCGAGTTCCCAATGGTGTCCGAATAGGAGAAATAGCCAATGCCTGCGGTCAGGCTCATTGCGTCACTCAGCGGGAACTTCATGCCCGCCTGCACTACGTAGAGCAGTGAATCGTCCGTACTGCTGCGCTCCTCTACGGAAAAGCCGCCGGCCGTGCCGAAAAAGTTTCCGCTCGTGTACTTGACCGCGAAGCCCTCCGGATTCAGGTCACCGTCCCAGATCAATGGAACCCCACCAGCCTTGAAGAGCGGATTCTTCATTTTGCCGCCGTACGCATTCAAGCCGTCACCGATCTTCCAATCGACGTACGCCAGGTCCACGCCGATGTCTTTCGTCGAAAAACCATCGTCAAAAGTCTGGTTTGTCGACACAGGGTTTTCGCCGCCGGTTGCCAGCTGGAAGACAAATTTGACGTCATCGCTTACTTTCGCAGACAGACCGAACCGGGTACGAAAACGCATGCGCGCCCGATCTTCTTCGCCGTCCTCGTCAATTCGCTCATGACGAATACGTACGTCGCCCTTGAATTTAATGCGATCCACCCAGCTTTCTTCCTGAGCGCTGACCGGAGTTGCCATAATTAGGAGGGCCAGAGCCCCGAGAATCGCGACTGTTATTGATTTCATTTTTATCCCTTTCAGCGCTGCAGAGCGCTCTATTTCTGAAACATTACAATGAAGTTAGCGGCACGTTAACGACGCCAGATGTCGACTGTGTGACAGAAATATTGCAGTTTCATGACAGCGGGACAGGGGCGGCGATTACAATCCGCTCGGGCGAAAAATGACAACGGAACTCGCTGCCAACATCGGCCTCGCTGGTAATGATCAGCTCCGCGTCATGACGGGCGAGGACGTGTTTCACAATGGCAAGCCCCAGACCGACGCCCCCATCATCGCGGCTGCGCCCCTTGTCGACGCGAAAAAATCGCTCGGTCAGGCGCGGGACGTTCTCCGGATCAATACCCTCACCGGTATCGGCGACGATAAGGTCGGCACCGTCGGACCCTGTGCGCCAGGTGACAGTAATGCGGCCGTCGTTCGGCGTATAACGAAGTGCGTTTGACAGGAGATTGACGATCACGGTCTCGATCTCGGCAGGGTTCCCATAGAGCTTTGCAGTTGATGCGGCATCAACAATCACCTCTGCCACATGCGAATGGCCAGCCAATGCCTGCCTTGTACTGTCGATGAGCTGTAGCACATCGACAGGCTGATCCAACGTTGCGGGACCGGCGCTCTCGAGTCGCGATAATTCCAGCAATTCCCCAAGAATCTGTCGCATGCGCGCGGCCTGGCTGCGCATCTGCCTGACCGGCTCCTCCCATGCATCCGGTTTACTCTCGTCATCGGCCAATACGTCGAGGTAGCCGTTGATCACTGTCAGCGGCGAGCGCAATTCATGCGATGCGTTAGCAACGAAGTCACGCCGCATTTTTCTGAGGCGCATGCCTTCAGTTACATCACGAAGCAGCAAGAGTTTCTGGTCGGCGCCGTACGGAACGACGCGGGCGTTCAGCCAGTGACCATCTGCGACAGGCGACGGCATCTCGATCGTCGCCTTATGATCGTTTTCGTGCAACAAGTCTGTCAGCCCCGGATCACGGAGTATGTTGTCAACACGTTGCCCGCGGTCCTTTTTGCGCTTTAGTCCAGCCAAAGCCTTGGCCGCGCGGTTGCACGTGATGATCTCGTTGCTGGCATCCAGTATCACGGCCCCGTCCGGCATCGCGTTGGTGGACTTGCGAATTTCACGAAGCAGCATTCTGTATTCTTGCTTGCGTCGCACAGCGCGGTCGTGTTCAAACCTGAACCTCGAGAACAGCTGTTGCCAGATACCCTCGCCGTCACGAAAGTCATCGAAGTTGCCGGTTCGCAGTCCCCGTTCGAAGCTCAACAACTGCCGGACCTGCCAGAGCAAGGCGATCAACACGGCTGCGAGAAAGCCCCAGTCGGCGTGACCATAGATCCAGCCTATTCCTGCACCGGCCGCGAGCAGCAGCATCAGGCCAATTAGAAATCTTCGCGACGCGTCGGACACTGGACTAATTACTCCGCAACATCGCGGGTTGAGAATCGATAGCCCGCTCCGCGTACGGTCTGAATATGACCATCCGCAGCTTCGGTTTGCCAGGGCCTTGCGCAGGCGCCGGATATGCACGTCAACGGTGCGCTCTTCCACATACACGTTCGCGCCCCAGACACGATCCAGCAATTGTGTGCGGCTGTAGACCCGTTCCGGATGGGTGATCAAAAACTGTAGCAGCCGATACTCCGTCGGGCCGAGTCGGATTTCCTTGCCCTGCGCCAGAACGCGATGTCCTGCGGAATCGAGTTCCAGTACGCCGGCCTGGATGGGACCCTCCGCTGACGACCCGCTGCGGCGCAAAACGGCCTGGATTCTGGCAACCAGCTCTCGTGGTGAGAAGGGCTTCGTAATGTAATCGTCCGCCCCTCCCTCAAGTCCGCTGATCTTGTCGCTCTCCTCGGCTCGCGCCGTCAGCATGATGATTGCGAGATCCTCGTAGTCCTTGTCACGCTTTAGCATCCGCGTGAGCTCAAGGCCACTGCTGTCCGGCAACATCCAGTCGATAAGAGCGAGATCCGGGCGCTTGTCCGCAAGCAACTCGCGTGCTTCGCGGCTATTGCTTGCCTCCAGCGCCTCGAAGCCGGCGCGCGACAGGTGGAAAGCGATCATTTCCCGAATCGGCTGTTCGTCTTCAACGATGAGTATCTTGCTGGTGGCCATGCTGTCCCAGGACAATGTCAGTCGGGCGGCTTGCCCTTCAACCCGACATTTCAACAGCAGTATATTACAGCACTGTTACGAGGCGCTGCGACCTGGCTTCTCCGCCACCTTGTTGCGCAGGTAGGCTGGGGCGAGGTCTTGCGGGTCAACTGACTCGCCGTTCTGCAGAGCCATCGCTCCAAGCGGCAGTAAAAAACGTGCCCGAGGGTGCAAGATGTTGGAGCAGACGGTAACAACGGGCCGGTTTAGAACAGCAAGCTCGGGATAACGTTGCCAGCCAAAACCCGCCGCCACTCGCCCTGCACTGTCACCTGCCGCAAGCTCTTCGACAAGCTGCTGACCATGCAGCCGCTCAGCGAACAAGGGATCCGGCACGCCAGCATCGCCGCGCCGATAGGCGCCGAGGTAGACCTCGTTCATGTGCGCATCCTGGGCGACGACTACCTCGTCCGCATCTGTCTCCGCGAACACCTGCGCCGCCACAGCAGCCAGCGAGGAGACAGGCACGATACTCAGGCCGGCCCCATACGCGAGTCCCTGCGCAACCGATGCTGCAATGCGCATGCCTATGAAGGAACCCGGACCGTTACCCAACACTATCGCGTCAAGCTCCGCAAGCGATAGCCTGCCTTCGCGCAGGACGCTCTCAATCATCGGCGTCAACAATCGCGTGTGCTCTCGCTCCCGCTCTTCATGTCGTTCGTGAACTGCAGAGCCGTCATGAAGCGCAACGCTGCAGGCGATCGACGACGTATCGATTCCAAGCAGCTTCACGCGACCTTGCCCTTGCGCTCGTGCGCCGCCAGGAAACTGGACACTTCATTTAGCGCCGAGGTCGAAGGCATCGGCTCGAGACACTGCAGGAAGAGGCGACCGTAGCGCTTCGTCGAGACGCGTGGGTCGCAAAGAACGATAACGCCATAGTCACTCTGGTCACGAAGCAGGCGGCCGGCGCCCTGTTTCAGTGACAACGCCGCCAGCGGCAGCTGGTGGTCCATGAAGCCGTTGCCACCCTGGCGCCGAATGTACTCGAGCCGCGCCATCATCAGGGGATCGGCGGGTGACGCGAACGGCAGTTTGTCGATCGCGACGACACTCAACGCCTGGCCGCGCACGTCCACACCCTCCCAGAAACTACCGGTGCCGAGCAACACCGCATCGCCAGCATTGCGAAAGCGCCGCAACAGGTCGTCGCGCGGTGCATCGCCTTGCGCCAAGCAGCGTCCGGCCTCCGAGGCTGGCTTTGTGGGTCTTGAACCACTGTCTCGCATTGTTCAGCGCGCGGTGACTTGTGAAGAGACAGAACATGCCACCCGTCGTCATATCCAGCAACGGCGTGACGGCATCGAGCATCGCCGCAGTGTGACCCTGGTCTGACGGCTGCGGCATGCCCTCGGGCAGGTAAAGAAGCCCGTTCTGCTGAATGTCGTAGGGGCTGGGAAACGTCAGGCCCGCGACATTGGCGAGTCCCATGCGCGAACCGAAAATGCGAGAAATCCTCACCAACGGCGAGCGTGGCCGACGTGAATATCCAGGCCTGAAAACCGTTGTCGATCAGCCCGCTCAGCTTGGCGGAGACATCCAGCGGTGTCAGGTTGAGTCGCAGGCTGCGAGGGTTGACCTCCAGCCAGCGCAGTCCGTCCCAGGCGTCATCGCTGGACAATATGGCCAGCCGTTCGGCAGCGGACTGCAGCTGTTCATGAATTTTCTCAAGCTCTGCTGATGTGTTGGCAAGTTCGAAAACCGCCACCTGCACGTCGTGCAGGGCGTGGGCGAGTTTGTCGAGCGGCTCACGCAGCTCCGGCAGCGCGTCACCGAGCTCATGTCGGCCTTCCTTGCGTGGCGCTTCTGCGCGCAGCACACGGACGGCGTTTTGCAACTCGTCGATTCGCCGCTGAAGTTCGCGGCTGCGAGAACGGCAGGGTCGCCGCCCTGGCTTCATCAACCAGCCGGTCGAGTTCGCGGCTGCCCAGCGATACGCCAAAGAACTGCACCGCAAGATCGGGCACCTGGTGCGCCTCATCGAGAATGATCGCCTCGGCACCCGGCAGGAACTCGACGAAGCCCTCTTCCTTCATCGCCAGGTCCGCCAGCAGCAGGTGATGATTGACGACGACAAGATCAGCCTCCTGGGCAGCTCGACGCGCTTTCACGACGTGGCATTTCGAGTACTCGGGGCACTTCTGACCCAGGCAGTTGTCGGCGGTGGAAGTTACCAGTGGCCAGAGCGGAGAGTCCTCGGCAATCTCAGTTACCTCCGCACGATCACCGCTCTCTGTACGATGGCGCCATTCACGCACTCGCTTCAGGTCGGCGGCGAGGTTTGACGCGACATCGCTCAGTTGGTCGACACGCTGCAGGCAAAGGTAATTGGCACGACCCTTGAGCAGCGCGGTCGTTACCGGCCGCCCTACCGCCTTGCCGATTAGCGGCAGATCGCGATGATAGAGCTGGTCCTGCAGCGCTTTGGTACCCGTGCTGATAATCGTCTTGCGCCCACTGAGCAGCGCCGGCAGAAGGTAGGCGAACGTCTTGCCGGTGCCGGTGCCCGCTTCGACGACGAGCTTGTCGGAATTGGCGATTGCCTCGGCGACGGCCTCGGCCATCCACGCCTGACCTCTGCGTGGCTGAAAACCCGGCAGGAGCGCTTTTAGCGGGCTCTGATCGCCAAAAAATTCGGTCAGATTCGTCACGGCCGAAAGACTACACGGTTCTTGGCGTGCTGGCTGTATGGAATTCTGCGTTAGACGCGGTAAAAGCCGCTAGCGCTGTCCGGCGATCGCTTTCAGGAGTCTCTGGTCGGCCTTGATCGAGAAACGCAGGAACGGCCCGGCCGCCGTGTAGCGAGCCTGCTCGAAGTCCTTGTCGTCGAATCCGAGGATGTTATAACCCAGCGTCAGCCACATGTTTCGTCCCACGTTGTAGCCAACGTCTACGCCGAACCCGTAGTCGACAACGTCGGACTGATACGAATGGTAGATACTGGTGTTGACGCCGGCATCCCAGCGTTCGCCCAATCCGCGTCGATAGTCGATACCGATCAGATCCGTGTAGCCCGTATAACCGTCGCCCGCGAATTCGCTGCGTACGTATTTGAAGGCATACTGCAACGACAACTGCGACGCGGCGCTGATGCGCCGGTTCGCGTTGAAGTTATTAATCAGCCGCCAGCTCTTCTGTTCGTCAGTCGCTGCTACCGCACGATCATAGATGAGATCGACGCGATCCAGGAACGACCACTTACCATCGGCCATGCGATACGCCCAGCCAACCTTCAGGTTTGCCTGACTGAGTTCGTTGCCAAGGATGTTGTCCGCCTCGAACATCGTCAACCCGGCCGACAGTCCATGCCCCTTGTTCGGCTGGCGATACCAACCCAGCAACAATGAAATGCGGTCCTCAGAATCGGAGTCGCGCATCTCGAGCCGGCTGTTGGCACTCCACAGCTCCGACGTGTACATCGCGCCGAAAAACGCCGACATAAAGTCTTCGTTGCGTGAGCCTGATGTCAACTCACGATCCTGATCAAATGGACGCGCGCCCGGATCCAGCAAGGTCTTGACCTGATCAACACCAATATCGAACAACCAGTTTTCGCTGAGCTGAAAGCCCTGTATCAGGCCGAGATTTGCGAACAGCCGCGGTCCGAACTCGCTGCTCTCATTCGTCATGAACGAGTTGATCTGCGCACGACTCCAGGGCGAAGCGCGTACCCCGACTCGCGTCATCGTCGCATCCAGCTGTTCGCTTTTGGCGTCCTCATATTCCGCTACGACGTCAATGCCGTCGGTCATTCGGTAATCGGCGCCGACCACAAAACGTTGTGGGTAGTCGATATTATTCGCGTCCTTGCTGATCGCCGTGCTGCCGCTGACGCGCAGTAACAGCTTGCCATCCAGCACCTTTTGAGAAACGCCGACTTCCGCGAGGTCACTCGTGTTCCTGACGCCGTCCTCAAACTTGTCTTCTGCGTGTGCGAAACCGCCGCGAGCAGTGAAGTTGTCGCGCTCGTAGCGAAGCTGACCACGCACGAGATTGCGAATTGCCTCTGTCTGCAGGTTCTGCTGCCAGCCTGCTTCACCTTCAAGCGTTATCTGTTCGCCAACCTTGGCACGTGCATCGACGCCCAGGCGTCGCACGCCCTGTTCAGCCTGCGACTGGTAGCCCAGGCCAAAACCCTGGTCAACCTCGCGAATGAAGGCACGCACATCGACGTTCTCGCCGTTGTGTTCAAGTTCGACACCCTGCGCCTTACCGCTCTGCGCGACGCCGGATACGACGGCACTGGAATCCGCAACCTCGGCCTTGAGCTGCGTTTCATCGTTAATCTGCCAGCGGAAGTCAACGCCGGTGAGTTCAGCGTCGGCGCCCGTGCTGGAATCATTGACATGCGTGACCCCGACTTCAACCGCATCGTCGGCGAATCGAACCGCACCACGCCCGCCGGCAACCAGGTCCTCATTGCCGGAACCCATCGACTCGTATTCAACAACGATGTACACCGGGTTCAGGTTGAGGTCGCGACTGGCAACCGGTTTCTTGAAATACAATGTACCGTCAAGCGTATCGAGGCTGTAGTCGAGGAATCGCGTGAGTCTTTGCGTACTCAGGACGACGCCTGAGTCGAAGCGATCGCGAACTTCGAGACGCACCTGCTCGCTGTTGGCAATAATCGGTGCGTTGGACAATCTGTACAGGCCGGATGTGCCGTCGCCAGGAATTTCGTCGCGATTGAAGGACTGGTCTGTTTCCGCGGCAAACACCGTGTAGCCGACGTTCTCGCCGCGGTATTCACTCTTGAACCCGTTGAAGCTTCGCTGGTAGCGGGCGAGCTCCGTTATGGCCAGCCCTGTGTCGAAGTCGCCGAACAATGCATAGAACTGGCTGCGCTCCAGCTTCACGTACAGCTTGCGCTGACTGGCTGCCTCGAAGCGCTGCTCGCTGACATCGGCGTACAGCGCGTAGTAGGCATTCGGATCGACCACCGTATCGAAACGCTGACGATTGTTATCGCGCTCGCGGGCCGAATCATAGGCAAGCGTTAGAAGATACTCGCCCTTGACCGAACCCTTCGCGAAGAACGCCACCCGGCCGTCGTCATAATAACCATCCTCGTTACCGGCATCAGCGGCGGCGGTGACGTTGTCGGACAGCGTGTTATACCCGGCAGTACCCTCGGCGAAGCCGACCAGTATCCAGTCACGCTGCGCGGGCTTCAGCCAGGCCCGAAGCTGCTGTTCACGGTAGTTCTGGAACGGCAGGACGATACCTACCTCACCCGTCTGCGTCGTTGGCGCCAGCTCGAGCAACGCGATGCCGTCGGCACCGACGCGATACGATGCCGAGCGTTCGCCGATTTCGACCAGCGAATTCTTGCGGTCATTTTGCTCGTCCCAGGCCGAGCGATACGGCGCGTCCACGCGGAATCGACCGACGATACCGGTCCTGGCCGGCTTGCCGGAACGGTCGAACAGGCGCAGCGCGATCACCGGGTTTTGCTTACCGTCCGCAATCAGCGTCGACAGCTCTTCTACGACTTCGGCACGAATCGGTCCGCCCGAGTAGTGAATGGTCCTGCGGATGCCCTTCGCCTTGCTGCCATCGGCGTTGCGAATAATGGCGCGTAACTCATTGGCGCCATCGTCGAGATCGACGCCGGCCCAGCGAGACACGGAAACCGTGCCGGCCTTGTTCGTCGCTTCGCCGGCGAAGTTCAGCTTGTTGACCGGCTTGCCGTTTACCGATAGCTCAACGCTCTGGTCCCGTTTGTGCTGGATAGATACCTTGGTAGCCGCGATGGCAGGCGCAAACCCCTTCTCGGGTAGCAGCATGGCGTACCCCGGCTCCAGTGTCTCGAGCGCTGGCTCTACTTGCGACGCAGGCATACCGGCCATCGGTTCTTCGACACGCGCTTTGCGGACGACCATGCCCGGTATGGCACCGATGGTTGGCGTTTCCTTTGTGCCGCTCGAGGCCTGGGTTACTTCGAGAAACGACGGCCGCGTCGGACGAATACCACTCATTACCAGCTCGACGCGTCGATTTCTTTGTCGACCGTCCGCCGTCGCGTTGTCCGCGACCGGATAATCGGGGCCGCGGCCCTCAACCTGAATGTTCTCCACCGGAATCTCTAGCGCGTCCGCTATGTACAGAGCCGAGGATGTGGCGCGGGCGCGCGACAGCACATAGTTGTCCGCAAATAGGTGGCGGTTGATCGGCTTGATACGCTGGCTGTCCGTATGGCCTACCGCTGACAGTCGGACACTGCTTACGCCCTGCCAATCTCGTACCAGCTTGTCGAGCTGCAGCTTGTCCCCGGCCGACAGCTCATCCGACAACACGGCAAACTTAAGATCGAGCACGTAGCCGTCGTTTTCCAGGACGGCGGGCTCGCGGACCATCCTGGTTTCGACGATCGGGGTCTTCTGCTTCGCTTCCATCGGCGTGTCGAACCTGGCAAGCGCTTTGCTTACCAGTTCGCCGTCGACATCATCGCCGATCGAGGCGGTAAAGCTGATCTGGCTGGTCCAGTTGTCGACCTGGCTATCCAGTGCCATCGATAGCGACGGGCCAACCTGGTGAGGTTCGCCCACGGACGCACCATTGAGGCGCAGCGTACCAGGCAGGTAAGCGACGCCGTCGGGCAACACAATAACCAGGCTGATGTTGTCAATCTCGACATTGCCAATACCGTTTAGCGTTAGTTCGTAACCGACCTGCGTCGCACTTGCCGTGCCCGCATGCCGCATCTCGATATCGATACGGCCTTCAGGCCTTGGCTTGCGCCGCAGGTAGAAGTCGGCGCGTTTCAGGCTGCCGCGTGACAGCTTGACGAACTGCGAGTCGCCTCGACCTGCGTAGCCCGGCGTGTCGGAACAGCCAATAACGTCGAAGTAATCAGGCACTGTGAAAGTATCGAGCTGCGCGACGTGCGTACCCGCCGGCAATCCCTCGAAGTGATAACGACCGCCTGCGTCGGTGACAGCATAGCGGCCGTCCTCCAGGTAGACGCGAACATTGGCAACGCCCTGCTCTTCGCCAAACGTGTCCTGGCTGCAGTCCGCCTCGAGCACGCGGCCTATCATCGTCGCAGTTGTGCGGAACAGGTCCTCCGTAATACGGATTGCAGCCGAAGATTCGTTAGACACCAGGCCGCCGGCCGCGAACGCCGTAGCTCTATTGACCAGCTCGTCGCCACGCGCGCCGCCGACAATCTCGACGACATAGGCAATACTGACGCGCCCCGACGCCGCGATCGTATTGATGAAAAACTCGAGACTGCCCAGGTCCGCTGCAATGACGGGATCATCTGCGTCGACGCCGTCAACGGTTACAGATCCCGGCACAAAACGAACGCCTGGCGGCAGCTGGTCAACGATACGAATATCGTTGGCAATGCCAGTCGTAGAGCCGTTTTCCACGACGAGTTCATAGCGTACGAAGTCACCAGGTGCAGCAACGGTCGTCAGTGTACGTTTCTGCAGAAACAGCGCCGATGACAGCGGATCGAGCGGAATATCAATGGCGATCGAAAGCTCGCCGGACTTTGTGAAGGCGTTGCCGAAAGACGCCGGACTCAGAAGATAGGGCGCGCCTGCCAGGCTTTGCAGCTCGCTAATCGATGCCGATGACGGCGCAATGTAGGTCGCCGGTGGTGTAACTACCAGTCGGTAGTCGCCGTCGGGCACCACGGGGAACCGAAACTCTCCGGGGCCAAATACGTAAGACGTGCCGGAGCTGTCGGTCACCGTGCCGCCGCTTATGATGGAGGACGGAAACTGGCTTACTCCGTCGTTGCCGTAGACAGTTGCAGGAAGCCCGGTCACCGCATCGACAATCTCGATGGTGGAGCCACTGACTACAGTTCCCGTTCGTGACTCGAACACACGTTGCACCGGATCGAGCTCGGCAGACGCCAATGCCGTGTCGGTTGAATCGGACGGATCGGTATAACTCACAAATATGCTGGTACTCGAGGCACCCTGCAGAACGCAGTCGCCGGGAACAGTGACGCCAGAGCCGAGGGGCACATAGCCGCTAAACACGCCAGTGTCGGGTCCGGTCTCGGAGAGTTGAATGGTCTCCGCGTCACCGCTAACCGCATTGCTGACGATGACGATTGCGTACTCGATAACCTGGTAGTCCAGATTCTGGTCGCTGTCGGCCAGTCGAATAAACGCCGCCTCGCCGGAGTTGTACGCCGACGTAGATCGAACGTCCTGCACCGCTGCCGGGTCTATCGTGTTGCCACCGACCAGTGTTGGATCAGCGAGCGTCTGCAAAACGCCAGCCTGCAAACAGGCGGCGGGACCAACAGTTTCCTGGACGGTACCGGTTCCACCGCCCACCACGCGTGTGAAATCGACGCTCGCAGGACTGCGAACAACCGCTGTAACGACGTTGACCTCGTTGCTGAGCACGGTCGTCAGCTGACCGCTGCGATTCACATAATCGAGTGACGCCTGGTTGGTGATAACGGCACCCGGAGGGCTGGCCCACGCGAGCCCGGGCAGCAAAAGAGAGCCCAGAACGAGCAGTCGCAGCGTCCTGATTTTCGCTTTCAGCTTAGCCCAGACGTGCCTCGGGGGAAGCAGTTGCTCCCCCCGAGACTTGACGCTGACACCGTCACATGGAGCCGACCCAGGTGGCTCGATTCCATGTGCGACCAGACGCAGATCACTCCCTTGAGTGATCCGACGTCCTGTCGAAGTGTATCGTCCCTTGAACACCGTGATGTCTCGCTACTGGTCCTTACGGAGTTAGAAGCGGGTCGACTATGGTCACGCGATAGGTAACGACGAGTGAGCCACTGGCGGAGATTGAAACGATGTTGAAGGTCAGGTTCTGACCGCTGCGTTCGCAGCTATCATCGAGCGGATCTTCGGTACACCCAGTCGCTGCAGCACCGTTGACGCTCAACGTCATATCATCAGTGCCCGACCAGTTCGGCAGAAACTCAAGATCCGTATCGAGCGCGTCGGTAATAACGACGTTATCCGCGGAAGCTGTCGTACTCGAATTGGTAATCGTGATCGTGTACTCGATCTCTGCTCCAGGGAGCGGATTGGTGGTGCCACCAAAGCCATCGTCGATAATGCTGAACGCCTTCACAACGCTTAACTGCGCTGCTACGACGATATAGCCATCGACGGATACCTCGACGCCACCGTTGCCGTCCGCTATGTCAGCCGCAACGTTTTCGATGCCACCATCGGTAGGCGTCAGCGTGAAGTCAACCGCGCCACCTTCGATTCCTGACGAACCACCGTCCGCAGCCGTTGCCGTAAGCTCTACGCCGGCGACCAGGCCATTCAGCAACGTCAATGCCGCATCGCCCCAGACACGAATACGAATCGACTGGTCTGTCGGCAATTCGTCGACGAACTGCGGCCCGGTTGTCTGCACCGGATCCGGATTGGTTGCCGATTCGAGGTCGGCACTGACCGCGTACTCGATGTTATCGAGGTTCGCACCATCCGATCCCGGACCAACAGGTTGCCCTGACGCGACCTGATTGAGAAGGAGACTGAAATCAAGCTCCGAGTTACTCAGGTTCGTCAGTCGAAAATCGACCCAGGCATTCGGTTCGCCCGGCGACACGTCTTCGAGCGCCGGAACTATTGGTTCCAACGTAAAGTCGACGCGACGATCTACGACAAATGTCACCGTATTCGACGGTATGACTGTCTGTGGAATCGTGCCAACATCGTATGCGACATTGGCGGTATTGGCGATCGACGTTCCAGCCCGCGTTCCCTCAGCCATCGCCTGCTGCCCAAGCAGCAATGCGGCGACTAGTGCGCCGAGCCTGAACGCCAGGCTGGTTTTTACGTTAAAAAGTTTCATCACGGTACTCCTTACCATTCACAAAGACCGGCAATCCGCCGGGCAGGTAAAACCAAGAATCAAAGCGGAACCTGCAGCCCGCTTTGCCGAATTCGAGGCGTGCGCAAGTCGCCGCCCCGTTCCAAGAAATTATTCAAGTATCGCGGCGAAGCGCGCGGTACCCTGCGCTCCGGCGGCGAGATCGTTTTGCATCACCCAGCGCACGTGCGTGAAGTCGCTCGCTATTGCGTCGCGAACCTCATCGTCTTTAACAACTGTCAGCTCATCCGCCTTGGCGAAGGTCTTGCCGCCGTCAATCGAGAAGAGGATTTCCGTGCCAGGGCCGAATGCGGAGCCATCGACGTACATCAGGTTCTCAGCGATCGGGTTCGTGATCACGACGTTATCGGCGGGCTCGCCACTGACGTTGCGGAAGGTAATCGTGTAGATCACGCTTTCACCAGGCACGACGACCTCGGCAGAAACCAGCCGGGTCTCGGACTCGCCCTCTTCGTTAACGAAGACTTCCTGTTTCTGTACGGTCGTGCGTACATCCAGGTGCCCCTGCGCCCCGGCAACCGCCGAGAACGCAATCAAAACAACGCTCATTAGTACTTTCATAACAGCTCCTCGCTGTGCTTCGTTCATCGCTCAAAACTCACTAGTCAATGACGACCTGGAACTCGACCGTTTGTGGGCCGAGTGCCTGCGTCAAGTCACCCAGCCGAACTACGACTGAGGGTGTACCCGACGTATCGAATTCACCTTCGTCGGTGTCTGCCAGGTCGGAAATCGCCGACGCCGTTGCAGCGTGATGCTGTTCGGCACATACGATGTAAATGGCGGGATTGCGTCGCGCACGACGCTCGCCGTCGCGGTACCGGGGCTGTTGACCGTGACAACAATGCTGTAGGTCAGCGTGGCGCCCGGGAACAGGCTCGTTGCCGCCAAACGGATCGTTGACCAGCTGCGACTTGGTGACGCTTACTTGCACGTCGGATACCAGGTATTCACCCGTGTCCTCAGCTTCTCCGCCGGTCGTGCCGATGACCGCGTTGACGCCGCCATCGCCCTGACCTGCAAACACGGTTCCGGGCACGCCGGTGCCCGTTGCAGAGGTTGCGGTCAGTTCGCTGCGGCCGGTCAGGCCGTTCGCCAGGCCGGTCGGAATATCGTTGACAAGAAAAACGCTGATCGACTCGTCGGCAGCAAGATCCGGATCGTTGCCACCAGGCGTATAAGGCTGGTCTCCGGCGTTGAAGTCGCCACTGCCGTCGGTGTCGAAGTAGATGCCAGGCACGGCCGGCGTCGGATCAAAGCCATCACCGGCAATCAGGCTGTCGATAGCCAGCTGAAACGTCTCTGTTCCGTTCCCCGTATTGGTTACCGTAAACAACAATGCCCGACCCGAATCGCCAGGAGCGACGGGTGTCTGCGGGCTTTGCAGCGTAACGGTCACATTGATGCGCTCGGCAACTGCAAGCGTTGTCGTATTCGACTGGATCGTAAGGGGGGTGCCGGAGAGGTCGTAGTTAACGACCGCCGTATTCTCGATCAGTGTGCCTACCGCAGTGCCTGCAGCGCCCGCTGGGGCACTGATGATGCAGCAGAAACACAAGAAAATTGCTCGTCGCGTCCATGCGAATGCAGACGCAAACGTCGAGTTTGCCGTGTCCAAGGTTCATTCCTTTCGAGGCAACGTACTGGCGCGTTACCTGTCGCCTGCCCGCTATCATTGCGGGCGATGGCGAAACTGTTATGGAAAATGACCATGGCCGCACGGATTTTGGCCGATATCTCTTTAAACTGTGATTGGCCTCTCACTTTTGCCGTGAAGCGGCTCACAGTCCGTTTGCTCATGGAAGACGAGGCTTCGAACGACGCGAGGTCGTGAAACCGGTCGTTAATATGTCAGGTCAGGACAGGCGGTGTGCAGGGTGGAGCCGTGAGGAGCTCAGTCGGGTCGCATAATGGAGAGTTTTTTCATTTTTGATCGCAGTGTACTCGGCGGAATACCGAGCCTCGCTGCCGCACCGGCGCTGCCGGAAATCTTCCACTTCGCATCCTCGAGCACCGCGACTATGTGCTCGCGCTCAATAAGCCTGAGGTCCGACACCGGTACGTTGACCAGCTCCTTAACGCTTTCACCAGACACCAGCGGCGCCGCGAGATTCAGCACCGGACCCGTCGACGAGATTAGCGCTCGTTGCACGACGCCTTCCAGCTCACGCACGTTGCCAGGCCAGGCGTAGCGATTCAGCTGGTTCATCATCTGCGCCGAAATTTCGTTGACGTCCCTGCCAAGTCGTGGCGCATGCATCCTGACGAAGTGCTGTGCGAGCAGCTCGATGTCGTCACCACGGGCTCTCAATGCCGGCAATAGGATTGGAAACGTATTGATCCGGTAGTACAGGTCAGATCGAAACTCCCCTTCACGGACTGCCTCCGCAAGGTCACGATTGGTCGCAACAACCAGTCGCACATCGACTTTGATGGTCTCGTTGCCGCCCAGGCGATCGAACTCGCCTTCCTGCAGAACGCGCAGGAGTTTTGCCTGCAGTTCGATCGGAATTTCCCCGATCTCATCCAGGAACAGTGTGCTGCCGTGCGCCAGGTCGAAACGCCCGCGCTTGGCGCCATCGGCCCCGGTAAATGCACCTTTTTCGTGTCCGAACAGTTCGCTCTCGATCAGGTTCGCAGGCAGTGCCGCACAGTTCACCTTGACGAGAGGCCTCTCGCAGCGTTCGCTGAGTTCGTGAATAGCGCGCGCTATCAGCTCCTTGCCAGTGCCCGTCTCGCCCATGATCAGGACCGGCGTCTTGGTCGGTGCCACCTGTTCGACAAGCTGGAGGCTGTGCAATACGACTTCGCTGCGGCCGATAATCTCGTCGAACCCGTGCGTCAGCTCGATCTCATGTCGCAGGTAGACATTCTCCGCTTCGAGCCTTTCCTTCGCGCTCGTTAGCTGCTGCAGCGCGCTGTCCAGGGCCTGGCGCGACTTGAGGCGCAGTACATAGTTCGCAAACAGCTCGGCGAAAACCGTCAGGTCCTGGACCGCCTGATCGCTCCAGGACTTTTGTTTCTTGAGGCGACCACAGGTCATACCACCAACGGTAGCGCCGCCGACCACCAACGGTAGCGCGATAAAAGACTTCAGCCCGTATCTATGCAGGTTCTCTCTGTCCGTCGCGTACTCGTCCGGCATGCTCGGTACGTCGTCGATGCGAACAGCACGTGCGGCCTTTAGCTCTGCCCCGAATTTGGGGAACTGGTCCATAGATACCAATCGGAACGGATTGCCATCGGGACTCCAGATGTATTCGACGGAAATCGTATCGCTTTCGGCATCCAGCCAGAAGATCGTCGATCGATCGGCTTCCACAAACTCGCAGACCGAGCGCATGCAGTCCTGCACGATTGCTTCAGCTTTCTCATCGGGCGCGGTAACGAGGCGCGACGACACGTCGGCCACCAATTCCTGGAAACGGCGCCGCTGCGCAAGCGCCTCCTCCGTCTGGCGAAGCAGGGTCAGGTTGCTCTCGACGGCCCACATGCGATGCAGCAGGCCGCTGCGAATGATGCCAACCATGTTGATCTGCAGCGAGCGATGCTCACCGTTCGGGGCCTCGTAATCCTGATTGTATTCATCGAGCCGGTAATCGTTCTCGACGAAAGTCCGAAAATAGTCCTCGTGGGAAGCCGCATCCGATGCACTTTCAAGTTTGCCGAGACGGCTTCCGATGACCTCAGAAGGGTCTTCGGCCTGGAGTTCCCTCGCAAAGATGACATTGCAGTCTTGCAGTACCGCATCGTAGCTGCGCTTGATCTGTTCCTCTATCGGCAGGTCGATCGGCATCGGTGGCTCGAAGCGATAGCAGTAAACGGCGTTGGAGGTACTGTCGAACAGGTAGCGGAAGCGCTCTTCAGCCTGGTATTCGAAATACTTCGAGACTTCCAGTTCTCGTCGCGCGCCGAGCATTTCAACCTCGGTATTGCGGCGATTCTTGAAGGTGAAGAACAGCCCAACTGCGACCATCGAAAAGCCGACCACCGACAGAAGCGTGTGCATGCGCTCAAACGAAAACAGCGTGGAGGCAAAGGTGTGCGCCTGATCCAGCGCCGGCGGGTGCAGCAGCTGGTAGCTGGTCTCCCAGAAATGGGCGACGATCGCAAGCGACAATCCCACCACGACAAACAGGCCACCATGGCCGAGCACTCGGGACTTGAGGCCACTTTGGGAGGTCGCGAAGACGAGCAGCGCAGCCGACAGCAGGATCGCGCCAAGCTCCGCGATCCTCATAGCCGCGTCAAGGTTCATTCCGTCAAACACCAGACCGCTCCTCGCCGGTATTAGAAGTACGAAACGCGGTCCAGCGACCTGACAGCAGCGTTTTGCGATGGGTTCTTGCCCACCCGGCGCCTTACTTGTTGTCGATGTTTCGTTAAAGCCTTGATTACTTGATCTTTTACCACCGCGTCGGCAAAAAAGTCACGGCATTTCGTGACTTTTTCGAAATGTCGCGACTTTGTGACACAAATGATTTTTTTCCAGTTGATCAATGACTTACGCAAGCCAATGATATGTCAGGAAATTTCGCCGCTGAGTTGGATAAAAGTCGCGTTTGGCACAGAACCTGCACTATATGGGTTAGAGAGCGCAAAAGCGTGGCATCGCCAGACCTTGCGCAACAGCCTTCGGAAGCTTTTTAGGGGAACAACATCGTGCAAATGTCCACCAACGATATCAACCTGGTACTGATTGCCGAAAACTCGGCGCGTGCCACGCTGCTGCGCGATACGATGTCCAAGTGCGGCATCGATGGTGTCATACGACGAATGGGCCCGGGTGCTCCCGCCGTTGACTGTGCTCGTCAGACTGGTCCGTACCGCGAAAAACCGCTGCCTGACCTGTTCTTCCTGGATTTCACAGATCCCAGCGAAGAGAGTATTGCGGTCCTCAAGGCCATCGCTTTCGGTGATCGGCGCACATCGGTCCCCGTGGTGCTGATGACGAGCGACTATTCGCAGGATCTCCTGGACAATGGCGACATCGCCGAGGAAACAGCTGTGATGTTCTCGCCGACCAGCCTGCCGTCCTTTTTTCGCAAGATGAAGCTCGACAAGCGTCCGTCGTTCTTCAAAGCGCTGCGTACGCTGTACCAGTACGGTCCTATCCTGGTGCGCCCGCCAGAGTCACGGATGCATACAGCAGCCGCTTAACGGCGCCCTCAGTCGGATCAAACGGTTTTACCCGGCAACGAAGATACAGGCGGGCTACTTGAGCCGCGCCGAGAGATCGACGACCCGGGACGCCTCGGCGAGGCTCGTTACACCGGCCAGAACCTGACGCACTGCTGCATCGGCAAGTTCGTCGCACCCGGCTGAGGGCATGGCGCGTCGCATTTCCTGAACGGTCCCGCCGCTCCCGAGTAGCTCGTCAAACGCCTGGTCCACTTCCAGAACTTCGAAGATCCCAACGCGTCCCGTGTAGCCCAAATAGTGGCAGTACTCGCAGGCACCCTCACGATACAGGCGCAATACCTCTACATCGCTTGCCCCAACAATCTCCCGCTCAAACGGCGGTGGCGTGTATGCCTGCCTGCAATGAACGCACAGCTTCCGCAGCAGCCGCTGGGCGATGAATCCGGTCATGTTGCCAGCCATTTGTTTACGTTGCGGGCCGAGTTCGTCGAGTCTCGACAGCGCGCCCAGGACCGACCTGGCCGGGATCGTTACGTACACCTGGCGCCCTCTCCTGGCAGCTTGCAGGGCGATGGCCGCGGCTGGACCATCGAGCAGCTCGTCCATTACAAGCACGTCGAAATCCTGATGCATGAGTGCGTCAAAGCGATCATGCTCGTCAGCTTTATCCCACTCGACGTTAGCCGTCTGGCGGATTGACGGCATCGGAGAGCTCACCCGATCTTCGAGCGTCATAATCGACACAGACTCATCCCTTCGGTAATTCAACATTGCGTAGAGGGTGGATGTCTTACCGCTGCCGGGCGGCCCTGCAACGACGACCATGCCGTGCGGTCGAGCCATCATCAGTTTCAGTTTCGTCAGCGATTCACTCTCGAGCCCTAGCTCTTCCAGGAGCATTACTTCCCGATCCGCGTCGACGATGCCAACGACGAAGTCGTCGCCTTGCAGCGTCGCCCGCCGCGATACATTCAGGACCTTGCGACGCGTGCCGAGCATTATCGATGCAGATCCTTCGTCGGCGCACCCGGCCGTCTCCTTGGGCATTCCGGACATCGCTGCAAGTCGTGCCGCCATTCCCGACCAGTAACTTTGATGCAGAGCCATAACCTGACTCAATACGCCGTCGATCCGGAAGCGAACGCGAACAAAGCCAAACTCCGGTTCGAAGTGGATCGCTGCAACATCACGCCGCCCGGCCTCCACAACGATTGCGTCGATCAGCCGGTTGAGCGGGTGATCAAATGCAACCGTGTTGAAATCAGCACGCAGAATATCCGTGTTGTCCGCGTCGATCTCCCTCAAGATGTCAGGAATCGTCAAAGCGACGTCGTAGAATTTGTCAATAGCGGCCCTGATGCCCGGCCCCGCGGCAGTTACGGTCGCAATTCCAATGTCGGGATCCATCGATTGGGATATATCGTCTACGCCAGCAAGATCGAACCTGTCGGTGACGACGAGCGTGACGAGCTGCGCGCGCTTGTCAAACTCGATCGGCAGTACGCAGTACCGTTCCGCAACTTCTCTCGGCACCATTGCGAGTGCCCGTGGATCCGGCAGCAAAGTGTGTAGATCTATCTCTTCGTCGCCTAACAACTGCGCCAGCGTTTCGCTAAGCACTTTCTCGCTGATCATGCCCAACTGGACGAGAATCTCGCCCAGAGGCCGATCGCACCGACGCTTCTCCTGCATGGCGCGCCGAAGCTGGTACTCACTGATGAGCCCGGCTGCTATCAGTCGCTCGACCAGCGTAACGTTGGGTTGCATCTCGCGTAAGGCATGCACTGACGTTATCGTCATTTAACGTTCCTCTGAAATTGCGGAGACCGGGCTGTCCGGAGCCGTGGACATAGCGCAGCGCTACTCAGTGGGTATCGGCCTTTGGCGGCAAAGCTGAAGCGAATGTCGAGTCGCTAAAGAACACGGAGCGCCAGCCGCTACGGACTATCAGGAAAGGCCGACGGAGCCCAGCCTCGTGCATGGATCTGCTTCAACCACAGCGAAAATCAGCGAGCCGCCAGTAACGCTGCGGAAATCTGTATTTCGTTCTCTCGAAATAGCGCAAGGCGACTCGGGTATCAGCCGGGCGGTCGATATCTTCCTGATCGCACTGATCGCCGCCAGCGTGGTAGCCGTCATTCTCGAGTCCATGCCAACATTCGAGATGCAACACGCTGCGGAACTGCGGGTGTTCGAGATATTTACCGTCGCTGTCTTTTCCGTGGAGTACCTGTTGCGTGTCTGGAGTTCGGTCGAGGCCGACTCGGACTTGCAGAGAACGACTACGCAGGCACGACTCCACTATATGATTTCCTTCCATGCGATTATCGATGTGCTTGCGATCTTGCCGTTCTACCTGCTGGTGCTTGGCCTGACGGGCGGCATCGACATGCGATTCCTGCGAGCGATACGCCTTCTGCGCGTGTTAAAACTCACGCGCTACTCCGCGGCCATGAACATGGTCTTCATTACGTTTCGTGAGAATGGGCGGGCGCTGTCGGCGGCATTCCTGATCCTGCTCACCGTGATGTTGCTTGCCGCTTCCGGAATGTACTACTTCGAGCGCGAATCTCAGCCGGAAGACTTTGGCAGCATTCCGGCAGCAATGTGGTGGGCATTTGCGACACTAACCACGGTGGGCTACGGTGATGTCACGCCGATAACCGTCGGCGGCAAAGTTTTCGGTGCGCTGATAACCGTTGTCGGTATCGGCATGGTTGCGCTGCCAACCAGTATCCTCGCGAGCGGCTACACCCAGCAGCTGAAAGTGAGTTCCGCTGTCTACGAGGGTAAGGCGGCTGAAGCGCTGGATGACGGCATACTGAGCGATGATGAAATCAGGGATCTCGAGGAGCTGCGCGTCGATCTTGGCCTGGGCAAGCATACGGCAAGCCAGATTCTTGACGAGGGTCGCGTGCGGCAGATGCTGCAACAGCAACAGCAAGCGGTCTGTCCACACTGTCAGCAGACGTTTGAGCCTGACCGGCGACCTGCTTAATGCACCTTCTTCTTCGCCGTCTTTAGTTCGTACCGGCGAATCTTTTCCACCAGCGTCGTTCGCCCGACGCCCAGTAATTCCGCAGCGCGCTGTACGACGCCGTCGGACTCTACAAGTGCCTGGTGAATCATGTCCTGCTCTATCTTCGCGAGATATTGCTTTAAATCCAGCCCGTCACCAGGCAGCGTCACTCGGACACTGCCCGATACAGCGCTGAGATTACTGCTTACGACTTCACGCGCCTCCGGCTCCGCTTCCTCGCGCTCTACAATGGGCCAGGGCAAGTCCTTTCTCTTGACCATACCATTGGGTCTTACAACGACCAGTCGCTCGATAAGATTGGCAAGTTCACGGACATTTCCCGGCCACCTGTATTGCTCCAGGACTGACATCGCGTCGCGGGATATTTGCAACGAGACCGAGTCATCCGTGCCGAGCCGACGAATAAATTCATCAACAAGCGGCGCGACATCCCTGGTACGGTCGCGAAGCGGTGCGATGTCGATCGGAAAGACGCTGAGCCGGTAGTACAGGTCCTCGCGAAACTTCCCGGCCGCGATACGCTTCGGCAAATCACGATGCGTCGCCGCAATCAGCCTTACATCGACCGGAATGCTATCGGCACTGCCGACACGTTCAATGACTCGTTCTTCCAGAACGCGCAGCAACTTGACCTGCATTACGGTCGGCATATCGCCGATTTCATCCAGGAAGAACGTTCCGCCCTTCGCCTGTTCAAAGCGGCCAGCACGCGCGCTGACGGCCCCGGTGAACGCACCGCGTTCATGACCGAACAGTTCGCTTTCCAACAGGTTTTCCGGAATCGCTCCGCAGTTAACGGCGACAAAGGGTCCCTTGCGCCCGGACTGCTCATGAATCTGGCGCGCGACAACCTCTTTGCCAGTGCCGGACTCACCGGTAATGAGCACCGTTGCCAGCGAGGGCGCTACCTGCCCAATCAATCGCCGCACGAGGTCCGTGTCGGTGCTGTTGCCGATTAGCCGACTGCTGCCCGGCTGCGGATCGGAATGATCTGTCTTGCGGTGCGCCGCACGAATTTCGGCGAGAACCTCGCCCAGTGCATCCAGACGAACCGGGTAATGCAGCGAGTGCAGGCGAGCCCATGGATATTCCTTGTGAAGATCGCGGGTGATCATTCCTGGTCGTCCTCCGTAATCATGACGATGGGGATATTGGGATCCAGTTTGCCGATATCATCGACCAGCGTGCGCACGTCCTTGTCACTAAGGTCGGGGCCGATGAAAACAGCCTCCAGGCGGTTGTCGCCGATCTCTTGCTGCCATTTAGCCGGCGTTGCGGTGCAGACATTCGGGGCATCCATGAACTCGATGAGCTCTTTGATATTCTCGGCAGCCGAGCCCGCCCGGTTCACCACCATTATCACGCCGTCCGCGTTATCCAATTCACTTTCCTTAGGTTTTCCGCTCCGGTCGCCCTGGATGTCGGCATCCGAATCGGTCTTGCTGAATCTAACTATCCTTAGCCTGCTGTTTCTATTGGTTTTCTCAGGTTCGATTCCAAATATGAGACCAAGTATCCAAATAAGGCTTGTTTTACTCAATACGTATAATTCTAGTCTTGTTGTCCCATATTAGTAAGCTTTATCGCGTCAATAATCCGTATTTGGTCGTTTTGCTTCGTTTTCTCTACCCTTCTGCGACCCGATATCCCTTCAAGTCGCGTTTGCCGGTGCACAGCGCTGAAAACGATCCCTAAAGAACCCGCGTGCGAGGCCGATTACGGCTGATATGGATTTCGTTTCGAAGATTTTTGGCGCGCGCCCCGATTCACCTGAACACGATCAACCGGTCACGGTCGATTCGCTCGCTGACGGTGCGCTGGACACATTGGGCAGCGTGATTCGCGTTATGGGGGATGAGTCTTTTCCGCTGGAAAGCGACCTGGACCCCGCCGTTTTTCCAGCCATGTGTGACGAGTTCGCGAGGCACGTCGAGAATGGCGCCGCCGTGCCTTCCTTCGATATCCCACAATCCAGGAATGGTGCCCGGCGCTGGGACCGCGTGCGACGCTTCTTCGCGGATCGCCGTCACGCCGAAAAGTCATTCGTCACCGAACGCCTGCAGGATTATCGCGGCGTTGTTGACGATCTCTTCTCGGGCCTGAGAGATATCGGCGAACGTGACCAACTGACCGAAACAAATATTCGAGAAAGCCTGCATACAATCGAGGAAGCCGTGGCAAGCGGCGCTTTGCCGAAGATCAAGGCAGCTTTCAAGGAAACCGTATCAAGGGTCAACGACACATTTGCGCGACAGAAAGAGCAGTATGAACTGCAGCTGCAGGAGCTCAACGAGCGAATGTCGGGCCTGCGCCAGGACCTTGTCGCCGCCCGCGAGGAAATGAAGCGCGATTCATTGACCGATGCCTTCAACCGCGGGGCGTTCGACGCTGCTATCGCGCAGAGTGTCAACATGCACTTCATCATGCAGCAACCGGTCACCCTGGTCATGGTCGACCTGGACAACTTCAAGCAAATCAATGACACCCACGGGCATTCCGCCGGTGACGAAGTCCTGCGCGCAGTCGGGGACTGTCTGGCACGCTCCTTCATTCGCAAGAGTGATTTTGTCGCTCGTTATGGCGGCGACGAGTTCGCTGTGATCCTGACCGATACACCGGCCCGGCATTGCGACAGTCTGATCCAGCGTTTCCTCGAGTACGCTCGCAAAATCGAGGTCTCCTCTGCGCCGGGCGAGACCCTGGTGGCCTGCTCGGCCGGCTACACGGAGATCGCTGATGGCGACACCGTCTCCGGGCTCGTCAAACGGGCCGACGAGGCCCTTTACAAGGCCAAGCACCTCGGCCGCGACCGGGCCGTCTTCCTGCCTGCCCAGGATGCAGAAGATTAGCCGGCAATAAAGCTTAATTGAGGCTAAAGAGACGGCGAAATCTGCCGATAAAACCCTTAGGAGACGGTTTCCGTCTGATTCCATGGAACGGAGGGATGCACTTTGGATTTGGCGACACTCATCGGCCTGATCGGCGCGTTCGGTATTGTACTGACGTCAATCATGCTGGGCGGTTCTGCCGGCACATTCGTGAACACCCCATCGTTGCTGGTGGTGCTCGGCGGAACCGTGATGGTGACGATGATGAAATTCAGCCTTGGCAAATTCGCCGGGGCGACTTCGATCGCCGTCAAGGCGTTTCTGTACAAGCCCTCGAATCCTGAAGACCTGATCGAAGAATCGGTCGAACTGGCCAAAGCAGCCCGCCAGGGCGGCCTTCTTGCCCTTGAGGATCGCGAAATCAGCGATGAGTTCATGAAGACCGGCCTGGGTCTGCTTATCGATGGCCACCCGGCGGATACCGTGCGCGCCATGCTGCAAAAGGACCTGAACGAGACGCTGAAACGGCATAGCGACGGCCAGGACATTTTCAAAGCGATCGGCGACGTCGGGCCAGCCATGGGCATGATCGGAACGCTCATCGGTCTGGTGCAGATGCTGTCGAATATGGACGACCCCAAGCAGATTGGACCGGCAATGGCCGTCGCGTTGCTGACGACCCTGTATGGCGCGATCCTCGCCAACATGTTTGCCTTGCCAATTGCTGACAAGCTGGCTGTACGCAGCCGCGAGGAAAACACCAGCAAGACCTTGATCATCGACGCACTCCTGAGCATTCAGGGTGGCCAGAACCCGCGCATTATTGCCGCAATGCTTGAAGCCTACCTGCCGCGGTCGAAGCGCGCCGAAGAGGATGGCGAAGCCTGATCGGCTTCGCAGAATGAGCCATGTCTGACGGTGCACCCCAGAAAGCGGAAAGCGGCGGCGTTCCAGCCTGGGTGATGACGTTTGCCGACCTCATGACACTGTTGATGTGCTTTTTCGTTCTGCTGCTGGCGTTCTCAGAAATGGACGCCGCCAAGTTCAAGCAACTGTCGGGGTCTATGAAAGACGCCTTCGGCGTGCAGGCGGAAATCGAGGTACGCACCATCCCCAAGGGCACCAGCGTGGTAGCGCAGGAGTTCAGCCCGGGCCGGCCAGACCCAACCGCCCTGCCCCAGGTTCGCCAGTTTACGGTCGACTCCAACAAGAACACGCTTGATGCGCTGGAACGCGAAGCCAGGGAAATTGAAGAGGCGCGCAAGCACGCGAAGCGGCTGCGGCTCGCGCTGAAGGAAGAGCTCAAGAAGGGTGATGTCTCGATCCAGACCGAGGGTATGAAGGTCATCATTCATATCATGGAAAACGCATCATTCGACTCGGCGTTAGCTGACCTCCGCCCCGCATTTTTGCCGGCGCTGCAAAAAATTGCCGACCTCATCGACAACAACAGCGGCGAGATAACGATCTCGGGACATACTGACAACGTGCCTATTTCGAACGAACGCTTTCGCTCCAACTGGGACCTGTCGACTTCGCGCGCCGTCTCGGTCGCTCACCAGCTATTGAAGGTTTCGGCAGTCACACCCGATAACATCATGGTTACAGGGCATGCGGACACAAGACCTCGAGCACCTAACGACAGCGACGAAAACCGGGCAAAGAACCGGCGCGTCGATATCGCTATCGTGCGCGGCAAGGATATTGACGAATTTCGAACCATGAGCCTCACCGCCGAAGCTGCGGACTCCGAATCAACCGAGGAACTGGAACAATGACCAACGGTAAAGATAACAGGCGGTCCTTCCGCATCAGTGAATCCGTCTACGTGAAGCACGAAGTCGTCGACGATGAAACTGTCGAAAACGGCCTCGAGCACTATAAATTGAACCAGGGAATAAGCGACAACGCGCAGGCCAAGCTCGTCGAAATCGAAGCACGTCTCAGCGAGGCAATGTTCCTGCTCAGCTCAGAGAACGGCAAGGTCGGTCGATGCGTGACGCTGCTGAATGACAAGGTCAACATCGTCATCGAACAACTACCCTCATTGCGCGAAACGAAAAAAAGCCTGGCAAAGGCGCTGCCGCAGACCTGCGACGTCAGCGCCGACGGACTTGTCTTCTCCAGCAAGCATCCTCTGTCGATTGGCGACAAACTCTACATCCAGTTCATGCTGTCTACGGACAATCGCTACGTCGAGTCGTTTTGTCGTGTCGTGCGCCTTGACGATTCACCCGATACCAGCGGGCAGAATCTTCCCTACGGAATTGCCGTTGAATTTATCGACCTGCCGCCTGCGCAGCGTGAAATCCTGATACAGCACATGTTCAGCCGCGAATCTGAAACCTTGAGAATGCGCCGCCTCGAAATAGACGCGATGTAGTCAGAAGACAGGTACCGTCTTGCCTAGGTAAACAGCTGCTGCATTGACTTGATCTTCTCGCGATAAGCGAGCATCACGTCAGCCGCCGTTTCATTGTCGACACGCAGCTTCTGGCACGATACGTTCTCCTCCAGGACCTCTCTCAGATTCTCCGTGTCGTTGTCGATCAGCAACTTCGTTACGAACATGACATCGGCATACGACGGTTGCACCTGCGGGTCAGGATCAGCATACGCCGCGGGATCGGTAGATTCGGCCACATCGTCAGGAAAGCTCCAGGACTCGATGATGCTTTTGGAAACCTGTGGATTCCACTCCTCCATTACGCGGGCAAGCGACTCCGGCTTGCCCAGGAGGTCCGGAAAATCCTCGACTTTCGTTAGAATGTAAAGCTTGCCCACTTCGTGCATGAGCCCGCACAGATAGGCGGTCTCGTGGTTCAGGTTGCTGCTCCGCGAAGCGACGGCGTGTGCCATTGAAGACAATTTCATTCCGCGCGCCCAGATCTTACGAATTTGTTTGGCCGCCTTGTCGTTTTTGTCGGACTTGTGAAGCTGTTTCATGGCGAGCGACATTGCCGTATTGCGCACGACTTCAAAACCGAGTCGGCCGGTGGCTCCTTCAAGCGTGTCAATCTTGACGTTGGCCCGATTGTAGTAGGCCGAATTCGCAACCACGAACAGCCTCGACACCAGCACCGGATCAATGCTGATCGCCTGGCTGATGACCGCGAAATCGCAGTTGTCCTTTTCCAGCAGGCCGCGAATCTTGAGTACGACATCCGGCAATGACGGCAAGTAAATATCGCCGTTGTCGAGTTCCAGTGCGAGCAGGCTTACAAACCTGAACTCATCGTTACTCTGCATTGTTAGTGGTATCCGTTTGCAGCAACCGGCGCCTTGCCATGCAGTTTCTTCATCAATTGCGCTTCGCCGACGTTCAGCCCGCAATTGCGGGTCAGGTCTTCGACGCTGGCGCCCAGTCTCGCCATACGCACCGCATTTTCTATCGGCATATTGCGTTCAACCGGCGGTCGCTCTTCCGGAGCCTTCATATCCAGGAGCTTTATCGTGCGCTGCAGTTCGCCAAGGCGCTGCTCGAGTCTCGTCGTCGCCATTAGTTGTTCGTGCAGCTCGTCCTCGCTGGCGTCGTCAAGCGCCGCACCCGTGGGGCTGTCCCAGAAGCTCTCGAGGCGCTGCCAGCGTCGTTCAAAGCGAATTACGGCCACCGCGGCGATCGCCAACAGCGTGGCATTTGAGGCCAACAGCATATAAAGGAAGAAGTAGTCAGTAGTCATAATTCACACATGCTCATCAATGGTTGGTGTTCGTTCATCGCCGTCATCGCCATGCTGCTCCTGTTTCATCCTTGTCGCGTCTCTCGTCCCTCGGCTTTTTCCGACGATCCGTCTCCCTGTCCTTATGAGTAGGTTGGACCGGCTTGACCGGATAGGTAGGCCTGATGTGTTTGATGCCTGAAATATAGTCGGCCATGTCGAAGTTCCTCTAGCTCCAGCGCTTTGCCGAGGCACGCAGGCGCATTACCGCCTGACCGTGGATCTGGCAAACACGCGACTCCGAAACGTCGAGCACTTTACCGATCTCCTTGAGGTTCAGTTCCTGCTCGTAGTAGAGCGACAGCACAAGGCGCTCACGCTCAGGTAATTGGTCGATCGATTCGGCCAGCTGTGCACGGAACTGCGATCGATAAAGCTCCTGGTCCGGCAGCGGCGAATCGGATGATGGGGGCTTGCGCTGCAGCGTAGGTTCTTCAAGCGTCTCCTCAAAGCTGAACAAACGACTGCCAGCGCTGTCGGCGAGGATCTTGTGGTACTCCTCAGGGGAAATGTTCATCTTCGCGGCGATTTCCTCGGTGGTGGCTGCTCTTCCCGTCTCACCCTCGATAGCGTTGATCGCGTCAGTGACCTGGCGATACTTGTGGTGCACCGATCGCGGCGTCCAGTCGTGCTTGCGAATATCGTCGAGCATCGCACCGCGGATTCGGATGCCGGCGTAGGTTTCGAAGCTGGCGCCGCGAGATGCATCGAAATTACCGGCAGCTTCGAGCAGCCCGACCATTCCCGACTGCATCAGGTCATTGACGTCGACACTGGATGGCAATCGAGCTGCCAGGTGATGTGCGATGCGCTTGACGAGGTCGACGTGCTGCATGACCAGGTCACCATCGGAATACTCATTGCGAGTAGCAACGGTGCTGTAAGTATTCATGCGACTTTACCTCGTACGTCCGGGTTCACCATTAGCAAACGCTCCAGAAAAAATTCGATTCCGCCGGTGGCGCCGCGCGCCGCAGGCAACGCATCGACGCGCGCAGCCAGTTCCGTAAATGCGGCGCCTGAAGCACTCTTCGGGTAGGCATCGACGACAGCTCGTTGCTCCTGCACAGCCTTCACCAGGTAGTCGTCCCTTGGAACGTCGCCGAGATGGTGCAGAACCACGTCGAGATAGGTGTCCGTAACGCGAGACAGCTTCCGAAATAGCGCGCGGCCGTCTCGTGACCGTCGACTCTGGTTGGTTACAATCTGGAAGCGCGAAATACCGTAGTTCTGACTGAAGACCTTAATCAGCGCATACGCATCGGTCAGCGCTGCGGGCTCGTCACAAACGACGACAACCGGGTGCTGTCCAGCCTGTACGAAGCGCGCAACCTTCGACGAAATACCAGCAGAGGTATCGACGACCATGACTTCCGGCTGATTATCAAGCGCACTGAATGCCTGAACGATGCCTGCCTGCGCGGCGGCGGGCAGGTCCGTCATGCTGAAGTTTCCGGATGATGCCGGGACGATTCGTATATTGCCGGGTCCGGGGAGGATCGTATCTTGCAGGTCCGCTTCACCGTTGACCACGTGTGAGAGGTTGAAGCGTGGCTGCAGTCCCAGCAGCACGTCAACGTTCGCCAGGCTCAGATCCGCATCGAGCAGGCAGGTATTCCTGCCACGGTTGCCCAGAGCCACGGCGACGTTGCATGCGACGTTCGTTTTTCCAACGCCGCCTTTGCCGCTGCATACAGACAGGACCTTGACCGGCTTCTGCTTCATGAACCTCGCGAGGTTCGCTTGTTGAGAATTATTGGACATGGGCAAACTTCTGTTTTGAGTAGTCTTGGGCCAGCAGGTTTTCGTCGATGCGGGGCTGACTTTGCTCCATACATTCGACGGCCTGATTGACCAGCCAGAGTTTCTTGCGCGCGGCCGAGTGCAGGTCATCGGGAATCCGTTGACCGTCGGAGAACCACGCCGCCGGCAGGTCGTTGCGGATCAGCGCGCTCATGACACAACCGAGCTGCGCCGCCTCATCGATCTTTGTCACGATGCAGCCCTGCAGCGGTACCTTGTTGAATTCGCGTATCGTCTCGTCCAGCGCTGCTTCCTGGGTAGCCGCTGACAGAGTGAGGTAGAACTTCACACGATCGGCATTGCGGCCGTAGGCGGCGAGGCGGCTGGAGAGATCGCGATCGCGCTGGCTGCGGCCTTCGGTGTCGATAAGAACCAGTTTCTTGTCGCGAAGGCGCGTGAGCGTCTCCGACAGCTCATCAAAGCTGCTCGCCGAATACACCTTGGCACCGATGATATTGGCGAATGCACTAAGGTGTTCCTTGGCGCCGATTCGATAGGAGTCAGCGCTGACCAGGGCAATATCGTCCGACCAGTTATCCATGGCGAATCGCGATGCGATCTTGGCGATCGTCGTCGTCTTGCCAACGCCCGTCGGTCCGATC
This sequence comes from uncultured Gammaproteobacteria bacterium, assembly GCA_963841145.1. Lineage (GTDB taxonomy): Bacteria > Pseudomonadota > Gammaproteobacteria > Steroidobacterales > Woeseiaceae > UBA1847. Next base: position 169,498 of record CAWJBO010000020.1, read on the forward strand.
AGGGCAATAGTGCCGCCTTTTTGCAGCAAGTCATCGTCGACAACTGGCAGAGTCTGTGCGAGCTCGGTAAGCGGTGCGCTCCAGAGGCTTTTGATGTCGTCGGTAGGACCGAGACGGTCAATGATAATATTGGAAATATCGGGTGCCAGTCCCAGCCGTGAGAGGTTACGCAGGATCTGTGCGCGCAATGGAAAGCGGCTTGATGCGTCTTTCCATACCAGGCCGGACAGCTGCGTCTCCAGCAGTCCGCGCATGGAAGCCAGCTCGCCGCGCAGCAGCTCTATCGCGCCGTCGTCAATGGGCCGCTTCTGCAGCTCTGCGGAGACAATTTCCACCGGCGCTTCTGCAGCCGGTAGAACATCGTCTTCGGCAAACCTGGCCAGGCTGTCGGTGTCGATGCTGCCCCCTGTATCCGCCGGCACACCCATTGCCTGGCGGACCAGCGCCTCGTCGTAGTCGATCGCCGCAATCACCTCGATACCGTCGTCGACACGCCGGTTTGACAGGATCACCGCATCGGGACCCTGATCCTCGCGCACGCGGCGCAAGACGTGTCGCATATCCTTATCCAAATATCGTTTGATTTTCACAATCTTTCCTCATTGAATTACTCGCTCGTTTCCTTACCTTTTCGCTCTTTCAACCCTTGCTCTTCCTGAATTCGTTTGCGGCGATCAGCTAACAGCCGCGATCATCTGTATGCGCTTGTCATCAGGTACCTCGTTGTAGGCGATGACATGCAGGTTGCGAATGTTGCGCATCATGCGAGACATCCACGGCCGTATCTGCGGCGCTACCAGCAGCACCGCCGGCTCGCCGGCGATCTCCTGGCTTTGCGCTTTGTCCGTCAGTGTCTGGTGCAGTCGTTCAACCATTGCCGGTTCCAGTCCAATATTTCCGCCTTCCTGTGCTGACTCATTCAAGATTCGTTCCAACTCTGGCTCCAGCGTCAAAACTGGCAGCTCAGGCCGCGTCCCTGCTACGTTGTGGACGATTGAACGACCCAGCGCGACGCGCACGGCCGCCGACAAAACGTCGGGATCCTGACTCCGCGCACCGTGCTCCGCCAAGGTTTCGGCGATCTTGCGGATGTTTTTCAGCGGGATGTGCTCTTCCAGCAGGTTTTGCAGCACACGCGTGATGACACTCATCGGCAGCAGCTTCGGCGTGAGCTCTTCGACGAGCTTGGGTGACGCTGACGCCAGTCGATCCATCAGTTGCTGGCACTCCTCGTGCCCAAGCAGCTCATGAGCATTGGTCTGCAGCAGCTGGCTGAGATGCGTTGCGACGACGGTTGACGGATCGACGACCGTGTAACCGAGCATCTGCGCCTCTTCGCGCTGCGACCCTTCGATCCAGTAAGCTTCGAGGCCGAACGCCGGGTCCTCGGTTTCGATGCCGTTGATCTTGCCGAATACCTGGCCCGGGTTGATCGCGAGATCCTTGTCGATATGCACCTCGCCCTCGCCCACCGACACGCCGGCGAGCGAGATGCGATAGGCATTGGGCGCAAGATCGAGGTTGTCGCGAATATGGACCGGCGAAACCAGGAAACCCAGTTCCTCGGTCAGCTTCTTTCTGACGCCCTTGATGCGCCCGACCAGCGGCCCGTTGCGTTGCGAGTCGACCAGCGGGATCAGCCGGTAGCCCACCTCCAGGCCGACGAGGTCGACAGGGTCGACGTCCTGCCAGCTCAGGTCCGGCAATATCGCATCGGGATCGGCGGGCCTTACCTCCGGCTCCTGCACCTCGCGCTTGTTGCGCATTATCCGGAAGGCAGCGAAGGCGCACAGCGCGGCCAGGGCCAGGAATGCAAAGTTTGGCATCCCCGGTATCAGGCCGAGGATGCCGACAATCGCGCCCGTGACGATCAGCGCACGCGGATCCTCGAACAGCTGGTTGGAAATCTGCTGGCGCATGTCCTGCGACCGCGTAACACGCGTGACGATGATCGCGACGGCGGTCGACAGCAGCAGCGACGGGATCTGGGCGACGAGACCGTCGCCGATCGTCAGCAGCGTGTAGTTGTGACACGGCTTCCGACAATGACAGGTCATGCTGCGTCGTGCCGATGATCAGGCCGCCAATAATGTTGATAAACAGGATCAGGATACCGGCGATCGCATCGCCGCGAACGAACTTGCTGGCGCCGTCCATCGAGCCATACAGGTCGGCTTCCTCGCCAATTTCCTGGCGCCTCACGCGCGCCTCATCCTGGTCGATAACCCCGGCATTCAAATCCGCGTCGATCGCCATCTGCTTGCCAGGCATGGCGTCGAGCGTGAATCTTGCGGAGACCTCGGAGACGCGACCCGCGCCTTTCGTCACAACGACAAAGTTGATGATCACGAGAATACCGAAGATAACGAGGCCGACCGCGTAGTTGCCGCCAACCACGAACTCGCCGAATGCCTCGATAACCTTGCCCGCTGCCCCGGTGCCGGTGTGGCCGTTGAGCAATACCACGCGCGTTGACGCAATATTCAGCGCCAGGCGCATCAAGGTAACGACCAGAAGAATCGTCGGGAAAACGCCGAAGTCGAGTGGCCGCTTGACGTAGACCGTAGTCAGCAGAATGCCGAGCGACAGGGCGATGTTGAATGAAAACAATACGTCAAGTGCCAGCGGCGGCAGCGGGACCATCATCATCGCCAGCATCGCCAGCACCAGGAACGGCAGTCCCAGGCCATGCAGGATATCTGTCAGGTAACCGCCTGTTGTTTCATTCGCCATTATTGTCTACTCGTCCTGAGCGCTTCGGGCCTGGAAAGTCGTCTTCGTCGATGTCCGGCACAGGCGGCTCCGGCCGTCGCTGCCCCGGTCTGGGTATTTCATTGAGCTGATAGATGTAGGCGAGAACCTGCGCGACCGCGGTGTACAGTCGGGCCGGTACCTCATCACCGATTTCAGCGGTGCGGAAAAGCACTCGTGCCAGCGGCGGCGCAGAGAACAGCGGCACGCCGTGCTCCTCTGCGACCTCGCGAATGCGCTTGGCGATAAGGTCCTTACCTTTCGCGACTACTCTCGGCGCGCCCATGCTCGTGTCGTCGTACTTCAACGCAACCGCGAAATGGGTCGGGTTGGTGATGACGACATCGGCGGTTGGCAGCTCTTCCATCATGCGGCGCGTTGCCGCCTGCTGTTGCAATGCCCGGACCCGAGCCTTGACCTCCGGGCGACCCTCGGTTTCCTTGAATTCGTCCTTTACCTGCTGGCGCGTCATGCGCAGTTTCTTTTCGTACTGCCATAGCTGAAACGGCACGTCGAACGCAGCGATCACAATGAGTCCCGTGCTGACAACGAGGAGCGACATTCCACAGAGCTTCAACGAATGGCGAATCGCCTCGCCTATCGGTTCACGGGCCAGCGACAGCAGGTCATCGGCCGAGTACCAGAGCCAGGACACTGCGAATCACGGCAACCAGCGAGAACTTGGCGAGAGCCTTGACCAGCTCGTTCAGTCCATTTGCGCCAAAGACCCGCTTGATGCCTTTCAGCGGATTGAGCCGTTCGGCCTTGAATGCGGCGGCCTTCAGACTGAAGGACCAGCCGCCAATAACTGCGGCACCCAGGAACACCGCGACGATCAATACGAAAGCGAGCGGTGCGAGACTCAGGAACATCTTCGAGGCGAGCTGGGCAAATGCGGGTACCAGGTAACGGTCGTCCATAAGCAGCGCGCGTTCGATTGAGAAGCCGCTGGCAAATGCGCCAGCCAGGTTGCCACCAATAGGTCCCGACAGCAGCAACATCGCACCGGCGCCTGACAACATGACGCCGGTCATCGTCAGTTCGCGGGAACGCGGAACATCGCCCTTCTTGCGGGCGTCTTCGCGACGTTTCGGTGTCGCTTGTTCGGTACGATCCTGTTGCGCTTCTTCAGCCACTCTGTGCCTTCCTCACGGGTTCTTCCTTGCTCACATTTCAAGCAAGAGCGAAATCTTCAAAAGCGAGATTTCCAGGAAAGACGCTACGTTCTCCACCAGCGCCCCCATATTTAGAAAAATGACCACGAAGCCCAACAACATGGAGACGGGGAAACCGACTGCGAACAGGTTCAGCGTCGGTGCCGCGCGACTCATGATTCCGAACGACAGGTTCACGATCAGCAGTGCCGTCACGGCCGGCAAAGCTATCTTCATCGCGAAGATGAACAGCTGTGCCGTCCACACAAGCAGCTCGGAAAGAACGGGAAGGGACAGGCCGCCCTCGGCCCATCGGCCAGGCCTGGAAGCTGTCGACCAGCAGCTGGATCATCGCCAGATGCCCGTCCAGCGAGAGGAAGACCAGCATCGACAGCATCAGGAACAGCTGTCCAAGTACCGGCACGCTTACTCCGCGTGCGCGATCCAGGAAAACGGCGAAACCGAGACCCATGCTCATCGCAATCACCTGCGCCCCGAGCGCTATCGCGTCGAAGACAAGCTGCACTAAGAATCCCAACGCGACGCCGATCGCGATCTCCTGAATCATCGTGACCAGACCCGCCACACTCAACACATCCTGAGTCACTGCAGGTGGGACGATGGGTGCGATAACCACGGTCAATACAATGGCCAGCAGCAGCCGCACGCGCACCGGAGTGAAGCTGCCGCCAATCAGGGGCATCACCATCAGGAACGCGCCGATCCGAACGAAGGGCCATATGTAAAGGGCCAGCGTTTCGATAATCGGTGCTATTGGTATCTCGATATTCACGGTCTTTTGTCAAAAACATCTCTCAATCCTTGCTCGTTTCCTACGAGATGAGGGAAGGTATTTGCTCCATTAGCTGGCGCGTGTAGTTCACGATCACGCTGAGCATCCACGGCCCGGCAACGACCAGTGCCATTACCAGCACCAGCAGCTTGGGAATGAAGCTCAGTGTCATTTCGTTGATCTGGGTTGCAGCCTGGACCATGCCGACCAGCAGACCGACGGCAAGTGCCGAGCCCAGCAACGGCCCGGCGATCATGATCGTCACCCAAAGTGCTTGCTGGCCTATCGTAGTTACGGTTTCCGGTGTCATAGATGGGATCCTCAGGCGTAGAAGCTCGATGCGAGCGTGCCGAGTAACAGCGCCCAGCCGTCGACCAGGACAAACAACATGATCTTGAATGGCAGGGAGATCAGCATCGGCGACAACATCATCATGCCCATCGACATGAGGACACTGGAGACGACGAGATCGATAATCAGGAATGGAATAAAAACGAGAAAGCCGATCTGAAACGCGGTCTTCAACTCGCTAACCATGAAACTCGGAACAACGATGGTAAACGGCACCTGGTCAACCGAGGTGATGTCGTTGAGTCCCGCAATTGACGCGAACAACTGCAGGTCGCTGTCGCGCGTCTGGTTCAGCATGAACTCGCCGCAGCGGCTTGATGCCGGTGGTCAGCGCCTCCGGCGCCGAGATTTCACCGTTGATGTACGGCGTCGCCGCATTCTGATGGATGTCGCTGATAACCGGCGACATGACGAAAAAGGTAAGAAACAGCGCGATGCCCAGCAACACCTGGTTCGGCGGCGTCTGCGCGGTACCCAGCGCCTGCCGCAGGATGGACAGCACGATGATGATGCGGACGAAAGCGCTGGTCGACAGAATCGCGGCCGGTAACAGCGTCAGCAACGTCATCAGGACGAGTATCTGGATACTCAGCGTGTAGCTTTGCCCCTGTGCTGCGTCCGCCGCCAACGCCAGCGGCGCGGTTTGCGCCTCTGCGCCGGTGCAGGCAAGGCAAAGCGTTGCGATCAGCAACAACCACTTCATTTGCCGATCTCCTGGACAGCAGCACGAAGTCGATTGGCGAATCCCGCCGGCGCATTTGCCTGTTTTTCGATGACGATGGGTTTGTCGAAGACATGCAGCGTCTGCACGGCGGTTGCCGTCATGCCGACAAGAAGCTGCTGGTCGGCGACCTCGACGATCAGCAGCCGCTCTTTCGGCCCCAGTGCGCGAGTAGCGACGACGTTGATTGCATCGCTGCTGCCACTGCCGACGAACCGTGACCGCGAATACAACCAGCCGAGCAAAACGATTATGGCCACGACGAACAGCATGCTGACGCCCATGTTCAGGACATCGCCGCCGCCCAGTCCGGGCGTGGACGGTAGCGTCGGTCCCGCTTCTGCTGCAACAGCGGCCGTAGCCGAGCTTAAGGTCTCTGAAAGCATCGACGCGGCCTAGTGCAGCTGCTCAATGCGTTCGACAGGCGTAACCACATCGGTCAATCGCACGCCGTACTGATCGTCGACGACGACGATCTCACCGTGCGCGATCAACGTACCGTTAACGAGCACGTCCATCGGCGCGCCGGCATCCTGGTCAAGCGCTATGACCGACCCCTCCACCAGCGAGACCAGGTCCCGGATGGAGATGTCTGTCGAACCCACGCGCAACGACACGTCAACAGGGATGTCGAGGACGAGGTCGAGATTGACGTCGGCTGGCGCCGCTGCCGCCGCGCTGCCACCCTCGTTGAGTTCGTCGGGGGCGTACTGCGGTGCACCCGATGATTCTTCGGCCGCTTGTTGTTCGGTTTCGTTGCCGGGCGTTGGTGTATCGCTTTCCATCGTAGACTTTCCTCTTTATTGCTTGCTGTTTGGGGCTGTGGATCCGTTTTTGGATTCCAGCCAGTTCATCGTTTCCACGGCGTATTGGCCGTCGTGAACACCAAAGCGACCCGCCAGGATCGGCACGTCGCTGGCGCTGACGGTGCCCTCCTTCGGATTGCCAATGTTGATTACATCGCCCGGCGCCAGGTCCGCGACCTCGCGCAGAGTCATGCGGGTGTGGCCAACGTCGGAACAAATTCGCACGATCGAGTCGGTAACTCCGCTGCGCAAGGAACGCTGCCAGCGGTCGTCCTTCGCAGGATCGCGATCGCGTTTCTGGCCGTCGAAAACGGGCAGCAGTGATGCGACAGTCGTTACAGGCCACAAAACGTTGAAGTCCCGCTGTTTATCGCCAAACTCCAGGCTGAACTGGCATTGAATAACGGCGTCACCACCATCGATGCTGTCAACTACGCCGGTACTCAGGTGGGTGCCCGCTATGGACGGTTCGAATTTCGCCATCGGGGCCCAGACCTCAGCTACCACCGCCAGCACTGCCTCGCCAAAGAGCGTCGCAACGCTGACTTCTCCAGGCGTAAAGAACTCCGGCTGGTGATCCGCCGGATCGTTGCTGTGACCGCCGTAAAAGGTCTCGACAAGGTCGCCGACGGCCTCAGACGACAACGCAATGAAGGCTGACCCGTCGAGTGGCTTCGGCAGAAATTCAACGACCAGGGACAGCCCTTCGCCGTTTTCACAGCCGGCGCTGTAGCTCGAGGTTGCTGTGCTGGTAAACGTTACTTTCGAATCGACGTTCAGCAACAGCTCCACCTGCTTGCTCATGCGGCTCGCAAACTGCCGATTGAGGCTCTGTAAACGCGGATAGCTGTTGGTCTTGAGCCGTGAGCGCGGGCCGATCTCGAATGCTGTGACCTCGGCGTACGTGGGTCCCTTGTTCGAGTGCACCTCGACTTCGCCGCTCGACATGCCCTCCAGCAATGCGCCCTTTTCCTCTTCTGTGAGTACCGGATCAGACATGGACAGGTCCTATTGAATTACCAGCGCGGTGAAATAGACGGCCTCGACACCGGGTTCGCCGGTCTGCTCGGTCATTACCTGCTGAATCTCGGCCAGACCGTCAGCCAGCATCTTCTCCTTGCCTTCGCGTGTTGTGATCTCGTCGTAGATGACGCCGCTGTAGAGCAGGATCAGGTTGTTGCGGATCACTGCCACATGTTCGCGAACGGCATTGATGGCGTTCTGATCGCGGGACATCACTTCCATCGTGATCTGCATGAAATGCGAGTCGCCGAGGCTGTCCTTGAAATTCACTACCAGCGGCGGATGCAGGCTGGTGTAGAGCGCGGGGTCAGCGCTCGGGGCCGCTTCTGCAGCAGCCTCGGCATCCTCGGCCGGGGTATCCCCGCCAAAAAAGGTCATACCGCCGAACTACGCCAGCGCCCAGCAAAGCAAGGCCTATGCCGGCAAATATCAGCTTCTTCATCAGACCGCCACCGGACTCGGCCACGGCTTCCGTGTCTTTTTCTTCCTCAGCCATCACTCACTCCCATGATTACTACAAGGGATAATGCAAGTGCCATGCCAAGCTTAGAGTGACCCTCTTTTTAATTTATTTTTCAATGGGTTAAACGACTTCTCGAGGTATTTCAGAGCTTCGTAAACCGTCGGAAAACCGTCGTTATGCAGGCTCACGGTTGCGCCGTCATGGATCCGTCAGTTTTTTGACGTACGCCGGAACCGCTGATCAACTGGCACGCGACTGCGTTTCGTGCAGCGATCCTTGCCAGGTATGACCAGTCCGGGCATCCCTACGCAAACCTACCAGGCAAACCTACCAGGCGAACGTACTAGGCAAACGTATCCACGAGACCATTTGAAGTCGTCGCACGCCGCGTTGAGTCAACCCCCATTTCGAGATCGATGTCGGTGACGTCGTCGGTTGACGAGTTCAATGCACCACCCTCAGATCCCCGCTCACCGCCATCGTCATCGACGCCGCGATCGCTCACATCGGCCTGGCCGAGTGAAAGGCCGTTTTCGGCGAGCATTTCCCGCAATCTGGGCAAAGCCTGTTCCAGCGCTTCTCGGGTCACTGCGTGCTGCGCGTGAAAGGTGACATGCGCATTACCATCATCGACGGATACCTGCACTCGCAACGGACCCAGTTCTGCGGGCGAGAGGCGGATCTCCGCCTGCTTGAGCTGGTTGGCTGCCATCATGACGACGCGATCGCCGACTTGCTCGCCCCAGGCACGATCGCGCACCGACGTGCTAATCAGATCGGTACTCAGTTGCGCTGCCGATGCGTAGCCCGGGTCGGTCGTAGCGGCCGCGGCCGGTGACAGCGACAGGGTCGACTGCGATGGCTGCGGGCTGACCGGCCCCTGCGAGGTCTGCATCGCCTGCGCCGCGGCGAACCTGGCTTGCAGTGCGTCGGTTGCCGATTCGGTGCGCTGCGCGGGTGCCAGGTCAAAGCGCCTCGCCAGATCCATCAGCGCCCCCCTGTCGTCGGGGTCAAGAACCGGGTTCGTCACCGTAATTGGGGCTGCCCGACTTGCAGGCTCACCCTGCTGCCCACGTTCGCGCAGACCCAGGCTCACAGCCGCCGACAAGCTCGCTTCGTTTACAGGATTCAGTGCCCGCGCCTCGCGGCCGTCTATAACGGGCGCCGGAATCGGCGTTGCCGGGCCAATATTCAGATTGAGTGGACGCTCGATAGCCCCGCCCTGCCTGCCCTCGACGCCAGCGTCAGGTTTTGCAGGCCCCTGGCTCAGCGTCGTCTGCAACAGCCCGCCAGTCGGGATCGGCGCCAGCGTCAGCGGTTCGGCATCAGTCGCGGCAGTCGGCGGCGGATAGAGAACCGAAGTTTCCAGCAAGAGGTCCACTGACTCATCGGCTAGCGAAAGACCCTCATGCTCGATCGGCATTTCGCTCGACGCAGGCGCCAGCTTCACCAGTCCCGCATCAATCTTGGGCATCGACAACAAGTCGGCGATAGCGTCGGTCGGCGCCAGCTCGGCACCTATCGGCAAGCCGCTGCCGCCCTCCGGCAATAATTCGCCGCCGGCGTCATCGGCGATTAGCGAGGCGTCGACGCGTAGCTGCAGCAGATCCGCGAAACCCGATCCGAACCTCACCCGTGTCGCCAGCCGCAAGCGATACGGGGTCAGGTTATTGTCGTCGAGCAGTTCCACCGGCGAGAGTTGCAGATTCAATGTTGCGAGCATGCGCGTTCCTCTGAGCGTATTAAGTGTCTTATGAGAGTAGTAGCAAGATGCGTGCCAGCTTCATGCTGATGCGACGTTGTGGCGGCTCATCTTAGTTCTCAGTCAATCCTCATCTGGGAACGGAGATGGGTTCGTCGGCAACTCGTCGAGCCGCTTTTGCTCTCGGCGCGCATCCTGCAATCGCTCCTCCGCCTGGTATTTTTCGAGTACGCGCTCCAGCGACTCCACTCGCTGGCGTTTCGCGATCCAGCGCTGCCGGTGTGTCTCCAGCATGCGTTCGCCGTCGCGTACGATTTGCTGCTGCGCTTTTACCGCGGTATCCAGGCGATGCAGAAAAGCCTGGTAGTCCTGCCAGTGCGCCGCGCGCAAGGTCGGCTTGCCCGATTTTTTTTCTGCGTAGTTGTGCCTGAAGGCGTTCAGTTCCCCAAGACGATCCAGCTTTTCGTCCTGCTGCCGTCGTGCCCGCCCCGCCAGCTGCCCGAGACGTCGCTCCTCGGCGGCGGCCAGACTCGCCACTTTTCCGATCTTTTTTGATCGGGTGGACACGCTAGTCGCTCAGTTCTGCCGGGGTGACGGAATCCGCCGCAGGAACAGCGTCGAATAACTCGCGAAGGCCAGCAAGGCTTTGCGCCGAATCGACGCTTTGATGGTGATGTTGGCGCAGGAATTCGATTATCGCGGGCCAAAGCGTGATCGCTTCATCGAGCTGCGGATTCGAGCCGGGTTGATACGCGCCGACGGCGACAAGATCGCGGTTTTCCTGGTAGGTCGAATACACCTGTCGAAATCTCGACGCCAGCTGCTGCTGCGCATCGGAGGTGCATTGATTCATCGCGCGGCTCACGGATGACTCGATGTCCACGGCCGGATAGATACCGCATCCGCCATGCTCCGTGACAAGACGATATGACCGTCGAGAATCGCTCGTGCCGCATCGACGATGGGATCGTTATGATCATCGCCCTCGGCGAGTACGGTATAGATCGCCGTGATCGAACCGCCGCCTTTCGCACCGTTGCCGGCACGCTCCACCAGCTGTGGCAGTTTTGCGAATACAGAAGGCGGATATCCCTTGGTCGCAGGCGGCTCGCCAATCGCCAGTGCAATCTCGCGCTGCGCCTGTGCAAACCGGGTCAGCGAATCCATCAACAACAGGACGTTCTGGCCCTGGTCACGAAAATGCTCGGCGATCGCCGCTGTCAGCCAGGCACCGTGCATGCGCATCAGCGGCGTGTCGTCGGCCGGCGTCGCAACCACCACCGCGCGCTTCATGCCCTCTTCGCCCAGGGACTGATCGATAAATTCCTGCACTTCCCGGCCACGTTCGCCGACCAGCCCGACAACCACCACGTCGGCCTCCGTGTTTCGCGTCATCATGCTCAGCAACATACTTTTGCCAACACCGCTGCCGGCAAACAGGCCCATGCGCTGTCCGCGACCGATTGATAACAAGGAATTGATCGAGCGAATACCGACATCCAGCTGGGCGCGAATTGGCTGACGATTCAGCGGATTTATCGACTTGCCCATCAGCGGCACGGTCTTGCCCCGCGCTATCGGTCTACCGCCGTCCAGCGGTTTGCCGCGACCGTCCAGAACCCGCCCAAGCAGGTCATCGCCAACCACGACTTCGGGCGAACCGGAAACGGGAATCACCCGTGCGTTCGGCGAGAGACCCCGCATGTCCGAAATCGGCATCAGGAACAGGCGCTCGCCGGAAAAGCCGACGACCTCCGTTTCGACGCGCCGACCATCGGCTGCGACTACGTCACATCGCCCGCCCAACGCCGCATGACAGCCCTCTGCCTCCATGGCCAGGCCGACCGTACGGCGCAGAACACCTTCGACGACGAGTTCGGGTTTGTCGTCATAGGCACGGTCCAGAAATGCGCCCAGCCTGAGCGAACGCTCGAGATTACGGTCGGGATCCGGGCCGACAAATACTGTGTTTTCTTCACTCATTAGCGGCGCTCATCGCCCAGGGTTGCGCTGATTACGGCCTGCAGCCGCGCTTCGGTGGTCGCGTCGATATGCGAGTTCTCCGTCGTTATGCGACATCCTCCCTGCGCGATCAGCGGGTCTTCAACGATCGTCCAGGCCGGCTCGCCTTCCGCCGGCGACAGTGTCTCGCGGACGAGTGCGGCATCGTCCGGATGCAGCTGAACCTGTACGTTACGGCTTGCGATCGGCAATAGCTGGATGGCCTCGCGAACCACGCCAATAACGTGACTCGGGTCAATCTTGATCTCGCGGCGAAACAGCTGCTTCACGATCGCAATAGTCAGTTCGACAAGCTGTTTCTCGACCGAATCGTCCAGGCGGTCGAAAGGCTCGCTCAGGGCACGCAGCAGCTCGTCGAAGCGGCCGGCGCGTTCGCGAACCGCCGCTTCACCTGCCGCCAGACCTTCAGCGTGGCCTTTCTGAAATGCCTCATCGAAGGCCTCTTTCTGCAGCTCCTCGAGACGACCCGCCGTCGGGTAGGCGCCGCTGCCGGGTCCGTTGATCGAAGGAACGTCCCAGGTTGCGGGCTTCTTTACTGCCGCATCGTCAGACATATTCCTCGCCGCCCTGGCCCAGATTGATGTCGCCGGAATCGGCCAGTCGTCGTGCAATGTCCAGAATTTCCTTCTGCGACTGCTCGACGTCGCTGAGCTTCATCGGGCCCTTCGCATCCATGTCTTCGCGCAGCAGCGTGGCAGCGCGCTTCGACATGTTGCCCAGGATCTTGTCGCTGATTTCCGGATCGCAGCCTTTCAGTGCTACAACCAGCAGGTCATTGGAGATTTCGCGCAGCAGCGCCTGGATACCGCGGTCGTCGACCTCGAGCAGCGTCTCGAAGACGAACATCATGTCCTGGATACGCACGGACAATTCTTCATTGCGTTCCTTGATTTGCTCCAGCAGCTGTTCGCCGCGATCCGGCTTCAGCGCATTGACGATGCCGGCCGCCACCTTGTCGCCACCAACCTTGCGCGTGACACCGCGACCGGTATCAGCGGACTTGTTGGCGATCAGGTTTTCGATCTCCGCCAGGGCGCTCTGCTGGATATCTGTGAGACGTGCGACGCGCATCACGATATCGGCCCGCATCTCTTCGGGCAGTTTCTCGATGACCTCGGCGGCCTGCGCAGCTCTCCAGGTAAGCAAGCACGATTGCGATGATCTGCGGATGCTCATCCTGGATAATGTCGACGACCTCCCTCGATCTCATCCATTTCAGCGCGTCCAGGCCCTTCGCATCGTCACCGGTGACGATACGCTCGATGAATGCGTTCGCCTTGCTGGTGCCGAACGCATTGCCGAGCAGTTTGCGAACATAGTTCTCGGTGTCGACACCGAGCGCTGTCTGGTCTTCGACATCCAGAATGAAGATATCGAGGACCCTGTCGGCGTCGTTGCGGCTAACGCTCTTCAATGTCGCCATCGCGCTGCCGAGTTGATGGACCTCATTGGCTTCCATGTACTTCAGCACCTCGGCCGCCTCGGTTTCGCCGAGGGTCATCAGCAACAAAGCCGCTCTTTCAGTGCCTGTCATGTCTTTCGCAACTTCAGCCATCGGTCGATACCCACTTCTTGACTACCTGGGCGACGCGCGCCGGATCATTGCCCGTTAGGTTCTTTGCGGCAGCGACTTTTTCGTCATAGTTCGGACCGGCGATTGCCGCGGCACCACCCGCCAGCTGCGCCGAGCCCATGCCGCCGCCGAAGTCGCCGGCCGGACCGAGGTATTCACCCGTGGCCGCGCCGCCGGATACGACACCGCGCAGCATCGGACGAACAACACCAAACGCGATTGCGAGCACCAGTATCGCGCCCAGCACCTGCTTCAGGATGTCGCGCAGTTCGGGCCGCTCCCACAGCGCCGGCGCTGGCGCCTCTTCGAGCGGTGCGATCTCAAGGAATGCTTCGTTCAGTACGACCACGGAATCTCCACGCACATCGTCGAAGCCAACCGCTTCCTTGACGAGCGACGTGTAACGTTCGACATCGAGATCGGTCAACGTTGCCTGCGACTCCGCATCTTCGGCCGGTGTGTTGTCGATGAGAACCGCAACAGACAACTTGCGAATCGCACCGGACATCGGTCGCGTGTGACGTATCGTACGATCGACCTCGTAGTTTCTGACGCTGCTGCGTGATGAATTCTTCGGTTCAACCTGCTGCGATTCGGAGGCGACGCCATTAGCCGCAGCGCCCGTTGCTTCCGGCGGCTGATTACTCAGCGCGCCCGGTACACCGCCCACCAGCGAGCCGATGCCGCTGCTCTGGTCCTCGCTGATTTGCTCGCTGCGAATGACAGCACGCGCCGGATCGAACGACTCACGGGTCTCTTCGGTGTAGGTGAAGTCAACATCGGCAACGACTTCCGCACGTACTCGACCGGCGCCAACCAGTGGTGTCAAGCAGGTCTTCGATGCGCTTCTTGTAGGTTTCTTCCAGGCGTCGGGAAAACTTGAACTGCGTAGCTGCCTGCGCACCGGCGGCCTGCTCGTCGCCGGAACTCAGCAGCCGGCCATGCTGGTCGATCAGCGTCACGTCACCAGCCACCAGGTTGGGCACGCTGGATGCAACCAGGTGGACGATCGCGGAAGCCTGGTCAGCCTCGAGGACGCGGCCGCCGTACAGTTGCAGGAGGACCGAGGCGCTTGCGCCTTTGTTGTCACGAATAAACGCGGTCTGCTTCGGCAGTGCGAGGTGTACGCGTGCCTCCCGTACTGCGCCAATCGAAGCGATAGTGCGACCCAGCTCCGCCTCGAGTGCATGCTGGTAGCGCGCACTCTCCATGAACTGGCTGACACCGAAGCTGGACTGTTCCTGCATCAGGTCCATGCCGGCAGATGCACTCTGCGGCAAACCCAACGTCGCGAGTTGCAGACGCGCATCGTGCAGCTCTGATTCCGCGACCAGTACGCTGCCGTTTCCGGTCAGCTTGTAGTCGATGTCAGCAGACTGCAGCGCGTCCGCCACCTCAGCCGCCTCCGTGGTACTCATATCGCCATACAGCTGCGTGAATTGCGGCGTCTGCGACCAGAGGACAATGGCAAAGCCGGCGGCAACGGCACCGGCGACGCCAACCAGTGAAACAACCTGTCGTACGGCAGGGATACGCAGTACGCCGGCGAGGTTCAACTGGCTCGAGGGCACTGCTGATGATTCGATTAGTGTTCCGGTTTCCATGATTTCTTATTCGTTCCTCAGATTGATCGAGCGACCGACAACTACACCGGCATGTTCATGATGTCCTGGTAGGCGCTAACCAGTTTGTTCCTGACTTCGGTGACTGCCGTGAACGACAGGCTGGCTTTCTGCGACGCAATCATGACCTCCGCGAGACTCTTGTCCGTCGTGCCGTTGACAAAACCGATCTTCAGCGCGCTGGCTTCTTGCTGCGCTTCATTAACGGCATTGATCGTCGTCTTCAACATGTCGCCAAAATTATTGGCGGCTGGCTCCGCGGGCGCCTGCGTCGGCTGCAGCTCACGACCCATTGTGCGAATCTGGCTTAGCAGGTCATTGGCATTGATTTCATTCATGAGCCTTCTCCAGGTATAGCGATGCCCTCTTCGCGCATGCGTGCGAGCTTGTAGCGCAAGGAACGTGGGCTGATGCCGAGTGCCGCGGCGACGTCGGCCCGTTTGGCCTGGTGCGTGTTCATGGCGTCGACAATGAGTTGGTACTCCCGGTTGCGGAGTCCCTGGTTCAGATCCCCGTCGGACTCAGCCGCAGTTCCGGCCTGGTCAAGCGCGAGGTCGGATGCGTAGATCACCGAGCCGCTTACGAGAATCAGGGAACGCTGGATGAGGTTTTCCAGCTCGCGTACGTTGCCGGGCCAGTCATGGTGGAGCAGCGCTTCATAGGCGCAAGGCGACAGCGACAAAGCACCACTGCCGTAACGCGCCAGCGCCATCTCGGCAAGCGGCAGGATGTCATCGCGACGCTCTTTCAGCGCCGGTATATGTAGTGGGAATACGTTCAGTCGGTAATAGAGGTCTTCGCGGAAACGACCATCCTCGACGTATTGTCGAAGATCACGGTTCGTTGTCGCGAGAATTCGAACATCCAGCGGGATTACCTTTCGACCACCGATGCGCTCGACCTCCTTCTCCTGGATGACACGCAGCAGTTTCGCCTGCAGGCCGAGGTCCATTTCCGAGATCTCGTCAAGCAGCAGCGTGCCGCCTTCCGCCTGTTCGAACTTGCCCGCGTGCGCGCCGGTTGCCCCGGTGAAGGCGCCTTTCTCGTAACCAAACAGCACGGCCTCGAGCATCGACTCCGGGATCGCGGCACAGTTGATCGCAACAAACGGTTTCTTCTGACGTGGCGACTGGTCGTGGATGTATCGTGCGAATACCTCTTTGCCGCAGCCGCTGGGACCGTTGATCGTAACGGTGACCTGGGTGCTGGCCACACGGCGAGCAACCTGCAGCAATTGCAGCGTAGCCGCATCGGCCGCGATCGGCGTGCCGTCCAGCTGAGGCGTCTTGATGTACTTGCCGACGATGGCTTTCAGATCGTCAGCCTCGAATGGCTTGACCAGGTAGTCGGAAGCGCCTTTTTGCATGACGTCAACGGCGCTCTCAATGGTCCCGTACGCAGTCATCAGCACCGCCGGTAGGCCCGGGTGGCGTTCGCGGATCTTTGCCAGCAGCGTGGCGCCGTCCATCGGCTCCATCTGCAGATCGCTGACAACGAGCCCGACCTGCGCGCTGTCGATAATCTCGAGCGCGGCAGGTCCGCTGTCGGCGGTCAGGACGGGCTGTGAGTCACTGCTCAGCGTATCGAACAGCGCTTCGCGCAGGTTCGCGTCATCCTCGACAATCAGTACGGCGGGCTGCGTCATGAATTCATCACTCTCTGAACTGTCGTCACTGTCGGCCGGCAGCTGTATCGTGAAACAGGTGCCGAGTTTTGATGTGGCAACGGAGACGTCACCGCCGTGCGCCGCGGCGACGGCCTTGACGACGGACAGACCAAGCCCTGTGCCTTGCGGGCGCGTCGTGAAAAACGGCTCGAACACGTGTGCGCGCAGCTCGTCAGGAATGCCGGGACCGTCATCGGTGACACACAAATGGACCGAGTCGCCGAAACGGTGCCCATGCAGCAGAATATTGGCGCGACCGTTGCCGGCCTGATCAGCATTCGTGATCAGGTTGAGCAGCGCACCTTTCAGGGCATCCTGGTTTACCGCGACGCCCAGGGTCTGGTCCGTCACTGATACACGCAGCTCGGTTTGTGGCGCCAAGCTGCCCTTGCAGCGTCTGGACGACATCATTGAGTAAGCCGGGAACGCTGATTTGCTGCTGCGAGCGACGGGCCCCGGCAGCGAATCCGAGCATGTCGTTCACCATGCGCTTGAGTTCCTGCAGTCCCGCGCTGATCTTGTCAGCCACCCGGGCGTTTGCCGCTGAACTGCGGTCCAGCTTGTCCGCATACAGCATGGAAGACGCCAACGGTGTTCGCACCTGGTGAGCGAATTCCGCTGTCATCTCGCCGATTGCCGTCAACCTCTCGTTGCGCTGCCTCAATTCCGACATGCGTCGGCTTTCAGTCACGTCCGCCAGCAGAAGCACTTCACCGGGATCCGTCTTCAGGGGCCGGCGTGAGAGGCTGAGCCAGCGTCCGTCGCAAAGCTGGATGTTGCCATCCTCACTGCCGCCCTCGCGGACCTCGCGTCGGACGATATCTGCCCAGGAGCAGCCAATAAGGGGTTGATTCAACAGCGCACTCGCCTGGCTGTTCTGCTGCCGAATAATGCCGTCGCCGTCAATAACCAGGATCGCGCCTGGCAGAGTCTCCAACAATTCGGACAGGCGCCGGCCGAGACGTTCTTTCTTGACCAGTTCCGTCAGCCGCGCCGACTGTTCGGTCCGCAACTGGCGCGTCAGAGACTCAACCGTATCCTGCAGATCCCGGTACGACTCCTCGAGAAGTCCCGACTGCTGGTTGAAGATCTCGAACGCGTTTTGCAGCTGCGCGGCATCCAGCGGCGACGTGGCCAACATTATTCTCCATTGCGAAAGAAAGTATCTATGCAACGGAAAATGCAAGGAGCGTGCCAGAACGTCTTTTTGTTATTTTTCAGAGACTTAAGGGATTTAAAGGCGAGGCAGGGAGCGTCAAAATTCTGACATTGGCGGCTTGCTGACGGTTTTTGGACGATCCGTCGCTGCGCCGACGGCGCAGCCGCAGATAATTGCTCAGAGATTTCCGAGCTCGTACTTGGCGATTTTCTCGACCAGCGTTGTACGACGCATGTTAAGGAGGCGCGCGGCCTTGGCAACGACGCCGTTCGACGCCTGCATGGCCTGCTCGATCAGACCGCGTTCAAGCGACTGCAGGCTGTCTTTAAGATTGGCGGTGGTGAGCTGCATCGCCTCGGACACAGTATTCAACTCGGCATCCAGCATTGGCTGTGCATCGCGATACTTGGCCGGGAGATCCTCGACCTCGATGATGCCCTCCGGCTTGATAATTGCCAGCCGCTCGACCAGGTTGCTGAGTTCGCGAATATTGCCGGGCCAACTGTAGTTAGCGAGCGCCTCGGCGGCAGTCGCGCTAACACGCAGTACACCCTGCTGCTGGCCGCGATGCGAGATCAGTAATTCCTTGAGCAGCTGCGGGAGGTCCGAGGCCCGCTGGTACAACGGCGGCATCTCGATTGGAAATACATTCAGACGATAGAAAAGGTCTTCCCGGAATTCGCCGTCTTTGACCGCCTGCGGCAGGTCTTTGTGCGTCGCAGCGATGATGCGAACGTTGCAACGCTGCATTTTGCCGCTGCCGACTCGTTCGAAGGTCCGCTCCTGCAACACGCGCAGCAGCTTGACCTGCATGTCGACGCTCATGTCGCCGATTTCGTCGAGGAACAGCGTACCGCCGTCAGCCAGCTCGAAGCGACCGGTACGCGCGCTGATGGCGCCGGTGAAAGCGCCCTTCTCGTGTCCGAACAGCTCGCTTTCGAGCAAATCGGCTGGAATCGCGCCGCAGTTGATTGGCACGAATGGCTTGTCTGCGCGTGCCGAGAGATCATGAATGGTGCGTGCAACAAGTTCTTTGCCAGTGCCCGACTGACCGGTCACGAGCACATTGGTGTCAAAGTCCGCGACCTGTTCGATGAGCTGTCGCACGGCGCGAATGGGGTGTGAGGTGCCCGTGATGCGATGTCGGCGCTCCGCTCCCTGGTAACGCTCGGCCCGCCCAAGCAGGTGCTTCAGTTGCGAGCGTTTTAGCGGCAGGTCCAGCGCCCAGTTAGGGCCATCGTCAAGGCTGGCGCCGCCTGAGAGGCATAGAAAAGGTAATCCGGGGTGCTGCTCACGAATTCGGCTGGCGGTCTCGAGGACTGCCGCGTCGCCGTGGCTGTCTACGATGACCGCGGCGAGTTCGCCGGAATCGGCGGCAGAGCCGGGTGATTCAGCTATGACGGGATCGTAGTCAAGAAACTTGAGCCGGTGGCTCAACTCGGCCGCGTGCTGGACGTTGGCGTCGAGTACCAGAACTTTTGCGCGGCTATCATTGCCGGTTAGCATGCCTGTCCCCATCAGTTGAATGTCTAAACGAGGAGTGCAGCATAAACCCTTGAAATGGCTGCATTTGTGACTCAGGTCACAAATAAGGGCTTTTTAACGTAATTCGTACGCTTTCTTGGCAACCTGGCCGCGTCGCAGCTCGGAGATCTTGCCAGTGACCGTCTGCCGGGCCTGGCGAGCGCCGGCGGCAACGTTCTCGGTGCTGCGCTGAACCGCAAGCAACACGGGATGCCGCTCAGTCTCGGGCACGTTCATGACCGCGGCACGCAGGCGCACCGCGATATCCTCGATACGCTCCCATTCACCGGCAGCAGCGAGTGCTTCCATCTCTTCTGACAGTTGCAGAGCAATGGATACGGGCTGTGCTTCAAGTACGGCTTGGCTGGCTACCATGTTGTTACTCCTCAAGGTGTCGATCTAGACCTCGTCGGCAATCGCATCCCACGCTTCTTTGAGCTCTCTCAACAGTCCGGAAACCTCGTCCAGAATGCTGTCATCGTTCTGCAGGTTGGCTTCGAGCAGGCGTCGCATCATGTAGGCGTACAGCGCGTCGAAGTTCTCGGACATGCGCTGGTCCGCCTTGTGATTCAGGCTTGCCTGCAACCCGTTGATGATGCTGATCGCATCGGAAATATTATTACCCTTCTCGGCAATCTTGCCTCTCTCTCATCTGTGTTCCGGCGAGACCGATCTTGGCCAGTGCACGTTCCATCATCAGCTGAATCAGCCGATGCGGGGACGCGTCCTCAATCCGGCTTTGTGTGTCGAGCTGCTGGTACGCCTTGGCGGCCGGGTGCGGTGCGGGAGAGTACATTCGTTCGTCCTTTTAGATGGTTTACTTGTCGGAGAAATCGGAGCCCGGCAAGTTGCCCAGTTGCTGGAGCAGGAAATTACTGGTCGAACCCAGTTGCGGCCAGCAGGGAGTCCAGCGCGTTGAACTGTCGTAGCAGTCGAGTCTCAAGCGATGCCAGTTTTTCGTTGAGCAATTCGCGTCGATCGCCGAAGCCGTCAATCTGTGTCTTCAGTCCCCGACTGCGCGTTTCGATAATGCCGTCACTGCTGGAGGAAGTTGTCGGCGAGATCGTACAGTCGGACGGCGAAACCGTCGGTGTCGAGAACAGATGGCCGAACTTGACAAAGTCGTTGGCGAGAATATCCGTCAATACGGCGTCGTTCATGCGAAATCGTGCCGTCGAGCTGCGTCTCGATACCGACGTCGCTGAGTGCCGAAAACGGCGCATTGACGTCGTCCACCGTCGTGCTGAGTTCGCGGCGAATCTGGTCGCGAATGCCGCGGATCGTTGCATCACCGATCAGCGGCGCTGCCGTTCAGGACTCAGCATCGTAGTCGGTCAGCGATCGAGGGTGGAGACGAGTGCGTTGTAGCTCGCTACAAAGTCTTCCACCAGCCCGCGTGCCGCAGACTCGTCGTTCTCAACGAGCAAGTTTCTCGGTGCCGCCCAGCGGCTGGCCAGCAGGTCAATTGTGACGCCTTGGATGGCACCTTCGATCGAATTCGTACTGCTTACGACATCGAGTCCGTCGATTCGCACCAGCGCATCTTGTGCAGCAATCGACTCGGTCAGTGAATGTGAGGCCGATTGCCCGGATCGTATTCGAACGCACTCAGGCCGCCGTCACCGCCACTCTGCGTAAGCGTGATTTCGTTTGCCGACCCTGTCTTGTCGGCAGTCAGGATCAGGTAGCTACCGCTGTCGCATTGACTATCGTCGCCGCGACGCCGGGATTGTCGATCGACGCGTTGATCGCATCACGAATGCCCGCCAGCGTGTTGTTTTCGGTGGTTATTTCGATGGTCGCGGTATCGGCACCGACGCTTAAGACTATCGTGCCGGTACCGACGACCGTATCGGCGTCGGCAAATGCACCCGAGGTCAGTTTCTGAGATTGCGCAAGCTGCACGACTTCGAGGTCGTAACTCGCGGGTAACGCGTTTGTGCCAGCCGTTGTGGAAAGACGTCTTCGTTGCCCGAAAGCGCCTGCGGCTCAGGAACTTGTCAGCCGTCTGCATTGCGTCGAGTTTGTCACGGAAATCCGAGAGCGCCGATTTCAGACTGCCGAACGCGGAAAGCTTCGATTGCGCTCTCGCCTCCTTCTGTCCGATTCTGAGCTCCACTGGTTGGCCCTCCGCGGCAACCAAACTCTGCACGATCCCCGCGATATCCAGTCCGGACCCTATTCCTGTCGATACAATGCTGGCCATATCACTATTCCAGATTGTCCTAATTAGGTCTACAGGAACAAACTACAAGAAACGTGCCAATACAGCTGATCCGGACATCCAGGCGCTTACGCCAGGGCGTCATACAGCCTCAACTACTACATCGCCGCTACCGGACACGCTGATTTGCGCTTTTCGGGCGGAATCTCTCGAATGATTTCGCCGGTGTCGCGATCGAGCACCTGGATGACCGACCGGCCGCTATTCATATCCACCTTGAAACGCAAATCCCGGCCTATCGACTGGCTGGCGACGTTCAGCTTCGCTGCCAGTGCCTCAAGATCCGGCTCTTCGCGAGCCGGGACCGGCTATTCTTTGCCGGCTTCTGGCGTGGTCTTGCCGCCCTCAGGCATCTGTTCCGCCTTCGGCTTCAACGCCTGAAATGTGCCAGTGTTCTGCGTTATCGTTTGTACGTCCTGATTTGACATGTCCGTCCTCCCCTTAGTCCTTGAGTCAGGCGGCGTCCGTGCCACCTGATCAAGGGGGATTACTTGCCTACCTTACTGCAGCAGGCTCAGCGCGAGCTGCGGCTGTGCATTCGCCTGTGACAGTACGGCTACGCCGGCCTGCTGCAGGATCTGCGCTTTCGTCAGTGCAGCCGTTTCTGCTGCAAAGTCAGCGTCCTGGATACGACCACGAGAGGCCGACAGGTTTTCGCTAACCGTCTGCAGGTTGACAATGGTCGACTCGAAGCGGTTCTGGATAGCGCCCAGGTTACCGCGCAGGCCGTTAACCGCCGTCAGGGCAGAGTCGATACGTGCAATCGCGAAGTTCGCGTTCGCAACCGTGTCAACACCGACACCCGCCAAGTGTCGTGGTCGCTCCAGCCGTTTCGTCAGCCGTCGGTAGCCAACCAGATCCAGTAGCATCGGTACCCGTTCCGCCAGACTTCAGCGATCAGCGACGTCAGTGCTGTTGGAATTGACAACCTGCAACTGAGCCGGCTCGTATTGACGAATGCCGCAACGCCAGTGACGTTTGCTGTCGTTAATCGCGTCAGCCGCTTCCTGCACCGTCGCATCTGCCGCAACAACAGCCGTACCGTACAGATCCGCCGTAGTGGCGTCGCCGAAAGTCAACTGTGATCGTCAGTACTTGCTGCAGTCAGCCATTGCAGTAAGCCGCTGCAACGTTGGTGTTGACGGTTCCGAGCGCCGACGCCGTAACGTCTGTGTTCAAGCTGACAGAAATCGTCTCACCGACGTTCGCGCCAACCTGGAAGGTTGCCGTACCGAAGGAACCGTCAAGAACCTTAACGCCGTTGAAGTTCGTCTGCTTCGCAATACGATCAACTTCAGCAATACGTTCGATGAACCTCAGCGTTGAGTGCCGCACGGTCAGAGGCCGAGTTCGTTGCGTTGACCGACTGTACGGCCAGCTCACGAATACGCTGCAGGTTGTTGGTCAGCTCGCCGAGCGCGCTTTCTGTCGTCTGCGCCAGCGAGATGCCGTCCGATGCATTACGTACGGCCTGGTTGAGGCCACGAATCTGCGTGGTGAAGCGCTCGGAAATTGCGAGACCTGCCGCGTCGTCCTTTGCGCTGTTGATTCGCAGGCCCGTCGACAGCCGCTCCAGCGACTGGTTCAGCAGACCCTGCGAACGATTCAGGTTGCGTTGCGCATTAAGCGAAGCAACATTCGTGTTGATCGACTGTGCCATTTTCAAAACTCCTGGTTATCAAATTAGTCCGGTCTGCTAATGCTGCCGGAAGTAACGTTGACGGCCACGAAATCCATTCAAGACCACCGTACAGAGGGGTTATCGGTCGCGGTATGCAGACCTTTAGCGTTAATTTGCAGATTCGCCAGAGATGGCGATCAGGGCACCGACCGGTGCGGGCAGAACTTTAGGGGTAATTTCGAAAAATGTGACGCATTTTTGAAAATTACCCGGTCAAACTATTCGGCGCAGGGTCACAGGTAGTTAAAGAGTGACAGCGACTGCGTGCGAATGAAGGATTGCTGCGCGGCCTCGAGCGTTGTTGCTTCAAGACTCAGGCGCGAAATCGCCTCGGCATAGTCGAGATCCTCGATGCTGGCGAGCGTATCGCGAAAATTCAGCTTGAATGCGCCATTGCTGTCGACCTGGTTTTCGATTGCACCAAGCCGGGAACCGACCGCAACACGAACATCGAGAACATTGCCGATCGCCTGATCGATGTTCTGCAGGCCGGCGTTAACTTCATTATGCAGTGCAGCCAAAGACGCCGTATCAGATGAGCCTGTTTCCAGGGCAGTGGCCAGCTGGTCGACCATTGAGAAGACGTCCTGGTAAGGACTGGGCGCAACCGTGAACTCATCGCCAGCCTCGGGCTGGCCGTCAAGTGAAAACTCAATACCACGGAACGCGAGCGTATCACCGTCCTGGAAAGTAGCTGTTGAAACGACACCGCCACCCGAGTCCAGCACTTCGTAATTGGCCGGATCGATAAAGCGAATGGTGTATTGATCCTGATCCCAGGCACTCGGATCGACGACACTTCCAGGACCGAGGATGCCGCTGCCATTATTTGTCGCAGCAGGGCTGGTAACGAATGAACCGTTGCCGCTGCGGATCTTGAAGAAGACGGCCGCGCCGGAGTCTCCGTCAGCGACCTGCCTTCCCTCGCCTATTTGTATGAAGCGCTGGCCCTGGTCGCCGTTGTAGGTGAATGAACCACCCATGCGCGTCACCGGCGTTGTGGATTCGAGATTACCCGAAAACATGTAATTGCCACTGCCGTCTTTCTGGTTCGCTATCTGTACCAGCTGATCGAGGCTTTGTCGCATCTCGATCGCGATGAGCTGACGAGTTTCGTTGTTTTGCGTGGCGTTGTTTGCCTGCAATGCCAATTCGCGTACGCGCTGCAGGACGTTGTTTACGGATCCCAGCGACGATTCTTCCTGCGCGAGGCGGTTGGTTGCCATATTGGCGTTGCGATCGAACTGCTCAAGACGACCGATCGATTCGCGTATTTCCACCGATCTCGCAGACGCCAGGGGATCATCGGACGGTGTCAGTATGCGGCGACCCGAGGATATCTGGCGCTGCGTCTGATCAAGCGCCGCCTGCAGCCGCTGCATCGCGGAGAGGCCATTCGCATAGCTGCCCATTGTTGAAACTCGCATCGTTATCTCCTCGTCGCAGCCAGCAAACTATCAAACATCGTGCTGACGACCGCGATGACCTGTGCGACGGCCTGGTAGGCCTGCTGATATTTGATGAGATTGGCTGCCTCTTCATCGAGGTTAACGCCCGATGTCGAGGAAACTGCAGCCTCAGCGTTCGTCAGTACGACGCCCTGGGCATCCAGACTGCCCTTTATCTGGTGCGTCATCCCGCCAACGTCTGCGACAAGCCGCCCGTAGCTTTCGTTAATACTGATGGTGCCGCCGTCGAGCAAACCGACAGACTGTATCTCCGCCATCAATAGCCCGTTGCTGTTGTCACCGGAGGCGCCGTAGTTGGGGTCGAGCGAAAACTTGTCGCCGGTGGCCGGCGTGCCGCTGATAGTCACGCCGTTGCCATTGAGGACGATCAGGCTGCCTTCTGAATAGGTGAAGTTGCCGGCACCGTTGATACTGTAGGTGGTCGGGCTCGTGAATTCGATCACCGTACCAGTCAGCAAGTCCGAATCGTCGGGATCGAGGACGGCCGGAAGGCTGATCGTGCCATTGCCAATGTTGCCCTGTGAGATTGATGTGCGAGTCGGTACCGACATGGCGATGGCTTGCGGGTCAGTGACGACTCTCTCTATCGAACCCGCCGCATCCAGGCCCGTGCGAAGAAGCAGGCGATCGCCAGCCGCGGGCAGGCCGCCGACACTGAAGCTGACGCCGGCGGCACGGAACGGATCGCCCGCCGAACCGGTGCCTTGCAGGGTAACCGCTTCCCCGGTATCTGCGCGGGACAGGCTGTAGGCCGAGCCGTCGTATTCAAGAACGTAGTCGGCGCCTGTCAACTCACCCAGATTGGTGACCGTAACGCTGGCGGTACCGGTGCCAGTATTGTCACTGGAGTACAGGACCTTGGGCGGGGCCACGCTGAACAGATCCCCGCCGAGGTTGCCGCGCAAATCCATCCCGGCGCTATTTTGCCGATTCAAGCTGGTCGTGAATGCAATCGCAGTCTGGCCCAGCGATTGTCGCGCGGGATCGAGGATGCGGGTACGAAACTCAAGCAGACCGCCGAGCGTGCCGCCGGTAGATGCTGTGTCCAGCGGCGTATTGCCGGCAGCGCCTTGATAAGAAACGGTCGTGCGAGTCAGGTCGAATTCTGACCCACTGGAAACGAGCAGGCGCGCATTGCCTGCAGTGACCAACGGCTGCCCGGAGCCGATGAAGACGCTCATATTGCCGTCTGCCTGGATGTTCGTACTCACGTTGACCTGCCCCGAAAGCTCCAGGACCAGGGCATCGCGTGCATCCAGCAGATCGTTGGGCGGTGTCGTGGCATTGTTCGCCAGCGCAATTTGCCCGTTCAGGTTTGCGATCGACGTCGCGATTCGATTGATATCGTCTACGGCAAGATCAATGCGACCGTTAACTTCCTTGTCCAGCTCGTCGAGACGCATGTCCATTGACTGGAAGCGGCCGACGATGCCGTCGGCCTCGCCTATTAATGCCTGCCGCGCCGAGATCGACGACGGATCGGTGGCGACATCCTGCACCGAATTAAAAAAGGACTGCAGCCCGGTATTCAGGCCCGTGTCGGCGTCGGCGAGCAGCGTGTCAATGCGGCTCGAAAGGTTGAATTCAGTGTGTCGAAACGTGCAAATCCGGTCATCGACGAGCGTAACTGATCAACCTGCATGCTGTCGTAAATGCGCCGAATCGTAGATACCTGCGTTCCTCCACCCAGGTAAGTATTACCCTGACCACCGCCGGCTCGTGCCGAAAAATCGGCGACCTGCCGACTGTATCCGGGCGTGTTGGCGTTCGCGATGTTGTGACTTGTTACCTGCAGCGCGCGCTGGAACGCCTGCATGCCGGTAAGGCTGATATTTAATGGATCTGGCATCGTTTTCCCCTGTCATCCGTCGCTTGCATTTACTCTGCTCGCAGCGACAGTTGAGTGGTTATCGGCCGGGCCTCGGAATTCTTGAGGTCTCGTATCACAGACTGCATCGTCGGACTGTTGAGCACGCGGGTTATCTTGTCGGCGTACTGCGGATCTGTCGCGTAGCCCGCTGACTGCAGCGCGTTAGCGAACCCGGCAACATCGTTACCGTGACCGCTGACTTCGCTATAGCGCGGGTTGTCGGTCAGGAAATCCGCATAGTCGGCAAAGGTCGCGGATACGTCGGTATACGAGCGGAACTGCGCATGTTGCGGCCGCGGCACGCCATTCTCGAATTCCAGCGTGCGTTTGGATACCTGGTCGCCCTGCCACCCGCCGCCAGCCTTGATGCCAAATAAATTAAAGCTATTCTCACCACGCCCGTCGGGCATGACGTGCGCGCCCCAGCCCGTCTCGAGTGCCGCCTGCGCGACGATCGCTTCAGGCGCGACATCAAGGCGCCGACCCGCGCGCTCGGCATGCGGCCAGATATCACGAGCGAACGACTCCGGGTCTGACCAGGTCGGTTGCGCTTTAGGGGGCGCGGCAGATTGCAGCGGTGCTTCGGCACGGCTCTGCAACGACGCCGACAACGTCGGACTACTGTATGACCGAGCAGGCGTCGCGTCGGCAAAGCGTGTGCGCGAGATGTCGGCCAGGGAGAAGCTGCCATCCTGTCGCGTCGGAATTTTCGTGTCGGCACCACCCAGCTGGCGCACCAGCATATCGGCGAGGCCGATCCCCTTGCCGCTGGACATCTCGAGCGACAACTGCTGATCCATCATGCCCTGGTACATGTCCATCTGGTCGCTATCACCGAAGATCGGATCTCCCATTGACGCGTCACGCATGCTCTTCAACATCGACTGCAGGAACAGGGCCTCGAACTGGCCCGCGACCTCTCGCAGGGCCTCCGGGTCCTGCCGGTCGGCCGCGGCCCGCAGGCCGGCGAACTGGTTGAAGTCCGTTATCGCAGCAGTCATCGGAAGCGCCAGGCAGTGCCAGGGCCTGTTGACACTATTTGAGCAAGCCCTGCCGGAGTCTGTTTTTTGTCCAGCAAGGCAGAGGAAGCGCCGTGTAGCACCGCTACAAAAGCGACCGACAACGCAGCTGGGCGAAGAAATAGACCCGGCCCTTTGGGTAGTGCTTGAAAAAGCGCCACTCAGTGTTGCTCGTCGTTCAATTGGATTAACCAAAAGTCTTTCCTCGTGCCTCGATTGGCGTTTTTTCAAGAACTACAGGGCATGATCAAATAGTGTTAACAGGCCCTATATCACAATGAGTTCGGCGCGCAGCGCGCCAGCCTGTTTCAGCGCCTCGAGTATCGCCACGAGGTCGCCAGGCGCCGCACCGACGCGGTTCACCGCGCGTACGATCTCGTCCAGGCTCGTTCCCGGTTCAAACAGGAACATGCTGGCCTCTTCCTGTTGAATGCTGACATCCGAATCCGCCAGCGCAACCGTCTCACCGGCGTTGCTGAACGGCGCGACAGGCTGACTGACGTACGGCGATTCGCTGATCGTCACCACCAGTGAGCCGTGCGAAACAGCCGCGGGCGTCACGCGAACGTTGTCGCCAATAACCACCGTGCCCGTGCGCGAGTTGACGATGACGCGAGCCTGCACTTCACCCGGTGTCACATCGAGGCTCTGCAGCGCGGCAACAAAGGCCGTACGCTGCGACGAACTTGACGGCGCACGTACACGCACCGACACCGCGTCCAGAGATTCTGCGGTTCCGGGACCCATGGTCTGGTTGATCTGTTCAGCAAGTCGTTTGGAGGTGGTGAAGTCCGGAACATGCAGGTTAAGTACGACAGCTTCGCTGGTCAGAAAGTCGCTGGGCACCGCTCGTTCGACGATCGCGCCGTTCGGAATTCGACCGGCACTTGGAATATTGACGGTAATCTTGGAGCCGTCGTTGCCCGACGCGCCAAAGCCACCGACAACGAGGTTGCCCTGTGCAATAGCGTAGACGTTACCGTCGGCGCCGCGCATCGGCGCCATTAGCAGTGCGCCACCGCGAAGGCTCTTGGCATTACCAATCGAAGATACTGTTACGTCGATGGTCTGTCCTGGCTTCGCAAATGGCGGCAGATCGGTATGCACGGTGACGGCCGCAACATTCTTTAGCTGCAGGCTGACACCGGGCGGTATCGTTACGCCGAACTGCGTCAGCATGTTGACGATACTCTGCACCGTAAACGGTGTCTGGGTCGTCTGGTCACCCGTGCCGTTGAGGCCAACGACCAGGCCGTAGCCGGTCAGCTGGTTGTTGCGAACACCCGCAACGCTTGCCAGGTCCTTGACGCGCTCGGCCATCGCCTGCTCGGCGAGAAAGGCGCCCAGTACCAGCGTGACGAGTACAAAGTGCCTCAGGGTCGTGCGTGTCTTATAAGTCAGATGCATCAGGGCATCCTCGTGTTAGTACGGGTGAAATACGGAATTGAAGAACCGCGAGATGAGACCCATACGGTTGGCGGCCGCAAGCACGCCTTTGCTGCTGTATGTAATCTGCGCATCGGCAATGCGATACGACTGCAAGTGAATTGTCGGGCTCGATATCGTCCGGGCGAATGATGCCGGACAGGCGAATAAACTCACGGCCCTGGTTGAGCGTGACCCACTTTTCACCGCGTATTCGCAGGTTGCCGTTCGGCAAGCGTTGCACCACGGTAACGGTGATATCACCAAGGAGGCTGTTGCTCTGACTGCTGGATCCCGCACCATCGAACGACGACTCACCGCTGAGCGAGCCATCGAACAGCGGCGTGCCGTCCTTGCTCAAAGCGCGGCCGAACACCGTGGGGTTACCCAGCGATGCCTCGGTTGTTTTTGCCGTGGCTGTCTGTGAATTCTTGCTGGCGTTTGTCTGTTCCCTGAGGCTTACCGTCAGGATATCCCCGACACGGCTTGCCGTGCGATCCTCGAACAGGCGCACCTCCGCACCATCGTTGTAAATCGCCCCACTGGTTGGCGGCGTGTAAGCCGGTTCAGCCGGGTACGGCGGATCGTAGCTCTCCTCGAACACCTCGACGGAAGCGCAGCCCGACGCGAAGACGGCCAGGGCGGCAACAAGTATCAGTCTATGGCAGTGACAAATCATGAACGTTCCTTACAGGTTGTTGTTGATGTACTGCATCATCTGGTCATTCGTGGAAATCGCCTTGGAGTTCATCTCATACGCCCTCTGCGTCTCGATCATGTTGACCAATTCGGAAACGACGTTGACGTTAGAACCTTCAAGAGCGCCCTGGTTGAGTGAGCCCAGACCGTTCTGCCCGGGCGTGCCGGTCTGCGCGGTGCCACTGGAGGCTGTCTCGATATAGAGGTTTTCACCAATCGGCTGCAGGCCCACGGGGTTGATGAAGTCGACCGTCTGCAGACTACCGACCTGCGTTGTCGACGCCTGTCCCGCGAGCCGCACCGAAACCGTGCCGTCCTTGCCAATCGTTATCGACTGCGCAGCGTCCGGTATCGTGATGCCAGGTTGAATTCGATAGCCGCTCGCCGTCACCAGTTCGCCCTGGTCATTGAGCTGGAACGTGCCATCGCGGCTGTAGGCGAGCGTGCCGTCGGGCTGCTCCACCTGGAAAAAACCGCGACCGTTAATCGCGACGTCCAGCGCATTATCCGTCTGCAAGACGCTGCCCTGCGTAAACAACTTCTCGGTTGCAACGATGCGGACACCTGTTCCGAGGTTCATGCCCGACGGCAACTCGGTATCCTGCGAGGTCTGGCCGCCGGACTGGCGCACGTTCTGGTAGAGCAGGTCTTCGAACACGGCGCGGCCTTGTTTGAATCCCGTGGTGTTGACGTTTGCGAGGTTGTTGGACACAACAGCCATGCGCGTCTGTTGCGCATCAAGTCCTGTCTTCGCGATCCATAAACCCTGGTTCATAACTAACTCCTGTCCAAAACGCTCGCTTAGCCGAGACGCATTAGTGTTGCTGCCGAGTCGGCATTTTCTTCCGACGTCTTGATGACGTTGACCTGCATTTCATACTGTCGCGCCAGCTCGATCATGTTGACGAGCGTCTTGGCGACGTTCACGTTGCTTTGTTCCAGAGCGCCCGACATGATCGACACGGTGGCGTCAGGCGCGGCCGTCTCGCCGTCGGCCATGCGCAGCAGGCCGTCAGAGCCTTTCTGCAGCGAGGCAAGGTCGGGATTGACGAGCTTTATGCGATCAACGATGGAATAGGTTTCAGGCCCCTGCCCGATTGGCTGTATAGAGATCGTGCCGTCCTTGCCGATCAGCAAGCTGCTGTTCGGCGGGATTGCGACCGGGCCGCCGTCACCGATAACCAGGTGCCCGGCTCCGGTTGACAACAAACCGCCGGCTTCGACGCGAAGATCACCCGCACGTGTATAGGCCTCGGTACCGTCGGGCGCCTGCACGGCGATGAAGCCGTCACCCTGGACTGCGACATCGAGATCGCGGCCGGTCGTGGCGACCGGCCCCTGCGAGAAATCCGTACCGTAGGATTCGACAACGGCGTTGACTCGCGTCTCGACGCCGGGACCATCGATCGGTACCGAGCTGAACGAATGCAGGTCGGCCCGGAAGCCGCTCGTCGAGACATTGGCCAGATTGTTGCTGTTGATGGACTGCGCATACTCCGTCTGCTTGGCGCCGGTCATCGCGAGAAAAATCATTTCATCCATTGTCGTATCCCTTTACTGCTCAGCTATTCCGCTTAACGGATATTGATGACCGTCTGCGTAATGGTGTCGGCGGTCGAGATCGCCTGTGCATTCGCCTGGAAATTTCTCTGCGCCGTGATCATCTTCACGAGCTGCGCTGTCAGATCGACGTTGGAGGCTTCGAGCGCACCGGACTGAATATTGCCGAATGACGCGGTGCCGGCCTCGCCGAGCAAAGCGTCACCGGACTGGAACGATTCGCCCCAGGTGGTATCGCCGAGCTGCTGCAAACCCTGCGGGTTCACAAAGTTCGCCAGCGCCAGTTTTCCGAGTGATGTCGACTGGCCGTTGGTGAAGCGCGCGAATACGATGCCTTCCGAGTCCACGCTGACACCGGTCAATCGTCCGGTTGTAAACCCATCCTGCGACAGCGAATTCACGCCGAAGGCATCGCCGAACTGCGTCGCCGTACCAAAGTCGAGACCCATCACGATATCCGACGCACCAGTGGCTGGCGTGTACGCACCCAATGGCATCAGGCCACCAGCAGGCGAATTCAGACTGCCGTCAGGGTTGAAGACTACCGGGGCTGCACCGGCGACCGGCGTTGCCGTCGATCTGAATTTCGGTGTTCCACGTGTTGGGCACAGCATCCTTGATGAAGTAGACGGTCGCCGTGTGCGCCGCGCCCAGCGAGTCATAGACGGTCACGGATGTGGTGTGATTGAAGCTGCTGGGATCGGTCGGGTCGAAAACCGGGTTGGCCGGAACCGGCGCATCGGCCGGCAGGTTGATGCCGAAGGATGCACGCGTGGTTGCCGCCGGCGGGTTAGCCCCGACTTCCAGCTGCAGGTCGACCGGTGTTCCGGTGTTGAACAGACCGCTGCCGGCGTACGGGTAAGCCTGCAACCTCGCGCCTTGCGCATTTGTCACAAAGCCCTGGTTGTCCACGCCGAACGCACCAGCGCGCGTGTAGCTGCGGGCACCGCCGTCGCTGATGACGAAGAAACCCTCTCCACCGATCGCGAGATCAAGCGCGTTGTCCGTGAAGTCGATATTGCCCTGCGTAAACTGCTGCGCGATCTCTGACAGCCGCACGCCGCTGCCGGCGGCGCTCGAGCTCACGCTCTGTGTACCTACGGCGAATACTTCGCTGAACTGTGCGCGCGACATCTTGAAACCGGTCGTGTTGACGTTGGCGACGTTGTTCGCCGTGACGCCGAGGTCGGCTGATGCGGCGTTAAGTCCGCTGAGTGCTATTGCAAATGGCATGTGTTTCTCCTGGCTTTGTCTGTTTTCTACAGTGCGTAAAGTGCGTGTTATCCGATAATCTGGTAGATCTGGCCGAGCGGCATTTGCTGCCCGCCGGCGAGGTTGAGTGTCAGGCCACCACCGAACTGCCCCAGCGTGACGCTCTGGATGTCCGCTTCGATGACGGTGGGTGCGCTTTCAATATTGGTGCCGCGAATAACGCGCGCCGTTACCTGGTATTCACCGCTGTCGGCGCGTTTGCCCGTGGAGTCAACTCCGTCCCAGGAAAAACGCACCATGCCCGCTGGCTGCTGGCCGAGATTCAGCCGCTGCACCAGCTCGCCGTTGCGATTGGTGATGTCGATCTGCACATTGCCGGCACTGGAATCGAGCTCGAGCCCGCCTTTAAGCGGTCCGCCTTCATTCAGCGAACCAACGTCGGTTACCGCCAGCACGGAGCGGCCGACCAGTCCCGCGGCCTGCAGCGCCTGGTTGTCCTGCATCGAACCGGCGAGGCCACTGAAGGCCGAGTTCAGCGAAGAAATACCGTTGACGGTACTGAACTGGGCCAGCTGGCCAAGAAACTCACCGTTATCCATCGGCTCGAAGGGATCCTGGTTCTGAAACTGCGAGATCATCAGCGTCAGGAAATCTTCCTGGCCAAGGTCATCGCGCGCTTTCTGTTCGGGCGGCGGCGCGAAGTTCTCGAAAGTGTCTATCGGTCCTAGCGTTGTCATGTTATTGCCTCTATAGAGAATCAGCGTCCGAGCGAGAGTGTCTGCAGCAGCAGATCCTTGGTCGTATTGAGCATCTCGACGTTGTTCTTGTAGGAACGCGACGCCGACATCATGTTGACCATCTCCTCGATGGTATTGACGTTGGTTGCATAAACGTTGCCGTCAGCGTCCGCCTCGGGGTGATCCGGTTGGTAGCGCAGCTGCAGCGGGGCGCCGCTCTCCACGACACCGTCAATGCGCACGCCTGCAACACCATCCTGGGCAGCGAGCGACTGGCTGAACGTCGAAAAGACCGGGTGTTTGGCGCGGTAGACGTTCTCCGGGTCACCGCTGACACTGCCGGCATTGGCGAGGTTGCTCGCTGTCACGTTCATACGCACGGACTGTGCGTTCATCGCACTGCCGGCCACGTCAAAAACATTAAAAAGACCCATCATTCACCTCCCTTGATGGCCATGCGCAAGGTACGAATCGAGCCATCCAGAAACGCGAGACTGGCGCGATACTGCAATGCGTTCTCTGCGAACTGCGCCTGCTCGACATCCGTGCTGACCGTGTTGCCATCCAGCGAAGGCTGTGTTGGCACGCGATACATTGTCTGCGCGCCCTGTTTCTTCATACCCCAGGCCTGCTTATGCAGATCGCTGGTCGTCTGCAGATTGATCGATTGCTGCCTGGCACCCTTTAAGGCCTGACCAAAATCGAGGTCGCGCGCCTTGTAGTTGGGCGTATCGGCGTTCGCGATATTCGACGACAGCACCTCGTTTCGCTGTGCGCGAAACTGCAGGGCTCTTTCGTATTGTGCTAACGCAGGTATTTCCATTGCTTCGATTCCTGGAATTCAAGTTCCTGCAAATCTATATGCAAGCCGTGTGCCAATTCGAAACCGCGCTTGCTAAAGGACGCCACAACTCGGCCGATACAGATTTGTTCGGTGGCTTTGACGTGATAACGGCAAGACCTTGCCGCCTGTCGGCAGACTTTTGCAGGGGCGCAAGAGCCGCGGCACACAACGCTGGCATGGCATTTGCATTGGTATCTGTAGAGGATTTCGGCACCGCAGATACACGCATTCGCCGAACAGGAGCTGAAGCCGGCAAATCGTTGCCAGTATTAGCGTTACGGATAGGAGAGATCGCGAACAATGATTGTACGCACCTCAATAATCGTCGATAAATTGACGGGCCGCCCGCAAAGGCGACACGAATCTGACGCCCGCCGCGTCGGGGCGAGCTGCGCGTTGCGCTACTGATGCTCTGCTCGGGCGCCGTAGCATCGGTCGACCAATGGCAGTCGAACGAGAGCATTGCAGCCGCGGCCGAAGACTATATCCGCGACAGGATTGGACCCAAAGCCAGCAAAACCGCGGTGAAGGCCGGCGTGCTCGACTCGCGCCATCGCCTGGCGCGTTGCGGCAAGACGCTGGAACCTTTCCTGCGTCGCGGCACCGAGATCCGGTACCGAACCATCGTTGGCATTCGCTGCAGTGGCGCCAAGCCCTGGAAAGTCTACTTGCCGGTGGAGGTCGTCGTAACCGACACAACCTACATCGCCAGCCGCACGCTGCCACGCGGACACCGGCTGACGGCCGAAGACCTGGTCGCTGAGGAGCGGGATGTGTCGCGCCTGCCGACGGGATATATCGCGAGCCCGAAGCAATTTCTTGGGGCTCGACTGAAGACCCAGCTCATTGCTGGCCGCCTGCTGACGCCGTCCATGCTGGAGGTAGATCTCGCCGTCAAGCGTGGCCAGATGGTGACGCTGACCATATTTAGTGGCGGTATCAACATTCAGATGAGCGGCAAAGCCTTGATGGACGGGGCTCTCGACCAGCGCATACGGGTCGAAAATACCAAATCAGGGCGCATCGTCGAAGGCATCGTCCGCTCCCGAGAACATGTAGAGGTACTGGTCGCCGGAAGCGGCCAGGTTTTTCACGCAAAGCCTAAAGTATCGCCATCGGTGGCCGATATCAGGTCTAGCAACAATGATCGTTGAGGAATACACGTTATGACAAACAGGATTGGTCCAATGGATCCGGGAACATTAGGCAAACTAGGTGGCAAGGTCGACGAGGCGAAGACCAGTGACAAGGTCTCCACCGAATCGCGCGCGCCGCAAACTGTACCTGACCAAAAGAAGTCGGCCACAGACACCGTCAATCTGACGAGTAACGCCAAACTGCTCGAGCGGCTGGACAAGACGCTTGCCTCGCTGCCTGCGGTGGACAGTGACCGGGTGGCCGAGATCAAGACCGCCATCGAGAACGGTGATTACCAGATCGATTCCGACGCCATCGCCGACGCGATGATCCGGCTCGATCGCTCCTTCGGCGAATGATCATGACTCGCCCCACACCCGCTGAGGGTCGCAAGGAAATCGCCGGAATTATCGGCCGGAGCGTGTCTCACGCACGCAATCTTAAAGAGTCACTCGAAGTCGAGCGCAACGCCCTGGAAAACCAGGATGCCGACGCGCTGCAAGACGTCGTGGTCAGCAAGAACGACAGCGCGGAGCAATTGCAGACGCTGGATCTTCAGCGCAGCGCACTCTGCGAGTCATGGGGCTTCGCCACCGGACCCGCGCAGATGGACGAAGTTATTGACTGGTGCGACGAGGACGACCTTATCGACCAGGGCTGGTCGCAGCTCATGCAGCTCGCCGCGGATGGCAACACGCTGAACCTGACGAATGGCGCGATCATTCGTCTGCGTCAACAGCAGTTTGAAACCAGCATTTCCCTACTCCGGGGCGTGACTCCCGGATCCGATACCTACGGCCGTAATGGCGCGGAATCCGGCGATCTCAGCCGGCATTCTCTCGCCGAGGCCTGAACCTACATTGTGAAGCAAGGATACTGAGCTATGTTGATAGTCAGCCGAAAAGACGCCGAATCCATCGAGATCCGACCCGGTGACGATATTGATCCGAGCATGACGCTTGGGGATTTGTTCAGCGGTGGGCCCATCGAGATCACCATTTTTTCCTCGAATAACAATCGTGTGAAGATGGGAGTTCAGGCCCCCGAACAACTCTGCATCTGGCGCAAGAAAGCCGCTGCGGCCTGATTGCGGGAGACAGTCCCGCTGCGTGACGCTGCGCACCTCATGGCGACCGATCGCCAGCGTCTGTGGGACGAGTACCGCCAGATACGATGAAGATCTCGACGCAATCGCTTATTCCGATCCTGGCCATCGCGGCAGCCTGCGGCGGTTCCGGATCAACGGATACCAGCCTCCCGCAGAGCCCGGCAACGGGCGGACAGACCTATGCGCTGCCGAGCGACACGGTCATCCTCGCCAAAGCCTACGACAACAACTACAGCGTTCCCGACGGTTTCTTTGTTGATGAAAGAGCCGAGACCACGCGCAGCTACACCGTTCACCATGTCCTCGACGAGTCCGGTTCGTTCGAGGTCTGCAGCGACGACCTGGTCGAAGCGCAGTCGCTGGAGGCAGCGGACAATAATTCTCGCGCCGTGAATGGCTACTACGTGACATCACATGAGACCGAGCGCTATTTCGAATTCGTCAGAGAGCTCGCCTACGAACAGGATGTCGGCAATATCGGCGATGTCACATCACCCGGGTACGCGCGGGTCTTCAAATGCAGTCATACCAACCGCAACGGCGTCGATCGCAGCTTGCTGAGCGGTTATTCGGGCCGCATAAACAGCGAGCAGCTCGGCGCGGACGCACTGCGCGTATTCACGGAGTACCTGTGGCAGTTCCGTTTCTTTAATACCCGCCACAAGAAAGTCATCGCAAGCTATGGCACAAGCAACGCCGACGGATTTGAGCACACGCTGGTACTGGCACTCGTCCACAACCAGGGACAGGATGCCTGCGACCGCGTCGATATCGTCGAGTGGCGCTTCAGCGCCGCGGCAGCAAATGGCGAGGTATCTCGCGACTTCGCGACCGTGCACAGCTTCGACGCAACGGTTTCAGCCGGTAGTCCGACTCTTTGCCAGTAGCCTGAACCCATCCGAACGACCGGTCTGCCCATCCGCAGGCAGTCAGTCAGTCCCAGGACCATCAAACCACCTAGATCTCTACCGGTATTCACATACTGCAAAGTGACTGTGTAGTCGTATAATTGCACGAGAAACTTTTTGCTTTCGCCCTGTCGATGCAAAAACTAACGCCCTACGCAAGTCCATTCAGCAGAGACCTCTTCAATGACAAGCAAATTACCTGCACTACAGTCCTGGGTCGACCAGGTCGCATCCCAGACACAACCCGACAACATCCGATGGTGCTCCGGATCCGACGCGGAGTACCAGGAGCTGGTCCAGCAAATGTTGGCCGACGGCACCCTGACGAAGCTGAATGAAGAGACGTATCCGAATTGCTACCTGCACCGATCCGACCCCAGCGACGTGGCACGGGTCGAACACCTGACCTATGTGTGCACAAAAACCGATGAAGAGGCTGGCCAAAACAACAACTGGATGAGTCCTGCCGAGGGTCGCGCCAAGATGGACGCCCTCTTCGAAGGCTGCATGCGCGGTCGCACGATGTATGTCATTCCCTATTGCATGGGACCGATCGCTTCGCCTTACTCGCGCTGCGGTGTCGAGATCACCGACAGTCCCTACGTTGTCATTAACATGAAGATAATGACTCGGATGGGTGAACAGGCGCTGCGACGCATTGAAAAAGAGGGCAAATTTGTCAAAGGTCTTCACTCGACGGGCGAACTCGACCCGGAGCGGCGTTTTATCATGCACTTCCCGGACGATCTCTCGATCATGAGCTTTGGCTCCGGCTATGGCGGCAATGCGCTGCTGGGCAAAAAATGCCATGCACTGCGCATCGCCAGTTACCAGGCACGGGAAGAAGGCTGGCTAGCCGAGCATATGTTGATCGTTGGGCTGGAGAGTCCGGAAGGTACGGTCCATTACATTGCCTGTGCCTTCCCCTCTGCCTGCGGCAAGACCAACCTCGCCATGTTGATTCCACCGGAAGAACTGCACGGCTGGAAGGTCTGGACGCTGGGCGATGATATTGCCTGGCTGCATCCGGACGATACCGGCAAACTCCGCGCGATCAACCCGGAATCAGGTTACTTCGGCGTTGTGCCGGGCACGAATGCGAAGACCAACAAGAATGCCTACGACATGATCATGCACGACACGATCTTCACCAACGTCGCTGTCACCGAGGACAACGAGCCGTGGTGGGAAGGCAAGAAAGACGGCGAGCCGGCATTGGACTGGCAAGGTCGCAAATACGATCCGGCCAACGGCCCGGCCGCGCACCCGAATTCGCGCTTTACGGTGGCCGCGACCAACAATCCAAGTTACTCAATTCTGGCGGACGATCCCGAAGGTGTGCCCATTTCGGCTATCGTCTTTGGTGGCCGACGCAAGAATGTCGCACCATTGGTTTACGAAGCGAAGAGCTGGGAGCACGGTGTTCTGGTCGGCGCCGGCACGGCCTCCGAGACCACCGCCGCCATGGTCGGCGAGGTCGGCGTTATCAGGCGCGACCCGATGGCAATGAAGCCATTCTGCGGCTACAATTTTGCTGACTACTGGACGCACTGGCTGTCCCTGAAGTACCGCGTCGAGCACCTGCCCAAGATCTTCCACGTCAACTGGTTCCGACAGGACGAGAACGGCGAGTTCCTCTGGCCTGGTTTTGGCGAAAACCTTCGCGTACTTCAGTGGATTATCAATCGCTGCGAGCATCGCGCCGACGCCAAAGAGACGGCTATTGGCTACCTGCCCCACATCGCCGATCTGGATATCGTGGGTCTGGATATCAGCCAGGGAGCAATGGAAACGCTGACGTCGGTAGACGCAAAGCAATGCCACGACGAGATGATCTCGCTCGGCAAATACCTGGAAAGCTATAGCGATCGCACGCCTCGCGAGCTGATCAGGCAGCAACAGCAGGTTCTCGACGCGCTCAGTCACGAACTCCCGAAAGCATCGTAGCGCTCTGGCTAAGCTTGGGCGCTATTCGATCGTCTTGTAGTAAATCGCCAGCGGAGAACCTGCCGGCTCCGCCCTGCCGAGACCGATAGTTCCTTCGGTGCCAAGCTCGGTCGAGTCACGACGCACGAACTTCTCGTTGCCCTGCAGGTTTTGCAGAAAAGTACCATTGGTGCTTTGATCGATCAGCATGAACTTGCCGCGTCGCATCTCGATCTTCGCATGAATCCGTGAGATCAGGTTGCCCTTGATGACCAGCTCGTTGTCGTCGGCACGCCCCATGTTGATCGCCTTTCGCTGATCCGACACCTCAACGGACTTGTCGCGGAAATTGAGCAGCAATTTTGACGCCTTGCGCGTGCTATTTTCCCATTCGATCATCGGCAGCATGTTGGTCGCCTCGTCGGGCTGCCAGACGAGTTCGAAAAGCGCGACCTCGTCAATGCGCCCGCGCACGGTGGCAATATCAATCTGCCGCGCCTGGTTACGGAGTTCCGGACTCATCTGCTCGACGGTAAAACCCGAGACAACGATCTGTCGGGCTTTCGCCTGCGACGTCATCCGATTCGCCGTGTGCACGGCGGCTCCGAAGATGTCGTTCTGCTCCTGCACGACCGGGCCGAAGTGACAGCCGATGCGGATCGTGACCGGGATATCGTCGTGCTTCTTGGACTCCTCGGTGATCCGCGATTGCATCATCACCGATGCGCCCATGGCCTCGTCAACCGTCTCGAACGTCGACATCACCTCATCGCCGATCGTTTTTATCACCGTACCGTTGAATTGATACGTCGCGTCTTTCATGACGTCCAGGCAGAGCGCCACGGTCTCGCTGGCCCGCGTGTCGCCGAACTTTTCGTACAGCTGAGTGCTGCCAACAACGTCGGCAAACACGATCGCGACTTCCAGGTCTCTTGCCATATCTAAAGCTTAATAATCCAACGCCAACCAGCTAATAATCTTACTATTTTTCAGCCACTATGTATGCTATCCAGGCCAGATCCGCCTCACCTTCTTCATTGGGCGTGAACTCGCCGTTACCGTCGCCGTCTTCGTCTTCGCCTTCCCAGTAGACAGTCGCCTTGCGGAAACCGGCCTCAAGCAGCAGTTCCTTAAGCTCCGGCGCCGTCCAGAGACGCCACTCGTAAGTGAACGCCTTCTTGATTTTTGAGCCATCCTTGAACTTGAAGTCAATATGACAGCGAATGTGGTGCGTAATCGGATGGAACTCGGCCTGATGCCAAATATACGTGAAGCCATGCTTTTTGTGCTTGGTCTTCTCCCGCGTCTCTTCCTGGGCCTCCGGGCCGCCGAACATGTCGCAAAAGAACACGCCATCGTCCTTGGTCGCCTCGTAGGCACGCTTGAAATACGCGCGCACCTTGTCGCGCGTATCGAAAATGAAAAAGCTGAAGTTAAAGGCAGCGAGAAGGTCGACCTTCGGCGTTTCGACCGTCATGACATCGGATTCGATCAGGCTGACTCGCGCCTGGTCTTCCGTCGCCAGCTTTGCAACGCGATTTTTGCGTCCCCAGTCCAGCACATCGGGGTCGATGTCTACGCCGATCGCCTGGAATTCATTGCCCTGCCGTACCCACTGGCATGATGCGCTGGCCGTGCCACAAAAATCCTCGCGAAACAGGTAGGCAGTGCGACCGGTGAGGGTCTTGAAGGTCGCCTGCAGGAATTCGATTTCATTTTCGACATTTTGCACCGACAGTTCGTACAACTCATGAATGTCGGCTGTTTCGGCCATCGTTGGCTGGCCGGTTGTTTTCGCGGATTTGGCGCTCATGACTGGATTCTGTTCCTCGTTTGATTTGCCGGCGGTGGGCCAAGCATTGTACGTGTCTAGGCGGCGACAGGCATAGCGTTAAGTGCGTTTATTAGCACCTCTGCGCCGGCTCCGGGCCGGTGTGCGTGTTCACTGATATGGCGGCGCCAGGCTCGCGCGCCTGCCTGTCCAGCATACAGGCCCAGCATGTGACGCGTCACACGATGCAGCGGCTCGCCGGCGGCCAGGACGGATTCGATATACGGGAGCATTGCATGAACGATTTCATGGCGTTCCGGCAGTGCCCAACCCGGATTGAAGTGATGCTCCAGCTCGGCCAGGAAATACGGCTGGTGATAGGCCTGCCGACCGATCATGGCACCGTCTACATGGCGCAGGGCGGTCTCGATAGACGCCAACTCGGTCAGCCCGCCATTAATGACAACCGCCAGCTCCGGGAATTCGCGCTTGATTCGATAGACTCGCTCATAGTTGAGCGGCGGGATACTGCGGTTGTCTTTCGGACTGAGCCCTTCGAGAATCGCGATGCGCGCGTGGATAACGAACTTCCGGCAACCCGCCTCTGCCAGGCAGACGACGAATCGACGCAGGAACTCATCGCTGTCATCGTCGTTGATACCGATGCGCGTCTTGATCGTCACGGGCGCAGACGTCTCGGTCTGCATCGCTTTCAGGCAAGACGCCACCGTCCCCGGCTCGGCCATCAGGCAGGCACCGAACTGGCCGCTCTGTACCCGGTCGCTCGGACAACCCACATTGATATTGATCTCGTCGTAGCCGTATTCCGAGGACTTGCGTGTCGCGCTCGCCATCCATTCCGGATTGCTGCCCCCGAGCTGCAACGCTAACGGATGTTCCTCTTCGTTGAAGCGCAGGAAACGATCCGCGTCGCCATGATGGACAGCAGCGGCCGTCACCATCTCGGTGTACAGAAATGCCGAGGGGGTCAGCAGGCGAAGAAAATAGCGACAGTGCCGATCCGTCCAGTCCATCATGGGCGCAATACTAATAGGGCTATTCATACGCTGGCTTGAGTATTCCTGGGTTCGTGTTATTACTTGCCAAATGGCGGTGACGTTTCATAATACCGCTAGCGGCACCAGGCAAAGCGCCCCCCGGGCAAAGGATTCGAAATGCCGGAAGTCAGAAGAGCCTACTACGAGGACAGCTACCAAAAAAGCCTCACGGCAACAGTCACGGCCGTCGACGGCGAGTGGATTGAGTTCGACCAGACCATTTTCTATCCGCTCGGTGGCGGACAGCCCGGCGATACAGGCGTGCTCACCGGGCCTGACGGACGACGCTACCCAATCCTGGACACGAGAAAAAGCGCAGCCACGAACCAGGTACGACATCAGCTCGATTCGGCGGACCACGCGCTGCAGTCCGGTGACCGGATCGATGCCGAACTTGACTGGGACAGGCGCTACCGACACATGCGCATGCACACCTCCATGCACCTGCTCGGGTCCCTGATTCCGGTACCGGTCACCGGCGGCTCCGTCGGCGCCGACAAGAGCCGGCTTGACTTTGACCTGGGAGAACACCAGATCGACAAGGAAGACCTGACGCTCAGGATGAATGCGCTGGTCGCTGCAGCGCACCCGGTAGCATTTGGCACGATCACGGAAGCGGAACTCGATGAGCGACCGGAGCTGGTCAGGACCATGTCTGTGCAGCCGCCGCGAGGGGCCGGCGACATCCGCACCGTGCGCATCGAAGACGTCGACTTTCAGCCCTGCGGCGGCACCCACGTCAGCAATACGTCGGAAATCGGCGCCGTGCGAATCAGCAAGATCGAAAACAAGGGCAAACGTAATCGCCGCGTCCACTTGTTGCTGGATTGACGAGCCGCGATTCCGCCTCGCAACTGAACTCGCGTCGGCTGGTCCGGTCCATAGTCGCTCTGACCGGAGTAACTTATGCGTTTCGTTCAAGCGACACTGATCGCAATACTGCTCTCGAGCGACGCCTCTGCCGCATCGCGCGAGCCGCTGGTTACCGAGGCGAGCATCCCGGGCGCAACCCTGCGGATCGAGGTGCTGCCGCCGATCGACGACAAGAAGGCGGCCGAAATCGTGACCTGGCTGCAGTCCGCCTCCAGCAACGTTAGCCTCGCCTATGGGCGGTTCCCGAGTACGTCACCGCGCATCGTGGTCATTCCGACGAAGGATCGATCGTGGGGTGGCGATTCACCCGTGCCGTTCGGACGCCTGACACGATATGGCGAGGAAAAAATCGAGCTGTACATCAATGCGGATCGGCCGATCGAGGAATTCTACGGAGACTGGACGGCCACGCACGAATTCAGCCATTTGATGCTGCCTTACGTCGGCGATCGCCACCGCTGGATATCGGAAGGCTTTGCCAGCTACTACCAAAACGTACTGATGTCCCGGGCCGGTCGGTACACGCCGCGACAAGCCTGGCAAAAGTTGTATGCAGGCCTCGAACGCGGTCGCCTGTCGCGCCCCGATCTCACATTGAATGAGGCTGCCGACGCAGGTGTGCGACAGGCTCGAATGAAGATCTACTGGAGCGGCGCAGCCATCGCATTGCTGGCGGATATCGAACTCAGGGAACGTTCCAGCGGGCGCGAATCGCTCGACGTTGCGCTTGATCGATTGCAACAGTGTTGCCTGCCTTCGCAGCGCACCTGGAGCGGGCCCGAGCTGTTTGCGCAACTGGACTCACTTGTCGACGGCGCGGTGTTCATGCCTCTGTACAAGCGTTACGCGAACAGCAGCGGATTCCCGAACTATGGTCCGGCGCTCGCACGCATCGGCATCGAAACCGATGACGACGCCGTCAGCCTGGAGCGCGATGCCCCGCTTGCTCACATACGTGACGCGATTACCGGCCGGCGCGGCCTCTGAGGCGGAAACTACCTATCGGCAGCGTTACGCCGTGGTGCGACACTAAAGCCGCAGAC
This sequence comes from uncultured Gammaproteobacteria bacterium, assembly GCA_963841145.1. Lineage (GTDB taxonomy): Bacteria > Pseudomonadota > Gammaproteobacteria > Steroidobacterales > Woeseiaceae > UBA1847. The sequence goes on from CAWJBO010000020.1 coordinate 213,392, forward strand.
CAAGAGGAGAGTGAGCCATGCAAGCAAAACTCCTGTTCAGTGTCGTGTTTGTTGCACTCTGTACGCAGGTCGCCAGCTGTGGCCGCAGCGAAGTCAGCTTCGCCGCGAATGTTCAGCCAATACTCAACGAACGATGCCTCGAATGCCACGACGGCAGCGGTGAAGGTAGTGCCGCCAGTGACTTCAGCGTCGTCGACTATGCCGGCGTCATGAAAGGCACCAGCTTTGGACCGGTGGTCGTGCCAGGCAGCAGTATTTCGAGCTCGCTCTACCTGGTCGTTGCCGGCAAGACTGCTCCGGAGATCCGCATGCCGCCGCACCACAGCGAGGCACACGCGGAAGGACGCGGCGATTCGCTGAGCGCCGACGAGTTGGAGACCCTTGCCGCCTGGATCGATCAGGGCGCGAAGGACAACTAGATCGCCGCATCCTGCCGCAGCAACCGAGCGCATCGAGCACGCTCGTTGCCGTCGTATTCCTGCGGCTTCAGCTCGTAGCTTCGGTACGCCCGGCACCTTGGACGCCGTCATAAAATACCGGGCAATTTCCCCCTCGAATCCGCACCGTTTGTGTGGATGTTTGTACTTATATACTTGCCCTAGGCCCCGTGTGATAAACCCCTGACAATTGAAAAAGGTACAGCTTTTCAAACACAGGTACGGCTGGGGATACGCATGTCCAATACGCAGAGCGCTGGCGATACGAAGTACTTATTCAAACGGGACCGGACCTGGTGGGTCAAGCTTTCTGTGCCACGCCGGATACGCGGCACCCTCGGCTACGATTTGCGGCGTTCGCTGCATACCCATGACCTCGATGCCGCGCGCGAAGCGCGCTGGGAGGCCATCGACGAATTTCGGAGTGAAATAGAGATGACCATGGCCGCACAGAGTGGCGCAGTTGCCGATGCCGCGACTACGACCGTCGACGAGGTCGACGACACCCGCCAGGCGAAACAGGGCGTTCGCCAGGTAGAGCAGCAGATTGTTGAGATCGTCAGCGACTCCGGAGAGGGCGCGCAGAAATGCGGCCAGTTACTGGGGCTGGTGAGCGGCAAGATGGGTAACGGTGTCTGGACGGTAGAAATCATTCCGGCGGAAATCCAGCCGCCTGCGCGAGAACGCCAGGGCGCCAGCGGTATTCGCGTTCGCATGGGATCAAAGCAAGTGACCAACATGGGCAACGAAGCCGATATGGTCGTCGCGTTTAACGAGCAGGTGCTGTATTCCCGTATCGATAACGGCGCTTACAGACAGGGTACTGTCGTTTTGCTGGAGAGCATGTGGGCCGAAGATCCCGATGAGAGAATTCGCAAGCAGTATCAGGAGGCTGTCGCCGATTTCAGAGCGCAGGGACTGATCGTGCACGAGCTGCCGATCCAGAAAGAATGCCTGAAACTGCTCAATGACCCCCGCAAGGGCAAGAACATGTTCGTTTTCGGGATGCTCTGCAGGGTTTATCGCCGGGACACCGACAAAGCAAAAGACGAGATCGCGAAAATATTCAAGAAGAAGAGCCAGAAGGTCATCGACATCAACCACAAGCTGTTCGATGCTGGCTACGCTTTCGCGCGGGACAACCTCGACTACGAATTCGAAATACCCGCTTCTGAGGAAGATCGCCTGGAGTCGCCGGTCGTCATTAACGGCAATACCGCGGCTGGACTTGGGGTCATGGCGGCCGGCATAGAGCTGGTCTCAATGTATCCGATCACGCCGGCAACATCGGCGTCTCATTATCTTGCCGAAGATTTTCATCTGACCGGCGGTTTCGTACACCAGGCCGAGGATGAGATCGCCGCGATCGGGTTTGCAATCGGCGCATCCTATGCGGGCAAGACCGCGTGCACGATCACCTCCGGTCCCGGCATGGCACTTAAGACCGAAATGATCGGTCTCGCTGTCATGGCCGAGGTCCCACTGGTGATCATCGACGTGCAGCGCGGCAGCCCATCTACCGGTCTTCCAACCAAAGTCGAACAGGGAGACCTGCTGTCCACTCTGTACGGCGCGCCTGGTGACTCACCCAAGGTCGTTGTTGCCGCGGCCACGATCTCCGAATGTTTCCACTTCGTAGTCATGGCACGCAAGCTGGCCGAATCATTTCGCACGCCCGTGATCATATTGACCGACGCGAATCTCGCCACCGGTGTTCAGCCAATTGAACGCCCCGAAGTCAGCGAAGAGTGGTTTGCCCCGCCGCTGGACCAGTCAGCACTGGGACGAGAATGTAGCGCCCTACGACTGGGACGAGACCACCGGTCTGTCGGACAGGCCTATCCCGGGCATGCGCGGCGGCGAGTACATCCTCACGGGCCTCGCGCACAACCGCCACAGCAAGATTGCCTATGACTCAGCTTCGAACCAGGAAGGCATGAACATGCGCAGCCGTAAGCTGACGACTCTGGCCGCGACGCTGAAACCTCCCGAGGTTCATGGCGATCCTACCGGAGACCTGTTGATTGTCGGCTGGGGTTCGACCCTGGGTGCAATCGAGGAAGCCGTCGACCTGTCGAGGGCGCAGGGTAAGAAGGTGTCATCCGTGCACCTGAGATTCCTGTCACCGCTTGAGCCGGGCTTGAAGAAGATTTTTTCGGGATTCAAGAAAGTGATGACCATCGAGATCAACTACAGCGACGATCCCGATGCGCCAATGATCAACGAAGAAAACCGCCGCATTTCACAGCTCGCGTTCGTGCTGCGCGCACACACACTGATCGACATCGGCTGCTGGTCCAAGGTTCCGGGTCACCCGCTACAACCGGGCACTATCGGCAAAGTCATAGATGCAAACCTCGCGGAGACAGAAGGAGCAGAATCATGTTCGGCTTGAAAGGTGACTGGTCTCTCGACGTCAAGGATCGATATTTCACGTTGCAGGATTACTCCGGCGCGGAACCGCGTTGGTGCACAGGTTGCGGCGACCACGGCATCCTGGCTGCCGTGCACCGGGTGTGCCGCGATTCGCAGATCAAGCCTGAGAAAACGGTAGCGGTATCCGGCATCGGCTGCTCCAGCCGCCTGCCGCACTACATGAATACCTATGGGTTTCACGGCCTCCACGGCCGTGCGTTGCCAGTCGCCTGCGGCGTCAAGTCGCGGCGCCCCGACCTGGATGTCTGGGTTGCGACCGGTGACGGTGACTGCTTCTCGATAGGCGCCGCCCACTGGATACATGCAATGCGTTACAACATGGACATAACGCTGCTCGTATTCGATAACGGCATTTACGGCCTGACCAAGAAACAAACGTCTCCGACCACGCCCATGGACATACCGACCAACACCCATCCGTCCGGCGCGTTGCTCCCTCCTTTGAATCCACTGACCGTGACGCTCGGCATTACCAATATCTCTTTCGTCGCCCAAATCGTCGACTGGAACGCCCCGCTACGGCACGAAGTGATTACGAAAGCGCACCAGCACAAGGGAACCAGCTTCGTCCGGATTATTCAGCGCTGCCCGGTCTACGTAGAGGCGATCGGCAAAGCCTTGCAGGACGAACCCGCGCAGGATGAAATTGCTGACGCATGAGAACGGCATACAGCTCGACGACGGCGGTCAAGAGGCTGTTCCCGAACCACGCCGAACATGATCCGTCGGACCTCAATGCCGCACGCGCGCTGGCCGAAGACAGTTCAGCCCTGCCGCTCGGAATTCTCTATCACAATCCCGATGCGCCACGGTACGACATGATGACGTCAGCCGGCATGGAGATGAGCGTCGACGACAGGCTGGCTGGTATGAACGAAGCGCTGGATCATTTCGCGATCTAGCCTTTTCTCACAACGCGGACCCACACGATGAACTCGCTAACGGAAAACAAGCACGACGGAGTCGACCGGCCCGGGGCCGAAGGCGGAGAGTGGTCTGGCCACAATCGACGTGTCTGCGCCGATTCCACCATGGCGAACCTCACGCTGCCGCGAGCACCGCAGACCTGCCGCGACGATTTTGCCCGCGCTGCTCAATCCCTATCGGGACGCGTCGGCCATTCGTTATCAGTATCCGCTTTACCTGGTTCCACCGGACGCTGCGACCGCGGACGCGATCGCGATACCGCTTGGCGAGCATCTGAACAGCTCGCTTCAGGCGCTCGCGCCCGGGACCGAAGACGCCAGGATCCTGAAAGACAATCTCGCGTGGTTAGAGCGTTATCTGCGACAGACGCTGGACGGTCCCGATCCCGTCGATGCACCCGGGCTGTTCGACCAGGCGGCGGCGGCCCTGCGGCAGCACCTCGATCTGGAGCCGGGCAGCCAGGACACGCTCGATGCCAATATCGAAAAACTGAAGGGCACTATCGCCGCCGGTGGCCAGTTCCTCGGATACGGACCGCGCGTGTCACTGCATCTGATGGTGCACGCGATTCGGCACCGGCGCGATCAGAACCGCGAGCAGTTTCGCGAGCAGCTTGTGCGGCACATTCTTAGTTTGCAGTCACTTTTAGACGTCGAAAGGTCCAAGTCGGCCGCGGCGAACGAGCCCGGCAGCGTCAAGAGCAGCGTCGGTCCCGGCTCGCGCTATTTCGACACCGGCGCCCTCTCCGGGATGCTCGAACAGCGCACGCACGGCTCGGTCGAGATGTCGGCTGAGCGCAGGACCAGAGTCGAGCACGCGCTGAAAGAATTGCAGGCCTGGCAACATGACCCGGTACTCGTCCGATTTGTCGGTCAGCTGGACGACCCGTGGTTCGATAAACAAACCGAGCTCGAACTGGTCGACAGCGAGGATCCATGCACGACGGCGGCCGAGGTCTTCGAGCGAGACGCCCGCGATTTCGCCCGCGTGTTTGCCGCAGTACGAATCGCGGCACTGGAAATCGACGGAAACTACGACCGCGCCGTACACGATTCCTGGTTTGATAATTTCGACTGGCAGGCATTCTCGGCCGAGGAGATGCAGCTCGTTACACCGGTTGTGGCACTCGTTTCCGCGGACTATCTCGCCGGTGACGGCCTGCCATCATTTTCGCGCCTCCTGGGGTCGCGCCTGCCCATCCATGTGATGAGCTGGGTTCGCGCCTACGATAATCCCGGCGCGAAACCCGGCGACGACCCGTTCGACGCCTATCGATTCGAGCTTGCGTACTTTGGTATAGGGCACCGCCAGGTGGTCGTTGCGCAGAGCTCGGCTGCACGCCATGAAGACCTGCTGGCGGGATTCCTCTGCGCACTGGACAGTAATCGCGCCAGCCTGCACCTGATCAACCGCGGCACCCAGACGAAGACGAAAAAGCCATTGCTCGACGCCTGGTTCGTCGCAAGCGCGGCGCTGGAGAGTCGCGCGCACCCGTTCGTGCTTGTCAATCCGGATGCCGGCGATCACGCGGCTGAGCGCGTCAGCTTCGGCGGTAATCCGCAGGCCGAAAACGACTGGCCGGTGGAGAAACTCGAGTACAGCGGCGGCGACGGCGAGACGACCGAGATGGACCTCGCGTTCACTTTCGCCGACTACGCGCTGCTGATGCCGGCCTTGCATGAGCATTTCCGCACAGTGCCGGTCGACGTCGTATCCGTCGACCTCGTAGCCATTGATCAGTACTTACAGCTGGATGAATCGCTGGTCGATCGACTGGTTCCCTATGTCTGGGGTATCGACGATCAGGGCGTGCTAACGAGACTCGTCGTGTCTCGTGCCCTGGTGTTCGCGTGTCGGGACCGCTTGAATTACTGGCGAACGCTGCAGGAACTGGCAGGCATTCACAACTTCTATGTCGAAGAGGCCATCGACAGGGTTATCAAGGAGCAGCAGGCTGCGATCGCGACCGAACGCGAGGAAAATAAAAAGGCGCACGAGGAGCAACTGGAAAGCGTTCGCACGGAGGCAGCTGGCGAAGTCATGGGGCAACTTGTCGATGTGCTGATGGGCGCGGACCTCACGGATATGATTGCTGGCGGCACTCCGCTCGCCAGTATGCCTGCGCCAGAACCGCTCGCGACGGAACCGCCGCCAGCAGCGGCCGAGGCCGAAGAGAAAGCCGTCGAAGAAGACGAGGAAGAGGAAGAAGTCAGTTTCGACGAGCCCTGGCTGGACACGGCGATGTGCACCACCTGCGACGACTGCATGGGCGTCAACAAGATGATGTTCGCCTACAACGACAACAAGCAGGCCATTATCAGCGATCCCAGGGTCGGCACGTTCGCTGACCTCGTAAAAGCCGCCGAGATCTGCCCCGCGAAGTGTATTCATCCGGGCAAACCACTGGACCCGAATGAGCCGGGCCTGGATGAGTTGATTGCCCGCGCCGCGCCATTTAACTGATGAACAGCCTGCTGATAGCGCCGGGCATCATGGTAGGCATCGGCTTGTTTTTTGGCGCGATTCTCGCCATCGCGCAGCGTTTCCTGAAAGTGGACGAAGACCCTCGCATCGAGGCAACCAACGAGATGCTTCCGGGGACCAATTGCGGCGCGTGCGGGCAGCCGGGTTGCCTGCCGTTCGCCGAAAAACTCGTAGCAGGAGAGGTTGACCCAGGGCAGTGCACGGTCAGCACAGACGACGATATCGAGCAGATCGCCGAATTTCTCCAGGTCGATGCCGGCCGTCAGGAGAAACTGGTCTCACGGCTGCGCTGCGGCGGCGGCGGGCTGCAGGCCCACCAGATTGCCGAGTATCGTGGATTCGAAGGGTGCCGCGCAGCGGCTGTGGTTTCCGGCGGCGGCAAAGGCTGCGCCTGGGGCTGTCTCGGACTGGGGGACTGCGAGGTCGCCTGCACCTTCGACGCCATTCACATGAATGCCAACGGGCTCCCGCAGGTAGATACCGACAAATGCCGTGCCTGCCCGGATTGCGTAGCGGCCTGTCCGCGAGACCTGTTCGAGCTGGTGCCGCTAAAACAAAACCTGTTCGTGCAATGTAACGTCCCCCTGGCTGGCGAGGCGGCAACGCAGCTTTGCTCGGTAGCCTGCGATGCCTGCGGCAAGTGCGTCGCGGACGCCGCCCCCGGATTGATACGCATGGAGAACAACCTGCCGGTCATCGACTATTCAGCTGGCGGACCGGCGAGGCCGGAAGCCGTATTCCGTTGCGCAACGCGATCGATAGTCTGGCTCGAGAGAGAACAGTTTCAGGACCAGGAATCCCGTCGAGCAGGAACACGATGATGAGTCTGCGCAGCAGGGCAATTCACTGGTACCGCCGAGTCTTCGGCGCGCCCGCCGATTCCGACATCCGCAACGAAGGTCTGGAGACGGTGCTCGATGGCAACAGCGCTGTCGCGCTAACCGAGGCCAGCATCTCCAGTCACGCGGTGCTCGGCGGCTCATTCCCGAGCGGCGATGCGGACCCGGTCTGGCTGGGCGAACTCGCGCATGGCAACACCAATCTCTTCGGCGACGCGATGTCGGCACAGACGGCCGAGGGACCGCGCGGCATTGTAGCGGCAGCGACGGGCCTCGCGCTGGCCGGCCGTCGCGCAACGGCCTTTCTGTCCGGACCGGATCTGTCGGCCGCACAGGATCTGCTGATCTCCGCGGCCGGCAAGCACGTGCCGCTGGTGCTGCACGTTGGCACCCGGGCGGCGGCCGCACACGGCAGCGCGCTCGGCAGCAGCCATGAGGCGATTCACCTGAGCGCGGACTCCGGGTTCTTCATGTTATTTGCCACTAATGTTCAGGAAGCCGTTGATTTTACGCACATTGCAAGATGCGTCGCGGAAGAATCACTGGTGCCCGGCATGGTCATCATGGATGGTGAGCAAACCGCGAACGCCGCACAGAACGTCCGCCTGCTGTCACCGGCGCAGACCGTTGGGCTGCTCGGCCCGGCACGGCAAAGCATTGAATCCCCGACCGCCGTACAGAAGTTGCTGTTCGGGGAGACTCGCCGCCGCGTCCCGGCCTGGCACGACCTGGATGAGCCGGTACTCACCGGCGCCCTCTTCCAGGGCGACAGCTTCGCACTCGGCGCGTTCGCCCGAAGGCCGTATTTCGATGCCTTCGTCGCCGAATCGCTCGCAGCATGCTTCGAGAAGTTCGGAAGCCTGACCGGCCGGTGTTACGAGTCGGTCTCCCGCTACCGGCTGGACGATGCAAAAACCGTGCTTGTGGCACAGGGCGCCGCCATCGAGATCGCGCGGGCGGCCGCTGATTGTCTGCGCAAGCAGCGCAAGATCCGCGTGGGCGTACTCGGAATCAATGTGCTTCGTCCGTTTCCAGGTGCCGAAGTTGTCGCAGCGCTGCAGGGACGGGACCGGGTGTTTGTCCTCGAACGCATGGAGGCGCCGTTGTCGGGAGCGCTGCCGCTGATGCGCGAAATACGCGCCGCTGTGAATCCCGAGGCAGACGGAAGGCAGCCGAAATACCAATCCGTTGTCTACGGCGTGGGCGGATTACCGCTCAGGGTCGCTGACCTGGTTGCATTGTGTACTGATGTTGAAACGCCAACCGCTGCGCCACTGTTCCTGGGGATCGCGTTTGACGACACTTCGGCCGAGCAACCCAAACGCGAAGTCTTCCTGGACGCGCTGCGGCGCGCTTACCCGGACGCCGCCAGCCTCGGTATTCGTGCCGAAAATGAAGCCGCTCCGCCGCGGCAAGGCGACACACTGACCATCGCCATACACAGGCCCAACGGCCGCGACGGCAGAGATATCCTCGGCGCGGCCGGCACCTTGCTTCACCAGCTTGGCGGCGGTCGCATTCGGAGTCGACCGGCGGTCTCGTGGGAGAACGAGTCCGATACCTGTGTCGACTGGCTCACTCACGGCGACGACACACTGCACGATCCCGGCGATGGACTCGTGCCGGACTTGAGCCTGCACGTTTCGAGCCGGCGCTTTCGGCTCGATAAGGGCTCGCAGGTGTTCGAACTGCCGCCAGCGATCAGCCCTGATGAAAGCGACGCCCTCGGCGTCGAATCATTGCTCGGTGGCCTGTTCGCCGTGCTGATTGGCGCCAAGCTGATCGACGCGAGGACCCGGCGAGTTATCGCCGCACGAGAGCGCATGCTCGAAGGCATCACCGAGGTTCGCCGCGAAGAACTTATTGCCGCATTTCAGTCGGGCCTCGAACAGGTCTCGGAGGTCGATAGCGCACAGGCGCCGCCTGCGGCGAGCGTTGCCGTGAATCGCTGGGAGGGCGATGCGCCGGCGGCAGTACGACACCTCGGTCGCAATGACGATCACTACGCAAGCTTGCCACGCTTCTGGGACCAGCTCGGTGTGCTCTACCGCGACCGTATATCGGATCGGCTGACCGCCGGCCCTTACCTGGCAACGGGCACGATGCCGCCGCTCAGTTCCACCTTCAACGACTGCAGCGATTCGCGCCGCATGTTGCCGGCTTTCGACCCGACGTTGTGCACCGGCTGTGGTCAATGCTGGACGCATTGCCCGGACAGCGCGATCGGCGTCGCAGCGACAGCGCCTGAAGCTCTGATCGATGCGGGAATAAAACTCACCGGCGCGGAAGCCGTGCGCCAGGTAGCAAGCAAACTCGCGGCGCGAATTATCGCCAGCAACAAGGCCAGTCACAAAGCGGCTGACAAGATTGCACCAACGTTCGGTCAGATGCTCGACGATGCTTATCGCTGGCTCGAGGAAAAAATGCCGTTGCCGGATGAACGGAAAGAGGCCATCGGTGCGGGACTTGAAAGCATCGGCGCCACGATCGGCGCACTGCCGGTTGCCGTCACGGAGCCGTTCTTTCTCAGACCTGAATCGCAAAAGAAAGGCAGCGCGGAACTCTTGTCGCTGGTTGTCAATCCGGAAGCCTGCAAAGCCTGCGGCCTGTGTATCAGTAGTTGTGAACCGGGCGCGCTGCAGGCCGACGAGCCGGATACGGACACGCTGGACCGGGCCCGCGGGCTCTGGTCGACCTGGGCCGGGACACCTGACACCGCGTCCGAAACTCTCGAGCGCGCTGCGAACGATCCCGATATCGGCAGGATGGCGGCGATCCTCCTGTCGCGCTACTGCCAGTTTGCGTTGGCCGGCGGTGACCCGGCTGAAGCCGGCTCCGGGGAAAAGACCGCGGTCAGACTGATCCTCGCGGCTACCGAGTACCACCAGCAGCCACTGGTGCAACGCTTTGCGAAGACGCTCCTCGAGGCTGGCGAAGCTGTCCAGTCACTGCTGACGGAGACACTATCGGGAACGCTGGCGATCGATGACCTGGACGCGGTCACCGAAAAGCTGCAACGCACAAACAGTCCGCGCGTCGATTTGAAAGCCCTGACTGATGAGACCGGCGCCGAAGATCACTCTGTCGATACCCGCTATGTGCTCAGGCTGATCGAGCTGTCGAAGCAGATTGCATCTGCACAACATCGCCTCGTTAAGGGCGAACATGGTCTCGGCCGCGCTCGCTATGGCCTCGCCGTCACTGGCGACAGCACGGCTGCCTGGGCCGGTGCGTTTCCGCACAATCCGTTCCAGGCACCGGTACTCATCGATATGAGCGGCGATGCGGCGCAGCTGGCTGCCGGCCTGGTCGCGGGACACCTCGACGAAACCACGGAGCTCGTTCGCCTGCTGCGACTTGCGCACCTCGAGACCGAACACCCGGATGGGGCGGACTGGAAACGCGATGAGCTGGAGAGACTTCGCTGGAAGGACCTTGGCGGCGAGGAACACGAGCTATGTCCGCCGCTGCTGCTCATAGGCAACGACGAGATGCTCGCCGGACGTGGTCTGGGCCAGTTGATGTCCGTGCTGAACTCGGGTCTGCCCATCAAGGTGCTGGTGTTGAACGCGCTGGACTTTGGTCTCGCGAGCGACCCGTCTTCTACAACGGCGCAGGCGCCGATCAACAATCCAAGGGGAAGCCTTGCGCTCCTCGCACTGGCGCAGCGCAACGCTTATGTCGCTCAGACCTCGATTGCCAACCCGTTGCACCTCGGCGAATCCATGCTGCAGGCGCTCCGCTACGATGGCCCTGCCCTGCTGCAGGTCTACGCGCCGAGCCCGACGCGTCATGGATTCGCAAGCGATCAGGCGATTGCCCAGGCAGACCTCGCCCTCCGCAGCCGCGCGATGCCACTGTTTCGCTACGATCCCTCAGGCGACGGCGTATTCGGTTCACGGATCAGCCTGGATGGAAATCCGGAAGCGACGGAGACCATGGCCGCGCATGATGGCGGTGAACAACGGCTGAGCGCAGCGGACTGGGCGATAGGACAACAGCGATTCCGTGCAAATTTCCAACCCCTTGCAGCTGAAGCAACCGCGCCGCTCGCGCTGCACGAGTGGCTGCAACTGGATACCAAGAGTCGCCAGAAGAAAACGCCGTACGTTGCCACCGGCAAGGGCGAACAGGAGCAGCGCTATTCGATGACGGCGGCAATGAGCGAGATGGCTGCGCACTGTGCGGAAGCCTGGCAAACCCTGCAGGAGCTTGCCGGCATCGTCACACCGTTTACGGAGCGCGTCGAAGAGCAGATCCGCGCCGAAGTCGCCGCCGAGCACCAGGCAGAACTCGATGCGCAGACCGAGGACGCGAACACACGAATCCAGGAGATGCAAAAGAAGACCGAGGCCGAGATCGCCGGCAAGATCCGCAGCCGATTGCTGGACCTGGCAGCGAAGAAGCGGAGCCCATAGCCATGCAAGCCTTCGGCTTACTGCGCCGCAACTTCGAGCATGGTGTCCATCCGGCCCACCACAAGAGCCAGACCGAGCATCTCCCGATTCAGCGCGTGCCGTTCGTCAAGGACTACGTCATGCCTTTGGGCCAGCATATTGGCGTGCCCAGTCAGCCCGTTGTCGCTGTCGGGGAACGCGTGCAGCGAGGGCAGCTGATTGCCGAACCGGGTGGCTTCGTTTCGACCGCCCTGCACAGCCCGGTGACCGGGACGGTGCAGAAGGTCGGCGATTTTCGCGGTGTCGACGGCCGCTTCGCAGCAGGGATCGGCATAGAGGCCGACGCGTTTGCAACGCAGCAGATCGACGCCGTCAGCCCGATAGACTGGCAGTCACTCTCGCTCGAAGATTTCATCGAAGCCGTGCAGATGGCCGGTATCGTCGGCATGGGCGGCGCCGCATTCCCGGCTCATGTGAAACTGTCAGTGCCCGACGGCGCACGCATCCGCAGTCTGCTGATCAACGGTGCCGAGTGCGAACCCTATCTGACCAACGACCACCGCCTGATGCTGGAGCGCCCGGAGGCTTTGCTCGAGGGCGCCGAAATCGTGCGGCAGAAACTCGGCGCCGAGGAGACGGTCATTGGCGTCGAGAGTCAACAAACCCGATGCGATCGACATCATCCGACGGCACATCCCGGACGGCCACCCCGTCCGCGTCGTGCCGCTGAAAGTGAAATATCCCCAGGGCGCGGAAAAGATGATGATCAAGAGCGTCTACGGCAAGGAGGTGCCGGCGGGGCAGCTGCCCCGGGACGTCGAGGTTAACGTGAATAACGTCGGCACTATCGTCGCGGTAGCGGATTACTTCCTGCGCGGCCTGCCGCTGATTGAACGCATCGTTACGGTGGCGGGTCCGGGAGTAACCTACCCTGCCAACCTGATCGTACCCCTCGGCACACCCGTGCGTGATGTGGTGCAATTCTGTGGCGGGCTCAAAGGCGGCACGCGCGAGATAATCATGGGCGGGCCGATGATGGGTCGACCGATCGCCAGTCTCGATGTGCCGGTCCTGAAGGGATGCTCCGGCATCCTGGTCTTTACGGAGTCGGAGACGGCAAGGCGCAAGGAGTATCCCTGCATTCGTTGCGGCCGCTGCCTCGAGGCCTGTCCCTATTTCCTGAACCCGTCGCGATTCGCCCGCCTTTCCAGGGCACGCAAATTCGACGAGATGAAGGACCTCAATGTTTTTGATTGCGTCGAGTGCGGCTGCTGTACGTTCGCCTGCCCGTCGAACATCCCGATCGTGCAACTCATCCGAACCGCGAAGGACGACCTGACTCACCGCAAGGAGCCGACAGGGTGAAGAAGAAAGACCCCGATCTCCTTCTGTTTCATGCGCCACTTCTGCGCCAGGGCATGACGACGCCGAAGGCGATGCGCGACGTGATCTATGCGCTGCTGCCCGCGACGGGCGCGTCGCTGTGGTTCTTCGGACTGAGCGCCATCCTGATCCTCGGCTCATGCATCGCTGGCGCCATGATCGCGGAGTGGTTGTTCGCCACCGGCGAGTCGCGCAGTGAATCCCTGCGCGATGCCACTGCCGTATTGACCGGACTTCTTCTCGGCCTCACGCTGCCGCCAGGCCTGCCGCTATGGATGGCGTTCCTCGGGGGATTCGTTGCGATCGCTCTCGGCAAGGTCATCTGGGGTGGCCTTGGGCACAACCTGTTCAACCCCGCACTACTGGGTCGCGCATTCCTGCTCGCGACGTTCCCGATCGCAATGACAACCTGGGTACCGGCGACCGGCGACGGTGGCTTCCTCAGCGTCTACTCAGGCAATCTCGCGCTGCCGTTCATGCAGGCACAGGTCGACGGCGTAACGGCGGCAACACCGTTGGGGATGCTGAAATTCGAACAAGAAGTCACTCCGCTCGCCAACCTGATGTTTGGCAAAACAAGTGGTTCACTTGGGAGAAACCAGTGGCCTGCTGCTGCTACTGGGCGGCATTTATCTCTGGGCGCGACGTGACCTGGACTGGCGTATACCGGTGAGCATCCTGCTCACCGTCGTCGTTTTCTCCGCTGCCTTGGGCCTGGTGGACGCGGCGCGTTTTCCGACGCCGTTATTCTCGGTGTTCTCCGGCGGACTGTTGCTCGGGGCGATCTACATGGCGACCGACCCTGTGACCTCGCCGTTGACCCCGCGCGGCGCATGGATATTCGGCATCGGCGTGGGCGTCCTGGTGATGTTGATCCGGGTATTCGGCGGCCTCCCGGAGGGCGTGATGTACGCGATCCTGCTCATGAACGCAGCGACGCCGCTGATTGATCGATACACGCAGCCCCGGGTATTCGGGCGCGGAGTCGATTCCAAATGACCGCAGCGACTCACACCGGCACTACGAACACTCCGAGCTCGATGCGCCTCGTGCTTACGCTGGCGATCGCGGGGTTGATCTCGGGCATCGCAATTATCGGTATCTACGAAACGACGCTGCCGACGATTACAGCAAACAAGGCGCGCGAGCTTCGCGAAGCCGTGTTCAAGGTGCTGCCGGGCGTCAGCCAGATGCAGCAGCTCGCTTACAGGAACGGGGAACTCGTCGCGGCGCAGGAACTGGAGCAAGGTGAACAAGCCGTCTACGGCGGCTACAACGAGCAAGGCAGTTTTGTCGGCTACGCCATACCGGGTGCAGGACCGGGATTCCAGGACACGATCGCCTTGCTGTACGGCTACTCACCGCAGCACGAAATGGTAGTCGGTATGGAGGTGCTGGAAAGCAGGGAGACGCCAGGACTGGGTGACAAGATTTACAAGGACGCCGATTTTGTCGGCAGCTTTGGCGCGCTATCCATCGAGCCGGAAATCGTTGCCGTCAAGAAAGGCAAGAAGAGCCGCGCTAACGAGATCGACGCGATTACCGGCGCAACCATCTCCTCCAAGGCGGTCGTCCGGATAATCAACGAGACGCACGCAAACTGGTCGGCACGATTGCCGCCAGCCGGCCGCGAACCGATCTTTGGCGAGACAGACCCGGCGCTTGACGGGAAGGCACCATGACGGCCAACGACAAACAGCCCTACGACGAATTCATCAAGGGCATCTGGCGCGATAACCCGGTCTTTGTCCAGGTGCTCGGCATGTGTCCGATGCTCGCGGTCACCAATTCCGCGGTCAACGCACTTGCGATGGGAATGGCGACGTTCTTCGTGCTGGTGGGTTCGAGCTTCCTGGTGTCGAGCTTCCGCAACTGGATCCCGAAGCAGGTGCGCATTTCCTGTTTCATCATCATTATCGCGACGTTCGTGACCGTCGCCGACTACACGCTGCTCGCGCTGGTACCGAAAGTACACAAGGAGCTCGGTGCCTTTATCCCGCTGATCGTCGCGAACTGCATGATCCTGGGCAGGCAGGAGGCGTTCTCGTCGAGGTACCCGGTGCGTCTCGCTGTTCTGGACGCCATGGGCATGGCCAGCGGCTTCATGATAGCGCTGTTCTCGCTCGGCGCGATCCGCGAACTCCTTGGCGACGGCGCGCTCTTCGGCGTCAGTCTCTTCGGCGAGAACTTCGAACCCTGGATCATCATGATACTGCCGCCCGGAGGCTTCCTGACACTTGGCGTAATCCTGCTGGTCTTCAACTGGTTCAAGTTCAAGAAGGACGAGTTCCTGGCGGACGTTGCCGCGGCCGAAAGGAGCGAAAGCTAATGGTCCAACAAGTGAGTACTCATGGATAACCTCCCCTGGATCTTCATAAGCGCGCTACTCGTCAATAATTTCGTGCTGACCTATTTTCTCGGGCTATGCCCGTTCCTCGGTGTCTCGGGCTCGCTGGAAACCTCCGCACGCCTCGGCCTTGCGACAACATTCGTCATGCTGGTGACCGCGGTCTGTGCCTGGATTCTCAACACCTACGTGCTGGTCCATGCGCCCTATCTCAGGCTCATCTGCTTCATCGTCGTTATCGCAAGTACCGTGCAGTTCATCGAGATGCTGATCAAGAAACTGAGCCCGGCACTGTTCCGCGCGATGGGCATCTTCCTGCCGCTGATCACGACCAACTGCGCGATTCTGGGTCTCGCGATATTCGCAACCAACCGGGGCTACGGATTTCTCGAGGGTATCGTGTACGCACTTGGGGCAGGAATCGGCTTCACGCTGGCGCTGGTGCTGCTTGCGGGATTGCGTGAGGAAGCAGAGCTCTCCAACATCCCGAAATTGATCCAGGGCACCGCGATGAACCTGATCATCGCCGGTATTCTGTCGATGGCGTTCATGGGCTTCGCCGGACTGTTCAGTTCCACCTGACGGGAGTATGCCGGGATGCTGACGAGCTATTTATTTCCTCTTCTGGCCGTAGTCGTGCTGTGCGGTTGCTGGGCAATCTTCCAGGTATGGCTTGCAAAGCACGATCCTGACGCGAAGGCGAGATCGCTGAAATGCGGCGGCTGCGGGCGCAGGGGTGAATGCGATTGAGCAACTTGCGGTAGACTGCTCCGCATGAGTATCTGGTCACAGGCCATCGAGATGGCCGAAAAGACGCCCGACGAGCGCAATCGCTACGTCGATTTCCTGCGCGCCGTATCGATCCTGATGGTCGTCACAGGCCACTGGCTGATCGTCGCCCTGTATTTCAAGGATGGCGATCTCATACCCGGCGACCTGCTGGAAATGCGGCCCAACACGCAGTGGTTAACCTGGGTATTCCAGGTCATGCCGATTTTCTTCATCGTGGGCGGTTACGCCAACGCGGTGTCGCTGGAGAGCGCTCGGCGGCGCGGTACCGACTACGCCGGCTGGCTGGTGACGCGCCTCAACCGGCTGATTTCACCGCTGTTGCTGCTGCTGGTCGCCTGGGCGCTGCTTGCCGTCGTGCTGCATTTCTCGGGCGTCAGTGGCGAGGTCCTGAACCTGGCGTCACGCGCCTCGCTGATTCCGATCTGGTTTCTCGCCATCTACACTGTCGTCGTTGTGCTGGCGCCGGCCACCTACATTGCCTGGGAACGCTGGGGCTTTGCTTCGTTCTGGTTGTTCGTGATCATCGGCGCCCTGGTCGATGTCGCTTTCTTTGCGTCAAAGCAGCAATGGCTGGGCTGGACGAATTATTTCTGGGTCTGGCTCGCGGTGCACCATCTCGGCTACGCCTGGCGCGACGGCCGCATGGGTAGCCCGGCGCGCCTGCTCGTGTACTCGGCGCTCGGCCTGTCGGTACTGGCACTGCTGATATTCAAAGGTCCCTACCCGTTTGCCATGGTTGGCTCGCCGGACGAAAACCTGAGTAACACGCTGCCGCCGAAAATCACCTTGCTGGCACTCGGCATCGCACAATTTGGTCTGTTGCTTTCGATCGAGGCGCCCATGCGGCGCGTGCTCGCCAACGTGCGCATCTGGGCGGCGACCGTGTTGATCAACAGCATGATCATGACGCTCTACTTATGGCACCTGACCGTCATGGTCATTCTCGTCTCGCTGCTGTATCTCGCCGGTGGCTTCGGGCTGGGGCTCGAACCGGCCAGCCAGGAGTGGTGGCTCACCAGGCCAGTATGGATCGCCGTCCTGTATGCCTGCCTGTTGCCGGTTGCGCTGCTTGCTCGGACCGCTGGAGAGACGCACTCGACCAGCCGACGCGCCGGTGCCATCGGCGGCCCGACTGGTTGCCGGTGCGGTGTTTGTTTGTGTTGGCGTCGCAGTACTTGCGATGTTCGGCTTCGGCAGTGCGCCGCTGCCCTTCCTGGACATCGGCGCATTTCTGCTCGTGGTTACAGGCGCCGGTATGAGCGGGCTGTTGCCTGCACGCAGGTCCGCCGCCGGGTAGTTAGTGTCCTGTTTGTTGAGTTCGCAAGCAAACAGGACATTAGTGCTGCTGGCGGTCGTCGACGGGCAGCTTGAAGAACTGCAGATCCTCGAACTCGCCTTCCAGTGAACAACACTCGACGGGAGGCTCCACGCGCAGTCCCTGCGCAATCCGTTTCGCTTCTGTCATGTAGTGCTTGTACAACTGGCAGCGCAGGGCCAGCGACAAGATCGCAGGCTCGCCCTCCTGGTTATTCAACGCGTCGTCGAGTGAGAAGCTCCGCAGCTCCGAGCTCGCGTATTTATGTTTCCAGGTACCCGTCGACAGGTCAAAACCGTAGAGGCTGAGGAACTGGCCACCTTCGTTTGCCAGGAAATGCACAGCGTCGATGATGTAATTTGCTTCCGCATCGTCCATGACCCAGTGCAGACCAACGCGGCACCAGCCCGGCTTTAAGCCGCAGTGCCCATGCTGCACCGCAGAGCGATACCGTTCGGAGGTTGCTTCGTCGATATTCAGCAATCGATGCCCGTAGGGACCTGCACAGGAACAGCCTGCACGTGACTGGATCCCGAACAGATCGTTGAGCAATACCGTGATGAATTTGTGGTGCAGGTACTTGCCGGCGCCATCCTTGATATTGAACGAGATGATGCCGACGCGGCTGCTCGGGTCCGGGTTGCCAAGCACCTCGATGTTCTCGTTGCCGGCCCAGCTCTTCATCGCTCTATCAGTGAGCTCATGTTCGCGGGCGTTGATAACGTCGACACCTACGCGATCCTTGATCTGAAAGACCAGGCCCGCTTTCAGCGTCTGCAGGACGCCCGGCGTCCCGGCCTTTTCACGCTCTTCAATGCGGCGAATAAAATCCTGGCCCTGCATGCCAACGTAGTCTACGGTGCCACCGGCGCTCATGCTTGGCGGTAACTCGCGATTGTAAATACGTTCGTTAAACACCAGGACGCCGCTTGAACCCGGGCCACCCAGGAATTTGTGCGGCGATATGAAGATCGCATCGATGCTCGGATCCTCACCCTCGCTGGCCGGCTGCGGATTCATATCGATATCGACGTAGGGCGCACAGGCCGCAAAATCGAAACAGGCCATGGCACCGTACTTGTGCAGCAGGCTCGCAATCTTGTGCACATCCGAGCGCATACCGGTGACGTTGGAGGCCGCCGAGAACGACCCTATCCGCTGCCGGTCCCGGTAACGCGGGTCCTTCAGCAATTCCTCGAGGTGAACCAGGTCGATATTGCCGGTCGCGTCCATCCGAACCTCGATGGTTGTCGCGAGGCACTGGCGCCATGAAATCTCATTGGAATGATGTTCGTACGGACCGATGAACACGACCGGCTGCACTTCCCCCAGCCGTTCCCGAAGCACCTGGCTGTCGATACTGGTATCCAGGGCGTCCAGGGCGTCGTCGAGGTTCTTTCGCGTCGCCGGCGCCAGCGCGACACCAATAATCTGCTGCAGCTTGTCGATCGCACCGGTTGCGCCGGTGCCGCAGGCGACAATACGGCCGTCCGGCCCGGCGTTGACCGAGTTCTTGATGGCTTCTTCGGCCTCGTGAAGGAGCTGGCTCATGCTGCGGCCGGTTATGTCGTCTTCGGTATGCGTATTCGCGTAGACGCGCTGCAGGCTCTGCAAGTAGGATTCGACGAAGCGCAGGCAGCGTCCCGAGGCCGTATAGTCACAATACACCATGAGGCGCTCGCCAAACGGCGTCTCGAATGTGGAATCTACGCCTACAATTTGCTGTCGCAGGAAGGCTGGATCAAGTACAGTTTTACGCATCGTGCGATTATGCCTCAATTGCTACCGGACACGGGATTCTGAATGGCCAAAAAGCTGAAAAACGAGAAAGCGCTGCTCGCAGAGGCGCTGCGTATGGGCATTGACGATGCCGTGAAACGCGGCATCGCCGAATTCGAAGCCACGGACTCACACGACCTCAAGACCGAGTATGTCTATCGCCTGTTGGTGCACGACAAGGAAATCGCGCCCTTGCCTCCCGATCAGCTCAATTTGCCCAAGATGCGGCACAGGCTGGCCATGTGGGTT
>CAWJBO010000021.1:0-211334 GCA_963841145.1 uncultured Gammaproteobacteria bacterium
GCACAAACTCGTCACCGCCCAACCTCGTCAGGGTCGATTTTTCCTCGTCGTTCAGGCGCGCCAGCTTGTCGGAGCTTCGTAAACAACGCTCGATGCGTTGCGCCGTGACTTTCAGAACTGCGTCGCCCACCGCCCGGCCGAGCGTGTCATTAATGCGTCCAAATCGATTGATGTCGATGCAGAATACGGCGACACCCCGTTCGCGCAGCTTCGCGTCGGCAATAATCGCGTCAAACTGGCTTTCGAACGTGGCACGCGTCGTCAGGCCAGTCACGGTATCAGCGAGGTCTCGACCGGCGGCTCCGTTCGTTTTCGAGACCGCATTCTGCATATTGCGAACGACCATCAGCACCTTGTCGCGCCCCTGGACCAGAAGCCGCATTTCGTAAAGGTGGCTGGCGTCATCGTCATGCAGCTCAAATTCGAAGGCGTCTCCGTCTCGAGACCTGAGAACACGCTTGATGCTCTGCTGCACTCGTCCTGCAACGTCTGCGGGCCAGACATCGGAAATATTCTTTCCCTCGATTTCCTCCGGGCACAGGACCGGATCATCATTGGCACCGCCAAGGTACTGGCGCAAAAAACCATCGCTGCCTGCGATAAAGAACGCATCGGGCATGGTTCGTAGCACCTGCGATTCCGAGGTCCGCAGCGCGCGAATGCCGCTCAGCGTACGTCCGGTATCACCCAGCGAACGAATATTCTTGCGAAATGCCTCTTCGTTGACGGGCTTGGTCACCACCGTCGTGACGTTCTGCGAATAGGCGCGCTCCTCCGCCGAACTATCGCTGCTCTCGGTAACCAGGATCAGGGGAATGTAGTCGCATCCGGGCAATTGTCGGACGTCGTTGCACAAGTTTAGCGGGCTATCCGCCGCCAGCGCGGCATCAACAACAACGACCGCAGGAGACGGGTCGGATACACGAGACGCCAGATTCTCAGGCTCCTCACAGATGACCGTTTCGTAGCCCTCCGACTCGAGTAGCCGGGAAAATAGCCGCGACAAAGCTCGGTCGCCGGAAACGATCAGAGCCTGGCCAGCAGACTGGCTGGAATTGGTGTTCGACATAAGCGCCGTTTTGGAGAGCGGTAATCATTCGAGTTATCGGCCGATCAGCGCCAATCTTTACGGCGGAAAGTTCGCCTCAGGCGGGCAGCGGGGTTGGCAGAACGTGCCAGACCACACTCAGAAAATGGCAGACGCCGCCGCCCAGGACGAATACGTGCCAGACCGTGTGGTTATAAGGGATACGGTTAAGCGCGTAGAAAACCGCGCCCACGGAATAGCAGAGCCCGCCGGCAAGCAGCCAGGCCATGCCATTGGCACCGATAGCCTCGCCATCTGCGGCGCGGCAACGACGATCAGCCAGCCCATGGCAAGGTAACTCGCCAGCGCTATCTTCGGAAAACGGTGGCGGAACCAGAGCTTCTTCACGATGCCTGCCGTCGCCAATGCCCAGACCGTTCCAAACAGCCACCAGCCGGTATTGGTGCGCATTGAAACCAGCAGGAACGGGGTATAAGAACCTGCAATCAGCAGGTAGATTGCGCAGTGATCCAGCAGCTTGAAGATCTCGCGGTGACGAGACGCATACAGGCCATGGTATATCGTGGACGCAAGAAACAGCGTAATCAGCGTGGCACCGTATATAGAGCTTGCAACGATCCGCCAGGGATCCCCGGCAGCAATCGACAAATACAGCATCCAGGACAGGCCGACGACGCTAAGAACGACGCCCAGCGCGTGCGTGCCCGAGTGGAGGATCTCCTCAAGGACGCTGTATTCGCCGGAATGCGAGTGACTGGTCATTATTTACATCATACCGGTCCACCCTGCTGGAAGATTCCGATTTCGCGCCAATCTCATCACGCGTTAGAATCACGGACCTAGGGATTCCAGGGGAAAAAATTGATACCAGTGCTAGATAAGACCCGCACCCTCCATCACAGTATGGGCGCGGCATTCCTGGCCGTTGCACTGGTCCTGGCGGGCTGCGCAAGCCAGCGCAGTGTGCCTAGCGATATGCTGACGATCTCCCTGCTAGGCACTAATGATGTACATGGCCAGCTACTTCCGGACGGGGACAGGGGTGGGCTCGTTGCCTATTCCGCCTATGTTGATGCGCTGCGCGACGCACGAAACGAGGACGGAGGCGCCGTACTCGTAATCGATGCTGGTGACATGTGGCAGGGCACGCTGGAGTCAAACCTGGTCGAGGGTGCGGCGGTTGTCGAGGCTTTCAACGCGATCGGCGTTACCGCGGCAGCAATTGGCAATCATGAATTTGATTTCGGGCCTGTTGGCAGCAAGGCCATCCCTGAAAGCGAAGCAGACGATCCGCGCGGTGCGCTCAGACAACAGGCATCTCAGGCGCAGTTTCCGATACTTGCGGCGAACCTCATCGATGAGTCAACCGGCGAGCCCGTGTCATGGGATAACGTCCGCCCGTCCGTCATCCTCAACGTCAAGGGGGTCAAGATTGGCATTGTCGGGGTCATGACCGCGCACGCGTTACAGACGACAATGGCTGCAAACGTCGCAGGCCTGCGTGTCGCTCCGCTCGCCGGGACCGTCATAAGAGAAGCCACGACACTGCGCAACAAGGGCGCTTCTATCATTATTGTCACAGCCCATGCAGGCAGCTCCTGCACACAGTTCAATGACCCGCTGGACCTGTCATCGTGCAATGCAGGTGGTGAAATCATGCAACTCGCACAAGCGGTACCGCGAGGCCTGGTCGACCACATTTTCGCAGGCCACGTTCACAAGGGCATTGCACATATTGTTAACGGAATATCGATCTCATCGAGCTACGCAAATATGCGTGCATTCAGTCGCGTTGATCTCCAGTTTGACCGAAGTTCGGGTCGCATTCTCGATAGAGAGATCTACCCTCCGCACTGGGCGTGCCTTCGGGTTCTAAGCACCACTGGCGAATGCGTAACGGACGACGGCACTTCCATGGACGCTGTCAACGCAGTGTACGAAGGTAGGGAAGTTACTCCGAACGCCGGCGTCGCTGCAATCGCCGCGCGCGCGGCGGCGTTTGCCGCGGAAACCAAGAATGAAGAGCTGGGAGTATATCTGGAAGCGATGTTCCCGCACCCACCCGCCACGGAATCGGCGCTGGCGAATTTGATGACCCAAGCGATTCTCGAACAGACCGGCGGCGACATTGCGATTCACAACGTCGTAGGCGGTATCAGGAATATCCTGCCTGCCGGAGAACTCACCTTCGGCGCCGTCTACGAGATGTTTCCGTTTGATAACCGGATCGTGAAACTTGAGCTTACTGGCCATGAGTTACGCAAGGTGATCGCGAACCAGGCGCATCGGCATGGACGCCGGGCGGGATTCTCTGGCATGCGTGTGTTCGTCAATTGTGACAATGACGCCATGGAAATCAGTATCCAATTGAGCGACGGCTCAACGGTACAGGACGACGACAACGTTTTTGTAATAGCCAATGACTTCCTTGCGTTCGGCGGAGACGGAATTCTCACGCCGGTAATTCCTGAGGCCGGCTACGTAATCGACGAGCAGCAGCCACTAACGCGCGATGTGTTAGTCGACTGGTTCCGCCGTCAGGGTGGCTCAATGAACCCCGAAGACTTCTCGACGTCGGGCAAGCCCAAGTGGAATCTGCCCGAGTCCTTGCCACGGTCCTGCGCTCTCTGACCCACGCAGCAAACCGAGTTTTGCATTCGAATGCAAGCCGTTGTAGTTTGATAGTAATTGAACGCGGAGCCTTCGATGTCTGACAACTCTCATCCTGCTTCCTGGAGCGGGGCACGCGTCGCGGTGCCGCTCGCTCGTCGACATATGCCAACTGACTATTCCATCTCACTCAGCGAGTACACTCGACGCGGCACACCTGAAGAAAAACGCATTCCGCATGACTTCGGGCCGCAACAGTCCATGCGCGGCTTCGAGGAGACCTACCGGAATATCATCGATTACATCGTTCGGATCACCTACAAAATCTGGGAAGACCGCGACATCGAGTACATCGGCGATACCTACTCGGACACGTCGCAAGTCTATGACGACTACGGGCTGCAGCTAGGCTGCCAGAAGATAATCTCGGATACGCATCACACGACCGGGGCGTTCTCAGACATTCAACTCATCGCGGACGAAATCGTCTGGGCGGGAGATGACGAGATTGGCTACCACACGTCGCACCGCACGATTATTCGCGGCACCAACGACGGCGAAAGCAAGTACGGTCCGGCAACCAACAAGACCATTGATGTGCTCGTCATAGCCAATTGCGTGGCGCTCGAAAACGAGATCTTTCTCGAACATGTGTTGTACAACAACTCGAGTATGCTACAGCAGCTCGGCCACAAGCTCGACGACATCGTTCCTCAACTTGCCGCGACACCACCGCCGGGTTGGCCGCGCGATGTAGCCACGTGGGACAGCCTCAGAAAAGCAACCAGCCCGGCGCGGCCGATATCCGTAGCACAACCCATTGACGGCTTCGATGGCGATCGCTTCACGCGCGCGACGATCAATGAGCTTTGGAACGGGCGAAACTTTGATGTTCTGGCGAGCGCTTATGCCAACGGCTTCGCTTTTGAAGGACCGACCGACCGGAAGTTCGCCGGCGCGCGATCCTACGCGGCCTTTCTGCGGTCGCTAATTACCGCGTTCCCCGACCTGGAAGTTCAGGTTGACGAAGTCTATTGGATGGGCAATGACAGCGATGGCTACCTGACGTCCGAACGCTGGAGCGCGGAAGGTACCCACAGCGGGCCCGGAGTGTATGGCGAGCCGACCGGGAAGTCCGTGCAGATCTGGGGCATCACGCAGCACCACGTTGTCGAAGGCAGGATTGTCGCCGAATGGATGCTGTTCAACGAGTTGGATCTGATGATGCAGCTGGCCGCCCGGTGAGCTGAGCATGTCGGATTCCCAGCAAGCCAAAGCGATCGTCCTCGATCTGTTCGCAAAACTCGAAGCCGCACCGGCGGACGGTATTGCTGACGTTATCGGCAGTTTCGCAACCGCTGACTATAGCTTCCGCGGCGTGCATCCGTTCAACGAGCTCGACGGCGCCGACAGCGTCGCAGCCACCGTGTGGCAACCGATGCGCGAGTCTTTTACTTCGATGCAGCGCCGCCAGGACATTTTTATGGCCGGCCCAAACCTCATTGACGGCGACATGTGGGTCACGAGCATGGGCAAGTTCATGGGGTTGTTTGATGACGACTGGCTCGGCATACCCTCGACAGGCAAGATCGCGCTGATCCCCTACTGCGAGTTTCACCGTATCGAAGACGGCAAGATCGCCGAATCCGCGCTCTGGATCGACATCATCAGCGTTATGAAGCAGGCCGGGTTGCAGACATTGCCCATGCAAACCGGTGCCGAGATCGTTAATCCGGGTCCACGCACCTGCGACGGATTGCTGTTCGACGCGCAGGACAACGCGGAGTCGCGAAAAACCCTCGATCTCATCATGCAGATGTGCAACGACCTTGTCAGCGATGGCATGGGTTCCGATGACGAGATGCTGCGTAAAACCTGGCACGAGGACATGATCTGGTTTGGGCCCAGTGGAATCGGCGCAACCTGCACGCTCGACCGATATCAGCAGCAACATCAGGGTCCGTTCAATCGTGGCCTGGACAATATCGAGTTTAATGGCCACGTTCTTGAACACGCGGAAGGCAACTACGGCGGCTGGTTTGGCTGGCCGAATCTTCGAATGAACCAGGGCAACGGATTCCTGGGCCTGCCCGCCTCCGACCTGCCTACGGAGATGCGCGTCGTCGACATTTATCGTCGTGAGGATGACAAGCTCGCAGAGAACTGGGTATTCATCGATTTTCTGCACTACCTTTCGCTGCTTGGCGTTGACGTGCTGGAGCGTTGCCGAACGATTTCTCGAACCTAAACCAGGAGTGGCCATAATGACCGATTATCAGCACAGCAAGACCCTGGTGTTGCAATTCTATGAAGAGCTAGAGGCCGCATCGGCCGACGATGTTGTGAAAGTCATGAACCGACACATGAGTTCCGATTACTCGTTTCGTGGCGTGCACCCATTCAATGAGCTCGAAGGCATCGACGCCGTTGCAGAAGCCCTATGGAAGCCGTTGCTTGGCTCCTTTATGCAAATGCAGCGCCGGCAGGACATATTCATGGCCGGTCCCAACGAAATTGACGGCACCGAGTGGGTTATCAGCATGGGCCATTTCATGGGCCTGTTCGACAAAGACTGGCTGGGCATTCCTTCTACCGGCAAGATTGCTTTCGTTCCGTATACCGAGTTCCATCGAATCAGCGATGGTAAGATATGCGAGTCGGCTTTCTTCTGCGACCTATTACGCCTCATGCAGCAGGTTGGCCTGACACCTCTGCCGATGCAGACAGGCGCCGAGTTTATGAATCCGGGGCCCCGAACTCACGATGGACTGCTCTTCGAAAAACAAGACGTGGCAGTGACCGCGAAGACCCAGCAACTCATTACGCAGATGAAGGATGACTTTGTTGCAACCTACGGAGACCACGTTTCGGCCAAAACTCTGGCCAAGACATGGCACGAAAACATGGCCTGGTTTGGCCCCAGCGGAATAGGTGCGGCCTACACTATCGACGGGTTTTTGAATCAACATGAAAGGCCGTTCAGGAATGGTCTTGATAACCTTACCTTCAATGGGCACGTATGCCGTTTCTCCGAGGGTCATTATGTCGGCTGGTTTGGCTGGCCAAATCTCTCGATGACACCAGCAGGCGGCCTAATGGGATTACCAGCGTCGGACCGGCGCGTTGGCATGCGTATTGTTGATATGTACCGTCGAGAGGGTGACAAACTCGCGGAGAACTGGATATTCATCGACCTTCTTCACTTCCTGATGCAGCAAGGTGTCGATGTTCTGGAACGTAACCGCCGGATTCTGCGTCGTTAGCGCAATGTCGGCAGCGAGAAAGCAAATATGGCATCTATTCCTGACAAGATATTAATCGTTGGCGGTGGTACGGCCGGCTGGATGGCCGCCCTGCACCTGCAGGATGCCTGGGGCGACAACGGGGCGGATATTTGCCTGATCGAATCACCCACGATCGGCACCGTCGGTGTCGGTGAAGGCACAACCCCCCGGCTGCGGGAGTTCTTCACGCGACTGGACATCGCGGAAAGTGAATGGATGCCGCCTTGCAATGCTACTTACAAATGTGGAATCAGTTTTCCGGAATGGTCAACGGTCGAGGGCTACGAAACCTATTTCCATCCGTTTTTTTCGAACCGAGACAAGAATTATGCTCAGTACTTCCGGAACAACTGCAAACGGCGTCGTGACGGCTATGATATTCCAGTACACCCGGACGACTATTTTCTCACCGCAACGCTAGCCCGTCAGCAGCGCTCTCCTATTCCTATACACAAACCAATCACCGAAAATTTGTATGGCTATCATTTCGATGCAGCCCTGATGGGGGAATTTCTGAAAGGTAAGGCTACGCAGAGAGGGGTCACCTTAATCCAGGACAACGTTAGCGACGTTAATGTCAATGAGCATGGAGACATCACACACATCAATGCCGAAAACCATGGCGAGATTAAGGCAGACCTGTTTGTTGACTGTTCCGGTTTTAAGGGCCTGTTGATTCGCCAGGCCCTGGGTGAGCGATCCAGTTCGACCAAAGCCTATATGTTCAATGACAGTGCGATAGCGATTCCCACGCCAACAAAAGGCGACGGCGGGATCATGTCTGAAACCGTATCAAGAGCTATGAAATACGGTTGGGTGTGGCATATCCCCTTGAGTAATCGCATTGGCAATGGCTACGTATACAGTTCGGATTACATAAGCAAGGAAGACGTTGAGACCGAGTTTCGCGAATATCTTGGTAAGGATGCAGAGGGAGCCGAAGCGCTGCATTTGCACTGGAGCCCCGGCCGGCTGGAAAATCACTGGAAGAATAATTGTGTGGCCATCGGTCTCTCACAGGGTTTTCTGGAGCCGCTCGAAGCCCTCATGATCAATGTAATTCAAGGCTCTCTTGAAGGATTCACTGCCAGTTACGAACGTGGTGAATTCACGGACCGGTATCAAGAGGACTACAACTATCAGGTGAATCAGTTCATCGACGGAATTCTTGACTACCTGCAATTACACTACAAACTTAATTCACGCGACGATACAGCGTATTGGCGCGATAACCGGGACAATCCCAACATGTCCGCGCAACTAGCCAAGGTGCTGAATGCATGGGATCGCAACGAGAATATAGACCGCGTGTTGTCCGAGAGTATCAATCAACAGGTCTACCCACCTCTGTCCTGGTACTGCATGCTGGCCGGTATGGGTCGTTTTCCCGAACCAGTCAATGGCCCACTACGATTGCCCACTCGCCAGCAAGCACGAGCTCGTGATGCGAGTGAAGAGCAAGCGAAACATTATTACCCGCACGCGGATTATCTGAAGAAGTTGTACACAGGCTAGGAGCACTTGGTTCAGACTTCTGGTAGATCAAATCAGGGTTTCGACCAACCACAATCCTGCGATGCAGAGGACGAAAAACACCAATAGTCCATAGCTCGCGTTATCCACCTTGCCGGAGACGACGTACCAGCCATCTTTTTTCTCCGGCAGGTCATTGTCTTTGTAGTACTGCTTCTGACCCTTGACCGTGTATTGATTATCGGTCGCTTGAAATCCATCCAGCGCAATACTAGCCACCCAGGCGACAACGATACTCACCACACCACCGATCGGGCAGTACCAGGGCCACGCGATGTCCAAATTGAACTCCACATACCACAGCACCGCAAACCCCGCGGCCACGCCAATGATGAGTCCGCGCTCTGTTGTATGTTTGGAGAAGAAACCCAGTCCAAACATCGCCAGCTTTGCTCCAACGAAGAATGATCCAACTTTGCTGAGCGTCTCCAGCACTGAGCCACCGCTTTTGACGAACAAAATGGCGGGAATAACCATTAGCAGCGCCCAAAGAAATGTGAACCAACGCGACGCCTTGAGATAGTGCTCCGGAGATTCGTTCTTGCGGAAGAATTGCTGATAGAAGTCCAGGGTCGTAACTGTCGCCATGGAGTTCAAGCTCGAATCAAGACTGGACATGGAAGCGGCGACAATGGCCGCTGCAACGATACCCATCAAACCGGGAAAGCCCATGGTCGCTACAAAGTCCAGAACGACCAGGTTCTCGTTTTCGAAGACACGACCGTCGTAGTAACTGTAAAACAGCAGGCCTAGCCCAAAGAACAGGACGAAAATAAAGAACGCCACGTAACCCATCATAAGGTAAGACTTCTTGGCGTCGCCCAGTGACTTGGCTGTCAACGTGCGTTGCACCATCATCTGGTTAACGCCGTAGACGACGACGTGGTAGATCGACATCGCGACGATCCCGGTCCAGATCGTCGCCACTTTCGACGGGTCCGTGGAAAATTCAAATGGGTCGGTTTTGCCAACCGCCTTCAAAGACTGCAGCGTGCCAACAAGGCCGTCAGGCAAAGCGCTAATGAGTAAAACCAATGTGATGATCGCGCCAATAAACAAGATTGCAGTCTGAATGACGTCGGTCCAGATGACCGCCGCGATGCCACCCAGCATTGTATAGGTAACGGCGACGACGGCGACAACCACGATCGCGGTGTATACATCGACGCCCGTGATGAACTCGAGAACGAGTGCTGTGGTGTAGAGCATGATGCCGGAGTACGCGATATTCCCGAATAGAAACACCGCGGACATTATTGTACGTGACGTTACTCCGAATCGTTTCTCAAGGTAGTCAAAAATGGAAGCAACGCCGCTATTGTAGAAGAATGGTAGAAAGACCGTGACGACGATGAATACCGCGATCGGGTAGTTAATGTGAATGAGTATGACGGAAAAGCCTTCCGTGTAAGACCAGGCGGGTCCACCCAGAAAAGTGAGGGCGCCGATATAGGTTGCGACGACGGATATTCCGATCGCCCACCAGGGAGTGGTTCGCTGACCGAGAAAATAGTCCTCATCCGTTTGGACTTTAGTACTGAGAAAAAACCCAAGCGCGAGATTGCCGAGAATATAGGCGATCAGGATAATCCAGTTCAACGTGCCAAAGTCACTCACCCAAGGCCTCCTTTCTGACAGGCATTTACAGCACCTTGAATGCGTATTGCCTCTATTTTTCTGCCCCAAGCGCCGAAACGAGTGGTTGCAAGTGCTGTTCGTATTTTTTCCAGGCTTGCACTGAAGACTTGTAAATAGGCTGGCGTACTTGACTGGCACTAGGGGTTCTGACCAAGCGCTCTGATGCATAAAACTCCAACATCGTAGGCTCAAAAACCAGCCCCAGAAACTCCACTAGACGAATGCACTGTGCCTTGATGTCGGTCACCGTGTCTTCATAGTGAACATCCAGAATTCGATGCGGGTACATTTCCTTCCATACATCCATCATGCTTTCATACAGCCGGTAATGCTGTCCCAGTGCTTCCAGCTCATGCGCGTAGTCCTGGTCGTCAGCAAATGACAACTTGAAAATGGAAAAGCAGTTGTCCATCGGGTTGCGTCGGCAATGAATAAACTTCGCGCTTGGAAAGACCTCGGCGAGTAAGCCCAGGTGCTGATAGTTCATGGGGGTTTTGTCGATTAGTACTTTGTAGTTTGCATGCTTGAAGGGAATTTTTTCCAGAAAGTCTGCGCCTAATTTCTCTATGTCCTGTTGGCTCAACTCTGAAAGGCCCTCGGGATAGAGTGTCCCCGTTAGCTTCTTTACCTGAGCCGCCATATCGTCTGCATGGGCAACCTCTCCAAGACTGCTTACATTGGTATTGCTCGACAGAATTTGATCCGTTAGTGAGGTACCGGAGCGTGGCATTCCGATTACAAATACAAGCTGACGACATTCCTCTGACGGCGTTTGAGTGAGTCTCGTGGCCAAGGCCCGGCTATGCTCAATGGCCGAATCCCGATGCCGCTTTCTTTTGTCTGGATCATAAGAGTAGCGCTCGGCTTTAATCTGATTGGCCGTCAACCAAGCGTCAAAAGCCTTGTCAGTTTGGCCGTGCTGATCGTAGGCCTCCCCCAAGCCGAAATGCAGATGAGTCCTGTCTTCACGAGAAAGGCCCGTCATTTTCTGAAATCGCTCCATAGCCACGATTTCATTTTCGCTACTCTTTCTGCCCTTGATCTGGGCCAGGTGGCAATGTGGTGAAACGGCGTCAGGAGCCAACTCTATCGATTTCTTGAAACAGTCGGCAGCAGCGGCGGCATCGCCAATCTGCTCTTTTAGAATACCGAGCACGGTATAGGCTTTGGCGTGCCTGGGTTCCTGCTTAATGAGTTGGTTCAGGATCGCAAGCGCCGCGTCGGAATCCTCCGATTCTCGATAAACTGTGGCCAACCCAAGCATTGATTCATATAGCGTTGGATCAAGCTGCAGCGATTTCTTATAGGCACTGATGGCCAGGTCAAATTTGGATTTCTTGCGATAGACCTCTGCCATCTGGTTGTGGGTCTCTGGAAGCCTTGGATCAATCTGTATGGCCCGGCTCACCGCCTGGAACGCCCGCTCAAACTGACCGAGATCAACAAGTGCTTTAGACAGGTTTGTCCAGCACTCAGGGAAGTTCCCATGCACTCTAAGGGTGCGTTCATAAATCTTAACCGCATCGGCGGCCTGTCCTTTGTCCCTTAACACGTTACCCAGACTGTTCCAGATTGTGGGCTTGTTGGCGTCTATACCGATTGATTTTCTAAGATGACGCTCGGCCATATCGATATCTTCCATGCGCTGATAGGCCAGACCCAAATTGCCATGCGCCTGAGCATCTACTGGGTTGAGTTTGATCGCCCTCTTTATGAGCCGCACTGCTTCTTCCTGGCGCCCCGTATTAACGCAAATCATTCCCAGCAAGTTCAGACCGTGAGCACTGTTGTTGTCGCGCGATAACAGCTGACGAAACTTCTTTTCAGCTCCAGCCAAGTTCCCTCGTTGATAGCACTTCAGACCAGCATCCAATAAATCAGTATTTTTCATGTTGCCGTTTCGAAATCTTTCTTCAAAATAAAAAAGCCCCGGCAGGTGCGAGGCTTTAGTATACAAGCCATCAATGGCCTGTGCGTGCAGGACGAACTCAGCTAGAAGGCATAGCCGATTCTTACACCCCACATGCGTTGGCGACCATAGTCGGCCATGATTCGCCCGCCACTGAATGCATTCTGAGACACCTTATACAACTCATCAGTCGCATTATTGATGTAGGCCTTAACTTCGAGGTTTTCTATCGGTGTGATCCAGGTCGCACGTAAGTCGATAGTGGTATAGCCCTCTTGTTGTGCAAAGGAATACGGCTCGTTCATGGTCTTGAAGTCAGCCTGATGGTACATGGTGAGGCCCGGTATAAGCGTGCCTCGACTACCCATCTCCATCTGGTACGAAACATCGAGGTTAAACATCGTGTCCGGAGAGAAAGCAGCTTCCTGACCGGCAAGGTCGTAAGTTGGCGTTGCTACGACCTCATCTGTATCTGACCGCAGCCAATCACCTCGGTGTCCGCCAGGACGATAGGGGTAATAGCCACCATCGGGGCTACTTGCATCCTCTACCCAACGACCTTCTGTAAATACAGACTCGTTGACCTGAAACTCATCCAGCTCTGTTTCGTCAAATACCAGGCCCGCCACTACAGACAGTTCATCTACAGGCTGCCACAGCACCTCGAGCTCTACACCCATGGAAGTCAAACCACCACCCGTCTCCTGACGCGACGTAATGCTGGCGCCTACTGACTCAAAGACAGTGTAGGAAAGGTTGGTATATTCGCTGTGATAAAACGCGGCGTTAAAGCGTACGGTATTGTCGGCCAAGTAGGACTTGACGCCTATTTCGATAGCATCGAGTTCATTTGGCTCAAGAATGTTGCCGGAATCTACAGTACGCGGAATATAGCCAGTGGAGTAGCTGCCGTAAATATTGATTTCATCGTTGAACGCGTAGCTTAAAGCCAGCTTATAGTCAGTGTGGCCAGCATCAATTACCTCACCGGAACTTGGGTTCTCTGTGTAATAACTTGCGTCCAGCAACCGACCAGTTGCTGAGTAGCTGCTACCCCAGACTGACTGATCGCCGTAGTAGTTACTGAAGTATCGAGTGGATCTAGTCGAATCTTCCTGACGGCGAACACCAGCGGTAACCGTCACCGTATCGCTAATGTCATATTCTGCATTTGCGTACAGTGCTTTGGATTTCGAACCAGAGGTGTCCCAGTACGTCCAGGCGGGCCAACCTGTGTTGTCATTCAATGTGTCTTCAACATAGCCCCAGAGATAGGTGCCATTGTTGTCGTCCTCGTCCCAAGAGTCAGAGTTGTAGTAACCAAGGGTCCAGCGGATTGCCTGATCGCTCTTTGAGTTCAGAACAACGTCAACCTGGTCGTTAGCGTTGTAGCCAACATTGCCATCCGTCAGGCCTCCCGGTCCGGCATCAACGTCCCAAAGACTCAGGTACTCTCCCTCGGAGCTACGACCTTTTACACTGAGGTCAGCGAAATCCAGGTCCCAATTGAATTCAATGGTCACGGCTTCAGCTTCAGCCTGCCAGACATTGGCAAAGTTACCGGTTGTTTCAAAATAACCCGTTGGGTTCGTGTCGGGGTTAGCGTTGTGGTACGTGCGACCACCGGTTTGAACGTCACCGCCTATGGGCGCCTTGCGACTATCAAAATCATCACCGAATCCGCTGGAGCGACCGGTCGCAGAATTGATAGGCAGCCCCACATAGTGATAGCCAAAGTTGGCGTTACCCATCGAGTCATTTTCCCAACGGGTGTATTCAATGTTGACGTCCATGGTGTCGGTTGGCGCCCAGAATGCCTGCGCTCTTATGTAGCTGTTGTCTTCATCGCGAAGACCGCCTGCGGCGAAGTCCCTGTTTTCAATCAACGGGTCCTGGTCAGTTTTTGTACCAGTCAGGCGCACTGCGAAATTATCGCCCAGCGGCATATTGAAGAAACCTTCGAGCTTGCTCAAAGAGTAGTCTCCTATGGTTGCCGCCACACCGTAATCTACGGCCTCTGTGTTTGGCTTCTTAGCAATGATATTCACCAAGCCACCGAGCGTATTCCGACCATAGAGAGTGCCCTGCGGGCCTCGCATAACTTCTACTCGCTCGAGATCAACCCAGCCAGCCCAACTTGTGCCACCGGCCAAGCCGTTGGTGTACAGCGGAACTGCCTCGCCATTCAAACCTGCCACGCCGCCGCCGCGCATCCTGAAGCTCGGAAATGGACCTTGCCATCTCACTTTAAGGCCGGGGGCAACCTTGGGTAGATCAACGCTGGACGTAATGCCCAGGTCTTCCAGAACAGCTCCATCAATCGCCGAGATTGAAACCGGTATGTCCTGCACATTACCGGCCCTTTTGGTCGCAGTGACCACCACCTCATCCATTATTCCAGTCTGTGCCAGAGCAGACGACGTGAGCGCTGTTGCGACTGCCGCCGCTATTGCTGTCCTGCCGGCCATACGGGTGGCCGCCTGTTTCTTTAGCTTCATTGCTTGATAACCCCCTGGTTACAGATCAATAACGGTGCCAACTCGCCGCGCGGCAGGCTTTATCCGTCGATTCGATGCGGCGCAAAGCACCCACCTAAAGTCCGGGCCAATATACGCCGGGTTGTACTTCGAATGCAAATGAGAACCGTTACAATCTCGAAAATTACCGCTTTCTCGTTGTTTTTTAAGCATTTATAGCGTTGACTGCGCAGTATTCAGACCCACCTCGGATGGGTCAGTGTTTGTGCGGGGCCACTAACGAGCGGAAGAACTTCACGTCGCGATCGACCGCCAGCTCCATCATCTCGTCCCGGAACAGGTGATCGTCGCCAGGGTAGCTCCAGAACTCGTATTGCTTGCCACGCATGTAGAGTTCCTTCGCAAGCTGTTCGGACCATTTGTAGGCGGCACCGCGATCGCCGACCGCATGTTGAATGATGATCGGCGTATTCAGCCTGTCGAGGTGCAGCAACGGCTCGCTGTCCTGATAATCAAATTTATCATCCAGCGCCGCGACTCTGCCCCGCAAACGTTCTATCACTGACTTCGGCGTCTCGCTGCTGTCATATGCCACCGGGTCCGAGTACCGCGAGTAATAGTAGGACTGATCCCAGATGTCACCGCCGACGCTCGACCACATCGATGCCCCCCTGATGCGTTCGGTCGCGACCAAGGCTCGTAAAGTTACTTCGCCACCCATTGAATGCCCCCACATGAAGACACTGTCCTGATCCCCATTCGCGAGTGAGGTAAGACCGGCGAGAAGATTAAGCACGTCTTCCGTGTAATAACTCGATTCGAGCATGCCTTCCGTAAACTCGAATCCCTCCGAATTGTTATGGCCGCGAAAATCCGGCATCACGACCATGAATCCCTCCGCCGCAAACAGCTCCGGAATTCGTCGATAATAATCGCCCGGACGCCAGTCTTTGCCTGCGACTGTTATGCCGTATTTCTTCGGTTCCGGGTGGTGGCCGTGATTGGCAATCAGAATCGGGTATCCGCCTTCGGGCATCGGCTCGTCTGGAATCGCAACAAGTGCGTGCACCTTGAGCCCTGCCGATTCGTAGGAATACAAGAACGCGGAATAGCCAGCACTGTCGTCGATTTTGCCGACGAGGCTCAGCTCAACGTCGCGCGCCTCGGAACGCAGCTCCTCTATCGATCTCGGTGCGGGCTTCGAACAAGCCGTCGCCGCTATCAATAACAGGACGATCGTCAGCAGAGTGCGGCGCATACGTCGACCTTAGATGAGTCTTTCGAACAGGAAAAGAAACAGGATTGTCAACACGAAGAAGACCAACAGCAGGTAGCTGACTTTATCGACCTTCCCGGGGACCAGATACCAGCCATCCTGCTTTTCGGGGAGCCCCTCTTCCGCGAACTTCTTTTGCTGCCCGCGAATCGAGAACTCAGACCACTCGGTTTGTGCACCATCGATAACACGGCTCGCCAGCAACGAAGCGAGAACGTTTACGCCACCGCCGAAAAGGCAATACCAGGGCCAGGCAATGTCCGTCTGCGTCGCCAGATACCAGACCATGACGAATCCAACCACCACACCGACAAGGAGCCCTTTCTCCGTAGTCTGCTTCGAAAAGAAGCCGAGACCATACATGCTGAGTTTTGCGCCGACAAAGTAGGAACCGATCTTGCTAAGTGTTTGCAGTACCGATCCTTCCAGCGCGGAATACATAATGGCCGGGACGATGATGACAATCGCCCAGAACACGGTGAACACGCGCGATACCGTCAGGTAATGCGCGGAGGACTCGTTCTTTCGGAAATACTTCTGGTAGAAATCGACAGTCGAGATTGTCGCCAGCGAGTTGAACGAGGAATCGAGCGTTGACATCGAGGCGGCCACGATCGCCGCGGCGATGATGCCCATCAGACCAGGCAGGCCGTAGTTGGCGGCGAAATCCAGAATGATCGTGTTGCCGTTTTCGAACTCCTGCCCGCCGTAATAGCCGTAGAACAGGATGCCGAGGAAGAAAAACAGGAAATAGATAAAGAACGCGACGAAACCCATGAGCAGGAAAGACTTCTTGGCATCACCAATATTCTTGGCCGCAAGCGTTCGCTGCACCATCATCTGGTTGGCACCGTAAACCGTAATGTGGAAAAGCGACATTGCAATGACACCTGACCAGACAGTCGCCTCCAGGCTCAGGTCGAACGAGAAATTGAGCGGGTTGGTTTTCCCCTGTGCCTTCAAATCGGCAAGAACTTCACCGAGTGGCATCGGCATGCTGTCCAGCAGCGCGAACAGGATAATGAAAGCACCAATGAACAAAACGCCAGCCTGGATGACGTCTGTCCAGATCACCGCTGTGATACCGCCCATCATCGTATAAATCAACGCGATTACGGTGACGATAACGATCGCCGTCCTGACATCGATGCCGGTGATGAACTCGATGACCAGCGAGGTGGCATAGAGAATGGCGGCCGATGTCAACGCTTGCGAAATCAGGAAAACGCTGGAAATCACGAGGCGAGAGGTCGGGCCGAAGCGACGCTCGATGTAGTCGTAGATCGACGCCACACCGCTGTTGAAGAAAAACGGCAGGAACAGCGTGATCACGAAGAACACCACAATAGGATAGTTCAGGTGAATCGCGATGACAGCGAGGCTTTCCGAGTAGGACCAGGCAGGCCCGCCGAGAAACGACAGTGCACTCACATAAGTGGCAATCACCGATATGCCGATCGCCCACCACGGCGTCGTCCTGCGCCCAAGGTAAAAGTCCTCGGCCGTATCGACCTTCTTGCTGAGGACCCAGCCCAGCAACAGGTTCAGCAGCACGTACGCGATCAGGATCGACCAGTTGAGCGTGCCAAAGTCAGCCATGTTGAATCCCCTTTGCCTGCCCGCGTCGTTTCTTATTTGAACTGATGTGCCCGGGCGGCAGCATGAACGCCACCGGCGCTAAGATCTACAGTAAATGTACTTCGAATGCAAACCGCCTCAGCCAGGGCTCGCGACAGAAAAGCGGCGCGGCAGGACCCCCGGATTCAGCGTAGTTTCGGCCAGTTTCTGGAGATTACTGGGCCGTCCAGCCGCCGTCGACCTTCAGGCTGAGGCCGGTTACGATGCCGGCGCCGGGTGATACGAGGTACAGCACGGCGGATACGACATCGTCGAGGCTGGCAAGCTTCTGCATCGGGATCATCCCGAGGACGAACTCCCTGAACTCCGGGTCGTCGAGCATGGGTTTCGTAAGGGGGGTCTCGACGAATGTCGGTGCGACGGTATTGACACGAATGCCGTGCGGCGCGAGTTCGACCGCCATTGCCTTGGTCAATCCCTCCACGGCATGCTTGGTCATGCAGTAGACCGTTCGTTTCGGAGAACCGACGTGACCCATCTGCGAGGACATGTTGACGATCGAGCCTTCGATACCCTGCGCGAGCATTGCCCTGGTGGCCGCCTGCGCAACGCGAAAGGTGGCACGCACGTTCAGGTCGATCACGAAGTCGAGCGACTCGGTATCGACGTCGACAAATGACTGCGGTCGGTTACCGCCGGCGTTGTTAACCAGGATACTCAGGCCCTCAATCGTCTCGATTCGCGCCAGCAGTTCGTCGTCCGTAACGTCCGCGGCCCAGGTCTCGATGCGCCCGCTGGAATGCGCGCGGAGTTCGGCGAGATCCGATTCGGAGCGCGCGACAGCGATCACTCGCGCGCCTGCATCGGCCAGGCCTTCGGCACAGGCACGTCCGATACCTCGGCCGCCGCCGGTAACAAGGGCGATTTGTCCGTCAAGCACCGCTGCCATTGGCTTTCCCGGTTTGCATCCGCATTCAATACTGCCTAGCATCCAATTCAATTGGAAGCCATAGAGCTGACTCCCCAAATGAGCAAAGCTGCCAAATCAGACAACGCCCGCGACAAGACCAGCCGCCGGCGCGCAACGTCTTACGACGTGGCGGAACTCGCCGGAGTCTCCCAGTCCGCGGTTTCTCGCGTCTTTCAGGACGGCGCAAGCGCCTCGAACTCCATGCGCGATCGAGTAATGGCTGCCGCAGACAAACTCGGCTACCGGCCCAACGCGATCGCGCGCGGGCTCATCACGCAACGATCGAACATGGTGGCCGTCGTCATATCGAAGCTGACGAATCTCTACTATCCGGAAGTGCTCGTGCAATTAACGCAGCATTTTTCCGAACAGGGCGTGCGCGTGCTGTTGTTCGCGCTGGAACGCGAAGGCGACACGAGCAAAGTGCTCGAGCAGATGCTGCAGTTTCGTGTCGACGGAATCCTGACCGCAGCAATGTTCACGTCAGAACAACTGAAGACCATCGACAATGCCGATATCCCGGTCGTGTTCTACAACCGCACCTTGAAAGACCAGCTGGTGAGTTCGGTACGTTGCGACCAGGAGGAAGGCGAGCGTTGGCTTGTCGACGAACTGGTCGGCGCCGGCCACAAGTCATTCGGAATAGTCGAGGGGCCGCCCGACTCGGTGGTCGGCCTGGAGCGCAAGATGGGCGCGCTCAATGAGCTGAACGCGCTGGGCATCACAGACATCACCACTGTCAGCGGAGACTTCGGCTACGAAACTGGCCGCGAGTGCTTTACGCAGCTGATCAAAAAACGTGGCAACGCGCCGGATGCCGTGATTGCAGCGAACGACGTGATGGCGATCGGCTGCATTGATGAAGCGCGCGAAGGGTTTGGTCTGAGAATACCGAAAGATATTTCAATCGTGGGCTTCGACGGCGTCGGTCCGGCACGCTATGCCGCCTATGATGTAACGACGGTTCGCCAGCCCGTGCATCGCATGACCCATTCCGCGGCATCCATGCTGCTCGAGCGTATAGAAAATCCGGAACTGTCACCCGAAAAACGCTCCTTCTCCGGCACGCTGATTCGTGGTGGTTCCGCGCGACTGCAAACCGAAGATACCTAGCGCGGCGCGAGCGTGCCCGCCGAAAAAATACTGCTGCTCCCCGGCATGATGTGCGATGCGCGGCTCTGGTCGCATCAAATTGCAGCGATGTCGGTGCCGACGCAGGTTGCCGATCTGAGCAGAGCGGACAACGTCCCGGACATGGCTGCCCAGGTGATTGCCGAAGCGCCCGAGCAATTTGCGGTTGCCGGATTATCCATGGGCGGCATACTCGCTTTCGAGATCTGGCGACAGGCACCCGCAAGAGTCACTCACCTGGCACTGCTCGACACCAACCCGGGCCCGGATGCGCCAAGCCGCAAGGCGATCCGATTCGAGCAGATTGCGGCCGCCGCGTCCGGCGAGCTCGAAGAACTGGCCGTCGAGTCGCTGAAACCGCTGTACCTCGCGGAAAAGAACCGCAATGACGAAGCGATTCTCAACACGATCCTCGATATGGCCCTAAGCCTCGGACCTGCGGTTTTCGAGCGTCAGTCGCTCGCGTTGTTGAATCGCCCTGACAGCGTACCGACATTGCCGAGCATCTCCTGCCCTACAACGATTATTTGTGGTCGGGAGGACGCCATTTGCCCGCCGCGATTTCACGAACTCATGGCACGGGAAATTCCCGACGCAAATCTGATGGTTATCGATGACTGTGGCCACCTCTCCTCGATGGAGCAGCCTGACAAAGTCACAACAGAACTCTTACGACTTTTCGCGCAATAACAACATAAGGCATACGCATGCAATCAAGCACAGACCGGATTCTCACCACGCACGTTGGCAGCCTGCCTAGGTCGGAGGCCGTGACCGACGTGGTTTTTTCACAGGAAAAGGGCGAGCACGTAGCAGAGGCCGACACCATCATTCGTGCTGCGGTCAACGAGGTTGTCGCAAACAGGTCGCCGCCGGCATTGATCTCGTCAGTGACGGTGAGATGAGCAAGATCAGCTATGCGACCTATATCAAGGACCGGATTTCCGGTTTCGACGGCGACAGCGAGCGCGAGCCGCCCAGCGACCTCGAAGAGTTTCCTGGCTTTCTAAGTCGCCAGGCCAGTTCCGGAGGAACGCCAAGTTACCGGCGGCCCTGCTGTGTCGGCGATATCGAGGTCAAGGACATGGGCCCGGTGCAGGTCGATATCGACAACCTGCTGGCCGCAATCGCCGCGCACAATCCCACGCAGGGCTTTATGAATGCCGCCTCGCCCGGTGTCATCGCGCTGTTTCAACCGAACAGACACTATCCGACACACGATGCTTACCTTGAAGCCCTGGCGATGCCATGGCACATGAGTATCGGGCGATCGTCGACGCAGGCATCGTCCTGCAACTCGACTCGCCCGATCTGGGACTGGGCCGGCACATGATGTTCAAGGACAAGAGCGACGAGGAATACCAGGCGCTTGCGGCCATGCATGTCGAGGCACTCAATCATGCACTGGCGGGCATCCCGAAAGAGATGGTCCGCCTTCATGTTTGCTGGGGCAACTACGAAGGTCCGCACCACCACGACGCGCCGATGGAAATGGTGCTGCCCATCGCGCTAAAAGCCAATGTCGGCGCGCTGCTGTTCGAGTCCTCCAACCCGCGACACGCGCACGAATGGCAGACCTTTGCTAACGCCAGCCTACCGGAGGATCTTATTCTCGTACCTGGCGTCATCGACTCGACGACGAATTTCGTTGAACACCCAAAGCTCGTCGCGGAACGCATTGAGCGCTTCGCCAACATCGTCGGGCGCGAACGCGTCATTGCAGGCAGCGACTGCGGCTTCTCGACCTTCGCTGGTTTCGGCGCGGTCGATCAGGACATCGTGTACGCTAAGCTAAAGAGCATGGCTGAAGGCGCAGCAATTGCCAGCGACAGACTCTGGGGATGATCTGATGGGAAAAGCTATCAACACCTTTCGCAAACGGCTGGCCGATGGCGACTTGCTGGTTGGAACGTTCGTCAAGACGCCTTCGCCCATTGTCGCGGAGGTACTCAGCTTCTCCGAGCTCGATGTTTTTTGCATCGACACCGAGCACGCGCCTTTTGGCAGGCTGGAGACTGACCTCTGCCTGGCCGCGTTTCGCGCCGCGGATCGGCCCAGCCTCGTGCGCGTCGCAGACGATTCGTCGAAGGAGATCCGCTGTGCGCTGGACAGCGGCGCGACCGGCATCCTCGTCCCGCATGTGACCAGCGCGAAGCAGGCAGAAGCCATTGTCAAAGCGGCCCATTTCGGGGATGAGGGCCGAGGATATGCCGGTTCTTCGCGCGCCGCTCGATACACGACAAAGTCGATGGCCGATCACATTGCCGACAGCCGTGAGCGAACGACCGTTATTGTGCAGATTGAAGACATTGCGGCTCTCGAACATGTCGCGCAGATTGCCGCCGTGGACGGTGTCGACGCTATCTTCGTGGGTCGTGCCGATCTCGCCGTCGCGATGCAAAAGAGCGTTTCGGACAAGGAACTCATCGCGACCGTTCGCGACATTTGCGCTGCGGGCCAAAGCGCCGGCACAACAGTCGGCATGTTCACCCCTGATCTCGGAGATCCCCGACTGGCGCGATGCCGGTGCGAGCCTGTTCCTGCTGAGCTCGGACCAGTCGATGATGCTCGACGGCGCGAATGCGCTGGCTCAGGCTATCCGATAGAAATTTCGCGCCGTTTCGCCGAACAACAGTCGTTGCTCCTCCTCGCTGAGGCCGGACGCAATTTCCTCGTAGGCACCCCAGACCTGACCGTACCTCGCGTGCAGTTTGTCGACCGGGAAGTTCGAGCCGAACATGGCGCGTTCCGTACCAAAGATTTCTATACAGGACTCGACAATCGGGCGAATCGAATCGAGCGTCCAGTTATGATCGAACATGCCGAGGCCGGAGATCTTGCAATAGACATTCGGCAGCGATGCGAGCAGGCGCAGCCCTTCGCGCCATGAGTTGAGACCAGCCGCGGTCTGGTCCCACGGCGATCCGCAATGACACAACGCAAAATCCGTGTCTGGCGCTTCCGCCAACGCCTCGGCAACACGCGGCACCTGCCGCGGTGTCAGCTGCAGATCGAAGGAAAGCCCGAGTTCACCGAGCAGGCCGAGGTGCTCACGCCAGACCGGGTTGTCGAGCAGCGCGCCGCTGCCCGTTTTCGCGTCTTCGTCGTCGGAGCGACCGACGATCTGGCGCACGCCTCTGAGACGGGAGAACGCGAGCTGCGCGCCCAGGTGCTTCGGCGCCTCCGGCGAGTCGAGCTCGCAAAACGCAACGATTGCACTTGGTAAACCCGTTTCATCGCCGGTCTCTTGCAGCCACGCCGTTTCTTGCAACTCGTTGCCTGTCGCAACACCAACCTGCACGTGTACCGAAGCTGCCAGCTCGAAGTCGCCGGCGTCTTCCCTGAGGTCCGAGACCAGGTAATTTTTCTGAATCGGCGTCGGATCGCCGAAGAACCGATTGACCCCGCGTGCCATCAGCCAGGGATACTGGCAAGCCTCAAGATCCCACAGGTGGTGATGCGCGTCGACGATGCGCCGCATCAGTCCACCAGCGTCTGGCTCAGCACCGCAAGATCATCGAAGATCGTCCATTCGGCCGAGATCCTGTCGTTAATGCAGCGCCAGTGCGTAACGCCCAGTATGAACATCGGCTTGCCGGTTGGCTCAACGCCCATGACTTCGCCCCGGTGCTCGCCCGTCGCCGTCCAGCGCACGGCGATGTCGATGCCGTTATCAGCGAATGGCTGGCTCGAGACGTGATCCACGCTGAAATGCGCATCACCCAGTATCCGCCGCAGGTTGTCGTAATAGCCATAGACCTCACCTCGGCCCGAGTAATGCCTCAGTGGCGAACGGTGCAGCACGCTGTAGGGTGCGTGAGTCGTGTTGAATGTTTCCTGGTCGCCTTGCCAGCAGCTCCCCAGGACGCGCCAGGCGAATCCGGTCGGGTCTTCTCGCGGTGTCACTGGCCGGTCCACCGAATCCGGTAGTTGCACGGTGCGAACACGCGATGCCTCGGCGGCAAGCCATACGGAGAGTTCAGCACTCCGGCGCGCCGCCATATCGCGGGCGGCACTTAGGGGCTCTGCACCGAGTTGCGTCGCCAGCGTCATGTTGTCGCGAACCAGCCATTCTCGCGTGATCATGCCATTCTCGATGATGCAATCCGCGATGTTCAGCATGCGGATACGCACGCCGGTCGCGGGAGCGTAGATTGTCGGGCCGTTGTTAGTCGCGAGGCTTAAGAGTCGGTGCGAGGTGTAATAGCCATCATCTCGGTTGCCTGACCAGATGACGTTTTCGGCGAGCAGCAGTCTGTCGGGGAATCCGCGCAAGGTCTCGCGCGTACCATCCGCCACGGCCGCGGCGCCATGCGTGATGCCGTCAAGTCCCCAAATAACGGAATCGGCCGCATAGTACTGATGAATCAGGTCAATGCCGGCCTCCTCCCAGATTTCGAAGGTGATGCCAAGAATGTAGTCGACAATGTCGTCGTCGGCGCCGTAGGCCCCTTTTCGCTGCCCATTCATAAACGTCGTCATTCTCCACATTCGGTATAGTGAAACGGCGCAGATTGTACTGCGAATGCAACAACGATATCTAACAATTTCGGGTTTTTCGCCTCCCCATAGATTATTCAGGCATCTTCTCTTGAATTCGTTTTGCATTCGAAGTACATTCGCCTGCACGATTTTGCTCAGACACCGAGCCAGGGAATTGTATGGCCCAGCCAGCTCCAACCGCGAATCGAACCGCCGAGCGTCTCGTTCGATACAGCGATCTCAGGCCCTGTACGACGGCGTTCATCGATACGCGCACACCTGGCAGTGCCGAAAAAGAGAACTTCACGATTATCGGGCCGGGTGTTGCCGAGAGCCCCGATCAGCACGTGCACATCGAGATTCCACACGGTTTTAACATCGGCGGTGCGCGCCAGCCGCCAAATTGCGTCAACTCGCAGCACAGCCATGAGACGGCCGAGGTTTTCGTCGTGCATTCCGGACGGTGGGCCTTTCTGCTGGGGCCGAACAAAGAGGACGGCGAGGTCGTGCTCGAGCCCGGCGATACCATTTCGATTCCCATCCATGTCTTTCGTGGCTTCAAGAATATCGGCGATGATGTAGGATTCCTTTTTGCCGTACTGGGCGGCGATGATCCCGGCCACGTCACCTGGGCGCCGGACGTATTTGACAACGCCAAAGAGTACGGCCTGATCTTGCTCGAAGATGGCAGCCTCGTCGACACGACGAAAGGCGAAACCGTACCCGAAAACAAACGACCGATGCCGGCAACCACTGACGCAGATGTTGCTCGTCTCAAACGCCTGAAAGCCGAAGATATGATCGGCTGTGTGTTGCCACACGACAAGATCCAAACAGCACGGGCGATTGGCTTGCCGGAAATCAGCGAATTTCCGATTATCGGTGCCGCGAGCCTGGACGAAGGACTGGATGCGGGCCAGATGAGCTGGTCCCATGGCTTTCACCTTCGGCATGTTGCTATGGATCCGGGTGCCGCAACGCGCCAGCACACGCGGGCTGAAGAAGAGGTGATCCTGATGCACAAAGGACTGTTGAGTATCAGCACCGACGATGGCGACATTGAAATCGGCCCCGGTGACGTATTTACGATTCCCGTCGGAGCACGCCGCAGCTTTGCAAACCGCGGCGAAGAGCTTGTTGAAGCTTTCGTGGTTCGAGGCGGCGATCATCCACAGGCCGCGAAGCTCACTGACTAAATTCAACATCGCTTTCATTGAGGTAAACCCGTGATCAAGCTAATCAAGAAGGGCATCAGCCAGGAAGCTGCCGCCGACATGGATTCAAAAGTAAAGGCAACGGTAGAAGGCATACTGAAGGACATCGACGGCCGCGGTGATGCAGCGGTCAGAGAATTGTCGGAGAAATTCGACAAGTGGTCACCGGAGCGTTTTCGTCTCAGTGACGAGGAAATCCACGCGGCTGTTTCGCGGCTGCCCAAACAGACTATAGACGACATCAAGTTTGCGCAGACGCAGATTCGCCGCTTCGCCGAGATTCAGAAAGCGGCGTTACG
Organism: uncultured Gammaproteobacteria bacterium; assembly: GCA_963841145.1. Classification (GTDB taxonomy): domain Bacteria; phylum Pseudomonadota; class Gammaproteobacteria; order Steroidobacterales; family Woeseiaceae; genus UBA1847. The sequence continues at coordinate 25,450 of CAWJBO010000021.1, forward strand.
AGATGTAGAAGAAGAAACAATTCCCGGCGTCTTCCTGGGGCACAAGAATATTCCGGTCAACAGCGTCGGCTGCTATATCCCGGGCGGCAAATACCCGATGGTCGCAAGCGCGCATATGAGCGTCTTGACCGCCAAAGTTGCTGGCGTCAAACGCGTCATAGCCTGTGCGCCGCCGCACGGTGGCGGTCCTAACGACGCTATCGTTACCGCAATGCATTTTGCCGGCGCTGATGAGATTTACTGTCTCGGTGGGGTCCAGGCGGTGGGCGCCATGGCGCTCGGCACGGAGTCCATCGATTCGGTCGACATGCTGGTCGGCCCGGGCAACGCATTTGTCGCCGAAGCCAAGCGGCAGCTTTACGGCCGCGTTGGTATCGACCTGTTTGCCGGTCCTACAGAGACGCTGGTCATCGCCGACGATACCTGCGACGGTGAAATGGCCGCTACCGACCTGCTGGGCCAGGCCGAACACGGAACCAACTCGCCGGCGATTCTGCTCACGACCTCGGAAAAACTGGTCGCCGACACCCAGCGGGAAATCGAACGCCAGTTGGAGACGCTGGCAACGGCCGATGTTGCCGGCCAGGCATGGCGTGACTACGGCCAGATCATCCTCTGCGACACCGACGAGGAAATGCTGGCCGAGGCGGATCGGATTGCCAGCGAACACGTACAGGTAATGACGCGCGATCCGGATTATTTCCTCGACAACATGACCAACTACGGCGCCCTGTTCCTCGGTCCGGAAACCAACGTGGCCTACGGCGACAAGGTGATCGGCACCAATCACACGCTGCCAACCAAGCTCGCCGCACGCTACACCGGCGGTCTTTGGGTTGGCAAATTCATCAAGACCTGCACCTACCAGCGAGTTACGCCGGAGGCGACCGCGATGGTCGGTGAGTACTGCTCGCGACTGTGCGCACTCGAGGGTTTCGCCGGCCACCAGGCGCAGGCGGATCTGCGCGTTGCCCGCTACAAATCGAAAGCGGCCTAAACCGGCAGGTTCGTAACTGTTGTTGCGCTTGTCATTGTCGGCGAGCTGAGCGCAGCTGCACGGCAGTCTTCAACAGAGGCAGGCACCATGAAGGGATCCCGGCCTGAGCAGGCAGCGCTCACCAAGGACAACAAGCTGGACAAGACCGAGGAGACACTCGCGACGATTGATTCCATGGTCGATGGTCTTAACGATCACGACATCGACAACATGGGACGCTTCTTCAGCGAAACCTTTCGCTGGATGGGTAATGCGGGCTGCGGCTTCAAGAACGGCCTCAGGGAGTTTCAGGACAACTGGCAGCGACCGTTCCAGGCTGCATTTTCCGACAAGGTCTGTATCGATGAAGCGCGTATTGCTCAGGGCGAGTGGTGCGCTGCGTTCGGGCGACAGGAGGCCGTTCACAGCGGCGCCTTCATGGGTATCGAGCCGACCGGCAAACGGGTTGAGATCCGTTACATGGACTTCTGGAAGGTCGTCGACGGCAAGATTGTCGACAACTGGGTGATGGTCGACTTCCCCTACGTCATGCAACAGCTGGGTTTGATCCTTTCAATGGGCAGGGCTGGGAGGAGTTCGATACCGAGAAAATGCCCGTTCGGAATGGGGAGTGAATCGGAGGCAACGATGGCCAGGTCACGGAATCAGCGTGACAAGCAGCTCGTCTGGAGGTTTTGGCGGGAGTTGAGCAATCAGGCGCTGAGATGTCCGTTGATGTCGCTCGCGGATACCTGTCGCCGGATTTCGTCTGGCACGGACCCGATCCGATTAACGACTTAACGGGCCTCGACGCGTTCCTTTCGGACTTTTGGCGGCCGCTCTTGTATTCGTTTCCGGACCTCAAACGTCAGACGCATATCTTTATGGGTGGTAGATCGAGCGGCCGCATCGACGGGTTGGACGACGGCCGAATGTGGGTGGCGCAACGGGCTACTTCAACGCCACGTTCGCCAACGACTTTCTGCAGATTCCCGCAAGCGGTGAAGCAGTCAGGATTCGTTGGGGTGAGTTCTGTCGCGTCGAGCACGACAAGATTGTCGAGAGCTTTTTTCTGCTCGACTTCGTTGACCTCATGCAGCAGGTGGGTTTTCAGGTCCTGCCCCCAAGCCATGGTATCGATGCCCTGTATCCACCACCCGCCGCCAATGACGGCGTAATGCTGAAAGCCCAGGACGAGCAGACATCGGCCCATACGCTGGAGCATATTCGTCGTTTCATTTTCGACGCGCTGAATAGCTACGACCAGTCCGCGCTCGAGAGCATGGGTATTGCGGACTATTTCCACCCCGCCGTTAGCTGGTACGGACCGGGAGGTATCGGCGCGTGTATGAGCCTCAAGGAGTTCGAAGAGAATCATCAAAGGCACTGGTTGCGCGCCTACCCGGATCGACACGTGCAGGATCTTGATGCGCTGATCGCCGAAGGGCCTTACAGCGGCGGCGCCGGATGGGCGGGTGTCAAGGCCACGCACACGGGCGACTACCTGGATATACCTGCCACGAACAGTTCGGTCGTTTTCAACGGACTGGACTTCTGGAAACTCGAGAATGACCGGTATGTCGAGAACTGGGTGTTCGTGGACATGATCCACCTGTTTCGCCAATTCGGAGTCGATTTGTTTGCGCGGATGCTCGAGCAGCCAACGCCAGATCGCGATCGGTTCGATGCGGCCGCAAGCCGCCAATAGCTCCGGTCCCTTGCATACGGGACCAGGACGGCGTCGACCAGCATCAGGCCAGCCTGCGAAGCTCTCTCAGCCGACCAAGTACGTCGAGGCCCTGCATCATGAGATAGTGCAACAGGTCGATGAACACCCAGTTTTCTGCCAGCTTGTCACCGTCGCGACGATAGATATCGACGACCCGCATATCGGCTCGAACTTCGTTGCCTGGCAAACCGAGGAACCCGCCGCTTGGCGTGTTCGTCAAGTTGGCCCAACCAAAGAAACCCGCGTAGTGGCCCTCAGCAAATCTCGCGATGTGGCCGTTGTAGGTCTTATCCTTGATGTGACGCCGAAAAGGGTATTGATGCTGCTCCTGGTAACGCGGAATGGTATACGTCGCGCCAATTCCACTCGGCCCGTACCAAATCATGTCGTCGTGCCATGTTTTGGCGAGCAACTCCGGCGGACAGTTGTGGTCATCGCCCACGTTTAGCGTGCTCAAGTCGGCGATCATCCTGTTCACGAGCGCCATCGTCTGCTCGCCGTCATCGGGCCGCTGCGCATCGAGCAGGATGCCGTCATGGGTGCGCGGTCCCGGATGCAGGAACGCGGCGCCCGTTTGCGGTGGCAGCGGATAGTGTCCAGCCTGCTGCATGACGCTGATGACATCGCAAAAGAACGCGGATTCAGCGATCTTGCCGTCATCGACTCGATGGAACTCGGCATAGCGCAGGAAGGCCATCTTGTTCGTTGCCGGAATGCCGAGCCAGTCCTGATCGAACAGGCCCATCATGTGGCCCATGCTGGCTACCCAGATCGTCTTGCCGCCGTCGACATCATTGCGACCCGCCAGGAAAACATCTTCCCGCCGCTGCAACGAGGCAAACGATTGCCGTAGCGGCAGCCAGAATGCCTCGATAACAGCCTCTGCCCCGGTTTGCTCGTAGAAGGGATGCATACCCCGCCAGAAATAGTCATCCGGAGTATGCGCAGCCAGCACATTTGCGAGATCCTGGTCGCTGGCTGAATCAAATTCGGCGCGGAATGCCCGAACCGTTGATTTCGCGGCCTGTAGCTTGTCGGTACTCATCTGAATTCGCCGGATCGTTCTGAAAGATCACGCCATACTATTGCATCCGACTTCGAATGCAATAACTATTGTCGGCGCTTTGCGGCGAACAGGTGAGGCGCTTTTCGCTCTCAGATACGACCACACTTACAAGGTGTTTCGCGACAGACTCTGCGTCGTCAGACGACCACAGGCAGCTCAATGGATTTCACTCTTTACTGGTTCATGTTTCCGGTTTCGATCTGCGTCGCGACGTGTGCGATGCTAAGCGGCATCGGTGGAGCGGCATTGTTCACGCCGATTTTCGTGCTGCTGTTTCCGATACTCGGCCCCGAGTATGTGCTCGCGTCGACCTTCGCTGCGATCAGCACCGCCCTGCTGACCCAGACCTTCGGATTCATCTCAGGTTTTGTTGGCTACTACCGACGACGCATGATTGATTTTGATCTTGCGTGGCGGTTTATCAAGATCTCCGCGCCGGTGGCTGTGCTCGGCGCCCTCGCAGCCCATGCCGTCCACGATGCCTTGCTGATTGCAGCCTATGCCGCGTTGGTATTTACCCTCGCAATCGGCATGTTATTTCTCCGACGCCGTCACGCGAAGCGACCTAACTACGATTCTCCGATTCAACATCCGCATTTTCCGGCACGCGATTTCGCACTGACCGGCGTTGGCGCGTTTCTGACGGGCATGGTGTCAGTCGGCATTGGTGAAGTCATCGTCTCCCGACTAACCAAACGCGGCATTCCGGTCGGGACGGCTGCTGCCACGTCCGTCGCCATTGTCATGTTTACTATCCTGTTGGCCACTGCGACCCTGGTCACCCAATTGGTGCGCGACGGCGGCGTCGGCGCGATCCCGTGGAATCTCATCTGTTACGAGGTCCCGGGGGTCGTTATCGGTGGCCAGCTCGGGCCGCGCCTGCAGGGCCTGGTATCGCAACGAACCATGGAACGCGCTATTGGGATCCTCTTTGTAGTCCTTGCGATCGCAATGATGACCGTCGCCTTGCGGAAATTCGGCATTCTGTAAAGCTCAATGTGCTCTGCTAACATTGGCGGCGATACTAATAAAAACAAACTCGGAGTTCTCCATGCGTAACGTCCTTTGCTCGACCCTGGCGGTAGTTTCCCTTCTTCTTGTCCTCGGGTTCGATGCGCCGGCTGTAGCCGAGCATCACGAATCGCAGAAGGCGGTTCTGGTTACCGGCGCAAGCACGGGCATCGGACGAGAGATCGCCGAGACCCTGGCGAAAAACGGCTACTTCGTCTATGCAGGAGCTCGTAAACAAGAAGACCTCGCTGCGCTCAATGCGATCGACAACATCCATGCAGTTCGACTCGATGTGACCATTCAGGACGAAATCGACGCGGCGGTCAAGACGGTGCAGAAAGGTGGCAAGGGCCTGCACGGCCTCATAAACAACGCAGGCGTTTTCATCGGCGGTCCGCTCATCGATGTCGATGTCGAAGAAGTGATGTGGCTGATGGACGTCAACGTGTTTGGCGTCTACCGGGTTACGCAGGCGTTCGCGCCAATGATTATTGAGTCAAAAGGCCGCATCTCCACCATCGGCTCGATCTCTGGCACATTGTCCGGCCAATTTGCCGGCCCCTATAGCATGAGCAAGCATGCGATCGAGGCCTACACGGATTCGCTCGCGATCGAAATGAAGAAATTTGATGTCAAAGTCAGCGTCATCGAGCCGGGCAATTACGATTCGGAGATTGCCAATACGGCATTGGCACGTATGCGCGAGAAAGACTACGCGCAGCCCGGTGCGTATTTCGCCGAGGAACTCGAAGAATGGTTGGGCAGGCCCTGGGATCGCAGCCAGTACAAGGGCCCGGCCGAAGTCGCCGAAGCCGCGCTCCACGCAATGGGCGACGACAAGCCGTTATTGCGCTACATGGTTGTGCCGAATGAACAAGAAGCCAGTCTTACGATTGACAAAGCGATCGAAGAAGTTATACAGCTCAATGAATGGCAGGCTTACTCTTTCAGTCGCGAACAAATCGGCGAGAAGCTCGACGCAGCAATGAGCAGCGAATAGTTACAAGAAGGCGGGTTAAAGCGGCGTCGCTTCACCGAAACCTGGCGGGCCGCTTGAAAAAGGCACCCCAAGAGGCTGGCCTGCCGCCCGTCTCGTCTAGACCAGGTGCTGGTCGATGTCGCGCTCGATCACAGACCGAATGGGTCCTTCCATTAACATCAGAGCAAAACCGAGTTTGATCTCGATTTCGATGCTGTCCTCGGCCACATGCAGATGGCCATTAACGCCGCTGCCCGAGATCAGCAGGTAGTCGCCCTGCCAGGTAGAGGTCAGGGAGAACTGCTGGGTCAGGTCCTCTGCGATCTGGTCCGCTCGGTGTTTCGCCTCCTCGAGGCCCAGCTGGTGGCTGCGTCTGAATCTCATACAAATAAGTCTCTTGGGGGCCCGGAATTAGTGTGAACACCCTAATCCTAGCAGCTACGATTCGTTCATGGCAGACAACCCATTCAAAGGAGAATGACCATGGCTGGCAAGAAAGGTACCAAAAAACGGAAAGTTAGCGAAAAGAACGTCGCTGAACAGCTTGAGCACGCATTCCTCGCCGGACTCGGCGCATTGTCGAATGCCCAGAAAGCAGGCGAGAAGACGTTTGATTCACTGGTTAAGCAAGGCGAGCAGTTTCGCAAGAAGACCACGAAGCAGACTGAGTCACTGATCGACAACGTACAGGACGCGATTCGCGACATGACGGACGATGCTCAGTCGAAGGCTACCGGCCTGCTCGACCAGGTACGTGACAAGTCGAAACTCAGCAAATTGCAGGGTGCTTTCGATACGCGCGTCGCTGATGCTATGGACCGCCTGAACGTTCCGAGCAAAAACGATATCGACAAGATCAACAGGAAGCTGAACAAGATCCTGAAAGCGCTTGACGACAAGCCGAAAGCTGCGCCGAAGAAGCCTGTTGCAAAGAAAGCGACACCGGCCAAGAAAGTAGCCAAGAAAGCACCGGCTAAGAAAGCACCAGCTAAGAAAGCAACGGTCAAGAGAGTGAGCAAAAAGAAGGTCAGCACGACGGCACAGAAAGCCGCCTAACACCTGACCGCTTGGGAGTATTGAAATGACGGAGAAGAAAGTGACAACGAGAAAGAAAGTGGCCAAGAAGGCGCAGCCAAAGTCGGTATTTGACCGCCTGGAAAGCACTGTCGTCGGCAAGCCGATTGAGATCGTCAACCGGACGTTCCTGGCAAGCCTCGGACTGGTGTCCACGATGCAGACGGAATTCACGAAGTTCCAGTCGGATTTCGAGAAGACCTTTGAGAAGCTGGTAAAAGACGGCGAGAAAGCTCGCGCACGTTATCGCGCAGGCGTCAAAGACTTCCGCGAAGACGTCAAAGACTTCGGCGAGGATGTCAAAGACTTCGGCGACGATATCGTCGAAGAGGTTGTCGAGGCTAAAGACCGTGTCGTTGAAAAAGTAGAATCTGTAGTCGCCAAATAGCGGCACGGAGCTTTTTCGACCTGAGGGGGGCCGCAACTGCGGCCCCTTTTTTGTTGCCTAAACCTTGTAGTACGCGGCCAGTTCGGAAAGATGACTTGCGAACGTCTCGGCAATGAAGGGCTTCAGGGCATTCAGCACCGACCCCGCAATTCGGAGCGCCGAATCGTCCGAGCTGGGTGCAGACTGGGTCAACGTATCGAACTTCGCAGAGAACAGCGCTATAACCGCCAGGTTCCGGCTGACTAGGCGAGTGTCGCTGCTGCCCAGGTGAATGACGCCGCATTCGCTCATAGCGCGGAGATTGAGTTCGAACGATGCTGCTAGCGCCCGCGCAAAGTGCTTCAGCGCCGTTCCCACTTTGGGGTACTCGACAAGCAGTGTCTCCATATCGCGGAGCAGAAACCGGTAAGCCCCCGTCAACTCCAGTAAATGGTGCAGGAATACCCAAAAGTCGTCGAGCGAGCCCTGCGCCGTATCGGGCGGCTGCAGGACGCGTCGCGCATCCGCCTGGAACTCGAGCAACAGCGCGTTCACCAGGTCCGACTTTTTATGGAAATGGTAGTACAGATTTCCGGGACTGATATCGACAGTGTCCGCGATCTCGTTCGTCGTCGTTCCGGGCTCGCCTTGTTCATTGAACAACAGCAGGCTTGCAACGAGAATTCGCGTGCGGGTATCGGCTTTCATGGCCCAACGATGGGGGATATCGGCCCGAGTTTCAATGCAATGGCAGACAGTAGGTAAATCTCCCTATCCACCTTCCTCATTACCGTATTGAGGTTTCGCGGCCAATATAGAGAATGCTGTATCAGAAAATTAGAATTTCCTAATGCTGGAACTTCTTCAAAACACACTGACCGTTTTTTTGCGCAGGAAAATGAACCGCTCAGCAGCAATCCGCGGGCATCTCAGAATAATAGCAGCACCGGTTACCGCCGGGGAGGTCCTCTTCCTGGATCTTCTCGACTCCCGCTTTAATCACTCTCGTTGGGAGACAACATCATGAAACTCTTTTGGCAAGGCTATTCCCCACCAGCCGTGATCTTGCTCGCTTTGATAGCGGGTTTTGGACTTTCGGGCTGCGACGGTGACGACGGAGCGGCAGGCGCTAATGGTGCCGCCGGAACAGACGGCACAGCGGGTGCCGATGGCATCAGTTGCTGGGACCTGAACCAAAATGGTGTTGGTGATCTTCCCGACGAGGACCTCAACGGTGACGGTGTCGTCGACGCACTGGACTGCAATGCCTTCGCCAGCGGTGCCTACGAGCCGGCACAGCTGCACAAAGGTTACTTTACCGAAAACGCCTACGAAGGCACGAAATCCTGCATGAATTGCCATGGCGGTATCGGCGATGACGTCATGACGACCGGCCACTTCAAGTGGGAAGGTGTTGCTGAAAACATCGAGGGCTTCGAGGGTGGCATCCATGGCAAGAATGACATTATCAACAACTTCTGCATCGCAATTCCAACTAACGAAGGTCGTTGCACGCAATGTCATATAGGCTACGACTACAAGGATGCCACATACGATTTCTCAGACCGCAACAGTGTGGACTGCCTCGTATGCCACGATCAGACCGGCGACTACGCTAAAGCACCAACGACAGCCGGCAATCCCGCGGCAACGATTGGCGACCCCCCAGTGCCCCTGGACCTGAACTTGGTCGCGCAGAGTGTCGGAGAAAGCGCGGACTTGCTTCCCGGCGAAAAAGTGCCGATTGACAACTGCATCGACTGCCATGCGAAGGCGGGCGGCGGCGACAATGTCAAACATGGCGATCTGAGCATGTCGATGGCCAACACGACGCGCGAATTCGACGTGCACATGGGCACCGATGGTGGCGATCTTGAGTGTGTTGCTTGCCACCAGGTTAAACGTGATACCGATGGCAACATGCTGTCGCACGGCATTGGCGGCATGCCGTATCACTCCGTCGAAGAAGGCGCGATGAAGCAATGTGACGACTGCCACGGCGATCGCTTCAATATCCACGTCGGTACTACGGTCGAGACGATTGTCGGCTTACATGACACGCTCGCGTGCCAGGTCTGCCACATCCCGACGTTTGCTCGAAACACGTCGACGAAGGTCGAGTGGTATTGGGAAGACGCAGGTCAGAATATCGACCCGATACCGGTCGATCCGGCTACAGGCCGTCCAACCTACGATAAGAAGAAAGGCACGTTTGTCTGGGCGAACAACGTCAGACCAACGCTGCGCTTCTTTAACGGTAAATACACGAAGTTCCTGATCGGCGAAAACGATCAGTACACCAGCTTGCCAGCAATGCTTGCAGAACCTGTTGGCGACTACACAGACCCGAATGCGATGATCTATCCGTTCAAGAAGATGATCGGCAATCAGCCCGCAGATGCTGGCAACCAGACGATCCTGGTGCCGCACCTGTTCGGAATGGCCGGCGGCCCGAATCCGTATTGGGGTGTATTCGACTGGAACCTCGCGCTGGTCGATGGCGCGGCCGCAACCGGACAGACCTACACCGGTGCGTTCGAATTTGTCGATACCGAGATGTACCTCTCAGTCAACCACGAGGTTGCACCAAAAGAGCAGGCCTATGGCATGGACGGTGCCTGCGGCGACTGCCATCTCTCCACCCAGATCGACTGGGCAGCGCTCGGCTGGTCAGGCGATCCTGCTGACGGAGGAACAAGACCCTAGATCCATCCCCCTGTCGCTATCGACAAACTGGGCGCCCACTCGGGCGCCCTTTTTTATAGGAGCGAAGTCACGCCGTGACCAACTACTCAAGCGGCAGATATATGACTGTATTCGTTATCAGGATCATGACGAAGATCATGCAGGTGATCATCGGGCCGAGGTAGATCGTGCCGCTCATGCGGAAGAAGTAACGATTGAAGAACGGCAGGACAAACATCATTGGCACAACTGCAAACAACAGGTTTACGTAGAGCCATCCTTCGGTCCAGTAAACCGCGCCGGTAACGGCAAAGGTCGTGTACTGGACCACCACGATCAGCAACAGGCCGAGCGAATTCGCCACTCCTCCGAGCAACATGCTGCGCCATTCCGGCTGCCCCTCGAAACGCATCGCGCCATTGATGCGCAGAGAATTGGACAGGAAGAAGATGAAGAAAAAAGGCAAATACATGAAAAGCAGGATCAGCAAGGCAGGCTGAAAAACGCGAACGCCCATGAACAGAAAGCGGTAGTCCACGTGGAAGAAATAATACACCGTGAATAGAAATAGGAAGTAAGCGACGAACAATGTGCAGGCCAGCAAGAAGGTCCGGAATAGCAACGCGGGCGTCGTCCTGACGCCCCACATCTGCGGCGTCACGCCGTTCTTGCGGCCGAAATAGCGATAGCTCAGCCAGAATATGAAGAACCCCGCAGTGCCGTTGAGAACCGCCCACAGCATGACGGCATTGTTCATGCGCTGAGGAAAGAACCAGGTCAACTCGCGACGCGACGCCGCAACGAACAGTTTTTGCGATAACTCGGCCATGGGGATGTAGGTGAAGCAGGCGATCAGCGCACCGACGACGAAGGTCGACCAGAACAACACCCGCCCTCTGCCCCGGGTTTTCGCCAAAGCCGGTGGCAGTGGCTGAACGAGTGGCTGAAACCACGGTGTGTCGAGCAACAGCCGACCGAAAGGAATAATGGCGATCAAGGCCGCGGCCAGCGAAATCATGCTCAGAAGTTCTTTCCAGGGCCAGACCTGGTCATAGTTAGGAATCTCGGATTCGAAATCAAAGACGTGCTCGAAGTACTCGATCTGGTTGGCAGTTGCCTCCTTGTTGTATGGCTGAAACGGATGTAACACCCGCTCGTTGTGCATGACGCGCAGCGTACGCTGCTCCTTGTCGCCGTAGTACTTGCCAATTTCGACCTGGTCGACGGCCGCCCTGCCCGACTCACGCCCGATATTGATGAGCCGCAGCGCCTCAGGCGCAATGCGCATATCACCGTTCTTCAGCTCGTTTCGGTAGGCGCCTTCATCAAACAGCGCGTAGCTCGCGCCAACATTCGAACGCACTTCCTGCAAGACTTCATCGCGCAGCGTCAATACATAGCCCGAGACAAAAACCGAATGCAGTTTGCTCGGCAGACCGGTTCGCTGCGCTTCCCGGCCGAAGTAATTGGCGCCGCGAATCGCCGCATTCCCGCCGGCCGAGTGCCCGGTGGCACCAATACGGCTTCGATCAATGTAGTTGAGATTTGTGGAACTCGCGGCGTAATCGACAACAGCGAACATCCCGTAGCCTTCGGTCGTCGCAGCGATGCGACTTAACGAAGCACTGGAACCACCCTGCGCATAGGGATCGATACTCAACGCCACAAAACCTCGACGTGCGAGCTCAATAGCGATATTTGACAGAGACTCTTTGGAGCGTTGAAAACCGGGTACCACGACGATAAACGGCGCCGGGTTTTCGGCGGTAGCGGAGTTTGGTTTGAACAGATCGCCTGCGACCCACTGGCCGTTCTGCGTCGGGATTTTTACATCGCGAACCTGGACGTCGCCAAAAGAGCGCTGGATTTGCGAGACGAAGAAGCTCGAAACCAAGACAACGAGCATGCAAAGGAGCAGAAGCCTGTTGCTGGACCGCTTGTGGAGTGTCTCATTCGTCATCACCCAAGTTTGCACACAAAACGTGGACAGCGCGAATGTCGTGAGAGCCGGCTAGGTCAGTAGCGCAGCCAGGCTGGCCGTCGTTTGCTGTCCCCACTCGGTGCGATAAACGATCGCCTGGTTGCGACCCTGATTCTTGGCTTCGTACAGGGCATCGTCGGCCTGTCGTATCAGGTGATCCGGGTTGACATGACCCGCCGCCTCCGTGATCGCGGCACCTATACTCAGCGACACGGCTGGCGTTGTCTCGGATGCCTTGTGCTCAATATTCAGGTCGATGACTTTTTGACAAAGTCCGCGCGTAAAAGTCTCGAGGAAACCTGCCGTTGGATCGTACAACACGATCACAAATTCCTCGCCGCCGTAGCGCGCGACCATGTCCAGCGGTCGACTGGGGCTGTCACCTACAACATCCGCCACAGAGCGTATGCAGCCGTCCCCCATACGATGACCGTAGCAGTCGTTGTAGAGCTTGAAGTGATCAATATCCGCAACGGCGATCGCAACACGCTTTTTGTCGCGCCGCGCCTGTTTCCAGATCTGCCTGACGTGCTGATCGAACGCGCGACGACTGAACAGGCCCGTAAGGCCGTCGGTTCGCTCGAGCCGCAGGATCTCAAGCTTGTTGTCGTAGGTTTCCCGTGCGCTGCGTTCCAGGCGGTAGCTCGTGAACGTGCCGATTAGATTCAGCACGCCCAGAAAGACGGCGCCATACACACTTTGCTCGGCTGGCACGCCGGGCACACTGCTAATCGCCAGGTAGCCAATAAACAATGGCCACGCAGCGCTTATGCTCTGCCGCAATGTCAGCCCCAGCATCAGGTAGATGCTGAATGTCGCGAATAGAAAGGACCAGTAGGTGTCCGTGGCGCCGATCTGCATCGCGCTCGCAGAAACGGCCAAAGCCGCGACCCCGGCAAGAAACGCGGCAGATGCCGTCACGTAGGGCAGCAAGAGTCGTTGCTTGACAAGGAAAGTCGCGCCCAGCGCTACTGACACAGGCATCAACATGGCTAGAATACGCAGCCAGGCCGTCTGTTCGACGAACCTGGACGGCATCAGGAACGCGTCCAGTACGGAGACCAAAACCACCAGCGCTATCCACAGACCGAGCGCGGCCCGAGTGACGGATAACGTTCGCTCGATATAGAAGCGCCGGAAGTTTTTGTCCAGTTCCCGCGACTCATCTGTAAGTATTTCGGCACCCGGCAGCAGCCGTGGCGCCAGGGAGAGGTGTGTGGCTTGATTCAGCATGGATCGTCGCTCAACTGTAGTCATCAGTGCGTATCGGCCAACGACTACCAAACCTTAGGGTGTCCCTGGTCCGAGATTCCCCCACACATTACTGCAAAAGCCGATAGCATTGGGGCTGCTGTAGGCTGGAAACTGGAAATGCGTTCTCTCGCTCTTGCGCTCACCACACTGCTGACGTCTGCCACCATTGCAGATGAGCTGCCAACAGGCGCTGCCCTGGAACAAGAGAACGCAGTTATTGGCGAGGTACTGCTGGAAAAATCCAATGTATTCGACCTGTCGAATCCCGAAGAGAATAACTGGCTGTATCGCCTTGCCAACCGTCTACATATCGTTTCCCAGGATAAGGTCTTACAGAAACAGCTGCTGTTCAGGAGCGGCGACACCTATTCGGCTCGACAGGTCGACGAGTCCGAAAGAATCTTGCGCGGCAATGGGTACTTATTCGACGCGGATATCAGGCCAACCCGCTACCACAACGGGGTCGTCGACCTTACCGTGAGCACTCAGGACGTCTGGACGCTAAGTCCGGATATCTCATTGTCGCGCAGTGGTGGCGAAAATCGCACCAAGTACGGTCTCGAGGAATCCAATCTGCTCGGACGTGGACAGCTTGTGCGCATATCGCGGATCGAAGACGTCGATCGCACGTCTGACAGCTTCGAGTTTGCCGATAAGCACCTCGGTAGAAGCTGGGTGTCGGCGCTGCTCAAGCTATCCGACAACTCCGACGGCAAGTTAAACCTGCTGTCGGCCATCAGGCCCTTTTATGCGCTCGACACGCGCTGGTCAGCCGGGGGCTGGCTGCTCGCGGAAGAGCGCCGAGAAGCACTTTACGCACTGGGCGAGGAAGCCGCGGAGTACCGACACGAGAGAGACTACCAATCCGCCTTCGGCGGCTGGTCCCGGGGACTGCAGGACGGCTGGGTGCGGCGCTGGACGGCCGGCATCGTAAGAGACGACAACCGCTTTACCGCGGCACTCGATCCGACACTGCCGGCATTGATCCCACAGGACCGCAACCTGGTTTACGCCTTTATCGGACTGGAGCTTCTCGAAGACGACTACCAGGAGACCGAGAATCGCGATCAGATCGGCAAGACCGAGGACTTCTACCTGGGTACCCGACTTTCCGCATCCCTTGGCTGGTCAGATACGTCGATCGGCGCCGACCGCGACGCTTTGATTTTCTGGGGGCAGGCAAGTCGCGGCTTCGGCTCGCTTGAAAGTCACGCACTCCTGCTGTCGAGCAGCGCTTCAGGCCGCGTCGAATCCGGACACGCGGTAAACAGCTTACTCAATGTCACCGCGCGCTATTACCAGACGCAATCAAGGAAGCGCCTGTTTTTCGCAACGCTGAGCGCCACGGCCGGGCATTCACTGGATCTCGATAATACGATCGAGATCGGCGGCGACAGCGGACTTCGTGGCTATCCCCTGCGCTACCAAAGTGGCGACAGCAAGCTGTTGCTGACACTGGAGCAGCGCTACTTTACCGACTGGTACCCGTTTCGCCTCGTGCGAATTGGCGGCGCTGTGTTCGCAGACGCTGGCCGCGTCTGGGGCGAAGACCCGGTCAACGGTCGGCGTTTCAAGTGGCTCAGCGATGTTGGCTTCGGCCTGCGCTTCGCGCCGACCCGCAGCAGCGGCGGCAAGATGATCCATCTCGACGTCGCTTTCCCGCTCGGCGGCGATGCTTCTATCGACACCGTGCAATTCTTGCTGGAATCGAAACGCAGCTTCTAGCCCGTTATCGTCCCGAAATCAGGGCGTCTGCACGAGAATGTCCCACATGTAGTCCTGGTGCGTCGCGCAGATCTTGTTCATTTCGGTGACTGCTCGCTCGACTTTGCGGTCTTCAAAATCGGCGAGAATCGCTTCTCGTCGTTTTCATCAGCGTCTTGTGATCTGCCGCACTCATGATCAGCAGACGTCGATATTCGCCACCGACATTGTGCTTTAACCAGTTCCAGGATGTGAGCTGGCCCTCACCAACGTGTCGGTCGTAAACAGGCGCAAGCACCTTCTTGACGAGTTCGTCGGCGCGATCCTCACCGTTGATGTCGCACTTCAGGTAGACGGAAAAGCCGGCCGAACCACGTTGCTGGGTTATAGCCGCCGTGCCCAAGTTCCGGGTCCGTTTGCCAGATGTAGTCGTCATGGGATCCGCAAATTTCGGAAAAGGCACGACCAGCCTCCGGAGTACTGGTCGCTGATTATTTCACCCAGGGCCCCGGACGCGTCGAGCAGCGAATTGATATCGCCAGCGATGATGACCAGCACCCTGCGCCAGACTCCACCTACGTAGTGTTGCATCCAGCTCCAGCCGAGGATATCGCCGTGCTCAACCGCAGCATCGTAATGCGGTTTGTAAGCTTGTTCTCGATAATTTCGTCGGCGCGCGATTCCCTTTCCGGGGAACAGACGAAATACGTCGCATAGACGTAGTTAGGTTTCGCACCCTGATCCTGTGCGAAGACAGTTTCCAGCCATCAGTGCGAGGGCCAAAAGGCAAGCCGCAATGAAACTCTTATTCATGACATCTCCCCTTGATCTTGGAGCTTCGAAAAATGAAGCCACCTGAGTATATACCCCCTGTTGACAGCCAATTCGGCACGCCTCAGGCTCTGGCCTTGAGAAACGCTGGCCTCCGGGCCCTAACTTCCCACGTGGCAAGGCGAGCACACCATCCAGCTCGCGCTGCTCTATGAGGCACAGCAATGAACAGCTTTGAGTCACAGAGATCCCAGATCGCCTATGGCGATGATGGCGCCCCATTCACACTTCGGCATGGGTTTGCCACCGATCGATACGAAAAATGGCGGTCAACGGGCTTGCTACCGCGCTTCCCGGGACTCCGTTGAGCTACCGGCTCGTATTCGGCGCGAGTGGCTACATTGGTAGCAACCTCGCACCGTACCTCGCCGCACAGGGCTTTTCGGTGCGTGCAACGTCGCGCAATGTCGAGGTCCTGGAAAGCCGCCAGTGGCAGGGCGTCGCTCTTGCCGAGGCTGACGCTTTGCGGCCCGAAACGCTGGATTGCGTGCTCGAAGACGTCGACATCGCCTATTACCTCGTGCATTCGATGGCAGCGGGCAAGAACTTTCCGGAACTCGACGCGACGGCCGCACGCAACTTTGCCGACGCGGCGGCACGCCAGGGCGTGCAGCGCATCGTCTACCTGGGCGGGCTGGTGCCCAATGCACCGGAGTCAACGCACCTTCGCTCAAGGCAGGAAACCGGCGACATTCTCCGCGCTGGCAGCGTTGCGGTTACTGAAATCCGTGCGGGCATGATCATCGGGCCTGGCTCGGCCGCCTGGGAGGTGATTCGCGACCTGGTCAATCACCTGCCGGTCATGATCACGCCGCGCTGGGTCGTCTCACGCTCGACGCCGATTGCTCTCAGTAACCTGTTGCGCTATCTCGCGGACGCGCCGGTGCTCGAGGAGACCGCCGGTGAAATCTTCGACGTTGGCGGTGCTGATGACCTGACCTACGAGGAGATCATGCGGCAGTACGCCGAGCTCGTCGGCAAGAAGCCGCGCATCATCCCGGTTGGCGTGCTGACGCCACGCTTGTCCTCTTACTGGCTACGGCTCGTTACGTCGGTACCAACGAATATTGCACGCGCTCTGATTGACGGGCTGTCGCAGGATGTCATTGCCAACGACGACAGGCTGGCCAGGCTCGTTCCTCAGGAACTCCTGGGGTTTCGCGATGCGGCGATCGAGGCGCTCGAAGCGGATCGCAAGCATGCGGTACCCGCACGCTGGGTTGAAGGCGCCGTCGCCTGTCGCGAATTTCACCCGGAATATGGCTTCTACTCGAAACAGGCCGGCGACAGTGCCGACAGCAGTGCGTCCGCGGACGCCTTATGGCGCGTCGTCTGCCGTGTCGGTCATCAGGGCGACTTTTTCTATGCAGGCGTGTTGTGGTGGCTGCGAAGAGCCCTGGACTGGATCGTCGGCGGCCCGAGCTTCCGCCGCAAGCGCCGCCATCCAGACGAGCTTCGCGTAGGCGACGCGGTTGACGCGTGGCGAGTCATCGCCGTGCAGCCCGGCAAACAGCTTACGCTGGTGATGGAAATGAAGGCCCCGGGCGCGGGAGTCCTGGAGTTTGATGTTGCAGAAACGGGTGAAGGTCGGCGCACGATTACCGTGACCGCGTATTTTCACCCGGCTGGTGTCTGGGGCATCCTCTATTGGATCGTCTTGCTGCCGTTTCACGCATTCATCTTTCGCGGCATGACGCGCGAGATCGCGAAACGCGCAGAAGCCGATATAGATCCGGGCTAAGCGATACAACTCCTGTCAGCGGACGGCTCGCCCAGCCCTTGCGCATGGGCGAGGCTCAAGCCCTGCTGCCAATGACCAAATGGGGAATACGTCCTGTTTTTGTGAAATTAACAGTGTGAAATTCTTTCTGTGAAATTTGTTAACAAGTATGGGTAGGATGTAAGTCACGTAAACACAGCAGTACACCCAGCCCGGACACACAGATGGAGATCGACATGACGCAGCAGCAGCTTCAAACGCCCATTTCACTCTGTGGGAAGCTTATCAACGCACTTTTTGGCGCCAGCATTGGCGATGAAGAGAACATGGTCAGGGCACTGGATGAGGCAATTCCGCTGCAAGGCGCGAGCCACGCGGATGTCGCGGAATATGTCGTCGAGATCCCCATGCGCTACGCAGAGTGCTTCGCGCTGCTCAAAGACGGTCGCAAGGTGGCGCTCAGGAATCCCCGCCACTTCGTTGGCTGGTCGAAGCATGACCGCAACCGGTCGCTGCTGTTTCGCAGCAATGGCAAGCACTACGAGGTTGCAGTTGAGGCCGAGCTTCGCGGACAGTCCCCGGGCTGCATTCGTACCGTGTTTCTTGAAGCCAAGTCTGAGCGTCGCTCCAGCCTTGCACGCAAGTTCATCGGCATCGATGGCGACCTGGTGATCCTGCCGGTACTGCCAACGACGATTTAGACTGGTTCCAGCTCGCCGCCTCCGAGCTGAAAATTCAGTGCAAAAGTTGTACGATTGAGCCCGTCAGGAGTGGGCTCAATGTGGTTCCCGTTCAATTGATCATCCGCTCCGCAACACCCAAAACAAAAAAAATGAGGTGTGCGATGGCTTTGATTACTTGCAAAGACTGTGGAAACGAGGTTTCGGATTCCGCAGCGTCCTGCCCGAAATGCGGCGCGCCCGTGCCGAAAACGATTGGCCCCGACCAGGAACAATGCCCGTTTTGCGAAACCATAGTCAGTAATACGGCTAGCGTCTGTCCGGGCTGCCACGCCCGCAAGGGCTACACGGAGGCATCTGGCAACGTCTACGGCAAGGGCCAGACCATCGGCTACGGTATCGTGTTGCCGCTGGTGCTGTCGTTTTTCGCGTTTCTTTTTGGGCCGACGTTCGGCTCAATTGTTCTCCTTATCTCGATTATCGTGGCCCTTCTCTGCGTGCGTCGTCTTATGAAGGGCGCGCTCTGGTTCCGGTCAACCAGCATCGGAAGCGGCGGCTAACTTGGAGTAGCTCATGAAGAACAGCATTATTGTGATTGCAATCGTCTGCGTATTGGCCGGTTTGTTCTCTGGGTCTGGTGTCGCGGTCGCGCAAACCAGTGCCGCCGAAATGCTGGAAGAGGCACGTGCCCGGGCCCGTGAAATGGAAGAGCTGAAGGCTGTCCTGAATGGCCCCGATCAGAACATGCGGCTGGCAAGTTTTGACATCATGGTCAACAGCGGTGACGAAGCCATGCGCCAGATCGCCATTGATACGGGACTCGCGAGCGCCGACACACTGATGCAGGCGATGGCTTTCAAGGAGACGGTGCTTAGCCTGAATCGTATCGTCATGTCGCTGGAGATCGACAAGAGCCAACCGGCCGACATTCAGGCCGAGTCGCAAGCGGTCCTGAATGCCAATGGCAACGCTTACGCATTACCAATCGTCGAATCCGACAAGAAGACAGGCATCTTCAAGATCGATTCGAGGTATAAAGGCCAGGTCACGGGATTGGAACTCACCTTCAATTACAGCTACGACAACGGCAGGCTTTCGCTCATTGACGAGACCACGATTAAGGGCCCGATCAGGATTTACAAGGGCGGTTCCGGTTACGGCAACTTTATTGCCACCGCGAAGCTTCGTTAGTTAGCTGGAACAACGCGTAGCCGAGCCAGCGCCACGGTCTTGCCTCCGTTGGCGGCACTGCTGATGACGATGCGAATATGCCGCGCCCAGCTCGGCGCTATCGCAATTTTCGCAACGCCGTTGTCAAAAACAATGGCCCCGCCTGAAACGCTACGCCAGCGGCGACCGGACTCGCTGCCGCTCACCATGAGCTCGACGGTCGCCGGTAGTGTGCCGATATCAGTAACGCCACGTCCGTCGAGCTCTATGCCTGCGATAGCTATCCGACCGCCGGGCAGATCCATTTCAATGTCGACCGGCCAGGAGTCAACATTGGCGATCCAGGGTGGTGACTCGTCGTTGGCGACCAGGTTGCCTGCCCTGTGCTGTGCGTCGACAGGCAATGCCGACCAGCTCGTGATCGCACCACTTTTCTCGGGCTGAGGTTTAACCGCCGATTGTGCGGGTGCCAACGACGCTGTGGACGCCACCCTCGCGTTGCCACCACTGACGAAACGGTCGACCTTTTCAAACATCTTGTCCAGACGTATGACTTTGCCGACGCCAAACCGTGCGTTAACCGATAGCAGCATGCCTATTGGCGTATCGCCCGACATCAGCAGACTGCCACTCTGTCCCTTGCGCAGTTGATTCATATCGTTGGTTGGTTGTACGCGCAGAAAAGTCTCGCCATCGTCATCGACGATGGTTACGGATAGCTGTGCGATACTGCCATCGCCATTGACGGAGCGAACGCTCGCGAGGGCGTTTGCTTTGATCCGACTGCCAACCGCGCGGCTAACGGCCATGGTGCTATAACCGCAGTCGGAGGAAATCCCGCCGGAAACGTCGGCTATGGAAACATCATCGCCCAGGTCCGAAACCGCGACGGATTCGCCGAGCAGTGCTTCACTGCCCTCGCGAAGAAACGCGGCAATTTCGCCGGCTTCATTGGCGACGTGTGTCGGCAGGATAACGACACAACGATCGCCGTAATGGGACAGATAACCCTGGCCGATTTCGAGCGCCGCATTCTCGTAAGATCGTACGAGGGTCTGTTGCGCCAGGGCCGGCTGCAGCAGTATCAGCAGCGAAATTAGACCGGGTAGCTTAAAGCATTTCACTATTTCGGCCTGCTGCGAAGCCATCGATTGAAGCGCTTCAGCAAATCGGTGGCATTTCCCGGCTGCTCCGCGCCGCTACCGCCGCTACCGACAAACGGCTGCAGGCTGAGGATTAACGTCATGTACGCGGCCAGGATAGAGCCCCAGAACGCAACCGCCGGATCGGCTGCCAGCGCACGTATCCTCGCTGGTTCGAAGTCGTAACCGCTTCCCCCGAATCGTTCGATACTTATGCTGCCGGCGTTGCCGAAAGCGACGACCTGCATAGTATCTTCGCCGTCTTCGACGGTCACGTAAACGAAGCCTTTCGGCCAGGGACGCCGGGGCGGCTTGTGCCACGGACGCTCGAGCTCGGGCCAGGGAGGCTGAGGCGCAAACCAGCGAGGCTTGTGCTCTGGCGGCGCCAGTTGGACCTGGTCACCGAGCATCAGGTCAGCCTCGTCGATCATCGTGCGTTTATCGGCCGATTCGTCTGCTGTATACACGACGACCTTGCCGCTGTGCAGCACGCGTGTGTCGAACCAACTGACAGCGCGGCCCAGAGTCGTCTCGCCTGAGAACGGCAGCGTCAGTGATTGCTCCGGTACCTCCGCCCAGATGAAATTGACCTTCGACCCCAGGTCGACATCGTCGACATTGTCGGCTTCGTCGACGCCGACAACCGAGTACCCGCCGAGTGACTTATCGTCCGACGAGCGCAGCGACACTTCAAAGCCCCCCTGCGAACGCAACTGCATCGTTGCGGACGCGCCGCCGTTCAATCGAAATACCTGCTCGCTATCCGCGTCCGGGTGGCGCCAGCCGATCCAATGACTGCCACCGCATGGGTTGTCGGGCTCCTTGACGACACCGTTTTCCAGCTCCTTGACGACATCGCTTTCCAGCTCCTTGACGGCACCGTTTTTCGGCTCCTTGACGACATAGTTTTCCGGCAATATAACTTTGTCTCGATAGCAAACGGTCGCACCATCAACAAGCCAACGAACTTCTGTACCAGGTCGCATTTTGACTTCAACGACTTCGGTTGTGGCCTCGATGGTGAATGCCCAATTCGTCGGTAGCACGAGGCGAAGTAATATGAAGCCGATGAAAACGACGATACCCGCCATCATCACGGCAATAGCGAGTTTCCAGGCAGAAATCGGCTCGGCAGGTTCTGGATTCGGAATGTCACTGGCCCAATCGCTCATTGAGGAACGTCGACTTCCGCAGTGCCGACTATCGTAATTGTTATGGGAGGCTGTGGACGGCCAAATCGCTCGCGAATGATCTTAACGAGTACGGATTTGCCCGCTGCGACCGATCCTAGCCGGCAGATATAGTCGTACGTTGTGCGTCGACCTTCGGTGACGTACTCACACGGTTTTTCCCTTTTTTCGAGGCTGTAGGAGACGTCAGTCGCACCGAAAGAGTTCAGGTAGATTACGACCTCCGATGGCTCCGTCAGTTCTTGCCTGGACACGAGGAAAAATTCGGAGCTTCCGGAGTCGCAGTCGCCCGGGGTTGCCGCCAGCGCAATCCTGTCGTCCGTGACGTTTAGCTCCACCTGCTCAGGGTGGTTCGACACATACGGCAAATGGACGGGGCGGCTTTCTCCTTCCTCCAGGCTATAAGCATTCCTGGACGTGTATATGCCATCGCGCGAGGCGATCCGCAGGCAGACTAGTTTTTGCTTGTCTGTAGGGTCCGCCACCGACTGAATTACGATCTGGTCTTCAATAATTGCGCCGGCCGCTGCCAGCGTCATGACGCCAACGATTACGTTGCCGCTGACGGAAACTTCTGTTTGCACCGACTCTCTTAATGGCTTTGTGAGGAGCGTCGCGGATTCCGGAGGGTCTGCTGCTGTGGCTGGAGTCGACAGGAGCAGCACTATCAAAGGGACAAAACGCATGGCATTTCCTCCATCTCTGCGAGAGCGATTATTTTAGCACAGCATCCGTTGACGCAAGGTTTGCGAAATCTCTCATGAAAACAATCCCTTCCAGCTTCGGAATAACCGTATAGCGATTGCCGCTGGTAACGCCATAATCAGCCTATCCAATAAATGCAGGGGAATCGGCGATGGCGTATACATCCAGGGATATTCGAAACGTATGTCTTGTGGGACCCAGTAACGGCGGCAAGACGCAGCTTGCGGAAGCGCTGCTGCATGCCGGTGGCGCCATTCCTGAGTGCGGCTCGGTGGAACAAGGCACGACCGTTTCCGACTACACGCCCCGCGAGAAACAGCTCGGGCACTCACAATATGCCGCCGTCTGTCACCTCGATCATGGCGGCATCCACGTCAACCTTATCGATACACCCGGATACCGCGACTTTATCGGCCGCGGCCTGTCCGTGTTGCCCTCCGTCGAAACGGCCGCGCTGGTGATCAATGCCCAGGACGGCGTCGACATGATCTGCCGGCGCATGATGGAGGCCGCAAAGAAGCAGCGACTGTGCCGCATGATCATCGTCAACAAGATCGATGCCGAGGAGCTGAACCTGGAAAAACTGCTGGTCGATATCCGCGAGGCGTTCGGCCAGGAATGCCTGCCGCTCAACCTGCCGTCCGCCGACGGCAGTAGCGTCGTCGACTGCTTCTTCAAGCCGGAAGACGTCCCGACCATGTTCAGTGATGTGGATACAGCCCACACGCAGATCGTCGATCAGGTCGTCGAGGTTGATGAGGCGCTGATGGAGGTTTACCTCGAGCAGGGGCAGGAACTGAAGCCCGAGCAGCTGCATGATCCTTTTGAGAAAGCGCTGCGCGAAGGCCACCTGATTCCCGTCTGCTTTGTTTCCGCGAAGACCGGCTCCGGAATCAAACAGCTATTGCACATCTTCGAGGCGTTGATGCCCAACCCGATGGAGGGCAATCCGCCGCGCTTCCTCAAGGGTGAGGGTGACGACGTAGAAGAAGTCGTCATTTCGCCGGACCCGGATGCTCACGCGATCGCGCATGTGTTCATGGTGAATATCGATCCGTTCAAAGGGCGACTGGGCACTTTTCGAATTCACCAGGGGACGATCCGCCCAGGCAATCAGCTGTTCGTCGGCGATGCGCGAAAACCGATCAAGGTCAATCAGCTGTTGAAGGTAAACGGCGGCACTCACACCAAAGCAAGTATCGGCGTGCCGGGCGATATCTGTGCGATCCCGCGCGTGGACGAAGTCCACTATGACGCCGTGCTGCATGATTCGCATGATGAAGATCATTTCCACCTGAAAGCGATCGGCCTGCCGCGGCCGATGTATGGACTCGCGATCAAGCCGCCGACCGATAACGACGCGCAGAAAACCTCGGACGCGTTGCACGTAGCGGAGGCGGAAGATCCGTCCCTGCAGGTGGAGCACAATGCGGCTCTGAACGAAGTCGTGTTACGCGGACTCGGTGACCTGCATTTACGCACAGTGCTCGAACAGATCTCCGATCGACACAACCTGGAGGTCATCACTTCTCTGCCTTCCATCGCGTATCGGGAGACCATTACGCGGAAAGCTGAAGGTCATCACCGCCACAAGAAACAGACCGGCGGCGCTGGTCAGTTTGGCGAAGTATTTCTGCGCATAGAACCTTTGCCGGCGGGCCAGGGCTTCGAATTTGCGAGCGCCGTCGTCGGCGGCTCGATTCCGTACCAGTACATCCCCGCCGTGGAAACCGGCGTCCGCCAGGTGATGGAAGCCGGAGCAGTCTACGGATACGCAATGCAGGACATCAAAGTCACCGTCTATGACGGCAAGCATCATTCCGTGGACTCCAAGGAGATCGCCTTCGTGGCGGCAGGCAAGAAAGCCTTCCTCGACGCAGTCTCCGAGGCGGCGCCGATCGTCATGGAACCGATTGTCGACGTCACCGTCACGGCGCCAAGTCGATGTGCGGGTGGCGTAACGGGCGACCTGTCATCGATGCGCGGCATGGTCACCGGCACAGAAGCGCTGCCGAATGACCGTATCATCGTTTCCGGGCAGGCACCGTTAAAAGAAATCCAGGGCTATCATTCGCGGCTGAAATCGCTAACCGGGGGTGACGGAAGTTTCACTATGGACTTCAGTCATTACGCCGAAGTGCCGAGAGACGCGCTGGACTCCGTTGAGGTGAAGTCGACCGCCGCAGGCTGACAATTACAAACAGGCACGCTGCGCTAGTGTGAATCAGGTCACACGCTTGCCGCAATAATTGCGCTATACCTTGAAGCAGGTTTTGTTTGCCGAAGAGGATGCAAGGCTATGCGCGAGTCGAGCAGCAATGATCGGGTAGTGCCAGTAGCCAATTTGCTGGACTACTTCCGGACGTCGGTTGAAGGCGTCATTGCTGAGCATGGTGTCGACGTTAAGCCGGATGCAACCTACTACGTCGTCAACCTGTTGACTCTCTATTCGCGTTCCGAAGAGCTGTATGACGACGACGGCGAGGTCTTTGGACTCAAGCCGCTTGCGCTGATGCTCGCCGACGCGAGCGACGCACCCAGCCCCGAACAACGAAACAGCGCGTTGCAGCGAATCGGCGACGTGGCTCTGTTCATTTCCGGATTCTTTGCGGACAGTCTCGCGACGCACGCGGTGGATCTCGATTACTACATTCACATGGGTGGTAGCGCGTACGGGTCACTGTCGGACGAGGTTCGCGGCACGTTTCGGGGTCGCGCGTTCGGGGATACCTACGGCGAACTCGCCGCCAAGTTCCAGGTGCTGGTTGACGTGCTAAACGAAGTTCGCGATCGCGAAAGGCAGGGATCGGATATTGACGTCCTTCGCACCTACCAGGTCTGGCGCAAGACAGGTAGCAAGCGTGCCGAAGAAGTGCTGCGCCAGCAGGGTGTCGTGCCCATCAACTGCCTCGCATCCGATTGATGAAAGCATCGGCTTCGTCGATGGCCACCTGCATATCCTTGATCAGCGCATCGACCTGACTCTCCAGCAACGACGTCTGACCACGCAGCGCCGCCAGCGCCTGTGCGTTCAAGCTGTGCTTCAGAAATAAGACGTTGTCGGTCAATACTGCCATAACCGGATCTACCCGGTTGCGTGCTGTTTGCATGCGATCGCGCATTGTCAAAAACTGTCTGCGCGCAAGCTTGAGATTTTTTTCCTGATCGGCTCTAAGCGCGGCACTGCTGTAAAGGTCCAGTTCCGATTCCCATTCATCAAACAGGTCCTCGCTGACGCTATCGATATCTGACAAGTGCTCGTCGAGGTCTTTAGTTGCACTTCGAGAGCGCTCGACTTCCTTGCTCAGACGCTCGTATTTTTCCTCAAGGTCGCCGCCGTCATGCCCTACCAGGGCACTGAGCTCCTCGTAAGCCGATACCAGCTGCTCGCGTGTCTCACCTTGGGCATCTCGTGCATCCTCGACTCGGTCAACAAGGATGTCGCGTTTGTGTATACCGACCTTCTCCAACGCCGAATATTGAACTGATGCACAGCCCGTGAACACCAGGAGGAAGACGGAGATCAAACCGAATCGGGCGATTTGCAGGTTACCGGATAGTTGTGTCATCGTTGCATTTGCTCCTGAATCGTCGGGTCGTTGGATGAATCCATTATTTGGCGAAAATCATACCGTTGATCCCGTCAATCCTCAAAAAGAAGCGATCCTGGGTAGCCGTGATCGCGTTGCTCGGGACAGGCTATTTTGCCACAGCCAATCTCAGTCCGGGCATTGATTGGTTGTGGAAAGAACCGCGCGACGTGCTCGTAGATCGTGTCGAGGAAGCTCGCGACAGTCAGCATGCCGGCGCGGAACAATTTCGTGATGCGCTCACGGAATTCAAGGCTGTTGTCGATCTCCCGGAAAGTAATCTCGAACGCCAGTACACCAAACTCAATGCAGCCCACAAGCGCAGCCAGGCAGCGGCGGATAAGATCAGCAAGCGTATTGATCGCGTGGTTACAGCAAGCAATCGCCTGCTCGACGAATGGCGCTCCGAACTTGATGACTACAACGATCCGGCGCTGCGCCGTATTGCGCAGCAACAATTTGATCAAACTCGTGAGCATGCGACTCGCCTGATTTCATCTATGCGGCAGATAGAAGACCGTATGCGGCCCGTTCTCGCATCATTCCAGGACCAGGTCTTGTATCTCAAGCACAACCTCAATCTCTCGGCAATCGCGGCACTTGAAGGAGAAGCATCGATTATCGAATCCAACGTCGATTCCCTTATCGCAGATATGAACCGCTCTATCGCGGAGGCGGATGCATTTATTGCGGTCATCCTCGAGCAAGGTCCATCGTAAGGCCGCTATCGCGTTACCACCGGGAGCAAGAAGAACGGGGCGCTTTGCCCCGTTTCTCGTGGCAAATGGTGAAGTCTACTTGAAGAACTTCGAGGCCAGGCCCGCCAGCCCCCCGGCACCGCCTACAGAGTCGAGCAAGTTGCCGCCTCGGCTGCCCTTGTCGATCAGTTCCGGCAATATTTGCGAGAGACTACTGCTGGCTTCATCACGGCCGATGCCAAGCTTTGCTGCAAACGCCTCGATCTTGTCTGCACCAATTGCATCCTGAATCTGTGCCGGTGAAATTGACTCATTGGAGCCGTCGCCCAGCCAGGACTGAGCCTTCGACGCCAGGTCGCCCGCCCCACCAGTGAATTGTCCGACGATGTCGCCGAGGTCGAAACCCTTACTGCCACCTACCAGATCGTCAAGTGCTGATGCGGCCGCCCCAGAGTCATTTGCGGTGCCGATTTTGCTCATCAACAGTTGAGTCGCCAAGCTCTTGATATCCATGTTTTTCCCCTGAAAGAGATCCCAATACAGAGGAGCACTTTAGGGCATTCTCAACCGGAAGATTGTCAACAATTGTGACGTGCAACGGTTCAGTTTCGTAACAAAACTTCACAGTCCTTGCCTGTTAGTCCTGCAAGCATGTCGCTACACTCCTGCACTCATACTTAGAGGAAAATCCTATGAATCACCTAAGAATCCTCGCGGCATTGGTCGCGATAGTTGCAGTCATGTCTGCGCCATTGGCGGATGCAGAGGTCGGACAAACGACAAGAAAACCAGGGACGTCATTCAGGGTGATGCACAAGACGTAGGAGATCGTGCCAAGACCGAGGAAGATCAGGCGAAACGGCGCGTCAAAAAGCACAAGGACAAAGCCCGCGATGCCATGGAGGATGAATCTGGCGACGACGCGGAAAGCGACGATTCTGAGAGCGACGATTCCGAGAGCGACGATTCTGAGAGCGACGGTTCCGAGAGCGACGATTCAGATCACGGCAAAGCGCGTCACGAAGCCACTGAAAGAGGAGATCGTGCAGGCAAGGGTCTGGACAACGCCGCCGGTCGCGGCAATGAAAAGTCGCAGGAAATGCGGGCCCGGCGCGATGAGCGCAAGGCTATCAAGGAAGAGTACAAAACGGGCGACAAAGCGTGAAGCGATCGACATTGACGATGCTGCTGATTCATTGGATACGGATAACGAGAAGCCGAAAGCAATGAGAAGAAAGAGAAAAAGTCTTGGTGGAAATTCTGGAGATCAATAGGGCGAAGCAACTTCTGCTATGCGCCGCCGCCGCCGGGCGGCACGTCATTGCTCTAATCGTATAGGGCGGTGACACACAGCAAGCGTCCTAATAAATGCTGCGCGCAACGACGGCGTTCGTATCGATCGCTGGCAGCAGTGGCTGCAGGCGTCACTAGTTCAGAACGCCGAACGCGTTGTCGCCCTCTTCCGGCTGGCCGAGTTCAGGCAGCCGTTGAAGTCCGAACTCCCGCGCAATCATGCGGGTCGCCGCACGGGTTTCACTCTCACCTTTGAATCCCTCACCCAGTAGGATTTCGTTGCCTTGGCTGTCGACGCCGAAGATCGAATAGAACACGGTGTGCTTGCCGCCGGACTGCGTCTTCATCGTGCTTTTCTTCTTGAAACGAACCAGGCTGTTCTGATGCATCTGTTGGCGACTTATCGGTATGCCCAGGATGCGACGCACGCTCGTGATGTCAGCTGCCTGCTTCGACACCTCCAGCGAGTTCACTACCAGGTACAGGCAAAACAACCCGATCAGGGAACCGACGAGGCCAAACACGCCGCCAAAAACTGTTTGACCCTCGTGAACGACGAGGTACCAGCCAGCGGCGGCGAAAATCGCGCCGACCATGATGCCGCTGAGGGATGAAGAAAAATGACGCCCCATCGGATAGTGCATCTGCTTGCCCATACCGCTGTTTCGTATCGCGACTATCTCTCCGACGGACTGATCGTCCAAGAGATCCTGCTCATTCCTCGCCTTCTGTATCGCCCGCTCCGGTATCCGGCGTGAGGTAGTTGATGTCGCGTACACCGGAATATCGTAGCTCCGATCAATGTCCGTACCGGCAAGTTCCGCGCGCAGATTCAGGCGCCAGATGTGGTAGCTATCGCCACGCTCCGCATCGGCAGCCGTTAGCCCCTCAGGCACGTCAAATCTAAACGTCAGCTTCGTGCCACTGGCACCCGGCTCAGCAAACGCAACCATGCTGTCCTGCCACTCGGCCTCTTCCTTGCGACTCCTGTTCTTGCCGCTGCCAGAGATATAGCTGTGCAGGTTATTCAGCGTCAGCTGGAATCGAGCGTCGGGATCAAACGGGATGTTCAGGTCAATGGCGCCGCCAACGTGACCCCCGATTGAGCCAGGAAAGGGATCCAGCATCACCGGCGCCGGACCGAAACGCCGCCATTCGAATACGCGTCGCATTGCCCAGGCCAGCAGACCTATGCCAACGGCCGGAAACAACAGACCGATCAGCGCCAGGTAGTTTTCTTTCTGCGTCACCTCCTCGTACAACAGGAACGGCAGCGGCGCAGAAATCAGGTTCCAGAATGCGGCAAATGCCAACGCGCCCCACATCGTCGCTTTGGAGCTGGAACGAACCTGCGGCGATTGCCACTCGTCGTTCAGCAGCCAGGGAGATTCACGATACTCGGGTAAGTCCGCGTCTTTTTCAGGAGCGGCCCGCCATACGAAGACAATCAGGCCAAGTCCAAAACCGCCGAACACAAACAGAAAAATCGATTTGAAGCCGATCAGGCCCCAGCGCAGATTCGGATCGATAATCGACGCACGCGGCTCCTCGGGATCGACATACACCACTATATTGCCGCCGCTGGCCGCCTCTGACTGCAGGCGGCGACCCATGTCCTGCTGATAGTCGCCGATATTATCGGCGCCACTTCCAAGCGACACGCGGCTTCCCGTGAAGCGCTCACCGCCGTAGCTGTACGTATACTCGGCGTAGGCCTCGTAGGTATCGGAGTCGTCGCCAGAATGTGTCTCGTAGCCACCACGAGTCAGCCTGGCATCGACCTGCACCCAGGCACGCATCTGCCAGGCATCATAAAACCCGCTGCTGATGGACCACAGCATCCATACGCCAACCGCGAAAAACGGCAGCCCGAATAGGGTCGCAACAATTCTGCCTTTCATACGGATTAGCGTAGCAACACGGACTGTGGCGGCGCTGTGATACGCATTCAGGACGCTGAAACCACTAAAGTTATGTCAAAGCTGGCCGATAAGGCTGGATAAGCCCCTGTATTGAAAGGCAAAAGCTATGATCACGCCAGCAACCCCCGTCGATGAGTTATTGCGTCTGGAGACCCTGCGCAACCTGAAAATCCTCGACACGGACCCTGAGGAACGGTTTGATCGTGTGACACGGCTCGCCAAGGAATCTTTAAGCGGATCTTCGGCACCGAGATTGCTCTCGTCAGCCTGGTCGACAGCGACCGGCAGTGGTTCAAGTCCTACCAGGGCATCGAAGTCACCGAGACGCCACGGGACATCTCCTTCTGCGGCCATGCGATCCTGGACGACCAGGTGATGGTCGTAAACGACACGCATACGGACGAGCGTTTCCGCGACAATCCGCTGGTGTCGGCGGATCCCAGTATTCGTTTCTACGCCGGCTGCCCGTTGAGCGCACCCGAATGGCAGTAAGTTGGGAACGCTGTGCGTCATTGACAGTAAACCGCGTGACATCGAAGACGGAGACATCGCGCTGCTCAAGGAACTCGGCCAGCTTGTCGAGGAAGAGCTCGCCATGGCCGACATGATGCATGACGATCCGGTTACCGGCTTGTCGAACAGCCTCGGTTTTTCACAGGTTGCCGAGTACCTGCTGGCCATGTGTGTACGAACAAACTCGCCGGCTACCTTGATGCTGTTCCGCGTTGCAAACCAGAACGTCATCACGGGTTTCATGGGCCAGGAAGAAGGCGATCGCGCCGCCATCGAGATGACGCAACTGCTCATGGCCAATTTCCGCGACTCTGACATCATTGGCCGACTGACCCACGACGCTTTCGCCGTGCTGATGGCGGGCGCTTCGCTGGAGAACGTTGCGGTGACTCGCGAACGCATAGAGCAAGCGCTTGAGGAGCGCAACCTGCGCGGTGAGGCCGAGTATGAACTCGACGTAGAAATTTCAGCTGTCCCTTACGACCCAGACACCCATTCGGACGTAAACGCATTGATCAATGATGCGGAGAATATCCTCGAAGAAGGCCGCGGGCAGGATTCGGCCAACGACTTTGGTTATGAGGACCACGCCAGCATCGCCTGAATCTGACTCGAACCAGGCAACGAAGGTACTGGCCTGGCGTCGCACGGGTCTGGCGCCGTCGCCGCCCATGAGTTTCAGTGCTTCAGAAATCGTGACGCGAATAACGTCACCGGGGATCGAGTGTTCGAGGCAGCTCCCGGCTACAACAAGATCCGGATTACGCTACGTGACATAGAAAAGGGCCCCTCGAGAGGGGCCCTTTTCTTATATAGCCGCGCCTCTCGAACGGCGTTTTTTGTGTTAGTAACGTCCGTGCTGCTTGAAGATGTAGTTGTTCAGCTCGACGAACTCCGTATTCATTCGGTGAATGATGCGATGTGTCGATCGCGCGATGGCGCGCATGACTTTGTAGACCAGTTGCGGATGCTCGTCGACTATTTTTTCGAAATCATCGCGCCTCAGACTAAGCACATGACAGGGGCTAAGGGCTCGCAAACCCACCGTGTGCTCATGACCGTCGATGAAGCTCAGTTCGCCGGCCAGGTCGCCTTCTCTCAGCACCGCAAGTCCAGCCACATCTCCGCCACCGGTGCGCTTGACGACCTCCAGCTTGCCCTCCAGCAGCACGTGCAGCGAATCGTCGCTGGTGCCCTGAATGATCAGAAACTCATCGCCCTTCAATTCGCGTGGCGTCATGATGCCACCCAGCACGCCCGCCTCGCTATCTGACAACTCCCCGCCCAGAGAGGACATAAGAATGAGATTGGCTACATCTGTCATAGTTGTTCCCCCAGGAACCTGCCGGCCGACGCTAAATCATTGCTTAATCATAGAGAATTGGGCGCTGCCGACACTATACGTAGAAGGCCCAAGATTTGCGATGAGGCTTGGCACCAGCGGGGATACGGGCAGATCATTGCCTACCTCCCGCTATCTGCAGACTCTCCCGGATGTCCGAGTGTCAACCTAACGGTGGATTGAGTTTCCACCTCACGGGACGCTTGAGTGTAACCTTGGGTACATCGTGATCCTGGGAAGCTGAGCGCCTACCCTTAGCCATCTGCATTCTCCCCACGCCTACTTGGGTGACGACTTGACCGTAACTGGAATATGTACCCAAACTCCAGCCACCTCCGCTCCCTTGTCTCATCCTTCACATCTCTCGACTTAGTTTCTGCTACGCGCTAACCTCCCGCGGAAGGCGGGACTTTGGTGATCCCGCAGAAGAGAGCAGCCAGTCATTCGCTTCCGCGGGTGCCGAAGCTCCGTTCTAGCGCACAGAGCTAGACGAGGCCCAAACTGCTTAGAAGTACCATAAATGACAAAAATTGCCGTTCTCCAATCAAACTACATACCCTGGAAGGGTTACTTTGACCTCATCCACGATGTGGATGTCTTCGTTTTCTACGACGATGTCCAATATACGAAGAATGATTGGCGAAACCGAAACAAGATCAAGACCCCGACTGGACCAATGTGGCTGACTGTGCCGGTCGGTCCGAGCAAGAATCGTCTGATATGTGAGGTAGAAATTGACGAGCCTCGGTGGCAAAAGAAGCATTGGAAGCAAATAGTCCAAAATTACTCTAAAGCTCCATTTTTTAATAATTATCGGACTCAGTTGGAACATATATATTTGGAGCTTGAGTGGAATTCACTGTCGGAGTTAAATCAACATATCATCCGGACAGTGTCCGATGAGCACTTGAAGATTGAGGTCAAATTCCGCGATTCCCGTGACTTCAACCTGACCGGAAAAAAGCAAACCCGTCTTATGCAGCTGTTACAGCAAGCAGGCGCTGACTGCTATGTTTCTGGTCCAGCGGCAAAAACATATATTGATGAAGAGGACTTCGCGAACGCAGGAATAGAGTTGATCTGGAAAGACTACAGCGGTTATCCAGAGTACCCACAATTCCACGCGCCATTTTCACATGGTGTGAGTATTCTGGACTTGCTATTCCAGACTGGCCCAAGGGCAACTGAATTCATTTGGGGGTGGCGCCGCGCCTCCGCAGCTGGAATTCCTTAATGCCTTACTCCCCTGATATTTTTTGCACTGATCACACAGGGTTTGTATCCTCCAATCCTCCTTGAGTACACGATCCTGCGGTCCAGCGCACCGGCGGCGACTCTTGCAGGACCAATAAATCAACTAGGTTGACAGCATGAAGAAAATTGTCTTTCTGGCTTCTGGCAATGGAGGAACACTCAAGTCAGTCTATTACGCTCTTGAAAGATTGGGTTGGGACGCCATTCTAAACCTCGTAGTGGCTGATCGAGAGTGCGGCGCACTCGATTTCGCACGCTCGAACGGAATCCGGGCAAAAACGTGTTCATATCACTCGAAGCAGGATGGTGCTCTTTATGAGCTGCTTAGGGACGAGCCGGCAGATCTAATCGTCACTAACATCCATAAGATCATCACAAAGAGAATTCTGGACCTGTTTCCTGGAAGGTTTCTAAATCTACATTACTCTCTACTCCCGTCTTTCGGTGGCGTCATCGGCATGCGAACGCTAGATGAGGCAAAGAAGCAGAACGTCCAATGGGTGGGGGCAACCTCACATGTCGTCGACGAGCTAGTGGATCACGGACGTATATTGGGGCAGTGCGTCATCAGGGTAGACTGGCAGCGTGATTCACTTGATATCCTGCAAAACACTATTTTCAGAGGTGCGTGTATGGTGTTCCTACAATCTGTGCGCTCGACACTGGAATTTCCGGAATCTGGTGCCTGTGACGAATTCGATGTCTGCGGGAAACATGTCTTTTTCAACCCCTCACTGGGGTTTGATCCTGCTGACCTTCCCGAAGAATACTGGCAATTATTGGTATGAGCCGACCTTTGTCGCGCTCTGATTGAAGCCGAGCCAGGCACTTGTTGCAGCGATGAATCGATCTGTTTTTCCGACGCTCTGACATAGCGCCACCACGCGCGGAAGCGGGGACCAATGGCTGCCCGCTGCAGCCCTAGTCCGTCTTGGTGCCCATCAGTTCATAGTGTCCGCCACGATCCAGGGCGGCCTTGTAGGCCGGCCTCGCCCGCGCGGTCTTCAGGAAATCGGCGAGGTGCGGGTAAGACTTTGGAAGATCGGTCCGAACCTCGGCGGCCTCCAGTGCAAAGCTCATCTGCACGTCCGCGGCCGTAAACGTGTCGCCGCAAAACCAGGTCGACTCGCTCAGCGTCTGCTCCATGAAAGCCAGGTTGCTCTTCACGTTGGCGTCGAGGTAACTGGCGCGCACCTTGCCAGTGATGCCTTTGGCAATCGGTTTCACGAAGAACGGCATGGGCGCAGTCTCGATGCGTCCCAGTATCAGCGAGATGATCATGAGCGGCATGAATGTCCCTTCCGCGTAGTGCATCCAATAGGTGTAGGTACGCCAGTCGGCGGTGCCTGCGACCGGGTGCAGCGTACCGTCATCGTAGGTATGCACGAGGTATTCGATGATCGCCCCGGACTCGGCCACCGTAACGCCATTGTCGACGATGACCGGCGCCTTGCCGAGCGGATGCACGTCCTTGAGTTCGGGTGGTGCGAGGCCGGTCTGCTTGTCGCGGCCGTAGCGCTTCATTTCGTACTCGAGACCGAGCTCTTCCAGCAGCCACAGGATGCGCTGCGACCGCGAGTTTTCCAGGTGATGTACAACCAGCATTTCTATGCTCCACGCTTGATTGGGTATGACACAGGATACTTCAAATTCGATCGCCGGGCCTTGGCGGTCCCCTGCGACACCTGATTAGCAATGCAGGAGTCATTGATTTCTCGTAGCATGGAGCATTCGCTATCCTGAGCAAGATTCGACCCACCGTTAACCGTATGAAGATCCTGCGCCGAACCCCTTACCTCGTCTTGCTGCTGAGCTTTTTTCTGTCGGCCAGCATCATGGCTCAGCAGACAGACGACAACGCCGAGCCGGCTTTGCCGGATCTGGGTTCGCTACAAAACGACTGGTGGGCTTACTTTGAAGGCTCCCGAGCCGATGTCGAACCACGCACAGACACCTTTGTAGCCGCTGCCGGCATTCAGATCGCGGAACTGGCGCCCCAGAACCAGGCAATCGCACAGACAATTCTTGACGCGGTACGCGACAATTTCACGGCCTTGTTGCCATTGCTTGACGACGCGGACGTCGCCGCGCCGGATTTGGAGCCTGAGGCAGCCAGCTATACGATCAATGCATTGCTTGCGATCGCGGCGATGGCCCGCGAAGCTCGTGCCGATGCCGCTGAGGAACAGCTCGAAGTAGATCGCGAAAAGCGTGTTTTCGACGGCACGACTCGCCACCGGGACTCGGTCTTTGACGACTACGTCGACGCTGCCGCCGGCGATGAGCGCTGGCTCGCTGCGCTGCGACTCGTGAAGGCACGATCGGCGCAGGCAATCTCAGAGCGTCGGCTTGCGCTGCTGACACAGCGCGCGGAACGCGACACAAGCTACGCCGACGCACTGGACGCACGGCGCGATCTCGCTAGTACACGACTGGCAACAACGGCTGATGAGGCAGACATGGAAGGCCTCAACAAGAGCGTCGCCAAAGACCGGCAGGCGGTCGAAAAAGCTCGTGAGAGTTTGCGCGCCGCACAAATTGCGGCGAGCGGCCTCGATCTCGACACCGAGCAGGGCCGATCGCAGCAGAGGTTGCAGCAACAGCGGCTGTTAGGCGCCGAGATTGCGCTGGCACATGCCGATATAGCGCTTGCAAAAAGCGAAGCGCAGCTCTGGTGGACCGAAATTGTCCTGGACAGAGCACCGGATACCGGCGCCCTCGAAAACAAGACGCTGGCGTGGTCGGAACTGGTGCGCAGCATTGAACAGCGCGTGCCGGTCTGGAAGCAGGAAACCGGCGACGAACTGCTGGCAATACAAAGCGTCAGTCGGGATGGCCTCGATCGCGCCTCGCGTCGGCTGCTGGACCAGCGCCTCGGTACCGCGCAAGAAGCACTTACGCAGATCGGTGACCTGGGCGCCAGGACCTCTGACCTCGAGTTGCTGATGCGCACGGTCGACGACGTCGCGGCCGAATATACCGGGGCCTTCCAATCATGGGTAACGAGCATCAGTCGCGGCGCTAAAACCGCCTATCTACGACTCGCGAGCCTGGCCGATGTCACTTTGTTCAATATCGGCGAGACGCCTGTTGCCGGCGATGACATCCTGCGTGTAATCGTGATCCTGACCGTTGCGTTCCTGCTTTCGCGCGGCTTACGACATGCGATTCGGCGCATCAGTGACAGCGACTCGAGCGGCACCCAGGCGTCGCTGTACACAGTCGGGCGGCTCAGCCATTACACGATCATTATTTTCGGTCTGTTCATTGCCCTTTCTTCGATCGGACTCGACTTCAGCAACCTGGCACTCGTCGCCGGCGCGCTCAGTGTCGGCATCGGTTTCGGCTTGCAGTCTATTGTCAATAACTTCGTATCCGGCCTGATTATCCTGTTCGAACACTCGCTGCGCGTGGGCGACTACATTGAGCTCGACAATGGTCTTACAGGTACCGTCAAGTCCATCAATGTGCGCAGCACGCTGATCAACACCAACGACAACATCGACATTGTTGTACCGAATTCCGAGTTCGTGACGACCCGCTTGACGAACTGGACGCTGGGTGAACGCATACTGCGGGTGCGAATCCCGTTCGGCGTTGCCTATGGCAGCGACAAGGATCTCGTCAAGAAAGCGGCTCTCGAGGCTGCGGCCGAGGTCCAATACACGCTGACAAACATGAAGGGGCGCGAACCTGACGTATGGCTGGTGGAGTACGGCGACAACAGCCTTAATTTCCTGCTTCTGGTCTGGGTCAATCGACAAGGTGCCAAGCGTCCGACCCGCACGCGCTCCGCTTATCTCTGGGCGTTGGAGACGAAGCTCTCCGAATGCGGAATCGAGATTCCGTTCCCGCAACGTGACCTGCATTTGCGCTCCGGATGGCCTTTACCGCCACCGCCTGAAGCGGAGCCGGAAACGCCCGTCACCGAAGAATAATCGTTTACCATTCCCGCAATAACAACTGAGAATCCGAGGACCCGTTCATGAAAGACGAAACCCTGGCTATCCACGCCGGCTTCAAGTCAGACCCCGCTACCAATGCCGTTGCCGTACCGATTTACCAAACGGTCGCCTACGAATTCGATAACGCGCAGCACGGCGCGGATCTGTTCAACCTCGCGGTTCCCGGCAATATTTATTCGCGCATCATGAACCCGACAGTGGATGTACTCGAACAGCGCTGCGCGGAGCTCGAGGGCGGCATCGCAGGCCTTGGCCTCAGCGCGGGCAGTGCTGCCATTCATTACGCCATCCTGACGCTGGCAGAGAAAGGCAACAATATCGTCACGATTCCGATGTTGTACGGCGGCACCTACACGCTCTTCAAACACATGCTGCCGAAGCTCGGTGTCGAGGTGCGCTTCTCCGCGGATGACAGTGCTGCCAGCATGGAGGGTCTGATCGACGACAAGACAACCGCCGTGTTCTGCGAATCGATCGGCAACCCGGCTGGTAACGTTGTCGACATAGAAGCGATCGCGAAAATGGCGCGCGAGCATGGCGTGCCGCTGATCGTCGACAACACGGTTGCGACACCTGCGCTCATCAAGCCCATCGAATGGGGCGCAGACATTGTCGTTAACTCGCTGACCAAATACATGGCTGGCCACGGCAATTCGCTCGGCGGCGTTATCGTCGACAGCGGTGAATTTCCCTGGGGCGATTACCCTGAGAAGTTCCACATGTTGACGCAGCCCGAAGAGTCGTACCATGGCGTGGTATACACGGAGGCGCTGGGCGCCGCTGCGTACATCGGTCGGGTCCGAACCGTGCCGCTACGCAACACCGGCTCAGCATTGAGCCCGATGAACGCGTTTCTTATCCTCCAGGGACTGTCAACCTTGCCATTGCGCATGGAACGGCATTGCGAGAATGCCCTGGCTGTAGCCAACTACCTGAGCGACGACTCCCGCGTCGACTGGGTCAAATTCGCCGGCCTGCCCGACTCGCCCTACTACGACCTCGCCATGAAATACACCAATGGCAAGCCGTCAGCGCTTTTGTCGTTCGGCATTAAAGGCGGCTTCGATGCGGCGGTGAAGTTCTACGATGCCCTCGAAATGTTCCTGCGACTGGTCAACATCGGCGACGTGAAGTCGTTGGCGGCGCACCCGGCATCGACGACACACAGGCAGCTGAGTGAAGACGAATTGAAATCGGCCGGCGTAACACCCGACATGATTCGTCTGTGCATTGGCATCGAGCACATCGATGACATCATTGCCGATCTCGACCAGGCGCTTGCGGCGGCCTCGGGCTAGGAGAATAGCCGCGCATACGTCCATAGCGACAGGATCATTAGCAGGGATTGCAGCCGGAAGTGGGCACGAAGAGATGGGCGCGCCCGGAGAGATTGATTCGGGCCTGCGGCCCTCACCCCTTCGGGGCGCACTTTGTGCGTCCAAATCGGCAAGGCCGATTTGTCGAACGCAGCCCTGCGGGCTGCATAGTTCGAACTCTCCGGCCTCAAAAACAAAAGGGCCCCATAAAGGGGCCCTTCAGTTTTTGGCGCGCCCGGAGAGATTCGAACTCCCGACCGCTCGGTTCGTAGCCGAGTACTCTATCCAGCTGAGCTACGGGCGCATTGTCTATTGTTTCGGTGCTTAAAAATATCTGGCGGAGAGAGAGGGATTCGAACCCTCGAAGGGGTATTAGCCCTTACTCCCTTAGCAGGGGAGCGCTTTCGACCACTCAGCCATCTCTCCGTGCTTCAAGACCAGCCAAGAGGCTAGCTCGAAAGGCCGCACATCTTACTGTCCGGGCCTGTTGAGGTAAAGCGGTTTTCAAGTTAATCGGCGGATTCGGCCTGACCTGAACCAGCAGCCGCTTCCGCGGCCTGTTCGCTCTGAATTCGCTCGTAGATCTCTTCCCGGTGCACTGCGACGTCTTTAGGTGCGTTGATCCCTATACGGACCTGATTTCCCTTGACCCCCAAGACGGTGATTGTGATATCGCTCCCAATCATGACCGTCTCACCAGCGCGTCGCGTCAGAATCAGCATGACATCCTACTCCTGCCTGGCGGGGCTCCAGCCCCGTTCTTTTTGCGCGTCGAACTTCCTAAACTGTTGTAATACTAGCCGATTTTCACCCGATATGCCCAGATGAAACCAAATAAGGCCAACTCGGGGATTCACGGCGGCATCACACTAGCGCGTCACATGCTCCTCGATCCACGCGGGCACTGATGCCAGGGCCTGGTCGAGCTTCGCCGCATCAGTGCCGCCAGCCTGGGCGAAATCCGGACGTCCCCCTCCCTTGCCGCCAACCTGCTCGGCAACAGGCTTGATAAGGTCGCCAGCCCTGACCTTGTCCGTATTATTCTTCGTGACGCCCGCCGCCAACCGGACCTTCCCGTCGTCGACGGAGCCCAGCACCACGACGGCGTTTTGCAGCTTGTCCTTGAAACGATCCACAGCCTCACGCAGTGTCTTCGCATCCGCACCGTCCATACGTGTTGCGAGCACCTTGATTCCGGCGACTTCCTGTACCGCATCGACATGGTCCGTCGCCTGTCCCGTGACCAGCGCCTGTTTGGTTGCAGCCAGTTCCTTCTCAAGATCCTTGGTGCGCTTGAGTAGCTGTTCTACTTTGGCCGCTGCCTGGTCAGGTGTACTGCGCAATAACCCGGCCAGATCGCCCAGGGTACGCTGGTTGGCGTCTATCCATGCCATGGCCCCTTGCCCGGTGACGGCCTCGATGCGACGTACCCCTGAAGCGACGCCACCTTCATGCGTAATCTTGAACACACCGATATCACCCGTGCGCTCCACGTGGGTACCACCGCAGAGTTCGACCGAAAAATCACCGAGCCGCAATACGCGTACCTTGTCGCCGTATTTTTCGCCGAACAGCGCCATGGCACCAGACTCAATGGCATCGTCGTAGGTCATCAGGTTTGTGTCCGCCGCTTGGTTCTTGCGTATCTCCACATTCACGAGATCCTCGATCTCCTGCAACTGCTCGGTGGTAACGCCTTCATAGTGTGAAAAGTCGAAGCGCAGCCGATCGGGTGCGACCAACGAGCCCTTCTGGGTCACGTGATCGCCGAGAACGTTTCGCAATGCCGCGTGCATCAGGTGCGTTGCCGTATGATTGAGCCTGATGGCCTGACGGCGATCGGCATCCACCACCGCCTCGAGCTTGTCTCCCAATCGGAGCACACCCTGCTCGATTGATCCGAAATGTACCGTCGCGTCGCCGCTCTTTTGCGTATCGTCGACACGAAACAGCCTGCCTTCATCGACAAGAATACCGGTGTCGCCAATCTGCCCGCCCGACTCCGCGTAGAAAGGAGTGGATGCGAGGACTACCGCGCCTTCGTCGCCGTTAGCGAGTTCGTCAACAGCCTCGCCGTCCTTGAACAGGGCGACTACTTCACTGGCGCCCTCCGTTCCCTCGTAGCCCAGAAACTCGGTCTTCGCATCGGTCTTTAAACCGTCGCCACTGATTGCGCTGAACTTGCTCGCCGCTTTCGCCTTGTCGCGCTGACCCTGCATAGCTGCTTCAAAACCTGCCTGGTCGACCGCCAGGTCCCGCTCTCGTGCGACATCAGCCGTGAGGTCGACCGGGAAGCCGTAGGTATCGTAGAGCTTGAACACGACGTCGCCGGGAATCTCCTTACCTGCCAGGTCAGCGATTGCAGCCTCGAGAATCTCCATCCCCTGATCGAGAGTCTCGGCAAAACGTGTTTCTTCTTTCGCGAGCACTTTCTCTACGTGTGCCTGCGCCTTGACAAGCTCAGGGTACGCATCGCCCATCTCGTGAACGAGTGGCGCGACCAGTTTGTGAAAGAACAGATCGTCTGTACCGAGTTTCTTGCCGTGACGGATCGCGCGCCGGATGATCCTGCGCAACACGTAGCCCCTGCCTTCGTTGCCCGGCAGTACGCCGTCGACGATAAGGAACGAGCACGCTCGAATGTGATCCGCAATAACGTTCAGCGAACTTGATCCGTCGTTGGGCACCTTTAACAGGTCCGCCGCCGCCTGGATGATGTGCTTGAAAAGATCGATCTCGTAGTTGCTGTGCACCTGCTGCATAACAGCGGCAATACGCTCCAGGCCCATGCCAGTATCGACCGAGGGTTTGGGTAACGACTTCATTTCGCCGCCGGCTGAACGATCGAACTGCATGAAGACGAGGTTCCACACCTCCACGTAGCGATCACCGTCCTCGTCGGGTGAGCCTGGCGGTCCGCCCGCGACTTTGGGGCCGTGATCGAAAAAGATCTCGCTGCAGGGGCCGCAGGGACCCGTGTCGCCCATCGCCCAGAAATT
The DNA here is from genome assembly GCA_963841145.1 of uncultured Gammaproteobacteria bacterium. Classification (GTDB taxonomy): domain Bacteria; phylum Pseudomonadota; class Gammaproteobacteria; order Steroidobacterales; family Woeseiaceae; genus UBA1847. The sequence goes on from CAWJBO010000021.1 coordinate 66,606, forward strand.
ATCCTTCGCGCCCAAACGTGAGAAACGCTCGGGATCGACGTTCATCTCCTTAAGCCAGATGTCGGCGGCTTCGTCATCCTCTTCGTAAACCGTAACCCAGAGGCGCTCCTCCGGCAGACCGAGCGTCTCGGTCAGAAACTCCCAGGCATATTTGATTGCGTCCCGCTTGAAGTAATCGCCGAAGCTGAAGTTGCCCAGCATTTCGAAAAATGTGTGGTGACGAGACGTGTAGCCGACGTTTTCGAGATCATTGTGCTTGCCGCCTGCGCGGACACAGCGCTGTGACGTTGCGGCCCGATCGTAGCTGCGTTTCTCGTCGCCCAGAAACACGTCTTTGAACTGGACCATGCCGGCGTTGGTGAACAACAGTGTCGGGTCATTGCCGGGCACGAGCGGCGAGCTCGCCACGACCTCGTGGCCGTGATCACGAAAGAACTCCAGGAAGGCCTGGCGCAGCTCATTGCTGGTCATGGTTTTCATCGAAGGAATATCGGGGCTAAGCCTGAGAATTCAAACCCGCTAGTTTACGGGGTTTGCGCGCGGGTATTAAGAATTATTCGCTGTCGGCTGAAAAGGCGGACTGGATATGATCGGGCTCAAAGCCCCGGTACTGCAGGAAGCGCATCTGCTTCGCTTTGTCCCTGAACTCAGCCGGCCGCCCGCTACCGAACTTCTTGTGCCGTATTTCCCGGGCCAGCGCGTACCAGTCGGCGCCGGCCTCTTCGATGGCAAGGTCGACTGCGCCCGGATGAATGCCGCGCTGCGAGAGATCCTGGCGAATGCGAACGGGACCTTTTCCCTGGCTGACCCGGGATTGCACGAAGCTCTCTGCAAAACGCCGATCGCTTTGCAGGCCCTCGCTCGTCAGTGTCACGATCGCCTGCTCGGCGACGTCGCGCACAAATCCTCTACCCGACAGCTTGTCGATGAGTTCCTGCTGCCCGTATTCCCGACGAGCCAGGAAATCCATGGCTTTCTTGCGGGCTTCCTTGGGACACGAAAAGCGATCTTCCCTCTCGTCGGAGAGAAGATCGCTGATTTCTTCGTGAACGGGCTGCAGCTTAAGCTTCCTTCGCTACCGCCTCGTCGTCGGCAGCATCATCAGCGACATTGACCGTCTTCGGCAGCAACTTGGCGCGGATCTTGTGCTCGATCTCGGCCGCCATTTCAGGATGGCTCTTAAGGAATTCGCGCACATTTTCCTTACCCTGCCCAATGCGATCGTCGCCGTAGCTGTACCAGGAGCCTGCCTTGTCGACGATGTCATGCGCCACGCCGAGGTCTATGATCTCGCCGTGACGTGAGATGCCCTTGCCATAAAGGATCTCGAACTCCGCCTGCTTGAACGGTGGCGATACCTTGTTCTTGACGACTTTGACGCGCGTCTGGTTGCCGATGACCTCGTCACCCTTCTTGATAGCGCCAATGCGACGAATGTCGAGGCGCACGGACGAGTAGAACTTCAGCGCATTGCCACCGGTCGTGGTCTCCGGGCTGCCAAACATGACGCCGATCTTCATGCGGATCTGGTTGATGAAGACGACCATCGTATTGGAACGCTGGATGTTCGCGGTCAGTTTTCTAAGCGCCTGCGACATGAGTCGGGCCTGCAGGCCCATGTGCGAATCGCCCATCTCGCCCTCGATCTCCGCCTTCGGCGTCAGCGCTGCGACCGAGTCGATAACCACAATATCGACAGCGCCGGAACGGACCAGCATGTCGGTGATCTCCAGCGCCTGCTCACCGGTATCCGGCTGCGATACCAGCAGTTCATCGACGTTGACGCCGAGCTTCTCGGCATAGCCGGGATCGAGCGCATGCTCGGCATCGACAAACGCCGCCGTACCGCCCAGCTTCTGCGCCTCTGCGATGACCTGCAGCGTCAGCGTCGTCTTACCGGAAGACTCGGGTCCGTAGATTTCGACAACCCGGCCCCTGGGCAGGCCGCCGACGCCGAGCGCCACGTCGAGCCCGATCGAGCCTGTCGATACGACCTCGATGTCCTTTATGGCACCGCCATCGCCCATGCGCATCACGGAGCCTTTGCCAAACTGCTTTTCTATCTGTCCCAGCGCCTGAGCGAGTGCTTTCTTTCTATTTTCGTCCATTATTTGCCGCCATCCGGTTATTGTTGAGATTACTGTTGATATACACAGTATTATTCCATGAAAGCCGCGCCAATGGCAGCCTTCAGCGCATCTTTATTTTGGGCAAAGCACCAATAAACTGTAACAAACGGCCGGAAGCTATTGTTTCAGCGGGCGGTAGCGCACCTCGCCCGGCCCCGACAGGGACTCGATCAATTCAAAGCTCGACCACGCCGTAGCGACCCTTTGCGTCAATCGTTCGGTCGCGAACGTCCGGGCATTCCTTACTACCGTGATATGCGGCCGGTAAGTGCGGTCTTCAGGGGCAACACCGAAGTCCCGCATCAGGTCGTGCAAATGGGCGATCAGCCGCTGCAGCTCCGAGGGTACGGTTGCCCCGACTATGCTGGCCACCTTTGGCCTCGGCCAGAACTCGAGGCGATCAAAGCTCAGCTGGAAGGGTTCGACCGGGATTTCGCCGGCGCGTACGAGCAGATCCGGCAGCCGCTCTTCCGGAAACTCGCCGATATAGGCCAGCGTGATATGCCAGCTGCGGCGATCGACGGCCCTGCCCTCAACCGTTTTGGCAACCGAGTTGATCACATCGCGCAGGCGATCGCGCTGACGGTCATCCGGCCACAGCGCGAAGAAAATCCGGCGGGTCTCCATCTAGGCTATTCGCTCTCTGACGCCCTCGAGGGCATGGGAGACGGTGAGTTCGCGCACGCGATCACGATCACCGCTGAATCGCTGGCGCTCTGTTTCGGTCGTGACACCCGATACAGTCCTCACAGTCCAGGCAAACCAGACCGTCCCAACCGGCTTTTCTTCGCTGCCGCCATCGGGTCCGGCAACGCCGCTGACCGCAACCGAGATATCAGCACCGCTCAGATTGAGAACACCGCTCGCCATTTCCTCGACGACGGCTGCACTCACCGCACCGTTGCTGGCCAGGGTCGCGCTGTCAACGCTGAGGAGCGATTCTTTGGCCCCGTTCGAGTAGCTGACGATGCCATAGGCAAAAACCTGAGAGCTTCCGGGCACATCGGTGATCGCTTTGGCGATCCAGCCGCCCGTGCACGACTCCGCCGTGGACACGATCTTGCCCGCCGCCGCGAGTTCCGCAACGAGCGCCGTCGACAGTCTCGAATATCGCCTCGTGATCAGCCATTGACGACGGTTTCGTAGAGCTCGATATGCTTGTCAGTCATCGTGTCGATCGAGAAATCATCCCGCATATAGCGCTTTCCGGCAGCACCGAACTGTTGTGCCAGCTGTGGATCGTCGACAAAGCGCGCAATCGCTGCGGCCAGGGCAGCGCCGTCCTCGGGGGCGACCAGCAGTCCGGTTTTCTCGTGTGACACCGCCTCGACCATGCCGCCAGCCGCGAAGCCGACGACCGGCAGCCCTGCCGCGGAAGCCTTTAGCGCCGAGACACCAAGCCCCTCTGCAAGCGCCGGATGAGCGAACAGGTCGAAGCACGGGAGGAACTCGTCAAGATCGTCACGGAAGCCGGCAAACTGAACAACGTCGCCAAGCTTCAGGGACGCCGCCTGCGCCCGCAGCTGGTTGTTGAGGTAACCCTCCCCAAACAGGATGAGCTTGAGCTGCGGGTGGCGGTCGCGCAGATCGGCAACAGCCTGCAGCAGGTACTGGTGGCCCTTGCGCGGTATCAGCTGCCCCGCCGCCGCAATGACGAAGTCCTGGGTTTCAAGCGCGAATTCCTTGCGTAGCGCCTCGCAATCCGGCGCGTGATCGAAAGCGCTTACATCAACCGCATCGCGAATAACGACAAGCCGTTCTGCTTCGACTCCCCGGTCGAGCAGCACATCCTTGATCGCCTCTGAAATTGCGACCACCTTCTTGAACGGGCGATAGCGCAACGCGGCCATCAGGCGCATTTCCGTATTGTCTACCCGCCGCGAGACGACGGTTGGAATATCGGCGATGCTGGCGGCCAGGCCGCCGAGGATATCGGCGCCGCGGCGGCTGTGGCAATGCACAATGTCTGGCTGCAGTTCCTTCAGAAACTGCGACAGCCGGTAGGCAAACGGCAAGTCCAGGTCGCCGGCACAGAACAGGTTTTGCACACGAATGCCGGCCTCCCGGGCGACGTTATTGATACCGGAATCGGGCGGACAAACGAGCGTATTGTCGTGACCGCGCTGCCGTAACGCGTTGATCAGGTAGACAACCTGTTGCGGCCCGCCCAAAAAATGGCGCCCGGTTTCGACATGCAGTATTTTCACCCGTCTATATTACATTTGCGCGCCGGCATTGTCCCCGAATGGGGAGGCGCGCTCCAACGAAAACACCCGCTCCCACAATAAGATGATGAAAGCCGAAGTCACCTCCGTCCACACCCCCATGATGCGCCAGTACCTGGGAATCAAGTCCGAGTATCCGGACATGCTGGTGTTCTACCGCATGGGTGACTTCTACGAGCTGTTTTATGACGACGCCAAACGCGCCGCTTCCCTGCTCGACATCACGCTGACATCGCGCGGCAAGTCCGCCGGCAACGCGATACCAATGGCCGGCGTGCCGTATCACGCGATCGAAGGCTATCTCGCCAAGCTCGTGCGCAAGGGCGAATCGGTGGCTATTTGCGAGCAGATCGGTGATCCGGCAACGAGCAAGGGGCCGGTGGAGCGCAAAGTCACGCGCGTCGTCACGCCCGGCACCCTGACCGATGAGGCCCTGCTCTCGGCCAGTCGCGACAACCTGGTTGCGGCGGTCGTCGCCGGTGGCAAGACTATTGGTATTGCGTGGCTGGACCTGTCCGCCGGCCGCTTTCGCCTGACCGAGGTTCCGGACGTCGAATCGCTGCAAGGCGAAATCGAGCGCCTGCGCCCGGCCGAAGTCATCGTGGACGAGGACCAGTCCCTGGCCACGGCTTTCAGCGAGCGCATCCGCGTTACGCGCCGGCCACCATGGCATTTCGAGCTCGACAGCGCGCGTCGCCTGCTGTGCAAGCAGTTCGGGACCCGCGATCTGAGCGGCTTCGGCTGCGACGCGTTTTCGAACGGCGTTACAGCTGCAGGCGCGCTGCTACAGTACGTGTCCGACACACAGAAATCGGCGCTACCGCATTTGCAATCGATCCAGGCCGAACTGCGCGACGATGCGGTGATCATGGACGGGCCTACGCGTCGTAACCTGGAGCTGGAGGCTTCGTTGAGCGGTGCGCACGAGCATACGCTCGCCGGCGTCATGGATCACTGCCAGACGGCAATGGGTAGCCGCCTGCTGCGACGCTGGATTCAGCGCCCGGTGCGTGAGAAGTCTGTATTGCAGGGTCGCTACCAGGCGCTCGAAGCCATGACTGACTCCGGCAGCATCGACCAGCTGCAGGAACTGCTGGACGGTATCGGCGACATCGAACGCATACTCTCTCGCGTCGCACTACGCTCGGCGCGACCGCGCGATTTGCGCCAGCTCGGCGAAGCGTTGTCCAGACTGCCGGAACTCCGTCGCAAACTCGCCGATCTCGAATCACCGCTACTTGGCGCATTGTCTGAGCAGGTGGGCGACCACCGGCAGCAACAGCGCCTGCTCGAAAAAGCCATCGTCGACAGCCCGCCGATGCTGATTCGCGACGGTGGTGTTATCGCACCCGGTTACGACGATGAGCTCGATGACCTGCGCGCGATCGCCGAGAATGCCGACCAATACCTTGTCGACCTGGAATCCAGAGAACGCGAGCGCACGGGGATCGCGACGCTGAAGCTCGGCTACAACCGCGTGCACGGCTACTACATCGAGATCAGCAAGCTGCAGGCCGACAAAGCGCCGGTCGAGTATGTTCGCAGGCAAACGCTAAAATCTGCCGAGCGCTACATCACGCCCGAGCTGAAAGAGTTCGAAGACAAGGTGCTTGGTGCCCGCGAACGTGCGCTCGGGCGGGAGAAATTTCTTTACGAACAGCTTCTGGACCTCCTTCACGAAGCCCTGGGGCCGCTGCAGCTCGCAGCCGCCGGACTTGCCGAACTGGATGTACTGGCATGCTTTGCCGAACGCGCGGTAACGCTCGACTTGTCCAAACCGGAGATCAGTGACGAGCCGTGTATCGAGATCGAGGGCGGCCGCCACCTCGTCGTTGAGCAGGTTATCGACACGCCGTTTATCGCAAACGATCTGTCACTTGGCGACGTACGGCGCCTGCTCGTCATTACCGGCCCGAACATGGGTGGCAAGTCCACCTACATGCGGCAAACAGCCCTGATCGTCATCCTCGCGCACATCGGCAGTTTCGTGCCGGCGGCGAGACTGCGCATTGGCCCGGTGGATCGCATTTTCACCCGCATTGGCGCGTCCGACGATCTCGCCGGCGGTCGCTCCACGTTCATGGTCGAGATGACGGAAACGGCGACCATCCTGAACAATGCCACCGAGCAGAGCCTCGTGCTGATGGATGAGATCGGTCGCGGCACGAGTACCTTCGACGGCCTCTCGCTAGCCTGGGCAGCCGCACATCACATGGGCGAAAACGTCAGGGCATTTACGCTTTTCGCGACGCACTACTTCGAACTGACGGCGCTCGCCCAGGAACTCGAACGCTGCGACAACGTGCATCTCGATGCCACCGAGCACGATGGACAGCTCGTGTTCCTGCATGCCGTCAGAGACGGTCCGGCCAACCAGAGTTACGGCCTGCAGGTCGCGTCGCTGGCCGGCGTGCCGCGCGACGTTATTGGCCGCGCAAGACGCTACCTGAAAATACTCGAGGCGCAGCAAGCTGTGCAGGCCGACAACCCGCAAGGCCAACTTGATTTGAGCGTTGCCGAGCCGCCGCCGGAAGATCCTGTGCGGGCCGCGGTCGATGGCCTCGACCCGGATGCCATGACACCGCGCGAGGCGCTCGAGGCGCTCTACAAACTGAAACATCTCAAATAGGAAGACGCTATGCGCGCAATCACGTCGATTCTCGCCGCCTTGACGCTATTCGTTTCCGCCTGCGCACCACCGCAGCCGGATAACACGGTAGATATCGATCAGCTGGCAAGAGAATACCTGTTCCTCGAGCTGTCGATGGGCAACCACGATGCCGGGCACGTTGATGCGTATTACGGACCGGACGACATCAAGCTTGCCGCTGTCGAATCGCAGTTGGCGATGCAGGAGATTCTCGAGCGATCGGCGCAGCTTGCCGATGCACTCAAGCGCGTTCTTGCCAGCGACGACGCAATGCTCATGGCTCGTGTTTCCGGCCTGCTTTCGCGCTTGCAGGCGCTCGATACGCGCATCGCGATTAACTCAGGGGAGCTACCCGCGTTTGATGAGGAATCGATGCGGCTGTTTGGCACCCGGGCACCACGGTACGACGAGCAGCATTTCGAGGCTATCCTGCAGCAGGTGGACGAGCTGCTCCCCGGGGACGAACCGCTCGGCGAGCGAGTCGAGACTTTCAATGGGCAATTCGCCATCCCGCGTGAAAATCTTGCCGCGGTGTTTGAAGCGGCCATGGCTGAATGCCGCCGCCGCACGCTCGAATACATCGACCTGCCCGACAATGAAAGTTTCACGATCGAGTACGTCACGGACAAGCCATGGTCGGGCTACAACTGGTACCAGGGAAACGCGCAGAGCCTGATCCAGGTCAACACGGACTTCCCCATCTACATTAGCCGAGCCGTTGACCTGGGCTGCCATGAAGGCTACCCCGGTCACCATACGTTCAACGCACTGCTTGAAAACAACCTCGTCAACGAGTTGGGCTGGATCGAGTGGTCCCTTTACCCGTTATTCAGCCCGCAGTCGCTCATTGCCGAAGGCAGCGGTAACTACGGCATCGAGCTCGCGTTTCCCGGCGACGACCGCGTCAAGTTCGAGAAAGACGTGCTGTTTCCGCTCGCCGGGCTCGACGCTGGCAAAGCCGATCGTTACTACCAACTGGGGGGCCTGCTGGCGCAGCTCAACTACGCGGGTAACGAGGCGGCGCGCCAGTACCTCAATGGGGATGCCACTCGCGAGGAGACGGTTGAATGGCTAAAAACCTACGCGCTTTCGGCCGCAGGGCGCGCGGAGCAAAGGACACGTTTCTTCGACGCGTATCGTAGTTACGTAATCAACTACAACCACGGCAAAGACATGGTCGCCGCCTATATCGAGCGCGGTGACGCCGACGCCGCAGAGCGATGGGCGCGCTTCGAGGCAATGCTTTCTACGCCTATGCTGCCCGCTGACCTGGACTGATGGCGCGAGCGCGATAACGCCGCAACGCGCTGACGCCGAGCAGGCCGAGCAGTAACCAGCCGATCGAGCCGCCGCCAGAGCCGGGCTTCCATTTGACTTCGGCGACGCCCGGATTCTCTTTGACGCGATCGCGAAAACGATCCAGCTCGACTGCAAGATTTTTCGTCATGGCGCCCATTGCGGCCGCGAAACTTGCGTCCCGGGTCTTGCGCACAACTTCACTACTTTCGACCAGCGTTGAGCGGTCGGACATCTTGTCAACACCCGGTGCACGGAACAGCAGCCGCGCCGTGTTTACATCAAAGACGGCGGTATCGACGAAGGTCTGCACCTCGTTGGACGTTGCCTTGATCGTATAGGCGCCAACAATCGTCCAGTACAAGAACGAAGTCGGATTGTCTTCACTGACCGCAACCTGGTCGTAGGAAACCAGCGCCATGACGGAAACGCCGTATAGACGCGCAACCTGCTGCATGCCGGAAATACCATTGCTGGAACTCAGGTAGGTGTCCGGTATCACCTCGATGAATTCGATGTACGGGCGGTCGGCAAATTCGACTTTAACGTTTTCCAGCAGCTGCATCTTGGTCGCCTCGGAGATGGCGCTGCGACCGGCCTGGCTGGGCACGAATGCGATGCCGACACGTAATGGCAGTTCGAGGTAAGGAACCGTGTCCTGAACCGCAGGTGGAACCTCGCCCTTGGGATACAGGTAATCGACCAGGCTGCTGGAGACACCGCCACGCGTCTCGCCCGTCACGCTCCACAACGAGGAACAACCGCCGATCAAAAGAAAAACCAGCACGACTGGCAACAGGCTTTTGTAATTCATAGTGGCAGCTCCGACTCAGACGAAAGATGTCTGCGCTATACGATCAAATTAGACCCGGTAGGACCTGATGACAAGCTGATTTTTTCCTCAGGAATCGCGCAGGAACTCGCCACGCTTCAGGAATGAGCCCGCCTGGTCCGCCACGTCGGACGAAACCAGCATGCCCTTGTGACTGACCGGCATGACGAGGTGATCGGCGACGCCCTCGAGACGGGTCTCGGAAACGCCGACCGAGCCGTCGTTGTCCTCCTGGAAGTTCGCGACCAGCCGCCCGAAACCCAGCGGCACGTTGCCGGCGATAACGCCAATCTCGCGCTGCTCACAGAGGTGGCTGGCCCAGTCGCTCGCGGCGGCTTCGACGACACCCGCCGGCAGCGAGCGGCCGATGATCTCCTCGGCCCAGACCTGCGCATGCAGGTAGTCGGCTGCCCTGGACCCGGTTAAGGGCGAACCGAGACACACAACCCGGCCGGGTAACGCGTCAGGATCGTTGGCCAGCATGCGCAGCGCCAGTACACCACCCAGGCTATGCCCAACCACGTGCACGGCATCGATATCCTGATCCTTGATGAAAGTCGACAACGCCGCCGCATTCTCATCCAGCGAGCCGCGCACGGACGGATAACTGAACAGCAAAGCGCGAAACCCGAACTCACGTTCGAGCCGGCGCTTGATGAGGTACATGCCGGTGCCGTGCGACCAGAAGCCGTGTACACAGACAACGGTATCGGCCGCGGTCATTCCGTACGCGGTGCTCGCAGGCGTATGCCCGTTTCCTTAAGCTGCTCGGCGCTCACTTCGCCCGGTGCGTTGGTCAGCGGGCAGCTGGCCGTCTGCGTCTTCGGGAACGCGATAACGTCGCGGATACTCTCGGCACCAGCCATCAGCATCACGATGCGATCGAGGCCGAATGCGACACCGCCGTGCGGTGGGCAGCCGTACTGCAACGCTGTCAGCAAGAAACCGAATTTCTCTTCGGCTTCTTCATCGCTGATATCGAGCAACTCGAAAACCGCAGCCTGCATATCCTGGTCGTGGATACGAATCGAACCACCGCCGATTTCGGATCCGTTCAGGACCATGTCGTAGGCGCGCGACAGCGCCTTGCCAGGATCAGCCTTCAGCACTTCGGCATCGTCAATCGACGGCGCGGTGAACGGATGATGCAGTGAGGTCCAGCGCTTACCAGTTGCGTCCTTCTCGAACATCGGGAAATCAACAACCCAAAGCGGAGCCCAACCATCAGCAACGAGGCCGCGGTCTTCACCAACTTTGCAGCGCAGCGCACCCAACGCGTCGTTGACGACGTTAGCTTTATCAGCACCGAAGAAGATCAGGTCTCCAGACTTCGCACCCGTGCGCTCGAGGATGCCTTTGACGGCATCGTCAGGCAGGAACTTCAGGATCGGCGACTGCAAGCCTTCTGCGCCAGCATCGATGTCATTGACCTTGATGTAGGCAAGACCGCGTGCGCCGTAACGCGATACATACTTGGTGTAGTCGTCGATGATCTTGCGGCTCATCTCGGCACCGCCCGGCACACAAAGCGCCGCGACGCGTCCCTCGGGATCTGCAGCGGGGCCAGCGAACACCTTGAATTCAACCGACTGCCATCAGGTCGGCAACCTCGATGAGCTCGAGGTCAATTCGCAGGTCCGGCTTGTCCGAGCCGAATCGTTGCATCGCCTCCGCATAAGTCATGCGTGGGAATGGATTCGGCAGATCGACAGCAAGCGTTTCCTTGAACAGGTAACGCATGAGCTCTTCCATCGTGTTCGTTACAGCGGCCTCGTCGACAAAGCTCATCTCGACGTCAAGCTGTGTGAACTCCGGCTGGCGATCCGCACGCAGATCCTCGTCGCGGAAACAGCGTACGATTTGATAGTAGCGATCGAGCCCGGACATCATGAGCAGCTGTTTAAAAATCTGCGGCGACTGCGGCAGCGCAAAGAACTTGCCGGGGTTCGTGCGGCTCGGAACGATGTAATCGCGGGCGCCCTCGGGTGTCGCACGAGTCAGCATCGGTGTCTCGACATCAATGAAACCGTGGCCATCGAGAAAATTGCGCATGGCGACCGTCACCTTATGACGCAGCATCAGGTTGCCGAGCATGTTTTCGCGACGCAGGTCGATGTAGCGATACTTCAGACGGATGTCTTCATTGGCCTGCTCGTCGTGATGAAACGGCGGCGTCTCGGACTTGTTCAGTGTCTCGAGCTCATGCGCCAGCACTTCCACCTGGCCCGTACGCATGTTCGGATTCACGGTACCCTCAGGGCGCGGGCGAACCAGGCCTTTGACCTTGAGCACGTATTCGGAACGAATGCGCTCGGCTTCGGCAAAAATCTCGGCACGATCCGGATCGAACACGATCTGCAGCAGACCCTCTCGATCGCGAAGATCGATGAAAATCACTCCGCCATGGTCACGCCGACGGTGGACCCAACCGCATACCTCGATTTCCTGACCAATGAGAGATTCGTCGATCTCTCCGCAATAGTGACTACGCATCGTGAATTCCGGGGAAAACCCTTGAAAAAGGAGGCGGAATGGTACGGCGAGACGCCCGGGGGTGCAACCTACTCAACAGGTCCGAGGTATTTATCGAGCCAGTCCAGCATTTCGCCGGTTACGACCGATCGGGGAACGAAATGTCCAGTCGGCGATACCACGTGTTTCTTATCGGCGTCGGCCGTACCAAGACGCTCAAAAAACGGCCGAGAAGATGTCTCAAAGCGAAAATCCGTGTCGTAGCGCCCGCTGAAATGCAGCACCGGCTGACTGACGCGGGGAAGGAAATGCGCGACGTTGATATCCGGATGGTCGCCGGCATTGATACCCGCCTGATTGAGTATCGCAGCTTTGATGCGCGACTCAACGGACAGGACGATCGCGCCCATGCGACCGCCCCAGCTCTTGCCGTAATAGGCAAACTCTGTCCGCCTGAATATCGGAACGCGTCTCCAGGTAGTCGATCATGCGGCGAAACTCGCGGACTTCCTTCACGGACAGATTGCGCCCGGCGTGTGTCGTCCAGTCGGGCATATTGGGCATGCGTCGCTCAAATGTGCCGTTTAGTGCCGGGAACGCCACGGCACGGCCATTGCGCAACACGAAATCCAGCGCAAATTGATATTGGTCGATCGATTCCATGAACTGCGCGCCAGCACCCGGCCAAAACAGGACCGTCTGGTAGCGGGTCGCCGGGCCATTGGGCAGATACAGATAGAGCACCGTTCTTTCCTCGCCAGCCTCACCGTCGAACGAGACTCGTTGGCGTCGCCAATGTCGGAATTCCACCGTTTCTTCGATACGCGCATTCAACGGCGTGTGATCGTAATCAAAGTCACGCCGCTTCACCTGAAATACTTCATCGGAAACTGGCGCCGGAATCGGCAGCGAATCCGACAGGGCTACCGCACGCCTGGCGAGCTTGTTTGTCGATACTTCATCGAAGGATGCCATCAGGCGAAGACCATTGGTCGCCGACCGATCCAATGGCGGAAGTCGGTGTGGATCCGAGACGCTGTTCTCGACGACGTACGCGTCGTCGTCCCAACCGGCACCGACAATGACGCGTTGCGCATTATCAACTTCGTTGAAACACCACTCACGCGCGTTCCCAGCCAGATCAAAAGCGCCGGTCCAGCCAATACCGGGGCGCGTGCCAACGGCGACGGGCACACTCGCGTTAATATTGCTCGCCGGGATCTGGTAGGCGAGCAATCCGATCGCAAGCGCGCGGCGCCAGTGGCTGAGTGTCGGCAATTCGAAACCGGCGAAGCGTGCGTAGGCAGCCGCCTCGTACCAGCTGATACCAGCGACCGGAAAATCGGACGTACCGTCCGGGTAGCTACCGCCCTCCCAGTTACCCGGACCCGGTCGGCCGGTGCTGATCAACGAAGCGGGCGATCGCTTCATCGAAAGACAGGGTGGTTTCGCCGTCAAGAAAATCGTATTCCCAGAGGTCTTTCCTCTGATAGCCACCGGCATCAACAAACGCCTGGAAGTCGCCGTTGGTAACTTCGTACTCGCCGAGAAAAAAATCACGAAACTCAACCCAATCACCGTCGACAACTTCCTGCCAGCCAGGCACATGCACCATGCCGACGGGCAACGACTCCCGGGTAAAGAGCTGGAAACCGCCGGGGCTTACATTGGCATATCCGGCCCAGGGCGGTTCTTCAACGACTAACTCGGCACCGACGCGCAGGCCGCCGCCAATAACGCGCCTCATGCCAACCAGCCCCTCGGCCTCAAACCTGAGTACTGAAGCGCCGAAAGGAATCCGGGTGTCGTAGATCGGCGTGACACCCAGATACTGCCAATCAGCCTCCGGGTCTTCGTAGGGCCTTCGGTAAACTTTTGCGCCGGGCGGAGACGATGGAATCGACGTTTTCCAGGCGAATGATGACCAGATTTCCGCCATATCTGCGTCACCCGGAATTTTGTCGTCGATCTGCAGCGCAAGCGAATACGCTGCTTCAATATCCCCGGCTGCTACGTAATCCTCGACTTGCGGTATGGCAACGTCGTGAGCCCAGCGAGTGTCCTTGCCCGAATACCACCACCCCGCGGCCGCGACACCCAGCAACAGCACCAACGCCGTCAAAACGAGTGTCGCCTTGTTGCCCTGAGCAGAGCTGCCGTCGCGATTCGCGGTTACCGCGACACCGTCCGGGGTAAGGTCATACGCCCACGCCAGAATCATGGCCGGTAAAAAACCTACAACGAGAATGAAGAAAACCAGCTTGCCTGCCCATGGCGGTAGTTCGAGAATCGAGGCAAGCACGTCAGCTATCTGTAGCAACAACCAGGACGCCACGAGATAGACCGCAGCGACACGAAAGACCTTGCGCCTCCTGAGCTCGCTTAGCAAAACCTGCATTGGATCGCCCCGCTTTTTGTCAGCCGGGCCAAAGATACCACGCTAGCCCTGTGCCTCCGGAACGTCGAACGGCAATTCGCCAGTCTTGCCCTTCTTCCAGGTAGGAACAACGACACCCAGCGATATGATCATCTTGAGCGCCTCGTCCACTTCCATGTCCAGGACGATGGCATCCTTGCGCGGGACGATGATGATGAAGCCCGAGGTCGGGTTCGGCGTAGTAGGCACGAAACAACAAACAACGTCTTCGCCGGTGCGCCCCTGCACTTCGCCCAGTTCATCCGCCGTCTGGAACGCGAGGCTATACAGACCCTTGCGAGGATACTGGATCAGCATGACTTTCTTAAACGACTGGTTTGAGTCGGAGAATACGATTTCGGCAAAATTCTTGGCTGCGGAGTATATAGGCCGCACGATAGGAATTCGGTGCAGCAGCGACTCCCAGCCGCCAACGAAAAAGCGGCCAATGAAATTCGCTACCAGGATACCGGTAACCAATATGACAATGACGATAAGGATGACGCCGAAGCCGGGAATCTGCACCGGTTGTTCGGCATTGAACAGATGCTGCAGCAGGATACTGGGCTGAAATTTCGCCGGAATCAGCTCAAGCGTCTTGTCCATCTGCCTGAACCGCAAATCCGATTAGCAGGATGGTTACGCCGAGGGGAATCCAGACCAGCAGGCCAGCCACGAGATAGCGGCGCAGCCTGATCATGAACGGGCTTTTCACGCCGACGAGGCCTTGCCGCCCGTTGCTGCCTTGGTGTCAGTCTTCTTCGCGGATTTGTCGTCGGCTTTCTTCGTCGGCTTGTCATCCGACTTTGCCGTGCCTGCTTTGTCACCGTCGCCGGCAAGGTTGCGCTTGTCACCGGTTTTGAAATCTGTCTCGTACCAGCCCTTGCCTTTCAGGCGAAACTTGGGCGCAGACAAGAGCTTGCGCAGTGATGGCTCGCCACACTTGGGGCAATGAACCAGCGCGGCTTCACTGATCTTCTGTAGTTCATCGAACGCGTGTTCGCAGTGACTGCAGGAATATTCGTAGATCGGCATTCTTGACTTTGCTCCGTAATTCTTTCTGATAATAACGCAGGAGCGCGCCCCGGCACGCATTCCTGTTCGTTTGCGACAGCCCGGCGGCCGCCGCAAACGATCGCGCGCTGGGGCGCGCTCCTACAAGCTAGGCGGCATTCTGGAAATCCAGCTTGTCGTCGGTGACGCCAACCTCGATCACATCGCCCGGCTTGAACTTGCCCTGCAGGATTTCCTGCGCCAGCGGATTTTCGACCTGGTGCTGTATGGCGCGTTTCAACGGACGCGCACCATAGACCGGATCGAAGCCGGCATCCGCGAGTTTGTCACGCGCCGCCTCCGAGAGGTGAATGCTGATATCGCGATCCGCCAGGCGAGCGTGCAGGTAGCTGAGCTGGATATCCACGATCTTGCGAATATGCTCGCGTCCCAGCGGGTGAAAGACAACAACGTCATCGATGCGGTTGATGAATTCGGGTCGGAAATGATTACCGACCTCGTTCATGACCGCCGTCTTCATGTGCTCGTAATTCTCCTCGCCTGCCATTTCCTGGATCAGCTGAGAGCCGAGATTTGATGTCATGACGATAACCGAGTTTCGAAAATCCACCGTGCGCCCCTGCCCATCGGTCAGGCGGCCATCGTCCAGCACCTGCAACAACACGTTGAATACGTCGGGGTGTGCCTTCTCGACCTCATCGAGCAGGATGACCGAGTAAGGACGGCGTCGAACCGCTTCGGTCAGGTAGCCGCCCTCGTCATAACCAACATAGCCAGGCGGTGCGCCGATCAACCGCGATACAGAATGCTTCTCCATGAACTCCGACATATCCAGTCGAACCATCGCCTCGTCCGTGTCGAACAGGAAATTTGCCAGCGCTTTGGTCAACTCTGTCTTACCGACACCGGTCGGCCCCAGGAACAGAAACGAGCCGATCGGGCGCCGCGGATCGGACAGGCCCGCGCGTGAACGCCGGATCGCATTCGCGACGACGGTTACCGCCTCGTTCTGCCCGACGACTCGTTGCTGCACCTCGGACTCCATCTGCAGCAGCTTTTCTTTCTCGCCTTCGAGCATCTTGCTGACCGGAATACCGGTCCACTTGGAAACGATTTCAGCAACCTCTTCGTCAGTGACGTTGTTGCGCAGCAGCGTCGTCTCCGCATGCTCAGCCTGCATCGCCTCGGCCAGCTGTTTCTCGAACTCCGGAATGCGGCCGTATTGCAGCTCGGACATGCGTGCGAGGTCGTTTGCCCGATGCGCGGTTTCGAATTCGAGCTTCGCGCGCTCCAGGTCTTCCTTGATCTGCGCAGCGCCCTGCATCATTGCTTTTTCCGCCTTCCAGACTTCCTCCAGGTCGGCGAATTCCCTCTCCAGCTCATCGAGCCGGGATTCGAGATCCTCGAGGCGTTTGACGGAGGCGTCATCAGACTCTTTCTTCAGTGCCTCGCGCTCTATCTTTAGCTGAATGACGCGCCGTTCGAGCTTATCCATAGCCTCGGGCTTTGAGTCAATCTCTATGCGGATGCGAGACGCTGCTTCATCTATCAGGTCAATCGCTTTGTCCGGCAATTGCCGATCACTGATATAGCGATGCGACAGCGTAGCCGCCGCGACAATGGCCGGGTCCGTAATCTCGACGCCGTGGTGCACCTCGTAGCGCTCCTTGAGGCCACGCAGGATCGCGATCGTGTCTTCTACCGTCGGCTCGTCGATCAGTACCTTCTGGAAACGACGCTCCAGCGCCGCGTCTTTCTCGAGGTACTTGCGATACTCGTCAAGCGTCGTGGCACCAACGCAGTGCAACTCGCCACGAGCGAGCGCGGGTTTGAGCATGTTGCCGGCATCCATGGATCCCTCTGCCTTGCCCGCACCCACCACCGTGTGCAGCTCATCGATAAACAGGATGATCTGGCCTTCCTGTTTGGCGAGATCGCTCAGGACCGCTTTGAGGCGCTCCTCGAATTCGCCACGGAACTTGGCGCCCGCAATCAGCGCGCCCATATCGAGCGACAGGATGCGCTTGCCGCGCAGCCCCTCGGGGACTTCGTTATTGACGATGCGCTGCGCCAGGCCTTCCAGAATGGCGGTCTTACCGACCCCTGGCTCGCCAATGAGAACCGGGTTGTTCTTGGTGCGTCGCTGCAGAATCTGGATGGTGCGACGGATCTCGTCGTCACGACCGATGACCGGGTCGAGCTTGCCCTGCTCCGCGCGCTCGGTCAGGTCGATCGTGTACCTGTCGAGCGCCTGGCGCGTGTCCTCGGCGTTCGGATCATTGACCTGCTGGCCACCGCGCAAGTCATCGATCGACTTTTCGATCGCGCCGCGCGCAGCACCTGCCTGTTCCATGGCGCTCTTTAGCGGTGACTTGTCGTCGATCGCCGCAAGCACGAACAGTTCGCTGGAGATGTACTGATCCTCGCGCTGCTGCGCGAGCTTGTCTGTCAGGTTGAACAGCTTCGTCAGGTCCGAACCGAAATGAACCTCGCCGCCCGCGCCCTCAACACGGGGAAAGCGATCGATCGCCTCACCCAGCTGCGAGCGCAGCAGGTTGACGTTTACGCCCGATTTCGACAACAGGGCACGCACGCTGCCACCCTGCTGGTCGAGCAACGAAACCATCAGGTGGGCCGGCTCGATGAACTGGTGATCCTGGCCAACGGCCAGCGACTGCGCATCCGCGAGCGCCATCTGGAACTTGCTTGTCAGTTTGTCCAAACGCATTGCAAACCTCGTAACCGGGATTCCGGCATGACCATAAACTCACCCTGAAATTGCGCCATTGCCAGTGTTTTCAAGGGTTTTGAGCGCGATAAAACTCACCATGCGGCCAGTATCGGCGTTCCTGCGATAGGAATAGAAGCGCTCGCTGTCCGCAAACGTACACAGGCCGCCACCGTAGCAGGCGCCAACGCCGACGGCTGCCAGACGACGCTGTGCCAGTGCGTACAGGTCCGCCTGCCATCGGCCACGCTCATTGCGCTCGAAACAACCGGCAGCGCCCGCATCCAGCTCGACAAAGGCGTCTCTGACTTCGCCGCCGACTTCGAAGGCCGGCTGCGAGATGGCCGGGCCGAGCCATGCCATGAGATCGCTCGCCTCGTGCCCCATGCGCGCAACCGTTGCCTCCAGAATCCCGGCAGCAAGCCCCCGCCACCCGGCGTGCGCCGCGGCTATCTCCGTGCCGTCCGAAGAACAAAACAGCACAGGAAGACAATCGGCGGTGCGAACAACACAGACATCGCCGGATCGCTGCCCAATCGAGGCATCGGCCGGCGGCGGCACGTCGTAGTGACCTGCTGCGACGACATCAGCACCGTGCACCTGTTGCAGCCAGCTGGGCTCGCCGGGGAGTTGCAGGGCAGCGATCTCGCCGTTGCGCAAAACGGTGCCCGCAACGACCGACTCGGGAGCCGGCCAGTCTGCTGCTATCCAGTCCGTGCTCATTGCTCGGCCGCGTCTTCACGAAGCACGTCCAGCAGCGCCTGGAAATCGGCCGGCGGTGGTACTTCGAACTCCATGGCCTTGCCGCTTACCGGGTGTTCGAATCCGAGGCGCGCAGCATGCAGGGCCTGGCGCTTGAAGCGTCGCAGGTATTGAATCAGCGGCTCCGTCGCACCTTTCGGCAATGCCAGCCTGCCGCCGTAAACCGGGTCGCCAACCAAAGCATGGCGCCGATGGGCGAAGTGCACGCGTATCTGGTGCGTGCGACCGGTCTCCAGCTTGACGCTGATATAGGTGAAGGCGCGAAAGCGTTCTATCACGGTGTAGTGCGTCACGGCGGGCTTGCCCTTGGGCTGAACGCTCATGCGTTTGCGATCCACCGGATGGCGGGCAATCGGCTCGTTGATCGTGCCGCCCCCTGTTAGCACACCGTTGCATACGGCAACGTAATTTCGCGCAATGTCGCGATCGGCGAGCAGTCGCACCAACGCCGTGTGCGCGGTGACTGTTTTCGCGACGAGCAGCAGGCCGCTGGTTTCCTTATCGATGCGGTGAATGATGCCGGCCCGTGGCACAAATTCCAGGGATGGCGCGTGATTCAAGAGCCCGTTCATCAATGTGCCCGACGGGTTGCCAGCGCCGGGATGCACCACCAGGCCAGCGGCCTTGTTGATCACCAGCAGGTCATCATCTTCATAAACGACGTCCAGCGCCATCGCCTCGGGCGCGGCGCGCACGGACAGGTCTTCCTGCGGGCGTAGCGACACCATCTCACCACCAGCGACCGCGTCGCGAGGCCGCTTTGGGCCGCCATCCAGCGTAATGGCACCTGCGAGAAGCCACTCCTTGAGGCGACTTCGGGAATACTCCGGAAACATCTGCGCGAGCGCCTGGTCCAACCTCAGGCCGGCAAGCTCCTCCGGGATCGGTTTTGTCTGTGGCGCTTCACTCATAAGCATGGCTTTGGATTGGATTGGCTATGGATTACGGTATACTCGCCGGCCCGATAGTACAGGGGTGACGCCGTTTTCCCGGGAACAACGCAAAGTATGCTACTTAATTCGCAAATCATGAAGCCAGCACGCCTGCTCCTGATCTCGTGCCTTTGCACGCTGCTGTTCGCCTGCGCGAATAATGATGAGAAGCGCACGGAAGTTCAGAACATCACCGAGGCCTATGAACAGGCCCAGGACTCCATAGCACGCGGCAATTACCGGCGCGGCATCCAGGTTTTCGAGGCCATCCAGGCTCGCTTTCCCTTCTCCGACCTGTCTCGACAGATCCAGCTGGAGCTGATGTACGCGTATTACAAGGGCGGCCAGCAGGAACAGGCCATCGACGCGGCTCAAACATTCATGCGCGAAAACCCGATTCATCCGCGGGTCGACTACGCGTTGTACATCGAGGGACTTTCTTATTTCGAGGACGATCCCGGCCTCCTGGAGCGGATCTTTCGCAAAGACACCACGAATCGGCCGCCAAAAGAGCTCGAACGCGCCTATTCGTCGTTTCGCCGCCTGGTTGAGCGGTTTCCCGCCAGCGAGTACTCACCGGATGCAGAGCAGAGAATGCTCTATATAAAGAATCGACTGGCTGACTACGAGAACCACGTAGCTGACTATTACCTTCGCCGAGGTGCTTATGTCGCGGCACTGAACCGGGCGAAAACGTCGCTGGAGCAGTACAACGGCGCGTCCGCCAACGCGCGCTCGCTCGAGATCATGGCGGCAGCTTACGAGCGCCTGGGCATGATCGATCTCGCGACGGACGCACAAAAAGTCCTGGCCGAGAATTACCCGGACGAGAGCTGATCAAGAACGGGGACGTTCTAACAGCGACTGACTCAGGTCGGAAATTTGTAGCCTGACGTGATCGGGTAGCGCCAGTCCCGGCCGAATGCCCGCCTGCTGATACGCACGCCCGGCGGCGCTTGCCGTCGTTTGTACTCGTTGCGCTTGACCATCTCCAGGATACGCAGCACCGTTTCGCGATCGAAACCCTGCTCCGTAATCTCCGCTACTGAAAGATCGTCCTCGATGAATGCTTCGAGGATTGGGTCGAGCACATCGTAATCCGGCAGCGAGTCGGTGTCTTTTTGATCCGGTCGGAGTTCGGCCGACGGCGGCCGCGTGATAACACGATCCGGGATCGCCTCGCCGACGGAATTGCGATAACGCGCCAGCCGAAAAACCATGGTCTTGCTGCAGTCCTTGATCGGCGCAAAGCCACCGGCCATGTCGCCGTACAGCGTCGCGTAGCCCACCGCCATCTCACTCTTGTTACCGGTTGTCAGCAGCATGCATCCGGTCTTGTTCGAGATGGCCATTAACAACAACCCGCGGCAGCGGGCCTGGATGTTCTCTTCGGTGACGTCGGCCGGTTTGTTTTCGAAGATGGGCTGCAACTGCCGGACCGTCGCCTCGTACATAGGCTCGATCGGAATGACGTCGTAGCGCACGCCGAGCAGCGCCGCCTGTTTCGCGGCATCCTCCTGGCTCATCGCCGACGTATATCGAAACGGCATCATCACTACGCGAACCCGGTCAGCGCCGATCGCATCACAGGCGATTGCCAGAACAAGCGCTGAGTCGATGCCGCCGGAGAGCCCGATCACCACTCCGGGGAAACCATGCTTCGTGACATAGTCCCGGGTTCCGGTTACGAGCGCTTTGTAGATGCTTGCCTCCGTGGACAGCGCCTTGGCACAGGCTCCGGGCTCGGGAACAACGCCCTTGGCGGTGCCGTTCAGCGTTATCGCAGGCAGCGCCTCCTCGAACGGCGGCGCACGAAAACAGGTCTCACCTTGTGCATCCATTACGAACGAACCGCCATCGAAGACCAGTTCGTCCTGCCCACCTACCATGTTGACATAGATAACAGGAATACCAGCTTCCTCGATGCGTGAGCGCACCGTTTCTTCACGCCGGTCCTGTGTATCGAGCTCGTAGGGCGAGCCGTTGATCGCGATAACACATTCGGCCCCTGCGCTGCGGCTGCGCGCAATGGGCTCGGGCCGCCAGACATCCTCGCAGATAGTCATGCCAAGACGGATACCGTTCAGCTTGAAAACGGCGGCATCTTTACCGGCCTTGAAGTAGCGCTCTTCGTCGAAAACGCCGTAGTTGGGAAGCAACTGCTTGCGATAGTGGCTAATCGAATGGCCGTCGGAGAACACCGCACAGCTGTTGTAGATGTTATCGCCGTCGTACTCCGGAAAACCAATGAGGACTGCGATACCGAAGACATTGTCACGAATCTCGGCCACCGCCTCCTCGACGCCGTGCCTGAGACCCACGTGGAACAGCAGGTCCTCTGGCGGGTAACCGCAAACACTGAGCTCGGGAAAAACCACCAGGTCGGCCCGTTCCTGGTCGCGGGCACGGGCCGCATAGTCAATGATCTTGGCCGTGTTGCCTGCGACGTCGCCAACCGCGAGGTCGATCTGCGCCAGAGCAATTTTGACCTGGGTCACCATCTAGTGTCCTGTTTGCTTAGTTCGCTTACTTTCAGAAAGCCTGCAAAGCGCTAGTGCAAGGCGCAGCCCGCCGGCAATGGCCCGACCCTTGCCAAGGGCTGCAACGCCGCAGTAGCGCTTTGCAGGCTTTCCCTGCGGGCGCTCCCAGCAGCACGGCCTGCCGCGTTGCAGTCGCTTGAAGTAGCCCGCTAATCCTGCACGCCTGCGCCTCCCAGGACGTGCTGCTGGGAACGCTGAGAGTTAGCGAACTAAGCAAACAGGACACTAGGGACGCTCTGAGCCGTTATCGATCGATGATTTCCTGCATCTTCGACCCGAGTTCCGCCGGCGAGCGCACCGTCACGACACCCGCCGCATCGAGGGCTTTGAACTTGTCCTCAGCTGTCCCTTTGCCGCCTGCGATGATCGCACCGGCGTGGCCCATACGTTTGCCCGGCGGAGCTGTTACGCCGGCGATGTACGCGACGACGGGTTTGCTGACATTGCTCTGGATGAATTCGGCGGCAGCCTCTTCGTCGGTACCGCCAATCTCGCCAACCATAATCATGCCATCGGTGTCCGGATCTGCTTCGAACAGCTCGAGGCAGTCGATGAAATCCACGCCGCGCACAGGGTCACCACCAATACCAATACACGTCGTCTGCCCGAGGCCGATGGTGGTCGTCTGATAGACAGCCTCATAAGTCAGCGTGCCGGACCGTGAAACGACGCCGATGCGACCCGGCTTGTGAATAAATCCGGGCATGATGCCGATCTTGCACTCACCGGGCGTGATGATGCCGGGGCAGTTGGGGCCGATAAGCCGACAATCGTATTCTCGCAGCGCGGACTTGACCTTGACCATGTCGTTAACCGGAATGCCCTCGGTGATGCAGACGATCAGGCCCACGCCCGCATCCGCAGCTTCCAGGATCGCGTCCGCGGCGAACGGTGGCGGCACGTAAATCATGCTGACATCGGCACCGGTCTCATCGACGGCATTGCGAACCGTGTTGTAAACAGGAACGCCCAGGTGCTCCTGGCCACCGCGTCCCGGCGTAACGCCGGCAACCACGTTGGTGCCATATTCGATGCACTGTTCGGTATGAAAGGACCCCTGGTTGCCGGTGATGCCCTGGCAGAGGATCTTGCTGTCTTTGTTGACCAGAATGCTCATTGAATTTTTCCGTCAGGCTGCCGCGGCAACCACTTTTTTTGCCGCGTCGGTCAGATCGTCCGCTGCGATAATGTCGAGCCCACTGTTGGCCAGCAGCTCCCGTCCCTTGTCTACGTTCGTGCCCTCGAGCCTCACGACCACCGGCACGCTCACGCCGACTTCCTTCACCGCGACGATAATGCCCTCGGCAATCAGGTCGCAGCGCACAATGCCGCCGAAAATGTTGACCAGGATCGCTTCGACGCTTTCGTTCGAGAGAATCAGCTTGAACGCCGCCGCGACACGCTCGGCGGTTGCACCACCGCCCACATCGAGGAAGTTGGCCGGCTCGCCACCGTGCAGCTTGATAAGGTCCATGGTGGCCATCGCGAGACCGGCGCCATTGACCATGCAGGCGATGTTGCCATCCAGGGAGACGTAGTTGAGATCGTGCTCGGCGGCCTTGCGTTCAGCCTCGTCTTCCTGCGACTTATCCCTGAGTTCGGCAATCTTCGGCTGACGGAAGAGCGCGCTTCCATCGATGTTGATCTTGCCGTCGAGCGCGATGATATCGCCGGCCTTCGTCGTGATCAGCGGATTCACCTCGATCAGGCTGGCATCCGTATCCAGGTACAGCTGGTAGAGGCGCTTGATCAGGCTTCCAAACTGGCGCATCTGCTTCTTGTCGAGTTCGAGGCCGAACGCCAGCTGACGCGCCTGGTAGTCCTGCAGACCTACGTCCGGCGCAATCGCGACCGAGAAGATTTTCTCGGGGGTCTCTGCGGCTACTTTTTCGATGTCCATGCCGCCAGCCGCCGAGGCGATGAACGATATGCGGCTGACTTCGCGGTCGACGAGCATGCTGAGGTAAAGCTCGCGGTCGATGTCCGATCCTTGCTCGACATAGACGGTATTGACGGGCAACCCTTCGGGACCCGTCTGATGCGTAATCAGCGTCGAGCCCAGCATCGTGTCCGTGTACTCGCGCACCTCATCAAGTGTACGCGCGAGTTTGACACCGCCCGCTTTGCCGCGCCCGCCGGCATGTACCTGAGCCTTGACCACCCAGAGGTCGCCACCGAGTTCCTGGGCGGCCTTTACGGCCGCGTTCGGCGATTCGGCCGGGATGCCGCGTGGCACCGGTATGCCGTAGTCGGCAAACAATCGCTTCGATTGGTATTCGTGAAGGTTCATTTGTGATTCTGTCTTCTGGTTGTCGGCCGCCGTGCAGGCGACTTGGGGAGGTTTCGCAGCTGTAGCGAAAAAGTCGCCGTATTTTGTAGGTTTGCGGGACCCTTGTCCATATTCAGTCTACAATCGGCGCTTCTCACGAGTCGGTGACGGCATACCCTGGGGAACCTCTGACCCTCTATTTCGCGGCTGCGCCGGTGACGAATCGGTCGAAAAACGAGGCACGATGGCGACAACATACCCGTTGGTCTGTCGAGCCATTGCAACGAGGTTATTCGACCGATGCGTCCCGGCCCTAACAACGATAGTATGCATGTCAACGGGTTGCGCACCGGTTGCGACGTTACGGCTCTTGGCAAGGACAATGACCATTACCTTCGAGCCGCGCCTTGTGTCGGCGCAACCGGCCACACAACGCAGTCGTGAAATAATTGATCAGAGGTTCCTTGCATGAACGAGGCACAGACCGAGAACCTGTTGCGGCGAACCTTCCGCGGTTCCCGGGACGCATTGCTGCAGCGGGCAATGGAGGAGCCGGAGCTCACCTGGCGGATACTCACCGCGCTGAACGGCTTTCGTCTTTTCGTTGCCGCCGTGCTCCTGATCCTTTTCTTCGGCTGGCGCGATCCGCGCATCTTCGGCGACAGCATGCCGATCCTGTTTGCAGCCACGACCGCCGGCTACCTCGTATTCGCCGCCGCAACCGTCGTGCTGCTACGACAGCGTTGGGCCCGTGTCGATGCCTTCGGCCTCGCCCAGATCATTGTGGATATCATCGCGGTCATCGTTTTGACGCATGCCAGCGGCGGCATCTCGAGCGGACTTGGCGGTCTGCTGATTGTCTTCATCGGTGCCGGAAGCCTGGTCCTGCCGTACCGATACCCGCCC
This sequence comes from uncultured Gammaproteobacteria bacterium, assembly GCA_963841145.1. Lineage (GTDB taxonomy): Bacteria > Pseudomonadota > Gammaproteobacteria > Steroidobacterales > Woeseiaceae > UBA1847. The sequence continues at coordinate 91,777 of CAWJBO010000021.1, forward strand.
ATCCTGGCGGCCATAGCGACCTTCGCCATTCTCGGCGAGCAGGCCTTCCTGCAATTCGGCGCCGTACAGGCACCAACAAATTTCCCTGCGGCCGGGATCCTGAGTGCCATAATTTTCGCAATGGCGCTCTCGGCGCAGCCGCTCGCACGGCGCATTCAGGCCAGCGAAGCGCTGGCGCGAAAATTTGGCATCGACCTGCAGAATGTCTCTGAACTCAATGAGTACATTGTTCAGCACCTGCGCGAGAGCATTGTCGTCATCGACGCGGACGATACCGTGCGTCTCATTAACAGTTCGGCGAGCCAACTTCTTGGCGCGAGCGAACCCCTTTCGGGGCGCTCGCTGAGCGCGGCCTTCAGCGAGCTCGAGAGCTACATCAAACAGTGGCGCGCAGACACATCGAAATCATCTCACCCGGAGTTCACGCTCGTTTCCGAGGACACCAACGTTCGCATAACCGCACATATGGCGCCGCTTGGCAAAGTTGGTCAAAGGGACGGACCCGTGCTGATCTTCCTGGAGGACGTAAGCATCCTGAATGCGCGCGTACAGCAGTCCAAGCTTGCGTCGCTGGGGCGCCTTAGTGCCAGCATCGCCCACGAAATTCGCAATCCGGTCGGCGCAATGAGTCATGCGGCTCAGCTGTTACGCGAGTCGCAGGGATTGGAGGACGAGGACAAGCGCCTTACCGAGATCATCCAGACGCACTCGGGTCGCGTCAGCCATATCATCGACAACGTGCTGCAGCTGTCGCGCCGCGAGTCCAGCCGGCCGACTCGATTCGGTCTCAAATCCTGGCTCGACGACTTCGCAAGCGAGTTCGTGCGCACGCTCGAACTGCAGGAAGGCGAATTCACGATCGGGAACGTGCCCGACGATCTCCAGGTACGCATGGACCAGGGGCATTTGCGACAGGTTCTCTGGAATCTTTGTGACAACGCGGTCAAGTATGCGAGCGAGACCGGCGGCATCATGGTTGAAGTCCAGGCCGGCCGTATGCAGAACCATGGCCGCCCTTTCCTCGAGGTCCTGGACTGCGGTCTTGGTGTCGACGCGGCGACGGCCGAAAAAATATTCGAGCCTTTTTTCACGGCGCGATCCGGTGGCACCGGGCTTGGCCTGTATATCTCTCGCGAACTCTGCGAATTGAATCGCGCCACCTTGCTGTACCTTGACCGGCCCGGCGGAGGCAGTATCTTTCGTATCGTATTCTCCGATCCGGATCGTTGGGAAACACAGGAACACAGCATGAACCAGCCGCTGGCACTCGTTATTGATGACGAACCCGATATCTGCGAATTACTGACGCTGACGCTCGGACGTATGGACGTCCGCACGGAATCGGCCACCGACATCACCAGCGCCAAGAAACTGCTGGGAACGCAGCCTTTCGATATTTGCCTGACGGATATGCGCCTGCCGGACGGTGACGGCCTGGAACTTGTCGACTGGATACAGAGCAACGCGACGGGATTGCCGGTAGCCGTAATAACCGCGCACGGCAACGTCGAAACGGCGGTCCAGGCACTGAAGCTCGGCGCGTTCGACTTTATTTCCAAGCCACTGGATCTCGGCAACCTGCGCAAGATCGTCGAGAACGCGCTGCGGGTATCGGCGGCGCGCCAGGCCGGCCAATCCAAGCTGCTCGGGGAGTCGCAGCGGATGGAGGAACTGCGCGAGATGATCGACAAGGTCTCACGCTCGCAGGCGCCCGTGCATATCTCGGGTGAGTCAGGTACCGGTAAGGAGCTCGTGGCGAGACTGATTCATGAAAGCGGCCCGCGCTCCGAGGGCCCCTTTATCGCCGTAAACTGCGGCGCTATCCCGGCAGAACTCATGGAGAGCGAATTCTTCGGACATCGCAAGGGCAGCTTCACCGGGGCGATCAACGACAAGGCGGGGCTGCTGCAGTGTGCCGAGAACGGCACTTTGTTCCTTGATGAGATAGCCGACCTGCCGCTCGCCATGCAGGTAAAGCTGCTGCGCGTTATTCAGGAGAAAGAAAGTACGTCCGGTCGGCGCGGCCCAGGAAGAGGCGGTGGACGTACGTATCTTGTCTGCGACGCACCGGGATCTCGCCAGGATGGTAGCTGATGACGAGTTCCGTGAGGATCTTTACTACCGCATCAACGTCATCGAACTGCACGTGCCGGCGCTGCGCGAGCGTGGTGACGACGTATTGCTGCTGGCCGACTTCATCCTCGATCGACTGAATGCCAACGCTACGCTCGACGAAAGCGCCCGCAGCAGTCTCTTGAGCTACAACTTTCCCGGCAACGTCCGGGAACTGGAGAATATGCTCGAGCGGGCCGTAACGCTTTGCACGAGCGGCACGATTTCGGCGGCCGACCTGCAGCAACGACCCGTCGCGGATCCGGGCACGCCGGGCCCGTCGCTGGAGGGCAAGCTCGGCGACCAGGTCGAGGACATTCAGCGCCAGGCGATTGTCGAAGCGCTGGAGAAGACCCGATACAACAAGACGGCGGCGGCCAAGCTGCTTGGACTGTCTTTCAGGCAGCTGCGGTATCGGATCAAGAAATTGGGCATAGAGTGACAATTTTTGTCACTTTCTGACACACAACAGTCGCATAGGCGACAGGTTTGTCACTTTTTGCAGACGCCTGCGGCCATTCGACGTCCGTCGGATCGGCAAGTCCTCTGCTTAAAATCCTTTAAAAACAATAAGTTAGTGAATTCGTCAAATAGTTGGCACGCTGCTTGCTTTATCTCCAGTACAGGCGATTTTGCCGTTTGTACGACACAAGACTCTCAATTCATGGAGAACCAGAGATGAAGAAGCAACAAGGTTTTACACTTATCGAACTTATGATCGTAGTTGCGATCATTGGTATTTTGGCGGCAATCGCTATTCCTGCTTACCAGGACTACACGATCCGCGCACAGGTATCTGAGGGCTTGAGCCTCGCAGGTGGTGCGAAAGCGGCGATTTCAGAGTTCACGATGGATACGGGTCGCTTCCCGTCTAACAACGTCACAGCCGGCGTTTCTGCCGCAACTGAGATCACCGGCAAGTACGTTAGCGATGTCACTCGTTACGGACGGTGTGATCCAGGTTACGTACAGCGGTCCCAACGCGCACACACAGCTTACAGGAGACATGCTTGACGCTTACTCCGACGACCAATGCGGGTAGCGTAGAGTGGGTTGTGTGCGTACTGGCGCCACCATCGGCTGATCAAGCATCTGCCGTCAGCCTGCCGATAAGACACAATGCCGGGGCATTACGCTCTGGCCGACAAGTCAAGAAAGCCCCGGTCTCCGGGGCTTTTTTTGTGATGCGTCGTTCGCAATGTGACTGCCGTCACAATAGCGCATGATAACGGCGTCATTGCAGCGAGATATTCAGCGAACTGGGTTAAAATGGTTCGGATGGCAATCAGGCAAGAGAGAACATGAAATCATCTGAGAAAGGCTTCACGTTGATTGAGCTGATGATCGTCGTCGCGATTATCGGTATCCTGGCCTCGCTTGCGGTTTCGGCTTACCAGACCTATACCATTCGTGCACAGCTCGCCGAGGGAATCAGTATGGCCGCGGCTGCAAAGGTACCCGTCATTGATGCCTTTCTGCAGTCCGGTCGGCCGCCGGTGGATCGCGCGGAGGCCGGTATGAGCACCCCGACAACGGATACGTCGGGCAGCTACGTAACCGAAGTAAACGTAGTCAATGGCCGAGTCGACGTAACCTTCGGCAACCGGGCGCACGCCGACATCTCCGGCCAGGTGCTCTCTTTCACGCCGTACATGTCGTCCGGGAATAACGCGATCGTCTGGCGATGCGGCCTCTCACCGGCGCCACCCGCTGGCACGCTCCTGTCCGGCGGCGGCGTTGACACCGTCTATCAATCGGGGAATGTTGAAGCGCGTTACTTGCCCCCCATCTGCCGGCCCTGATCGGCTCTTGCGATAGGCACTGCTAGACCGGCAAAATGGCCGATTCCGGCGTTTTACTTAATCAATTTCAGTAACTGTGAACCCCCGCACAAAATCCAGTTGAATCGGAGGGTTGGATCAGTGAGACTGTAACGCTCGGAGATTAGCGACAGTCTGAAGACCCTATGGCAGCAACAGCTTCCCAATCCAACCTCGCGGGCTTGCCCCGGCGCCTGGTCCAGGACGGCATCATTGCCGAAGACCGGCTGCAGGAGGCCACTGAGGCCGCGAAAAGGGAAAAGCTGCCGCTGATCGCCTACCTGGTAGGCGCAGAGCTCGCGAACGCAAGAGCCATCGCTGTCGCCGCCTCGCATGAATTCGGCGTGCCGCTGCTCGACCTTGATGCGGTCGAGATCGATCTGGACGTCGTCCGCAGTGTCGACCAGAAGCTCATCTCCAAGCACAAAGTGCTGCCGCTGGTTAAACGCGGTCAGCGGCTGTTTCTCGGAATTTCCGATCCGACCAACCTGCAGGCAATTGACGACATCAAGTTCGCCACCAGCATGCGGGTCGATCCGGTCGTCGTCGAACAGGACAAACTGGAAGAGCGAATCGGCAAGGCGATCGATGCCGTCGATACGAGCATGGGCGACCTGCAGGACGATGACTTCGATCTCGAAAATCTCGACGTCGGCGGCGAGGAAGAGGAGCGCGAAGACGACGCCCGTGATGACATTGAAGATGCCCCGGTCGTGCGCTTCGTCAACAAGGTATTGCTGGACGCGATCAAGCGCGGAGCCTCAGACGTTCATTTCGAACCTTATGAGAAGATGTTCCGTGTCCGGACGCGCCTCGACGGCGTGCTTTCCGAAGTTGCAACACCGCCGGTCGTGCTCGCCAACAAGGTGTGTGCGCGACTGAAAGTCATGTCCCGGATGGACATTGCCGAACGGCGAGTTCCCCAGGATGGCCGCATCAAGATGCGCCTTTCCAAGAACCGCGCCATCGACTTCCGCGTGAATACCTGCCCGACGTTGTTTGGCGAGAAGATCGTACTACGTATCCTCGACCCGTCGAGTGCCAAGCTCGGCATCGAAATGCTGGGCTACGAAGACGCGCAGCGCGGCCTGTACGAGAAGCACCTGGCCAAGCCTTACGGCATGATTCTCGTAACAGGTCCGACGGGTTCTGGTAAGACCGTCTCTCTTTATACCGGCCTCAACATCCTGAACACCGAGGACCGGAACATCTCGACCGCTGAGGATCCTGCGGAAATCAACCTCCCCGGCATCAACCAGGTCAACGTGAACCCGAAAGTCGGCCTTACCTTTGCGTCAGCCCTTAAAGCGTTCCTGCGACAGGATCCGGACGTCATCATGGTTGGTGAGATTCGAGACCTGGAGACTGCAGAAATCGCGATCAAGGCCGCGCAGACGGGCCACCTTGTGTTGTCGACCCTGCATACGAACGACGCGCCCAAGACACTAACGCGCTTGGTCGACATGGGCGTAAAGCCCTACGCGATTGCCACCTCAGTCAGCCTGATTATTGCGCAGCGGCTGGCGCGGCGACTCTGCGGCAACTGCAAGGACGTTCGTGACGTACCGAAAGAGGCGCTGCTCAAGGAGGGCTTCACCGCCGAGGAAATTGATGCCGGATTATCGATCTTTGGCCCCGTCGGCTGCAAACAGTGCAACGAGGGCTACAAGGGGCGTCTCGGTATTTTCCAGGTGATGGAGGTCTCGGATGTGATGGGCCGCATCATCATGGAAGGCGGCAACGCCATGCAGATCTCCGAGCAGGCGGCCAAGGAAGGGGTCATCGACTTGCGTAGAGCTGGTTTGAACAAAGTCAAGGAAGGGGTTACCAGCCTTGAAGAGGTCAACCGGGTTACAATTGAGTAGATTATGGCTGGATTAACGGACTGGACTAATGGCTGAGACAGCTACAATGAGCACGCCCTTCCTGTGGGAAGGCACCGATAGAAACGGCAAGAAGGTCAAAGGCAAGAGCCTGGCCAACGATGAAGCGTCCGTACGTGCCGACCTTCGGCGCCAGGGCGTAGTGCCGCTACGCATCCGCAAGCAGCGCAAGAGCATGTTCTCGGGTGGCGGCAGCATCGAAACCTCCGATATCGCGTTATTCAGCCGGCAGCTGGCAACGATGCTCGCTGCTGGTATTCCGCTCGTGCAGTCGTTCGAGATCGTCGGCAACGGCCATGAGAATGCCGCCATGCAGAAGCTGATCCTCGGCATCAAGGCTGATGTCGAAGGCGGCAGCGCGCTGGCCGAGGCGCTGGCAAAGCAGCCGCTCTACTTCGATGACCTTTTTGTCAACCTGGTGGAAGCGGGCGAACAAGCGGGCGCGCTGGAAAGCCTGCTCGACAAGATCGCAACGTACAAGGAAAAGACCGAGGCGATCAAGAAGAAGATCAAGAAAGCACTGACCTACCCGGCCGCGGTACTGGCGGTCGCTTTTATCGTCACGACGATTCTCCTGATCTTCGTTATTCCATCTTTTGAAGATCTGTTCAGGGGCTTTGGCGCCGACCTGCCGGGCTTCACACGAATGGTGATCGACCTGTCCGCCTTCGTGCGGACCAAGGGCCTTTTCATCGTTGCCATTATTGGTGCTGCGGTCGCCACTTTCATCTACTTCAAGAAGCGTTCGCGACCGTTTCGTCACTTTCTTGATCGCATGATGCTGAAGATGCCAATTATCGGCCCTATTCTTGAAAAGGCATCCATTGCGCGCTACGCACGAACGCTGTCCACCATGTTCGCTGCCGGCGTCCCGTTGGTTGAGGCGCTCGAATCAGTTGCCGGCGCAACCGGCAACATCGTTTACGAAGTTGGCGTACTGGAAATGCGAGACGAAGTTGCAACCGGTCAACGATTGCAGCAAGCCATGGAAAATACTGACCTGTTCCCGAACATGGTCATCCAGATGATCGCGGTCGGTGAGGAATCCGGCTCGCTCGACCAGATGTCCGCCAAGGTTGCCGACTTCTACGAGGAAGACGTCGACAATGCCGTCGACAATCTTTCGAGTCTGCTGGAACCGATGATCATGTCGATTCTCGGTGTGCTGGTCGGCGGCCTCGTCGTAGCGATGTACCTGCCAATCTTCAAACTGGGCGCGGTTGTCTAAGGGACAACGCGCTATTTGCAAAAAAGCGGCGCTCGGAGGACACTCCGGACGCCGTTTTTGTTTATAGAACTGCTGTTTGAAGAAGATGACGGAGTCACCGCATGTTTGATCTGTTCTGCTCAGTCGACCCCGGTTTTCATTGCCGTCGTGTTCGCCTTCGCATTGATTATCGGCAGCTTTCTGAATGTCGTTATTCACAGGCTGCCCATCATGATGGAGCGCGAATGGCGCGAACAGTGCCAGGAGCTCAACAGCACTCCGCCCGAGCGTGATATGCCTGAGGGTCGATTCGACCTGGTTGTGCCACGATCCCGGTGCCCGTCGTGTGGTCACTTGATCAGTGCCTGGCAGAATATTCCGGTCATCAGCTATTTGCTGCTGGGCGGCAAATGCCGGCACTGCAAGGAGTCCATATCGGCGCGATATCCGCTCGTGGAGATGCTTACCGCGGTACTCGCAGCGCTTTGTGCCTGGCGATTCGGCTTCGGCTGGGAGGCGATCATGGCGATCCTGCTGACGCTGGCGCTGGTTGCGATCAGCATGATCGATGCCGACACGCAGCTCATCCCGGATTCGATCGTTCTGCCGTTGATCTGGATCGGACTGCTCATGAGCCTGTTTCACCCCATGGCAGGCAGCGCGACACTTTTCATTTCGCCGCAGGAAGCGATCGTCGGTGCCGTCGCCGGCTATTTGAGTCTCTGGACCGTCTATCAACTTGTTCAAGCTGGTCACCGGCAAAGAAGGCATGGGCTATGGCGACTTCAAACTGCTCGCAGCGCTGGGCGCGTGGTTGGGATGGCAACAGCTGCCGCAGATAATACTGATGTCGGCCGTGGTCGGCGCTATCGTCGGCATCAGTCTGATGGTCTTCCGAAAACACGAGCGAAGCGTGCCGATTCCGTTTGGCCCGTATCTCGCGGCGGCGGGCTGGATCACCATGCTGTGGGGCGACACGATCAAGAACGCCTACCTCGACCTGATGCTCTGAGAGCGTGGCCCTGAGTGGATGAGACCACCGTCAAGACGCCCTTTCGAGTCGCTCTGACCGGCGGCATCGCCAGCGGCAAATCGACCGTTGCGGACATGTTCGCCGACCTGGGCGTTGCCATTATCGACACCGACCGTATCGCCCGAGAGGTCGTGGAGCCTGGCCAACCGGCGCTGGAGGAGATCCGTGACCGTTTTGGCGATGCAGTCGATAGACGCCACAGGAAACCTGGACCGCCGCGCATTGCGCCGGCTGATCTTCGCCGACGACGCGGCGCGAATCGATCTCGAGGCGATTCTGCATCCGCGCATCGGCGCCGAAACTCGTCGCCAGGCAGACGCGGCCGCTGGCCCCTACCAGATCATCGTCGTTCCGCTGCTGGTCGATTCACCGCTGCGCCAGCTTCGTCGACCGCATTCTTGCCGTCGATTGCAGCGAAGAACTGCAGATCGAGCGACTGTTGGCTCGAGACGCAGAGACCGTCGAACAGGCACGTCGCATCCTTGCCGCACAGTCCAGCCGCGAAGAGCGATTGTCGATCGCCGACTTTACGATCGACAATGGCAAAGGTCTTGAGCACACGCGGCAGCAGGTTCTTGAGCTGGACGAAGTATTCCGACAACTTGCGAACGATCACGACTAGTCGTTTCAGTCTTCAGGCGTTGTATCTTCTTCGCGGACCCTGAGCGCCTCAATATCTTCGCGTACGACGTTCCGAAAATGATGAATGTCGTTTTCCGTAACCCGCGCCCGACCGAGGATGCCCTGATTCTCGACATCCAGCTGTGACAGGGCAATATCCGAGAAATACAGGGCCTCGTCGTAGTACTCACCCGTCGCGAGCAATGCCGCCATGATCATCGCGTGCGAAGAGCCAGGTCGCGCCCGCAGCGACTCCTCGAATGCCGCGACAGCCCGTGGCAAATCGCCGGCCTCAACACTGGTATAGCCGATGAAATAGTGAATCTGCGAGTAGCCCAACGACTTGGGATCGGTGTTGACCGGCAGGAGCAGCATCTCTTCGAACATGGAGCGCAGCCGGGTAAGCGAGACCTCCGGGACACTTTCCCATACCAACCGATTCGATCAACCCGGTATAGAGTTTGAGCGAGCGCACATCGTAGAAACGTTTTGTCACCACCGTCAGCGACGTTGTCGAAATCGCTCGTCGAAAGGATGCCTAGCTGGCAGTGAATTATCAGCCGATTGATCAGCAGTAGCGGATCCTCGGTATCGATAACTTCGACCGCCCGGTCGATGACCTGCAGCGATTCCTCATAGCGACCTGCGTTAAACAGCTGCGTCGCGTACTGCGCCTGCGCTCGCGCCGACGTGGGCGCTTTGCGCGCCGATGCCTCGACAATGCTGGGAAAGGTCTGCCAGACAGTAGCGGAGTAGCGTGTAAAGCTACCAAGTACCAATAGCGCTGCAATGGCTACGCCAAAGAACATCGGCTGACTGACCTTGTTCCGCAACAAAACCACCAGTGGCAGGAAAAGAAACGCAGCGGTCATATAATTTCGATGTTCGAAATACAGCTCCAGATTCAGCACTGAAGACTCGAGCAGATGACCGCCGTAGAAGAACAGAACCGCGAAAGCGAACAGGGGCCACTCGCGACGCTTGACCAGGGATACCGAGATCAGCGCAATGTGAAACAGCGCGCCGAATAGCGTCGTTACTGGCGACAGGATGCCGGTGGACTTCAGGAAATGGTCCTGGAAGACGCCGGTCGTATAAAGCTCCGGTATGAACCAGTGCTTGAGGTAGTCCGCGAGTATCCGCGCTTGCGTAAGCAAGCTCTCGTATGCGCTGTAGTCCCGTGGCAGCATTATGTCGAAGAAGTCATCTCTGAAGGACTCTCTCGCCGAGATAGAGAAAAATGACCGCCGACGGCACGACGATAAACAGGATCACTCCAATACCGGTTTAGCGAGCCAAGCCGTGATTGCTGACTGGCAAAGATCGTAATTTCGAGGACGCCGATGAGCAGCGGCAGCAGGATGCCGTTCTCCTTCGAGAATATGGCCAGCAGAGTAAACAGCCCGACCGATATACTCATGACCGCGTAGGCCTTGAGGGGGCGAGCGTCAAGAAAAGACCGGCCGTACAGGTAGAAGATTGAGGCCGGCAAACACGAACAGTGTCGACAGCTGCGCCATGCGCTGCACGGCGTAAAGCGTGGTGGAAACCAGGAAAGGATGCAGCAACCAGCACGCCGCCGACACCAGCGCAATCCAGCGAGCATCCTGTCTGTCGAACTCCAGCAACCGCAGGATCTTCGTCGCCAGCAGACCGATCAGCCCGCCGTTGAGCAGGTGAATCAGCAGATTGGTGCGCTTGAACGGCCATGGATCGGTTGGCCAGTTATTGCCGTCGATCAGGAAACTGAGCAGGGCAACAGGCCGGCCGAGCGGGCCCGCGTGCCCGCCAAATACGAAGGCCTTGAACGTCGACCAGTCCCGGACCCCACCGCGATCGCCGAGATCCGCGATTGATCCGAAGTCATCAAGCAGGAAAGGTCCGGCAAGGCCCGGCCAGTAGGCAAAGACGGCGGCGATGAACAGGAAAACCCAGCCGGCGGCAACAAGCAGGAGATTGCGGCGTGCATCTGGGAACTGAGTAACAGGATCAATCATCGAGCAAAGCGCCGGCAGCCTGTGCAATCGTTCATTTTAGCTCGGCGGCCCGCAGAACTTCCCGAGAGATTCGCGGAACTGAGACCGAAGTCACGCTCATTTGCCAGTCGGCATCGGGTGGCGCAGAATAGCGCAATGGCCAAACCTGCCGAAGAGATCGCCGTCGAGTCCGCAGCCGCTGCGACGCACTACGAGCAACCGCTATCCGAGCGCATGCGCACTTTTCTGCGGCTGGAGTTTCTCTACCAGCAGATGCTCTATAACAGCGAGAAGGAGGCAGATTGGGCTACGAGGGCCACAATTTCGACGTTGCTGGAGGTACTGGCCATTCTGTCGCGCGGGGATGTTCGCAGCGAGGTTTTGAAGGAACTCGACCAGCAGCTCAGTGCGCTGCAGCGCTACCAGAGCCAGGCCGGCGTTGACCGAGGTCGTCTTGATGCCGTGGTGAATAACTTGCTCGCAAGTCGAGATCAGATCGGCCGGATCGGTACCGGCTTCCTGCAACCGATCAAAGACAGTGAGTTCCTGAACGCCATCAAGCACCGCAGCGCCATACCCGGCGGCACGTGCGAATTTGATCTGCCCGAATACAATCACTGGTTGCGCCAGCCGATAAGCCGCCGGCGTGAGGATCTTCTGCAGTGGACCGGTGCAATTCGTCCAATTTGCGATGCGGTCAGCGAATCGCTCTGGCTAATTCGGGAAAGCGCCAGACCGACCAACCAGCTGGCCACCAACGGCATGTATCAGCACACGATGCAAAAAGACAGCAATTGTCGCCTGCTTCGCGTTAGTCTGGCTGGCAACAATTCACTTTTCCCGGAGATCAGTGGCAGTCAGCACCGTTTCACGATTCGATTCCTGGAGTGGTCGACGATCGACTGCCGCGCGGTACAGACGAAGCAGGACATCGCGTTTCAACTGTCCACTTGCTGAAGCGCCGCAACAACCGGCATATCGGCCGGTAGCAGTTCTTCGGCGTTAAGCCGATCTCTCGCAACCCAGCGCAACGCCTGGCCCTCGCAGCCCACAGGTTCCTTGTTCCAGGCATCTACAATGAAGAACTCGATGGTGACGATGCGATCGGGGTATTCGTGGCGCAACTTCATGAACGATGAACAGGCCGTCACTTCGATACCGAGCTCTTCAACCAGCTCGCGGGACAAGGCGGCTTGCGACGACTCGCCGAGCGCTATCTTGCCGCCCGGAAATTCCCAAAGCCCGTGAAACGGACCGTCACCCAACCGCTCCGCAATCAGAACCCGCTCGGAAGAATCGAACAGAATGCCGGCCGCAACGTCAAAGTGCTTCATGAAGCGCCGTCGCTCAGGGATTTTCTACTTGAGCTTGCCGTGACACTGCTTGAATTTCTTCCCGGATCCGCAGGGACACGGTTCGTTGCGACCCACCTTGCGGCCGTCGCGAACAAACGGTAACGGCGCGGGCGCAGCTGCTGCCTGGTCGCCTTGCGGGCCAGGCCGTTGCGCCCAGCGCCGACGCTTCCGCATGCTGGAATTTCATCGCCTCTGCAGCCTGCCGGCGACGCGCCATCTCGTCGAGATCCTCTTCACCCTGGATACGAATACGCGACAGTATGCTGATCGTGTCGTGTTTGACCTGCTCCAGCATCGCGCCGAACATCTCGAACGCCTCGCGCTTGTATTCCTGCTTCGGGTTTTTCTGCGCGTAAGAACGCAGACCAATTCCCTGGCGCAGATGATCCATCCCGGCGAGATGCTCTTTCCAGTGGTGGTCGAGCTGGCGCAGCATGACCTGCTTCTCGACACCGCGCATCAGCTCTGCGCCGATCTCGCCGGCTTTCTTCTCGTAGGCTTTGGTAGCTTCGTCGATACAGCGCTCACAAATAGCCTCGGCACTAAGTGTCTTGTCCTCACTCGCCCAGCGCGACACCTCGACGTGCAATCCGAACTCGGATTCAAGCGCCTGGCTCAAGCCATCCGGGTCCCACATCTCATCGAGGCTCTGCGGTGGAACGTACTGCTGCACTGTCATTTCGATGACTTCGTCTCGAATCGCGACGACCGAGTCGGCAATCTCGTCGGCCGCCATCAGTTCGGAACGCTGATGATAAACGACCTTGCGCTGATCATTCGCAACGTCGTCGTACTCGAGCAGGTTCTTGCGTATGTCGAAGTTGTGCGATTCTACTTTGCGCTGCGCGCGCTCGATCTGGCGCGTGAGCAGCCGACTCTCGATTGCCTCACCTTCGCGCATCCCCGCACGTGACAACAGGCTCTTGGTGCGCTCCGGATCACCGAAGATGCGCATTAGCGTATCTTCCATCGAAAGGTAGAAGCGACTCGAACCCGGATCGCCCTGACGACCGGAACGACCGCGAAGCTGATTGTCGATACGACGTGACTCATGGCGTTCCGTGCCGACGATGTGCAGGCCACCTGCCTTTACAACCGCCTCGTGTCGCTCTTGCCATTCGGAGTTGATCTTCTCCTCGTCCGCGCCTTCGCCGGCGTCGGCGAGGGCCGCATCCAAACTGCCACCGAGCACGATGTCGGTACCTCGACCAGCCATGTTGGTTGCGATAGTGATCGCGCCAGGCCGGCCCGCATTCTGCACGATCTGCGCTTCACGCTCATGCTGCTTGGCGTTCAGAACCTCGTGCTTGATGGATTGTTTTTTCAGAAACGATGACAGCAGCTCCGACGCTTCGATCGAGGTCGTGCCAACCAGAACGGGCTGGCCTCGTTCTTCACAGTCAACGATGTCCTCGATGATCGCCTCAAACTTGTCCTTCTCGGTCAGGTACACCAGGTCCGGCTGATCGTCGCGGATCATCGGTTTGTCCGTCGGGATAACGACAACCTCGAGACCGTAGATCTGCTGAAACTCGAACGCCTCGGTGTCCGCGGTACCGGTCATGCCCGATAAGTTATTGTATAAACGAAAGAAATTCTGGAAAGTGATCGAGGCAACCGTCTGGTTTTCCTGCTTGATTGAGACACCTTCCTTGGCCTCGACCGCCTGGTGAAGACCGTCGCCCCAGCGACGACCCGGCATCGTGCGACCGGTGAATTCGTCGACAATGACGACCTGGCCTTCATTGACGATATAGTCGACGTCGCGCTGATAGATCGCGTGGGCTCGGAGTGCCGAATTCATATGGTGCAGTAGACGGATGTTGCCGGCGTCGTAGAGGCTTTCGCCCTCGGCCAACAGCCCGGCCCTGGCCAGCAAGGACTCGACCTTCATGTGACCCTCTTCAGTCATGTAGGTCTGCTTCGACTTCTCATCAACGGTGTAATCACCACGACTGATTAATCGACAAGCGGCAACCTTCTGACTGTCATCCACGAGCACGACATCAGCATCACGCTCCTCGGCAATCGCGACCGCTTCCCCAAGTCGCATGACGTCGGAACGATCACCGTCATCCCCGGCGACCGTTATTGAACTACCCTTCTGATCGACCAGCGTCACGCGGTTGGCGGGAATGTCGTAGTTGCTCGGCTCTTCGGTTTCTTCGTGCTGCCTGAGTTTCGGAATCAGTTTGTTGATTTGCGCATACAGGTCGGTGCTGGACTCGGCCGGCCCGGAGATTATGAGCGGCGTGCGCGCTTCGTCGATAAGGATGGAATCGACCTCATCCACGATGCCGAAATTCAGCTTACGCTGTACTTTGTCCTCAATCGAGAACGCGAGATTGTCGCGCAGATAGTCGAAGCCGAGTTCGTTGTTGGTCGCATAGGTAATATCGGATTCATACGCGGCGCGCTTCTCTTCCTGAGTCTGGCCGCTCCTTGTTACACCAACCGTCAGGCCCAGGAATTCGTATATTGGACGCATCCAGTCGGCGTCGCGTTGTGCCAGGTACTCATTCACGGTCACTACATGAACACCATCGCCGCTAATTGCATTCAGGTACGCAGGCAACGTAGACATGAGCGTCTTACCTTCACCCGTACGCATCTCGGCGATGTTACCGTCGTGCAAAACCATGCCGCCGATCAGCTGCACATCAAAAGGCCGCATATGCAGGGTGCGCATGGATGCTTCGCGAGCTACAGCAAAGGCCTCGGGCAATAGTTGCTGCAGCGTCTCGCCGTCCTGGTAGCGTTGCCTCAGTTCCGGCGTTTTCGCCTGCAGGGATGCGTCATCGAGTGCCTGCACGCCCTCTTCGAGCGCGTTGATGTTCTTGACGATTTTTGCATACTGACGCAGCAGTCGCTGGTTGCGGCTGCCGAAGATACTTGTCAGGAATTTGGCCACTTAGGGCTCCCGGGTCCGGTAAAACAAAGGCCGCTATTCTAAGGTGTTACGGCGCCATTTAGAATGGAATCTATCCATCTATGGGCTTTTTTCGCGAACACAAGCGGCTGGGCCGAGTCGCCGTCAAAGACGCCCAGACTTCTGCAGGGATGGTTACGAGCTTACTTCGAGGATTCGCGAATGAATTTGACGGGATTTACGCGGCTACCGTTCTTCAGCACCTCAAAATGCAGGTTCGGCCCGGTCGCCCGACCGGTTTCGCCCATGAGGCCTACGACCTGGCCTTTCTTCACCTCGTCACCGACAGCGACGAGGTTTTCTGAATTGTGCGCATAGCGCGTCGAATAGCCGCTGCCGTGATTGATTTCAATCATGATGCCATAGCCATAACGGTCTCCAGACCAGGTCACCACACCGTCGGCCACCGCCACGATTTCTGCACCCATCTTGCCGGCAAAGTCGACGCCGGTGTGATTGGCCGCCTTGCCGGTAAACGGATCAGTACGTTTTCCGAAATAGGAGGAAATCCAGCCTGAGCCAACCGGCCTGCCCTGCGGATAGACTCGGTCCTTGAGGTTCTGGTTCATCAGGACGCTCTCGAGGACATTGAGCTGCGCCTCGCGGCTGCTAAGTTGATCATTTAGCGACTGCATCGCATCAACGACCTCCGGAACAGCGACAGTGGATCCGGCAGCCATCGGCTCCTCCGGACCACCAACCGCAGGATCGGAATCGAAATCGAATTCGCCGTCATCAATGTCTGCCATATCGGTCAGACGACGGCCAAGCGCGTCCAGGCGGATAACCCGCGCGTTCATCTGGGCAATGCGGATCGCGAATGCATCGAGCGTATCCTCGCTGCCTTGACGAATGGCAGCAATACCCTGTTGTTGTTGCTGCAGCTCGCCCGTCAGGTCGGCGAGTTCGTTCGTGCTCACGCCCGACCCTGTTTTCGAGGAGTACCAGTAACCACCGCCGAAACCGAGGCTGATGACGATGACCGCAATGACGGCAACACCCAGACTGGCACCCAGGCCGGACAGGTTATATTGCCGGGGTTTTCCGAACCCCTTGCCAAAAATTACAACATTCATCGAGCACGCCTCAGACGTGTTTGAGTTGATGCCAGGTCTATCAGGCAAGTCACGTTTTCGCAGGCTAACTCCCTGCGATCGCTTGTTCGCGTTATTATCAACTTGCTGTACCTTGTCACTTCGGTAGCCCCGCTGTCCTAGGATCTGATCCCTTAGACCGGTGGTTTTGCGCCTCCGCCTTTCAGCGGGTTTGCCCTTGTCGTAGGCAGCAATATGCATAATGCC
Organism: uncultured Gammaproteobacteria bacterium; assembly: GCA_963841145.1. Lineage (GTDB taxonomy): Bacteria > Pseudomonadota > Gammaproteobacteria > Steroidobacterales > Woeseiaceae > UBA1847. The sequence goes on from CAWJBO010000021.1 coordinate 108,014, forward strand.
GGTTTTTATTACAAGGTTCGGGTGCTCAACGGTGACCCGGGTCACTCAGAAACGGGAAAAAGCGCTACTTGCGTCACAATATTTATGGCCTCGAAACAGCTCGGCAACCTGCTCAATCCCAGTAATGGCGGGGATTTAGGCGATATCGTCCGGCGCGCCCGGGATATGGGTGCGCTGACGGCCGTGCTGGCCCGAGCTCTGCCGGAGGACCAGGCGCAGGGCATTGTCGCCGCGAATGTGCGGGAAGACGGGGAACTGGTTGTTATCGCCGCCACCTCGGCCTGGGCCAGCCGACTCCGCTACGAGGCCGATTCGCTCCTGAAGGCGGCCCAGGCGGCCGGTTTCAAGGCTCACGTCTGCCGCGTGCGTGTCAGCCAGGGCTAGGCGCCAGGCTGCAAACGGGTTTGACGGGAGCACTGTTCGAGCGACTGAGAAACACTGGCGATCGGCGCCGTGGAGAGAAAAACAGGTCGTGTGGCGGTGAGTCGAATACTACGCGTACGAAGGAGTCGCGTAAGAGATAGGCGCCTTCTTCGAGTCTGAGTATGTCACCTCCTCGTAGCTCGATTCGTCGTCGAGCATGGCGCGCAACAGCCGGTTGTTCAGCTCGTGACCCGACTTGTAGGCACGCAGTTCGCCGATCAGGCCATGCCCCAGCAGATAGACATCGCCGATGGCGTCGAGGATCTTGTGAATGACGAATTCATTCGCGTAGCGCAGGCCATCTTCGTTGAGGATTCGGTAGTCGTCGAGGACGATCGCATTATCCATGCTGCCGCCGAGCGTAAGGTTGCGCTCGCGTAATGCCTCTACGTCCCGCAAGAAACAGAAAGTACGCGCGCGACTGACTTCTTTGAGGAACGATGTCGACGAAAAATCGATCGTTGCCTGCTGCGACAGCTTGTTGAAAACAGGGTGATTGAAGGAGACTTCGAAGTTGACTTTAAAACCGTTGAAAGGAACAAGTTCGGCCCATTTGTCGCCTTCTTCGACACGCACCTTCTTCTTGATGCGAATAAATTTCTTCGCCGCATTCTGCTCCTCGATGCCAGCCGATTGCAGCAGGAAGACAAAGGGCCCGGCGCTGCCGTCCATGATCGGTACTTCCGGCGCCGACAGGTCCACGTAAACATTGTCGATACCCAGTCCGGCCAACGCTGACATCAGGTGCTCGACCGTCGCGACTTTGACGCCGTCTTTCGTCAGCGTCGTGCCCAGCATCGTCTCGCTAACCAGGCGTGGGTCAGCAGGTATGTCGACCGGTTGCTCGAGGTCCACCCGGCGAAAAGTGATGCCCGAATTCTCGGCTGACGGACGCAGCGTCATGAAGACCTTTTCGCCCGAGTGCAAGCCCACGCCAGTGGCGCGAATGGTGGTTTTTAGTGTGCGTTGTCTGAGCATCGTGGCCGGAAGATTACCATATGGCGGAAAAACTCTACAAGAATTCAGTGCCTTAGCGCTTTATCTCGGCGGAGCATTTGAAGTAACTGCCGTCGGCTTCGAAGCATGCCGGCCCGGATTGCCCCGGGCCGGCACAGCGGAGGAGAAGCCCCGGCGGTGAGTGAGTAGCACCGCCGGTCAGAGCATCATACGCTCAGTCTGCCTGGCGCCGGAGGAATGCCGGAATATCCAGCAGTTCTTCCTGCAGGCCGGCAGCATCAAGGCCGTCACCAACAGCGCGTTTACGTTGTACCGTTGGCTTGTCGAGTTCGTGGTACTTAGGCTCCGACTGCGCCGCCGGACGACGCACAATTCGCATCGGCGACTCTGCGTTCTTGGCCTGCTGACCGAGCCCGGTCGCTACAACAGTGACGCGGATTTTGTCTGTCATTTCGGGATCGATAACGGTGCCGACGACAACGGTTGCATTCTCCGACGAAAACTCCTTGATCGTATTGCCGACTTCCTGGAACTCGCCGATCGACAGGTCGGTACCAGCGGTCACGTTTACCAGGATACCGTTGGCGCCCGCAAGGTTGATGTCCTCAAGAAGCGGACTGGAAATAGCGGCTTCCGCGGCCTCACGCGCACGATCCTCGCCCGACGAGACTCCGGATCCCATCATTGCCATGCCCATCTCGGCCATGACGGTGCGAACGTCGGCGAAATCCACATTTATCAGTCCAGGACGGGTTATGAGTTCTGCTATGCCCTGCACTGCACCTTGAAGTACCTGGTTCGCAGACCTGAAAGCGTCGAGCAGCGTTGTTTCTCCACCCAGAACGGTGAGCAACTTCTCATTGGGAATCGTAATGAGCGAATCGACATATTTGCCCAGTTCGCCAATGCCATGCTCCGCAATCTGCAGTCGCTTACCGCCCTCCATCAGGAACGGCTTTGTTACTACGGCTACTGTCAGGATGCCGAGTTCCTTCGCGACCTGCGCGACGATGGGTGCCGCTCCTGTTCCGGTACCACCACCCATGCCGGCCGTTATGAAGAGCATGTCGGCACCTTCGATAACCTCGACAATGCGATCTCGATCTTCCATGGCAGCCTGGCGGCCAATATCGGGGTCGGCGCCGGCGCCAAGTCCCTTGGTGATGTTGCAACCAATCTGCAACGACGTTCGTACTCGCGATCCTTTCAGCGCCTGCGAGTCCGTGTTGGCACAGATAAAATCGACACCTTCTATACCGGTATCAACCATATGCCCTACGGCGTTGCCACCACCGCCACCGACACCGATGACCTTGATGACCGCAGTCGAGCTATGCGCGTCCATTAATTCAAACATTGAGTCTTCCTCCGCTTGTTAACTTTCCCTGTGGGGTACTCACTGAACCCCATTCTTTTAAAAATGGCCCTGGAACCACGCTTTCATGCGGTCCCAGACCTCACCCAGATTGCCGCCGATCGGCGTGCTGCGCCGATCGCGTCGCGACAGATTTTCATTGCCGTAAAGGAGCAACCCGACGCCAGTGGCATAGATCGGATTGCGAATAACGTCCATTAGTCCTTCGACGTATTGCGGTGCGCCCAGCCGGACCGGCATGTGGAATACTTCCTCGGCCAGCTCTACGGCACCTTCCATCTTGGCGCTGCCACCGGTGATCACGACGCCGGCCGCGATCAGCTCCTCGAAACCGCTCCTGCGAAGTTCATCGCGTACCAGACCGAAGAGTTCTTCATATCTTGGTTCGACGATCTCGGCGAGCGTCTGCCTGGCCAGCCGCCGCGGCGGGCGATCGCCAACGCTCGGTACTTCGATCGTCTCATCCGGATTCGCGAGCTGTGACAGCGCGCAGGCATACTTGATCTTGATCTCTTCTGCGTACTGTGTGGGCGTACGCATCGACACGGCGATGTCATTGGTCACCTGGTCGCCTGCGATCGGGATTACCGCCGTATGCTGAATTGCGCCACCGAGGAATACGGCAATATCGGTTGTGCCACCGCCGATATCGACGAGACAGGAACCGAGCTCCTTCTCATCGTCGGTTAGCACCGCGTAGCTCGAAGCCAGCTGCTCGAGCACGATATCGTCAACCTCGAGACCGCAGCGCTGTACGCACTTCACGATGTTCTGTGCGGCACTCTCGGCACCGGTCACCATGTGCACTTTCGCCTCAAGCCGCACACCCGACATTCCTATGGGCTCGCGGATCCCTTCCTGGTTATCGATGACGAATTCCTGCGGCAGGATATGCAGAATCTTCTGGTCGGCAGGTATCGCTACCGCGCGCGCCGCATCGATCACACGATCAACGTCACTGGCACTAACCTCTTTGTCACGTATGGCAACGATGCCGTGTGAATTGAGGCTGCGCACGTGGCTGCCCGCGATGCCGGTATAGACGGAGTGAATGTCACAACCCGCCATGAGCTCTGCCTCCTCGACGGCACGCTGAATCGAGTGCACGGTCGATTCAATGTTCACGACCACACCTTTTTTCAGCCCGCGCGATGGGTGCGAACCAATGCCTACAACTTCGATTGCGCCCTCGTCGTTAATTTCACCAACGATGGCAACGACCTTCGATGTGCCTACATCAAGTCCGACGATCAGGTTCTTGTCTGGGCGCTTGGACACTTAGTTTGTCCCTCGTGCAGCGAGCATTTCCTGCTCAGTCTGCTGTTGTTCGGGAACCGGCGTTGTGGACCCGGCGTTCCAGCCAATCGTGAAGCCATTGCCGTAGCGCATGTCAACGTACTCGATCTCTTTTGCGCGGCTCGTAATGATGTCGGTGACGACACGAAGAAACAGGTCAGTGCGTTCGGCGACATCGCGCCGGCCAAGCCGGACCTTGATGCCGTTCTGCAACGTCATGTCCCAGGAGCCCCGGGCGTCTACATGCACGCGCTGCAGATCGAGGCCAACAGGAATCAGTCGATCGCGCACCTCCAGGTAGCGTTTGGCCACCTCTGCCGATCGATCGTCCGGCCCGCTGAGGCGCGGCAGCTCAGCCGGTGGGTGCCGTGCCTCGGCAACAAACAGCTCGCCTCGCGTATTCAGCAGCCCGCGCTCACCCCAGACTGCGGCGGGCACCTGCTCCGTAACAGTGATCGAAATCCTGCTGGGCCAGCGTCGCGCAACACGGGCCTGATCGATCCACGGCAACGCCACGATGCGGCCCTGGATGTGCTCAAGATCGGCACCGACAAAGCCAGCTTCTATCTGTTCGCTGATTGCCTCTTCTATCTGTAGTGCGGAAACCCGCTGAAACGGGCCGTTAATCTGGATCGACGAAATCGGGCGGTCCAGCAACGTAAGGCTGAGTTGATAGGTCGCAATCACAATACCGAGCGCTACCAGCGGCGTGATGATGCGGCCTATGCGAATGCTCGGCATCTTGAACTGCCGGGCGGATTTTGGCTTGCGACGCCTGGCTTGTTTACGCGCCATTTGCTGCTACCTCGACGATGTTGTGCTCCGCTTCGCTTGAACGAAAACTCGTCTCGAGAATTCGCCAGCAAAGTTCTGCGAAATCGATGCCATCTTTCCCGGCAGCCATCGGCACCAGGCTGTGACTGGTCATTCCCGGCACCGTATTCACCTCCAGTACCAGCGGCTGGCCGTCTGTGCCGGCCATGAAGTCGACGCGTCCCCAGCCGGAACAGCCCAGCTCCTCAAATGCCGCCAGCGCCAGTTCGGCATAGCGCTGTTCTTCAGCATCGTTGCCGGTACCGCGGCAGATGTACTCGGTGCGATCAGACTCGTACTTGGCGCGATAGTCGTAAAAGACCCGCGGCGTTTCGATTCGAATGCTGGGTAGCGCCCGCCCCTGCAAGATGGCCACAGTCATTTCGCTGCCGACCACACAGGTTTCAAGCAGGGCCGTGTCGTCATACCGCAATGCCGTGTCGACCGCCGCGTTAAGTTCGGCGCGCTCGAAAATCTTCGACATGCCGACGCTGGAGCCCTGCCTGGAAGGTTTCATGAATAGCGGGAATCCCAGCTGTTCGGCAGCTACCGAGGCATCCGCGTGCGAGCGCACAACGGCGTAGTCAGGCGTCGGAATGCCCGCAGCCCGGAACAGGTGCTTGCTGCGCACTTTGTCCATCGCCAGAGCGGAAGCCAAGACCCCGCTACCCGTGTAGGGCATGCCCAGCCACTGTAATGCGCCCTGCAAGGCACCGTCCTCACCACCCGGACCATGCAGCGCAATCCATACGCGGTCGAATCCGGCCTCCGCGAACTGCGCCATGCTGCGCTCCGCAGGATCCCAGGCCTGAGCGTCCACGCCGTTGCTCTTTAGCGCATTCAGCACGGCGGTACCGGTGTCGAGGGAAACGTCGCGTTCGCTCGAATGCCCGCCCAGCATGACTGCGACACGGCCGAAGCCGGCGGCATCCGCAACCCTGTGACGTTCGTCCACGATCGGCGTTACGGCAGTCATGGCCGAGCCTCACCGACAATACGCACTTCGTGTTGCAGGTCGACGCCATGCACATCCAGTACCGTCTTCTGTACGTGTTCGATCAGTTCCTCGATGTCACTCGCCGAGGCATTGTCGCGATTGATAATAAAGTTGGCATGCTTGGTCGAAACCTCCGCACCGCCGATTCGGTGACCCTTAAGTCCTGCTGCCTCGATCAACCTCGCTGAATAGTCGCCTGGCGGATTACGAAATACCGATCCACAGCTCGGCAGGCCCAGCGGTTGCGTCGTCTTGCGGCGCTCCAACATGGACTTCATCGTCGCCATGCTTGGCGTGTTGTCGGGATCGAAATCAAAACTCGCTTCAAGAAACCACTCGTTAGCAGGCCCTTTGACACTGCGGTAAGCAATGGTGAATTCGTCCGGGGTTCGTTCGTGCAGGACCCCGCCGCGGTCGATGGTCTGCACCGAGGCAACACGCTCCCAGGTTTCCCCGCCATGAGCGCCGGCGTTCATCGCCAGCGCGCCGCCAACGGTTCCCGGTATACCTGCAAAAAACTCGGATGGGCCGAGTCGCCAGCGAACGCACTGGCGCGCCAGTTGCGTGCACGGCAAGCCCGCACCGGCCCGTACCCTGTGATCGCCGACGCGTTCCAGGTGCCGGAGCATCTTGGTCGCCGAGATGACGACCCCCGGCAGCCCTGCGTCGCGAACCAGCAGGTTGCTACCTGCGCCGTGCCAGAACAACGGCGTATCCCGATCGAGATCGGCCAGGAAAGACGAAAGATCTTCGACACTCGCGGGTACGAAAAACGTCTCTGCCGGGCCACCGACGCGCCACGATGTATGGCGACTCATCGGCTCGTTTTGCCGAAGCTCGCCCATCACGCTGAGCTCTCGTGCCATCGCCATCATGAGTGCACCTTCAGCGAGGGACCGTCGGCGAGCAGCTCGGGCAGAGTCGCGGCATAGGCACCGATGTCGCCGGCGCCCATTGTCAGTAACAGATCACCTTCTGCGAGAAGGCTTTCCAGCACTGGCTTCAGGTCATCCAGCGATTCGACGAACACCGGCTCTACCGCGCCGCGCATGCGAATGGCACGCGCCATCGAGCGCCCGTCGGCGCCGGCGATGGGGTCTTCGCCCGCCGCGTAGGTGTCCATCAGCACCAGCACGTCGGCCTCCGACAGGACGGTCGCGAAATCATCCATCAGGTCACGCGTACGGGTGTACCGGTGTGGCTGAAAAACCAGCACGATGCGCCGCTTCGGCCAACCGGCCTTCGCGGCCGACAGGGTCGCTGCGATTTCCGTCGGATGGTGGCCATAGTCATCAACAAGGAGGACCTTGCCCGCGGTTGTGCGAACTTCGCCAAAACTCTGGAATCGGCGGTCTATGCCCTCGAAACTCTCAAGCGCGCGGACGACAGCGTCATCGCCGATTTGCAACTCGTCTGCAACGGCAATTGCGGCGAGTGCATTGCGAACGTTGTGCATGCCCGGCAGCCGCAGCGACACACGCAGCGCTTCGCTGTTACTGCTGCGTACAACATCGAAAGTCGTCATGCCTTCGGCAAACGCGATGTTGGTTGCCTGGACGTCGGCACCGTCAGCTGTGCCGTAGGTCGTAACAGAACGCCCGATGTCGCCGAGTACGTCATTGACACCGGCATCATCGATACAGACGACGGCAAGACCGTAGAAAGGCAAGTTGTGCAGAAACTCGATAAACCCGTTCTTGAGTTTCTCCATGTCGCCGTCATAGGTCGACATGTGGTCAGCGTCGATATTCGTGACGACCGCGAGCATCGGCTTCAGATGCACGAACGACGCATCGCTCTCATCCGCTTCGGCGACCAGGTAATCGCCCTGGCCAAGACGCGCGTTTGCATCCGCACTCTTCAATCGGCCGCCAATGACGAAGGTAGGATCGAGCCCTCCTTCGGCCAGCACGCTTGCGACCAGGCTGGTCGTCGTCGTCTTGCCATGCGTTCCGGCAACCGCAATCGAGTATCGAAAGCGCATCAGCTCGGCGAGCATCTCGGCGCGGCTGACAACGGGCATTAGCTGCTCTTTTGCCGCAGCCACTTCGGGATTGGTTTCATCGACCGCGCTGGAGACAACGACAGCGTCGGCATCGCGAATGTTGTCAGCAGCGTGGCCGATGAATAGGGTGGCGCCCTGCTTTTCAAGGCGCTTCGTCTGTTTGTTGGGCTTAAGGTCGGATCCCTGCACCGCGTAGCCAAGGCTCAGCATCACCTCGGCGATGCCTGACATACCTGAGCCGCCGATGCCGACGAAGTGCACGCAGTGAATGCGGCGCATACGCTTGATCACGTTGTTCCTCCCGCCTGCACCAGGCAGAGCTCGGTAATTCGGCGAAGCGCGTTCGGCGCAGCCAGTGAGCGCGCCTTTTCCGCGCGGCGCAGCAGTGTTTCGCGCGACGTAAGCCAGTCGCGCAGCAAATCGGCAAGCACGCCAGGCGTGAGCTCGGCTTCCGGGACGATTGCCGCGGCACCCGCGTCGCACATCGGGCGGGCATTCGCCGTCTGATGGTCGTCGACGGCGGCCGGATACGGGACGAAAATAGCGGGCAGCCCGGCAGCGCAGAGTTCTGCAACGGTCAGCGCGCCCGCACGACAGACGACCATGTCCGCCCAGCCATACGCCTCGGCCATGTCCTCGATGAAAGGCAGCAGTTCGACATCGACAGAATGCTCCGCATACGCATTTTCGGCGATCCTGAGCGTGCGTTCGCCGCACTGATGTCGCACCACGGGCCGTTGCGCGATGGCGAGTTCTGCCAGCGCCGCAGGAACTGTGCGATTCAACGCCAGCGCGCCCTGGCTGCCGCCAAGCACCAGCAGTCGCAGCGGTCCGTCGCGCTTCGCATACCGCTCGGCGGGTGCTGCGATCATCATGATTTCCTCGCGGACAGGATTACCCACTGTCTCCGCGTTGAATCGGGAATTAAAACTGCCCGGGAAGGCTTGCAGCACAACCCGGGCGAGACGCGCCAGAAGACGGTTGGTCAGGCCCGCAGCGGCATTCTGCTCGTGAATCACAAGCGGTCGCCGGGTCAGCCAGGCAGCAACGCCGCCGGGACCGCTGACGAATCCACCCATGCCGAGCACCGCTGCGGGGCGGCGACGAAGGATGACGCCGAGCGACTGCAGCAGCGCCCAGGCGAGTTGAAACGGTGCGATGAGCATGGCAAGCACACCCTTGCGACGCAGGCCCTTGACACTGATCCACTCGATATCGATGCCCGCGGCGGGTATCACGCGGGACTCCAGGCCGCGGCGCGTACCCAGCCAGACGACATCACGCGAATTGGCCTGCAAGGCGCGCGCAACCGCAAGCGCCGGGTAGACGTGTCCGCCCGTGCCACCGGCCATGACCAGGATGGGTCGCGCGCTCATTTGCGTCGACCTCGTTTTCGATTGACAGGCGTTGCATCAACTGCAAGTTCATGATGAATGCGCAGCAACAGGCCGATACAGATCATCGTAATGATCAGGCTGCTGCGGCCGTAGCTGATCAGCGGCAGCGTCAGTCCCTTGGTCGGCAACAGGCCCATGTTCACGCCAACATTAATAAAGGCCTGCAGGCCGAGCCATGTACCCAGCCCGATCGCGATGTAGGCCTCGAAAAAGCGCTCGGCTCGCGCGGCTCGCATGCCGAGCCTGAAGACGCGCCAAAGCAGTGCGGCGAACAACGTAATAAGGACTACGGAACCGGCGAGACCGAACTCCTCGGCGTACACCGCGAATACAAAATCCGTGTGCGCTTCCGGCAGGTAGAAGAGCTTTTGCACGCTGTCGCCGAGACCGACACCGAACCACTCGCCGCGGCCTATCGCAATCAGAGACTGCGTGAGCTGGAATCCTGAGTTGTATGGATCGGCCCACGGGTCGAGAAACGCGGTCAATCGCTTCATGCGGTAGGGCGAGGTAATAGCCAGGGCGGCCATCGCAAGAACAGCCGCCGAGAAGAACAGCAAGAAGTCCCGTATTCGGGCGCCCGCGACGAACAGCATAACCAGCGCAGTGGCCAGCAGGACCAGGGCCGCGCCGAAGTCCGGTTCCTTGAGCAGTAGCACGCAGGCCAGCGTCAGCACCAGCATCGGCCTGAGGAAGCCCGTGAACTCCTCACGCAGCGCCTTGTTGCGCCGCACGAGGTAGCCCGCCAGGTACAGCAGCATGCACAGGCGTGCCGGCTCAGATACCTGCAGGTTCATGAAACCTATACGCACCCATCGGGTGCTGCCGTTGACTTCGTAGCCGACTCCAGGGATCAACACCAGTACGAGCAGCGCGATGCCGGTAAACAACATCAGCGGTCCGAGGCTGCGCCAGACCTGCATTGGCACGAACAGGCAGATGCCACCTGCAACCGTACCAATTGCGGCGGCGAGCATCTGACGCTGCAGGTAGAAGAACGGGTTTCCGGTAACATTGTCGGAGATTGAGATCGACGCAGACGCCAGAATCACGAAGCCGCCGAGCAACAGCGTCAGCGCAATCGTCATGAGCACCGGATCAATCTGCAGTGCCGTTTTCAGGCGCGCCGGGAACGGCATGGTGATGCTGGAACTCATGTCCCGAGCGCCTCCACGCCTGCACAGAACGCGTCGCCGCGCGCCATGTAGTTCTCGAACTGGTCGAAACTCGCGCACGCAGGGGCAAGCAGGACGGTATCTCCGGACTCGGCGCAAGCGGCGGCCGTTCGCACTGCGTCCGCCATGTCCGTGGCGAACCGCACTGGCATGACGGAGTCCAGAGCCGCGGCTATTTTCTCTGCATCTTCGCCGATCAGCACGGCCGCGCGCAGTTTGCCTTCCAGCGCCGTGGCAAGCTCGCCAAAGTCGCCGCCTTTGCCGTCACCGCCGGCGATGATCACCATCATGCCATCGACCGAATTGACCGAGGCAACGGCGGCCGCAACGTTGGTTGCCTTCGAATCGTTGATGTAGTCGACGGCACCGATGCGCGCAACGAATTGCATACGATGTGGCAGGCCCGTGAATTCGACCAGCACCTGTAGCATGGCCGGCATGGCAAGTCCGATCAGCTCTCCGGCGGCCAGCGCTGCCAGGGCATTAAGCTGATTGTGAACGCCGTACATGGCGAGATCACGAATCGACAGCAGCAACACCGACCCGCGTGCCAGATAGGTTTCGCCATCTTCGACGCGGAGCCCGAACTGGCCCTCCTCCGGCGCATCGAGACCGAAGCTGATGACCTGTTTGCAATGCCGTGTATGTTTGCTCGCCGTCGCGTCGGACCGATTGAACACCGCAGCCTGAGCCTCGCGATAGACGCGATACTTCGACTCCCGGTACTCCGCTTCGTCGGCGTGCCAGTCCAGATGGTCCGGCGAGACGTTGAGCAGAACGGCAACCGCGGCAGGCAGCTTCTGCGTTCGCTGCAGCTGAAAACTGGATAGTTCGAGCACGTATATCTGCGGCGTCGGATGATCGAGAAGATCGAGCGCCGGCTCGCCGAGATTCCCGCCGGCAAGTGTTTCGCGGCCGTCGGCGATGCACATGTGATACAGCAGTGTCGTGACCGTGCTTTTGCCGTTGGAGCCGGTGACTGCGATAAACGGCGCCTTGACTTCGCGCGCGAACAACTCGATGTCTGAAACGATCTCGATATGCTTCTTGCGCGCGCTCTTCAGCAATGGGTGACTGTCGGCAACTCCGGGAGAGGTAATAATCCGCGCGACGCCGGCAGGCAGCTTGGCATTGCCAAGTAGCAGCTCGGCATCCGGCCAGACCTTCTCAAGTTCGTCGATGCCGGGCGGCTGTTCGCGGCTATCAAAAAACATGGCGTCAATGTCTGCTCGGCGAAGGTGCCGCGCGATCGACAGCCCGGTCGCGCCCAAGCCGACGACGAGGTCTCTATTGGCTGTTTCTCGCGCTGCGCTCATCGTATTTTCAGACTCGCCAGGCCAATCAGCACGAGGATCACGGTGATGATCCAGAAACGAACGATAACCTTGGGCTCGGCCCATCCCTTGAGTTCGAAATGATGGTGAAGCGGTGCCATCCTGAATACGCGCTTGCCGGTCAGCTTGAACGAGGCGACCTGGATGATGACGGACAGCGTTTCGACGACGAACACGCCGCCCATAATCGCCAGCACGATTTCCTGACGGACGACGACCGCGACGACACCGAGCGCAGCACCGAGCGAGAGCGCACCTATGTCGCCCATGAACACCTGAGCCGGATAAGTATTGAACCAGAGAAACCCGAGCCCCGCGCCAGCCAGCGACGTGCAGAACACCAGGATCTCGCCGGTGCCCGGAACATAGGGAATGTCGAGGTAACTGGAAAAATTAACGTTGCCGGTTACGTAGGCGAAGATACCAAGTGCGCCCCCTACCAGCACGGTCGGCATGATCGCCAGCCCGTCAAGGCCATCAGTAAGATTAACCGCGTTACTGAAGCCAACAATAAAAAAGTACGTCACGACAACCTGAAACATGCCCAGGGGAATTGCCAAGTCCTTAAAATACGGAATCAACAGCGAGGTTTGCACCTCGTCGGTTGCCGTGACGTACAGAGCAATGGCGGCAACGAGTGCCGCACTAGACTGCCAGAAGAGCTTTTGCGCCGCCGAGATGCCGGCGGGGTCCTGCAATACGAGTTTTTTGTAATCATCGACAAAGCCGATGACGCCGAATGACAAAGTGACAAACAGTACGATCCAGACATAGAGGTTTTCGAGATCCGCCCACAGCACCGTGCTGAAGGCGATCGCCGTCAGAATCAGCGCGCCACCCATGGTGGGCGTACCGGCCTTGAGAAGATGCGTTTCCGGTCCATCTTCGCGAACCGGCTGACCCAGCTGATTCACACTCAGTCGGCGGATCATGCGCGGACCAATGATGAACGACAGCACCAGCGCCGTCAGTGCGCCGAGAATCGCGCGCATCGTCAGATAGTTGAATACGTTGAAGCCGGATTCGAACTGGGCAAGATAGTTGGTGAGATAGAGCAACATGATCAGGCCTCCCTTCTCACGTCTTCGACTTGGCGCAGCGCGTCGACAACACGCTCCATGTGCATCGATCTCGAACCCTTCACCAGCACGTTGACTGAGCTGTTAAGTTTCCGCGTTAGTTCATCCAGTAGTGCGTCTATGCCGCCGTACCAGCTCGCATGCTTGCCGAAACCCTCGACGGTGTGACGCGTCAGGTCGCCCATCGCATACAAGCGATCGATGCCGATGGCAGAAAGCCTCTCACCGAGCTCGCGATGCAGATCCGCAGCATTCGTCGCCGAGCTCCTTCATGTCGCCGAGAACGAGCCAACTCTCGCCTGACAGCTGTGCCAGGAATTCTGCAGCGGCCGTTACCGAAAGCGGGTTTGCGTTATAGCTGTCGTCGAACAAAGTCGCAGCATTCGTGCCACGAAGCGGCTGCAGCCTGCCGCCTATCGGGCTAACGCCCTCAAGGGCTTCCCTGATGCTGTCTGCATTGATGCCGAGGGAACAGGCAACCGCCGCCGCAGCGCAGGCGTTGCGCACGTTATGGATACCGGGCAATGGCAGGCTGACCTCGACCTGCTCATCCGGCAACCGCAACTGAAATTGCGATTGATGCACGCCGGACACAATGTCAGTTGCGCGCACGTCGGCAGACTCACCCAGCCCGAAGCTGATCTTGCGCGCGTCCGTCACGAGCGATGACCAGTAGTCAAAATACTGATCATCGGCATTCAGGATTGCCGCTTGCGGTCGCTCGCTCCCCTGCAGGATTTCTCCTTTCGCGCGGCTAACGCCGTGAACCGAACCAAAGCCTTCCAGGTGTGCTTCAGCGGCGTTGGTTATGAGAACGATATCCGGACGCGCAAGCCCGGTCAGGTAGGCAATCTCGCCGGGATGATTGGCGCCCATTTCTATGACAGCGAACCGATGCTTGTCGGTGATGCGTGCCAGCATTAGCGGCACGCCGATTTCGTTATTAAGATTGCCATGCGTCGCGAGGGTGGGCGCCTGCTTCAACAGGCAGGCGCGCACCAGTTCCTTGGTGCCGGTCTTGCCGTTGCTTCCTGTAATGCCGACGACGGTCACTTCCTGTTGCTGACGCCAGGCTGTCGCGAATTGCCCAAGCGCCAGACGCGTGTCTTCCACTACGATTTGCGGCAGTTCGACTTTGACCCGGGTCCGCACGACGGCGGCAGCGGCCCCGCTTTCGCGCGCGCTCTGCACATAGTTGCAACCGTCGAAATTCGGCCCTTGCAGCGCGAAGAACAACTCGCCCTCGCGCAGCGTACGAGAGTCAGTGCTGATCGCTGAAAACGGACCGTCTTCGCCGTGCAACTCTCCGTGCATTGCCTTGGCTGCAGCACCCAGGGAAGCGATCATTTGTCGCCCCCTTTGGTCGCAGCGGCCAGGGCGGCCTCGGCTACGGCATAGTCCGAAAACGGGCGGCTTTCGTCGCCCACCTGCTGAACATCTTCGTGGCCCTTGCCCGCCAACAACACGACATCTCTTTCATCGGCTTGCTCAATAGCCCAGGCGATCGCGGCGGCGCGGTCTTCGATGACGGTCGCGGATTCGGGACGCGAAAGGCCCGAGACAACATCGTCGATAATGTCGAGCGGATCTTCGCCGCGTGGGTTGTCGCTCGTGATGACGACGCGATCAGCCAGCCGCTCTGCCAGCTTCGCCATCAGCGGTCGCTTGCCGGCATCACGCATGCCACCGCAACCGAATACGCACCAGAGTTTGCTGCGGCAGTGGGGCCGCAGCGCGCGCAGCGCCGCTTCAACCGCGTTCGGTGTATGGGCGTAGTCCACGTACACGGCCGGTCCCGGCGCGGTAACGCGCTGCATGCGTCCGGGTGGCGCCTGCACCTTTGACAAAGCATCGCAAGCTGCCTCTGTTGAAACACCCTGCTGCAGCATCAGCGCCAGCACAAGGGCCGCGTTGGCGACGTTGAAATCACCGGGGAGTGACAAGGTAAAACGCCCATCTCCCCAGGAGCTGACGAAGCTCACGTCCGATCCCTGCTCATTGAGTACGACCGAACGCACGAAGACATAGGGTCGCCCGTTAGCGACCCGATCAAACTTCGTCGAGACAGTCACAACCTCCTGACCGCAGCGCGCTGCCAGCTCAGCGCCGAATTCGGAATCGAGGTTGATGATTCGACTACGCGTGTCAGACTCCAGGAACAGCCGAGCCTTGGTCTCGAAGTAGTCCTGCATGCTCGCGTGATAATCGAGGTGATCGCGCGTCAGGTTGGTAAACAGGGCAGCTTCGAATCGCACACCATCGACGCGACCCTGCGCCAGCGCGTGCGAGGAAACCTCTATCGCCGCAAAGTCAGCACCCTGCTCGACAAACCCGGCAAGCCGCCCGTGCAACTCGATAGCAGGCGGCGTCGTCATCCCGCCTGAGCTCTCAAGCTCCTGAATGCCGTAGCCGATCGTGCCGAGATAGGCACAGCGTGCGCCCAACAGCTCCGCACACTGTGTGGCCAGCCACGCCACGGTCGTCTTGCCATTAGTACCCGTCACCGCGATCACTCGCAGTGCTTCCGATGGCCGGCCATAGAAACGGTTCGCGATCTCGCCGAGCTTGTCGCTCAACCGATCGACGCCGATGACCGGCACGCCCGGATCGTCTGGCCGGGTGGCACTGGAAGTATCGTAGACAACGGCGCTGACGCCAGCCGCTCGTGCATCGGCGAGGTAGTCAAGCCCATGGCTGCTGAGCCCCTGGCAAGCCAGGAAGACATAGCCGTTTCGCAGCTGTCGACTATCGCTGGCAATCCCCTGCACCCCTATTGGCGGCGCTTCGGCATAGCCCTGCAGCAAGTCAGTCAGGGTGAGTAATGAGGGCAGGTGTTCAGCAGGCATGCTCATTGACTCGTTGTCCGCTCGGCCATGGCCCTGAGTGATTCACCGCTTGCGCGTACCGGCATCCCGTCCGGCGCGACGGCCAGCAGTCGCAGCGATTCCGCCATGACGTCGGCAAACACGGGGGCGGCAACATCGCTGCCGTAGTACAGCTCGCCGCGCGGCTCATCAATGACGACAACCGTCGCCAGGCGCGGATCGCTGGCCGGCGCAAGCCCCGCGAATATCGAGATGTACTTGTCCTCCGAGTAGCCACCATCGGCAGCCTTCCAGGCCGTACCGGTTTTGCCCGCGATGCGATAGCCGTCGACGGAGGCCTTTGTGCCGGTACCGCCAGGTCGTACAACCTCCTCGAGCATGCGCCGTACGGCAACCGCCGTTTCTTTGGAGATGACTTGCTGGCTGTCGGCCGGCTGATCGAGGCCGACCAGCGACACGGGCCGCAGACCACCATCATCGCCTACGACGGCGTATGCCTGCGCGAGCTGCAGGGGTGTTACCGAAACGCCGTATCCGTAGGCAAGCGTGGCCTGATTAATAGGTTTCCAGTGACTGAAATAGGTCAGCCGGCCCGCTGACTCGCCGGGGAACCCGCTGCTCGTGAGCGCACCAAAACCGAATTTCGTCATGGTCTCCCAGAGCTGGTCCGGCTCCAGCTGCATCGCGAGTTTCGTAACGCCCACGTTGCTGGAACGCGCAAGAATCGTCGTCAGGCTGACACGACCGAGGTTGCGACTGTCCTCGATTCTCTTCGCGCCGACATCTACATAGCCCGGCGCTGTGTCCACAATGCTGCTCGGCCGGTAGTGGCCGCTTTCGAGCGCGGCCGCAACGATCAGCGGTTTGATACTGGAACCCGGTTCGAACAGATCCGTAATAGCGCGATTGCGGTAGCGCGCGGGCAGAAACTGTGAGCGGTCGTTCGGGTTGTAGGTCGGCTGGTTGACCATCGCCAGCACTTCGCCGGTCTTTACATCAAGCACGACGATGGAACCGGAGCGCGCCTCGTAGGTCTTGATGGCAGCTTTCAGCGAACGGTAGGCAAGGTACTGCAGCCGCAGATCTATGCTCGTCTTGAGATCCTTGCCATGGCGAGCCGGTCGAATGCTCTCGACGTTTTCTATGGAACGGCCGAGCCGATCTTTTAGCACCCGCTTGGCGCCGGACTCTCCGGCCAACCAGTGGTTGAATGCCAGCTCAATACCCTCCTGGCCTTCGTCGTCAATGTTCGTGAAACCGATCAGGTGCCCGGTGACCTCCGAGGCGGGATAGTAACGACGGTACTCGCGCTGCACGTTGATACCGGGCAATTTCAATGCGAGTACCCGGTCTGCCTGCTCCGGATTCAGATGTCGTTTCAGGTAGACGAATTCCTTGTTCATGCTGCGCGTAATCCGACGCATGAGCGTTTGCGCGTCGACGCCGAGGGCTTTGGCAAGCTGCGGAACGTTATCGACAGCAGCGGCAAATTCCTTCGGGTTGGCCCAGATACTGTCGACCGGCGTACTGATAGCGAGCGGCTCGCCGTTGCGGTCTGTGATCGTGCCGCGATGCGCAGAAATCTTTTCCTTTCGCAGATGGCGCGTATCGGCCTGCCGGTTCAGAAACTCCTTGTCGAGAACCTGCAGATGAACCGCGCGAGCAACGAGGGATGCCGCCAGCAGACCAAAAAACGCCAGCACCAGCGAGACCCTGCCGACGAATCGTCGCTCTGTTTTCTGCTTTGTTTCGGCGCCGCGTCTCATTGCCGTTCGATCACGAAAATTTCGCTGGTATTGGGTCGCACCAGGGAAAGGTCCTCGGTTGCAACCTGCTCGATCCGGGCATGCTGTGCCCAGGTACTCTGTTCAATCTGTAGCTGACCCCATTCGATGTTCAGGCCGTCACGCTCGTGCGTGAGCGCTTCAAGCTCCACGAACAACTTGCGCGCTTCATGCTTGGTGTAGACGAGCGCGATCGCGCTCAGGACGCAGACCACAGCGAACACGACGATCAGCAGGAGGGGCTGCGATTGTTGATTCGGCTCAATCATGTGCGCTCCGCCACTCGCAAGCGGGCGCTACGCGCCCTTCGGTTGACAGCGATTTCTTCGTCTGTTGCGAGCCACAGCCTTGCCAATGAGCGTGAGCTTCGGCCGATACGCTTCCGGTACCGAGGGCATGCCTCGATAGGGTTCGGGCTCCCTGGATGAGTCACGCATGAATCGCTTCACCATGCGATCTTCGAGAGAGTGGAAACTGATAACGCAGAGCCGGCCGCCCTGTCTCAGCACATCGACCGTCTGCGCAAGCGCCGACTCAAGCTGCTCGAGCTCGCCGTTGATCGATATGCGTATCGCCTGGAAGGTCTTGGTGGCGGGATGCTTTCTGGATCGATGCTTGCCATGCGCTGCCGGCACCGCGGTCTCGACGATAGCAGCGAGTTCCGAGGTCCTTCGGATCGGGGCGTTTTCGCGAGCGGCAACCACGGCGCGCGCAATGCGCGCCGCATGACGTTCTTCGCCGAGTTTCCAGAGGATGCGACGCAAGTCTATTTCATCCACCGAGGCGAGCCAGTCGCTGGCCGATATGCCGGAGTCCGGGTCCATTCGCATGTCGAGCGGACCGTCGCGCATGAAACTGAATCCTCGATCTGCCTCATCCAGTTGTGGGGATGAAACGCCAAGGTCGAGGAGCAAACCGTCGACTCTGCCAATGAGCGAACAACCGTCAGCGTCCTTTCTGTCCCCAATAAGTGTCTCGAGTTGCGCAAAATCGCCCTTTATTATTTCGACACGCGGATCGTCTGTAAGGGTGTTATCTGCCGAAGCAACTGCCTGCGGATCACGGTCGATTCCGATCAATCTTCCGTTCGCATTCAGTTGCTTCAGAATCTCCCTGCTGTGACCACCGCGTCCGAACGTTCCGTCGACATAACAGCCGTCTGGTTTTATTCTCAGTCCCTTAAGAACTGGCCCCAGCAGCACCGGCACATGCGCGTTGCTGCTCATTGGATGGACAAGGGCCTAGAACGAAATCGACTCGAGGTCCGCCGGCAGATCGCCGTCGTCTTCCTCGTTGAGCCATGCATCGCGTTTTTCGTTCCAGGTTTGTTCATCCCAAAGTTCAAATTTGTTGCCCTGCCCGATCAACATTCCGTTCCTGTCGAGACCCGCAAAATCCCGCAGCTCACGCGACACCAGGATTCGCCCGCTGCCGTCCATATCGACCTCCGTCGCATAACCGACCATAATGCGCACGATGCGGCGTGCTGCTTTGTTCATGCTCGGCAAACGGACAAGCTTGCGTTCCAGTTCTTCCCAGTCGGGTAACGGGTAAACGAGGAGACAGTGGTCTTTATCAACGGTCACAATGATTTCGCCATCACAACGCGTGGACAGCCGCTCCCGATACCGGGTCGGTATTGCCATACGCCCTTTGGCGTCCAACGTGACTTTGGTAGCCCCTCGAAACACTTCGTCAGGGACGGCCCCCGGTTCCGCTCTTTAAGGCGCGAATCCTGGGCAGGCAGCCCCTTTCCTCCCACTTTTATCCACTTTTCAACACTATAGGTGGCGGTCCACGCGACCGTCAACAAACAAAAGCAATTAGTCTTTGTTGTACAGTGACTTAGGGGCTATCTCGTGGCCCAAAAAGGGCGAAATGTGGCAGGTTCCGCGCTAAGCAAATCAGCTGCTTACGGCTACTTCTTCGACAAGGCCTTAAAAACGAGTCGGCGAATGCCGACAGCCGGACTTTTCAGCCGCTTTGCAGAACGTTTTGCGCACGCGGCGCAAAACCGCATCGCTGTTTCGCCAAAATCGGCGTAACAGTATGAAATTAAAGAGAAATAAAAGTGAGAGAGCCGGAGCCGGCAATAAGCCGGGTTCTGTCATCGACAACCATTCATCTGGGACAACTGTCACCAGTCGCCTCTAGCAACCTACCCGGGAGTCCGTTCGGAACCGACGGTGGGCTATTAACCCGCACTCCCCTATTTGGTCTTGCTCCGGGCGGGGTTTACCGTGCCGCGAACTGTTACCAGTCGCGCGGTGCGCTCTTACCGCACCTTTTCACCCTTACCGACCATCGTCATTACAACAACAGGCGGCGGTATATTTTCTGTGGCACTTTCCATGGGCTCGCGCCCCCCAGGCGTTACCTGGCGCCCTGTCCGAAGGAGCCCGGACTTTCCTCCGCGCGTGAGCGCAGCGATTGTCTGGCCAACTCCGGCCCTCTCAGGTTGGATTCTACTCCAATCTGGCCGGCCGCTACTGGCTTTCGCCGCGTGCTTGCTTAGCGCTTTCTTTGTTTCAAATCCAACAGGCGCTGATACAGGGCATTCTTCTTAAGGCCAGTAACACTGGCAGACACCCTCGCCGCCTCCTTTGCGGGAAGCACATCACCAAGCTCGATCAAGAGACGATCCGCGTCCAGAGATGACGCCGGCGACGCTTCATCCGAGCCCGTTACGACCAGGACGAACTCGCCTTTGGAGACGATGGTGCCGTCATCGACACTTTCTCGTAGCTGTGCGAGCGAACCCTGCACACACTGCTCATGCAGCTTCGTCAGCTCACGGCCGATAAAGGCCGGGCGATCGTCACCCAGTATCTCGCACATGTCTTTGAGCGACTCGGCGACCCGATGCACCGATTCGTAGAAGACCGTTGTGTGGGTTCTGTCACGCAATGACGCCAGTACCTTGCGCCTGGCCGCGCGCTTTGCCGGCAGGAAGCCTTCAAAGCCGAAGCGATCGGTCGGCAGTCCGGCCACAGAGAGCGCCGCCGTCAACGCGCTGGGCCCCGGTATGGGCGAAATCGGGATACCTCGCTCATGCGCGGTCCTGACCAGCCGGTAACCGGGATCGCTCACCAGTGGCGTTCCGGCGTCACTGACCAGCGCCACCGACTGACCGGACTCGAGCGCCGCCACGGCGGTAGAAAGAACCTCCGCTTCGTTGTGATCATGCAGCGCCATAAGTCGTGCTTTGACACCGATTGACATTAGCAATCGGCCGGTGTGGCGGGTATCCTCCGCAGCAATAAGGTCCACTTCGCCAAGCGTTTTTCGCGCGCGCGGTGTCAGATCTTCCAAGTTGCCTATCGGCGTTGCAACGATATAAAGCGTGCCGCTCATTGGGCGCAGAACCTTGTTCCGGTTACATGATTATGATGAGTAGTCTTCGATATCCTGCCCGTGAAGTACGCTTGCTAGCAAGCATCGCACTCTTGCTCATTGCTCTCGGCACTCTGACCGGCTGTGAAACGACCGGTCTTGGCGGCATGGCGCTGAGCGGCGAAGGCCGCGCGGAGCGGCTCGCGCATGACGGCGAACACGCCGAGGCGGCCAGCGCCTATATCTCGCTGGCCAGCGAGGCAATCGGTGCGGAACGAGACCGCCTGACCTTGCTCGCCGTCGAACAATGGCTGGACGCAGGAGATGTCGCTCGTGCAAGGAATGCCTTTGGCAGTGTTCCGCAACCCGCGGCCGGTAGCCCGCGCGCCATCTGGTCAACGAACTCGGCGGCACTGTTGTTATTTGAAGGCGCTGCCGATGATGCGCTCGGCCTGCTCGAGTCGCTTAGCCGCGAACCACTCACGACACGGGACAGACTCAGAGTCGAGGCGCTGCGTGCCGACGCCTGGATTCAGAAACAGGATCCGGAACGCGCGGTACAGCTGATGATGCAACGTGAGGTCTGGGTCAACGATCGTCGCGGTATCGAACAGAATCGCCTGCGCCTGTGGCAGGGGCTGCTGGTCAGCAGCCCCCAGGTTTTGCGGCGTGCCGCCCAAACCACGACCGACCCGGTGGTGCGCGGCTGGTTGTCGATTGGCTCGCTGGCTGCATCCACTGGCCAGCAGGGTGTCGGCTGGAGCAACGGCGTTGTGCGATGGCGCGAGAGCAACGCCGACCACCCGGCGATAACCGTACTTGACGACCTGCAACTCCCCGATGACATATTGCTCGAATATCCGCGCCAGATTGCGCTGCTGCTGCCGTTGTCCGGCAGAGCGGCCGGCGCCGGCAAGGCAGTGCAAAACGGATTCCTTGGCGCGTATTTCGCAACCGCGGCCGGACTCGACGATCGGCAAAGGGTACGTATTTATGACGTGAATGCGGAGGGTGGTGGCAGCGCTGCCTATGCCGCCGCGGTGGCCGACGGCGCCGAGTTCGTTGTCGGTCCGCTGCTGAAAAACAGCGTCATACAGCTGGCCAACGACATTCTCGTCCCCGTGCCGGTTCTCACGCTCAATAATCTGCCCGATGAGTCGCTCTCGCCGCCCGGTCTCTACCAGTTTGCGCTGGCCCCGGAGGATGAAGCGGCGTCCGCGGCGGTACGGGCACTCGGAGACGGGCACACGCGCGCGGTCGCACTGGTGCCGAGCAACGCATGGGGTCGTCGTCTGCTGACGAGTTTTGCGACTGAGTTCGAGGGGCTGGGTGGCACACTGCTGGACTATCGCAGCTACCGGCCGGGTGTCCAGGACTTCTCCAACGAGATCGAGAACCTGATGGGTCTGACGGGCAGTGTCAGTCGCTACCAGCGTATGCGTGCCAACATCGGCGGCAACCTTCAGTTTGATCCGCGCCGACGACAGGACGCGGAGTTTATTTTCCTCGCATCGGACGCCCCGGCGGGTCGACTACTTAAAGCTCAGCTGAAGTTTCACTATTCCGGAGACCTGCCTGTCTACTCAACATCGTCGATCAACTCGCTGGACGGTCGCTCCAATAGCGATCTGAATGGCGTGATGTTCGCCGACACGCCCTGGGTCATCGATCCGCAACCATGGATCGCGGAATTGCCGCAGGAGTTCGCTGAATACTGGCCGGAGGAACGCCGCCAGGCCCGGCTGCACGCGATGGGCTATGACGCCTACAACCTGATTGCCGCCCTGTTCGCCTCTCGCGGCGGCGAGATGATTGAGATCGATGGCGCGACGGGCAGGCTGTTCCTGGATGCCTCCGGTCGCGTGCATCGACGGCTTGCCTGGGCGCAGTTCCAGGGAGGCGAAGCCGTTGCGCTGCCACGACTCGATACGATCGGCGGCCCCATCCAGGACATCAGTGATGACGGCGAGTTCATCGAGCCCGACGCTGCCGACGAGTCGCCGTGGGACCCGGACGCACTGGACCTCTAGGCGAACGGGCCGAACGAGCCGCGCTGGAATTCCTCGTAGCAAAGGGCCTCACGCCGGTAGGCAGCAACTATCAAAGTCGCGGCGGCGAAATTGACCTGATCATGCTACATGACAGCTGCCTGGTATTTGTTGAGGTTCGATTTCGCACATCCGCTCGTTTCTCGAGTCCGGAAATGACGATCGACTCGCGCAAACAGCGCAAGATCATTCGCACGGCAGCTGTCTTTCTTGCCAGCACGCAGCAATTCGCCACGCATCCCGTACGCTTTGACGTCGTTGCAATTACCGGTGACGGAGATGCCGGTATCCGCTGGATCCAGGACGCGTTTCGACCACAGGACTCAACGCTCTGACCGGCAAGGGCAACTGCTGATAGAATCCGACGGTAGTCAACAGGATGGAGAGATAATGGATCCGAGAGAGCGAGTTCGCGAGCATTTTGCCGAGAGTATTGCGACGAAGCAGGCGTCCGCCGAGCAACTCGCGGAGTCTATTGTCGCTGCCGGGCACCTGATGAGCGAAGCCCTGCTGAATGATGGCAAGATCCTCAGCTGCGGCAATGGCGGCTCGGCCGCGGACGCACAGCACTTCTCTTCGGAGCTGCTGAACCGATTCGAGATGGAACGCCCCGGACTCCCGGCGATGGCGCTGACCACGGACAGCTCAACGCTTACATCCATCAGCAATGACTACGCTTACGAAGAGATTTTCAGCAAGCAGGTCCGTGCTCTGGGCAAGTCGCGGGATATTCTGCTCGGCATCTCCACGTCCGGCAATTCAGAAAACGTAATTCGTGCAATCGCGGCTGCTCATGACCGCGGCATGAACGTCGTCGCATTGACGGGTCGCGACGGCGGCCGAATGGCTGATGTTTTCAGCAAGCGGCGATGTCGAAATCCGTGTGCCGGCGACACGCACGGCGCGTATCCAGGAGGTTCACCTGGTCGTTATTCACTGCTTGTGCGATTTGATTGACACGGCACTGCTGGGCGACGCGTAAAACGAGCCCGCGCGAGAATCACTGCAATTCTGTGTTTCGACCGCTGTCGTCGTTGTTAGCGGGGCTAAGCTACTTGACGATGGTCAAGTGAGGGCGTGACCGGGAATCTTCAATATCCTGGTCGACCTTGCCGGCATCCGACTGCTCGGCGTCGTGCGAGAAAATCATACCTTGCCCGGTCTCGCGTGCGTAGATACCGAGAACGGAGCGCATGGGCGCCCAGACGTCAAATGGGACGCCGCCGAAGCGCGCGCGGAAACTCACGGCTTCATTACTCAACTTCAGATTGTGGGCAGCTGACTCGCTGATATTCAGGATGATCTTGCCGTCTTTGACATGTTCCGTGGGCACGCTGACGCCTTCGAAGAAAGCGTTTACCACGATGTGCGGCGTCTGATTGTTATCAGTCATCCACTCGTGCATGGCACGAACGAGATACGGACGTTTTGATCGATTTATTTTTGTCACTGCTGTCTTTCTTGCATCGCCGCCTGATACCGATAGCTTACCACTTATTCCGTGAAGCGCCGGAGACTAAACATAAGCTGATGTGCAAGCCCCTGAACGGCCGGTTACAAGCGCATTTCCTGTTCGAGCTCCGTCAGGCCCTGCTGGAATGAGCGCCGCGCAAACACCCGCTCCATGTAGGCCTCGATGGGCTCGGCATCAGAGCCAAGATCGATACCGTAGACCGGCAAGCGCCACAGCAATGGCGCAATCGTGCAATCCACCAGCGAGAACTCCTCGCTCAGGAAATAAGGCCGCGCGCCGAACAGCTCGGTACTCTGTAAAATGCTCTCTCGCAGCAACTTGCGTGATTTGGTACCCAACTTTCCGTCATTGCTGGTCTCCGCTTCCTCGGCTAGCGAATACCAGTCCGTCTCAATGCGGAACAGCGCGAGCCGAAACTGCGCCCGCGTGACCGGGTCGACCGGCATCAGAGGTGGATGCGGAAAACGCTCATCCAGGTACTCGATAATGACCCGCGAGTCGTACAAGGTCAGGTCACGATCTACCAGCGTCGGCACCGTGTGGTACGGATTAAGATCCATTAGATCTTCGGGCAAATCAGGCCCTGCAATATTTGTTATTTCGATGTTGATGTTCTTCTCAGCCAGAACGAGACGCGCACGGTGACTGTGAATATCTGTAGGGCGCGAGAACAAGGTCATCACGGAGCGTCTATTGGCTACTACTGCCATTATTTAACATCCTTCCATATTTGTTTTTTGAGCATTGAGGCAAGGATGTAGAAAAAGATCAGGAACATCAGTACCCATACGCCAAGCTTGCGGCGATCGGATCGAA
This sequence comes from uncultured Gammaproteobacteria bacterium, assembly GCA_963841145.1. Lineage (GTDB taxonomy): Bacteria > Pseudomonadota > Gammaproteobacteria > Steroidobacterales > Woeseiaceae > UBA1847. The sequence goes on from CAWJBO010000021.1 coordinate 133,145, forward strand.
TTGGCTCGGATATGTACGCAAGGAAATTTACGGTATCGCGAACGAATTCATCGTAGTCATCGGCATCCATCGCCCCCGCGCTCAACACTTCGAAGCCTTCGAATGTTGTCGTTACCGAACCATCTTCATTCTCATGGTGCGAGAAGTTGGCCGCCTGATACCCCTGCAACTCCCACAACACATGCGGCATGCTGGTTCCGGCAAGCACCAGGTTGTCGACACCCGTGGGGCTTTCCGCTTCCACATAGAAACCCTTCAGGAAGTTATAGACGTAATCGACACCTTTGGCCCTGGCTGTTAGCGAAAGGTCGGGCGGTGCGACACCGTACCAACGCTTCGCATCGTCTGAGGGCATGCTCGACTGTATGGTCTCGAAGGTCTTGTCCGCATTGAACATGAGGTTATCGATAAGCTGTTCTTCCGACAGTTCGAGGTACTTGCCGATCGTGTTGTAGCGAACGTATTGCGCAGAGTGACAACCTGAACAGTAGTTCATGAAGTTGCGCGCGCCACGCTGCAGCGAAGAAATATTACCCGGTTCGATCTTGGCCGGCTCGAGCTCGGCGCCGCCACCAGCGGCTATAGCCTCGACGGCCATGAACACTGTGCCCAGCGCCAGAATACTGGCCATTTTTCTGAACTTAACCATGGTAAGTCACCCTGTCCGGCACCGGTTTTGTCTTGTCTATCGCCGTGTAATACGGCATCAGCAAGAAGAACGCGAAATAGACGACGGAGAAGATACGAGCCATCAAGACGTACAGGCCTTCCGCGGGCTGCGTACCGAGCCAGCCGAGGAGCAGAAACGTTACGGTAAACACGCCCAGCGCCGATTTGTAAATCCAGCCGCGATAGCGGATCGACCTGACTCTGGAGCGATCCAGCCAGGGCAGGAACACCGGCAAGATCACTGACAGACCAAACAGTATGAAACCCCATAGCTTGTCCGGAACTGCACGCAGGATTGCGTAGAACGGCGTGAAATACCACACCGGTGCAATATGCTCGGGCGTTGCCGTCAGGTTCGCCGGTTCGAAATTGGCGTGTTCCAGGAAATAGCCACCCATATCCGGGGCAAAAAACACGACCGAGGAAAAGATCATCAAGAATACGATAATCGCCACCAGGTCTTTGCTCGTGTGGTACGGGTGGAAGGCGATGCCATCGAGCGGCTTGCCACTGGCGTCCTTGTTCTTCTTGATCTCGATGCCGTCCGGGTTGTTCGAGCCGACTTCGTGCAGCGCCACGATATGCACGAATACCAGGCCGATCAAGACCAGTGGCAGCAGGATCACATGCAGAGCGAAGAAGCGATTTAGCGTGATGTCGGATATCGAGTAGTCGCCACGAATAATCTCTACCAGCGCGTCACCCACCCAGGGAATTGCGCCAAACAGTGAAATAATCACTTGCGCGCCCCAATAGGACATCTGCCCCCACGGTAACAGGTAACCTGCAAACGCCTCAGCCATGAGTACCAGGAAGATCAACATTCCGATCAGCCAGATCAGCTCGCGGGGCTTCTGATAGGAGCCGTAGAGCATGGCACGGTACATATGCAGGTAGACGACGATGAAGAAGAACGATGCGCCCGTTGAGTGCATGTAGCGAATCAACCAGCCCCACTCGACGTCACGCATGATGTACTCAACCGACGCGAAGGCATCCGCAGCGGCGGGTTTGTAGTTCATCGTGAGGAAGATGCCCGTCAGCAGCTGGATAGCCAGCACCACGAACGCAAGCACACCGAAAACGTACCACCAGTTGAAACTTTTCGCGGCATAGTACTCGGTGATGTGATATTTGAGCGTCGACGTCATCGGGAAGCGATCGTCGATCCACTTTATGAGCCCGCCTTGCGGCTTGCCAACTTCTGCTTCGATTTTGGCCATTACGCTGCTCCCGAGTCCTGACCGATCAGAATCAGGTCATCCCTGACAAATCGGTGCGGCGGAACCCGCAGATTGGTTGGCGCGGGCACACCTTTGAAGACCCGACCTGCAAGGTCGAATTTCGAGCCGTGGCACGGGCAGAAGAATCCGCCCTCCCAGCCTTCCGCCGGGCGAACGTCAAAATCCTGCAGTGGCGCACAACCAAGGTGCGTACAGGAACCTTCCACGATCAGGTATTCGGGCTTGACCGAGCGCGTCGCGTTCGCAGCATACTCAGGCTGTTGTTCAACGACCTCGGAATTCGGATCGCGCAGCTGGTCGACGACCAGCGGCAACTTCTCCAGCATCGACTCGGTACGACGCAGCACGAAGACCAGTCGACCGCGCCACAGTACGCGCACCAGCTCACCCGGTTCCATCGATCCCAGCGGCACCTCGACCGGGGCACCCAGCGCCTGTGCACGGGCGCTTGGCTTCAGTGAGGAAAGAAACGGAATCGCCACCATGCCGGCGCCGGCGGCGCCGGTAACCAGGGTCGCGACAGTTAAGAAATGACGCCTATTGCGATCAAGGTCGTCTTCGTTCATCAGGCACTCCTATACGCCGCCTTCCTGACGGCCGCCTAAACAGCGTATTTTTGCTTTTTTTCGAAATTGGTAGATTTGCAGCAAGCTCGGTTTGCCGTCAGGATGACAGTCTCTCCGGGGACTAGGAGCGGAACCACGGCACATTATACACGGGGCATATCGAAGTTGGCTAGATGCTATCGCCCTGATAATACAATTCTCATGAAATCAGCAGCAGTGATGTTCTGCAGCACGCTGGCCTTATTGGCAACTATGGATCAGTACACCAGACACAAACCAGGATTCCCGGACATCACGTGGCCGATTTGAGATCAGTTCTCGTCTTTCTATTGCAGTCGATCGTCGTGGGCCTGGCGGTCGCATTCCTTGTGGTTCTCCTGAGGCCGGACCTGATGCCTGGCTTCAGGGATTCAGGCTCGGCAGTGATCAGCTATGCGGAAGCGGTCGATCGGAGCGCCGGCTCGGTGGCCAACATCTATACCAAGCGTCTCGTGCAGGACAGCGTTACAGCCGACGCCAGGACGCGATTTCGGGTCGACATGAGCTTCGCATCCGCCGTGATCATCGACGCCGCAGGATTCCTCGTTACGAACTATCACGTAGTCGCCGACGCCACAGAGATCCGCGTGCAGCTCTCCGACGGGCGCGTTGCGGAGCCGCTGACCATCGGCGTGGACGCGGAGACCGACCTGGCCCTGCTGCGCATCGATCTTGGCGAGTTGCCGGCAATAACGCTGGGCAATTCAGCCCAGTTGCGCATTGGTGATGTGGTGCTGGCGATCGGCAACCCTTACGGCCTGACGACCTCCGTCACACAGGGCATCGTCAGCGCTACCGGACGCGGTCTCCTGAACCTGGTCACCTTCGAGAACTTCATCCAGACCGATGCCGCGATTAACGCCGGGAATTCGGGCGGCGCGCTGGTCAACAGTCGAGGTGAGCTGGTCGGCATCAATACGGCCGTACTCGCTCAGGACTCCGGGACCGAGGGCATCGGCTTCGCGATTCCGGTAGACCTCGTCCGCGGGGTCGTGGATCAGATCAAGCAGAACGGGCGTGTCATACGCGGCTACCTGGGCCTGGTTCTGGACGATATGACGGGTGCCGAACGCATGGCGCGGGGCATCGAGAACGACGCGGGCGCCCTCGTCGTAGAGGTCTACGAGGACCAGCCGGCGGCATTGGCCAACCTGAAGCGCGGCGACGTAATTCTGACGATGAACGGCGAAGCGCTGGTTTCGCAGCGGCAGGCACTGTTGATCGCCGCCAGCACAGCGCCGGGTCAGCCAGTTGAAATTTCGGGAATTCGGGACGGCGAACGCTTTACAACCACGGTGACGGCAGGAGAGCGTCCGGAAGACCCGCGCTAACGGTTTGTCAGGCAACCCGCCGGATAGACGCACCAAGCTGGCCGAGTTTTTCCTCGATTCGTTCGTAACCGCGATCCACGTGGTAAATGCGATCAACCAGCGTTTCACCCCTGGCGGCAAGCCCGGCGAGTACCAGCCCGGCCGATGCGCGCAAGTCAGTCGCCATGACCGGGGCCGCTGTCAGCTGCTCAACACCGCTGATGATTGCCGTGTGTCCCTCCAGCCGGATGTCAGCGCCCATGCGCTGCATCTCGAGTACGTGCTGGAAGCGATTCTCGAAGATTGTCTCGGTAATCGTACCAACACCTTCTGCAATCGCGTTCATCGCGCAAAACTGCGCCTGCATATCCGTTGGAAACGCCGGATACGGCGCGGTACGCACATCGATTGCCCGGGGCCGGCGACCCCGCATATCAATGTCGATCCAGTCGTCGCCGGTTTCGACTGTGGCGCCGGCTTCTGCCAGCTTGATGAGGACGGCCTCGAGCGTCTCTGGCGCAGTCTGCAGCGCCCGCACATGCCCGCCGGTCATCGCCGCAGCCACGAGGTAGGTCCCCGTCTCTATACGGTCCGGCAATACGGAATACTCGGTTCCGCCGAGGCGTTCGACGCCCTGAACGGTCAGCGTGCTGCTGCCTATGCCACCGATACTGGCGCCAAGGCCCACAAGAAAATGGGCAAGATCCGTGACCTCGGGCTCCCGCGCCGCGTTTTCCAGCACGGTTTCTCCATCAGCCAACACCGCGGCCATCAGCAAATTCTCAGTGCCGGTTACGGTGACGATGTCGAAGACGATATGCGCGCCCTTTAGTCGGTCCGCGCGCGCCTTGATAAAGCCGTTCTCGACAACGACATCGGCACCCATCGCCTGCAGCCCGGCAACATGCAGGTTGACGGGCCGGGCACCTATCGCGCATCCGCCCGGCAGGGACACATTGGCCTCGCCGAAGCGGGCCAATAGCGGGCCGAGCACAAGAATCGAAGCTCGCATCGTCTTAACGAGTTCATAAGGCGCCTCGCGCCTGTCGACGCTGGCTGCGTCGATCACTACCCCTAGCTGATCGTCGATCGTAACCTCGACGCCCATGATCTGCAGCAACGACAGCATGGTCGTGACGTCCTTGAGGTGGGGTACGTTGCTGACGACAACCGGATCCGAGGCCAGCAATGTACCTGCAAGAATAGGCAGCGCTGCGTTCTTGGCGCCGGAGATCCTGACGTTGCCAGACAGGGTAGCGCCGCCCTTGATCAGTAGCTTATCCAACGCGCCAGCTCTCTAAATGCCGCCGGCGCGATCGCGCCATTCGTCAGGCGTCAGGGCCGTAATGGACAGCGCGTGAATCTCGTTGCCGACCAGGGTGCCCAGGCAATCGTAAACGAGCTGGTGCCTGGCCAGCGGGCGCTTGCCGTCGAACTCGTTGGCGACGACGAGCGCCTGAAAATGGGTGTTGTCGTCGCTCATCACCCTGACGGTCGCGTCTGCGAATCCGCCTTCGATGAGTTTTGTGATTGCTTCTGGGTCCATGTTGACCAGCTTTCGCGCATAATACTTGGGGGCCGCAGTGTACCCGCAAACGTCGCCGCTTCCCAACGCCAGATCCTGATTGTGTATGATGTTCGGCCGGAAGCGGTCGGCTGACTTGCGACACAATGTCGCAGCAACCAGCACTGCTCAGTAAATGCGACAAGCTATGCTAGTCAACATTCTCTTGGTCATCGCCGGCCTCACCCTGCTGATGTGGGGTGCAGATCGGTTTGTACACGGCGCGGCAGCGGCGGCCCGCAACCTCGGTGTCGCACCCCTTCTTATCGGGCTCACCATTGTTGCCTTCGCCACGTCGGCACCGGAAATACTGGTTTCCGTCGTTGCGTCCCTTGAGAAGCAGCCTGGCCTTGCGATCGGCAACGCGATCGGCTCGAACATCGTCAATATCGGCCTGGTTCTTGGTGTTACCGCGATGATCCGGCCTATCGAAATAGAGTCCGCAACGCTGCGCCGCGAGATGCCCGCATTGCTGGCGGTCACATTGCTTACCGTATCTCTCTTTCTCGACGCCTACCTGAGCCGCATGGACGGCATTGTCATGCTGACGGGACTGGTTATCGTCATGTTCTGGCTGGCCCGACTTGGCACACGTTCGGCGCCGAATGACCCTATCAGCATGGACTTCGAAGCCGAAATCCCAACCGATGTCCGTATGTCAATGGCCATAATCTGGCTGGTTGTAGGCCTTGGCACATTGCTGATCGGTGCCGAGCTGCTCGTCAACGGCGCGATCGGTGTTGCCACCGAGCTGGGCATTAGCGAGGTGGTCATCGGCATACTGGTGGTCGCGCTGGGAACGAGCCTGCCTGAACTCGCCGTGTCGCTGGCAAGCGCGCTCAAAGGCGAATACGGTCTGGCTATCGGCAACATTGTTGGCTCGAACATTTTCAATCTGCTCGCCGTCATCGGGATAGCTGCGACAATCGAGCCGTCGGCGCTGCCCCCCACCGTGCTATCCCTGCACATCTTCGTCATGGTCGCCTTTACGCTGGTGCTATTTGCCATGACTTACGACTACGATGAGCGCTCTGAGCTATCAAGACTCGAGGGCGCCGCCCTGCTGGCCGCTTTTCTCGCCTACGATTCATACGTCGTGGTGCAAAACATATAGAATGTAGCGAGAGGCGGTCTCAACCCCGCGGTATGAGTCGCACTTCCCGGATTAACCGCTGAGGGTCGGTCTTGTCTGACAATCTGACGAACGAACAACTGCTCGCGCTGGCCACCGAAGTTGTGGAGATCGAGGCGCGTGCGGTTGACAACCTGAAGACCCGCCTTGGCGACGATTTCATCGCAGCCTGCGAGCTGTGTATGGGCATCGAGGGGCGCATTGTCGTCACAGGCATGGGCAAGTCGGGTCACGTCAGCAACAAGATTGCCGCGACGCTCGCCTCGACCGGTTCGCCAGCATTCTTCATGCACCCTGCCGAGGCCAGTCACGGCGACGTTGGCATGATCACGCGGCACGATCTTCTGCTGGCCGTGTCTTACTCCGGCGAAACGGCAGAAGTCATAACTATCCTCCCGATTGTCAAGCGCTTGGGCGCGAAACTGCTATCCATGACCGGAAACCCCAAGTCCACCCTGGCGAAAGCCGCCGACGTACACCTCGATGTCAGCGTGTCCGAAGAAGCCTGCCCTTTGAACCTCGCACCAACTGCGAGCACGACAGCGACACTTGCCATGGGCGATGCTCTTGCCGTTGCACTGTTGAAGAAACGCGGCTTTACCGCAGACGACTTTGCTCGTTCGCATCCAAGTGGCAACCTCGGCAAGCGTCTGCTGCTGCGCGTCTCTGACGTGATGCGCACGGGCGAGCGCGTGCCCACGGTCAGCGCGGACGTTACCTTGCGCGATGCCCTGTTCGAGATGACGGACAAAGGCCTCGGCATGACGGCGATTGTCGATGCCAGGAAGACGATTCTCGGCATCTACACGGATGGAGATCTGCGGCGTACGCTGGACACAGGCGCAGATGTGCACACGACTTTTATTCGCGACGTAATGCATACCAACTGCAAGACGACCGGCGCAGATGTGCTGGCGGCCGAGGCACTGCGCATACTCGAAGAAAACAAGATCACGTCACTGCTTGTCAGCGATGACAATGGAACGCTGATCGGCGCCCTGAACATCCACGATCTTTTCCGCGAAGGCCTGATGTGAGCGGCGTCGACAATAAACTCGCAACCGTTCGACTGGTTGCCTTCGATGTCGACGGCGTGTTTACGGACGGCCGCTTCTACCTTTCTGACAACGGTGTTGAAAGCAAGGCATTCAATACTCAGGATGGCTTCGGCGTACGCCAGCTCCTTGACGCAAATATCGCTGTTGCAGTGATCAGCGGGAGAAACTCGGGCGCGGTCGAACGTCGTATGAGCGAGCTCGGCGTGCCGCACGTCGTACAGGGCTGCAAGGACAAGGTCGCCGCGCTGGACAACATCATCAACACACTCGGCATCACACGACTCGAATGTGCCTACGTGGGCGACGACATCCCGGACCTGCCGCTGCTCAATCATGTCGGCGTTTCGATAGCCGTCGCAAACGCGGTACCCGCGTTGCATGCGCGATGTGACATAACGACGTCTGCGTCAGGGGGCTCCGGAGCGGTGCGGGAGGTCTGTGAACTGCTGCTCGCCAGCCAGGGAAAGGCCTCTTGATCAGTCCACGCCACTTCGCATTGCTAACGGCTTTGACCGCCGGAGCGTTGGGCAGCTGGTACCTGGCTCGCCAGGGCGAGTCCGGGGCCACCGGCGAAGTGCCGTATGAAGCCACCCACCGCGGCTATTACCTGAAATCCGCCCGCATTCTGGGCACCGGCGAAACCGGCGACCTTCTTTACGAAATATACGCGGACCGCGCCGAGCAGCAGACGGACAAAAGCATCGAATTCACGGATGTTCGCATACGTTACTCGCCGCAAAGCAATGTCCCGTGGACGGTCAATGCCGATGCTGCAACACTGAGAGAAGGTAATCCTCGCATCACGCTGCGCGGGCACGTTCGCGCGACCAGCAACCGTACGATGCCGGATGATGAGACGGAGATTCGGACGCAGTATCTCGAACTCGACCCCGAGCGCTTCCTGGCCGAAACCAACGAGCGGGTTCAAATTCGCATCGGCGCACGCAGCCTAACCGCAACGGGCATGCTAGCATCGCTAAACGATGACAGAATCGAGCTCAAATCCAACGTTCGCGGCAAGATAGCACCCTGAATGATAACCCTGTTTCGACAATTTTTTCACTTGCAGGCTCTGCTTCTTCTGGCATTGCTGCCACTGGTGGCAGCGGCACAGGTAAGCGACCTGGACCTGCGGCTGCCGTGGGATATTGACGCAGAATCCACATCATTCGACGGCAAGACCTCGATGATCGTCTTCACCGGACTGCGACTGTCGCAGGGGCGTATCGGCATCGAGGCTGATGAAGGTCGTGCCACAAATACGGAGGGTGAAGAAGGCTCCTGGCAATTCACCGGCAACGTCAAGATCGACATCGAGAACGGTCGCATTGAGTGTGAGTCGGCGCATCTCACGTTCATGCAGTATGCCCTCCGGACGGCACTGGTTACGGGATCACCGGCAACCTTCGAATTGAGGCGTGCGGGATCCGAAGAATCGACTTATGCCGAAGCCGGCAGACTCTCGTATGACATTGACGCCGGCATCATCGAGTTCTCTGAGGAGGCGACGATCAACGAAGGCGGCAATCAGATCTCGTCGAATTTCCTGGTCTACAATATCGCCGAACAACGCATTGACGCGGACTCTTCCGGGAGCGATGACGACCGTGTGCGAATCATCTACACACCGACCAATGGCGATGAGGCCAAACCGGATGGCGCTGGCGACGGTGACACAGTGACGCCTGAGGTTGTAGACGGCGGTCCATGAGCATTCTAAGCGTTCAGGATATTTCGAAGAGCTACAAGCTCCGTAAGGTCGTAAAAAGCATATCCATTGAGATAAAGAGCGGCGAAGTCGTTGGCCTGCTCGGACCTAATGGGGCCGGCAAGACGACCGCTTTTTATATGATCGTCGGCCTGATCGCCGCGGACAGCGGAAAAATCCTGCTCGATGGCAAAGACCTCACGGCGCAGCCCATGCATCGTCGCGCAAAACTGGGCTTGGGCTACTTGCCCCAGGAAGCCTCCATATTTCGCAAACTGACCGTTGAACAGAACATCCTTGCCATCCTCGAGAATCGCGATGACCTTGACCGGGCTGGTCGGGAGCAGGAACTCGAGAACCTGCTCGATGAGCTGCACGTTGGTCATGTGCGAAGCAGCCTGGGCATCAGCCTGTCGGGTGGCGAGCGACGCCGCGTCGAAATCGCCCGGGCACTGGCTGCCAACCCACTGTTCGTGCTGCTCGATGAACCGTTCGCCGGGGTTGACCCAATTTCCGTCCTCGACATTCAGCGCATTATTCGACACTTGTGTGAACGAGGCATCGGCGTCCTGATTACTGACCATAATGTCCGCGAAACGCTCGGAATCTGCGGCCATGCCTATATACTGAGTGACGGCATCCTGATTGCCGAAGGCTCTCCTGAAGCAATCCTCGAAAATCAACACGTACGAGAAGTGTATCTCGGACAGGAGTTCAAACTCTGAGGCAGAATTGGCGTATGAGTCACTTGCATCAGCGCAAATCGCCCATAGAGCATAGTTGTATATGTTGAAACCTTCGCTGCAGCTAAAACTTGGTCAGTCTCTGACGATGACGCCGCAATTGCAGCAGGCTATTCGATTGCTGCAGCTGCCGGTGATGGACCTGAATGCCGAGATTCAGGAAGCGCTCGAAGAAAACATCATGCTCGAAATGGAGGACCTGCCGGACGCCCCGCAGACGAGCGCTGAATCCACGGCGGAAATAGAAACGCTCAAGTCCGAGGATATGTGGCAGACGCGCTCTGCCGAGCGCAGCCAGGACGGCGGCTGGAACGGCGAAGGCCGGCCGATCAGTGACTTTGCCGATGAATCCGGGCAGACGTTGCGTGAACACCTGCTCTGGCAGCTGGAGATGGAGCATTTTACGCCGCGTGAAGTCATCATCGGTGAAGCGATCATTGACTCCATCAATGACGACGGCTATCTCACCGCCGATCTCGAAGAAATCTACGAAAGCCTCGACAAGGAATCGGCCGTCGCAGAATCCGAAATCGAGCGCACGCTGACCAAGATCCAGCGACTCGACCCTGTAGGTATTGGCGCCCGCTCGATCTCGGAATGCATCGTTCTGCAGCTCAGTCAGCTCGACTGGAATACACCGGGCCTGCAGCTTGCAATCAGCATCGCAACCGATCAGCTGGACCTGGTAGCCAGTCGCGACTACGGTGAACTTCGCCGCAGCCTTCATACCTCCGAGGAAGACCTGCACGAAGCACTCGCGCTGGTCAGGGGCTGCCACCCGAAGCCGGGGCTTGCCGTCAGCCCGCCGTCCGCCGAATACGTGATACCGGACGTTTTCGTTCGCAAGATCGATAATCGCTGGCAGGTGGAGATCAGCCCGACCGGTGTGCCGCGCCTGTCGGTTAATCAGCAGTACGCGAAATTACTTCGCGGTAGCGGCGAACATGCCGTCCTGAAGTCGCAGCTGCAGGAAGCCCGCTGGCTGATACGCAGTCTTGAAATCCGCAATGAAACGCTGCTCAAGGTCGCTACCAGCATCGTTGCCCGCCAGACGGCATTCCTGGAGCATGGCGATGAAGCGATGAAGCCCATGGTGCTGCGGGATATCGCCGAGGAAATCGGTATGCACGAGTCCACAATTTCGCGTGTAACGACCAACAAATATATGCACACGCCCCGCGGGGTCCTTGAATTCAAGTATTTCTTCTCGAGTCACCTGGCGTCGGCAAGCGGCGAAGACCAGTCGTCAACCTCGGTTCGCGCGAAAATACGCAAACTGATCGGGGCCGAGAACCCGAAGAAACCGCTGAGCGACAGCAAGATCACCAACTTACTCAAGGAGGACGGTATTTCGGTTGCCAGACGGACAGTCGCGAAGTACCGTGAAGCCATGAACATTCCGTCATCCAGCGAGCGCAGAAGTCGCGAGACGAGGTAGTTCGGTGAGCCACGAACAGCCTGCCGCGGAGGTTGCAGGGACTGTCATCGAGACGCTGCGGGACAAGAGGATTCTGGTCATGACCAGTTCGAATCACAATATGTACAGGAGACCACTATGCAATTGAATGTTTCAGGCCATCATGTCGAAGTAACTGATTCCTTAAGAGACTATGTCGAATCGAAACTAGAAAAAATTGCACGCCACTTTGACCTTGTGTCTGACGTCCAATGTATCCTGACTGTAGAAAAACTCCGCCACAAAGCGGAAGCAACAGCAAAAGTTAATGGCGGCTCGATCCACTGCGAACATATCGAAGAAGACATGTACGCTGCGATCGACGGGCTCGTGGACAAGCTCGAAAGACGAGTACGCAAGTACAAGGAAAAACTCGGCGACCATCACGCGAGAGAAAGCCAAAAATCCCGGTACGCCTGAGCCCGGATTCAATCGGCGCAAAACCACCCGTGCGCAGGCTGCAATAACCCGACTACGTTCTATGTCGCTCGAAAATATCATCAAGCCTGACGGCGTCCTCTGCAATGCAACGGCGCGCAGCAAGAAGCACTGTCTCGAGATTCTGAGTGAGCTGCTGGTGCGCGCGCATGCTGACATTGCCAGCGAGACTATATTTGAGGGGCTGATAGAGCGGGAACGCCTGGGATGCACCGGCCTCGACAAGGGCGCGGCTTTCCCACACTGCCGCGTTAGCGGGATCGAAAACAGCAACGCGGCGTTGATGAAGCTCTCTGAGCCCGTTGACTTCGATGCCGCCGATGGCGAACCCGTCGACCTCGTCATCGGCATGATGGTGCCGGTCGAAATGACTGAAGCACATCACGCTGACATTCAACTCGTTACCACCGTATTGTCTGACGAAGGACTGCGGGCGCGTCTTCGCGGTATCAACAGCAGCCGTGAGCTGTATGACGCACTAATCGACGGCGCCTCCCTCTCCGCGCCCGACGACTCATGTCGAACGAACTTCGCCTGATTATCGTAAGCGGCCTTTCGGGGTCCGGCAAAACTGTCGCCCTGCATGTACTCGAGGACCTCGGTTACTACTGTATCGATAACCTGCCGGCCCCGCTACTGAAGGCCGCGGTCGATGAGGTTCGTTCCCGCGACAATCAATCTCCGCGACTGCTGGCCGTGGGCGTTGACGCGCGTGCGCGTCTCGAAGACCTGCAATCCTTGCCGGAATTGCTGCTCGAACTGCAAAACGAAAACGTGCAGACGGAAATAATCTTCCTGCGCGCCAGCGACGAAATATTGTTACAGCGATACAGTGAATCCCGACGGCGTCATCCGCTCGCGGAACGTGGCGGCGAGCTACACGCGGCGATCGAGTCTGAGCGTGCGATTCTTGCCGAGATACAGAACTGCGCCGACCTGGTAATTGACACGTCGATTATCAGCATTTACGAGCTTGCAGACATCATTCGCGGCCGCGTCGATCGGCGTGAGTCCGAATCTCTGTCGGTCCTGATTCAGTCGTTTGGATTCAAGTACGGCATTCCCGCGGATGCCGACTTTGTGTTCGATCTGCGATGCCTGCCAAACCCCTACTGGACGATTAAGTTGCGAGGCCTGACCGGTCTCGACGGAGAAGTCGTCGACTTCCTGAATGCACAGCCGCTGTTCGAAGAGATGTTCGACGACATCATTGGATTCCTTGGGCGCTGGATCCCGCATTACAAGGAGGCGCACCGCGGTTACCTCACGGTCGGAATTGGCTGCACGGGCGGCCAGCATCGTTCCGTCTGCATGACCGAAAAACTCGGCGCGGCGCTACAGAAGGTCCACGATCCGGTGCTGATCCGCCACAATAGCCTTTCGGCACCTCGTCGAGCGCCGAAGTAAGCTGCTAAACTCCGCCGTCATGGACGGGCGAGAGACCACAAAAGCCAACCTCGAACTGCTGCAGGAGCGACTTGATAGCGGCCGCATGCGTTCGGCCCGGATAATGGTCAACAGCCTGTATCCCTCCGAGGTCGCTCGCTTGCTCGAGTCCCTGCCGCTCAAACAGCGCGCAATGCTCTGGGAAATCGTTGATTCGGAAATCGGCGGCGATGTCCTTGTCGAACTTGCTGAGGATGTGCGTGACGGCCTCGTCGAGGGGATGGCCACCGAAGAGCTGGTTGCCGCCGCGGACGGCATGCAGGTCGACGACCTTGCCGATCTGCTCGCCGATATGCCGGAAGCCGTAACGCAGGAGGTACTGCAGTCACTCGACAAGCAGGACCACGAGCGCCTCAAGCAGGTACTCGCCTACGATGAGGAAAGCGCCGGCGGACTGATGAACGTCGACATCGTGACGGTTCGTCCCGATGTCACGCTCGAGGTGGTCGCGCGATACCTGCGCGCTGTCGGTAAAATGCCCGACGGAACGGACTCAATATTTGTCGTCAGTCGCGACAACGGTTACATCGGCTCGCTGTACCTGTCCCGTCTGCTGACGCGCGATCCGGAAGAAATGGTCGCCAACGTCATGTCCACAGACGTCATGCCGATTCCGGCACACACGCCGTCGGCCGCAGGTCGTCTGGGAATTCGAGAATCGCGACCTGCTGTCGGCGCCGGTTGTTGACGACGATTTCCGCGTACTCGGTCGAATCACCGTGGACGACGTTGTTGACGTCATTCGCGATGAGGCCGAACACTCCCTGATGAGTGCGGCCGGCCTCGGTGAAGAAGACGATATGTTCGCGCCCGTCGTAAAGAGCGCGACCCGACGCGCGCTCTGGCTCGGCGTCAATCTCGCCACCGCGTTCCTGGCGGCTGCGGTCGTCGATCTCTTTCAAACAACCATCGACAAGATCGTACTGCTTGCGGTCCTGATGCCTATCGTCCCAAGCATGGGCGGTGTCGCTGGCAGCCAGTCGCTGACCATCATCACCCGTGCTATTGCGTTGGGGCAGATTAACCGGGCGAACGCCCGCGGCATATTGCGCAAAGAGGTGCTCGTCGGCGTTTTGAACGGCTGCGGCTGGGCTGCCATCGTCGCACTGGTTACGTATTTCTGGTTTGGCGACTGGCGCATTGGGGCCATCATCGGTGCTGCAATGATCATCAACCTGGTCATCGCAGCGTTCGCCGGCTATAGCATCCCGCTGATACTGAGGCGGCTTAACGTCGACCCGGCACTGGCAGGCGGCGTCGTCCTCACGACCGTCACAGATGTCGTCGGCTACATGGCGTTTCTCGGTCTCGGCGCAATCTTCCTGTTGTAGTCCCGGAAACTACAGGTCGCCGCACACGACTAGAGCTCGGTCCCGAATGCACTCAGGTCCTTCTTGATCCAGTTCGGCGCGAACAGCCTCGGCACCGGTGCACCCGTTACGAAGTCCAGAAGCTCATGCTTCACGCTCATCGCGTCGTGGTAGCCGAGTTTGATCAGCTCACGCGTGTACGCCTTTTCGAAAAGCAGGAAGCTCAGCAGACGGTTTTCGCCCGGGTTGCTCCCGCCAACACCCCGCAGCAAGGCGCGGATCGCAAACGGTAGTTCCTTGCGGTGTTTGTGGGCCAGGACGCGGAGGTCTTCGCTCGGGACGATCAGCATTGTATCGATTGCCCGCATGTTGGCTACTGCCGGTGGAGTGTTTTCTGTCGAAGCCGAATCGATCAGCTGGTTGATACGCGTAATGCGCTCGAGGTCTGAATACAAGCCATCCATGAACAGCGTGTCGAGCATGTATCCGGCGATCTGCGCGAAGCTGGGTAATTCAGGACCCGTGTCCGGTGTCTGGTCGCCTGTCTCATCGCGAATGCCGATGACCAGGATCCTGTCTGCGCCGAGGTGCACCGCGGGACTCAGGGGCGTTGCCTGGCGCATCGCGCCATCACCGAAATAGTCGTTGCCGATCCTCACAGGCGGAAACACCATCGGCACAGCAATACTGGCCATGACGTGATCCAGGTTCAACTCGCAGCGCAGGCCAAGGCGCCGCGTGCGTTCCCAGCTGCTCTGCTCTTCGATCGCCTCGAAGAACGAAGTTGAACGCGCTGAACCGTATCCTGCTGCGGTCACGGCGACAGCGTCCAGGTGGCCAGCCTTGATGGCATCCTCGATGCGTGGAAAGTGCACGTTGCGATTCAGCAAAGCACGCAATGGCGCGTTGTCGAGCAGGGACTTGGGCGCACCGACCAGCCAACCGCCGAGAACGATGGATGCAAGCCAGTGCAGGCTGCTTTTCAGCATGGTGAGGTGATCGGTCTTGTAAACGTGGTGACAGCGAAAATGCCCCCAGACCTGTTCCAGCTCGGCCACCGCAGATCGAAGATTGTGCGCCCTCGAGGCCAGAACCACCGAATTGACCGCGCCGGCAGAGGTTCCGCTGATGACCGGAAACGGATTGGCAGCACCGCGTGGCAACAGTTCGGCCACGGCTTTTAGCACGCCGACCTGAAACGCGCCGCGGGCGCCGCCGCCCGGCAATACCAGGGCTGCTCTGCTACGGTTTTCGGACTGGCTCATCGTGTCGTTACGCTTTACTGGGGAGCGCGCCTTCGCGCGGGAATGAATACAGGGTATTATAGAGGGCGTGCCGCAACAAAGACCTGCGGCTCATTATCGAGAATCGAGAATTTCTATTATGAAACGCGCAGTTACAGCCATTCTAGCGGCAGCGGCCGGCGTCCTCATCTTCGCTTTCGCGCCCGCGGGGTCTGCGACAGACCAGCCGCCGGTTGGCAGCGTGGCGCCGGAATTCGAGCTTTCCGACCAGGTTGGGCAGCTTCATTCGCTGGAGGACTATCGCGGCGAGTGGGTCGTACTCTACTTCTATCCCAAAGATGAGACCCCGGGCTGCACGACCCAGGCCTGTGAGTTCCGTGACAATATTTTTGCCTTCAGGGACCTTAACGCACAGATTCTCGGTGTAAGTCTCGATGACGTCGATTCACACAGGGAGTTTGCGGAAAACCATTCTCTGCCATTTCCGTTATTGGCCGATATCGATGGCCGCACCGCAGACGCGTACGGTGTGAAGACACGCATGCTCGGCATGACCGTCGCAAAACGGCAAACGTTCATCATCGACCCGGACGGCCATGTGGCCAAGCACTACAGCAGTGTGAAGCCCGGCGATCATTCGGAGTTGGTCATTGCCGACCTCAAGTTGCTCGCCGCAACGCCGATGAGCGCAGCGGCAGACGACTAATCGACCCTAGTGCAACGCCTTGATGGCATCGTCGAGACCGGCGATCGTCAGCGGGTACATGCGATCACCCATGAGTTCCCGAACCAACTTCGTCGACGGCGTATAGTCCCAGCGCTGTTTCGGTTCCGGATTTAGCCAGACCGCCTTCGAATAGGTATTCAGCAGCCGCTTGATCCAGACGGCACCGGGCTCTTCATTCCAGTGCTCGACACTGCCGCCCGCGTACACAATTTCATACGGACTCATGGTCGCGTCGCCAACGAAGATCAGTTTGTAGTCCGACCCGTACTTGTGCGCGATGTCGAGGGTCGGTGTCTTTTCCGAATGACGGCGTCGATTGTCTTTCCACAGGCTTTCGTAAATGAAATTGTGAAAATAGAAATACTCGAGGTGCTTGAACTCGCTGCTTGCCGCAGAGAACAGTTCTTCGCAAATACGCACGTGATCATCCATAGATCCGCCGATATCAAGACATAGCAGCACCTTCACCGCATTGTGTCGTTCCGGAACCATGCGTATATCCAGCAGGCCGGCATTACGCGCCGTTTTGTCGATCGTGTCGTCAAGGTCGAGCTGGTCCGCAGCGCCTTCCCGAGCGAACTTCCTGAGGCGGCGCAGCGCGACCTTTATATTTCGCGTTCCCAATTCGATCGAGTCATCGAGATTCCGATAGTCGCGCTGATCCCAGACCTTGACGGCGCTGCGATTTCGCGACTCCTGCTGACCCATACGCACGCCTTCGGGGTTGTAACCGTAGGCACCGAAGGGCGAAGTCCCCGCCGTGCCGATCCAGCGATTACCGCCTTCGTGGCGCTCATCCTGTTCATCGAGGCGCTCCTGGAGCGCCTTCATCAACTCGTCGAAACCACCCAGCGACTCGATCTGCTTGCGCTCCTCCTCGGACAGCATCAGTTCCGCCTGGTGTCGCAGCCAGTCATCCGGGATCTCCTGCATCAGGTCCGCCAGGGAGTCTTCAACGCCCTTGAAGTAGGCGCCGAAGATTCGATCGAATCGATCCAGGTGGGCCTCGTCCTTGACCAGGCTCGCGCGCGCAAGGTAATAAAAGTCCTCGACACTCTGCCCTGCGAGCCCGCGCTTCATCGCTTCGAGCAGCGTCAATAGCTCGGTTATCGACGACTTCATGCCGCCTTCGCGGAGCATGTAGAAGAACGGGATCAGCATCGCGCTTACTGCGGATTGCTGCGGCGGTCGAGAAACACCAGCTGCTCGAACAGGTGAACATCCTGTTCGTTCTTAAGGAGCGCCCCGTACAGCGGAGGAATCGCGTTGCGAGAATCTTCGCCGCGCAGAACCTCCGGTGGAATATCTTCGGCGAGCAATAACTTGATCCAATCCAGAAGTTCGGAGGTCGACGGTTTCTTCTTCAGGCCGCGCACATCGCGAACTTTGTAGAACGCTTCCAGCGCCTCGCGCAGCAGGTCTTTCTTCAGGTTCGGGAAATGTACATCTACGATTTCTGCCATCGTCTCCTTGTCCGGAAACTTGATGTAGTGGAAGAAACAGCGGCGCAGGAACGCGTCCGGCAGCTCCTTCTCATTGTTACTGGTTATGACGATGATCGGTCGATGACGGGCTTTCACCAGCTTCTTCGTCTCGTAGACGTAGAACTCCATTCGATCCAGTTCGCGTAGCAGGTCGTTGGGAAACTCGATATCCGCTTTGTCGATCTCGTCGATCAGCAATACGGGCTGTTCATCAGACTCGAAAGCCTCCCAGACTTTGCCACGAACGATGTAGTTGCTGATGTCGTGTACGCGATCGTCGCCGAGCTGGGAGTCGCGCAGCCGCGCAACGGCGTCATATTCGTAGAGCCCTTGCTGTGCCTTGGTCGTCGATTTGATATGCCACTCGTACAGCGGCCGACCGAGTGACTGCGCGACCTCTATGGCAAGCTGGGTCTTGCCGGTACCCGGCTCGCCTTTGACGAGTATCGGTCGTTCCAGCGTGACCGCGGCGTTGACCGCCATGGTCAGGTCGTCGGTTGCGATATACGTGCTGGTGCCGGTGAATCTGTTGTCTGCCATTTGCCTGTCCGTGTTACGTCCTGCCCACCATCTTACCGTGCAGCGGGCGTCAGCGTCAGCCTGTGCTCTGCCGGCCCCGGCAGAAACGGGCTGGCAATGCCCCGCACCCAGTTCTCGTGGCCGCGGCTGTAGAAACGCGATAACGGGTGGCCACTCTGCCCCGTCGGCATGTGCAGTATGCTGTTCGCCTCGTCGCCGGGAGACACGGAAAACCGCTCCGATGCCCCGAAGGACGGTCCCTGGGCTTTTGGCATATCGAGATCGCCGTTCAGCGGATCCGCCGGCATATTCAGGTAGTCGCCCAGCAGCGGAATACTGCGGCTGAGCGGATGGCGTATCGTCGCCGTATTGATCTCGCCCCATTTCCGCTGTGACAGCGGCCCTTCAAAGGTCTCGTTGAAGTAGTCGATATTCTGCCGCACGGCAGCAAGCATCAGCTCATTCCAGTTGTCGTAATCCTTGGGCAACATGTGCATGGGCTGTATCGTCAACAACGACCAGAGCGGCGCCTCGAACTGATTGCTGCGGCGCAAGACCACGTCATCTCCGTACGCCTCGCGAGCCGGGGCCATCAGCGCATGAAATACGCGCTGCTCAACTTCGAGGCGAAATGCCCGTACGAGCCGGTACCCGACAGAGTCGGGCGAAGCGCGCGGAATCCAGTCCGCAACCAGTCGTCGATACTCGGCAAGTTCCGGATCTTCGGCGACGACATTTTCATCCAGCACGTCCAGCAGCAGCTCGCGCCAGGGTGTAAGAAACAGCGCGCGATCATCATATTGAATGGCAAGCATGTCTTCGGGCGCGAAAGCGTCAACAGCAAACAGCCCGTCACGTATCTGCCGCGCACGTGCCCCGAGGTCGTAACCACCATCGCCAATCACCCGTAACGCGTCTGCATCAACGACGCGGGCATTCGCTGTCCAGAGCCGGCCGCTCTCCGGATTGACGATGCGCGGATACTCTGATGAATCCAGCCAACCCTGCCAGCCATGCTCTGTGCTCCAGTCGGCGGGCAACATGGCGTTGTAATCCGTCTTGCGCGGTATCTGGCCAGCGATCGTCCAGCCAATATTGCCGCCTGCATCGCCGCTAACGAAGTTCTGCGGCGGCATTGACATAGTGTTCGCAATATCGAGCGCCTCGTCGACGGAAACCGCTGTTTCGAGATCGATAAAACGCAGATTTAGCCCCTCAGCCTTATGCGCAAGCCAGCTCACCGCGACTTCGCCATCCGGGTAGTCAATATCGTCCAGCACCGGTCCCCAGACGGTCTCCCGTATCCGGTACGCCACCGGATCGGCACCCTTGACGTTGATGCGTTCGTCATGTTCCACGAACGCGACTTCGCCGTCCGGCGTCATATACGTGTTGTCGGAGGAGCCCGGTTTAAGGACGACAACGTCTGTCCAGTCACCGTAGCTGTTTGTAAAACCCCATGCGACGCGGGTATTGCTGCCAGCGATAACGAACGGTGCGCCGGGCAGGGTAACGCCGGCCACTTCGTACGAGTCATCGCCGTCGACGACCAGCCGTGCTCGATAAAAGATGTTCGGCGTGTTCAATCCGAGGTGCATATCGTTGGAGACAATCGCCCGACCCGTCGCCGTCAGCGCACCCGATACCGCCCAGTTGTTGCTGCCACGCAGCGGGTAACGCCCCTGCTCTCTCGCCGACGGCGAGTTGTCCGTTACATTGCGGATCGAATAAACGCCCTCATCGGGAATAGCCGCAACCGCTCGTGGCTCGCCCATGATCGGCGCATCCCAGGGCGTACCCTGAGGGTAGATCCAGTCGTACACCTCTGCCGGCAGCACACGGCGGGCAAGGCCGCGTCGCACGTCCTTGATGCCACGCGAGTCGTTGAGCTGCATGTACATTGCGTAGACGACCAGCAGGGAGTCTTCCGGTATCCAGGGCTTCGGCTTGGCCCCGATCACGAAATATTCGAAGGGCCGCGTATTCAGCGACTGCACGCCAGCATTCACGCCGTCCGAGTAGGCCTTTACCAACGCGAGGTCGCTGTCGCTGGCCGCGGCGATTACGGCCTGTGCCCGACTTCGAAAACGGTGAAACCGGTGGCGCTTGTCTGTCTCGATCGCAACACTGCCAACGATCTCCGACAACTCACCAGCTGCCTGCCGCCGAATCATGTCCATTTGAAAGAACCGATCCTGGCCGTGCGCAAAGCCCGTGGCAAATGCAAGATCCGTGCGGTTCGATGCCTTGATGACCGGAATGCCATCAGCGTCACGCTCAATCGTCGCGCGAGCGGCAAGGCCGTCAACCGTAATCTCGCCATTGAGACTCGGCAGGCTGCCGCGTAACGCCAAAAAGACAACTATGGCGGCGACGGCAACCAGCACACCCGCCGCCAGCGCGAGGCGGAATAAGGCTCGTTTCATTCTTCTTTCTTGACCTTCAATACCTTCATTGCGTTGGTGTTACCGGACACATTGTCGAGATCGCCCTTGGTGAAGATCACCAGGTCGTCGACCTCGACAAGCTCGTAATACAACAAGGTGTTAAAGATGTCCTGATACAGTCGTCGCGGACTGTCGACGTTGATCGCGAAGGACACCGGGTAAACACCACGATACAGGGCGACGCGTCTGCTGGTGGCTTCGTGCGGCGTAAATGCGTAAATCGGAATATCCGAACGAATACGCGACATCCAGCGAGTCGTCGAACCGGATTCCGTCAGCGCGATAATTGCCCTGACTGCCATGTGGTTGGCGGTGTACATCGTCGCCATCGCAATGGCCTCATCGACATTTTCGAAGCGATCGTCCATGCGATGAGTCGTGCTGCCTGTGGCGAGCGGAAACTTCTCTGCGCCGACGCAGACTTCTGCCATCGCGCTGATCGCCTCGACCGGGTACTTGCCCATAGCTGTCTCACCCGACAACATCACTGCGTCGGTGCCGTCCATAACAGCGTTCGCGACATCCGAGACTTCGGCGCGGGTCGGAATCGGATTCTGGATCATCGACTCCATCATCTGCGTCGCGGTAATAACGATCTTGTGCTTCTTGCGCGTCTTACGAATCAGATCCTTCTGAATACCTGTGAGTTCCGCGTAACCCATTTCCACGCCAAGGTCACCGCGCGCAACCATGATGACGTCGGATGCATCGATGATGGAATCAATATCCTGAACTGCCTCTACACGCTCGATCTTGGCGACGATCAGACCCTTTCCGCCCGCCTTCTCGAAAAGCTTGCGCGCCTCCGTTACATCGGCGGCGCTGCGCACAAACGACACTGCGAGAAAGTCGGCATTCAACTCCGCCGCGAGCTTGATGTTCTTCTTGTCGATGTCGGTCAGTGCAGGCGCGGATAAGCCTCCACCTTTAAGATTGATACCTTTATGGTCGGACAGGATGCCGCCGTTGACGACGATCGTATGAATCCGGGTTCCCTTGATGCTGTCGACTTTGAGGGTAATCATGCCGTCGTTGAGCAACAGGATATCGTCGGGTTTCAGATCGTCATGCAAGGTCTCCAGCGCGACGCCAACGCCCTTCTCGCTGCCCTCCATTAGTCCCAGCGTACTGTCCAGGAAAAACCGCGCGCCATCCTTGAGGACGACGCTGTGATCCGCAAAGCGCAGGACGCGTATCTTCGGCCCCTGCAAGTCGCCCAGCAGACCGACGTCCCGGCCAATCTTGCCGGCGGCTTCGCGCAACGCCGCGGCGCGGCGTCGATGCTCGTCCGCGTCACCGTGTGAGAAGTTCAGGCGGGCAACGGTCATGCCGGCCTCGATCATTTGCCCCAGTTTTTCTACGGTATCTGAGGCCGGGCCCAGCGTCGCAACTATCTTGGTTCGTCTTCGCATGGCGGCGATTATTGCACAGCTGGAATGGCTCAGTATGGTGAAATGGCGACAATGACTTCCGAATGCCATATCGGGGAGTTATGCTCACGGACCTGCTTTCTCCGAGCCAAAATCCGCATGCTAAACAGACGCCGTTTTCTAAAGAGCATCGCCGCGGCTGCCGTGACACCCGCGATGACGCAGTCCTGCCGCGCCGACGACCACTCGCCGGGCAAACTCCGCAGCGACCCGAACCGCATCCTGGATCTCCCTGGCGGCTTCAGTTATCGGGTGGTCTCGCGGGCCGGCGACATCATGAGCGATGGACTGCGGGTGCCGGCGGCCCATGACGGCATGGCGGCGTTCGCGGGTAAAGATGGCCGCATCATCCTGATCACGAATCACGAAATGAACACGCACTGGTTTGAAGGCAGTCCTTTCGTTGATGGCTACGACAAACTGCCCGAGGCCACCATGTCGCTGCTGTATGACCGTGGCGCCGACGAAACACCTGCGCTCGGCGGCACAACGACGACCATCTACAATCCGCTTACAGGTGACGCCGAAAAACAGTTTCTGAGTCTTGCCGGCACCGAGATTAACTGTGCGGGTGGACCAACGCCCTGGGGAAGCTGGTTGAGTTGCGAGGAATGTTTCAGGGTCCCCGGCAACCAAACCGAGTACGAACATGCGATAACACGCGACCAGCCGCATGGCTACGTGTTTGAAGTTTCGTCACAGGCAGAGGGCCTGGTCGCGGCAGAGCCGATCAAGGCGATGGGAAAATTCGAGCATGAGGCTTGCGCTGTGCATGCAGACACCGGCATCGTCTACATGACCGAAGACCGTCACCATAGTCTGTTTTATCGCTTCATCCCCAACGTGCCGGGCAAACTGCAAGCCGGCGGACGACTACAGGCTTTAGCGCTCGACGATCACTCGTCGGTCATGACGCACAACTGGTCATCGCGGCCGCAGACAATTCTGAACGCGCCGATGAAGACCCGCTGGATCGATCTGGATGATGTCGATCCCGTCGGTAACGACCTGCGGCTTCGAGGCGCGGTACTTGGCGCCGCCACCTTTGCTCGGGGCGAGGGCCTGTGCGTCGCGGGTGATCGCTTTGCATTCACCTGCACGATCGGCGGACCGGCGCGCATCGGGCAGGTGTTCACCTACAAGCCCAGCTCGTTCGAAGGCACCGCAGCTGAAAGCGATGCGCCGGGCATGCTGACACTGATAGCCGAGGCGGACGGGAACTCGCTGCTCAGGAATTGCGACAACCTGACGATGGCACCCTGGGGTGATCTCATCGTTTGCGAAGACACCGTGGATCATTGTGGCCTGGTCGGCATACGGCCCGACGGTAGCCAGTACGCGATTGCTGACAACCCCTATTCCGATTCGGAACTTGCTGGCGTGTGTTTTTCCCCCGACGGCAAGACACTGTTCGTCAACATCCAGTACCCGGGAATGACTATCGCAATCACCGGTCCCTGGCCTGCCTGAGAACACCACCGACTCATTAAGCGCGGCTGCAGATATTGCCCGAGCTAAACGTCATGCTCGGGGACCAAGCCTGCAATTCTGGCAAGCACGCGAGATTATTATTGGCGAGACATCGGGCGAGCACACGCGAGACAGTCCGCCAACAATGATGTCGGTCGCTTGCCTGACAAGGTGCGGCGTGATGGCGTAAGTTGAGCCTACTCGGCGGCGCGCTTTTCCAACATCTCTACGGCGGGCAGTTTCTTGCCCTCGACGAATTCGAGAAATGCCCCACCGCCGGTCGAGATATACGAAATCTTGTCGGCAAGCCCGTATTTGTCGATTGCGGCGAGCGTGTCCCCACCGCCGGCGACCGAAAACGCATCGCTGTCTGCTATTGCCTCAGCGAGTGCCTTGGTACCGGCACCAAAGCTGTCAAACTCGAAGACTCCGACCGGACCGTTCCAGATGATGGTGCCAGCCCCAGCCAGGATTCCGGCAAATCGTTTTGCAGTCTCCGGGCCAATATCGAGTATCAACTCATCGGCAGCAACAGCATCGATCGTCTTGATGGTGGCCTTCGCGGTGGCGGAAAACTCGTCTCCGACTACAACGTCGGACGGCACCGGAATGTCCGCCCTGTCGTCCCGATCAGCCGCGAGTTCACGCGCCGTTTCCAGCATATCGGCTTCGTAGAGCGATTTACCGACACAATGACCGGCTGCAGCGATAAAGGTATTGGCGATACCGCCGCCGACGATCAGACAATCGACGACATCGGCCAGGGCATCCAGCACGGTGAGCTTTGTGGACACCTTGGAACCGCCGACGATCGCCACCATTGGTCGTGCCGGATTGTCGAGTGCCTTCGCGAGCGCCTCCAGCTCCCCGACCAGCAGAGGGCCGGCACAAGCGACAGGCGCGTGCTCTGCGACACCGTAGGTGCTCGCCTGCGCACGGTGCGCCGTGCCGAAAGCATCCATGACGAAAACATCGCAAAGCGCCGCCATTTTTCTCGAGAGCGCGTCATCGCAGGACTTTTCACCGGCGAGGAAACGCACGTTTTCGAGGAGCACGACATCGCCCGCGTCGACGTCGACGCCGTCGAGCCAGTCCTTGACCAGCGGCACATCCCGACCTAACAGTTCCGCGAGCCGGTCGGCGACCGGCTGCAACGTAAACTTGTCGTCAGGCTGACCCTCGGTGGGTCGACCCAGGTGCGACACCAGCATGACGGCCGCATTCGCGGCCAGCGCCGCCTTAATAGTCGGCAATGCGGCGCGAATGCGCGCGTCGCTGGTTACGACGCCGTCGGCTACCGGGACATTCAGGTCCTCACGAATGAGCACCCGTTTGCCCGATAGCGCAACGTCAGCCATCTTTATGATGGACATATCGGCTCCCGATGCTGCGCTTACTTGGCGTTGATCAGTGCGGTTGCCGTATCCAGCATGCGGCAGGAGAAACCCCACTCGTTGTCATACCACGACAACACCTTGACGAGCGTGCCTTCCATTACTTTCGTCAGGCCGGCGTCATAGGTGGACGATGCAGGGTCGTGGTTGAAGTCGATCGAGACCAGCGGCTCGTCGTTGTATGCGAGCACACCTTTGAGAGGCCCTTCGCTGGCTGCTTTCATGATCGAGTTGACCTCGTCAACGCTGGTCGCGCGCTCGGCAACGAAGGTCAGGTCGACACAAGACACGTTGATGGTCGGCACGCGCATGGAGAATCCATCAAGCTTGCCGTTTAGCTCCGGCAGAACCAGGCCAACGGCCTTTGCGGCTCCGGTGCTGGTCGGAATCTGCGACATCGTAGCCGGATCGCGCACGGCGCAGATCCTTGTGAAATACGTCGGTCAGGACCTGGTCGTTAGTGTAAGCATGAATTGTCGTCATGACACCGTGC
The DNA here is from genome assembly GCA_963841145.1 of uncultured Gammaproteobacteria bacterium. Classification (GTDB taxonomy): domain Bacteria; phylum Pseudomonadota; class Gammaproteobacteria; order Steroidobacterales; family Woeseiaceae; genus UBA1847. The sequence continues at coordinate 159,036 of CAWJBO010000021.1, forward strand.
TTGACACCGATCGCTTCGTGCAGCGGCTTGACCAGCGGTGCGAGACAGTTGGTCGTGCACGAGGCGTTCGAAATGATCTCATGCTTCGACGTCAGCTGGTCGTCGTTGACGCCATAAACGAAAGTGCCATCGATGTCTGCACCGCCCGGCGCCGAAATGATCACCTTCTTTGCGCCGCCTGCGATGTGCTTTCCGGCGGTGTCGCGAGTACGGAACAGGCCGGTGCACTCGAAAACGACGTCCACGCCGAGCTCGCCCCAGGGCAGTTTGGCGGGATCACGCTCGGCGAAGACTTTGATGCGATCACCGTTAACGATGATGTCGTCACCATCGACTTCGACGGTGCCAGGAAAGCGTCCGTGCGCCGTATCGCGACGCGTCAGGTGGGCGTTGGTATTCGCATCACCTAAATCGTTGATGGCAACAACGTTGAACTCATCAGCCCGCCCCAATTCGTGAATTGCGCGCACGATGTTACGCCCGATGCGTCCGTAACCGTTGATACCAATATTGATCGCCATTTCTAATTCTCCAGGTTTAAATGATTGGCCAGCTATCGCCGGCCCTGATTTCTTAAGACAGCACGTCCTTAGCAACCGCAACAATGTTGTCGGTCGTAAAGCCGAAATGTTCGAACAACTCGTCGGCCGGGGCCGACGCTCCAAAACTATCCAGACCGACAACGCGGCCATCGGTTCCGACATAGCGCCACCAGCCGTCGGTGACGCCCGCCTCGATCGCGACGCGCGCAGTCACTGCCGCGGGCAGCACGGATTCACGGTAGGCGGCTTCCTGCGCATCGAATACATCCGTCGACGGCATAGATACGACGCTCGCCTGAATACCTTCCTCGGCGAGCGCCGCGGCCGCCGCGGCCGCCAACGCAACCTCGGAACCCGTCGCGATCAGGAGAATATCAGGGTTTCCGTCCGACGCTTGCAATACGTATCCACCACGAGCCACGTCGGCGATCTGTGCCGCCGTGCGCGGCTGGTACGGCAGGCCCTGCCGAGTCAGGACCAGGCTCGTTGGACCGTCACGCTGTTCGATTGCATGGCGCCATGCGACGGCCGTCTCGAGCGTGTCGCAGGGACGCCAGACGCTCATGTTTGGCATGAGACGCAAAGACGCCGTGTGCTCGACCGGCTGGTGTGTCGGTCCATCTTCGCCCAGACCGATGGAATCGTGCGTATAGACGAGGATGTTGCGAATCTTCATTAGCGCCGCCATGCGCAGCGCGTTGCGGGCGTAATCGGAGAACGTCAGGAACGTGCCTGCATACGGAATAAAGCCACCGTGCAGCGCAAGGCCGTTGCAGATCGCCGTCATACCAAACTCCCGGACGCCGAACCAGATGTAGTTTCCGGCGGCATCACTCCCCGAGATTGGCGTGGAGCCGGCGTGCTTGGTCAGGTTGGAGCCCGTGAGATCCGCCGAGCCGCCGACGAGTTCCGGCAGCGCCGGCGCGAAGGCATTGAGCGCGACCAGCGACGCTTTGCGCGTGGCCATGTTTTCGCCGGCAGCGGCAATTTCTGCGATCGCATTGTCTGCGATATCCGCCCAGTCGCCCGGCAGATTGCCGGCCATGCGTCGCGCAAACTCGGCAGCAAGTTCCGGGTGCTCGGCATTGTAAGTAGCAAATGCCCGATTCCAGGACGCCTCGTCGGCTTCACCGCGCTCTTTGCCGCTCCAGGCGGCCGCGATTTCATCCGGAATCTCGAACGGCGGCGAATCCCAGCCCAACGTCTCGCGCGCCGCGGCAATCTCCTCGTCACCCAGTGGCGCACCGTGTGTCGAAGCGGTGCCCTGCTTGTTCGGCGCACCGAAGCCAATAATGGTCTTGCAACAAATCAGGGTCGGCCTGTCTTCGTCCGCGAGCGCTTCCTCGATAGCGGCGGTAATTTCCGCGCCATCATGACCGTCAACATTTTCAACAACCTGCCAGCCATACGCCTCGAAGCGGGCCGGCGTGTCGTCTGTAAACCAGGCATCCACCTCGCCGTCGATCGAGATGTTGTTGTCGTCATAAAAACAGATCAGCTTGCCGAGCTTCAGGGTTCCGGCGAGCGAACAGGCTTCGTGCGATATGCCTTCCATGAGGCAGCCGTCGCCCAGGAAGACCCAGGTCTTGTGGTCGACGATCTCGTGATCCGGTCGGTTGAATTCGGCAGCGAGCATCTTTTCGGCCATCGCCATGCCTACCGCGTTGCTGATTCCCTGGCCGAGAGGACCGGTCGTCGTCTCGATGGGACCGCCGCGCTCGTATTCCGGATGACCCGCGGTGTGGTAGCCGAGCTGACGGAAATTCCTGAGCTGCTCGATGCCAAACGCGTCGTAGCCAGTAAGATGCAGCAGGCTGTAGAGCAGCATCGAAGCATGGCCGTTGGACAAAACGAAGCGATCCCGATTCGCCCATTCCGGGTTCGACGGATTATGTCGCAGGTAGTCGTTCCAGAGAACTTCGGCGATATCCGCCATGCCCATCGGCGCGCCGGGATGACCTGAATTGGCCGCCTGCACGGCATCCATGCTCAGGGCTCTGATCGCATTCGCGAGATCGCGCCGGGCTGGCTGGCCGGCGACTGCTGCTTTATTTGGCATGAGACCTTATCTGTAGTGGACCTTGCGGCCGCTTTATTGTGGGTGCGGTCTGGCTATCCGCGAGTCGGGCATTTTCCCTGTTATAGGGGGCCGCATCAAGGGTACAATGCGCCACCCTGTAATCTGAGAGCCTCAAAAACCATGAGTGATTCATTTCTTTTTACCTCGGAATCCGTCTCCGAGGGCCATCCCGACAAAATTGCTGACCAGATCTCGGACGCGATCCTCGATGCCATCATCGAGCAGGATCCGAAAGCGCGCGTCGCTTGCGAGACCATGGTCAAGACCGGTGTCGCTATCGTCGCCGGCGAAATCACGACATCCGCCTGGGTCGATATGGAGGAAATCGTGCGCGAGACGGTGCTGGACATCGGCTATGACAGCTCCGAAAAGGGCTTCGACGGCGCATCCTGTGCCGTGCTCAATGCTATCGGAAAGCAGTCCGGCGACATCAACCAGGGCGTGGATCGTGAAACGCCCGAACAACAGGGTGCCGGCGACCAGGGCCTGATGTTCGGCTACGCGACCAACGAAACCGATGTGCTCATGCCGGCGCCAATTACCTATTCCCACCGCCTCGTCAGGCGCCACGCGGACGTGCGCAAGAACGGCACGCTGCCCTATCTGCGCCCTGACGCAAAGAGCCAGGTCACCTTCGTCTACGAAGACAACAAGCCGGTTGCCATCGATGCTATCGTTCTGTCGTCACAACATGCCGCAGATGTCAGCATGGCCGACCTGCGCGAGGGCGTGATGGAAGAGATCATCAAGCCGATCATCCCGGCTGACCTGGTCAACGCCGACACGAAATACCACATCAATCCCACGGGTCGCTTCGAGATCGGCGGACCGATGGGCGACTGCGGGCTGACCGGTCGCAAGATCATCGTGGATACCTACGGTGGCGCCGCACGCCACGGCGGCGGTGCCTTCTCGGGCAAGGACCCGTCGAAGGTCGACCGTTCGGCAGCCTACGCCGCTCGATACGTTGCCAAGAACATCGTGGCGGCAGGCCTCGCGGACCGTTGCGAGATTCAGGTATCCTATGCCATCGGCGTTGCCGAACCGACATCGATCAGCGTCAGCACATTTGGCACCGGGAAACATTCTGATACGAAACTGACGGAACTGATTCGCGAACACTTCGATCTGACACCCTACGGCATCCTGACCATGCTCGACCTGATTAGACCCATCTACAAACAGACGGCCGCCTACGGACATTTCGGGCGGGAAGATATCGACCTGAGTTGGGAAAAAACCGACAAAGCCGAGATGTTGAAAGACGCAGCGGCCTGAACCCAAATTTCACCTGGAGAGACACAATGAGCAGCGAAGCTGTTGCTATTCAAAAGAATGATTACAAGGTCGCCGACATTGCGCTCGCCGACTTTGGCCGTAAGGAAATTGCTATTGCCGAGACCGAAATGCCTGGGCTCATGGCGATTCGTGAGGAATACAAGGGTCAGAAGCCGCTTGAGGGCGTGCGCCTGACCGGCTGCCTGCACATGACGATTCAGACCGCCGTGCTAATCGAGACGCTCGCGGATCTCGGTGCCGACATTCGCTGGTCTTCGTGCAACATCTTCTCGACCCAGGACCACGCGGCGGCGGCGATTGCAGCGGCCGGGGTTCCGGTGTTCGCATGGAAGGGCGAGACGGAAGACGAATACTGGTGGTGCGTTGAGCAGACCATCAATGGTCCTGACGGCTGGACGCCGAACATGATCCTCGATGATGGCGGCGACCTCACCGGGCTGGTGCATGACAAGTATCCCGAGTTGATGAAAGACATCAAGGGCCTGTCGGAGGAGACGACGACGGGCGTCAAGCGCCTCTACGAAATGATGGCCGAGGGTTCGTTGAAGTGCCCGGCATTCAACGTCAATGATTCCGTCACCAAGTCCAAGTTCGATAACCTTTACGGGTGTCGCGAATCGCTCGTCGACAGTATCAAGCGCGCCACCGATGTGATGGTCGCGGGCAAAGTCGCTGTTGTCTGCGGGTTCGGCGATGTGGGCAAAGGCTCGGCGCAGTCGCTGCGAGCGCTCGGCGCCATTGTCTGGGTTACCGAAATCGATCCGATCTGCGCCCTGCAGGCGTCGATGGAAGGTTACCGCGTTGTCGACTTCGACGACGTCTGCGACCAGGTCGACATCGTCGTGACAGCGACGGGTAATTACCACATAGTTACCGGCCCGCAAATGGAACGCATGCGGGACCAGGCCATCCTCTGTAACATCGGCCACTTCGACAACGAGATCGACGTTGCTTACCTGAAAAAGTTCGAGTGGGAAAACATCAAGCCGCAGGTCGATCACATTATTTTCCCTGACGGAAAACGCATTATTCTGCTCGCCGAGGGCCGTCTCGTGAATCTCGGTTGCGGCACCGGGCATCCGAGTTTCGTGATGTCCAACTCCTTTACGAACCAGGTGCTCGCGCAGATCGAGCTCTGGCATAACGGCGACAAGTACGACGATTCCGTCTACGTATTGCCCAAGCATCTCGACGAGAAAGTCGCGCGCCTGCACCTGGGTCGCGTTGGTGCGAAGCTTACCGAGCTTACGGATGAGCAGGCCAAGTACATCGGCGTGGATAAGAAAGGCCCGTACAAGTCGGAGATTTACCGCTACTAAGGATCGGCGTATCCAAGCAAACCCTGATGCAGCTGATAGCGATTTGATCCGGATTCTGCACCTCACGGATCCGCATCTTTTCGCCGATTCCGAAGGGAGCCTGCGTGGCATGGTCACGCGGGCGTCCTTGCAACGGGTGCTTGATCACTATCAGTCGAGCGACTGGGAAGCCGATCGCGTTATCGTAACCGGTGACCTGATTCAGGATGATTCTGCAGCAGCGTACGACTGCTTCCGGGATCTCCTCTTGCCTCTGAACCTGCGCATACACTGCGTGCCCGGCAATCATGATGTTCGCGAGCTTATGCAGCGAGTATGTTGCGCCCCTCCCTTCTCCTATTGCGCTTATGAAGAAATCGGCGACTGGCTGATCGTCGGCCTGGACAGCTGCGATACCGAGGACGCCGGCGGATTTCTGAACGACGATGAACTCGAGCGCCTGTCTGGCATCGTCGAGCAGAGCGCCGCCAAACACGTCATGGTCTGCCTGCATCACCCGCCCGTCGTGATGGGCAGCACCTGGCTGGATACGGTCGGACTGCGAAACGGCGAGCAATTTCTGCAGCACGCGGCCGCGTTGCATCGCGTGCGCCTTGCCGTTTTCGGTCATGTTCACCAGGCGTACGAGGCCGAGCATGAGGGCATGCGCATCATCGCCACTCCGTCGACCTGCCGGCAGTTCCTGCCGGGCAGCGATGACTTTGCCGTCGACGATCGCCCGCCGGCCTATCGGCGTATCACCCTGGCAGGCGACGGCAGCTTCGATAACGAACTCGTATGGCTCGACGATGAGTAGGATAGCGTGCCTCGTCCTGGCGCTTGTCGTCTGCTCGCCCGCCGCAGCCGACAGCGAAGCGCATCCCGTGACGCTCTGGCGCGCGCAGGGCATTAGCAATAACGTCTACCTGCTTGGGTCGATTCATCTGCTGCGGGAAGAGGACCACCCCTTGCCGACCGCGATCGACCTTGCTTATGAAGATGCCGATGTGTTGATCATGGAACTCGATATGGATGATATCGACAGCATGGCGACGCAGCAGCTGTTTAACCAGAGCGGCGTATTACGCGACGGCACGACGCTCAGAGACCTGATGGGCGAAGAGCTCTATCGGCGCGCAGAAATTGCCGCCGAGGCGAATGACATTCCAATCGAATTGCTGGCAAGCAGCGAGCCGTGGCTTGCGGCGATCACCGTCGAGATGCTGTCGCTGTTCCGAATCGGCTTCGATCCGACGCTGGGCGTGGAAATGACCATGCTTTCCCGTGCCGTGCGCGACGGCAAGCGGATTGACGGGCTGGAAGCCGTTGAAGAGCAGCTGGCCTTTCTCGACGGCCTGTCTCTCAGCGCGCAGCGCGACATGTTGATTCAGACGCTCGAAGACAGTGCCACGCTGCGCGAGTCGATTGACGAGATGATCCGCGCGTGGCGTTACGGTGACATTGCCTTCCTTGAGTCCGGTCTGCTTGATAGTTACGAAGGGCATGATGAGCTGATCGATGCGCTGTTGGCTCAGCGCAATCGCCGCTGGGTTGCGCAGATTGCTGAGCTACTGGATGACCAGGACGACTACCTGATTATCGTCGGTGCGCTGCATCTGGTTGGCGAGATCGGTGTGCCAAGTCTTCTTGCTGAGAAAGGCGTGAAGATCCAGCAGTTGAGTGAGCCGGCACCTATTCGGTAGCATGCGCCGCTGTCACGGAGAAAACTAATGAGTCTGTTTGAGAACGCCCGGCGCGTCATTGCCGGGGGCGTCAATTCGCCCGTCAGGGCCTTTGCCGGCGTCGGTGGCGAGCCGGTATTCTTCAAGAGCGCAAAAGGCGCATGGCTCGAAGCCGAAGATGGTAGCAAGTACATCGACTACATCGGCTCGTGGGGACCCATGATCCTCGGGCACAGCCACCCGTCTGTCATAGCGGCGGTAACGGAGACAGCCAGGCAAGGCCTGAGTTTTGGCGCACCCTGCGTGCTGGAGACTCGCATGGCGGAGAAGATCTGCGCCATCGTGCCTTCCATCGAACGGGTTCGAATGGTCAGTTCCGGCACCGAAGCGACGATGAGCGCAATTCGGCTGGCGCGCGGTCATACCGGCCGTGACAAGATCATCAAGTTCGAAGGTTGCTATCACGGTCACTCCGACTCGCTGCTGATCAAGGCTGGCTCCGGCGCACTGACGCTCGGCGTCCCGAGTTCCCCGGGCGTGCCCGCCGGACTTGCCGAGCACACGATCACCCTGCCGTTCAACGACATTGGCGCCGTACAGGCAGCCTTTGCCGAACTCGGCGATCAGATTGCCTGCGTCATCGTCGAGCCGATCGCCGGCAACATGAACATGGTACCGCCGGTGCCTGGCTTCCTGGAGGCGCTGCGCGATGCCTGTAGCGATGCTGGCGCGCTGCTGATCTTTGACGAGGTCATGACCGGGTTTCGCGTCGCCAAAGGCGGCGCCCAGGCCGTCTATGGAATCAAGCCGGATCTGACGACGCTCGGGAAAATCGTCGGTGGCGGCATGCCGGCCGCCGCATTTGGCGGCCGCACCGACGTCATGTCGAGCATCGCCCCTGACGGTCCGGTCTACCAGGCCGGCACGCTCTCGGGCAACCCGGTCGCCATGGCCGCAGGCCTGGCCACGCTCGAGCTTATCGACGAGCCTGGCTTCTATGAAGCGCTGGGTGCCTCGACTCAGCGCCTGACAGACGGTCTTGCTGCGGCCGCCAAAGAATCCGGTATTGCGCTTTCTACTGAAAACGAGGGCGGCATGTTCGGCTTCGTGTTTACGGCTGACGGACCGGTGCGCAGTTTCGAGCAAGTGGCCGCAGCCGACGTTGAGCGTTTCAGGAAATTCTTCCACGGCATGCTGGATGAGGGCATCTACCTGGCACCGTCCGCGTTCGAGGCGGGCTTTGTGTCCGCTGCACACAGCGATGACGATATCGACGCGACCATTGCCGCAGCAGAACGGGTGTTCGCGAGCCTGTAGGCCGCGGAACGTCTGCTTAATAATTCGTCGCCTGCGCAGCGATACAAAACTCAGTCAGAGGTTTCCTGGCGCCTGACAGAGTTCATAAGCTGGTCAATGAGCTTTAGCCGCTCCAGCGTCTCGCTGCTTTCCAGGAAGCGTTGCTTTTCTTCGAGATCGATCGGCAGAATTTCGACAAGCCGATAGGTCACCCAGACAGCATCATCGAAGCGACGCTCGAGCGTTTCGTACAAACGCCCGAGATCGTCGAGTACGCTCTCCAGGATCTTCTGCAGCGATGCATACTCGTCCGGCAATGCCATGTCCGGCTCGGGGGGAATCGCCTCAACGGTTCCGACGTTGAGTCCGTCAGCCTGTCGCCGGACGGACAGCAGCCGAAATCGTTCGCCGCCGGCTGCCGTTACGCCGAGCAATCCATCGCTGCCCTGGTACCAGTCAGTGATAGTGGCCAGGGTACCGACTTCGTAGGTCGTCGCCGTGCCGTCCTCCTGCCCTTCCTTGATCAACAGCACGCCGAATGGCGAGTCGTGCTTCATGCAATGACTGATCATGTCGATGTAGCGCGACTCGAAGATACGCAGCGGCAAGGGCCCGCCTGGAAACAGTACCGTTCGAAGTGGAAAAAGTGGTATGTCCATCGCGGTAAGTATAATAGCGGTTACTTCGAGTCGCGACCGTTTGTCGCCGCGACGCCTGATAATGCGCGAAGACGGCCTCGTTAAGCGCCGCGTGTTCGCTGCAGCATGGCCGTCAGCGTTTGCCGGGCGGAGCCAAAGCCGCCGTTACTCATGAACACCACCTGGTCGCCGGACAAGACGCGCGTCGACATGTCCGCAACCAGCTGGTCATAGTCACTGAACAATCGGACCTTGCTGCCGAGCGTCGACAGCGCAGCCTCGAATTCGCCAGCCATGTTCTTTGGCCTGTAGACCCAGACAAGATCCGCACCCTGCAGCGAGTCCGCGATCGTGTCGTTGTGCACGCCGAGTTTCATCGTGTTGGAACGCGGTTCGATAGCGACCACAACACGATGACCCGGGTAGCGCCGCCTGACCGAAGCGATAGTCTTCCTGATCGCCGTGGGGTGGTGCGCAAAATCATCGTAAATCGCGATATCCGCCACGGTTGCCGTGCGCTCCATGCGTCGTTTTACGCCCTCGAATCGCGACATGGCGTCAACGGCCTGTGGCAGCGGTACGCCCGCCGAGGCGGCGGCCGCAACAGCCGCGAGCGCATTCTCAAGGTTGTAGCTACCGCCGATTTGCCAACGCGTTTCGGCAGAGGCGCCGTCGGGACCCTGCATCCGTATGCGGCGCTCGACCTTGTCGGCAAAACTGGCTGTCCAGTTCGCCCGCTCATCCAATCCGAACGTCTCGACAGGTGTCCAGCAGCCCATCTCGATTAATCGGCGCAGGTTGTCGTCGACACCATTGCGTACGATGCGACCGCCACCCGGGACGGTTCGCAACAGCTGGTGAAATTGCCAGAGAATCGCATCGATATCCGGATAAATGTCTGCATGATCGAATTCGAGATTATTGAGAATGACGGTGCGAGGGCGGTAATGGACAAACTTGGCACGCTTGTCGAAGAACGCTGTGTCGTACTCGTCGGCTTCGACGACAAAATATTTCGACTGACCGAAGCGCGCCGATTCTCCGAAGTTCGCCGGAATCCCGCCGATCAGAAATCCCGGTGCATGGCCGGCATCCTCGAGAATCCAGGCGAGCATGCTCGATGTCGTGGTCTTGCCGTGCGTGCCTGCTACAGCAAAAACGTGTCGGTCATTGAGAACATTCTCGGCGAGCCACTGCGGACCAGACTTGTAGGGCAAGCCTCGATCCAGCATGGCTTCGACAACTTCAACGCCTCGACTCATGACATTGCCAACAACGACGCAGTCCGGGCTGTTGTCCAGCTGCGCCGCATCGAAACCCTCATGGATCGTGATGCCAAGCGTTTTCAGCTGTGTGCTCATCGGCGGGTACACATTGCGATCACAGCCCGAGACCTCATGGCCGGCGGCGCGGGCAAGCGCGGCCACACCGCCCATGAAAGTCCCACAGATTCCGAGTATGTGTATGTGCATAGGGCCTCAGGTCGCGGCGATGGCCGACGGGTGCAGGATCGAATACAACATTAGTTGAAAAATGAAAATACCCATCGCGATAACGACACCCAGGTACCAGTGCCGCTCGATCGCGCGTGAAATGATATGACCCTCGACCGGCACGGTCCACAACAGAATCAGCGTGATGATCATGTTGCTCAGGTTGTCACTCAGTAGCGGCGTGAGCACGAGGTCGCCGACAACGAACAACAGGCTCAGGAGCGTGCCGCAACCCAGCAACGCCATCAGGGTCTGCAAGAGTCTTGCCCCGTTGCCGGACAGCATAACGATGACGGCATAGCAGGCAAGACCCGCGATCCCGGTCACGCTGCCGATGATGAAGTCTTTTTCATCAAGCTCGGCGGTGGCAACCGTCACTACTACACCTGCGATCAGCCACATCAGGCCGATAATCACGAACAACAAAGGGGAATACGGGAGCGCATCCGGCCCTTTGCGCAGACGAATGATATCGAACAATGTCCTTATTAGAGCTAGCACGGCGCCTGTTTTCATCCCTGATTGCGGTTCGCAGATGATCGCATGTTAACCTCGGATTCTGTACATCGTCTTCGGCCAATCAATGCCCCATTACCAGTTTGTCGAGCAGCCTGACACGCTCACACCGGATCTGACACGCCACGAGCAGGTCGGTGTAGACACCGAGTTCATGCGCGAGAAGACCTATTTTGCGCAGTTATGCCTGGTGCAGATCTCGACCAGCGATGAGATCTATTGTGTCGACCCCCTGACGGAAAGCAGTAAGGATGAATTCTGGCGGGAATTGCTGGCGCGAGACTGGGTGGTCCATTCTGCGCGGCAGGATATCGAGGTCGTGGTACAGACCGCGGGCAAGATGCCGATGTCGATTTTCGACACGCAGGTCGCCGCGGGGCTGCTGGGCTACCCGGCGCAGATGGGCTATGCAGGCCTGGTCAAGGAGCTGTTCGATGTCGACATGGACAAGTCACATACCCGGGCCGACTGGACCAAGCGACCACTACGCACGGCCTTCCTCGATTACGCGGCCGAAGATGTCGAGTACCTGTTGCCTGCCTGCGAACGCCTGAGCGAACGTCTGGAAAAAGAGGGCAGACTCGAATGGGCTCGCGAAGATTCCCGCTTGTTGCTGGATCCTGAGCTGTATGAAGTGAGCGCCAACCAGGCGCTCGACCGGCTCAAGGGAGCGAGAAATTTTCGTGGTCGTAGAAGGGCCGCTGCGGCGAGGCTTGCCGCGTGGCGGGAGCGCGAAGCCATCAGTCGCAATCGGCCGAGGCAGTGGATTCTGCGCGACAGTCCGCTGCTGGACATGGCCTATCGCCTGCCCACATCGAGTGCGCAGCTCGCCGAAATTGAGGGCATGCCTGCCAAACTGCTGCACCGGGTCGGGCCGCAGCTGCTGCAGGAGATAGACGCCTCTGCAACCGACGATAGCGACTACCGGCCGCCGAGCCCGCCCGACGAAGCGCAAAAGGCACTATTGAAAGAGATGCAGTCGCGCGTGCAAGAATGCGCCGAAGATCTTGGCATCGTGGCGGAAACGGTTGCGTCCAAGCGCGAGCTCTCCGCTGTCGTCATCACCGGCGGCGCGAACTCCCGCGTGTTTTCGGGCTGGCGACACGACATCATCGGCGAAAAGCTGCTCGGGCTGATGTAGAACTGGCCGTCCGGCCACGCTCCAAGCGTCGCAAAGCAGCGACAGATTCTGGCTAATGTGAAGTCGACCGCCAAAACCGGGCGCAGTCATCGTATAGTTTGAACACGACTTTTCGGAGCAAGACTGATGCGATTTCCCCTTCTGATTCTGGCCTCGGCATTTGCGCTCGCAGCCTGCGGTGGCGGCGCAGATACTGCGCCAACGCAACAGCAGCCGTTGCCAACGCTCTCAATCACCGATGCAACGGTGACCGAAGGTGACAGCGGCACGACGACGCTGGAGTTCACCGTCGCGTTGTCTCGCAGCAGCACATCCAATGTCAGCGTGTCTTACGCAACCTCAGACACCAGCGCTGCTGCCGGCAGTGACTACACGGCAGCCAGCGGGACACTGACGATAACGGCGGGCAGTACCTCGGCAACGATCTCTGTAGACGTAATCGGCGACACGAATAGCGAGGCCGACGAGACACTGACGGTAACGCTCAGCAATGCCAGCGGCGCGACCATTGCCGATGGCAGCGCCGTCGGTACGATACAGAACGATGATGCGGCGCCCGTCTTCGGGCTCAGCGCACGCCCCGACAACCAGACTTGCGTCGCGCCGCCGCGGCCCGGCCCCGTATCCAGCGTCGCGGTAGAGGAACCCTTCCCCGGACTCACCTTTGGTGCGGGCGGCCCTACCAAGCTGTTGCTGGAACCTGTCGCTGACTCGCGCTGGTTCGTATTGCGCAAATCAGGCCTGGTACGAGTGTTCGATCCAGACAACGCTATCGGCACAGCTACCGATTATCTCGACTTCTCCGGCGTGGTTAATACCTCGAGTGAAGGGGGATTGCTGAGCCTGGCGTTTCACCCCGACTACCCCACAACGCCGGAGATCTTCTTTTCCTATACACGCGACACATCACCGATGCGCTCGGTCGTCTCTCGAGTGATTCTCGACGACGTTGTCGCACCGAGTGCCATCGGTGCCGGTTCTGTCGAGTACGAGATCATCTCCATCGACCAGTTCGCCAGCAATCACAACGGCGGCGATATCGCGTTCGGCCCGGACGGCTTCCTGTACATCGGCCTGGGCGATGGTGGTGGAGGCGGCGACCCGCAGGAAACCGGGCAGGACACGACGAATCTGCTGGGCTCGTTCCTGCGACTTGACGTGACTGACCCGTCCATAAGCTATCCCGGACAACTCCTACCTGATTCCGGGCGGCGCACAGGGCAACCCATTCGCCGGACAGCCGAAATGCGGCGCGACCCTGAGCAATCCGAACAACTGCCCGGAGATCTACGCGTGGGGTGTTCGTAACCCGTGGCGCTGGAGCTTCGATTCGGTGACCGGACAGCTCTGGGCCGGAGACGTGGGCCAAGGCGCGCGCGAAGAGGTCGACATTATCGAGCGCGGCAATAACTACGGATGGGATTGCCGCGAAGGCTTCACCGACTACGAAAGCACCGGCTGCAGCGGAGGCTACACCGATCCGGTGCATGACTACCCTCGCAGCCAGGGTAACTCGATTACCGGCGGCATGGTCTACCGGGGTTCTGCGATTTCCGGCCGAGTTGGTGAGTACATTTTTGCCGACTACGGCTCCGGGCGCATCTGGGCCTTGCGTTCCGACGGCCTGGGCGGCTACATCAATGAGCAGCTGCTGGACGAGTCCGGCGGCCCGGTTGCCTTCGCTGCCGACGCTGACGGCGAACTGTATTTCGCCAATATCAATAATGGTCGCATCTTCAAACTGGTTCCCGGAGCAGGCGGCGGGGGCAGCACGATCCCGAACCTGTTGTCTGCCAGTGGCTGCGTCGATCCGGGCGATGTGACAGCGCCTTACGCCGGCCTCCTGCCCTACGACATCAATGCGCACTTCTGGTCCGACGATGCCGGCAAGTCACGCTACATCGGCTTGCCCAATGGCACGACGATTACGATCAATGGCGACGATGACTGGGCGTTTCCCGCGGGTACGGTGATCGTCAAGAATTTCCGTCTCGGCGGCGACCTTATAGAAACGCGGCACCTCATGCGGCATCCGGATGGCGTCTGGGCGGGCTATACCTACGAATGGAATCCGCAGCAAACCGAGGCGACACGCGTGATCGGTGGCAAGACCGTGAACATCGCGGGTCAGGACTGGATTTATCCCAGCGGCGCCCAATGTGACCAGTGCCATACCAGCGCGGCCGGCGGAGCATTAGGGCCTGAAACGGCGCAGATGAATCGGGACTTGACGTACCCCAGCACCGGCATTACCGACAATCAGCTTGAGACCATCGACCACGTGATGATGTTTGCGTCACCTTTGGCTGGCACCCCGGGAACGTTGCCGCGGCTTGCTGATCCGACGGACGACAGCGCCAGTCTCGACGCGCGCGCGCGTGCCTACCTGCATAGCAACTGCGCAAACTGCCACCGCCCGAGCGGCGGGACGCCGGTCGACCTCGACCTGCGTTACGACACGGCGCTGCAGAACACCGCTGCCTGCGACGCGGTGCCACAGGCCGGCATGCTAGGGATAATGAACGCACGCATTGTCGCGCCTGGAGACGCGGCGCGTTCCACGCTGGTGGCGCGTATGAATCGCCGCGGCGACAACGTTGCGATGCCACCGGTCGGTTCCACCGTCGTTGATTCCGCCGGCGTGACGTTACTGACGGACTGGGTGAACGCGCTTACCGCTTGTCAGTAAACGGGACAACGCTTGCACGCTGTCAGTCCAGTGCTGCAAGCAGTCGATCGTAGACTTCGTCGATCGTGCCTTCGGCATCGATCGTTGTGAGCTTGTTGCGTTTGGCGTAGTAGTCGACGAGCGGTTCCGTGTTCTTGCGGTACACGTCGAGCCGGTTGCCGATCGTCTCTTCGTTGTCATCTTCGCGCTGAACCAACTCGCCGCCGGCGTTCGTGCATTCATCGAGTTCTTCCTGGGACGAAAAGTGGACGTTCAGGAGCTTGCCGGTCAGTGAGCAGGTGCGGCGGCCGGTCAGGCGCTTCATCAGGATGTCGAAATCCACATCCATCAGCACGGCGGAGTCGAGCGGCGTGCCCAGCTCATCGAGCAGTTCGCTAAGGTCCAGCGCCTGCTGAGTCGTGCGCGGGAAGCCGTCGAGGATGAAGCCGTCGACCGCATCCGGCTCTGTCAGCCGCTCGCTGATGATGCCAAGCACCACGTCGTCGGGAACCAGGTTGCCCGCCTCCATGATCGATTTGGCTTTCAGTCCGAACCGGGTGCCGGACGCAACCGCCTCACGCAGCATATCGCCTGTTGAGATTTGCGGAATATTCCTGTCCGCCATGAGCTTCTTGGCTTGAGTGCCCTTGCCCGATCCGGGCGCGCCCAATAAAACAATACGCATCGCTTGGTCTCTCCAGTTCAGAAAAATACCGCATTTTCCAGCCCGGCCACGTAGCCGGGCCGGGCGAGGTACGCTACCGGCTCTGTCCCGGCAGGTCAATGCGTGAGCCGCGTCAACTTCGGTAATTGCCGATGATCCCGGGGAAGGTTTCCGCTATGCTCTTCGCCTTGCAAAAACGGCTCCGGAGAGAAAGAAACCATGTCAGCTATGAACGCGTTTTACGCCCAATCGGGCGGTGTCACCGCCGTAATCAATGCCACCGCCTGCGGCGTCATCGAGACTGCCCGGAAGTATCCGAAAAAGATCGCCAATGTGTACGCCGGAAGGAACGGCATTATCGGTGCGTTGACCGAGGACATGATCGATACCAGCAAAGAGAGTGCAGCGACGATCGCCGCGCTGATGCATACGCCGGGCGGTGCATTCGGGTCCGCGCGTTACAAGCTGAAAGGCATCGACGAAAACCGCGCCGAGTACGAGCGCCTGATCGAAGTGTTCAAGGCCCATGACATCGGCTACTTCTTCTACAACGGCGGCAACGACTCGATGGACACCGCGCACAAGGTGTCACAGATCAGCAAGAGCATGGGATTTCCTGTGACCTGCCTGGGTGTACCGAAGACCGTCGATAACGATCTGCCCATAACGGATACCTGCCCCGGCTTCGGCTCTGTCGCCAAGTACGTGGCCGTATCGACACAGGAAGCGGCTATGGACGTGCTGTCGATGGCCAAGACCTCGACCAAGGTGTTTATCCTCGAGGTTATGGGTCGCCACGCAGGCTGGATCGCGGCCGCCGGTGGGCTCGCCGGAAAACAGCCGGGAGATGCTCCGCACATCATCCTGTTTCCCGAAATTCCCTTCAAGAAACGCGAGTTTCTCAAACGCGTTAGCGAGTGCGTTACGAAATATGAGTACTGCGTGATCGTGGTCAGCGAGGGTGCCGCTTTCGCGGACGGTACGTTCCTGGCGGAGGCCGGTACCCGCGACGCGTTCGGGCACGCACAGCTTGGCGGTGTCGCACCGGTCGTCGCCAATATGGTCCGCGAGAACCTGGGTTACAAATACCACTACGCGATTGCCGACTACCTGCAACGCTCTGCACGCCACATCGCGTCCGACGTCGACGTGAAGCAGGCCTACGCGGTTGGCAAGGCGGCCGTGCAGTTCGCACTGCAAGGCAAGACAGCGGTTATGCCGGTCATCAAACGCCTCGCGGACAAGCCCTACCGCTGGAAGATCGAGTCCGCGCCGCTGGGTCGCATCGCCAACAAAGAGAAGATGTTGCCGCGCCGCTACATTACGAAGGACGGCTTTGGCATCACAGAAGCAGCCCGCCGGTACCTTGAGCCCCTGATAAAAGGCGAGAATTACCCCCCATATATCAATGGCTTACCGAAGGTCGCGAAACTCAAGAGCCGCGCCGTGAAGCCCAAGACTGGCATCAAATTTGTGGTATGATGCGCCGCCTGTCGGGGGGCGGGCTCTGACCGGATACCTATAAGTGATACCGGTTCAAGAGCCAGGGAGCACCCGCGGCGCCCTTAAAGAAGAACAATGAGATTTTTACCAAACGAAGCCCTGACGCTGGCGAGTACGCTTAGCGATGGCGGATTCGTTTGATCTATTCGCTACAAAGTCAGGAGAACATCTGATGTCTAACGACATGGCCCTATGGCTCTCGATCGCTGCCGGTGTTGCAGCCATCATATACGGGGGAATTTCGACACGCTGGATTCTCAAACAAGCCCCCGGTAATGCTCGCATGCAGGAAATTGCAGCAGCAATCCAGGAAGGTGCGAAAGCCTATATGGATCGGCAGTACGCGACAATCGGCGTCGTCGGTGTCGTGCTGTTCGTGGTGCTCGGCTTTGCACTGGACTGGGCGACCGCCATTGGTTTCGCCATCGGCGCAATCTTCTCGGCCCTGGCAGGCTACATCGGCATGTACGTTTCCGTACGCGCTAACGTACGTACCGCAGAAGCTGCCAAGAACGGCGTCAACCCGGCGCTCAATATTGCCTTTCGTGGTGGCGCAATCACCGGCATGCTCGTCGTCGGCCTTGGCCTCCTTGGCGTCGCTGGCTACTTCCTCATCCTGCTACGGACCGGCTCCACCGTCGATCACGCGATTCATGCGCTGATTGGCCTGGCCTTTGGTGGCTCCCTGATATCTATCTTCGCTCGTCTTGGTGGCGGCATCTTCACGAAAGGTGCTGATGTCGGCGCCGACCTCGTGGGTAAGGTCGAGGCCGGCATTCCGGAAGACGACCCGCGTAATCCGGGTGTTATCGCGGATAACGTGGGCGACAACGTCGGCGACTGTGCCGGCATGGCGGCTGATCTGTTCGAAACCTATGCCGTGACGATTATCGCGACGATGTTGCTGGGCGGCCTGGTCGCCGTTAACTTCGGTTCTGAAGCAGTGGTATTTCCGCTGGTGCTGGGTGCCGTCTCGATTGTTGCCTCAATTATCGGCACGTTCTTCGTCAAAACTTCGGAAGGCGGCAAGATCATGGGCGCGTTGTACCGCGGCATGATCGTCTCCGGTGTACTGGCTGCGATCGCCTTCTATTTTGTCACCGACATGATGATGGCCGGCAGCGGCAACGCCATGGGAATCTACTATTCGGCGCTGATCGGACTCGCGCTGACAGCCGCGATGGTTGTCATTACCGAGTACTACACGGGTACCGACTTCAAGCCCGTCAAGACGATCGCGGAAGCCTCGCTGACCGGTGACGCGACCAATATCATCGCAGGCCTCGGAATATCCATGAAAGCCACGGCACTGCCAGTGCTTGCTGTCTGTGCCAGCATCTGGGGAGCGTTCGCTCTTGCCCCGGACGGCGACAACCTTGCCGGTCTGTACAATATCGCGATTGCCGCCACGACCATGCTGTCGATGACCGGCGTTGTGGTTGCGCTGGATGCCTTCGGACCGATCACTGATAACGCCGGCGGCATCGCCGAAATGGCGGAATTACCGCCGGAAGTCCGCAAGATTACCGATCAGCTCGATGCTGTCGGCAACACGACCAAAGCGGTAACCAAAGGCTATGCCATCGGTTCCGCAGGGCTGGCCGCTCTCGTGCTGTTTGCCGACTACACCAACGCGCTCGACAAGGCGGGTATCGATGCGGTGTTCCTGCTGAACGATCATCTGGTCATCATCGGCCTGTTCATCGGTGGACTCGTTCCATTCCTGTTTGCCTCAATGGCCATGGAAGCGGTCGGTCGCGCCGCGGGTGCGGTAGTGCAGGAAGTACGTCGCCAGTTCCGCGAGATCGAGGGCATCATGGAGGGCACCGGCAAGCCTGATTACAGCCGCGCCGTCGACCTCCTGACCAAAGCGGCCATCAAGGAGATGATCATACCCAGCCTGCTGCCAATCGCGGTACCGCTGATCGTTGGTCTCGTACTCGGGCCGAAAGCGCTCGGTGGCCTTCTGCTTGGCACGATCGTAACGGGCCTGTTCGTCGCGATCTCAATGACCGCCGGCGGCGGCGCTTGGGATAACGCCAAGAAATATATTGAAGATGGCAACTTCGGCGGCAAGGGCTCTGATGCCCACAAAGCCGCGGTCACCGGCGACACGGTTGGCGATCCGTACAAGGATACGGCAGGCCCCGCCATTAACCCGTTGATCAAGATCATCAACATCGTTGCACTGCTGATGGTTCCGCTGCTGTAAGCGGCAACCAGCAACGCTCGATCAGGAAAGCCGCCGGATGATTGTCCGGCGGCTTTTTTTTGCCATGCGAACAGCGACCAATGACGAGGTCCGCTTTACCCCTGATACCGGCCGCTCGAACGGCTGTTTTGGGGGTATCATCGACTTCCGCTAATGACCCAAAAGCAGACGGTCGCAAGATATCGAATACACTTTGGACGTTCTTCTTTTTTGAACCAAACTTGAATCAGGTGCCACAGTTATATGGCAGGTCGAGCTCTCAATTTTAGAAACCTCCCATGGGCGCGCTTCTTGGCCGAGGCGGCACTGATAGTCGGTTCGGTCTATCTTGCGATCGTTCTTGAAGGAGCCTCCTCTGATCGAAGTCGCAAAGTTGAAGCGATAGCTGCACTGACGAATTTGCGAGCAGAGCTGGAGCTGGACCAAGAAGACGGTAAGGAGATCCTCGATCTTCAGAAGGACCAAGCATTGAGCCACCAGCAAATTCAGGCGTGGTTGGCGGATACACAGAATATATCCGTCGATTCATTCTCCGATGCGCTTCTGCATACCCTCACTGACAACCGCACGATGTTCCCTCGAAAGGCGTCCTGGACAACCATGGTTGCAGAAGGGCAGCTGGCTGTACTTGGCGACCCTGCTTTGATCAGAAGTCTTGCGAATTTATACGAACACTCTAATGTGCGACTCGAATACAATGGCGATCGTTACGATGACACGACTCAAGACATACTCCGGGGGCGAATGCCTTATGTTTGGGATCTCGTTGAGGACCGATTCCTTACGACTGATCCGGCGGCGATAAGAACCTTTGGCAATCAGATGCTTCAAGCGCAACGCCAGAACCTGGGGTACATGGCACTTCTGACCAGCTGGCTCGAAGAAGTAGCGAATGTGAACTCGCAAGTTGCTTCATATCTTGAGCAGAACGGCGGTGAGCGCTAAGAATCAGATTACGTAGACGACCCCAGTGACCGCTTCTGACTGCGGTTTCAACCGGTCGAGTTTAGTGCGGACCCTCGATTCAATATGGACTATTCGCAATGGACACGGCGCGCTGCGAATCACCGCGTTCTTTTGCTTCAGAAAGCTACATTGCATATGGCGATACGAAGCCGGGACCAAGTCAGTGGGAACAGGCAGTGAGCTTTGAGCTGAGCGAATGGTACTTTAAACCTCGGTCTTTCAAGCTACGTCGCGATGGACGAATATATATTCTTCTTGGAGCGCGCATATATAAGAAATTCGTTCCAACTAGTGGCGATATGATCACTCGCATACGGGGTATTGATCGCCTCAAAATCGTAAAATCGGGCGGCCGACGACAGGCGTTGGAAAAATACGAAAAACAGACTCGTAAGTGGGAATGGCGTCACCTGATTTCCGCAATTATCTTACAGTCTTGGGCAGTGGGCGCGGAATTTGCGTTTGGAAATCATAATTTCCTAATTTCGTCCCTAATTAATTTGCTTGTGAATTTATATCCAATAATGGTGCAACGCTTCAACAGAGTACGGATCACCCACATTCTCTCCGACATGCGATGAAATCCGAATTCCATGTCGCGCAACCCACATAGGACTTTGAATGACCAGGAGCGAATGACCACCTCTAGCCGAATGGACAGCCCCTGGTACGGTGGTCCGAAATAGTCAGGCCATACCAATAAGCAGCCGCCCCGGCATGATCTGCGGAGACGCTGCTACTGATCGAAAGCAGACGCTGTCGTGCTGCATGCGGGCGAAGCGGAAAATCAGCGTTCGCAGTCGGAGAAAGTGACGCGCAGGCGCTCTACGGATTCAGCACCCGGTAGGTGCCGGTCGTCGCGGTTCCCAGCAGGGCTGGCGCCTCAATGAAGTAGCCCTGCACGAAATCGACACCAGCATCACGCAACCAGTCAAAGTCTTCCTGGTTTTCGACCTGCTCGGCCACAATGCGAAACTGCATGGTGCGTGCCAGCTTGATCATTGCAACAACCATTTCCTGGTTGACCAGATCGGAACGCAGATTGCGTGTATAGGTGCCATCGATCTTCAAATAGTCGATCGGCAAGTGCTTCAGACTCGAGAACGATCCCAGGCCGCTGCCGAAGTCGTCCAGGGAAAATTCGCAGCCAATACCGTGCAGCACTTCGATGAAGCGCTGTGCATGTTGCACGTTCGAGAGAATGGCAGCTTCGGTCACTTCGAAGCAGATCGATGACGGTGACACGCCCGACCGGTCGAGCGAGTCTACGACAAAGCCAAGGAACGCTTCGTCGCCCAGCGTCTGGCTTGACAGGTTGATTGCGCAGCTGCGGTTTGTCGTAAGTTTGATTTCGCCGCTGGAGATCGCTGCCAGGGTGGCATTGATCACCCATCGATCGATCTGCGGCATCATTTGGTAGCGCTCCGCCGGGCGCAGGAATTCGGCAGAATTCGTGGCACGACTTTGGCCATCGTCCAGCCGAATAAGTACCTCCACCGACGGCCCGGATTCCGCGCGGCCGCTCATGCTGATGATCGGCTGAACGGCAAGTTCGAAGCTATCTTCGTGTAACGCGGTCTGCAGCTGTCGCAGCCACTGGATATCGCCGCGCTCGCGGGCAACAGCCTCGTCGCGTGCAGAATAGATATGCACCTTGCCCCTGCCCTGCTGTTTTGCCATGTAGCAGGCCGAATCTGCCGCGCTCATGACGTCCTGCAACGTGCCACTTGCGTGGCTGACTTCGATCAGTCCGACCGAAATGCCGATGTTGAAGATTTTGTCTTTCCAGACGAAACGATAGTCTGCAACGGCGTTGCAGATATCCGTGGCAATCTGGCGCGCTTTCTCCAGCGGGCAGCCGATGAGAAGCGCCCCGAATTCGTCACCCCCAAGACGGCCGACGAAGTCCGAGTCACGAACCTGTTCCTTGATGAGCGTGGCCACTTCTCGCAGCATGTTGTCACCTGCAAGGTGACCGCAGGTATCGTTGACTGCCTTGAAACGATCGAGATCCATGTAAAAAACAATATGCACCGCTTCGTCGGCATGTGCGGTGTCCATCGCTTCGTCAAGTCGACGCTCGAACTCTCGTCGATTAATCAGGCCGGTCAATGGGTCGTGCGTCGCCTGATACGACATCTTGCGCGTCAAACCACGAAGCTCACTGACATCGTGGAAGACCACGACGGTTCCCGAAATACTGTTACTGGGCCCCCGCACTGGCGAGGCCGTAATCTCAACCGAATGCTCGTGTTCGCCGTCGCTACTGACCAGGACGGCGCGCCGACCCATATTGACGCGTCGGCGCATGGCCAGGCAACGCTCGACCGGGTCGCCGAGCGGACGTCGATCCGCGTCGTCGACCAGCGTAAAAAGCTCGCCAATCCGGTGACCCGACGCTTCATCCCGATTGGTGCCAATGAGCGATTCGGCGGCCTGGTTCATGTAGTCAACCCGACCATCATTGTCTGTCGTTATGACGCCCTCGGAAATGGACTCAAGCGTGTATTGCGCTTGCCGTTTGCTACGTGACAGCGACACTTCGAGACTCTTGCGATGACTGACGTCACGCGCAACGGTCAGTATCGCGGAGCGACCCCTGAACTCGATAGTCGAGCTCTGCGCTTCAACCCACAGCCCTGTCTGGTTGCCGTTGATCAGCTGCATTTCGATGCGCTGAGGCACGTTCTCCCCTGCCAGCCGCTTGGTGACTGTCTTCCTGAACAATGCGCGATACGCCGGTTTGACCAGGTCAGCAATTTCACGGCCAACGAGCTGTGCCGACTCGAGGCCAACGAGACTGGCCGCCGAGTCGTTGGCGAGCAGGATCCGCTCGTCGTGAATAATGACGATTTCGGGCAGAGTTCGCGCAAAATCCTTGAAGAGCCGGTCCCTGCCCTGCAGCTTTTCATCGCGCTCGCCAAGCGCGTCGAACAGTTTGTTGACCGTTTGCGCCAGCTGGCCCGTGTCTGCATCATCGGGAACAGTCATGCGCCGGCCAACCGATGCGTCCCGGGAGGCCTCGAGCATTTCTTCGTTGAGGCGCTTTACGCGCCTCGCGAGGCGCTTCCACACGACCCACAGCACCACGCCTGCAGCGATCGCCAGCAGCGCAATCACTGAGAGTGATACAGATATAATGGTAGGTGACATTGAGCGCCCGAGTTACGATTCAGCGAAGTTAGGTGAGGTCATTTGTTATTATTAGCACTCGATCAGTATCCCGTTTCCGAAGATAAGGCACACAAAAAGTTTAAAAAAACCAACCATCTGTAAGCATATCCCAGCAACGTGGCGTCGCTGCGTTGATTCACCATAATTCAGGAAGCGATGCTCGAAAGGCATGCACAGGAGACTCGGACCCTGCCCTCGAATAAACAGATTATTATTTGAAATCATAATGTTACGAGTAAATAGACGATGAACATCGATTACGCACGGCGGCAAATGGTCAATCAACAGGTTCGTGGCTGGAATGTTTACGATGAAGACGTCCTCGGCGTGCTGCAAGAACTGCCGCGGGAGACATTCGTGCCGGCTGAATATGCGGCTATGGCATTTGCCGATCTAGAGATTCCGATCGGTCATGGCCAGCACATGATGACGCCCACAATCGAGGGTCGTGTATTGCAGGCACTGGGGCTGGACGGCGACGAACGGGTGCTCGAGATCGGCACTGGCAGCGGTTTCCTGACCGCTTGCCTGGCGCGGCTTGCGGCCCATGTCACCAGTATCGACATCTACGACGATTTCCTGGAGGCCGCTGCAACGCGGCTGGCCGACAACCGGATTTCAAACGTTGAGCTACTGCAGATGAATGCGATGGAGTCGCTGCCAAAGGAAGAGTTTGACGCAATAGCCGTAACCGGCTCGCTGCAGTCCTTTGATCCGCGATTCGTCGATGCTCTCGCTCCGCACGGCAAGCTGTTTGTCGTGGTGGGGGACGCGCCAGCCATGGAGGCCAAACTGGTCGAACGAACCGAGCAGAATGACTGGCAAACGGTGTCGCTATTCGAGACGTCGCTCGCGCCACTGGTCGACGGTGCGCTGCCGCCCCGGTTTTCATTCTAGGCACGACCGGCATGATCGAAAAAAAAAGAAACCAGTTCGTCGTTCGTTGCATCTAATAGCAAAGCTCGGACATTCCAACTGATTTAGTGATGTAGTAGACTATAACACTTAGCGCCGCCTTGCGGCCTGGCACCGGAACGGAAAATAATGAAAAATCTTATAACTATCAGGGTATTACTTGCAATCGTCAGCGTCTTCGCGGTGTCTGGTGCCGCGCAGGCAGCCTCGTTGCTGGAGATCTACCAGCAGGCCTTGCAAAGCGATCCGCAGATCCATGAAGCCGAGGCCCGACGCCTCGCCGCGCTGGAGGCGAAGCCGCAGGCACGCGGTGTCTTGTTGCCACAGATTTCGGTCGGCGCAGACTGGACCCGCTCCGAGTTTGACGGCACCAGCGTCGAGATCGATTCCGATGGCTCGATTGGTTCCTTGTCATCGGCATCGGAGAGCGAGGTACGACGCTGGCAGTTTACGTTACGACAGACGCTGTTTCGCTGGGACCAGATCGTCGGACTGCGGCGCGCCGACAAACTCGTTGCCCGCGCTGAAGCCGTTCGCGAAGCAGCACAGCAGGACCTCATCGTGCGCGTGGCGCAGCGCTACTTCGACGTACTGGCGGCCGAAGACCGATTGACGTCTATTCACGCCGACAGAACCGCTATTGCCCGGCAGCTGGAACAGGCGAAGCAACGATTCGAGGTGGGCCTGATTGCCATCACGGCGGTGCAGGAGTCGCAGGCGGCATACGACAATTCGGTCGCCAACGAGATCTCGGCCAAGCGATCGCTCGCGACAGCCCGGGAGTTCCTGCGGGAGATTACCGGCGAGTATGTGCCCGCCCTGTCAGCGCCAGCTGACGACTTCCCGTTGATAACACCGACGCCGAACGACGAAGCGAGCTGGGTTGACCTGTCCATGGACCAGAATTTGAACCTGGTTGCCAGCCGCATTGACGAACAACTGGCCCGAGATGAGATTTCGTTCCGTCGAAACGGGCACTACCCGACGATCGAACTCGTGGCCAGCAGTGGCGAATCGGATTCTGAAGCAGATCGTAGTTTTAATAATTCGCCGTTCATTCCCGCCGATAGCGACGGCAGCTCGGACAGCATTGGCGTCCAGTTCAATTTGCCGTTGTTTGCCGGCGGCAGCACGTCATCGCGCGTTCGCGAAGCCGTGTATTTGCATCGCGCTGCTCGCGAGCAGCTGCAGCGTGTGACTCGAGAGACCGAGCGGCAAGCGCGCGACGCTTATCTCGGCGTAATCTCGGAGAGAAGCCGCGTAAAGGCGTTGGAACAAGCCGTCGCCTCCAGTCGCACCGCCCTGGAAGCAACCGAGGCCGGCTTCGAAGTCGGTACCAGAACCATCGTCGACGTACTCAACTCGCAGTTCTCCCTGTACCTGGCGATCACGAATTACTACCAAAGCCGATACGACTACGTCCTCAATGCGCTGCGGCTAAAACAGGCGGCTGGAACGCTGGAGGTTCAGGATCTCGAGCGAGTTGATCGGTGGCTGAAAGAACGCAAACCGCCGGAGCAGGCGATCGCAGAGGAAGAGGCAGCGGACGCAGCAGGTAGCTAGGACTACGACTGCTCGTCCAGTAAGGGCTCGACAAGCACCAGCAGACGGGCCAATGCGCCTCTATTGCGTTCGAGAAGAGTACGGCTGTTCAGACCCATTTCTGCGGCTTTATCGGGGTTCTCCAGCAAGTCGGTGACGGCATCGGCGAGCTCCCCGGCATCGTTGACGATACGGCAGGCATTCATGTCGACGAACATGTCGGCAATATCCTGGGCATTGAACAGGTGCGGTCCGGTGATCACTGGCAAGGCCTGTGCCGCGGGCTCCAGGAGATTATGGCCCCCGATGGGTACCAGGCTCCCGCCAACAAACGCGATGTCGCTGGCCGCGTAGAACAGCGGTACCTCGCCCATCGTGTCGCCCAGCAACACAGACGTTGAGTCCTCGCAGGCGCGGCGCTCAGTTCTTGAAACGACGTCAAATCCTGATCGTTGCACGCGTTCTCGCACCTCACTGAAGCGCTCCGGATGTCTTGGCACAAGAATCAATAGCAGGTCAGGGAACTTCTCCAACAATGCCCGGTGTGCCGTTAAGACCTGGGCCTCTTCGCCGTCGTGGGTGCTGGCCGCTATCCAGGTCGGCCGCCTGCCTATGAACTCATTGCGAAAAGCCTCTCCTTCACTCGTGATATTGGGCGGCAGATCCACATCGAATTTAATATTGCCAGTGACCTTGGTACGCGCTGCGCTGGCACCCAGCGAAAGAAAACGATCGGCATCAGACTGGCTCTGGGCGGCAATGATGATCCCATGCGACAGCGTCTCCCGAATCAATGGCAACAGTTGCCGGTACCCCGAAATCGAACGTGGCGAAATACGCGCACTGACGAGTATGAGCGGAATGTTGCGAACGCCGCAGCCACGATAAAGATTGGGCCAGATTTCCGTTTCCATGATCAGTGCCGCGCTAGGCTTAACGGCGTTGAAGAAATTGTTGATCGCATTCGGAAACTCAAAAGGTATATAGCAATGTTCGATGGAATCGCCCAAAGCAGCTTTGACGCGCGCTGCCCCGGTGGGCGTCACGGTAGTTACCAGCATTGTCCGATTCGGAAAGCGTTCACGTAGAACGCGAATGAGCGGTAATGACGCCTGAACCTCGCCCACGGAGACCGCGTGAATCCAGATACAGCGATCCAGTTTAGGAAAGCCGAAACCGAAACGCTGGCCGAGACGGTCGAAATAGGAACGATTTCCCAAGCCGCGAACCAGCCAGTAACAGGCGAACGGAACAAGTAGAAGATAGGTCAGGAAGTTGTAAAGAAAGCGCACAGAAGCTTCAGCTCTTCAGCTCTGTTCTCGTAGCCTGTCGATGATGCGACTCGAAGAATGACCGTCACGGAACGGCAGTACGCGCACCTCGCCGCCATTCTTCAGAACCTCTTTCGCGCCAACGATTTCATCAGGGCTGTAGTCGCCGCCCTTCACCAGGACGTCAGGGAGAATCCTCTCGATCAGGCGAGCCGGCGTGTCCTCCGAAAACGGCACGACCCAGTCCACCGCGGCCAAACCCGCGAGCACCAGCAGTCGATCTTCGAGCGCGTTGATGGGACGGGAGTCGCCCTTGAGGCGCCGCACAGAGTCGTCATCATTGACAGCAACGATCAAGCGATCGCCGAGGCTCTTGGCCTCTTCGAGATAAGAGACATGTCCCGCATGCAGGACGTCAAAACAACCGTTAGTCATGATGATACGTTCGTCTCGCGCGCGCGATTCCGTAACCATGGTATGCAACTCGTCGGCGTCCACCAGTCCGCGCCCACCCTGGCCGCGCTGGTGCAACGAGACACGCAGCTCGCCCGGCGTCACGCTGGCCACACCGATCTTGCGAACCACCAGCCCGGCGGCGAGATTTGCCAGCGCGGCAGCGGATGCCAGATCCTGACCGCTGGCGAGAGCCCCGGCCAAGGTCGCGATAACCGTGTCACCCGCACCGGTCACGTCGAAGACCTCGCGTGCCTGGGTCGAAAGAAACAGCGGCTCGCCACCGTCTTCCAGCAACAACATGCCTTTTTCGCTGCGCGTTATGAGCAGTGCAGACAGATCGAGGTCGTCGATCATCCGGCGCGCATGCTGCACAAGCTCATCGTCCGTTTCGCAGACGCCGGCGACGGCCTCAAACTCCGACTGGTTTGGCGTTATCAATGACGCGCCGCGATACTTCCCAAAGTCCCTGCCTTTGGGATCGACGAGTACGGGAATCCCGGCGTCGCGACAGACGCTGATCAGCTTCGTTACGTCGCTCAGCGCGCCTTTCCCGTAGTCTGACAACACCACGGCGCCGGCTCCGTCGATCGACTTCCTGAGCGCACTGACCATGGCATCACCGGCCATATGCGCCGCGTTTTCCTCATCGAGGCGAATGAGTTGTTGGCCGCGACTCTGCACGCGTGTCTTCGTGATGGTGGGACGATCCGCGAGTACGCGTGAATTCGCAGACGATCCCAAGCCCGTTCAGAATTGACTGCAGTGATTGGGCCGCTGCGTCTTCGCCTACCAGGCCGAGCAGACGAGTCGTAGCGCCGAGGCTTGCGAGGTTCACGGCAACGTTGGCCGCGCCTCCGGGACGATCGTCGGTCTTGTTGACGTGCACGACCGGCACCGGCGCCTCAGGCGAGATACGGCCTGTCGACCCGAACAGGTAACGGTCGAGCATTACGTCGCCGGCCACAACCACATGGGTCTGCGAAAAATCAGGAATACGAATGGTCACACGCGCAATTTATCATGGCAGGGCTGCCAAAGTCCTGAGCGAGTTCCAGGTGGATGCAATGCGAGGAAAGAAAGGCGTGAAATCGGGAGCGTACATTGAGTACGTGAGCAGATTTCTCGCCTTACTTGACGAAGCAGTGCGCCGGCTGGGACGCCGCACCGAACCTGAGCGAGTTCCAGGTGGATGCAATGCGAGGAAAGTGAGGCGCGAAATCGGGGAGCGTACATTCAAGTACGTGAGCAGATTTCTCGCCTTACTTGACGAAGCAGTGCGCCGGCTGGGACGCCGCACCGAACCTGAGCGAGTTCCAGGTGGATGCAATGCGAGGAAAGAAAGGCGCGAAATCGGGGAGCGTACATTTAGGTACGTGAGCAGATTTCTCGCCTTACTTGACGAAGCAGTGCGCCGGCTGGGACGCGCTCAGCCGCACTTGGAGTCGCCGCAGGAAAGACAGGTCATACACCCGTCCATCATAATCAGCGCGACCGTATTGCACTTCGTGCAAAGCTGCGCCCCGTCCGGGTAGTTCTCAGACGAAAACGCGTCCTTCTGCTTTCTCGATTCCTCGAACTCGGCACGCTTCTCGGCGATCAGCTTCTTTTGTCCCTCGTCGAGCTCCGGCGCAGGCATCAGGCCGATCATGATGAGGTGCTTCTCGACGATATGGCCCAGCTCCGCGATGATCGACGGCATGAATCGGCCGCCGGTCTGCCAGTAGCCACCACGAGGATCGAACACCGCTTTCAGCTCTTCCACCAGGAATGTTACGTCGCCGCCCTTTCTAAAGACGGCCGAAATAATGCGCGTGAGCGCCACGATCCACTGATAGTGATCCAGGTTCTTCGAATTGATGAAGATCTCGAACGGCCGGCGCTTCTCGTGCTCCGTGCCTTCGTTGAGGATGATATCGTTGACCGTGACGTACATCGCGTGATCGGAAATCGGCGTCTTGACCTTGTAGGTGGAGCCAACCAGCACTTCCGGCCGCTCCAGCCGCTCGTGCATGCGAATGACTTCGGCACGATCACCACCACCGCCCTCGCGTTTGAACTCCGGCTTGGCCGCTTCCTTCTCCGCAGGCGGCTGATTAACCGCGTACCCAACAATCTTCTTCTCAATTTTTATCATCTAGAACTTTCCGTAATAGCCTTCTTTTAGCGCGTCGAAAAGATTGGCGGCGGTGTGAGTTTCACCGTCATACTCAATTTCCTCGTCGCCTTTGAGTTCAACGGTGGAACCGTCATCCAGCGTGAACGTGTAATTCGTATTCTTCAGGTCCTTCTCCTTCACCAGCACGCCCTGGAACGCCTCCGGATTGAAGCGGAAGGTAGTGCAACCCTTCAGACCCTGCTTGTAGGCATACAGGTAGATGTCCTTGAAGTCCTCGTACGGATAATCGGTCGGTACGTTGGCTGTCTTGGAGATCGATGAGTCGACCCATTTCTGTGCCGCCGCCTGGATATCCACATGCTGTTTTGGCGATACCTCATCTGCCGTAATGAAATAATCCGGCAAGTTGTTCACGGCGGCATCCTCGCTACCGCCTGGTGGCATCGCTTCCGGGTCGATAAAACCACGATAAGCCAGCAGTTCGAACGAGAATACGTCTACTTTCTCTTTCGTCTTCTTGCCCTGCCGAATAACGTTTCTGAAGTAATGATGAGCGAAACTGGGCTCGATTCCATTGCTGGCATTATTGGCCAGCGATAGCGAAATAGTACCGGTCGGCGCAATCGAACTGTGGTGCGTAAAGCGCGCGCCTGTCTCCGCCAGCTGCTCGACAAGCTCCGGTGCTTCTGCGGCAACGCGCTGCATGTAGCGGCTGTAGCGCGCGTGCAGGATTCTCCCAGGTACCTTGTCACCCGCCTGGTAGCCATCCTTGCGCATCTCCGGGCGCCGGCGCAGCATTTCCTCGGTAACCTCGAAGGTCTCGTTCATGATCGGCGCCGGGCCTTTCTCTTGCGCAAGCTCCAACGCTTCTTCCCAACCGGCCAGTGCCAACTGGCGAGCGACCTCTTCGGTGAATTCGACCGCCTTGGTCTCACCGTATTTCATGCGCAGCATCGTGATGCTTGAGCCCAGACCAAGGAATCCCATGCCATGACGCCGTTTTCTCTGAATCTCGTTGCGCTGCTGCGGTAGCGGCAGCCCATTGATTTCAACCACGTTGTCGAGCATGCGTGTAAACGTCTTGACGACCTTGCGGAAGCTCTCCCAGTCGAACCGGGCTTCGTCGGTGAACGGTTTCAAGACGAAGCGCGTCAAATTCACCGAGCCCAACAGGCACGAGCCATACGGAGGCAACGGCTGCTCGCCACAAGGGTTCGTGGCCCTGATGTTCTCGCAGAACCAGTTGTTGTTCATTTCGTTGACCTTATCGATCAACACGAAACCAGGCTCGGCGAAGTCGTAGGTCGATGCCATGATGAGTTCCCAGACGCGGCGCGCGGGCATGGTCTTGTATATCTTACTGGCGACGAGGCCCTCGGCATTGGTGACGTAGTTGCCGGCCTCCGGCCAGTCACGCCAGACGAACTGGCTCTTGTCGGAGAGATCGAGGTCGTCGTCTTTTACTTCCTTCGGCGTGACAGGAAACGCAAGTTTCCAGTCGTCTTCATTGATCACAGCCTGCATGAACTCATCGGTGATGAGCAACGACAGATTGAACTGACGCAAGCGGCCGTCTTCTCGCTTGGCGCGAATGAACTCCATGACATCAGGATGACCGACATCAAAGGTGCCCATCTGCGCGCCGCGACGCCCACCCGCCGACGAAACCGTAAAGCACATCTTGTCGTAGATATCCATGAACGACATGGGCCCCGACGTATAGGCGCCGGCGCCTGTTACGTACGCGCCCTTGGGTCGCAGCGTTGAAAACTCATAGCCAATGCCGCAGCCCGCTTTGAGCGTGAGTCCTGCTTCGTGGACCTTGTTAAGGATGTTGTCCATCGAGTCGCCAACGGTACCTGACACGGTACAGTTGATCGTCGAGGTCGCTGGTTTATGCTCAAGGGCCCCTGCGTTCGAAACAATGCGGCCCGCCGGGATGGCGCCACTGCGCAATGCCCAGACGAATTCCTTGAAATAATGATCGCGTTTCGACTCTATCTCTACGTTTGAGAGAGCGCGCGCGACGCGTTGATACGTTTCGTCGATCGACGTATCGATCGTCGAACCATCTTTGGCCGAAAGTCGATACTTTGCATCCCATATATCCAGCGATGCTGGTTGAAATTCAATGTCGGTAACCGACTGCGTTTCCAGATTCACCGCAGACTTCATTGATCCTCTTACTCCCCTGTACTCCCTGAAGGAGTCCCCAAACATTTTGTTTTGACTAGCTTTTTCACAGCGAAAAGAGTCCCGCTCACCGGCGGCCAGAAAACGCGCGGCGAGAGCCGTTACCGGCCTCTTTTCTCTCGTTGGTTAGACACAAGATGTTGTGTCCGAGTGGTGACTAGATTATGCCCGTAACGGTCTACTGTCAAGGGTTTACCCCAAAATTTTATCCGACCCTTTGATATTAACAATCAATAGGTTACAAGACTTTTGAGAGTAAGTGCTTTAAAAATAGGCGAAAAAAAAAGACAGTTTGGTGAAATTTATTTTCCACTAGATGTAGTGTCAATCCATTGACACCAAAGATCGCCCGAATGAAGCCCGCTTTTCTGGTCATTTTTCCCCTGAAACCGGCTCTTGAAAAGCGCACTCCCGCCCCTACTTAAGCTTTCAAGGACGTTTCCGCGAGCCCGAAGAGGGCCGCTAAAACCGCTATCAACTAGCTTTTGTCGGGAGAAATTTATGAACATCGCTCGTTTTGAACCGTGGACATTTGTAGACCTGCTGCGCCGCGACCTCGACCGGTTGGCCGATCCGCGTCGGCCCGCAGGATCAGACCACGACACTGTCGCGGACTGGGTTCCAGCCGTTGACATCTTCGAGGAAAAGGACCGTTACATGCTTCGTGCGGACGTGCCAGGCGTTAACCCGGACGATATTAACGTATCGATGGACAACGGCATCCTGAACGTCTCCGGCGAGCGCCGGGCTGAGGCTCGGGCGGAGGACGCCTCGGCACAACGCCTGGAACGTGTCGCCGGTCGGTTCTTCCGGCACTTCTCGCTACCGGAGAGCACGGACGCCGAAGCAATAACTGCCAAATGCAGCAACGGGATTCTCGAGGTTTCCATACCCAAGCTTCCCGAGATCCAGGCTCGGCGGATAACTGTCGAAGCGGCTTGAAGCAGTAGTATTAACTCAGCCCGGGCGCGACGTATTGTCGTGTCCGGGCATCTTCGTAACCGGGGCCGTCGCAACGATCCCGCGCTTGTTGCGGGTTTGGAACTTTTTGGCGCTCCCCGGTGTCGACCGCATACGGCTTATAATCGGGTGGCATGGCCTATCGCCATCAAAAACTGCATTCACTGGCGATTCAGCAAAAAAACCTTATCCTGACGTTTAATGGAGCACCGCTTGAGGCAACTTAAGATGAGAATGACAAGAAAGATCTGTACCGGCTTTTTGATAGCCGTTCTTGCAAGCGCGACCGCAGCGGCCGCCCTGCCTGACAGCGTCGGTGGGCGACCGGTGGTCAGCCTCGCCCCGCTGGTAGAAACGGCATCACCGGCAGTCGTCAATATTCGCGTCAGCCAGACTGTTAGTCGCCGCAATCCGCATGGCGATGATGCGTTTCGTCGCTTTTTTGGAATCCCCGATGGGCCTGGCGGCCCGCAGGAGGTTGCCAGCGCTGGCTCCGGCGTGATCGTCGATGCCGAAAACGGTTATATCCTGACCAACCATCATGTCGTCGGCGATGCCGATACTATCCAGATCTCGCTGATCAACGGCAAGGTGCTCGACGCCGAAATAGTCGGCTCCGACCCGGCAACCGACATAGCCGTGATCAAAGTCGATGCGAAAGGCCTGACGGAGATGCCGATCGGCAACTCCGAGGGTGCACGCGTCGGCGACTTCGTGATCGCCATCGGCAACCCGTTTGGTCTTGGTCACACCGTAACTTCGGGCATCATCAGCGCGCTTGGCCGCACGGGGATCAGCCGTGATGGCTATGAAGACTTCATACAAACCGACGCCTCGATCAACCCCGGCAACTCGGGCGGCGCGCTCGTCAATATGAAAGGCGAACTCATTGGCATTAACTCGGCAATCATCAGTCGATCCGGTGGCAATGTAGGCATCGGGTTTGCCGTGCCGACGGAGATTGCCAGCTCTATCATGAACCAGATTCTCGATTTCGGTGAGATTCGTCGCGGCCTGCTTGGCGTCGGCATTCAAACCATCGATGCCGAGATGGCCAAGGCCCTGGACACCAACGTTGAAAGTGGCGCGCTGATCACGAACATCGTCCCTGAGTCGGCCGCCGAAGAGGCCGGGCTCGAGGTTGGCGATATCATCGTCGAGGTCAATAAGGAGAAGATCGACGACGCCTCTGAGCTGCGCAACAAAATCGGCCTGCTCAGATCCGGCGATGAAGTGAACCTCCGGTACGTTCGCGACAAGAAGACGCAGTCGGCTCGCGCGCTGCTTGGACAAGCTGTCGGCACGCAGCTTTCGGGCGTCGACATTCACGCAGGCCTCCAGGGAGCCGTCTTCGCCGCGGCCTCCACGACCAGCGACGAAGGCGTCGAAGTCGCGGAAGTCGAGCCAGGCAGTCCGGCGGCGCAACGTGGTCTGCGCCCTGGAGACGTCATTACGGCAGTCAATCGTAACCGCGTAACCAACCTGCAGGAGCTTGCCGCCGTCGCGGAAAACTATCGCATCCTGTTCCTGTTGGTGCAGCGAGGCGACCGTTCGCTGATGCTGCAAATACGCTAGAAACAACAGACAGGCTGATCCTGGACAGGGCTCGTGATGCTCATCACGGGCCCTGTTCAATGGGACGCTTCTCAATCATGAGTACGCGTCGCCTGGCATTGCGTAATCCTCGAAGTATCAGTAAGGTCGAGTCACTACCTGAAGCTAACTCTGGCCGAGACTCGCAACCGACCGATGATTCGTCGATTCGCTCTATATTCCCACCATCTTGGCTGGCTTCTGGTCTTCTCAGGCCTCATTTTCGCTAAAGCGACTAGTGCCAGCGCAACTCCGGGCGCTCCGGGCGCGTCTCAGGACGTCGAGAAGCAGCGCGAGCTGTTCATCACTGTCTACGAGACGGTTGAGCGCGGCGACTGGAGCGCGGTTGAGCGGCTACCGCCCGACGAGCGAAGACTGCTGCAACACTACGTTCTCTGGCCCGACCTCAGAGCGGCGTTCTGGCGCGCAACGCTCGACAAGGCGAAAACCGGCGAAGTCGAGGCATTCCTGAGCCAGTACGGCACCCTGCGGCCAGC
The DNA here is from genome assembly GCA_963841145.1 of uncultured Gammaproteobacteria bacterium. Taxonomy (GTDB): domain Bacteria; phylum Pseudomonadota; class Gammaproteobacteria; order Steroidobacterales; family Woeseiaceae; genus UBA1847. Next base: position 193,751 of record CAWJBO010000021.1, read on the forward strand.
ACGCGAGCTGCGTTATCGCCGCGCGCTGCATCTCGCGCGCAGCGGCGATCTCCGGGGCTTCCAACGAATCTACGAACAGTTCTACCAGGGCCAGGAAATCGCCAAGCTCGATTGCCTGTCACTGCAGGCCGAACTCGATGCCGGGCGTACCGCACGCGTGGATTTTCGCGCGAAGGAACTGTGGCTTGTCGGTAGCAGCCAGGTCAGCGAATGCGATCCGGTCTTTGAGTATCTTGGCAAGCAAGAACCTGCTGGGACCGATCGAATATCGAGAGCGCTATGCGTTAGCGATAGCCGCCAGGGAGTTCCAGCTCGCGCGTTGGCTCGCAAAGAAAATAGACCAGCAGCATGTCGATGAGACATCGCTCTGGATCAGGGCGCAAACGAATCCCGAGGACTTTCTGCTTGGCCATGCCAGCCGTGCCGGCGGCAACACTGCGCGCGAACAGCTCGTTTATGCCGCCGAGCGCCTCACCTATAGCGATCCCGAACGCGCGCTGACGGCCTGGACAATGGTCAGCAAACGCGTTCGATTCAGCGACGAGCAACAGTATCGCGTCAAGCGGCACATTGCGCTATGGACCGCTCGCGACAATCTCCCGGGCGCCTATGAGCTCTTGCGCAAACTTCCGGAAGCGGCGGCCAATACCGAGGTCTGGCGTTGGCGTGCGCGTACCAGTTTGCGCAATGCCGCGTGGGACAAGCTGCTGTCTGACATCGCATCAATGCCAGCGACGGAGCGAGAATCGGAAGAATGGCAGTATTGGCGCGCGGTAGCGTTACAGCGTTCCGGCCAGGTTTTGGCGGCACATGCGGCGTTCGGAACGTTGGCGAAAGAACGCAGCTTCTACGGATTCCTCGCCGCGGACGAGCTCGGCGAAGACTATGTTCTCGCTCACGCCGAGTTGCTGGCCGACGAGGCCGCGATCGCAGCCTTGCTATCTCGCCCGGCGATAATTCGGTCACGCGAACTGTTCCTCGTCGGGCTCGATAGTCGTGGCCGGTCCGAATGGGACACGGTCATTCGATCATTGAGCCCCGAGGAAAAAAGGCAGGCGGCTATCCTCGCGGATCGCTGGGGCTGGCACTCGCGGGCAATTTCGACCGCTGCCAGTCTTGGCGAATACGACGATCTGGCCATCCGTTACCCGCTGCCATACCAGGCCCATTTTGAACGCTCATCATCGGACGCGAGCATCGCTCCAACATGGGCATACGGCATTGCGCGCAGCGAAAGCCTGTTCATGCGCGATGTGCGCTCGCGGGCCGGCGCGGTCGGCCTCATGCAGCTCATGCCGGCGACCGGCCGTGAAGTTGCGAAGCAGATTCGACTGCCTTACTCCGGCGTTCACACGCTGACTCAACCCGAGAGCAACATACGCCTCGGCACCAGCTACCTCGGCCGGATGGCACAACGCTACGGTGGCAATGCTGTGCTGGCGACGGCGGCCTACAACGCCGGACCTCACCGCGTCGACGGTTGGCTACCGGATTCCGGTAGCATCGACGCGCGTGTCTGGATCGAGAATATTCCGTTCAACGAAACGCGCAAGTACGTGAAGCGCGTGTTGTCGGCACAAACCATATTCCACTGGCGCATGACGGGCGAGCTTCGCCGCCTGTCGGATACGCTGCTGCAGGTAACAGCGCCGCTCGATACCGAGCAACTAGCGTTGCGCTAGCGCCGTCAGGCGATCCTCGCGAACCTCCCGCTCAAGACTCGATAGCTCTGCTGCGCGCGCGTAGAAGCAAGGCAGGTCCTCACTGCAATCGCGAAGCAGCGAACGGAATGCGGGCAACCAGCCTTCGTAGAGCGTCATGGATGCCAGCCGGGCGTTGTTGAGATCGCCGTTTGGCCAATCCGACGCAGACCGACCTGACTGCTCCAGCCGCGAATTAATGCGCTGCCTGAGCTCGAGCAGTCGATTCGCTTTCAGCCTGCGCTTCTCGTTGTCATCTACCGGCGCTGCGTAGTGGATACGGAGGTCCTCGCGCGCGGCGGCGACGAGCGCCATGAGTTCTTCGCGCAGCTGCCGGCGCTGCCAGTAGACCTCGAGGTCATCGGGCCGTCCTCTCGCCTCTAGCCAGCGCTCCAGTCCGAACTCTTCCACGGCCGTCGCGAAAGACTCATTGAAACCCGAGTCGTCTTTGATATAGAGCACCTGGTGCGCAAGCTCATGAAACAGTGTGCCGACGAGCTGAATATCGTCCCAGCGCAGCATCGAGCTAAGGACAGGATCGTTGAAGTTCCCAAGCGTCGAGTAGGCGGAGACTCCACCTACGGCAACATCGTAGCCATCCACCTTCAGCCGCTCGGCCTCACGATGGGCGGCGTCTCGTGAGAAATACCCGCGGTAGCTCACGCAACCGGCGATCGGAAAACACCATTGCCGCGGTTGCAGCGAAAACTCCGGCGCAGCAAACACGTTCCAGACGACGAAGTCGCGCTCGATATCCGTGTAATTCCGGTAGCTCTTGTTATCCGGCAGGTGAAGTTCGTCGACCGAGAATCGCCGCGCCTCCTGTACGAGCCGCAGCCGAGTCGCGAGTTCCGCCGTTGTGTCGTCCGCGCCAAGAAGCTCGTCGATTGGCTCGCTCTTGCGCAGCACCTGCCACTGCCCGGTGGCCGCCTGCATGTAGTAACAGCCGGCGTGAGTCACACTGAGCGTTGCCAGCAGCAGGAGCATCGCCCATCTGCGGTATGTAATACGTCGTCCCATTGCCCTACTCTGCTGGCCTGCACATCGAAACGTCAACCACGATTGTCGGGTAGTATTGCGCGATGCAGATTTACCTGGTGGGTGGCGCTGTTCGGGATGAACAGCTTGGCGTTCCGCACAAGGAACGGGATTGGTGTGTCGTCGGCGCGACCCCGGAGGAACTTGTTGCCATAGGCTACCGACGGGTCGGCAAGGACTTCCCGGTTTTCCTGCACCCTGAATCCGGCGAGGAGTACGCGCTGGCCAGGACCGAGCGCAAGACGGCGCCGGGTTACCACGGTTTTGATTTCAACTGCTCGCCCGAGGTCTCCATTGAAGATGACCTGTTGCGTCGCGACCTCACTATCAACGCCATAGCTAAAGATAAAGACGGCAAGTTGGTCGATCCTTACGGCGGCCTGCGCGACATTGAGCTGCGATTGCTAAGACATGTCTCCGATGCCTTCGCGGAAGACCCCGTGCGAATCCTGCGCGTCGCCAAGTTCGCAGCGCGCTTCAAATCGCTGGGTTTCTCCATCGCACCAGAGACAATGGACCTGATGCGCGACATGGTAATCAACGGCGAAGTTGACGCGCTTGTGCCTGACCGTGTCTGGAAAGAAACAGAGACAGCCTTGCGCGACCCCAGCATCCGCACTTACGTGGAAGTGTTGCGCGCCTGCGGCGCGCTGAAAGTTCTGCTGCCGGAAGTCGACAGGCTTTTCGGCGTACCACAGCCCGAGAAATGGCATCCCGAGATCGATACCGGAGAGCACGTTCTAATGGTGCTCGACCAGGCCGAAGCGATGAGCCCGGACCTCGAGGTGCGCTTCTCGGCACTGACGCATGATCTTGGCAAAGGCAACACGCCTCGAAGCCAGCTTCCCAGCCATCCCGGTCACGAAGTCCGCGGCTGCAAACTGATTCGCGATATTGCCGGTCGGCTTCCGGTGCCCAAGGCAAGTCGGGATCTGGCCCTGCTGGTTGCGGAATACCATACCCATTGCCACCGCGCGCTTGAGCTGCGCCCCAAGACCATTCTCAAGGTGCTGGAGAAAACCGACGCGTTTCGGCGCCCGGATCGTTTCGAACAGTTTCTTGTGACCTGCGAGGCCGACGCGCGCGGCAGAGCTGGCCTTGAGAATCGGCGTTATCCGCAGGCGGACTACCTGCGCGGCGCCTTTGCCGCGGCGGCAGCTATTGATGCCGGCGCCATCGCCGCTGAGCATGAGGGCTCGAAGATCCCTGCCGCTATCCGCCGCGCACGCAAGCAAGCGATCGCGGAGTTTTGCGATCCCGGCTAATTGAGGCCGTAGAAGAACACGAACACCGAAAAGAACGTGACGTTGCCGTACAGCTCGGAGTCGTCGACGCCCAATGCGAGCTCAATGTCCGTCCGATCGCCCATCGGGTTCAGAAAGCGAATGGTCGCGGATTTCGTACGGGCGCCATCGACCTCGCCTTTCCAGGTTGACGCGTCGAATTGCCAGCTGCGCTTACCGACATCAACGCCCAGAGCTGGCGGTCGCCCGGTAGTCGACGAGGCTGTTGATCAGGCTCAGGCGCGAAAAAGACAGCAGTTGCAGCAGGGGACGATTGCTGTCCAGTTGCAGATTCACGTCATAGTCATAGTCGATACCTGAAAGACCGAGACTTACCGAATCCGTAACTTCGAATCGTGTGGACAGGCCAACACCGTTGGCACTAAACCCCGCCTCGCGACCCGGAAACTGTTCGGTCGGCGGCAACAGTACGCTGAAATCCCGGTACTCGAAATCTGCGGCGATCGAGAATTTGTCGTCGCGCCAGTAGAGCGACGCGCGCAAGTCTGTCGAGTCGAGCGTGTCGTTGTCGCCCCAGTAAGCCACGCCGGCGCGCATGCCGACAGGCTTCCACCAATGGTCAATACCGACATCTGCAAACCAGGTATCGAGATTCTGGCGAAACGCCGACTCTGCCGTATTCCTGGCGAGCGCGGCGGACAGCCAGGTCTGCTCGGTCAACCCGAATTCCCCGATGACCGAAACTGCCAGGCCGTCTTGCGTGTCTCCCTCGACTCCGGCACCCAGCACATAGCCCTCCCCCGCGACGGCGTTGCCGCTTAGCAGCAGGAGAGCGATTATTACTGTTTTACGCCAATACATAGAGAAGCACCGCAGCAAGCGCGAGTCGGTAGACGGCAAAGGGGGCGAGACCGATGCGGCTCACGAAACGCATGAAAAACTCGATACTGAGATAGGCAACTATAGCGGAAACGAGCGCGCCGACCGCGAGATCGCCCCAGGGAACCGCCGCTTCGCCAGTGACCAGTTCGAACCCCTTGAACAAAGTTGCCAGCAAGATAACAGGCGCCGAAAGCAGGAACGAGAAGCGCGCCGCGTCCTGACGTTTGAAGCCCATGAATCGCGCGGCCGTAATGGTCACGCCGGATCGCGATGTGCCCGGGACCAGCGCCAGCGCCTGTGCGCAACCGATCATGAACGCATCCCGGATGCGGATATCGGCAATGATGCGCTCACTTTTTCCGTATCGATCCGCCACGGCCATCAGAATGCCGTACCCAGACAACGTGTAAACAATGACCGACGGATCGCGCAGGTTCGCCTCTATCCATGACGCGAACAACAGACCGGCTACGGCTGCCGGTATCGTTCCCAGTGCGATCCCCAGCGCCATGTTTGCTTGCGGCAGCTCTGCATGGCCGCCCAGTAACTGTCCAGCACCGCGGAGTAACCCGAGTATGTCCTCACGAAAAAAAATGCAGACAGCGACAAGCGACCCGAAATGCACGGCCACGTCAAAGGCGAGTCCCTGGTCCGTCCATTCGACAAGATAGGGCACCAGTACAAGATGCCCGGAACTCGAAATCGGCAGAAACTCGGTCAAGCCCTGCACGATCGCCAGCACGATGATTTGCAGTCCTGTCACAACCGACCCCTGCCAATGACGGCGTCATTCATAAAGTATGTGTCCTGTCAGCCAAACTGAACGCTGACGGCGTGCCTGAATCGCCCCGCCGCAGCGCCATGCACTTGAAGTGCTCGCCCATTTCAGCGGGGAGAGTAAGGGTTTTGATCTGTCCGGACAATTGCAGCTGTCGCGAAACGGGCAACGAGGCAAAATCCTGCATCTCCGCATCCAGCCCGCCGCCAATCAGGAACTGCGCTTGCGCCGAGTATCCGGCAACATCGAGGCCGCTGGCTAGTGCAGCCTCCGCTACCGTGTTGAAATCTACCCATGCTGTCAGGTCCTGAATACCGGGGAGTAGCAGCGGATTGTTATGCACGTGATGGCGAAAATAACAGCGCAGCCAGCCGTCAGCGCGATCTTGCGCGTAGTACTCGCGCCGCGTGACGCCGTAATCGAACAGGAACGCGACACCCTCTTTCAGAGAAGCACCCAGCGTGGCAATCCAGTCATGTACGCCGAGCGAGATCTCCGAAACGTAACCAACAGGTAGCGCCTCACCCAGAGCCGCCTCTATCGCCTCGACACGCTCGACAAGGCGCTGTGGAGCAGGCGCCTGCATCAGTTCGAAAGCGCCGTCTCGCAGCGTGACGCGCAGCTGCTCGACGCCATCCCTGGTCTTCCTGAAACGCTCCACCGGCAGCGCGTCCAGAACCTCGTTGGCAATCATGACGCCCCGGTGATTCTCGGGCGGGCCATCCAGCCAGGCAATTCGGGACATCAGCTGCGGCAACTCGGCACGCAGGTACGCTGCCTGACGCTCCTGAAGGTCGGCCGACACCTCCAGGATTTCGTATCGTTCGGGCAGCGCATCGAGTTCTTGCAGTGCTGCGAGGACATCACCCGCCAGCTTGCCACTACCCGCACCGTATTCGAGGATCGAACCTCCGCCCAGGTCGCCGAGTACCTCGGCACATTGTCGCGCCAGTATTCGGCCAAATACCGGCGATACCTCGGGTGCCGTGATGAAGTCACCCTCCGCGCCGAATTTCTTCGCGCCCGCAACATAATATCCGAGCCCAGGCGCATACAAGGCATGATGCATGTACTCCGCAAAGCTGATGCTGCCGCCAGCCTCATCAATGCACTCGGCAATGTAGTTTGCGACATGCTCGGAGTGCGACGCACTGATCGCGTCAGGCTCTGGCAACGTTGTGCGGTTGTCGTGTTGCATGTCGTTGTTAAATTCTTTATGAATGGGGTCTTGCAAAGGGTTAGGAAACAGCAATGGCGGATAAGGATTTGAACGGCAAAGTCGTGCTTGTCACCGGCGCCGCGCGACGTATCGGCGCGGCTATTGTGACACGGCTTCACGCAAAGGGCGCAGACGTTGCCATTCATTATCGTAGCTCGTCGCAGGAAGCGGAGAACCTCGCCGGCCGGCTCAACAGCGAACGCAGTGATTCAGCAGCGACCTTCCGGGCCGACCTGCTCGACATGGAGCAGATCTCACCACTGATCGAGGAAGTACGTGATTGGCGCGGGCGGCTGGACGCTCTCGTCAACAATGCGTCAACCTTCTACCCCACACCAGTCGGGAGCATCACCGAAGACCATTGGCTGGACCTGATGGGCAGCAACCTCAAGGCACCACTGTTCCTGTCACAGGCAGCCGCGCCGGAGCTTGCGAAGCACAATGGCGCCATCGTCAACATTGTCGATATTCACTCGCAGCGCCCGCTTCGCAACCACGCGGTCTACGGTCCCGCGAAGGCAGGTCTCGCCATGCTGACACGATCGCTGGCCAAAGACCTCGCACCGCAGGTTCGCGTCAACGGCGTTTCACCGGGTGCGATTCTCTGGCCCGAAGACGGCATGAGCGACGCCGCACAGCACTCCATCCTGCGCCAGGTACCTTTGCAACGCCCTGGGGAACCTGACGATATCGCAGGCTGTGTCTCATACCTTTTATGCGACGCGAGCTATGTGACCGGCCAGATCATCGCGGTGGACGGAGGCCGTTCGGTAGGCTGACCCACTCGTTGATCGTCACCGAAAATCACACTCAGCGTGCCATCGGCGGAATCAGAAAGCGTTCGCGAATTCCCGGTGCGCAGGCCCGCTGAGCTCGGGTCGATAAGAAAACCCGGACTCGGCTTTGAGCTGCCCTCCTGGTGCACTGGCAACCGGGCAGGATCCGTTGCTCAGATACGATAACGCCGCAATGACGTTCGGATCTGCGTCGTCGCCGGGCAGTTCATTCAGGTCATCGGGCGCCGGGCAGTCGACAGGTAGCCCATCAAAGTAATCGCCCTCGCCCAGCGCATTGACAACCTTGAATGAGGTCGGACGCAAGATCTTGTCGCAGAACTGCAGGCCGATCTGGCCCACCGGTTTGCCGAAGGTGTTTGCGCCAACGATCCCGACGTCGAACCAGGCATCCAGGCCATTCGTCACAAGCTCACTCGCGGATGCGGTGCCGCCTGTCGCGATGACCACCAGCTTCGACAAATTGATCGAGTTGCCGACCCGCGCAAAAAATTCGGAACTGTTGTTCGCCGCTGCACGATCAGCGTTGAACTGCGTCTCAGAGAATACTCGTCCGTCGTTGGCAAATGCACCAAGATAATCACCGAGCAACTTTGCGGTACTGACGAGTCCGCCGCCGTTGTAGCGCAGATCGATAATGACGTCGGTAACACCGGCGGCGATGAATTCCGCGAACACCGTGTCGAACACGGGATCAGCGGTGCTGATGAAGCTCGCGAGCTCAATGTAGCCGGCCGGCGGCACGCCGGGGCCCCTGTCGATGACGCGCGTCCTGGGCACCGGATCAATCGTGACAACACCCTTGGTGATCGAGACCGTGAACTCCAGGCCGTCCTTGTCGCGCATTTCAAACTCGACCGTGTCGCTGGCCAGCGCGGCGGTTACGCCCTCGTTCGCATTGATGTCGGCGATAGTGCGGCCGTTGAGCCCGAGGATTCGCTGGCCTCTCTCAAGCCCACCAAGTGCCGCCGGACTGCCGGAGAACACGCGCGACAGCCGTGCATCATCGGTATCGACGAAGCGATAGCTAAACCCGAAGCCCTCGTATTTACCTTCGCCGAAGAATTCGGCATCAGCCTGCGCGGAGCCGACGGAGCTGAACAGGTCTACCGGATCGCCATTGGCTTTCTGCGGCCCGTACGTTCGCGTCACCTCGGTGACCAGTTGTTCCGGCGTCGTATAGCTACTAATGCTGAGATCCGGCGGCAACAGGTCGTTCCACAGGTACCAGGCATACAGGGCGTCCAGCACAAATTGCTTCTGGCCGTCAGTCTCGCACGCCGTGCTGCCGGTCCGGGGTCCGGTCAGTCCACCACCATCGCTGTCGCAGGCCGCAAGCGAAGCAATGACCAGCAAGCTAGTCAGAAATCTCATGGTTCATCCTCTAAAGATTAATGTCGACCAACTCCAGGGGATGACTGTTCGCGTCAAATGCCTGCCAGTGTGACAACATCGTCTTTCCGGTTACCGGGTGCGTGAGGTCCGGAGCCAGCTCGGCCAGCGGCCGCAATACGAAGCTGTACTCCAGGATGTCACTGCGCGGCACCCGCACCGGGCGTTCATCGATTACCTCGTCATTGTAGAGCAACAGATCGATATCGAGTGGACGTGCTGCCCATTTATCACTTCCGCGAGCACGACCAACGAGATTATGTAAACGCTCGATCTCTGCAATGATTTCGAGGAGGTCATCTTCGGACCGCAACCCGACAACGAGGTTCAGAAAGTCGTCACCTTCGAAGCCCACGGCGGCGCTGCGATAAACGGCAGACACGTCGAGATCGCCGTATTTTTTTCGGAACTCATGAACGGCCAGGCGGAGGTTTTTCTCGGGCTCGATGTTGCTGCCGAGTCCCAGGTAGATTTGCGACATGGTCTTGCCCACCCTCAGTCGGACAGACTGCCGCGTTCGATAAGGATGCCTACATCTTTCGAGCCGCGAATGGCGCCGGGCTTGTTTACTCGAACCCTGACCCAGGCCACGCCGAACTCCTCGCGCACGATCTGGGCGATTCGCTCGGCCAGCGTTTCGACCAGCTGAAAACTGGAATCCGCAACGAACGACTGAACGCGCTTGGCGACGGATTTGTAGTTCAACGTGTCTTCGACACGATCTGTGGCGGCCGCCTTGGCAATATCGGCGCTCATTTCAAGATCGATAATGACGGTCTGGCGAATCTTGCGTTCCCAGTCCCAGATTCCAATAACCGTATCGATCTTTAGTTCGTTCAGAAAAATCTTGTCCATAACAGCTTTGCGTTTCCTTAGGTTTGCGGTGCCGCTTCGGGCACGTCCAATGAAGCCAGAGACCAGCGGGCCTGTGCTTTTATTTCACCTGGTTTGCCGGCCTCGCAAAGCCGAAGTGCGCCGGCGACGGCGATCATCGCGCCATTGTCCGTGCAGAATTCCATGCGAGGGTAGTACACGGACCCCTCAAAGCGAGCTGCGATATCCTGTCGCAGCAACTTGTTGGCGCCTACACCGCCGGCGATGACGATTCGATCGAACTGCTCGGCTTTGGCCGCCTTGATGGCGCGGCCGACGAGCGTATCGACAGCGGCGCGCTGAAACGATGCGGCAACGTCCGCCCGACAAAGCGTGCCCGCCGCCTCGGCCTTGCGAACTTGCAGCATGACCGCGGTCTTGAGACCGCTGAAACTGAAGTCGAAACCGGGCTTTTTGAGCATCGGTCGCGGAAAGGCAAACGCAGCCTCGTCGCCGCTCTCTGCCAGGGCGGCCAACGCAGGTCCACCCGGATACCCGAGTCCAAGCAGCTTGGCCGTCTTGTCGAAGGCCTCTCCGACAGCATCGTCCAGCGTCGTGCCGAGCAGCCGGTAGTCGCCAAACTCGCGCACAGCAATCAGCATCGTGTGACCGCCGGAGACCAGCAGTGCCAGAAAGGGGAACTCGGGCGGTTCATCTTCCAGCATGGGCGCCACCAGGTGACCCTCCATGTGGTGCACCGGTATGACCGGGCAGTCCCAGGCCAGTCCGAGCCCGTTAGCCATGCCGCCCCCGACCATCAGGGCGCCTACGAGCCCCGGCCCGGCCGTATAGGCGATGGCGTCGGGGCGATCGATACCAGCCTCGCCTAGCACCTGGCGAATCAGCGGCAATAGCCGCCGTATGTGGTCGCGCGATGCTATTTCCGGGACGACTCCGCCGTAGACAGCGTGCAGATCGACCTGGCTGTGCAACGCGTGCGCCACGAGGCCGCGCTCCGTGCTGTATACGGCCACGCCCGTCTCGTCACAGCTGGTTTCGATACCGAGGATATTCATAGGGGCCGGATCATACCGTGTAGAAGCGGGCCGCGCCCGTGACAGACAGGCGGTCTGGCGGCTGTGTGCCCGACTGATATTTCGTCCCAAAGCCTTTGCAAACGGCGAATTGCAAGGTTATTATACGCGGCTGAGTCCCGGCCTCTGTGCCGGGTTTATTTATGATTCACGGAATACCTGATCCATGCCAAGTGTTCGCGTAAAAGAGAACGAGTATTTTGACGCTGCCCTGCGGCGCTTCAAGCGCGCCTGTGAAAAGGCGGGCATCCTGACCGAGCTTCGCCGTCGTGAGTTCTACGAGAAGCCGACCCAGGAGCGTAAGCGCAAGAAAGCGGCCGCCGTCAAGCGCCACCTGAAGCGCAGCTCTCGCGACGACGCCAAGCGTACGCGTCTCTATTAAATTCATTCAGCTTCACGTCCGTGGAGCAATCTGCTTAGTGCCGATACCATGTCGCTGAAAGGCCAAATCACAGAAGACATGAAAACCGCTATGAAGGCTGGTGACAAAGACCGGCTGAAAGCGGTGCGCCTGGTGCTTGCAGCCATAAAGCAGATCGAGGTCGACACGCGCGTCGAGCTGGACGATCCCGCCGTGCTCGCAGTGTTGACCAAAATGGTCAAACAGCGCCGCGACTCCATCGAGCAATTCGAGAAAGGCAATCGCGAAGATCTGGCGAGTATCGAACGCGCGGAAATCGATGTCATTCAGAACTACCTTCCCGAACAGCTTGGCGCCGACGAGCTCGCCGCTATGGTCAACGAAGTGATAAAGGCAACGGGTGCCGCGGGTATTCGGGATATGGGCAAGGTCATGGGCCAGATCAAGGCCAAAGCCGCTGGTCGCGCAGATATGGGCGCGCTCAGCGCGATCGTCAAGGAACGTCTTAACGCCCTTTGACCGCAAAGCTCAGACCTCGCAACAACAACCAGAGACACGGCGCCGCCGACTCAACGTTAGAGCTTTTATGTCCGGACTGATTCCTCAGGATTTCATTGATGATCTGATCGCGAGAGCAGATATCGTTGAGGTCGTAGGACGCCGCGTTCAGCTGAAGAAAGCGGGCCGGGAATTCAAGGCCTGCTGCCCTTTCCATGACGAAAAGACGCCATCGTTCACGGTGAGCCCCGGCAAGGGCTTTTACCACTGCTTCGGCTGCGGCGCGCACGGTACGGCCGTCGGCTTTCTCATGGAATTCGATCATATGAGTTTCGTCGAAGCTATCGAGAGTCTCGCGAACTCCATGGGCGTCGACGTGCCCAGAAGCGAGAGTGACAAACCGGCACGCCGCTACGACGAGCTCTTCTCACTGATGGACAGCGTCTCCCGACACTGGCAGACCACCATGAAGGACGCGCCGGATGCTATCGAGTACCTGAAGCGTCGCGGTATCGATGGCGCAACGGCAAAACGCTTTGGTCTCGGGTATGCGCCGGATGGCTGGAGCAACGTGCTCGATAAATTCGGCAAGTCGGATGAAGCCATTGAGCGATTGCTGGCAACCGGCCTGATCATTCGCAAGGACACCGGAAAGCACTACGATCGCTTTCGTGATCGCATCATGTTTCCAATTCGGGACAACCGCGGCCGAACCATCGGCTTTGGCGGACGCACGATGGGTGACGGTGAGCCGAAGTACCTGAACTCCCCGGAAACCGTCCTGTTCCACAAGGGGCGCGAGCTCTACGGATTGTACGAGGCCCGGCAGGCGCTTCGGAATATCGACCGGATGGTGGTAGTCGAGGGCTACATGGACGTCATCGCGCTGGCGCGCCACGGCATTGACTTCGCCGTTGCCACGCTAGGCACCGCGACTACCAGCGAACACCTGAACCTGTTGTTTCGACTGACCGAAAACGTCTATTTCGCCTTCGATGGCGACCGCGCCGGTAGGGCGGCCGCGTGGCGAGCCCTGGAAAACGCGCTGCCGCAGATCCGGGAGGGTCGTCAGATTCGCTTCGTATTTCTCCCCGACGGACAGGATCCGGACTCTTTCGTCAATGAACTCGGCGCGGATGCCTTCGTTGCGGCTCTCGATGACGGGCCGGCGCTGTCGGAGTTTCTGATCCAGGAACTTGCCAGCCAGGTCGACATGAAAACGGTGGACGGTCGCGCCAGGCTGGCCGAGCTGGCGCGACCGTTGGTTAACAAGATTCCGGCCGGCGTCTATCGCGAATTGCTGATGGAGAGCCTGGCCACGGCGGTCGGGCTGACGGCACCCAAGCTGGAAAAGATGATTTCAGGCGGGACCGCAAAGGAGCGCCACGCGATGCCAGCCACGTCTGGCCGGGGGAGCAGGCAGCCTCAGCCCACCGGCGCGGGCCGGCCATCCGTCGTCAGGCACGGTATTACGATTCTCCTCAACAACCCGCCGGCCGGCCAGGCGCTGGACACGAGCAAACTGGACAACGTCACTCGACCGGGAACCGATTTGTTGCGCGTACTCATTGAAACCGTGCAGGCGGAACCCAATATAACGACGGCAGGGTTGTTGGAGCGCTGGCGGCATGACGCTCAGGGTCGCCACCTGGGCAAACTGGCCGCTGCCGAACTGCCGCTGGATGAGGATTTCGACCCTGCCGCTGAGCTAACAGAGTGCCTCAACCAGCTGGCGACGGCAGGGCGCAAGGAACGAATTGACTTTCTTATTGAAAAACAAAGGATTAGTGACCTTTCGGATAACGAAATGGCGGAACTTCGCGCGCTCACATCCAGTCCAACTTGATAGAAATATATCTGGCTTGCTCTCTCAGTAGAGAGTAAAATTAATCGTTTGTATCTTTTACCCGTAGGGGTTTTGTCTTGACAGCAAAAAAAGCAGTAGTAAGCGCGAGCACACCAGCTCAGCAGCTGAAAGAACTGATAGCCCGCGGCAAGGAACAGGGTTACCTGACCTACGCCGAGGTCAATGACCACCTGCCCAGTGGCATCGTCGATCCAGAGCAGATCGAAGACATCGTCAACATGATTAATGACATGGGTATTGCGGTGCACGAAAAAGCGCCGGATGCCGAGTCGCTGGTTCTTATCTGACGCTGCCGCGACAGACGACGACGCCGCCGAGGAAGCCGAAGCCGCATTGGCGAGCGTGGATGCAGAGTTTGGCCGTACGACTGACCCGGTGCGGATGTACATGCGCGAAATGGGCACGGTCGAATTGCTTACCCGGCAGGGCGAAATCGAAATCGCGAAGCGCATCGAGGACGGCCTCAACCAGGTCAAGTACCACATGGTGCACTTCCCGCCAACCGTGGAGGCATTGCTCGAGGTCGCTGACCGGGTCATAAACGGCGAGACTCGCATGCAGGACTTCGTCGTCGGCTTTATCGACCCGAACGAACCGGACGAGATCAAGCCGCCGGCACCGAAATCGGACGACGACGACGAGGTCATTGATACAGGACCTGACCCGGACGAGGTCAAAGCGCGGGTTCGCGTCATTCGTCGGCATCACAACCGGGCGATGAAGTACCTGGAACTGCACGGCCTGAAAGACAAGCGCACGGTCAAGGCGCACGCCGACATGGCCGACCAGATCATGGAGCTGAAGCTCGCGCCGAAGTTGTTTGACGCACTGGTTCGCAATTTGCGGGACGTGGTATCAATTATTCGTAGCCAGGAACGCCTGGTGATGCAGCTCTGCGTTCGCGATGCGGGCATGCCACGCAAAGACTTTTTATCGAGCTTCCCGAAAAGCGAAACCGACCTCACCTGGATCGACAAGCATATCCGCGCCAAGCGCAAGCACTCGTCTGTTCTTGCCAAACTCAAGGACGACGTGACACGCGCTCAACGCAAGCTGATTGCCGTTGAGGAAGTGACGCAACTCAGGATCAGCCAGATCAAGGAAATCAACCGCCAGATGTCGATTGGTGAGGCAAAAGCCCGCCGCGCCAAGAAAGAGATGGTTGAAGCCAACCTGCGACTGGTTATCTCGATTGCAAAGAAATACACGAATCGCGGACTGCAGTTCCTGGACCTGATCCAGGAAGGCAATATCGGTTTGATGAAAGCGGTCGACAAGTTCGAGTACCGGCGCGGCTACAAGTTCTCGACGTATGCCACCTGGTGGATTCGCCAGGCTATCACGCGCTCGATCGCTGACCAGGCGCGCACGATTCGTATCCCGGTTCACATGATCGAGACCATCAACAAGCTGAACCGCATCTCGCGACAGATGCTGCAGGAGATGGGACGCGAACCGCTACCTGACGAACTTGCCGAGCGCATGGAGATGCCGGAAGACAAGGTTCGCAAGGTACTCAAGATCGCCAAAGAGCCGATCTCGATGGAGACACCGATTGGTGACGATGAAGACTCGCATCTCGGCGATTTTATCGAAGACCAGACTGTGCACTCGCCTGTCGACTCGGCCACAACTTCCGGTCTTAAGGAGACGACACATTCCGTGCTCGCCGGCCTGACACCGCGTGAGGCCAAGGTGCTGCGGATGCGTTTCGGTATCGATATGAATACTGACCACACGCTCGAAGAGGTCGGCAAACAGTTTGATGTTACGCGCGAGCGTATTCGTCAGATCGAGGCGAAAGCGCTGCGCAAGCTGCGTCACCCGACGCGCTCAGACCAGCTGCGGAGCTTCCTGCTGGAAGATTGATCGAGGCGCGGGATCAGAATAGAAAAGCCGGGCGATGCCCGGCTTTTTTCTGCTAGAATCGCGCTCCTTAAGACGGCCAGCAATCGCGGCCAGATGCAGATAAAGGGCCTGTAGCTCAGTTGGTTAGAGCAGGGGACTCATAATCCCTTGGTCCCAGGTTCGAGTCCTGGCGGGCCCACCACTATTCAACAGCGTGTTCGTTGGACACGCTATGCCACTGTCTCCGTGCGTGCGCATCGCGCGCGGCGAGGTGGTGGTTCGAGTCCTGGCGGGCCCACCACTTTTTCTAGATCACCTGATCGATGTCGGGCAACCAAGCACGCCAGTAATCAATCTTCTGGCGCAACTCATCGATCGCGGTCTGCTGTTCGCGCAACAGGAATCGAACATGATCGCCGGGCCGCAACTGGCCGAGGAGATGGCGGTCGAGCCGCGCGATCTGCGCAACACGCGGGTAGCCGCCGACCGTTCCGGCATCGACGGACAGCACATAGGGCGTACCACTTTCGGGACATTGCACAGTGCCGGGAAACACCGGCGCACTGGGCATACGGCCGCCTGAGGAGACTTCAAGCGTTGCCCCGTCCAACTGCAAGCCCATACGATCAGCGCGGCGGCCAACGGTCCAGTTCGTCTCAAAAAGCCGGTCGCGCGCATCACCCACAAGCTGCGCCGTTTCGAACGACTCGCAGGCACGCAGCGCCCAGCTCGCCGACACAGGCGGAATAAATTCCCCAGGTGTCCGTAACCCGGCCACCGTTACCGGGCTGACCGACAGCTCATCTCCCTGCTCCAGCGCCCTGCCCTGGTAGCCACCCAGTCCTGCAAGCAGGTAGGTCGACTTCGAGCCCAGAATCTTTTCCGCAGCGAAACCACCGGCGACGGCCATGTAGAGCCGCACACCGGATTCAACCCCGCCAATCGCGAGTTCATCGCCGGCCTCAGCGAACAGGGTTTCATGAAAGCCGACAGCTTCGCCTTTCAACGTCGCCTTCGCGCAGGCACCGGTTAATGCAAACGCGCAGTCCACGTTGAAACGCATTGTGGGTGCCACCAAGGTTGCCTCCAATGCCGGCGCACACCAGTCATTGCCAACGAGACGATTCGCCAACGCAAGCGACAGAGGATCAGCTGCCCCGCTTGACGGAACTCCGAGATGTCTCATGCCGCTGCGTGGTGCCGCTTGAATCGTGGTCTGCAGCCCGGCTTTCAGAATAGTGATACTCATGTGTCAACGTCGTCGGGGGCGCCGGCCGTGAATCGAATGCGCATACCGGCTCGTATCAGAAACGGGTTGTCAGCTTGTGGATCGAACAGAGCCATTGGTGTTCTGCCGACAATTGTCCATCCGCCGGGGCTTGCGAGCGCGTAGAGGCCGGTACGGCCGTCCGCTATGCCGACTGAGCCGGCCGCAACCCTTTGACGCGGCTGCTTTCGACGCGGCACCTGCAGTCGCTTATCAAGACCGCCGATAAACGCGAAGCCGGGCGTGAAACCAATCATCTCCACACGGTACTCGGTGCCCGTGTGCAGCGACACGAATTCGTCTTTCGTCATGTCGAGTTCCGCACACAATGCCTCGAGGTCGGGCCCACACTCACCGCCGTAGACGATCGGTATTTCCAGCAATGCGTCATCTGCCGGAAGCGCTGGAATTCCTCGACTCAGGGCCTCTTCGATACAACCCTTCGCTGTGACGGCATCCATCCTGGCAGCATCAAAACGGACGACTACGGAATCTATGCCAGCGACGACCTCGAGCCAGTCGCCGTGGTCGCGGAGATACACCGCGAGCGCCTCTGCGTCCTGAGGACCGTCAACCGATAGCGAGACGAGATCGTCAAGACTTCGCATGCGAACGTATCTCTATTCCGTGGCTCTCAAGCACATCGCGCACAGCGCGCGCAGCTTCGGCGGCGCCCGGCGTGTCACCGTGTATGCAGAGCGTATCCGCCGCAACCTCGATAACCGCACCGTTCCTCGCGGTCACTCGGCCAGCTTCCGCAAGCCCGACTGCCTGGGAGGTGATGACGAA
>CAWJBO010000022.1:0-24843 GCA_963841145.1 uncultured Gammaproteobacteria bacterium
TGATCGGTGCCGTGGGTGGTCTGCTGGTTGTCGGCTCGATCGTGATGCTCGACAAGCTGAAGATCGACGATCCGGTCGGTGCTATCTCAGTGCACGGCGTGGTCGGTATCTGGGGCCTGATGGCGGTCTGCTTCACCAATCCGGACGCAACGTTCGTAGCACAGCTCATCGGGCTGGTCTCGATCTTCGCCTGGGTCTTCATTACGAGCTTCATTGTCTGGTTCGTGATCAAGAAGGCCGTCGGTATCCGCGTCTCGGAAGAAGAAGAGTACGAGGGCGTCGACATCAGCGAATGTGGTCTCGAAGCCTACCCGGAGTTCACCTCCGCGGAATAGCAATCCCCCGGTGACGTCGCTCGGCTTGTCATAACGAGAGCCGGGTGACGTCACCACCCCAACTCGTTTCTGCAAAGAAATCCCCCTTGAAGCAACGAGTTACCGAGCGGGCCCTGGTGGCCCGCTTTTTTTATGTTGAAACCAACCGTTCAAATACCCGCAATCGACTGTGATCACGATCACAACAAAACAGCCACAATAGTGGTCTAATCCTTGAATATTCAGTATCTTATGTTAGGCCTCAACGGCCCTGGAAGAACCCCTATGAACAGCAAACGATTGTTGGCTCTATTCGCGGTATTCGCCATGACGATTGGCGGTGGTGCAATGGCAAGCGAGATCTACAAGTGGGTCGATGAACAGGGCAACGTGCACTACGGAGACCGGCCCGCTACTGCTGACGGTGCCAGTCCGGAGGTAGTGGCCCTCACGTATCGCCGTACCGATTCTGGCGCCGTGCAGAAGCGCGTCGCTGCCCACGGCGAAGCCGAGGCAACACGAGAGGAACAAAGAGCGGCAAGGGCAGACGAGAAAAAAGCGGCAGCAGATCAGGCTGCCGAGGCTGAGGCAAAGCAGAAGCGTTGCGACACCTACCGGGCACGACTTGAGTCCTTCGTCCAGTCTCGCAGGCTGTATCGCGAAGATGACAAAGGTGAACGCGAGTACCTCGATGAGACGGAAACCAACGCGGCCCGCCAGCGTGTCGAAGAGCTCGTCGCCGAGAACTGCACCTCCTGAGACCAGGCACACCGACCCAACATAGAGGGCGCGGCCCGGCCGCTGGCGTTACAATGCCAGCCTACGTCGTAGGAGCGCCCGCTTGACCGCCGCAACCCAGCCAATTCAAGAAGAGACACAGGCGTTTCTGCCTGATTTCTGCGCGGCGAGCACGCTTTTCGTCGTCGTACTGGTTGCCGAGCTCGTTGCTATTGTCCTGACGCTGGCAGCTCACGAGCCCGAGGGCCGTTTTCTCGTCGAGCTGTCCAAGACATCGTTTTTCGTTCTTTGGCTCGCCCTGCTCGGCTCAGCGGTGATGTGCCTGCTCCGCAGCAGGCTGGAAAAGGCCGGACAGACCCGGGCCTTCGTCCTCAGTTTCATTCTATTGGAGCTCGTTTGCCTGACCGTGGCAGAGATGTCGTGGCAATTGATGCGCATCTTCGGCACCGTGACAATCATCAGTGATGACCACTCGACGTTTGTCCTGCGCACATTTGCCATCAGTTCGATCGTGATTGCTCTGGGTATGCGCTACCTGTACATCTCCAGTGAGTGGCGCCGCAGCATCGTGCTCGAGGCACAGGCACGAATCAGTGCGCTGCAGGCTCTCATTCGGCCGCACTTTCTTTTCAACAGCATGAATACGATCGCTTCACTGACACGCAGCAATCCGCCGCAGGCGGAGGAGGCGGTGGAGGATCTTTCAGACCTGCTTCGCGCGACGATGAGCAGCCCGAAGGATAGCTCGTCCCTGAAACAGGAACTCGAGATTGCCGCGATCTACCTGCGTATCGAGAAGCTGAGGCTCGGCGAGCGCCTGCAGGTCCGCTGGGATGTCGGCAGCCTGCCGATGCGCGCACGCATCCCGAACCTCACGATCCAGCCGTTGCTGGAGAATGCCATCTATCACGGCATCGAGCTGCTCGCCGACGGCGGCGAGGTTCTCGTCTCCGGCAAACGCGACGGCAAATTCGCGGAGATTTCCATGTCCAACCCGGTCGCCGAGGGACGAAAGCGCGACAAGTCAGGCAACAATATGGCGCTGGCCAATATACGACAGCGCTTCGAACTCGCTTACGGCAGCCGCGGCTCGGTGCTGGTCGATGACAGCGGTAGCCGCTACTCCGTGACGCTGCGTTTTCCATTGGAGGAAGTCGTTCAGTGAAGGTGCTGATCGTAGACGATGAGAAACCGGCTCGGGATCGCTTGCGGCAGATACTCGAAGACGAGGACGATTACCAGGTCGTCGGCGAGGCCGGTAACGGGCAGGAAGCGCTGTCACTTGCCGCGAAATACGAGCCCGATGTCGTGTTACTCGACATTCGCATGCCGGGCCTCGACGGCATAGAAACGGCCCATCACCTGATCGAGCTCGAGCACACGCCCGCCGTCGTCTTTGCGACTGCCTATGACGAGTACGCAATTGACGCGTTTGAAGCCCGAGCGGTCGGCTATGTTCTGAAACCGGTGCGCCGCTCGCGACTCGTCGCCGCTCTGTCACAGGCCTCCCGACTGGCGAGCACGGCGTTGCGGCAGGTCGCTACCGAAGCACACATGGAGACGCAGCGCCGGCACGTATGTGCAACGGTGAAAGGTGAGCTGAAGCTGATCCCGATCACTGAGGTCGCCTGCTTTTTCGCCGACCAGAAATACGTGCGTGCCGAACATGACAAGGGACACGACCTGCTCGACGAATCGCTTAAATCCCTGGCTGACGAGTTCAGCGAACAGTTTGTTCGAATTCACCGTGGCGCCCTGGTGGCGGTGGATCGTATCGAGCGCATCGAAAAATCGGCGGATGGCAAGAGCCGCGTGATTCTGCGCGGCTGGCCGCATAGCGACTCGCATGTGGATGATAAAGAGCTGATAATCAGCCGCCGGCACGTTGCCGAAGTCCGGCGGCGCCTGAAAGAATCCTAGGTACTTATGAAAATTCGTATAGCAACGCGCAAGAGCGCGCTCGCCCTTTGGCAGGCCAATCACGTGGCCGCCCTGCTTGGAAAAATACCCGCGGTTGACGAGGTCACGCTCCTGCCGCTGTCAACGCGCGGCGATGAGATTCTGGATCGAAGCCTGCAGAAAATCGGCGGTAAGGGTCTCTTTATCAAGGAACTCGAGATCGCCATGCAAAGCGGCGAGGCCGATATCGCAGTACATTCCATGAAGGATGTCCCGGCCGAAATGCCGGAGGGTTTTTGCATCGCCGCCGTACTTGAGCGCGCCAACCACGCCGACGCGCTGGTCTCGCAGGATCAGCTGCAATTTGAAGACCTCCCGCAGGGCGCGCTGATTGGCAGCTCCAGCCTGCGCCGTCAGGCACAGCTGAAAATGATGCGCCCTGACCTCCGGGTCGAGGCGCTGCGTGGCAACGTTAACACCCGCCTGTCGAAGCTTGAGAACGGCGATTATGATGCCATCATCCTCGCAGCGGCCGGCCTTGAAAGACTGGAGCTGGCACACCACATCAGCCAGCTGTTTCTGCCGACGGAGATGCTTCCGGCCGCGGCGCAGGGCGTTGTTGGCATCGAATGCCTGTCCGATGAGACCGAGCTCCGCGCCACCCTGGGTCAGCTTAATCACGCGACAACGGTGCAGACAACTCTCGCGGAGCGAACTATCGCGAAAGCGCTGCAAGCCAGCTGCCAGTCGCCGGTAGCGACCTATGCCGTTGTCGACGGCGACGCACTCGGCGTCACAGCGCTGGTTGCCCTGCCCGATGGTACGAAGTCGATTCGCGACTCCGTCGCCGGCAGCACGGCGGACGCAGAGCAGCTCGGCGAGGAACTTGCCACCCGGCTGCTGAAAAGCGGCGCCCGAGAGTTGCTGGATGCGGCCGGCGCTTTCAATGACTGAAGTCGCGCTCGAAGGCGTTGGCGTACTGGTCACGCGGCCACGGACGCAGGCACGTGAGCTGGTCGCAGCGATCGAGGCGGCAGGCGGCTCCGCGTTTTGTTTCCCGGTTCTGGATATCGTCGCAATTGACGAGAATGTCGTGTCAGCAACGGCGGATTCACTCGCAAAGCCCGACATCGTTGTCTTTGTCAGTCGCAACGCCGTCGAATACGGACTCAAGTATTCGCAAAGTGGGCAACTGGCCGCGATCGGGCCATCCACCGCCGCCGCGATTGCTGCGGCGGGTCGCATCGTCGATATTCAGCCGTCCGCGGGTTACGACAGCGAGCACTTGCTCGCCGAGCCTGTCTTCAATGATGTCGCCGGCAAGCATGTCCGCATCATTCGAGGTAGCGCTGGTCGGGAGTTACTCGCCGACGAGCTTGTCGCTCGCGGCGCGAACGTTGACTACCTGTCCGTCTACGAGCGTCGACTCCCCGGCGTGAGCGCTCAGACGCTCTCAGACCTCGAAGCCCGCTGGCGTCAAGGCGACATCAACGTCATTACCTCGATGAGTGTGCAATCGTTTCGCAACCTGGTCACGCTACTGCCCGCCTGGTGCGAGGCGCAGCTCGAAGTAACACCACTGGTGACGCCTGCCGGTCGTGTGTTAAAAGAAGTGCTTGACCGTTATCCTGCTTCGCGCCCCGTACTTGCGTCGGGCCCGCAAGCCGAAGAAATGGTCGCAGCCATCATGGCACTCCACAAGGCCGATCCCGCACTGGACTAGCAGCATGAGCAACAAAGACAAGGAACAGGAACTCGAAGCCACCGATGCCGAACAGCAATCAGCTGAAGACCCGGCAGAACAGGAGGCCGAAACAGGCAACAGCCAGGTGGATGAGGTCATCGACCATGACGTTGTCGGCGATGACGTTATCGGCGATGAGCCCGCAGATACCGCCGATTCGGCAAGCGTGGCTGCCGACGACGCCCCCGCACCCCCCGCACCCCGGCGCCGGCGAAACGACGCGGCAATGGTGTTGCCTGGCTGGCGCTACTGGTTGCACTGGTTGCCGTGGCGGCAGTCGGCTATACCGTCTCACAAGACTGGCTCGCTGAAGAAGACACGGCAACGGCCGATGCCATGGCACGGCTCGAGAGTCGCCTTGCAGCAGCCAACGACAGCCGCGATGAATTGGCGGCACAGGTCGATGCACTTGCCACCCAGGACCAGGGCAGCAATGCGGAGATAGATGCGCTGCGGCAGGAACTGGACGAGCGCGTGCGCTTGCTGAGTTCGCTACCAGCGAGAATGTCGACGCTTGAGAGTTCAATGGCTTCGCTGGCTGGCATCTCGCAAAGTTCCCGGGACGCGTGGCTCATCGCGGAGGCTGAGTACTACATGCAGATTGCCAACGCCCAGCTGCAGCTCGCCAATAACCCGGAGCTTGCCGCGCTCGCGCTGCGCATGGCCGACGAGCGCGTTGTGCAGACGGGCAACCCGGCGCTCCTCGAGGTTCGACGGGCCATTTCCGACGAGCTCGCATCACTGGATGTCATGGAAAAACCGGACATTGCGGGAGCCACGATGACACTGGCGAGCCTCGCACAGGTCGTTGAATCGTTACCGCTGGCAGGCGGGGCGAGCACGGCAAGCGAAGAAGCATCGTTGCCGGATGAAGAACAGAGCGGCCTGAATCGCGCCTGGTCTTCGATGAAGGGGGCCATGTCCGGACTGGTGCGCGTCACGCCGCCGGACCAGGCGAAAATGGCGCTGGTCACGCCCGATGCGGAGTCGTTACTGCGTAACAACCTCGCGCTGCAGTTGCAGTCTGCGCGGCTTGCACTGCTGCGCGGCGAACAGGCCGTTTTTGAGCAAAGCCTCGATGACACCAGCGCCTTATTGGCGCAGTACTTCGACGGCGCCAGCGCACAGGTCAAGAGCGCCCAGGCAACCCTGATCGAGATTCGCAGCAGCGTCGTCGCAAGTTCTGCGCCGGATATTTCCGAGTCGTTGCTGTTGTTGCGACAGTTCCGTGCCCTGCGCGAGAGCTCTCAATGATATTCGGCATCATCGTGGTACTGGCGTTATTCGCGAGTGCGTTCGCGGCGCATTTCCTGTTGGCCGATCCGGGCTACGTAATCATCAATTTCCGCGGGTACTTGATCGAAATGTCGGTACCGGTGCTGATCGGTTTCACTATTTTACTGCTGTTCGCCGTGTGGCTGATTCGCAAGATCTACCTTGCGCCACGGCGCCTCGGAGAGGCCGCGGGTCGCTATCGTTCGGCACGCTCCGGGCAAAAAATGACACGCGGCATGATTGCCGTTGCCGAGGGCAACTTTGCACGCGGCGAGAAGATGCTGGCACGCGCCGCCAGTACCAGCGACTCGCCGTTGTTCAACTATTTGCAGGCCGCCCGTGCCGCGCACCTGCAGGGACACGATGATCGTCGAGATGAGTGGCTGCGCCTCGCTTACCAGGAGACGCCGGAAGCGGCCAACGCGGTACTACTGACCCAGGCAGAATTCCAGCTCGATCGTGGCAATAATGAACAGGCGCTGGCGACACTGCGTCGCCTTGACGAGAATTCGCGGGATCATGCCCATGCACTGGCGTTACTTGGCCGGCTGTACTTCAAGCTGGAGGACTGGGATTCGCTGGCGGAGCTGCTCCCGAGACTGAAGAAGAACGGCCAGCTCAAGCCGGAGACCCTGGAGAAATGGACCCTGCGGGTCCACAAAGAGGCCCTGGACCGCGCCGAGGATGGCGCTGCTGTGACCGCTGCCTGGAATGGCGTCGCGCGCGCGCATCGATCGAATGCCGTGCTACTGGAGGCGTACTACGGCGGGTTGATTCGGGCCGGAGAACACGACCGGGTCGAGAAAGAACTGGCCGGGGTGCTGAAGTCGAACTGGTCCGGGCCGCTGGTTCGTCTGTTCGGTCTGCTCGAGTCATCGAATCCAAGCAAGCAGCTGAAGCGCGCCGAGGGCTGGCTCAAGACACGCGGCGACGATCCGGATCTGCTGCTGACGGCCGCGCGCCTGTGCCTCCGAAACGAGCTTTGGGGCAAGGCGAGAAGTTATCTCGAAACCGTGATCACTCTGCGGCCAACACCCGATGCCTACCAGGAATACGGTGTGCTGCTTAACCAGATGGGTGAGGCCGATGCGGCGGCGGCCGCATTCCGCGACGGACTCGGCATGGTCTCGGCCCCACCGTTGACGGCTATTCCCCACATGGAAGCCGACGAAGGCCAGTAAGGGCCCGTTGTCCCTTCGCTCAGACTCCAGATGTTCACGTTAGTAACAGGCACCGGGTATACCGGTCGACGCGTGCTTGACCGATTGCCCGCCGATGCCGCTGTCGGGCTAAGCCGTTCCTCGGTCGATACGGACCGGCGCCTTGCAGTTCTTGACCTGGACACGGCGACAAGTCTGCCGCTGGAGCTACCTTCGCGTTACGCGGTAATTTACACGGTGCCACCCAAGGGGCCGTCTCCGGACGAGCGTCTGCAACGGTTCCTGGCACTGCTCGCGCCGGCACCGCAGCGGCTGGTTTACATCAGCACAACAGGGGTCTACGGCGATTGCGGCGGAAATTACCGTCATCGAGACCACGGCGATGAATCCGTCGAACGAGCGCGCAGAGCGCCGGGTGGCCGCGGAGGTACAGCTCGCCGACTGGGCCGCCGATAAGGGACTGTGAGCTCGTCATACTACGAGCGCCGGGAATTTACGGTCCTGGCAGGCTTGGCGTCGAGCGTATCCAGGCCGGCATGCCGATGCTGTCGGAGGCTGATGCGAATCCCGGCAACAGAATTCACGTCGACGATCTCGCGACCTGCTGTATTGCGGCCTTGTCGAGCGAGTGTGCCGGCAGGCATCTACAACGTTGGCGACAACGACCACCGCAGCTCGACCTGGTTCACAGGCGAGGTGGCCCGGCAGTCGGGGCTGCCGGCACCGCCAGAGATCAGCCGCGAGCAGGCGAACGTCGAATTTTCGCCGCAGCGCCTGTCATTCATGTCGGACTCGCGTCGCGTTGACACGACAAGGATGCGAGAGGTGCTGGACGTAACGCCACGCTACGCAAACCCCGAGGACGGTATCCGGGCGAGCCTCGCGGAAGAGCACGCCACGACCTGACGCCATGATGGCTGACGGCCGCCGCTGCGCTTCGCCCCCCCGGGCGCGCTCTTGGCGGATTGTCTGTAGGAGCGGCCCAGGCCGCGACCGCGGCGGCCATTGAGCGGCCTAACGGCGCGCTCGCTGCAGGTATTCGCGCCCCAGGGGGCGCTGCCTACAGTCATGCTGTTGCAGCCACGCTCGATGTCGTTGGCCGGCCCGTGGGCTTTTCCGCGGAGTTGTTAAGGTTGGCTGCGAACGCTTCTGAGCCAGGCCGTCAGCGGTTCCCACTCATCCCAGTCCGGCCATGCCAGGTACTCGGGAAGCTCGAATATGCCGAGGCCGCGCGTGTAAGCACGCACATAGTTTTGTGCTTCTCGCAGCGCCGCTACGTAGGGCACCCGGGTTTTGCTCAGGTATTCGTCAAGATCATCGTAGATCAGCGTGTTGTCGCGAACCCGGTTTGCAACCGTGGCCACTTTCGCGCCTTTGCGCGAGATCTTGGCAACGCCTTTCAGCTCCTCCAGGAACGTCGACGTAGCCTGCATGTCTATGGTCGACGGCAGCACCGGCACAACAATGGTTTCTGCATGATTGACCAGGTCGATCAGCTCTTTGCCATGTGAGCGCGCGGGCGCGTCGATGATGACGAAATCGGCATTGCGCGGGACGCGTCTCAGGCCGCCCTTGAAGCCAGCAACTCCATGGATTTCCGGGCGGTTTTCGGGACGGCGCTCGAGCCAGTCGAGGCTCGAACGTTGTGGATCGTAATCGGCCAACGCGACGTTCGCGCCGGTGTTGGCGAAATAGGAAGCGATGTTTGTTGCGAGGGTGCTTTTACCGCAGCCACCCTTCGGGTTCATTACCATTATGTGCCGCATGACTCTCCTCAAGGGCGTTATTGTTAGTATGTGAGTTGGTTTATGTAAAACTACAGAGGCCGTGATGAAAAGTCCATTCGATCTATTTTTCTCACTGCTACACTCCGCCGATGCAAGTTGCCTACTTTAAAATGCAAGGCGCGGGCAACAAGATCGTTGTTGTCGACCAACGCAAGGACAATTTTCTGCCGCCCGATGCGTCGCGTTTGCGCGCACTCGCGCGCGAACCCGGCGGCCCCGGTTTTGATCAGTTGATGTGGGTCAGCCGTCCGGAAAATCCTGCTCACGCGGCCAGCTATCGCGTCTTCAACGCCGACGGCTCAGAGGTTCAGCAATGCGGCAACGGCGTTCGCTGCGTCGCTCGAATCCTGGCCCGCGAATCGCCGCCTACCGACACCTTTACGCTCGGCAGTCCGGCCGGACCCGTGTCTGTGCGCATGGAAGATGATCTCGTAGCAGTCAGCATGGGCAGTCCCGGAATTCGAACCATCCCTGATCCCTTTCCTGGCCGAACAGTCGGCACCGCACTACGCGTTGGAGGTCGACGGTGAGATCTTCGAGATTCAGGCCGTGTCGATGGGCAATCCGCACTGCGTGCTGCAGGTCGCGAGCGTCGAAAACGCGCCGGTGCAGCAACTCGGACCGAAAATCGAACATCACGAACGCTTCCCGGAGAAAACCAACGTCGGCTTCATGCTAGTCCGCGACAGGCAGAACATCCAGCTTCGCGTTCACGAGCGTGGCGTCGGCGAGACGCTTGCCTGCGGCACCGGAGCCTGTGCGGCGGTGGTGAGCGGGCAGCGAGCCGGCTTGCTTGACGAGCGCGTTACGGTCGACCTGCCGGGCGGCCAACTCGTGGTAAGCTGGCCCGGAGGCACAGAACCCGTCTGGCTCACCGGAAACGCCGAGTTGATCTCCGAAGGAATCTTGCATTTATGAGCACCCAAGCCAAACCGCAATACGAAGACGAAGAGCTCTCAGAGCAGGCCGTCCACGACTACCTGGCCTCGCATCCGGAGTTTTTCGAACGCAACCAGCGGCTGCTGAGCTCTCTCAATCTGCCGCACTCGAGCGGCGGGACGGTATCGCTGGTCGAACGGCAGGTTTCGGTGCTTCGGCAAAAAGACCTCAAGATGGAGCGCCAGCTCAAGGAGCTCATCTCGGTTGCGCGCGCCAACGATGTGCTATCTGCAAAGATTCACGAGCTGACGCTGCAGCTGATGGCCGCCGGCGACCTTTCGACATCGATTTTCGCACTCGAAGAAGCCATGCGAAGCGGTTTCGGCGCAGACCTGTCCGTGCTGGTCATCTTCGGCGACCCGGAGGCTTTCACCGATATCGATGCCGGCCGTTTTTTCCGCGTCCTTGCTCGCAAAGACGCAGCACTGAAGCCGTTCAACACGTTCCTCAATGGCAGCGGCCCGCGCTGCGGCAAGATCCGTGATTCGCAGCGTGAGTTTCTGTTCCACGACGATGCCGAGGAAATTGGCTCCGCGGCGCTTGTGCCTATCGGCAAAGGTGCCGAAATCGGCTTCCTGGCCGTCGGCAGTACGGACTCCGATCGATTCCACCCCGGCATGAGTATGGACTTCCTGGCGCGGCTCGGTGATCTGATCGCGGGCGCGCTCAAGCGTTACTGAGCAACGTCCTGTGAGCGATGCCAGCTGGATTGATCGTTTCATCCGGCACCTGGAATACGAGCGCAGGCTCTCTCCCCTCACTTGCAAGAACTACCGCCGTGACCTCGACACTCTCTGGGCATTTTGCGAGCAGTCCGACATTGACGGCTGGGGTGCACTCGACGAGGGACATATTCGCGCGTACTCGGCCGCCTGCTTCCGCAAGGGCCTGAGCGCCCGCAGCCTGCAGCGTCGCCTGTCCGCTGCGCGGACCTTCTTTCGCTACCTGATGCGAGAGAAACACGTCAGCAAGAACCCGGTTACCTCGGTGTCCGCACCGAAGGGCAAGAAACGCCTGCCGGGCAATCTTGACGCCGATCGCATGGCGCGATTGCTCGACATTCCCGGCGACAGCGCCATTATTGACCGCGACAGAGCGATACTCGAGCTGCTTTACTCGTCCGGGCTGCGCCTCTCCGAGTTGACGGATCTGGACTGTGGCGACGTCGACAAGCACGACAAAACGGTTCGCGTTACCGGCAAAGGCAACAAGGATCGTATCGTTCCTGTTGGCCGCCAGGCGCTCAAGGCGATCGCCCGGTGGCACAAGTCCCGGGGCGAGCTTGCGAACGCCGACGAGCCGGCGCTGTTCGTCAGCAATCGCGGTACGCGCATCAGTACGCGCTCGGTCCAGGCCCGCGTTTCGCACTGGGCCCGGCGCCAGGGCATCGACAGCAATGTCTATCCACACTTGTTTCGGCACTCATTCGCAACGCATCTGCTGGAGTCGAGCCACGACCTTCGAGGCGTTCAGGAGCTCCTGGGGCACTCCAATATTTCAACAACCCAGGTCTACACACATCTTGATTTCCAGCATCTGGCCCAGATATACGATCAAACTCATCCACGGGCGCGCAAGAAAGACTAGTGTCCTCTCCGGGAAGCTCGCAGGAACTTCACGGACAGGGCAGCAAGCCCCAGCAGGAAACACACCATGGAACAGTTTCGAGGGACGACCATTGTCTCAGTCCGCCGTAATGGCAAGGTAGCCATCGCCGGCGACGGCCAGGTCAGCATGGGCAACACCATAATGAAGGGGAACGCCCGCAAGGTTCGGCGGCTCGCCGGAGGTCGCGTTATTGCCGGTTTCGCCGGCGGCACGGCCGACGCATTCACCCTTTTTGAGCTGTTCGAAGCCAAGCTCGAGCAGTACGGCAACCTGACGCGGGCGGCCATCGAGCTTGCCAAAGACTGGCGCACCGATCGGCGCCTGCGGCGCCTTGAGGCGTTGCTGTGTGTGGCTGATGCCGAAAGCTCCTTTGTTGTCTCCGGCAACGGCGACGTCATCGAGCCGGAGGACGACCTGATGGCAATCGGCTCCGGCGGCCCGTTCGCACAGGCCGCCGCCATGGCGCTGCTGCAAAACACGGACCTCGAAGCACGCGAGATCGTGGAAAGGGCTTTGCAGATCGCCGGCAACATCTGCGTGTTCACCAACCAGAACATCATCATCGAAGAACTGTAAGAGCACCCCCGTAGGAGCGATCCCTTGCCGCGAAAGCGACCACCTGTAGGAGCGCCCCATTGGGCGCGAAGCGCAGCGGCGGCCGTCAGGCCGCTCTGTAATGTCGCGCGCCGGGGCGCGCTCCTACAAACAATCAGGAAGAACGTATGTCACAAATGACACCCAGAGAAATCGTCCAGGAGCTGGACAAACACATCATCGGCCAGGACGAGGCCAAGCGCGCGGTCGCAATCGCACTGCGCAATCGCTGGCGGCGCGTGCAGGTGGGTGAACCGCTACGCAGCGAAATTACGCCGAAGAACATCCTGATGATCGGCCCCACCGGTGTAGGCAAGACCGAGATATCGCGGCGCCTCGCGCGCCTGGCAAGGGCGCCCTTTGTCAAGGTCGAGGCAACGAAGTTCACCGAGGTGGGCTATGTAGGCCGCGAGGTCGACAGCATCGTTCGCGACCTGGTCGACGTGGCGATCAAGATGACCCGCGAAGATGCCATGTCGAAGGTACGGCATCGTGCCGAAGATTCAGCGGAAGACCGCGTGCTCGACGCCTTGCTGCCACCGGCCAAGCGCAGCATTGGCTTTACAGAGGAGCCGGACGCAGCGAAACCGGATAGCGACACGCGGCAGAAATTTCGCAAGATGTTGCGCGAAGGAAAGCTGGACGACAAGGAAATCGAGGTCGATATCCAGGCGATGCCCGTCGGCGTCGAGATAATGGCACCGCCCGGTATGGAGGAAATGACCAGCCAGCTGCAGGGCATGTTCCAGAACCTCGGTGGTAATCGCCAAAAGACGCGAAAGCTCAAGGTCAAGGAGGCGTTTCGTCTCCTGACCGACGAAGAGGCGGCGAAGATGCTCGACGAGGAAGAGCTGAAGACGCAGGCACTCGAGGCTGTTGAACAGCAGGGCATCGTATTTCTCGATGAGATCGACAAGGTCGCGCGCGGCTCAGGGGTGCAGGGCGCGGATGTATCGCGAGAGGGCGTGCAGCGCGACCTGCTGCCCCTGGTCGAAGGTTCAACGGTCAACACCAAGTACGGCATGGTCAAGACAGACCATATTCTGTTCATCGCTTCCGGCGCTTTCAATGTATCCAAGCCCTCGGACCTGATTCCCGAGTTGCAGGGACGCTTCCCGATACGGGTTGAACTGAAATCGCTGACGACGGACGACTTCGTTCGTATCCTGACCGAACCGAACGCTTCGCTCACGGCGCAGTACTCGGCACTGCTGAATACCGAGGAAGTCAGGCTCGAATTCGATGACGACGGCGTTCGACGACTCGCGGAAGTCGCTTTTCATGTGAATGAGAACACCGAGAACATCGGCGCGCGGCGGCTGCATACCGTGATGGAACGCCTGCTAGAGACCGTCTCGTTCGAGGCCTCCGACAAGAGCGGCACGTCACTCACGGTCGATGCTGCCTACGTCGACGATCACCTGGCCGAGCTCTCCAAGGACGAAGACCTGAGCCGGTATATCCTGTAGCCAGCGGGCCTATCAGAACGCACGTTGTAGGAGCGCCGCCTTCGGCGCGAAGCGCAGCGGCGGCCGTCAGGCCGCCACAGGGTCTCCTGCGAGGTCGGACACTGTCCTGCGCGCAGCAATGCAGGAGCACCCTATAAAGACGCACGTTGTAGGAGCGCCCAGTGGGCGCGAAGCGCAGCGGCGGCCGTCAGGCCGCTAATCGGTATTGGTCACCACTGTGTGTCGCGCCGGAGGCGGCGCTCCTGCAGGCACCCGGAGAACAGGCTATGCAGGATTGCGAGGCGCTGGTCCGGCAGTCTATAGAGGGGTATCCTCGCCTGCCGAGGCAACAACGACAGTACCGACCCATGGCAAAGCCACAGCAGCCCGACGACACGACACACTTCGGATACCGCTCTGTCTCCTCCGACGAGAAGGCCGGGCTGGTGCGCGACGTGTTCGACTCCGTTGCCAGCCGCTACGACCTGATGAACGACCTGATGTCCGGTGGCCTGCACCGCCTCTGGAAGCGATTCACCATCAACCAGGCGGCCTTGAAATCCGGCGATGTGGTGCTCGATCTCGCCGGCGGCACCGGCGATCTTGCCCGCGAATTCTCGAAGAAGGTCGGCAAGGACGGGCACGTCATTCTCGCCGATATCAACGCGGCCATGCTGCGGCAGGGTCGCAGCCGGCTGATCGACGCCGGCGTGTCCGGGAATCTCTCGATCGCCCAGGTGGACGCACAGGACCTGCCATTTGCCGACGGCACGTTCGACTGCATCAGCATCGCCTTCGGTCTGCGTAACGTCACCGACAAGGATGCCGCGCTGCGTTCGATGTGTCGTACGCTGAAGCCCGGCGGCAAGGTCATGATTCTCGAGTTTTCTCAGCCGAGTACGGCCATCAAACCGGCCTACGACCTGTATTCGTTCAAAGTGCTGCCGATGCTCGGCAAGCTTATCGCGAAGGACTCCGACAGCTATCAGTACCTCGCGGAGTCCATACGCATGCACCCTGACCAGGAAACGCTGATATCCATGATGGAGGCGGCCGGCCTCGAGCGCTGTCGCTATCATAATCTCGCAGCAGGCATTGTCGCACTGCACATCGGCTACCGGATCTAGATCGCCGTGAACCCGCTCGAAGCAGCGCTGCGCCCTGTCGCCACGGTATTGAATCGCAATATCCAGGCAACGACGCCCGCGCGCGAACTCTGTCAAAAGCTTAAGGGAACGGTCGTCGCGATACGCGTTCGTAACACGGCGTTAACGGCCTGGTTCATCGTGCACGAGGACTCCCTGGAATTGACAACTGAGGCGGAGCTTGAGCCCGACGTGTTGATAAGCGGGTCAGTTCTGACGCTGGCCAGCATGGCGGGCGAATCCGGCGTACGCTCGATCCGCGCGGGCTCGCTCGAACTCACCGGGGACCCGGTGCTGGCCGACGACTTTCAACGACTGCTCACCTACGCGAAACCGGATATTGAAGAAGAACTATCCGGAATCGTCGGCGATGTCGCGGCGCATCGTATCGGCGAAATCGCGAGAGGCGTGAGCAACTGGGGCCGCGAGGCGCGATCCACTATGGGCGACAACATTCGCGAGTACCTGCAGGAAGAGAGCCGCGATTTGCCCAGCCGCTACGAAGTCGATCGCTTTGCGGCAGGCGTCAGCGAACTGCGTGATGATGTCGATCGTCTCGAGGCTCGCATCAAGCGGCTTGGGGCCGACTGATGTCTCGCTGGCGCACAATGCTCCGACTGCTCACGATTCAGCGCGTGCTGGTGAAATACAGTCTTGATGACATCATCAAGGAAACCCACCTGCTGCGACCCTTGAGGTTCCTGTTCTACCTGGCGCCACGCCGGCGCGACAGTTCAGCCCCTGTCGGCGAACGTATTCGGCTTGCACTGGAAGAACTCGGACCGATCTTCGTCAAGTTCGGCCAGGCGATCTCGACTCGGCGTGACCTGTTACCGCCCGACATCGCCGATGAACTCGCGAAGCTGCAGGACGCGGTCCCGCCGTTCCCGGTATCGCAGGCGCTCGAGATCCTGAACACGGCCTACGAGCGTGATGTCAACGAAGTATTCAAACGCTTCGATGACGAGCCGCTGGCTGCCGCGTCGATCGCACAGGTGCATACGGCGCAGCTGCATGATGACACCGAGGTCATCGTCAAGATCCTGCGGCCCGGCGTCCAGGAACAGATCGAGAGCGATCTTGCCGTGCTGCGATTGATGGCCGGCCTTGCCGACCGCTACTGGGAACACGGCAAGCGACTCCGGCCTCTCGAGATTGTTGACGAATACGAGCATACGATACTCGATGAGCTCGACCTCATGCGCGAAGCGGCGAACTCCGCCCAGCTAAAGCGCAACTTCGAGGACTCGGAGATGCTGTATGTGCCCGAGATTTATTGGGACTACTGTCGACCCGAAGCCATGGTGCAGGAGAGAATCTACGGCACACCGATCAGCGACATGGAATCGCTGCGTGCCGCCGGGACGAACATCCAGGTACTCGCCGAGAACGGCGTCGAAATCTTCTTCACGCAGGTGTTCCGTCACAACTTCTTTCATGCCGACATGCACCCCGGCAATATTTTCGTCCTCACGACGGATCCGGAACATCCCAGGTATGCCGCCGTAGACTTTGGCATCGTCGGCACACTGAGCCCGGAGGACCAGCGCTACCTCGCCGAAAACTTCCTGGCGTTCTTTGACCGCAACTACTACCGAATAGCCAAGCTGCATCTCGACTCCGGCTGGGTACCGCCCGATACTCGCGTCGATCAGCTCGAAGCCGCCGTCAGGACTGTTTGCGAGCCCATTTTCAACAAGCCGCTGGCAGAAATCTCCTTCGCGCAGGTGCTCATGCGCCTGTTCAGGGTGGCGCAACGCTTCGACGTCGAGGTTCAGCCGCAGCTGATCCTGCTGCATAAGACGCTATTTAACATTGAAGGTCTCGGGCGACAGCTATACCCGCAGCTGGATCTCTGGAAGACGGCACACCCGGTGCTGAAACGCTGGATGGACGAGCAGGTCGGCGGTCGCGCCTTGCTCCAGGACGTGCGGGAGAACCTGCCGCAACTCAGAGACGCGATGAGAGAGCTGCCTGCCATACTGCGCCAGCTCGGCGAGCAGGCCAGCGACGGCAGGATTCGTTTCGACATGCAGTCGCCCGAACTCGGCGAGATACAGAAACAACTGGGCGAACAGCGCCGCCAGCGCTACTGGCTGACCGCTGCGGCCACCGGCGTCATCGCCGGCACGCTGGTACTGACCCTCGGTTCGATCCCGGTACTGGGCTGGTCATTGCTGGCCGGTGGCGCTGTAGCCGGAATCGTCGCTCGCCCCTGAGCCCGGCGACGTCGCGGCGTCGGTTCGCGCGCTGGCATTGTCCCCGAGGAGGCGCGCTCCTACAAATACACCACAGCTTCGTTTCGCACCCGTAGGAGCGCCCCATTGGGCGCTACGTGCCCTCGGGGTGCGAAGCGCAGCGGCGGCCGTCAGGCCGCTAAATGCCGTCAGCCCATACAACACACCCGGATGTATCGAAATGCCGTCAGGCCGCAACAGCTAAGTAAAAACCGAAGTCACGGCGCTCGCGGATAAGTGTAATCCACCGCCCTCCCGAAGGCCGAAACTGACAAATGTCAGTGTTCTGTTTCCTTGCCAATCGTAAGCTTCTTTTCAATGCCGGTGGTCCGTCTGCACAACCTTAACTACCACTGGACTATTGAGACAATCAAGAATAACTAGGAGTAGGGCTATGACTAGGTTCAACCAATTGTTCAAGTGGAGTTGGACGTTTCTGGTGGCCGTTACCCTGACACTTGGCCTGGCTGGCTGTGACGGCGACAATGGTGCCGCCGGCGCTTCCGGCGCATCCGGAACACCCGGATCTGATGGGCAAGCTTGTTGGGATCTTAGACGGTAACGGAGTCGGAGATGTCGCCACAGAGGATATCAACGGCGACGGTGTCGTCGACGTGGACGACTGCGCGGGAACTTCGGCCAAGGTGACGCCTCTCGAAAGCTGTGGTGTATGCCACAGTGATGGCTCCTTTGCCTCTGCGCCAGCAGCCCATGAAGTCTTCGACGTCGGCTCGTTTGCTGACTTCGCGGTTACCCCGGACGTTGCCGTACCAGCTGACCTGATCGTCAGTTTCAGCGTGACGGCCGACGGCGCAGCAGCGACGGCCGCGACATTCCGCCGTGCCTATGTCTCGGACGGGAGGCATAGTGCGCACGAGCCTGACGGACGAAGGGTCGAACTCTGATCCCACGCATCATCTGCCTTTCGCAACAACGGTGACGGCACCTACAGCCTCACGGATCGTCGACGGCGTGGCCCGCTTCGGCGGCACGAACAGTCGTTACCTGGTCGTTGTGCTTAACGGACTCAACGAGCTCGAGATTGCAGCGGTCGGTGACTACCCGGCACCGATCCCGCTCGCCGGCCTGGCCAGCACCGAGGCCTGTGTCGGCTGCCACGGCGCCAGCGGCGAGGGTAACGGCGAGGAAGGGCGGTTCAATCCCCTAAACCGCGGCGGGCACTACTCCGCTCCGATGAGCGTGAATCAGCTGCGTGGTCTGCCATCGCCCCGACAATCCGGCAACCCCGCTTGACGACGAAGAGCCGAGTTATATGCGGATTGCCAGAGTCGTACACGGCATCCACAACTCGCACAACTTCCCGGCTGGTGAGTTCCTGTCGGACCGTGGCAACTACCTATGACGTCACCTATCCGACCTACATGACGAACTGCAGTGTCTGCCATAGCGACACCACTATCGTCCCGGCCGTTGGCGTGTCTGCACTTGCCGCGGCGAACGCGATGCCGGTCTCGGGTAGTGGCTGCTTCACCTGCCACGGCTCGATGGCAAGCTGGGACTTTGCCGGACCCCCCGACCTGACGTTCCACCTGTCTCTTCCGGACCCGGAAACGGCCGACTGCCAGCTGTGCCATAAGCCCGCAGCTGATGGCGGCATCGCGCGGGCAACCGTGGCCGACTTCCACAACGGCGCGACCACCGGGCGCGGCGGCATCATCTTTGATGGCGTCGACACCTCCGTCACCGAGGGTGCGAAGTTCGTCTGGGAGATCACCGGCATCGTCGATGACGGCACGAACCTGGCGATTTCCTGGCAAGCCTCCTACGACGGCGTTGGGGTCGATCCTTGCAACGCCACCGCCGGTGCAGGCGCCCCGGTGTTCCACGCCGACCGGCGATGGCAACCTCAGCATGCTGCGCAACTACGCCCAGGGTGATGACTTCATCCTCGGCCAGTCGACCAGCGCGCCAGGCCAGGCCCTCAACGTGGGCGTGAGCAACGACAACACGACCTGCGCAGGGCAGCGTCGCGACGACCACTATCCCGGTGGACGACGTCGATGCCGAGCGCGGTATCGTGGCCCTGCAGGGCAAGCCGCGCGTTGTCAGCGTCCTCGATCCCACCGCAGACCATGTCAGTCCGTGTCCTGACGCCGACCTACGAGTGGCTCGTGGACGATGGCGACGCCCCGCTCATGGCGCGCCGCAATGTCGTCGACACTGGCGAATGCCTGAAGTGCCACGTGGGTTCGCTCTACCAGCATGGCGGCAACCGCGTCGACAACGTCGATATGTGCATCCTCTGCCACAACTCGGCCTCCAACGAGCAGAGTGTCCGCGTGGGTCTGGGTGTCGATGAGTCCGAAGCCTATGACGGCAAGGTCGGCGAGACCTTCGAGATGAAGACGATGCTGCATCGCATTCACTCTGCCGCTACGCCAGGTTCGCCTCCCTACGTGATCTATCGGAACCGCGGCATCTACGCCTTCGCGCCCGATACCTCAGGTCTGCCGAACTGGCCGGGCACGGGCGCACAGATCGTCTACGGTTCTGACGGGGATGCTGTGATAAACCACAACTTCCACGCGGCGACCTACCCGCGGGCGCTCAACGCCTGCACGGCCTGCCACACGGCTGACTTCGCCGTCGTACCTGACCAGACCAAGTGCGATGGCGACTACGGTCGACGCCGGAAGCACAGAGTGGAACAACCAGCTTGACGATGTGCTCCAGGGCGCAGCGACCACTGCTTGCATCACCTGCCACAAGGACGGTGCGGCCAAGGGTCATGCGTACCAGAACAGCTGGGTCCCGCAGGAATTCCCCGAGGGTCGCCAGACGATCATCGATGCTGTGAATTGAGAATCGGGTCGAGGGCAGGCCGTCTGGCCTGCCTCACCTCAAAGATCCACGAAGTATTTGGGCGCCCATCCGGGCGCCCTTTTTTTTGATTGGCCTTAAGTCTCGGCGTCCAGCACGAAACCGACTTCACGCCCGGTCTTGGAAATCGCGAATATTCTGTAACCGAGTTTCCTGAGGCGCTCGATACTCTTCGCGGTGCGCTGCTTGCCGATACCCGGGAAGCGGTGATGAAATTCGATGAGCAGCTGTGTCGGCAGGCAGGCTGCCTCGCCGAGTCCGTCGAGGATCTCGTACTCGGCGCCCTCGACATCGACTTTGAGTAGATCAACCCGGTCGTGTCCCAGTCTCTCCATGATGGTTGCGATCGAGTAGGCGGGCGCATCCACAAAGTCGGAGCTGTCAGCGGCGCGGCTGTCCGCCGTCCACATGACTTGTGACTTCTTGCCACGTTTGTTGATGCGACGATAGAGGCGCAGGCTGCCGTCTTCGCCAGCGGCTGCCCAGGGATGGAAGCGGAAATTTTCGGGCAGCTCCAGCCCTTCCACCCACTCCAGTGAGTACGGCGTCGGGTCGAACGCGTGTACCGTCAGGCTGTAATGATGAATCAGGTCCATGTCGAGGTCGATCGAGTCGCCGACGCCGAGAGAATAAACGACCGACTGTGGTCCAAGCAGCTCCGGAATGTACTTCCAGCCATCGCTCTCCAGCACCTCCCGACTGGTTTGGGTTTGCAGCCAGAGCTCACGACCGCTGATGCGCTTGAAGAACAGCTTGGCCGGCCAGAACCACGGTTGCCGCTTCATCCACCCCGATGTTCTCAAGATCCCCCCAAATTCACACAAATGGCTCGCTGAGCGCTACTATGCCACACCGGGCCGCTGCTGCGGCTCGCCAAAAACGGATCAAGGAAACTCATGCTTCGAGCTCTTGCCCGGTTGATATTGCGGATCGGTGGATGGACTGCCACCGGCGGGATACCGGATGCGCCAAAAGCCATCGTCATTGCAGCACCGCACACCTCCAACTGGGATGGTTTCTGGGCGCTCGTCTATAAGGTTGCTATCGGCGCCGAGATTCACTTCTTCGCCAAGCATTCCCTGTTCTGGTTTCCGCTCGGAACGCTGCTCCGCGCCCTCGGTGGCGTCGAGCTGGATCGAAAGCGCGCGGGCTCTGCGGTGCAACAGGCTGTCAAAATGTTCGAGAACAATGAGCGTTATTTTTTCGGTCTCGCCCCGGAAGGCACCCGAACGCTGAAGCCGGGCTGGAAGAGTGGCTTCTACCGCATCGCCCAGGAAGCTGGCGTTCCAATCTACCTGGGTTCTCTCGACTACAAGAACAAGCGCGTCGGCATCGGTCCGCGGTTTGATCTCAGCGACGACCAGGATGCGGACCTTGCTCGCTTGCGGGAATTCTACGGCGGCATACAGGGGCGCTGGCCGGAAAAAACGAGCCCCATCACATTCACGCAGTAGTTCAGACCGCCCTGAACACCCCGTCTGTTTGCCCTTTTACTGACCAGCAGCGGCCTGACGACGACCGAGCTGTTTCAGGGCGTCGCTTGCGTCATCGCGCACCTTGAGGAAGAATGTTTGAAACTCGAGCAAAGAAGACTCAATAAGATCGGGTTACAGCGTGCCAAATAGAAACAGGTTCGATAAAGACAAACACTTGTGCCGGGGGGCTAAGACCATGTTTTGTAATCAACGCATTTTTTCCGTTTTGTCAGTTCCGATGATTTTCGCCGTCACCGGCATTGGGGTTGCACTTTTTGCGCCGCCAGCCGAGGCGCAGCAGCAGGAGAAACGGGGCGCCGCTCTGCTCCTCGAGGAAATTACGGTAACCGCTCGCAAACGCGAGGAGAGTTCCCAGGACGTGCCGCTCGCGATCACAGCCTATAATTCCGCACAGATCGAAGCACTGAAAGTGCGCGACCTGACGAACCTGGCGGTCGGAATGCCCAACGTTGCGCTCGACGACATCGGCACGACGCGCGGTAGCGCCAACTTCTCCATACGCGGCCTGGGCATCAACAGCTCTATCGCGTCGATCGACCCGACGGTCGGATTGTTCCTCGACGGCGTGTATCTCGGCAACAATGTCGGCGTCATTTTCGACATGTTTGATGTCGAAAGCGTCACGGTTCTAAGGGGCCCGCAGGGTATCCTGTTCGGCCGCAACGTTACGGGTGGCGCTATTCTGCTCAACACCAAGAAGCCGGGCGAGCAGTTTGAGGCAAGCGCACGCGCCGCCGTAGACGGTGGTGGCGATGGCGGTCAAAACTCCTACTTCATGGGCAGCCTGGGCGGCCCTGTTTCAGACACGCTCGCCCTGAAGGTAAGCGCCTACTACAACAAGGACGATGGCTGGTTCAAGAACCAGTTCGACGGCAGCGACTTCGGCGCTGTCGAACAAATGATGTTCCGGCCGGTGATGGTATGGACGCCGAACGACACAACAGAGCTCGTCCTGCGTTACGAATACACTGACATCGAGGGTGACGGCCCTGCCTCCCAAACGCACACCAATGGCAGCGGCGTGCCCGGGAACTTCGCCAATTTCAATCGCGACAGCTTTGACATGTCGATCGATGAAAAAGGCTTCCAGAAGGTCAAAACCGACTTCGTCAGCGCCGAACTGAATATCGATGTCGGTTTTGGCGACGGCACGATCACCAATATTTTCGGCTGGCGAAAATCTGACAGCTCGAGCAACGCCGACATCGACGCACAACCGGTGTGGCTGTTCCACGCCCCCGCGTGGTTGGTCACCGACCAGATCAGCAACGAGCTGCGCTACAACGGACAGTTCGGGGATCGGACCAACGTGACGGTCGGCGCGTACTATTTCGATAACGAGATCAACTACCACGAACGACGCGAATTGCTCGGAATCGCCACCGGTGGCGTCGCACCTGCCGCCGTCTTCGACGGTGGTGGCAACTACGATGTAAAAACCATGGGCGTGTTTGCTGCCATGGACTACGACCTCTCGGATCGATGGACCCTGAACACCGGGCTCAGATTCACGCACGAAGAAAAGGACGCAGACATCGCTTCGCTCAGCGCGAATATTGGACTACCCTGCAACGTCGTCGTAAGCAATAACTGTCCCTTCGACTTTTCCGACAATGACGAAAACTGGGACAGCCTGTCGCCGAAAATCGGTGCGACTTACCAGGTCGACGATGGCAAGATCGTTTATGGTCACTGGACCCGGGGCGTTCGGTCGGGTGGCTATAACCTGAGGAACACTTCCTTCAACCCGGCCGATACTCCGGGCCCGTTCGACGAGGAAATCGTTGACAGCTTCGAGGTCGGGGTCAAGTCCACACAGGACTGGGGACGTGTAAATGCCGCCGTGTTTTACAACACGATCAAGGACATGCAGCGCGAGATCAACTTGCCGGGCCCGATCGGCGTTATTCAGCTGATACGCAACACGGCCGACGCCACCATTATCGGCATGGAAGTAGACGGCGCCTTCAGCCTGACGGACAACTTAGTGCTACTGGCGTCCGCTGGGAATGATCGATTCGGATTACGAGGAGGTCAAGTTCGACCTGAACGGCGACAACGTCGTAGACGAACTCGACAAACAGCTGGACCTGCCGCGCGCAGCGGATCTCACCTGGAGCATTGGCTTCACGCACGACCGGAACATCGGCGACTGGGGGTACCTTGCGTCACGCATCAATTATGCGTATCGCGACGAGTCAGCCTATACCGACAACAACCTGGGCTTTATCACGGACCAGGCGATACTCGATGCCGGTCTCGACTTTTACTCGAACGACGAGCGCTGGGTATTCTCGCTGTACGGTCGCAACCTCCTCGATGAAGTCAAGCACGGTGGCGATACGCAGCTGCCGGACACCATCGGCGGCGTACCCACCGGCGGCACTTTCTCGCCGCTGGCGAAAGGGCGCGTATACGGCGCGGAGGTTACTTTCAGGTTCCGGAACAACAAATAGACCACGGGACCTGAACGGCAAGGGGCGTGCCGGCAGGGCCGCCCCCATCTAACCGACGATAGTTCATTGCGCCAATTATCGGACCGCGACATCGGTCCGGCGCAGCGATTAGAATGGCGCATGCAACGCACACCTGAAAATCGCCGGCTCCGGACTATCCGCAGCTTCGTACGCCGGACCGGAAGGCTGACACCGCCACAACAACGCGCACTCCAGGAGCTCTGGCCAGACCTTGGCGTCAACGTGTCTGCCGAGCCGTTGGACTTTGCGGCGTTATTTCGTCGGCAGGCTCCCATCGTTCTCGAAATCGGGTTTGGCAACGGCGACACGCTGGTCGAGCAGGCAAAGGACCATCCCGAGCTCGACTTCGTGGGCATCGAGGTCCACGAGCCCGGCGTCGGGCATTGCCTGTTGAAAGCTCACGATGCAGGCGTCGTCAACCTGCGTCTCATCATGCACGATGCCATTGACGTGCTGCGTGAACAGGTGCCGCCCGGGTCGTTGCAACGCATCAACCTGTACTTTCCCGACCCCTGGCCCAAGAAGCGCCATCATAAGCGGCGCATCGTCCAGCCCGCATTTCTCGAGTTGATCCACAGTCGGCTTAGCGGCGCGCGGTGCCCTGCACATCGCCACCGACTGGGCCAACTACGCCGAGCATATCGATGAAGTACTTGACCAGTCCGAACTGTTTTCCTGCGATGAACGGCGCGAGCATGACGGTGAAAATCCGCTGGATCGCCCGAGCACCAAGTTCGAACGACGCGGTTTGCGAAAAGGCCACCGCATCGTCGACTGGCGCTTCGTAAAGGTCGATCGCGCCAGCTAGCTTTATCCGCCGTGCCGTAACCTGACGAGTGCGAAACACCCGTCGACGCACGTTCACATGCTCGTCGGGCCGCTGACGTAAATAACCGCGTCACGCACCGAGACATCGACTTTGCGCAGCGAACCGCCAGACCCGGGTCCGGCGAAACACTGGCCGGTTTGAATGTCGTAGCTCGCACCGTGCGACGCGCAGATGATCGCGGTTTTGTCTTTGGTCAGGAACTTGTCCGGCGACCAGTTCAGTGGGTGACCGACGTGAGCACAGTAATTCTGGTACGCAAACACGTCATCGCCCTGTCGGACGACGAATCCGCGGAACGGCCAGTCACCGTCG